>JBCDKN010000004.1:0-233474 GCA_038746545.1 Pseudomonadota bacterium
ACATGGGGCTACGGCGCCATGACCAACAGCTACAACGACATTCACAATTCCAAGGCCATCTTCATCATTGGCGGCAACCCGGCCGAGGCGCACCCTGTCTCGCTGTTGCACCCCTTGAAGGCCAAGGAACAGAACAACGCCCCCGTCATCGTCTGCGACCCGCGCTTCACGCGCACCGCGGCCCATGCTGACGAGTATGTCCGCATGCGTCCCGGCTCGGACGTGGCGCTCGTCTGGGGTATTCTGTGGCACATTTTCGAGAACGGCTGGGAGGACAAGGAGTTCATCCGCACCCGTGTCTGGGGAATGGACCAGATCAAAGAAGAGGTTGCCCGCTGGACCCCGGAAGAGGTCGAGCGTGTCACCGACGTGCCTGGCAGCCAGCTGCAGCGTGTGGCACGGACCCTCGCCAATAACCGCCCCGGCACCGTGATCTGGTGCATGGGTGGCACCCAGCACACCACCGGCAACAACAATACCCGTGCATATTGCGTGCTTCAGCTCGCACTCGGCAACATGGGTACTTCCGGTGGCGGCACCAACATCTTCCGCGGCCATGACAACGTGCAAGGGGCGACGGATCTCGGCGTTCTCAGCCACACCCTGCCGGGCTACTATGGCCTGTCGGGCGGCGCATGGGCCCACTGGTCCCGCGTCTGGGGTGAAGATGTTGATTGGCTCAAAGGGCAGTTCCAGACTGTCAAAGCGGCCGACGGCAAGGACAAGAACCTGATGAACCTGACGGGCATTCCGGTGTCCCGCTGGATCGATGGTATCCTTGAAGATCCCGAGAACATGGATCAGCCGAACAACGTGCGGGCCATGGTGCTCTGGGGCCATGCCCCGAACTCCCAGACCCGTATGAAAGAGATGAAGACGGCGATGGAGAAGCTCGACATGCTTGTCGTGGTGGACCCGTTCCCAACAGTCTCTGCGGTTCTGCATGACCGTGAGGATGGCGTGTACCTGCTGCCGGCCGCGACGCAGTTCGAGACCTATGGCTCGGTCACCGCGTCCAACCGCTCGCTGCAGTGGCGCGACAAGATCATGGACCCGCTTTTTGAGTCCAAGACCGATCACGAGATCATCGGCCTCTTCGCCAACAAGTTCGGCTTCGCAGACCGCTTCTTCCGCAATATCGAGATGGAAGACGAGAACACGCCGAACATCGAGAGTGTCACGCGCGAGTTCAACGCCGGCATGTGGACCGTGGGTTACACGGGCCAGTCACCGGAGCGGATCAAGCTGCACATGGCCAACCAGCACACGTTCGACAAGACGACGCTGCAGGCTGTGGGTGGTCCCGCGGATGGCGACTACTATGGCATGCCGTGGCCGTGCTGGGGCACACCGGAGATGAAGCATCCGGGCACCCCAAACCTCTACGACATGTCCAAGCCGGTCTCCGAGGGGGGTCTGACCTTCCGCGCCCGGTTCGGCGTCGAGCGGGATGGCGACAACCTGCTGGCCGAAGGTGTCTACTCGGCGGGCTCGGAGATCCAGGACGGATATCCCGAGTTCACCATGCAGATGTTGATGGATCTCGGCTGGGATGGGGACCTTACCGACGAAGAGCGCGCGGCAATCGATGCCGTGGCCGGTCCCAAGACCAACTGGAAAACCGACCTCTCGGGCGGCATCCAGCGGGTGGCAATCGCACATGAATGCGCGCCCTTCGGGAACGCAAAAGCCCGTGCGGTCGTGTGGACCTTCCCGGATCCGGTGCCGGTGCACCGCGAGCCGCTCTACACCAACCGGCGTGACCTGGTGGCGGATTACCCGACCTATGAGGATCGGAAATTCTACCGTCTGCCGACTATGTACGCGTCGATCCAGAAGAACGACTACTCCAAGGACTACCCGATTATCCTCACCTCCGGCCGTCTGGTCGAATACGAGGGTGGCGGTGACGAGACCCGGTCGAACCCCTGGCTTGCCGAGCTTCAGCAGGACATGTTCGTCGAGATCAATCCGCGCGATGCCAACAACCTTGGTATCCGGGATGGTGCTCAGGTCTGGGTCGAAGGCCCCGAAGGCGGCAAGGTCAAGGTTATGGCCATGGTCACCGAACGGGTTGGGTCCGGCGTGGCGTTCATGCCCTTCCACTTCGGCGGGCATCTCGAGGGTGAGGACCTGCGGTCCAAATACCCGGACGGCGCAGACCCCTATGTCCTTGGGGAAAGCACCAACACAGCCCAAACATACGGCTATGACAGCGTAACCCAGATGCAGGAGACCAAGGCCACTCTCTGCAAAATCTGGTCGGCGTAAGGAGAGCGACCAATGGCAAGAGCAAAGTTCCTTTGCGACGCTGAACGCTGCATTGAGTGTAATGCCTGCGTCACAGCGTGTAAGAACGAGCATGAGGTGCCCTGGGGCATCAACCGTCGCCGCGTGGTGACCATCAATGATGGTCAGCCCGGGGAACGGTCGATCTCCGTGGCCTGCATGCATTGTTCCGACGCGCCCTGTATGGCGGTGTGCCCTGTGGACTGCTTCTACCAGACCGATGACGGTGTGGTGCTGCACTCCAAGGATCTGTGCATCGGCTGTGGCTACTGCTTCTACGCGTGCCCCTTCGGCGCGCCGCAGTACCCGCAAGCAGGAAATTTCGGCTCCCGCGGCAAGATGGACAAATGTACCTTCTGTGCCGGTGGCCCGGAAGAAACCCACTCCACCGCAGAGTTCGCCAAGTACGGGCGCAACCGGGTCGCAGAAGGCAAGCTGCCGATCTGCGCTGAGATGTGCTCCACCAAGGCGCTTCTGGCGGGTGACGGCGACGTCGTCTCAGGCATCTACCGCGAACGCGTGGTGGCCCGCGGCTTCGGCTCCGGCGCCTGGGGCTGGGGCACCGCCTATGAGCAGAAGGGCAACTAAGCCCCTTCTGCGCAGACAGACCTGAAAATGAACGCCCCGGTGTCACCGCCGGGGCGTTTTTCTTTGGCAAGCAGGTCCGAGGCTTTACAGCACGCCCGGAGCAGGCCACATCTAGACCCGCCCCCGAGACAGGACTTCCCCGTGGCCCTCAGCTTTACCCGTTTCAAGGATCGTATCTGGTTTCTATTCGATGGCGGTCTGCGCCGGATGCGGAACGCCCCCGACTGGGTTGAGCGGGCCGGCTATGGGGCCTTCGGGCTTCTGCTGCGGATGGCCTATCACCTGCCGGGCGCGCCACTGAAACAAACGAACACCGCCTTGGCCAAAGTCCTCGGCAACCCGAACCCCACCGCGATGCACCAAGCTTGGGTGAGCCAGATGAAACTCGGGCTCGTGCGGATGGAGATGCTCCGCAACGGCGAGACCGAGGCGCTCGACGCGATGCTAGAGGTCCCCGAAACCGCCAAGCTGGAAGCCGCGCTGGCCCAGGGGCGTGGCGCCGTGCTGGTGATGCCCCATTGCCAGGCCTCGATCGCCATGGTGCGGGGCCTGGCCGCGCGCTACCCCACCCTTATGCTCGTCCGCGAGAGTAAGAAGGACGCCCGTGCCGCCGCCCAGCACAGCTACTATGTCCACCTGGGCTGCGAGTGCATCGATGTCCGCCGTACGCCCGAAGCCTCCGTCGCGCGCGCTGTGCTTAAGGCTTTGAAGTCCGGGATGCTCGTGATCGGCGTGGTCGATAGGATTCAACGTGCCCCGCCTGCCGAGGCCTCCTATGACAAATCCCGCGACCGCGTGCGGGTGACGGTCTTTGGTCAGCCGGCGGGCATGGCGGGTTGGCCCGCGCGGTTTGCCGGCAAGCTCAAGAGTCCGATCCTCCCTGCCATGGCTGTGCAAACCGAAAACAAGATCTCACTTGAGCTCGCCGATCCGCTCATGCCGGAGAGTATCGAAGCCACGACGCAGGAGGTTGCATCCGCGCTCGAAACACTCATTCGCGCCGCCCCGCAGGACTGGCTTTTCCTCTATGACAAGCAGTGGACAAGGGTCCTCAGGGCCGCTGCGGCGACCAATCCATAAAATGCCCGACGCATTCATGAAAAAAATCTCTGGCAGTATTTGATTTTTTCAATGGATTTTTTGTGGATTGCTTCAATATTGTCATAGGAGAACACCGCACCGCAAATAGGTCCCTATGCAACGCACCGACCGTGCGCGCTCTGAGAGTCGCGTACCCGATCCCAAATTGCTGACCCGCCTGGCTTGGGAATGCAGATGGACAGACCGCGTGCGCAGTGCGGAACTGGCCCAGCAGGCGCTGGCCCTTGTGGACCAGCAGACAAGCCATGACGCGCTCGCCCGTTGTAGCGCCTTGCGTACACTGGGATGGCAAGCCAAGTGGCGCGGGGACTTCGAACAGACAACCTCCTATTGCCTGCAGGCCAAGCAGGGCATGGACCGTCTGGTGGCCAAGCACCTGCTTGTGGATGTCTTCTCCTTGTTGGGGGTTGTGCATTACAGCGCCGGGCGTCGGGACTTCGCCAGCCGTATGGTGCGGCGCGGCTTTGATCTGGTCGATGACACCATCCCGGACGAAGCGCTCGTAGATCTCTACACGACGCAATCCACCATTCAGCGTTATCGCGGTCGGATCGAGGAGTCCCGCCATGCGCTCGAAAATGCGCTCGAGCTCGCCAAAGGGGCGGAGCGCGCCCGGGTGGAGCACAACATCGCAAGGACGATGAACTACGAGTACAAGTATGTGCAAGCGGCAGAGCGGGCCGAGGAGTCCCTCGCCCTTGCGCGTCAGTACAAGAACCGGATCATTCTGCCCTACACGCTCGAGGTGCTGAGCGCGGCTTACATCGCCCTCGACCGTCCGGTGGACGCCTTGCCGCATCTGGAGGAAGGGCTGGAGATCGCGCAAACCGACCGGGATCAGCGCGCCGCCTGTCAGTTGCTGCACCAACTCGGGATCGCGCAACGAAAGCGCGGCGAGATGCGCCATGCCTCTGAGGCACTGATCGAGGGTCAGCGCATTGCCCAGAGCATCGGCTACCCGATCTGGCTCACCCGGTTTACCGAAGCGCGCGCCCAGCTTTATGAGGCCGAGGGCGAGTTCCAAAAGGCCGCCTCCGCCTATAAAGAGGTCGTCCGCCTCAAGGATTCCATGCGCGACTAGACCCGGCACCAAAGTCGCGTCTTTTGCCTTCGTGGCCCCCCTAACGCCTCCTGGCCGGAGCCCCTATAATCACGCCCGGAATTCGATGGACAGTTGGCGCAAAAAACCTACTCTTCATTACATATTTGCGGCTTAGAACCGCATCAGAATGGGAGGCCACGATGATTTTACGCAGCTTACTCGCCCTCATATTGACACTGACCCTGGTCAGCGTCGCACCGGCGCAGGAGGCTCCAACCGCCGTAGAACCGGATCGCTCGGCGACCGGTGGCGCGCCGACGCTGGAGGATATCCTGGCCCGGCAGCGCGGGGAAAATGTCGACCTTTCCTACCGGTTGGATAGCACTGGCAACAATGCCGCCGACATGGCCGCGCAGCTCGGCACCCTCGGCGGCGCCTCCGACAGTGATGTCTACTTGGCCCTGCGCTACGGCACGGCGGATGTGACCGTTTCGGCCCGCGGCCCGGCCACGGGCGTCCTGATCCAGGATCGCGGCATGTGGTGGTTGGAGTTCCGCCAGGGTCCGCTGCTTAAATACGGCGGCTATCTGTTGCTCGGCACCCTTGGCGCGCTGGCGCTCTTCTTTCTACTGCGCGGTCGGATCACCATCGACGGCACAAAGACCGGTCGCACGATCCAGCGCTTTGCCTCCGTCGAACGCTTTGCACACTGGCTTCTGGCAGGCAGCTTCATTGTTCTGGGGATCACCGGCCTCGTATCCCTGTTCGGACGGCTCTACCTGATCCCGGTCTTCGGCAAGGACAGCTTTGCCGTGCTCGCCGGAGCCTCGAAATGGGTGCATAACAATATCTCATGGGCCTTCATGCTGGCCATCCTGATGATCCTTGTTCTCTGGATCAAAGAGAACATCCCCAACAAAACAGACCTGAAATGGATTGCTGTGGGGGGCGGGATCTTCAAGAAGGGCGTTCACCCGCCGGCCAAGAAGTTCAATGCCGGGCAGAAGGTGATCTTCTGGTCCGTGATCCTGCTTGGCGGCTCGATCTCGCTGTCTGGCCTGTCCCTGCTCTTCCCGTTCGAGCTGCCGATGTTCGCCAAGACCTTCGCCGCCCTGAACAACACGGGCATCCCTGAGATGCTGGGTCTTGGCATCCTGCCCGAACAGCTCGCGCCCCATGAAGAAATGCAATACGCGCAGCTCTGGCACTCCATCGTCGCCTTCGTGATGATGGCGATCATCCTGGCCCATATCTATATCGGGTCCGTGGGGATGGAGGGCGCCTATGACGCCATGGGCTCCGGTCAGGTCGAAGAGCAATGGGCCCGCGAGCACCATTCCCTCTGGGTGGATGAGGTGAAGGCCAGGGAGGCCGCCGCTCCGACTTCCACGTCTGCGACGCCTGCCGAGTAGCCTGATGCGGCTTTGGCTTGCGCTCTGCTGCGCGCTCTGGCCGGGTCTCGCCCCGGCCGGAGAATTCTATACGCTCAAAGGCCATGGCGGTCCGATCATGGGGGTGGCGGTGTCGCCCTCCGGGACGGTCGCCACGGCCAGCTTCGACAATGCAGTCGGTCTCTGGCAGGCACGGAAGCCGCTCTGGCTCGAAGGTCATGAGGCGGCGGTCAAGACCGTTTCCTTCGTGGACGACCGGACGCTTGCCTCGGCGGGGGATGACTTTGCCGTCCTGCTCTGGGATCTGGAAACCGGCACGGCGCAGGAGTTGGGCCGCCATTTGGGGAAGGTCTCTGATCTCGCGGCCAGTCCTGATGGGAGCGTGATCGCCTCGGCCAGTTGGGACGGCACGATTACCCTCTGGGCCCGCGACGGCGCGCCCTCCCGCGTGTTGAGCGGCCATGACGCCGGTGTCAACGCGCTGGCTTGGACCGAAGAGGGCAAGACACTTCTTTCGGCCTCTATCGACGGGACGTTGCGCGCCTGGGACGTCGCCTCGGGCGAGGAAACACGCATTATTCTGCGCCATGGTTTCGGGATCAACCGTATGGTGGTGAACGAGGCTGCTGGCTGGCTCGCCTATGGCTCAGTTGACGGCGTGACCCGTGTGCTCGATTTGGCCAGCGGAACCGAGATCGCCGACATTACCCTCGGTCGGCGACCGATCCTGGCGCTCGCGCAGTCGCGCGATGGCAGCCAACTCGCCATGGGCGATGGGGAGGGGTATATCTCGCTCCTCAACACATCCGACTGGTCCATTGGCTCGGATTTCCGCGCCACGACCCGCGGCCCGATCTGGGCGCTGAGCTTCTCCCCTGATGGGGAGAACCTGCTGGCAGGCGGGCTCGACGAGGCGCTCTACAGCTGGCCCACGGACAGGCCCTCGGACGCGCCGCAGATGGATGTCAGCGGCAAGAAGTTCCTCAATGGGACCGAGACCGCCTCCAATGGCGAGCGCCAGTTCAACCGCAAATGCGCGATTTGCCATACGCTTGGCCCGGACGGGAAGCGGCGGGCCGGGCCTTCGCTTTATGGCCTGTTCGGGCGCGAGGCCGGCGGCCTGCCCGACTACACCTATTCAGAGAGCCTCCAAAACTCGGATATCGTCTGGTCCGCCGAGACGGTCGACAAGCTTTTCGATCTCGGGCCGGACAACTACACGCCGGGCACGAAGATGCCCATGCAACGGATAACCAAGCCCCAGGATCGCGACGACCTGATCGCCTTCCTGCAGGCCAACACAACCCTCAAGGGAGAGACAGAATGAAACCCATGCTGCTGGCCTTCGCCGCGACCGCTGTGATCACCTTCGCCGCGCCCTATGTGCTCGACAATTTCGGCTTCTCGACCGAGAGCCAGACCACCAGCCCCTGGGTTCGGGGCGGCTGAGCGCGGCGGCTCAGCCGATCTGACCGCGCAAGCCTGCGCCCACCTGGCCCCGGTGGAGCAGCAGGTGATCGAGCAAGACGCAGGCCATCATGGCCTCGCCCACGGGCACCGCACGGATCCCCACGCAAGGGTCGTGCCGACCTTTGGTGATGATCTCTGCCGGCCCGCCAGACTTGGTGATCGTCCCGCGCGGGGTCAGGATCGAGGAGGTCGGCTTCACTGCGAAGCGTACGACCACGTCCTGCCCGGTTGAGATCCCACCGAGAATTCCACCCGCATGGTTCGAACTGTAGACCGGACCGTCAGCGCCCATGGAGATCTCATCCGCATTGGCCTCGCCCGTCAGGGCCGCAGCGGCCATCCCTTCGCCAATCTCGACGCCCTTGACCGCATTGATGCTCATCATCGCGGCGGCGAGATCCGTGTCGAGCTTGCCATAGATCGGCGCACCGAGGCCCGCAGGCACACCCCGCGCCGTCACCTCGATCACTGCGCCAACGGAGCTGCCGGACTTGCGCAGCCCGTCGAGATAGCCCGCCCATTCCTCGGCCGCCTGCGGGTCCGGGGTCCAGAACGGGTTCTGCTCGATCTGATCCCAGTCGAACTTGGCGCGATCGATGCCATGGGGGCCCATCTGGGTCATGTAGCCGGTGATCTGCAGCCCCGGTGCCAGTGCTTCCAGCGCGGCGCGAGCCACACCACCGGCCGCCACGCGGGCCGCGGTCTCGCGTGCGCTGGAGCGGCCCCCGCCCCGGTAGTCGCGAATGCCGTATTTCTGCCAATAGGTGATGTCCGCATGACCCGGGCGGAACTTCTCGGCGATATCCCCATAATCCTTGGAACGCTGGTCCGCATTGCGGATCATCAGCTGGATCGGCGTGCCAGTGCTCTGCCCCTCGAAGACGCCGGAGAGGATCTCAACCGCGTCAGGCTCCCGCCGCTGAGTGGTATACTTGTTCTGGCCCGGCTTGCGCTTGTCGAGCCAGACCTGCAGCGCCTCGGCCGTGATCGGCACCCCCGGCGGGCAGCCATCCACCGTCGCGCCCAGAGCGGGCCCGTGGCTTTCTCCCCAGGTCGTGACGCGGAAGAGATGACCGAATGTGTTCATGGACATGGGGAATGCTCCTGAGCCTTGGCCCGCCTCATGTACCGGCCCCTCGGGGTCCGCTCAAGCGGTCATTGGGCGCGCGCGCCCGTACAACAAAAAAAGCGCGCCCCGAAAGGGACGCGCCGGAATTGGATATGGCTCGATTTACTCGGCCGGGGTCGCCTTGGCCCGTGCCTTGACCGGTGCCCAGATCCGCTTGTTCGTCAGATAGAGCAGCACCGACAGCACGATCAGAAAGGTGACCGCAATGAAGCCAGTTTGCTTGCGGGCATTCTGCTTGGGCTCTGCCGTCCACATGAGGAAGGCTGCCACATCCTGCGAGATCGCCTCCAGCTCGGTCGAGGAGCCATCGGCAAACTCCACGTCATCGCCATAGAGCGGCGGAGCCATGGAGATCCAGCCACCCGGGAAGGTCACGTTCTCATAGAGAACGGTGCCAGCCTCTTCTTTCTCTTCACCGGTATAGCCAGCCAGCAGGGAGGCGATGTATTCTGCGCCGCCCATGCCGTTGAAGAGCTGCGCCAAACCGGTGCCATAGGGCCCGTGGAAGCCTGCCCGCGCCTTCGCCATCAGGCTCAGGTCCGGTGCATTCTCCAGCGAGCTGGCCGGGAAGTGATCCGTCGGACGCGCCGCGCGGAAATCGTCGATCTCCGCGTCGAAGACTTCATAGAACTCTGCATAGGCGCGCACCTGGTTCTCGGGCAAGGCGGGACCGCCCTGATCACCAAGAGTCCGCAGGGGGACGAATTTCAGACCGTGGCAAGCCGCGCAGATCTCCGTATAGACCTGCAGGCCGCGCTGGAGCTGCATCTGGTCATAGGTCCCGAACGGGCCTTCAAACGAGAAGGCATAGTCGTCTACATGCCCAGCGCCGCCTGCCGCCAGCGCCGCGCCCCCGGAGAGGGAGAGCGCCGCCGCAACGGTGAGTGCGAGTTTCCTGATCATGATGTGATCCTTTCTCTCGCCCGTTATTCGGCAGGCGAAGCAGCGGGTGCGGACCCTGCAGCATCGTCAGCTTTGCCGTAATGGGCGTTGAAGTCGTCTTCGATGGTGGCTGGCTGCGCTGTCGGCTTCTCGATCACACCGAGAAGCGGCAGGAGCACGAGGAAGTAAGCGAACCAGTAGACCGACGCGATCAGAGCGATGTAGGGATAGATCCCCTCGGCGGGCATGGCGCCCACCCACATCAGCACGAAGAAGTCGACAACCAGCAGCGCGAACCACCATTTGAACATCGGGCGATACTTGCCGGAGCGGACCGACGAGGTGTCGAGCCACGGCGCCAGCGCCATCACGGCGATCGCGCCGAACATGGCCAGAACCCCGAAGAACTTCGCATCGACGATACCGCCGGTGATCCAGTCCACGGCAATCACGAGCCACACTTCGGTGTCGAAGGCGCGCAGGATCGCGTAGAAGGGCAGGAAGTACCATTCCTGAACGATCTGCGCGGGCGTCGCCTGCGGGTTTGCCTCGTTATAGTTGTCCGGATGGCCCAGATAGTTCGGCATGAAGCCCACGATCGCGAAGAACACGACCATGATCAGCGCTAGTGCGAAGAGGTCTTTCATCACGAAATAGGGCCAGAAGGGCAGCGTGTCGCGCTCGGCTTCTTCCTTCGAGGTGCGGCGCACTTCAACACCGGTCGGGTTGTTGTTCCCGGTGGTGTGGAAGGCCCAGATATGCACGATCACGAGACCGGCAATTACGAAGGGCAGCAGATAGTGCAGCGAGAAGAAGCGGTTCAGCGTGGAGTTGTCCACGGCCGGCCCGCCCAGCAGCCAGGTCTGCAGCGCGTCGCCCACGAAGGGGATGGCGCCGAAGAGGCCTGTGATCACGGTCGCGCCCCAGAAGGACATCTGACCCCAGGGAAGAACGTAGCCCATGAAGGCCGTGCCCATCATCATCAGGTAAATCAGCATCCCGATGATCCAGGTGATCTCGCGCGGCGCCTTGTATGAGCCGTAGTAAAGACCGCGGAAGATGTGAAGATAGACCGCCACGAAGAACAGCGATGCGCCGTTTGCGTGCAGATACCGCAGCATATAGCCGCCATTCACGTTGCGCATGATGTGCTCAACGGAGGCAAAGGCGATATCCACATGGGGCGTATAGTGCATCGCAAGGATGATGCCGGTGACGATCTGCAGCGCGAGACAGAAGGTCAGCACGATGCCCCAGATCCACATCCAGTTCAGGTTCTTGGGTGTAGGGATCATGATGGTGTCGTAGATGAGGCCGATCACCGGGAGACGGGTGTGAACCCACTTCTCACCGCCGGTCTTCGGCTCGTAATGGTCGTGCGGGATTCCAGACATGCGTGTTCTCTCCCTTAACCCAGTTTGATGGTGTCAGCGTCAACGAATTCGGCAACCGGAACCGGCAGGTTCTCGGGCGCCGGTCCGCGGCGGATACGACCGGAGGTATCATAGTGCGACCCGTGGCACGGGCAGAACCAGCCGCCGAAATCGCCGGCATCGCCGAGCGGAACGCAGCCCAGATGGGTGCAAACGCCCATCTGCACGAGCCATTCGCCGGTATTCTCGCCGTCGAACGTGGTCAGCGACCGGTTTTCATCCGTGGCCGGAGCCGCGCCAATGTTGTTGTTGCGGGCATCGCCATCGGGCAGCTCGCTCAGATCGACGGCGCGCGCTTCGGCAATCTCTTCTTCCGTACGGCGACGGATGAAAACAGGCTTGCCGAGCCATTTGACAGTGATCTGCGTACCGGGCGCCACGCTATCGACCGCAACGCGGATCGAGCTGAGGGCCTGCACGTCGGCAGACGGGTTCATTTGATTCACAAGCGGCCAAACAGCGGCACCCGTGGTGACGACACCTGCGCCGGCCGTGGCATAGTACAGAAAGTCACGGCGTGTGCCGGTCTGATCCTCTGCGTGGGACACGTGGGTTCTCCTTACTCCGGGCGCAAATAGGCGCCAGCGATGACGCGGTACCTGCAAGGCAGGCCCAGCTCCATTGGGGTTATAGGGGGGTTGCCCGGACCGTCGAGGGGACATAGGAGCGCAGTTTTGTCGCAGTCTGCAAACTTCTTACTGCAGAGGCTTAAATGGGGGCGCTAACGGGCGACAATGCCGCAGCGCAGCGATGCCCTTGCCCCTTGGGAACCCGGCATTTTCGCCCCGGATTCCCGATTTCGCGCGACTCAGTCCGACGGCGCCGTGGCAATCATGGCATCGGTTGCCAGGATCCGGTCGGCCCAGGCCGCCAGCTCGGGCCGGGTTCCGCGCCAGTTGCGCACGTCATGGCGGAAATCGAGATACCCCAGCGCACAGCCAATCGCGATCTGGCTCATGTCCATAGGTCCGCTCAAATGGCTCATCCAGCGCGCCTCGATCACGTCCAGGGCCCGGTCGATCTTAGTCCACTGCCCTTCGACCCAGCCGTCGAACTGTTTGTCCTCCGGGCGAAAGCGGCCTTCATAGACCATCAGCACGCCGGCCTCCATCATCGCATCCGCCGTCGCCTCAAGGGTCAGAACCTCCCACAGGCGGGAGGTCGGATAGGCGTCGAGGTTGAAATGCGCATCCAAGTAGCGGCAGATCACCCGGCTGTCATACACGGCCGGCCCATCCTTTCGCAGCAGCACCGGGATCTTGCCCAGTGGATTCGCCGCTGTCAGGGTTGGGTCGGCCTGCCCGACCGCAGCAGCCGTGACCGGGGTGAAGGTCACGTCCTCATCATAACCTGTAACCTGAAGCAGGGTCCGCACCTTGCGCACAAAGGGCGAGGCGGTGGCGCCAAGCAGCTCCATCCTCAGACCCGCCGCAACCGGACACGGCCCAGAAGGCTCATGTCCAGCTCGACCCCTGCGCCGTTCGGCATCCGCACGGAGCGGCGATAGCGCCCGGCGCCGTTGACCTGACGCCCATCTGGCGACCGGGTGAACTCCATCCCGTCGGAAACATCATCCATCAGGTCTTCGGCAGTCTGGTTGACGGCGCGCGGCTTGGCGCGGGCATAGGCCACGGTGGCCAGAGCAGCCGCCGCGAGCGGTCCGTATTTCAGAACCGCGCTGGCAATCGGGACAACGGGAATGGGCATGGCGACCTCCTTGTTGCCTTAAAGGTAGGGGCTCCTCCCCGGTCCTGCAAAGATTAAACCGCATATCCGGGTGCTTTGGGGCTCACTCCGTCCCAGCTTGGGCCGCGCGATAGGCCGCCAGCAGCGCGTCGAGCGGCACGCCGTCAATGGTCGCACCGGCCAGGTTGCAATCCGCGATTTCAAGCCCGGAGAGGTTGGCATTCCGGATCCGCGCCCCCGACAGGTTCACATCATTGATCTGCCAGCCGGTCATGTTGCTGTCGTTGAAGGCCGCCCCGGAAAACTCGATCTGATTGAAGCGACACCCCGAGAGATTGGCATTGTTGAACCGCGACCCCGTCAAGTTCGCATCATCAACGCTCAGGGTTTCGGTGACGTGGTGCAGATCCATGATCCTCTCCTCCGGAATATGTCCAAAAAAGAAGGGGCCGCGAAAACGGCCCCTCCCCTCGTCTATGCATTCTTAGATAAAGGCGATGTCATCCGCATCGGTGATGCCCACCACGCGGATCAGATCCACCGTGTCGGTCTCGAGCCGGATGGTCGTGCCGCGCGGCCCGTCGACGATCTCGCGGATCTCGAGCCCGCCCAGATCGATCACATCCTCCCCGGCGGTGTAGTCGGTGATCCGCAGCCGGTTGCTGAGCCCCTGTTCGTCGGTAAAGACGAAGATGTCATCACCGCCATTGCCGGTCACAAAGTCGATGAGCCCGCCTTTGCCGTCGATCCGGTCATCCTCATCGGTGCCCCGCAGCACGTTGACGCGCACATTGCCGACAATCTCGTTGATCCGGTCATTGTCCAGGTCGAGCCCGATGATCACCGGATCATGGTCCGAGTTCCGCGCCGGGTTGGAGCCGTCGAAGAGGCCCTGATCCTCAGGCCGCAGGATCGGCGTGTTGAAGGTGGATTCCTCGTTGTAGTCATAGACCACGAACTCGTCGGAGTTGATGTTCCATTCCGTGGCCCCAGTGACCTGCGCCGTGAGGCTCTGGGACCCCATGGCATAGTCGAGCGTCCCCACTGCGCCGCTGAAGCGGTAGCCATAGGTGTCCTCGCCCGCGATTTCCGCCACAAGATTGGTATAACCCGCCTCTTCGAGGATCACGATCGGCTCTTCCTTGGCGTAGGAGTTCAGATCCCCGAGGATCACCACATCCGGATCGTCCGAGCCTGTCGGGTTCGTCTCGAGCCAGGCTGCCAGTTCGGCCGCCGCCGCCGCACGGGTGGCGTTGTTGTTGCCCGCACCATCGCCCTGATCCGCATCCTCGGCAGCCCCGGTGAGCGAGCCCTTGGACTTGAAGTGGTTGACCACGGCGGTGAACTCGCCACCGCTCTCAATCTCGACAAAGGTCTGAGCCACGGCGGCGCGGTTGAAGCTGTCGCCATTGGGGGTCTCGTCCCCATTGCTGTCATCGCCGTCATCCAGAGGATCGAGGAAAGCCTGGGTGTCGAGGATCGCCGCGTCGCCCACCAGCTCCACCGTCTGGGTGTTGTAGATAAAGCCCACGGCGATTGCGTCTGTCCCGACAAACTCCTGTCCCGGATCGACGACAGCATAGACGTCCTCGCCCAGCGCCGCGTTGATCCGGTTCACCAGATCCTGGATCGCCGTGACATCGGTCGGGTCCGTCGGGTTGCTGAGGAAGTCGTTCTCCAGCTCGATCAGGCCATAGACATCCGCGTCCATCTCGAGGAAAGCGGTGACGAGCTTTTCGGCCTGCCGCTCCAGCTCCTCTGGGTTGTCTGCGCCGCGCGG
Organism: Pseudomonadota bacterium; assembly: GCA_038746545.1. GTDB lineage: Bacteria > Pseudomonadota > Alphaproteobacteria > Rhodobacterales > Rhodobacteraceae > Dinoroseobacter. Next base: position 14,792 of record JBCDKN010000004.1, read on the forward strand.
GTTGTTGCCATTGTCGGTCTGACCCTCAAGCGTGGTGAAGTAGTTCAGCACGTTGAAGCTCACGACCTTGAGGCTACCGCCCACATCCTCGGGGCCCTCGGGGCGCGGATTGCTCTCCTCAACCGCCTCGAACTCGCCCGATTGCGGCACGCGCAGTTTGTACTCGCCAAAGCCGAAATCCATGACCCCGACCAGCGGCTCTAGGTCCTGTCCAAGACGAGGGCCATCATCGACCCCACCGAGCAGATCGCCATCCGGTTCGAAAAGGGGGTCGAAATCGCTGCGCCGCCCATCCGTGCCATCATCGATCTGGATCGTGTTGTCGGCGATGAAGTCCTGATAGGCCGCGTTGCCATCCACATCCGGATCGTTGAGCTGGCTGTATTGATAGATGATCCCCTCGGATGAGACGGTGATTTCGCCAAACTGCTCGTAATCAAAGCTCTCGGTGATGGTCAGCGTGTCGGTGATCTCGACCAGCATCGACTCAAACGCCTCGCGCTCATCAAGCCCGGGCAGTTCGGTTTCTACGGCAAGGTCGGAGACATCGGGGAAAGCACCCGCCTCCTCAATGCGGATTTGGCTGGCGACCAGAACCGTGCGGCCGAAATCCTCCTGCACGACGCCGACCACGCGGATGATATCGCCCTCGGACACATCGAGCCCGTCCACGATCCCGCTATCATCCACGAAGATGCCTTCGGAGGTGCTGGTATCCGCGTCGAAGTCCTCGAGCTCCTCCATGGCGAAGAAGCCGCCGAGATCGCGGAACGTGTCCGCATCTCCGTCCTGATAATCGCCGGTCACCACAACCTCGATCACCACCTCAGTGCCCGCAAGCGGGCTGGCATCACCGCTGCCCTGGATCGTGGAGAGCAAGGTCGGGTCGTCATCCAGCGTGACGTCGCCGCCGCCGGTGGAACCTCCGCCCCCTGCGGTGGGCGTGTTAGGCGGCGAGTCGTTGAAGAAGTTTAGAAAGCCCCAATCCTCGGCCGTATCCGTATCGACCCCGTCCTCGACCCGGCCCACGCCTGCGGGCAGGAAGTCCCCATCCGGGCCGAGGGTCGGCGCGTCAAAAAAGGTTGCATCGCCCTCATCGCCATCGGAGACCCCGACCGCATCCACGACCACCTCATTGCCCGTGACCGTACCCCCTTCGATCGAGGCGGTTTCCACGAGGGCGACCGTGTAGGTCGAATTCTCAAAGAAATCCGCGGGCAGTTCGAGGTCGGGCGTGACCGCATAGGTCCCCGCGGCTGTCGCATTGGCCACGAGGAAAAAGCCGTTGTCGCCAATCGTGTCGCCGGGGCCGAAATCGAACTGACCGTCGATGGTGCCCTGGGTTGCTTCCACATCCCCTTCGATCACGATGATCGACAGCCCGTCCAGCGACGCGCCGGGCGTCCCGAAGAGCTCGACATATTCGCTATCCGTGCCGGTGGTGGAGCCGAGCACTTCGTTGATCACCAGTGGCACTTCGACCGCTGTGCCCGGGGTCGGGTCGTTCGGCGCACCATTGTTGAAGTTCAGGATCTGCCAATCCCCGGCGGTGTCGGTATCGACGCCGTCCTCGACCCTGCCCACACCCGCAGGCAGGAAGTTACCATCAGGACCCACAACCGGCGCATCGAAAAAGACCGTATCGCCATCGCCGCCATCACTGACCCCCACCGTGTCGAGCACGGTCTCGGACCCGGTCACCGCATCCCCGGTGATCGAGGCGGTCTCCACGAGCGCGATCGTATAGGTCGAATTTTCCAGGAAATCCGTCGGAAGCACCGCGTTCGGCGTCACGGAATAAGTCTGGGCGGCGGTCTCATTGGCGATCAGGAAGAACCCGTTGCCGCCAATCGCATCCCCCGGCCCGAAATCGAACTGCGCATCGATGTCGCCCTGTGGCGAGCCCGCATCCCCTTCGACGATGATGATCGACAACCCGTCCAGCGACGCGCCGGGGGTGCCGACCAGCTCGATATACTCGCTATCCGGGCCCGTGGTGGAGCCGAGCACTTCGTTGATCAGGATCGTCTCTTCAGCCACGTCGCCCTCGCCCAGGGTCGGGTCGTTGGGCGCACCGTTGTTGAAATCGAGCAGCTGCCAATCGGTCTCCTCGCCAGTGTTCACCCCGTCCTGCACAAGACCCACGCCCGCAGGCATAAAGGTTCCGTCGGGCCCGACCACGGGCGCGTCAAAAAAGAAGGTATCGCCATCGCCGCCATCGCTGATGCCCACCGCGTCGATCACGACCTCAGCGCCGGTGACCGCGGTCCCGCTCAGGGAGGAGGTCTCGACCAATGCCAGGGTCAGAGAGGAGTTCTCGAGGAAGTTCGCGGGCAGCTCCAGATTGGTGCCGACTTCATACACCGTCTGCGCCTGCACACTGGCCACGAGGAAGAACCCATTGCCCAGCACCGCGTCGCCGGGGCCAAAATCGAGCCGCTTGTCGATATTGCCAATGGGCGAGCCGCTATCCCCTTCGACCACGATCAGGGACAGACCTTCGAGGGACGCGCCCGGCGTGCCGATCAGTTCGATATACTCTGCATCGGTGCTTGTGGTGTTGCCCACCACCTCGTTGATCAGAAGGCTCCCCGCCAGCGCTGCCTGCAGCGTGTCATACTGGGTAAAATCGCGTGCCATGGTCTCAATATCCCTGTTGTCCGTTATCGCCGCGCCCAGCCAAAGCATGACCGTCGCGAGACAAGCTGCGAGAGCTTGCCCGATCACGAAACAGTCCTGACGCGTTGAACTAACAACAGCATGACAGGACACAAAGGCCCAGGGGTTTGTTAACCATTTTTTAACTGACCCTACGGCACGGCCACCGCCTTGACACTCGGGGCCGGGCTGGCGCAACTGATCGGTGGATATCCTCGCCTGTTTTGCAGGCCCGCCGGACGAAAAGCGGGCGGAAATACGGCAGGTTGGAGGATCAGCGCAGGACCACAGGAGGATCGGCAGGCCATGGCGGCGGAAAACAGCAGCGACGACTATCTGATCGCGCCGGATCCCGGGCAGGCGCGCCTGACGCGGGCGGTGACCGGGGTCGACCAGACCGGGGCCGCCGCCGAGATCGCTGTGGTGGAGGAGCGTCCGCTGACGATCTTCCTCAACAGCCGCGAGATCGTGACCGCCATGACCATCGGGGATTACCCGGAATACCTGGCCATGGGGTTTCTCAGCAATCAGGGAATGCTGTCGGAGGCCGACGTGATCACAGGGGTCGAGTATGACGAGGATCTCGACGTGGTGGTCGTGCGGACGGAAACCGAGACCGATTACGAGGACAAGCTCGCCAAGAAGACCCGAACCTCGGGCTGCGCGGTGGGCACGGTCTTTGGCGATATCATGGAGGGGCTGGAGGGGTTGACCCTGCCCGCGACGCAGGTCCGGACCTCCTGGCTCTATGATCTGGCAGCACGGATCAACACGACGCCGAGCCTTTACCTAAGCGCGGGCGCGATCCATGGCACGGTGCTCTGCCAAGGCAATCGCCCGCTCGTCTATATGGAAGACGTGGGCCGCCATAATGCCGTGGACAAGGTCGCGGGCTGGATGCGGGCGGAGGGTGTCTCGGGCGCAGACAAGATCCTCTACACAACCGGGCGGCTGACCTCAGAGATGGTGATCAAGACCGCGCTCATGGGGATCCCGGTGCTGGCGTCGCGTTCGGGCTTCACGGCCTGGGGGGTCGAGATCGCGCAGGAAGTCGGGCTGACCGTGATCGGACGGATGCGCGGCAAACGCTTCATGTGTCTGGCCGGTAAAAACCGACTGATCTGGGACGCGGATCTGGGCAGTGTCGCCGAGGAGGACCCAAAGACCCGCCGCAAGAGTGCCCGCGCATGAGCATCCCGCGCTATCCGGCGGTGATCCTCGCGGGCGGGCTGGCCACGCGCATGGGGGGCGGCGACAAGAGTCTGCGCGATCTGGGCGGGCAACCGATCCTCTCCCATGTGATCGAGCGCCTTACCCCTCAGGTCGGGTCCATCGCGCTCAACGCCAATGGAGACGCGGCGCGGTTCGCGGAACTTGGCCTGCCCGTGATCGCCGACAGTATCGAAGGCTTTGCCGGTCCTCTCGCCGGGGTGCTGGCCGCTCTCGACTGGGCTGCGGATCAGGGGGCTGAGGCGCTGGTGAGCGTGGCGGCGGACACGCCATTCTTTCCGACCGATCTCGTCGCCCGGCTCGATGCGGCGCGGACAGAGACCGGTCACCCAATCGCCATGGCCGCCTCGCCCGATGGCGGACGCAAGAGCGGTCTGGGGCGGCATCCGACCTTTGGCCTGTGGCCCGTGGCTTTGCGCGATGACCTGCGCGCGGCTTTGACCGATGGGTTGCGCAAGGTCGTGCTCTGGACCGACCGGCATGGCACGGCAACCGCACTTTTCGAGACAGCGGGCCCTGATCCGTTCTTCAACGTGAACACGCCCGAGGATCTCGAGATCGCGCGCTTGCGCCTCAGCGAGGCCCATTCATGAAACTCTTTGGCGTTGTCGGCTGGAAGAACTCCGGCAAGACCGGGCTGATGGAGCGTCTGGTGGCCGAGATCACAGGGCGCGGGTTCCGCGTCTCGACCCTGAAACACGCTCATCACGCGGTGGATGTGGATCAGCCGGGCAAGGACAGCCACCGCCACAGGCTGGCGGGCGCGGTCGAGGTGGTGCTCGCCTCGCGCAAACGCTGGGCAATGATGCATGAGTTGCGCGAGACACCGGAGCCGGAGCTGGAGGCCTTGCTGCCCAAGCTCGAGCCCGTCGATCTGGTGCTTGTGGAGGGGTACAAACGCTCGCGCCATCCGAAACTGGAGGCAAACCGGGTCGAGACCGGCAAGGACCTGATCGCGCGCCGGGATGACACGGTGCGGGCCGTGGCCTCGAACGGAGCGCCCGAGGGGCTGCAGGTGCCGGTGCTCGATCTCGATGATACGGCAGGCATCGCCGATTTCATTCTGGTCGAGAGCGGCCTGACCACAGCAACCGCGCCGGACCAGCCCCCATCGCAACTGCGCAATGACTGCTTTGCCCTGCCGCCGGGCGTCGATTGGACCCCGGTCGCCGAGGCGTTGGAGCTTCTGCGTGCAGGGCTTGATCCCGTGACCAGCGTCGAGACTTGCGGGAGCAATGGGGCCCTTGGACGGATCCTTGCCGCCCCGGCCATCGCGGCACGAGACAATCCACCCCTGCCGAACGCGGCGGTGGATGGGTATGGCTTTGCCCATGGCGCCCTCGGGTCCGGCGGTATTGCCCTGCCACTCGCCCCCGGTCGCGCGGCAGCAGGCGTGCCGTTCGACGGCGCCGTCCCCCATGGCAGCGCCTTGCGGATCCTGACTGGCGCGAGCCTGCCCGCCGGGGTGGATACGGTCGTTCTGGAAGAGGATGTCACCCTGACCGAGGGCGCGATCCGCTTTGCCCCCGGGCTGAAGCTGGGGTCGAACACGCGCAAGGCAGGCGAAGACATGCGGCGCGGCCATCCGGTTCTGCCCGAGGGCCACCGCTTGCGCGCGCCGGATCTGGCGCTGCTCGCCTCCGTCGGGATCGCCGAGGTCGCCGTGCATCAGCGCTTGCGGGTGGGCGTGCTGTCGACCGGGGATGAGCTGGTGCGCCCGGGCGAGACCGAGGATCCGCACCGGATCTATGACGCGAACCGGCCCATGCTGCTGGGCCTCGCCGAGGGCTGGGCCTATGAGCCGGTGGATCTGGGCCGTGCGCCCGATGATCGCGACGCTCTGCGCGAGATCCTGAACAGCGCCGCCGCGCGCTGCGACGTTTTCCTGACCTCGGGCGGGGCTTCGGCGGGGGATGAGGACCATATGTCCGCGATCCTGCGCAGCGAAGGCGCGATGACGTCGTGGCGGATCGCGTTGAAACCGGGCCGCCCTCTGGCGCTTGGCCTTTGGCAGGGCGTGCCGGTCTTTGGCCTGCCGGGCAACCCCGTGGCCGCGCTTGTCTGCGCATTGATCTTTGCCCGCCCCGCCCTTTCGCGGCTCGCTGGCGGCGGGTGGTTGGAACCGCTCGGCATTGAGGTTCCCGCCGCCTTTTCCAAACGCAAGAAGCCCGGGCGGAACGAGTATCTGCGGGCGCGGCTCGACGCCAAGGGACGGGTGGAAACCTTTGGCTCCGAAGGGTCTGGCCGCGTTTCGGGCCTCTCCTGGGCCGAAGGGCTCGTGGCACTGGGACCCGAAGCGCAAGAAATCACGCCGGGCACGCCTGTGCGTTTTCTGCCCTATGCGAGCTTGCTCAGCCCGAGTTAGCGGACCCGGGCGAGCTGCACCGCGAGGATCCCGGCAGTAACAATCGCAACCCCAAGCACATCGCGACCACCCAGAGCCTCGCCCAGAAGAAGGGCGGCGATGGCCACTCCGAAGACCGGGTTGAGGAAGTGGAAGGTCGCCGCGCGGACGGCGCCGATCCGCTCCACCAGCAGGAACCAGACCCAGGTCGCGGCCAGCCCCGGCACCAGCGTGGTATAGGCAAAGGCCGCGATGAGTTGCCAGCTCCAGGTTACGCTGAGGGTTTCGGTCGGCAGGCCAATCACCGCGAGGGCTGCGGCCCCAACCAGCATCTGCAACCCGATCACCATCAGAAGGTTCCCACCCGATGAGGCCGTGCGCAGGGCCATGGTCGCAAAGGCCAGCGCCAGCACACCGATCCCGCAATAAAGCACCCCGAGAAGGTCAACCCCCGCCTGCAACCGCGCGCCCATAATGATCGCAACCCCTGCGACCCCGGCAAAGAGCCCGACGACCGCCATGGGGCGCAGTTTCTCGCGCAGGACAATCCAGCCCCCCAGCGCCACGACCAGCGGCATGGTAGAGGCGATGATCGCCGCAAGCGAGGCCTGCACCGTCTGCATCGCGACGAAATTCAGCCCCAGATAAAGCGCGTTCTGGCAAATCCCAAAGAGCATGGTCGCCCGCCATTGGGCCCGTGTCAGCCGCCATGTCTGACCCAAGGCCAGCGCGATCCCGATAGCCAAAAGCCCTGAGATCAGGAACCGCAAGGAGAGGGTCGTGAGCGGCGGGGCGGCCGAGACGATGATCCGCGCCGAGGTGAAGGCGCTCGACCACATGAGGGCAAAGGCCATCCCCATGCCCAGCGCGCGCCAATCCATCTGCATCCGATGTCCTTCCCGGTGGCTCCTGCCCCGACGAAAAAGGGTCGCCAGTGGGCGACCCTCATTTCCTTGCTCGAGCGGTCCCGGCGATCAGCCGTTCACGCTGTCCTTCAGCGCCTTGGCGATGGTCACTTTCACCACCTTGTCGGCGTCTTTCTTGATCTGCTCGCCCGTTGCCGGGTTGCGCACCATCCGCTCGGGACGTTCGCGGCAATAGACCTTGCCAATGCCGGGCAGGGTCACCGCACCACCACCGGTCACTTCACGAGTGACGATGTTGGTCAGCGTGTCCAGCGCCGCGGAGGCCGTCTTCTTGTCGAGCTCTGCGCCTTCTGCGAGGGCTGCCACGAGTTGGGTCTTGGTGAGCGGCTTTTGGGCCATAGGTTTCTCCCTGTTCCTGTACGCCCCTTTTTCAGGGGCTCACCGGCAAGGTAAACAGGGGTTTGTTGCAAACGACAAGACTTCTCGGACGTTTTTCCCATAAAAAAAAGGGGTCTACCCGGATCAGAGGAAGGCGGTCTCCTCAAAACTGCGCAGTTTGCGGGAATGGATCCGTTCCAGCGGCATCTCACGCAGGGTTTCCATGGCTCGAATGCCAATCAAAAGGTGCCGGGCGACTTGGGTCGTATAGAACTCGGTGGCCATGCCCGGCAGCTTCAGCTCGCCATGGAGAGGCTTATCCGAGACACAAAGCAGCGTGCCATAGGGCACCCGGAAGCGGAAGCCGTTGGCAGCGATCGTGGCGCTTTCCATATCGAGGGCGACAGCTCGCGACTGGCTCAGGCGTTGGACCGGGCCGGACTGGTCGCGCAGCTCCCAATTGCGGTTGTCGATGGTCGCAACGGTGCCTGTCCGCATTACCCGCTTGAGGTCATAGCCCGAGAGCTGCGTGACCTCGCCCACGGCCTCCTCAAGGGCGATCTGGATCTCCGCCAGGGCCGGGATCGGCACCCAGATCGGCAGATCATCGTCGAGCACATGGTCCTCACGCAAATAGGCATGGGCAAGCACGTAGTCCCCAAGGCTCTGGGTGTTTCGCAACCCCGCGCAATGGCCGAGCATCAGCCAGGCATGGGGGCGCAGCACGGCAATATGATCCGTCGCCGTCTTCGCATTGGACGGCCCCACCCCGATATTCACGAGCGTGATGCCCCCCTGCCCTTCGCGGGTCAGGTGATAGGTGGGCATCTGGGGGGCTTTGGCGGGTGGCGGCAAGGGTGCGTCGGGGTCGGTAATTTCGAGATTTCCGGGCGCGACAAAGCTCGTATAGCCGCTCTCGGGATTGGCCAGCGCCTCGCGGGCGAACTGGATGAACTCGTCCACATAAAACTGGTAATTCGTGAAGAGGACATGGTTCTGGAAATGCTCCGCCGCCGTAGCAGTGTAATGCTGAAGCCGCGCGAGGGAGTAGTCGATCCGCTGGGCGGTAAAGGGCGCAAGCGGGGCTGCGCCATCTTCATGTGTGAAGCCAAACCCATTGACGATCTCGTCATGGGTGGTCGACAGATCCGGCACGTCAAAAACATCGCGCAGCGTGAAGGCGAGCACGCCCTCTTGCGGAACTGCGGCAACCGGGCCGTTGGTCATGGCGAAATGGAGCGGAATCGGGGTATCCGAGGGGCCGATTTCCACCGGAACACCGTGGTTCTTGATCACCAGCCCGATCTGCTGGGTCAGGTAATTCTCAAAGAGGTCCGGACGCGTCACCGTGGTCGCATAGGTTCCGGGCTCCGCCACATGACCAAAGGACAGGCGGCTGTCCACCTGTCCGAAGGAGGACACGCGCACCCGGATCTCCGGGTAGTAGGCACGGTACCGCGCGGCGGGCATGGGCCCCTGTACAGCTTCAGCAAAGCTGGTCTGCAAGAATCCGATCGCCTCGTCATAGAGCCGGCGCAACTCCGCAACCGCCGCCTTGGCATCGTCAAAGGCGCGGCAGTCCGTCAGCGGCGGGGTCTTGAGCGGATGGGTCACGGCGCAAGAAGTCTCCGGAAGGTCAGAAGCTGCAGCGACCATGGGCGCGACCTGCCCCCGCCGCAAGACCGAAGTTGCGGGTGGATGGAAATTATGTCAGTTTTACTGACATATGTGGAGGAGACACAGATGGATTACGAGACCGCATCCGCTGACGCCTTTGGCAAACACCTGTCCGGACTGGGGATCAACCTGCTGGTCCGAGACCTGCCCGGACGCGTTGAATTTCTGACCGAGGTTTTCGGAATGCGCGTGTTTCAGCCGACCGAGGATTTCGCGATCCTGACATTTAGCGAAAGCGTGTTTCAGTTGCACTCGGACGGGACCTATCACGCGCATCCTCTGCCCAGCCTGCTGCCCGAGGCAGGGGCACGGGGGGCCGGGATCGAGCTGCGTCTTTATGATTGCGACCCGGATCGCGCGGTGGCGAGGGCCGAAGCGCGCGGCGAGATGATCCTGCAAGCGCCCATGGACAAGCCCCATGGCTTGCGCGAGGCCTATATCCTCGACCCTGATGGCTACGTCTGGGTGCCGAGCCAGAAGCTCAAAACCTGACGCCGGCGCTCTGTAGCCTTGCATCCCCGGAGGGCGACCGTCACGTTGCGTCCATGACACAGACACTTCTTTCCTTTGGGCACGGATACTCGGCCCGAGCCCTGGCACGCCTGCTCCTGCCTCAGGGTTGGCAGGTGATTGGCACCACGCGGAGCGCCGAGAAGGCGAAGGTTCTGCGCAGCGAAGGCGTCGATCCCCGAATCTGGCCTGGTGTGGATCTGAGCGCGGATATCTTGAATGCAAGTCATATCCTGATTTCCGCAGGCCCAACGGCGGAAGGAGATCAAGTGCTGGCCGCCTATGGCGAGGTTCTGGCCCAAGCCGCCCCCAACCTGAAATGGGCCGGGTATTTGTCGACCACCGGGGTCTATGGCGATCATCAAGGGGAATGGGTCGACGAGACCACGCCGCTCAGCCCTACAACCCGGCGCGGACAGGCCCGGGTGACAGCCGAGACGGCCTGGAGTGAGTTGGCAGAAGGCGCAGGGCTGCCGCTGCATATCTTCCGCCTTGCCGGGATCTATGGCCCCGGGCGCGGGCCGTTTTCCAAGGTGCGCAACGGCACAGCGCGGCGGATCATCAAGCAGGGACAGGTGTTCAGCCGAACCCATGTAGAAGATATCGCCCAGATCCTCGCGGCTTCGATAGCGCAGCCCAATCCGGGCGCGGCTTACAACGTCTGCGACGATGATCCGGCCCCGCCCGAAGATGTAATTTCCCATGCCGCTGAACTTCTGGGTCTGCCAATCCCCCCGGCGGTGGATTTCGAGACCGCCGAGATGACGCCCATGGCGCGGAGTTTCTACGCGGAGTCGAAGAAGGTGCGGAACGACCGGATCAAGGACGAGTTGGGGGTGCGCTTGTTCTATCCGAGTTATCGCGACGGTCTGGCGGCTTTGCTGGCCGAGGAGACCGCACGCGGCTGACCTCAGCTCATGTGCGCCCCGTCGTTCTGCGCGGGTCGGGGTTGGTACTGGAATCCGCAAGTGGCGAAGAGATCGCCTTGGGACGCAGCCGGGCAGAGCGCGGGGCGCGCTCTGGCGCATCAGAAGAGCCCGATGAAGCGCTCCGGCAGGATCCGCAGATCGCCATCCACGAACCAATCCGTCGAATAGAACCCCGTTTTGCCCTTCACATAGGAGGTCCTGAGTCGCTCCCTCTCCTGCGTGAAATCGAACCCCTTGCCCTTCTTCTCGATCGTGAAGCGCAGGTAGTCATTGCTGATCCGCTGATACTCAAATTTCGACCAGCCCCAGGAGCCCGCGCCAAAGACCAGCGCACTGCCATCCTCATTGGTGCCGCGCATATTCAATCGATCCTGGTGGCGGTCGATATGAAACTGCTGATCGAACCATTTCAGGTGAAAGAGGTAGAGGTCCTCGCTCAGCGTGTAAGTCTCATGCTCGGACCCGTGCCCGTCCGGTCCCCATTGCAGCGGGATCTGGGTCAGGCAGGGTTTGCAATACCAGGCATTGACCCGCATGTATTTGCGCTGCGACAGCATCGGGCGATTGGGGTCATAGTCGCTCTCAAGATCCACCCGGTGGAGCACCTCGACCCCAAGCGGCGAGACCACCTTGGTCCGGCGGTCGATCCCCTCGATATAGCCAATCAAGTCCTTGCCCAGCGTGGGATCCAGCACCAGTAGCTCATCCACGTCATTATAAACCACCCAGTCGAACATGTAGTTCAAACCCGAGCAAAGGTGATTGACCAGCTGGAACCGGTCCTGATCCATGGATCGATAGGGCGCGCGGCGGTTCACCTCGATGATGTTGCAGCCCGCCGCGATCTCATGGGCATAGTCCTGAGGTCCGTGGGTGATCACATAGAGGTTCCGCCGATCGGTGAAACGGCTGTAGTAGCGCACCCAAAGGTCCAGAAAAAACGCATCGTCATAGACCATCGTGACGAAGGCGACGGACATGGGTCTACGCCGCCGCGCGGACGTAGAGGTAGAGCTTAGGACCGACCGCCTGATGCTCATATCCGAGGTCGCCAAGAAACTCTGCAATCTCCGCCAGGTCACGTCCCGTCTTGTCACAGAGGATCACCGGACTGTCGCGCTGGATCATCTCGCGCGCGCCCCGCAGGGCGGGTATCTTGGACCCGTTGAAGCACAAATGCAGCAGCCCAACGGCGCCAAGTTCCTCGGTATCCAGGGTCGTGGCCGGGTAATCCCCTTTGGCCCGCGCGACAAAGACGGTCTCGGCCAGTCGTGCGGATTTCTGGGTGCCCAGCGCCATGCGCGCGCCCTCTTCGCTGACCACGGCCTTGTGGATCTGCGCATCGAGCCCGTTGAGCGAGAGCGTCGTCTCAAGCGGCTCCTGCAGGCAGGATTGCGGCTCGAACACGTGGACCGCCCCCGGGGACACGACCTGCGCCAGGGCCACAGTGGAGACCCCGACATAGCCCCCCACAACCACGAGGCTGCGCCCGGGCGGCACGATGTCATGCTCTGCCAGTTGAAAGAACGACAGCTCATCCTCATGCCGTGCGGTCATCGCCAGACGCTTCTGCCCCTCGTCGAAATCCGCATGTGGCAGATGGGCCCTGATCACCCGGTCTCGAAAGAACACCGAGCCAACCCGTGCCGGGCCCAGGGCCGAGAGACGCGCGCTCACCGCCACGTCACGCAGGGTGGTTCGCATTTCCGCCAGAACCGCTTGCAGATCCCGGGCTGCAATTTCGGCAGGCTCGGGGTCGGGGGCCGCCTTGGTTACAGGGGGCTGGTCGGTCATAGTCAGGCTCCGGTCAGGATTTTGCGCGTTTGTCCAGTTGTGCAACACCAAGGGTTGCCAAAACCCTAGCCTCGATGTCTTCGGCGTTCAGACCGGCAATATCATACATGTCCCGCGGACTGGCCTGATCAATGAACTGGTCCGGCAGGACCATGGAGCGGAATTTGAGCCCTGCGTCGAACACGCCCTCATCACTGAGCAACTGCGCGACATGGGAGCCGAACCCCCCGACCGAGCCTTCCTCGATGGTGATCAGCGCTTCGTGATCCGCCGCAAGGCCCAGGATCATCTCGCGGTCGAGCGGCTTGGCAAAGCGCGCATCGGCAATGGTCGGGGTGATCCCCCGGGCCGACAGACGTTCGCAAGCGTCGCGCACTTCTGCCAAGCGGGTCCCGAAGGACAGGAGTGCCACACGCGACCCTTCGGCGACGATCCGGCCTTTGCCAATCTCGAGCACCTCGCCGCGCTCTGGCAGATCGACGCCCACCCCTTCGCCGCGCGGGAAGCGGAAGGAGATTGGGCCGTCATCATAAGCCACGGCGGTCGCCACCATGTGCTTGAGCTCTGCCTCATCGGCCGCAGCCATCACCACCATATTCGGCAGGTTCGCGAGATAGGCCGTGTCATAGGCCCCGGCATGGGTCGCACCGTCGGCCCCGACGAGCCCCGCTCGGTCAATGGCAAACCGCACGGGCAGGTTCTGCAGGGCCACGTCATGGACCACTTGATCATAGCCGCGCTGCAAGAAGGTCGAATACATCGTACAGAAGGGCTTCATCCCCCCCGCTGCGAGCCCGGCGCAGAAGGTCACCCCATGCTGCTCGGCAATGGCGACGTCGAAGGTCCGGCTGGCATAGCGCTGCGCGAACCTGTCGAGGCCCGTGCCCGAGGGCATGGCCGCGGTGATCGCCACGATCTTGGGGTCGCGGGCGGCTTCATCGATCAGGCTCTCGGCAAAGACATTGGTGTAGCTCGGGGCGTTGGAAGGCGCTTTCTTCTGCGCGCCAGAGACCACGTCAAACTTCGCCGTGGCATGGCCCTTGTCGGCAGCGCCTTCGGCGGGGGCATAGCCCTTGCCCTTCTTGGTGATCGCATGGATTAGGATCGGCCCGGTGGCGCGCGCCTTGACCGTGCGCAGCACGCTCAGGAGCTGCTCCATGTCGTGGCCGTCGATGGGTCCGAGATAGGAAAACCCGAGCTCTTCGAAGAGCGTCCCGCCCACGGTCATGTGTTTTAGGACATCCTTGGCGCGCTTCGCCCCTTCCTGGAACGGCGGCGGCAGCAGGCTCACCGCGCCCTTGGCGGCGGCCTTGAACTCCTGAAAAGGCGCGCCTGCGTAGAGACGGCTGAGATAGCTCGACATGGCACCCGTCGGCGGAGCGATGGACATCTCATTGTCGTTCAGGATCACGATCAGGCGCTTCTTCAGATGACCCGCATTGTTCAGCGCCTCAAAGGCCATGCCCGCGCTGATCGCGCCATCGCCGATCACGGCAATCGCATCGCCGATCCCATGCTCCGGCGCGCCGCCCAGATCGCGGGCCACGGCAAAACCCAGCGCCGCCGAGATCGAGGTCGAGCTATGGGCCGCGCCGAACGGATCATAGGGGCTTTCCGAGCGCTTGGTGAACCCGCTCAGCCCGTCCTTCATACGCAGGGTCCGGATGCGGTCGCGCCGCCCGGTCAGGATTTTGTGCGGATAGCATTGGTGCGAGACGTCCCAGATGATCCGATCCTTGGGTGCATCGAACACCGCATGGAGCGCCACGGTCAGCTCCACCACCCCGAGCCCCGCCCCCAGATGCCCACCGGTGACCGAAACCGCGCTGATCGTCTCTGCCCGCAGATCGCGGGCGAGTGCCACCAGTTCAGCGTCGGTCAGCCGTTTCATATCTGCGGGCGTGTCGACCCGGTCGAGAATCGGGGTCACGGGGCGGTCATGGGTTGGGGCGCTCATGGCGGTCCCTCCTAGCGTCTCAGGTGTCCCGTGCGATAACGAAGCGGGCTAGATCGCACAAGGTCTCGGCCTCGGCCCCATAGGGCGCGAGTGCAGCTTCGGCCTCGGCGACGAGATCACGGGCGCGGGCGCGGGCGCCCTCAAGTCCCAGCAGCGAGACGAAGGTGGCCTTGCCCGCCTCCGCATCCTTCTGCAGCCGTTTTCCAGCCTTTTCCGCGTCGCCTGTGACGTCCAAGATGTCGTCGGCGATCTGGAAGGCAAGGCCGATGCGCTCGGCATAGTGGCGCAGGGGGGTTGGGTCCGCGCCGCCCAAGAGTGCGCCCGCTTCGGCGGACCAGCGGATCAGCGCGCCGGTCTTGCCCGCCTGCAACTCGGTGATCTGGTCTAGCGTCAGGGGGCTCGCGGCGGTTTCCGCCGCGATATCCAACGCCTGGCCCAGCACCATCCCAGCCGCTCCGGAGGCTTGCGCCAGACTGCGCGTCAGCGCGAGGGCAATCGCAGGATCATCCGTCAGACGCGGATCACTCAGCGCCTCAAAGGCCAGGGTCTGCAAGGCATCCCCAACGAGGATCGCCGAAGCCTCATCCCATTTGACATGCACCGTGGGCTGGCCCCGGCGCAGATCGTCATCATCCATGGCAGGCAGGTCATCATGGACCAGCGAATAGGCGTGGAGGCACTCGATCGCCGCGGCGGCATAGACCGCCTGTTCCGGCACGATGCCATGGAGGCGCGCGGTCTCCAGCACGAGAACCCCGCGCAGCCGCTTGCCGCCATTGGTGGCATAGGCCATCCCCTCCCGGATCGCGCTGTCGGGCTGCGCCCGGATCAGATCGTCAAGACAGGCGGCAATCCGGGGCAAACCCGCCGATTGCGCCGCCTTGAATCCCGTCTTCTCTGTCAGCAAGGATCAGAGACCTTCGGCGGCTTTCAGCCCCTTGGGCTGGCCCTCGGCATCGAGGGTGATCTGGGCGACCTTCTCCTCGGCTTCCTTCAGCTTGGCCTCGCAGCGCGCCTTGAGCTGGGCACCGCGCTCATAGAGCTTGATCGACTCTTCGAGCGGCACATTCCCGCGCTCCAGATCGCCAACCACCTTTTCCAGCTCGGCCATGGCGGCCTCGAAACTCATCTCGGCTACGGGTGTGTCGGTCATCGGGCATGCTCCATCAGGGTCGTGACATGGGCGGCCACACTGGCCCCCAAGGCGCGCAGACCATAGCCGCCTTCGAGAGTGGACACCACGCGCCCGTCACAGAATTCGGCCGCAATCTCGCAAAGGTGCCCTGTGACCCAGGCGAAATCCTCTTCGACCAGCGCCATCTGAGCCAGCGGATCCGCGCGGTGGGCATCAAACCCGGCGGAAATCAGGATAAGCTCGGGCTGGAAGTTTTCGAGCGCGGGGAAGACCTCGGCCTCGTAGTGGCGGCGGAAGGACGGGCCTGCCGTGTCCGGTGGGAATGGAAGGTTGAAGATGTTGCCATGGGCGCCGGTCTCATGCCGCGCGCCGGAACCCGGGTAAAGTGGCATTTGGTGCGAAGAGATGAAGAGCGTACGCGCCTCGTCCCAGAGCAAGTCCTGTGTGCCATTTCCATGGTGGACGTCGAAATCCACCACCGCCACGCGGGAAAGGCCGTGGTGGTCCAGGGCTCGCTTGGCCGCGATGGCGATATTGCCGAAGAGGCAGAAGCCCATAGCGGTCTCCGTCTCGGCGTGGTGGCCTGGCGGACGGCAGGCGACAAATGCGTTCTTGGCCTCCCCCGTCACAACCGCATCAAGCGCGGCACAAATGCCGCCAACCCCGCGCAGAGCCGCATCCCAGGAGCCCGCCACCACGTGGGTGTCCCCGTCGAGCGAGACGTAGCCCTCGTCCGGGATCGCCGTGCGGACCCGGTCGATATAGGCCTGCGGGTGGCACCGCAGGATATCGGCCTGATCCCCAAGCGGAGCAGCCTCGCGCTCCAATGCTTCGAAGGCGGGGCTGTCCAGAGACTCTGCAATGGCGACAAGGCGGGCGACCTGCTCCGGATGGCCGGGCGGCGTCACATGGGCGAGGCAATCGGAATGGGTATAGATGCGGGTGGGCATGTTACAGGGCTAGAGGATCCGACCCGCTCAGACAAGAGATCGGCGCATCACATGGGGGCATCGCAGGAGGATCGATATGGCGACCCCGGACGACCCGCAGAACGGTGCGCGGCGCACCACATGCGGCATGCACTGGGCCCACTCGGGTCCGTGCGGTCCTCATAAGGACCGCACTTGATGCACAAAGGCCAAGTTGGCGAGGGGGCAAGTCCGTGACGCGCGCGGCAAAACCGCAATTCGCGCGACGAACGTCCGGCGGCTCCATGCCACAACCGTTTTTCCGCGCTGATGCCCGCCCACTCCCAACCAGAGATCCTGCGCGGACCATAACGGTCAAGCACCGCACCCTCTCTCGACCTCACACAAACCCTGTCAAAGTCGCCGTGCGAGGCCCTGCGTTTCACGATACCGGAGCAACTGACCGAAGCGATCGGTCAGTCCACCGACAGCATATACCCCGCGCCCCGCACGGTCTGGAGGAAACGCGGTTGCTTGGGGTCGGTCTCGATCTTGCGGCGCAACCGGGTGATCTGCACGTCTACCGCCCTCTCCTGCGCTTGCCCGCCATCGCGGCCACTGCCACGCCCCAGATCATCCACCAGCTTCGAGCGGCTCAGCGCCTCGCCCGGGCAGGCCGCAAAAATCCGCATCAGGGCACTCTCGGTCGCGGTCAGGCGCACGGGCTCGTCCCCGCGCCACATCTCGCCGCGCTCCACATCGTAGCGCACCGGCCCGAGATTGAGCACTTTGGGACGTGCCGCAGGCTCATCGGCTTTAGGCACCCGCCGCAGCACCGCGTTTATCCGCAACAAAAGCTCTTTGGGCTCAAACGGCTTGGCGATGTAGTCATCCGCCCCCGCTTCGAGTCCCTCGATCCGATCCGACGCCTCACCCTTGGCGGTTAGCAAGAGGATCGGCGTCTCGTTGGTCTCGCGCAGAGACTTGGTCAGGGCGATCCCATCCTCGCCCGGCATCATGACGTCGAGCACGATCAGATCGAAATCGAGCCCGCCCAACAGGCGCCGCGCCTGCGCCGCATCCCGTGCCGCCGACACCCAAAATCCATTGCGCATCAGAAACTTCTGCAACAGCGTGCGAATACGCTCATCGTCGTCGACGATCAGCAGATGGGCATCTTCATCCTGCATCAAGGACCCTCCTTGAGCGCATTGAACAACGCCTGGCTGTCCGCGTCCATCATTTGTTCAAGCACGCGTCGGAACCCGGCCACCGCTTCGGGCCCCGCCTCGCGGAACGCCGCCCGCATGCGCGCGCGCTGCGCCTCGGACAACTCGCGTTCCAACGCCGCCCCCGCAGCTGTCAAATGAAGATGCCGCTCACGCTTGTCCCGCGTACCCACACGGCTTTCGACCAGACCATCCTCGATCAGGCTACGCAGCACCCGGTTCAAGCTCTGCTTGGTCACCCCGAGGATATCGAGAAGGTTGTTCACCGTCGTTCCCGGCGCGCGATTGATGAAATGGACCGCCCGGTGATGGGCCCGCCCATACCCGTGCTCCAGCAGGATTCGGTCCGGATCCGCCGTGAACCCGCGATAGGCGAAAAACATCGCCTCGATCCCCTTGCGGAGCTGCTCATCCGTTAGAAACAGCAGGTTCTCGCCCTGCACGGCACGACTGCCGGTTTCGGCCATAGTGGCGTCTCCTCAATTCTTCACGGTATTTTATGTCAGCCTTGTTGACTTTCCAAGAGCCGATTGGTATCGAATCGCAGCTTTGACGCAATATTGTGACCGGTTCGGCCCTATCTTGCGCAACTTTTGAAAATCTCATTGGGAGATGGAGGGGACGACCATGGCTGGAGCCTATAATGACCGGGACGGAACGATCTGGATGAACGGCAAATTGGTGCCGTGGCGGGATGCCAATGTCCATATCCTGACCCATGCGATGCATTACGCCTCAAGCGTGTTCGAAGGCGAGCGCGCCTATAACGGCAAGATCTTCGAGAGCCGCAAGCATTCCGAACGGCTGCATTTCTCGGCCGGCGAACTGGACATAGAGATCCCCTATACCGTGGATGAGATCGAAGCCGCGAAATACGCGGTGATGAAGGCCAATAACCTCAGTGACGCCTATGTGCGCGCCGTGGCCTGGCGCGGTGCAGGGGAAGACATGGGTGTCGCGTCGGCGCGCAACCCGGTCCAGCTCGCCATCGCCTGCTGGGAATGGGGCAGCTATTACGGCGACGCCAAATTCAAGGGCGCCAAGCTCGACATCGCCAAGTGGAAGCGCCCCTCACCCGAGACCATCCCGGTCCACGCCAAGGCGGCTGGTCTCTACATGATCTGCACCACCTCCAAGCACGCGGCGGAAGCCAAGGGCTGTTCCGATGCACTCTTTATGGATTACCGCGGCTATGTGGCCGAGGCGACCGGCGCGAACATCTTCTTCGTGAAGGATGGCGAGGTGCACACACCGGATCCCGATTGCTTCCTCAACGGGATCACTCGCCAGACCGTGATCGGAATGCTGAAGGACCGCCAGATCAAGGTGCATGAGCGTCACATCATGCCTGAGGAGCTCGAAAGCTTCGAGCAATGCTGGCTGACAGGCACCGCCGCTGAAGTGACTCCGGTGGGCCAGATCGGCACCTATAACTTCGACGTGGGCAGCATCACCCGGGAGATCGCCGAGAGCTACGAGACCCTCGTTCGCAGCTGATACATTGCGACGCAAATGAAACAGGGTCGTCCTTCGGGGCGGCCCTTTGTCGTGGAAAGCCTCTCGTCTTCGCGGATCTCTGTGTTACGCTCGTAGCATGGACCCCGTTGCTCTCGTTTTCTACGCTGCCATTTGCGCCGTTCTCAGCCTTTTTGCTCCGCAGCTCGGAGGGCGCGTGACGCGGCTCGCCGTCGGAGCGGGCGTCGGTGTGCTGGCCGCCGCGGTTCTGCCGCTCCTGCGGACAGCGGTGCTCGGCGGCTGAGGGGTCAGAAGAACACCCGCTCCAGCGCCCAATAGGCCCCGACAAAGGCGATGGCTGCGGAAGCCGGCACGGCGATCACGCGGCGATACCACTCTTTGCGCCCGAAGGGCAGACCGATAAGCAGGAAGGCAAGACCGATCACCGCGAGCTGTCCCAGCTCAACCCCGATATTGAATCCGATCAGCCCGGTGATGAACTGCCCGGGGTTGAGGCCGATCTCCCCCAGCACGCTGGCAAACCCCAACCCGTGCAGCAAGCCGAACGCAAACACCACCGCCACCCGTCGCCATCCGATCGTGCCACCGAGGATGTTCTCGAGCGCCACATAGACGATCGAAGCAGCGATCAGAGGCTCCACCACAGCGGCGGGCAGGCTCACGACCCCCAAGGTCGCCATTGCGAGTGTGATCGTGTGCGCGACGGTGAAGGCCGTCACCTGAAAGATCAGCGGCTTTAGCGCCATGCTGAAGAAAAACAGCCCCAGCACAAAGAGGATATGGTCCAGCCCCTTGGGAACAATGTGCTCGAAGCCGATAGCGACATAGCTCAGAAACGCCTCTGCGACGCTTTGTGTCGCAAGGCCCTGTCGAGGCAGCGGGTCGCTGAGCGCACCATCGGTGAGATAGACTGAATACCCCGCCCCGCCATCCGCGGCCGCCTGCCGGATTACAATCGGGCCATTCGCACCCTGCCAGCCCAGTCGCACCGGCGCGCCGCCTTCGGGCAAAGCGATCTCGGCCGTAATCTGCGTGTCCCGGGGCAGTTCCAAGGCGGGTTCATCCGAGACGATCACCGCGCCCAGGGCCCACGGGAGGCGCGTGCCCTCGACCTCGGCGATGAATCCTCCGGACACCTCGGGCCAAGCGGCGCGAAAGGCCTCAGCCATCTCTTCGGGTGAAAGGACGCGCAGCGCGTCATAGGCCTCCGCCTCGGGCGCTTCATCCGTATCATCGAGCCCGCTCACATCGATCCCGGCCACCAGCGGCTCCGCAGTCAGCTGGATCGTGATCTCAGCCCGGGTCGCGTCCATGCGCACATCCGCCACTGCCGGGCGGATCTCATGGGCCTGCGCCCCCGCCCCCCAGCAGATCACCCACAGGCTCGTGAGCGCCCAGAGCGCAGCCATTGACAGCACCCGCAAACTGCCCACCCTATGACGCGTCCCGCCTCGAAGGTTCTGATCCATGCGCGTTTTCGCCCCCTTGCTGCTCGCCTTAAGCCTCGCGTCACATGCGTGGTCCCACGAGTTCTGGATTTCTCCTGAGGCGTATCAAATCCCCCCCGGCGGCCAGATCATCGCCGAGCTCCGGGTGGGAGAAAAGCTCAAAGGCGCGGGCTACCCCTTTATTCCCGCGCGCACCGAACGGTTCGAGATCCTGCAAGGAGACCAGAAAATCGAGACCGGTGCGCAGATCGGAGATCGCCCGGCCCTCAATCGCGAGATGCCAGCACCCGGATTGGCCATCGTGATTCATGAAACCGCGGACAATCGGCTTACATATCGGGAGTGGAAGAAATTCGTGGCCTTTACCGATCACAAGGATTTCGCCTGGGCGCAGGAGGCACACCAAACACGTGGCTTGCCAGAGACCGGTTTCGTGGAGACTTATCGCCGCTATGGCAAGTCACTGGTGGCCGTCGGGAATGGGAACGGCGCCGACATGGCCGTGGGCCTCGAAACCGAGATCGTGGCGCTCGCCAATCCCTACACCGATGACCTGACCGGCGGACTGCCGGTCCGGGTGCTCCATCTCGGGGCGCCGCGCCAAGACGTGCAGGTGGAGTTTTTTGCTCGCGCGCCCGATGGCACAGTGACGGTGAGCCTGCATCGCACGGATGAGGCAGGCGTTGCGGTACTCCCCATGAGCCCCGGGACGGAGTATCTCGTGGATGCGGTGATCATCGAAGCTCTGGACCCCACTGAGGAACGCGATCCGGTCTGGCACACACTCTGGGCCTCCCTGACCTTTCAGACGCCCGGGAGCTGATACGGATCAGTCGGGTCGCATGGGCCGGGCCTTGCCCCGGGCCAGCGCAAGCTGTCGCTCCCGCCAGATAATCGCCGCGCCGGATGCGATGACCAGTACCGCCCCAGCAAGCATCGGCACCGTGGGCACTTCGGCGAAGATGAAATACCCCACCAGGAGCGCCATCAGCATCGAGGCATAGTCGAACGGCGCGACCACCGAGGCGGGCGCATAACGATAGGCCGATGTCAGCATGATCTGCCCTGCCCCACCACAGAGCCCCGCTCCGATGAGCAGAACCGCCACCCACGGGCTCGGCCAGACCCAGCCAAACGGCACCGTCAGCAGTGACATGCTTGTGGAAGTGATGGTGAAGTAGAAGACAATCGCACTCGTGGTCTCGGTCGCGACCATCTTGCGGATAAACACATGGGCCAGAGCCGCCAGCGCCGCCGAGAGCAGGCAGAAGATTGCGCCAAGCGCCGCCGTATCCGTGCGCAAATCCGCGACCCCGCCAAGCCGGGGCCAGAGAACGACCACGACCCCTAGGAGCCCGACGAGCACCGCCGTTGTTCGAAAAAGCCGGATCCGCTCCCCCAGCATCAGCGCAGCAAGTACCACCACGAAGATCGGCGAGGCGAAGCGCAAGGCCGTAACCTCGGGCAAAGGCAAGAGGCCTAGCCCTGCGAAACCGAAGGCCATCGCACTGGTGCCCACAAGCCCGCGCCAAACATGGGAGATCGGGTTTTTCGCCTTCAGACCCGTGCGCAGCTCCCCGCGCAGGGCGAGCCACCCAAAAAGCACTGGAAAGGCGAAGAAAGAGCGGAAGAACACCGCCTGGCCGGGCGGAACGGCATCAGCCGTCGCCTTGACCAAAGACGCCATGACCATAAAGGCGGTCACAGCACCCAACTTGAACAGAATACCGCGGATCGGGGACATTCCCAGTGCGGTATCCGATTTTCCCGGGCTTGACCAGTTCAGGACCCGGCCCGTTGGCGCGCCCCCGCTGCTCCGCTCCGCGGGCGGGGACAGGCCGGGTGTCTAGGCCTCGATGCCCCGGACGATCCGCAGATAACGACGCAGGGCGTCCGGCTCCCGTTTTGCGCGGCGGTAGACCGCCATGGTGTTGCGATTGGGCCGGGCCTGACGTTCGACGGCCAGAAAGCGGCGCAGCCGGTTGGCGGGTGGTTTGTTCATGAAATCCTCCTCCAAAAGCTCCATGGGCCTCCGACACTAGCACAATGCGGCCCGATCACCTACGCCCGGCCCGGCTTCGGGTGGGGTATCTGTTTAGAATGCAACCTATTCCGCCCAACCCGGACCGCTGCAAGGACTTAAAAACGCCGGGTTTTCCGCTGGCACCTGAGAAAGGGTCACCATTTTCATCAAATTTGCGATTTGCGCGAAGCAGTCCCTTAACACTTCCTCAAACACGCGGGGCCACCCTATGGGCATAACGCACCCGGAGAACCGCGCGTGGATACCAGCCGTCGCTATACCCTTTTGACCGCGATCATACTGTTCGCTGCCTTGCCGGCGACCAGTGCCTATATGGCCTATGAGTTCACACAGAACCCGGCGCTACGCCCTCTCGGCATCACCAAGGAAAAGCTCGCGCTCGCCAAGGAACAGACGAACTCCGTCTCGATCCTTGTGGATGTAGACTGGGGGGAGGATCTGCCACAGGAGGCCAGCCAGGAAGACATGCGCGCCCTGATTTCCGGCGCCCTGTCGAGCCGGACGGACGACTATGTCTTCCAGTTCAACACCGTGCCCGGAGATGAGGTGGATGTACGCTTTCGCGTCGGTGCCAATCGCTATGGCCCTTTCGCCCCTGAAGAGATGGTGCGCGGCATCATGCTCTCGCTGATCGCGCTGGAAGTGACCCAAAAGGCGCGCGAGTAGCCGCGCGGGCTCTTTTCCTCGCTCCCGCCCTTTGTCACACATGGTTCATGACATCCCATCCGAAACTGGCCGCCCTTGCGGTGGTGCTGCACGAGGACGCGGTCTTGCTCGTGAAGCGTCGCAATCCGCCCGATGCGGGGCTCTGGGGATTTCCCGGCGGCCATGTGGAGCTTGGCGAGACCGCGCTCGAAGCCGCCGCCCGTGAGCTGGCTGAAGAAACGGGCGTGACAGCCATCGCCGAGCGGTACCTGACCAATGTGGATGTGATCACCCACGGGCCCGATGGCAAAGTCGAGTTCCACTTCCTGCTCGCGGCGGTGCTTTGCCGCTATGTCACCGGGGAGCCGCGCGCCGATGACGATGTGAGCGACGCAGCCTGGTGGCCCATCGCCGCGGTCACCTCGGGCGCCCTGCCCTGTAGCGACCGGGTGGGGCTTGTGCTGCGTCACGCGCTTGCACCCGCTCCCGATCAATAGACGATCTCAGAGCACGGGGCCGCGAGGGGATAGGCACGCCCCGCATCGCCCCCCAATTCAGTGATGCCCGAGCGATCTCTGACGGCGTACTGAAAGCTCAGGCCCCAATCCAAGAACGCGTCGCCCTCAAGGCCAAAAGGGGCCGGAGAAGCATACGCCACAGCACTGACCGGATCGGACACCCGCTGCGCAACGAACACGGTTTTCTGCGCCTCGTAGTAAGCATGCAGATCGTTGATCTGCCACACCACAAGCCCGTCAAGCGTGCAGTCTGGCGAGACCCAAAGGCCCTCGATCCGCACCCTGCGTTCCCGCGTCACTGGTATGTTCCAGACGGTCTCGAGAAACGGGTTCCGCAGGTTGAGCCCAATATTTGCTTCGCGCAGCACGTGGCCTTTGCGGTCCAGAACCAACGCGCCTTGGGTAAGCTTAACCGTGAAGAACCCATGTCTTAGGGTTTGGACGCCCAGCACGCCAACCACTAAGAGCAGGGTGACCCCACCCCAGAAAAGACGCTCGGTCACGGCTGGGCTCCTTCTCCTTGCGGCAAGGCAATTGTGCCATGGGATTCGAGCGCAAAGATGGCGCCCGCGAAGAGAAGCTCAGTCCAGACGCGCCACCGCCCAGCGTGCGGCCTCGGCCACGGTCGGATCCGTATCCTCACAAAGATCCTGCGCGACCGGGCGCAGGCCCGGATCCGCGGAATTGCCCAAGGCATAGCAGACGTTGCGTACGAACCGATCTCGCCCGATCCGCTTGATCGGCGAGCCCGAGAATCGCGCGCGGAAACCCGGATCATCCAGTCCAGCCAAGTCCGCAAGCGTCGGGCCCGTCAGGTCCGGGCGCGCGTGGTACTTCGCCTCCCGCGCTTCGACCGCGAACTTGTTCCAAGGGCACACAGCGAGGCAATCGTCGCAGCCATAAATCCGGTTGCCGAGCCCAGGGCGCAGGTCTTCGTCCACGGGGCCCTTGTGCTCGATGGTGAGATAGGAAATGCAGCGCCGCGCATCGAGTTGGAACGGCTCTGGGAAGGCCTTGGTCGGACAAATGTCGAGGCAGGCCGTGCAGGACCCGCAATGGTCCACCTCCGCCACATCCCGGGGCAGCTCGATTGTCGTGAACAGCGCACCAAGAAACACCCAGTTCCCGAAATCCCGGCTCAGCAGGTTCGTATGCTTGCCTTGCCAACCGAGTCCGGCGGCCTGGGCCAGGGGTTTCTCCATCACCGGGGCCGTATCCACGAAGACCTTGATCTCCCCCCCGGCCTCGGCCAGCAGCCAGCGCCCGAGCGCCTTGAGCTTTTTCTTGAGCACATCATGGTAGTCGCGATGCCGCGCATAGACGCTGATCACCCCGCGATCCCGGTGAACTAGCGCGTCGAGCGGATTGCCCTCCGGCGTGTAGCTCTCGGCGAGCATCACGACCGAGCGCGCCTCGGGCCAGAGCGCGGTCGGGTCGCCGCGCCAATGCATCCGCTCCGCCATCCAGCCCATCTGGCCCTGCCGCCCGGCCTCGACAAAGGCGGCGAGGCGGCCTGCAGCCTCAGGGATTGCATCTGGTGCGCAAATCCCGCTGGCAGCGAAGCCCAGCCGGGTCGCCTCGGCCTTCAGCGCGGCCGCGAGCGTCTCGCTCAAAAATCGAGATCCGCATAATGAGGCGGCTGGACGAAGCCCGGGATCTGATCCGCGAGGATCGACCGGAATGCAGGCCGAGACTTGATCTTGGCATACCAGTCTTTGACCGTCGCGTTCCGGTTCCAATCCACGTCACGAATGTAATCGAGGCAGGAGAAATGCGCCGCCGCCGTGAAATCGGCAATGGTCATCACATCCCCGGCGAGCCAGCGCCGCTGCTCCAGCAGCCAGCCCATGTAGTCGATGTGATACTTGATCTTCTGGGCGCCCATCTTGACGTTCTTGCTATCGGGATAGCCTGCGCCGGTGATCTTCTTGTTTACCCGTTCATAGAGCAGGTTGCGCGTGACCTCGTTGTGGAATTTGTCATCAAACCACATGGCCAACCGCCGCGCCTCAAAGCGTTCCTGGGGCGTTCCAGGCAGGAGCGGCGGGGTCGGATGCATCTCTTCGAGGAACTCGACGATCGCGTGGCTCTCGGTCAGAAACGTCCCACCCATCTTGAGCACCGGCACCTTGCCCGCCGGGTTGCGGCGCAGGAAGTCTGCGGAGGGCTCCCAGTATTTCTCGTCCACCAGTTCGACCTCCACCTTCTTCTCGGCCAGCACGAGGCGGACCTTGCGGCAGAAGGGGGACAGCGGAACGTGGTAGAGACGATTCATGGGCGCAGCTCGATCCTGTTTGGTCCTTTGTGCCTTGGGGCGCGGACGGCTTCAATCCTCGAAACAGGCCGCGCGCCCGTCCCGGCGGATTGTCTCTGCCCCATCGGCCACCTGCGCGGCGCGGCGTTTCAGCCCCGGCGCGGGCCGCACGGCCGAGCGGGCCTTGGGGTTCGGCAGCACCACGGCAAGGGCCGCTGATTGCGAACGGCTGAGATCTGAAGCCGGCACACCGAAATACCACGGCGCTGCGGCCCCGACCCCAAACACCCCCTCATCGAACTCGGCGATGTTGAGATATACCTCAAGGATCCGCGCCTTGGGCCAGAGCGCTTCCATCACCGGGGTCATAAGCGCCTCCAGCGCTTTGCGCGGCCAAGAGCGGCCGTGCCAGAGAAAGGCGTTCTTGACCACCTGCTGAGACAGGGTCGAGGCCCCGCGGGTCCCGCCCGCTTCGATCGCTGCGCGGATCGCGGCCATATCGAACCCCCAATGGGCACAGAAATTCGCATCCTCCGCCGCCACGACGGAGCGCGCCAGTTCCGGCGCGATCTGCGTCAACGGCACCCAGTCCTGACGGATCTCTCCCAGCCGCGCGGCTTCGGCACGCATATAGGGCGTGGTGGGCGGATCAATCCAACGATAAGCCGCGATCCAGACCACCAGCAGCAGCGAGATCGCCACCCCAACCCAACCCAACCAGCGCACTCCACGCCGCAGGATCGCGCCCGGAGAAGGGCGCGCGGACGCCGCCTCAGGCTTGACTGACTTGCGGGGTTTCCTGGCCGGGGTCTTTTTCGCCGCCATGCTCTGCTCTTGGATCTGCTCGCCCTTGGTCAAACCGGGCGCACCCCGCCCTGTCAACCCGCAGCACAGCTGCTAGGCTCAAACCCGTGCGAAATAGGCGTCTAGCGCTCGTTTTGTCGCCTCCGCAGCAGGTGCGGCAGCTTCGAGGATTTCCTCGGCCTGCCAGATGTCAAACACGCCATATGCCCGCGATTCCGGACGGATCAGTGCATCGGGTGGCCTGGACTCGAGCCGGGTTTCCAGCATGGACTGGATCATGATCCGCATGGAGCCCGCCACGGCCTCAAGCGGTCCGGGCGGATCACGATCGACACTGTCGGGCTCGGTGGCGACATCCACGGCCAGTTTAAAACTGTCTGCGGGCAAGAGATCATAGGGCAGGTTATTGGTGAAACCGCCATCTACGAAGGTCCGCTCGTCGATCTTGACAGGGGCAAAGGCGCCAGGGATCGCGATGGACGCGGCCAGGGCATCCCGCACAGGTCCGGTATTGAACACGACAGGTTCGCGCGCCCGGTAGTCGGTAGCCACGATATGCAAAGGACAGATCATCTCTTCGAAACTCTCCGGGAAGTCATCCGGCAGCATCGTCGTGACCGCAGCCTGCGCTGCAACTGGCTGCAAAAGCTTGAGACCTTTGGAGAGATGGGTCCGCCAATAGGTCACGGCCGCCTCAAAAGGGCTGTCCACAAGATCAAGGATGTGGTGCCGGATCTCGACCCCGGACATGCCCGAGGCATAGGCCGCGCCCATCAGCGCGCCCATGGAGGTGCCAGCAATCTCGCAAGGAACCACGCCCAACTCATCCAGCGTCTCAAGAACAATGACATGGCCAATCCCGGCGGCCCCGCCGCCGCTCAACGCCAGAGACAGCTCGGCCATGGCTCTCAGCCCAGCCCGGTCTCGGCCGCGATCTGGGCGCGGGATTTGCGCGCCCGCTCGGTCGCGGATTTGAGCTGGCCACAGGCGGCCATGATATCCTCGCCCCGGGGGGTGCGGATCGGGCTGGCATAACCGGCCTTGTAGATGATGTCCGCAAAAGCCCGAATGCGGTTGTTCGACGAGCGTTCATAGGGCGCGCCCGGCCATTCATTGAACGGAATCAGGTTGATCTTGGCCGGGATGCCATCGATCAGCTTGATAAGGCGCCGAGCATCCTCGTCACTGTCATTAACCCCCTTCAGCATCACGTATTCAAAGGTAATCCGCTCGGAATTGCTGGCCTTGGGATAGGCCCGCAGCGCCTCCAGCAGTTCCGCGATGTTCCAGCGTTTGTTGATCGGAACGAGCTTGTCACGGGTCTCATCCGTGGTCGCGTGGAAAGACACCGCGAGCATACAGCCGATCTCCTCGGCGGTGCGGGCAATCTCGGGGACGACGCCCGAGGTGCTGAGGGTGATCCGACGGCGACTGAGGCTGATGCCTTCGGGATCCATGGCGATTTTCATCGCATCGCGCACCGCCTCGAAATTATAGAGCGGCTCTCCCATGCCCATCAGCACGATATTCGACAAGAGCCGGGTTTCGTTCTTGGGATTGCGCCCGGGCTCGGGCCATTCCCCAAGGTCATCCCTCGCCACCATGATCTGACCCACGATTTCGCCCGCGGTCAGGTTGCGTACCAGCTTCTGGGTGCCCGTATGACAAAAGGAACAGGTGAGCGTGCAGCCCACCTGCGAAGAGACGCAGAGCGTGCCGCGATCCTCTTCGGGAATATAGACGACCTCTACCTCGTGGCCGCCCGCGATCCGCACGAGGTATTTCCGGGTCCCGTCGCTGGACACATGGCGCGAGACCACTTCGGGTACGGTCACCGCGAAATGCTCGGCCAGCAAGGCGCGGTAGGGCTTGGCGAGGTTGGTCATCTCGGCAAAGTCCCGCACGCCGCGCTCATAAATCCAGGCCCAGACCTGATTGGTGCGCATCTTGACCTGCTTGTCCGGCGTGCCGGCACCGCGCAGGGCTTCGGCCAGCTCGGGTCGGGTGAGGCCGACGAGATTGCGCGGCCCGCCCTCGGCCAGCTTGCGCGGCAGGGTCATAACGTCTTGCGTGATCGGGGCCTGCGGGCTGGGGTCGCTGGCGGTCATGGGCGTGCTCCGGTGTGGGATAGGGCCGTATATAGCGCGATTCGCGAGGGCGGAAGAGGCAGCATGCCGTACCGCAGCACATCCCCACGCCACAAAGCCCGGACAGCCCCCCATAAACGCTGTGACGTGACGTCATTCGGGAAACAGTCTGCACGGCCCTCCAAAACCGTGCCTTCGGGTCGCACAGCGTTAACCATTTGTGAACTTCTTCATAGAGTTTGAGACGATTTTGCAATTAATCGAAGGCATGGAACGCGGAACTGTAACCCGCATGAGGAGCCTGAGTACATGTACAAGACATTAACGATCGCTGCCGCTCTCACGTTCTCCGCCGTTGCTGCCAATGCAGCAATTCTGGATTTCGAGACTGGCTTTTCCGGTGATAAAACCACCATCGTCGGCAACGAGTTCGTCACCGATTTCGACGTGACCTTCTCCAGCCCGAACGGCCTGAACATTGTCGAAGTCGGCCCCGGCACCGACGGCTTCGTGCCGAACGACACGCCGAACCCGCCCGACGCGTTTGGCGATTACTTCCTGACCTCCGACTTCGGCCAGACCACCTCGCTGACCATCACCTACGGCACGGCCGTGAACGCAGCCTCCTTCGACGTGGCTGACATCGATGGCAGCGGCAACGATCTGGAGGTCTTCACCTTCATCGCGCGCGACATGGGCGGCAACGTCCTCGACACGCAAGTGGTGGATGGCAACAACCCGCTGGCAGGCGACGCTGCGGTGACTCGCATAGGGTTCAGCGGACTGGCTGGCATGATCTCCGAAATCGAGATCACCGGCACCACCGCAGGCGGCACGCGCTTCATCGGCATCGCGTTCGACAACTTCGACACCATGGTCGACAGCACCGCGCCGATCCCGCTCCCCGCGGGCGCACCGCTGGCCCTGCTGGGTCTCGGCGCACTGGGCGCGCTGCGCGCACGTCGCAAAGCCTGATCCCAACAGGATCTCACAGACTTTCGGAAAAGGGCCGCCCCGCGGCCCTTTTTTGCGTTTTGCGAGGATCTCCAGCTAAGCTGGGAGAAATCGAAGACAGGAGTGCCCCATGACATCACGCATCGGATTTGTTGGTCTCGGGGATATGGGTTGGCCGATGGCGGCCTGTCTTGCCCGCGCGGGCGTGCAGCCGCTGATCTGGGCCCGCCGCGCCGCCAGCGCCGAAGGCCTGCCGGAGCTTGGCGCGGAACTGGCCCCGGATATCGACGCGCTCTGCACGGGCGCTGACACGATTTGTACCATGCTGGCCCATGCGGATGCGCAAGACGAGGTCTTTGGCCGGGATACACCCGCCTTTGCCCGCCGTCTCGCGGGGCGCACCCTGGTTCAGATGGGCACGACCGCTCCCGGCTATTCCCGAACGCTCGCTGCGGAGATCAACGCAATTGGCGGGCGCTATGTGGAACTGCCAGTGTCCGGCTCTACCGGCCCGGCAGCCCAGGGCGCGCTGGTGGCCATGGCCGCAGGCGATCCTGAGGATATAGCGCGCATCACGCCGCTCGTGGATCCTATGGTGTCAGCCATCGTTCCCTGCGGAACAGTGCCCAAAGCCTTGCAGATGAAGCTTGCTGTGAACGCCTATCTCGCAGGCCTGATCGGCGGGCTGCTAGAGGCCGTGGACCTCGCCGAAGCAAGCGCACTCGATCTCGGAACGCTGCAAAGTATCCTCGAGGCGGGCCCGATGAGCAACGACCTGATGCGGATGAAGCTGCCCAAGCTGATCGAGCGAGAGTTCAGTCCCCAAGGCAGCATTCGTCAGTCGGTCAACAATCTGCGCATGATCACCGAGGCTGGCGCGGAACTGGGCGCGCCGATGCCGGTCAACAGCGCGCTCCGCGCGGTTTTCGAGGAAGGAAAAGAGGCTGGTCTCGCCGACGAGGATATGGTCGCGGCATCCAAGATCCTGCGCGCCCGCCGCAACGGCGCGGGCAAAAGCTGACCCCGCAGATCAGCTTGCGCAGCGACGCTCAGCTTCTTCAAGGGCAGCGGTAAAGCCAAGCAGGCTGAACGTATCCTTGGTGGTTGTACCCGAACGCTGCGAGACGCCCGTGACAATCGCCTGCGCGCCGCGCTTCATGGCAGTGATCACTTTCGCGTCATCCTCCGCCGAGGCGGGCCATGCGTTGCCGCCTTCGGTGAAAAACTCGAAAGTCGACTCGCCAATCTCCACGGTCACGGTGGAGCCCTCACGGAAGTCATACCCACCCTTGAACGAGATCTCGCCGGTCACGCTTTCGGCCGGGCGGTAAGCCACAAACATCAGGATATCACCGCGATTGACCGCCACGGGACGCCCATCGCGCGTGTTCACCGTCTCCTTCGGGATCGACACGCTCCAGCATTCGGTCGGATTGTCTTCTACAAAGACGTTCCAGTCGGTTTTTACGGCAACCCGGTTGTCCGAAACCTCCTGCGCCAGCGCCGGTCCGGTCACAGCACTCAAAAGCGCCGCCACAACTCCGCTCGCAATCGTCCGTTTCATCCCTGTAGCCTCTACCCGCATACCCAACTTCACGACCCCTGTCCTGACATGGCAATTCTGCTGGCCCCTGTGCGGGGCGTCTGACACATCTTATACGTAACGTTATCTAACCAGACCCCAAGGGCAATCAAAGACCCTGCGTCATTGGTTTGAGCAAAACTTTGCCGGAGGATATGCCATGACTGTATCAGGGATGGAAGGGGTACGCCTTGTGGAGCTGTGGCGGGGCGACATCCTGGAGTCGCTCCATTGCGGACACGTGGTGATTTGCGGCCCGGATGGCGAGATCGAAGAGGCCTGGGGCAACCCGGAGCAAGTGATTCTCCCGCGCTCCTCGGCCAAGATGCTGCAGGCTCTCCCACTGGTTGAAAGCGGCGCAGCGGCGCGGGCCGGGCTTGGGGCCACGCAGTTGGCGCTGGCCTGTGCCTCCCATGAGGGGACCGCGCGCCATGCCAGGCTAGTCGGGGACTGGCTCGCGGATCAGGGAATGGCCCCGAATGATCTGCTCTGCGGGGCGCAATCGCCCTGGGACCGGGCCGAGCGGAACAAGATGATCTGCGCCGATGCGGCGCTCAGCCCGCTGCACAACAATTGCTCCGGCAAACATGCAGGGTTCTTGACCTTGTCGCAGCATCTCGGGGCCGGGGAAAACTACATCGACATGACCCATCCCGTGCAGGTGGCCGCCCTCGCCGCCCATGAAGAAGTCACGGGCGAAACCAGCCCGGGCTTTGGCATTGATGGTTGCGCGGCGCCGAACCATGCCACGACTCTCCATGGCCTCGCCCGGGCCATGTCGCGCTATGCCACCGCTAGCGGGCGCTCCGACGCGCGCTCTCGCGCGCAGGTGGCTCTGACCGAAGCGATGATGGGCCACCCCGATCTTGTGGCAGGCGATGGTCGCCCTTGCACGGAGTTGATGCGCGCTGTGACCGAACCCGTCGCGATCAAGTTCGGGGCCGACGGCGTCTTCATCGCGATCCTACCTGAGCAAGGGCGCGGTGTGGCGATCAAGATCAGCGATGGCGCGACCCGGGCGGTGGATTGCGTGATCGCTGCAGTGCTGGTGCGGCTCGGAGTGCTCGATCCGGCCCATCCGAGCGCACAGCGGTTCCTGACCGGCCCGATCCGGAACCGGCGCGGCGATGCCGTCGCGCGCCTGCAGCCGGTGCGTGAACTGATCGGTGCCGCGAATTTTACCAAGATTTAGGGAAACTGCGGCAGGATCGACCGTGACGGGATCTGCCCCCGGTCTATCTGCTCGATCACTACCCAGATTTCTTGGAAGGCGCGTCCATGCCTCGGTTTTTTGCTGCCCTGCTCTGTCTGTCCCTGATGGGTCACGCCGTTCCGGCCTCTGCCGGGGACGGCCCGCTTTTGCAGATCCTCAGCTGGACGGAAGAGGCGTGGGAACGGCTGCGTTCCTTGGATGAGGCGCCCGATCGGGTGGAGCGAGGGGCGCAGAACCCTTCGGTGCCCTTTGCGGTCACCGAAAACGGCGATGTGGTGCGCGCGCAGATCGCGCGCTCCGAGGTGCAAGTGCCGGAAACGCCCGACGATCTCGCACGGACCGCACTGGAATTCTAGCCTCAGAGCCTTTCGCTCAGACCTCGGTTGGCGCGACAAACTCCGCTTTCTCGTAGCCCTGCAGATAGAGCAGCGCCGTCAGATCCCCGTGGTTGATCCGCCGGTCGCATTCCGCAGCCACAACTGGCTTGGCATGCAGCGCGACACCGGCGCCAGCCCGGCCCAGCATGCCCAGATCATTGGCCCCATCGCCCACCGCCATCACATCCGCCTCGGAGATCCCGAGTTTGGCGGTGATCTCTTCGAGCGCGGTGACCTTGGCAGCACGTCCGAGGATCGGGTCGACCACCTTGCCGGTGAGCATCCCCTCGGCAATCTCCAGCGTGTTGGCGCGGTTCTCGTCAAAGCCGAGCCACCCGGCAATCTTGGCGGTGAAGGCCGTGAACCCGCCAGAGACCAGCGCCGCATAGGCCCCGGCTGCCTTCATCGTCGCGAGCAGCTCCGGACCGCCCGGCATCAGGGTGATCCGCTTGGCAATGACCAGGTCGATCACACCCGCATCCAGCCCTTCGAGCAAGCCGACCCGCTCCCGCAGCGCGCCGTCGAAATCCAGCTCGCCATTCATCG
Source organism: Pseudomonadota bacterium (assembly GCA_038746545.1). Lineage (GTDB taxonomy): Bacteria > Pseudomonadota > Alphaproteobacteria > Rhodobacterales > Rhodobacteraceae > Dinoroseobacter. The sequence goes on from JBCDKN010000004.1 coordinate 48,355, forward strand.
CCCGCGCTGTGATCTCAGCCACGCGCGGGCCAACCCCGGCCTCTGCAGCCAGTTCGTCGATGCATTCCTGCTGGATCATGGTGCTGTCCATATCTGCCAGCAGCATCTTCTTGCGCCGCCCCGCCTCGGGTTGCACCACCAGATCGACGTTCTGAACCTGCAGATCCGCCCAGACCTCCCAGAGGTTCTCGGGCAGGGCTTCCAGTGGGAATTCCGCCGCCTCGCCCTCGGAGAGCCACCGTGCATCGCCTCCGCCCCAGGCATTGCGCAGGGAGGTGACCATGGCCTCGTCGAGACAGGGCGCAGCGGGATTGGTCAGAAGCGTGGCGATATACATGGGGCAAGTCCTTTGGCAGCTCGCCGCGCTTTACCCCAGCCACCCGCCCGAGACCAGCGTCCTAGCGATAGGCCGCAGGCACGGACCGCCCGATATTGCGACTGACAAGTCCAGGGTCCCAGCCGGTCATCTCCACGGTCGTCTTGGCTTCCTCTGCCAACCGCGCCTTGGTTGCCGCGATGTATTCCGGCGCGGCCTCACATTGCATCGGCCCATCAAACGGGTGGCGGATCGCATAACGGCCCTGGAAATTGTCGCGATTCTTCGTGGTTTTAAACATGATATCCCGGGGCATCTGATCCTTGGTGTAGCGCGCCCGATAGCGGGTCACGTAGACCCCCTCCCCAGGGAAATCGGAAGGCTCGAGCCAGCGCGCCCCGAGGATCCGCAGATCCTCATTGGGCACCGGATCATCCGCGCAAGGGTCACACCACCCCATGTCCCAACCATATTCCAGAACAAGCCCGCCACGGTTCCCTACGGCTTTCTGGAACACGCTCGTGTAGAAGAGTGGAAACATTTGCTCGATGAAGGCCGGGATGTCGACATTGGCTGGCAACTCGGTGGCCGTGTAATTCGCCACCTCCACCCGGCCCGAGCTTGTGAGCATGTAGAACACCGCTGATTGCGGCGCCTCGGCATTGAGCTTGCCAAGCTGGATCGGCAGCATGAAGTCCCGCGAGCGGAACCGAATCTGCAGCGGCTGCAGCTCCTGCGCGGTCTCCGAGTCATGGCGCGTCAAGTTCACCTTCGCGACGAAAAACTTCATCCCCGCGCCGATATAGTCGCCGAGAACAGGGGTTGCCCCATCGGGCAGTTTGTACCCCTCCTGTGTGAGATAGGTGACCAGACCATCCGAACGCTTGGCCGACAGGATCTCGATATCGTAACTGCCCACCGCGTAAGAGGCCTCGACCGTCACACCCAGCGCTTTGGGACCGCGCGGAGGCCTGCTTGGCTCCTTGCGCGTAAAGACACTGTTCGTTTCCTCGACGCTGACCCCCTCGTACAAGACCGGCGGGGTGCAGGGATCCTCATCAAAATACTCCACCAGCCGTGGCGCGGTTTAGCGATCGAGATGAGCGATGATCTCCGGGTCCACGGTGCGGATATCGTCCCGTTCCAGCACCGATGGCGTCGGAACCACCAGCGCAAACTCAGAGACAGGCCCCTGGTAGTCCGAGGACATCGTGATCGTCGAAAAGACACCATTGCATGTGTAGACCACTTTGGAGGTCTCGTTCAGCAACCGCCCATCGCTTTGGGCGACATAGAAGCCGCAAAAGGCCTGAGCCAGACCCGGCAGGCAGAGCAACACCAAAACCAAAAGAAACCTGCGCATGGACGCCTCCCAACTCAAAACCGTTGGGATCAGCCTAGGACTTGCGCAGCGCCCCGGTCACCTGCGCGTTTCCGCCCGGGGCAAGTCAGCAAGATTTGTGCAGTCGCTCCATGTCATGCAGAGATCGGACCTGACCAAGAGGGGCTCCATGACTGCCAGCTACGAAGACCGCATGCTCCGCGTGCTCGACTATATCCACGACAACCCGCGGGGGGATCTCTCGCTGGACGCGCTCGCTGATGTGGCCGCCATGTCGCGGTTCCATTGGCACCGGGTGTTTCACGGCATGACCGGCGAGACCGCCGCGCAGGCCGTGCGCCGCATCCGGCTCCATCGTGCGGCGTGTTGGCTGGTGCAGACCGAGCAGAGCGTAGCCGAGATCGCAGCTCAGGCGGGGTATGACACGCCGCAGAGCTTCTCACGCGCTTTCCGCGATGGCTATGGCATGACCCCGACCCGGTTCAGGTCCCGCGGTGATCTCACCGCGCCACTTCTGAAACCGGAAAAAGGATCCAGACCCATGTTTCCCGTGACCATCGATACCCTGCCAGCCATGCGCATCGCTGCCCTGCCCCATACCGGCCCCTATATGGAGGTCGGGCGAGTCTTCGAGCAGGTGACAGCCATGGCCCATTCCCGCGAGCTCTGGCCCCATGCGCTGGGGATGCTCGGGGTCTACTATGACGACCCCCACGCCGTACCAGCGGCCAAGCTGCGCAGTCATGCGGGCCTATCGCTCGGGCCAGACGCCCCGATTGATGCTCCGCTTGAGGAGGTCACCTTGCTCGGTGGCACTTACGGCGTGCTGACCTTCAAGGGCCCGTATGCCGGGCTGCAGGCGGCCTATGACCACCTCTACGGAGCGTGGCTGCCTGAATCAGGGCGCGAGCCTGCGGATCAACCGGCGCTGGAGATCTATCTCAACGCGCCGCAGGACACGGCCCCCGATGATCTGCTGACCAAGATCTGCGTGCCGCTGAAGGTTGCTGTGACCGAGCCCGCCTGACGCAATGGCGTGGGCACGGCGCATCCCGCCACCGGGTCCATGCTCGCCCCTCTGCCCGTTTCGGATCGGAAACCGGGCAGAGGGCATCTCCGCAAATGCGACAGAAAAGCTGCATTTTCCGACTTGCCGGATATCCGTCCCGCCCCGTATACGCGGCAGCGGGACACCCTTCCCCAACGAAGGGCAGATATCTGGAAGGATACCAGCAATGGCTATCGAAGCTCCGGCCACGCGGCCGGCCAACCCGCGTTTTTCCTCTGGCCCCTGTGCCAAACCCCCCACCTGGACTCTGGACGCGCTCAGCGACGCCGCCCTCGGCCGCTCGCACCGGGCTGCCGTCGGCAAGGACAAGCTGAAGGCCGCGATCGAGACCACTCGCGAGGTGCTCGGCGTGCCCGCCGACTACAAGATTGGCATCGTGCCCGCCTCCGACACCGGGGCCTATGAAATGGCCATGTGGAGCCTTCTGGGGGAACGCCCGGTCGAGATGCTCGCATGGGAAAGCTTCGGCTCCGGCTGGGTGACGGATGCGGTCAAACAGCTCAAGCTCGATGCGGTGACCAAGACCGCCGAGTATGGCGAGATCGTCGATCTGGCGAGCGTCGATTTCGACAAGGACGTTTGCTTTACCTGGAACGGCACGACCTCTGGTGTGCGCGTGCCGAATGGCGATGCGATCCCGGCGGATCGTGCGGGCCTGACGCTTTGCGACGCGACTTCTGCAGCTTTTGCGATGGATCTGCCCTGGGACAAGCTCGATGTGACCACCTTCTCCTGGCAGAAGGTGCTGGGCGGTGAAGCGGCCCACGGGATCCTGATCCTGAGCCCCCGCGCCGTCGCCCGGCTCGAGAGCTACACCCCTGCCTGGCCCCTGCCGAAGATCTTCCGCCTGACCAAGGGCGGCAAGTTGATCGACGGGATTTTCACGGGGGCCACGATCAACACGCCGTCGATGCTCTGCGTTGAGGATTACCTCTTTGCGCTGGACTGGGCAAAATCCGTAGGCGGGCTCAAGGGCCTGATCGCGCGGGCGGATGCGAACACGGCCGCCGTGACCGCCTTTGTCGAGGCCAATGACTGGATCGACTTCCTCGCCATGGACCCGGCGACGCGCTCGAACACCTCCGTCTGTCTGAAATTCACCGATGAGCGGATCGTGGATGGTGCGGCCTTTGCCAAGGCCGTGGCCAAGCGGCTGGAGGCCGAGGGCATCGCGCTCGATATCGGCGCCTATCGCGACGCGCCTGCGGGCCTGCGCATCTGGTGCGGCGGCACCGTCGAGACCTCGGATGTCGAGGCCATGCTTCCCTGGCTCGCCTATGCCTTCGAGACCGAGATCGCAGCCCTGAAAGCTGCCGCCTGAGCGACGCGCGTCCGCCCGGTCGTGACAACGACCGGGCCACCCTTACCTGAATTCCGGCCAGCGACCCCGCAAAACGGGCACCCGGCCTGCACCGCATAAAGGAGCCCATCATGGCCCCCAAAGTACTCGTCTCCGACAAGCTCTCGGAAACCGCCGTCCAGATTTTCCGCGATCGCGGCATCGAGGTTGATTTCGAACCCGCCCTCGGCAAGGACAAAGACAAGCTCGCCGAAGTGATCGGCCAGTATGATGGCCTCGCCATCCGGTCCGCCACCAAGGTCACCGAAAAACTGCTGGAAAGCGCCGATAACCTCAAAGTCGTAGGCCGCGCCGGGATCGGCACCGACAATGTGGACAAGGTCGCCGCCTCCAAGAAGGGCGTGATCGTCATGAACACACCCTTCGGCAACATGATCACAACCGCAGAGCATGCCATCGCGATGATGTTCGCCGTAGCGCGCCAGATCCCCGAAGCCTCCACTTCAACCCATGCGGGCAAGTGGGAGAAATCGAAATTCATGGGGGTCGAGCTGACCGCCAAGACCCTCGGCGTGATCGGTGCGGGCAATATCGGTGGCATCGTCTGCGAACGCGCCGTGGGCCTGAAGATGAAGGTCGTGGCCTATGATCCGTTCCTCAGCGAAGAGCGCGCCGCCAAGCTCGGCGTCGAGAAGGTCGAGCTGGACGAGCTGCTGACCCGCGCCGATTTCATCACCCTGCATGTCCCGCTCACGGATCAGACCCGCAACATCCTGAGCCGCGAAGCGCTCGAGAAGACCAAGAAGGGCGTGCGGATCATCAACTGCGCGCGCGGCGGGCTGGTGGATGAGACCGCTCTCGCAGAGCTTCTGACCTCCGGTCATGTGGCCGGCGCCGCCTTCGACGTCTTCGCCGAGGAGCCGGCCACCGAAAACCCGCTCTTCAACCTGCCCAACGTGGTTTGCACCCCGCATCTGGGCGCCTCGACCACTGAAGCGCAGGAAAATGTCGCTCTGCAGGTGGCCGAGCAGATGTCGAACTACCTGCTGACCGGCGCGGTGGAAAACGCGCTGAATATGCCCTCGGTCACCGCCGAGGAAGCCAAAGTCATGGGCCCCTGGGTCAAGCTGGCCGGGCATCTCGGAACCTTTGTCGGGCAGCTTACCGAAGAGGCCATCGACAGCATCGAGATCACCTATAACGGCACGGTCTCCAAGATGAACCTCGAGGCGCTGAATTGCGGCGCCATCGCCGGTATCATGCAGGTCACCAACCCGGATGTGAACATGGTCTCCGCCCCGGTCATCGCCAAGGAACGCGGGATCGGCATCTCGACCACGACCCAGGACAAGTCCGGTGTTTTTGATGGCTATATCAAGCTGACGGTGAAAACCGACCAGCGCGAGCGGTCCATCGCGGGCACAGTCTTCTCTGATGGCAAACCGCGCTTCATCCAGATCAAGGGCATCAATATCGATGCAGAGATCGGCGAGCACATGCTCTACACCACCAACAAGGACGTCCCCGGCATCATCGGGACACTGGGCATGACCATGGGCCAGAACGACGTGAACATCGCGAACTTTACCCTGGGCCGGGACGAGACCAATGGCGACGCAATCGCGTTGCTTTATCTCGATGCACCCTGCCCTGCCAGTGTTCTGGGCAAGCTGACAGATACGGGTCTGTTCCAGCAGGTGCGGCAGCTGCAATTCAACGTTGCCTGAGGGCATGCGCATCTGAAACAGTGACAGGGCCCCGCTGATCTTGGCGGGGCCTTCTTATTTGGAATGACCATGCGTTTTTATGCCATTGGCGATATTCACGGCCATCCGGGCCAGCTCCGCAATGCCCACAGATTGATCGAAGAGGATCGCAGGCGCGTCCGGGATCCGGACGCGGCGGTCGTGCATACAGGTGACCTTGTGGATCGGGGCCCGGACAGTCGCGCCGTGCTCGATCACTTGATCGATGGGCGCGCAAAAGGCGCGCCCTGGGTCGTTCTTTTGGGCAATCATGACCGCATGTTCCTGCGCTTTGTCCGGGACGGGCAGCCCCATGATCCGGCAGTACGCTCCGGCAAGAGCTGGCTGCACCCCGTGCTCGGCGGCGCTACCACGCTTGCCTCCTATGGTGTGGAGGCACAGGATGGCGCGTTCGAATCCGCCCATAAGGCCGCGCGCAAAGCGGTGCCTGACGCTCATCTGGCGTTCTTGGCGGACCTTCCGCTCTGGCTCGAAAACGAGACGCATATTTGCGTGCATGCCGGGCTCCGGCCCGGCATCGCGCTCGACCAGCAAGCCGAAGAGGATCTTCTTTGGATCCGGGACGATTTCCTGCTGGAGACAGCGGATCACGGCAAGCTTGTAGTCCATGGCCATACCGCGCTGAAAATGCCTGTCTTCTACGGCAATCGTCTGAATATCGACGCTGGCGCAGGCTATGGGCGGCCGATTGTCCCGGTGGTGGTGGAGGGACGCAGAGCCTGGATGCTGACCGAGACCGGTCGCTTCCAGTTGCGCGCGCCCTAGCTCAGGATTTAGCGAGGGTCAGCGCCTCACGCAGAGCTTCGATATCTCCCACATGGTTGGCCAGGATCAGGACCAACCGCGCGTTGAGCGCGTGGCTTTCCGCCTCGGTTAACCCGCGATGGGCGGCGAGCAGTTCTGCATAAAACGTGTCATGCTCGGGCAGATTCGGCGTGGTGGTCAGAGACATCAGCCCCCCTTCCACAGCGCGCGGAGAGCATCCGCAATCGCGGCTGCATCAGCATCGACCCAGCGCGCGGCGATTACCTGATCCGGGCGGATGAGGTAGCAGGCCTGCTCTGCGCGCCCCAGATAGCGCTGCCGGGTCTCGGAGGTGGCCGGCAGATCCAGCACCCGGCACGCGACCCCGTCCGGCGCGGCAAGTCCCAGCGTCACCAGCACCGCGTCACCACCCAATTGGTTCAGCAGCCATCCATCAGACAAGGGGGCGTCCGGCGCCACCGCACCGGGTCGCGCCTCGACGGGCAATTGAGGGTCGTCGGGCCCTGCAACCGGATACGTGCAAGGCCGCGAGAGACGGCCGGAATTGACCCAGCCGCGAGCAAACGATGTCTTTCCCGCCAGATGCAGCACCTGATCGCGGAACATCCGTTCGATCCCTTCGCCCGGCGTCATGAATTTTGTCGCCCGGGCCGAGTTCGCGATGTTCTCATCCGCGCCAAAGCCGCGCTCGCGGTTGTAACTCGCCAACAACCTGTCACCGGCCCGCCCCTCCAGCACGGCAGCGAGCTTCCAGCCAAGATTATCCACGTCCTGCAACCCGCCATTGCCACCGCGCGCGCCAAAGGGACTGACCACGTGGGCGCTGTCCCCGACGAAGATGACCGGTCCATGAACGAACTCTGCCAAACGGCGGCACTGGAAGGTATAGACACTGACCCAATCGAGCCGAAAATCATCGTGACCAACGACCTTCATGATGCGGGGGATCACGACCTCGGGCTGCATCTCTTGCTCGGGATTGGCGTCCCACCCAAGCTGCAGGTCGATACGATAGATATTGTCCGGCTGCTTGTGCAGCAGGGCGGACTGGCCCGCATGGAATTCCGGTTCGAACCAGAAATGCCGTTCCGAAGGGAAATCTGCCTCCATCTCGATATCGGCAATAAGGAACCGTTCCTCGAACACCTCGCCTTCGAACTCCAGCCCAAGCATGCTGCGGACGGGCGAGCGCGCCCCGTCGCAGGCCAGCACATAGGACGCCTCCAGCGCGTAGGGCCCATCCGGTGTCTCGATGTCGAGGATCGCACCCGAGGGGCCGGGGTCGATCGCCACCACCTTGTTCTTGAAGCGCAGATCGATGAGGGGGATCTCTTGCGCGCGCTCTACGAGGAACTGTTCCACATAGTATTGCTGCAGGTTGATGAAGGCGGGCATTTTGTGCCCGGCCTCGGGCAACAGGTCGAAATTGAACACTTCCTGATTCCGATGAAAGGTGCGCCCGACTTGCCAGGTGACGCCTTTTTCCAACGCCTTCTCGGCGATCCCGAGCCGGTCGAAAATCTCGAGCGAGCGCTTGGACCAGCAAATCGCACGGCTGCCCACGGACACCACGTTGTTGTCATCAAGAACCACCGAGGCGACCCCATGGCGCGACAATTCGATTGCCATGGCGAGCCCGATGGGCCCCGCGCCCACGATCACCACGGGCTTCTTCGCCTCCGGCGCATTCAGGCCTGGCGGCGGCACATAGTCGAAGGGTTGGTAGTCATAAGCCATCACGTCTCCTCCTGTGTTGCCCGAGGCCGCCAAACGGCCCAGGTTGGTGGTCCGCACAAGACCCGCCTTATACGCGCCAACGCCATCGGGCCCCGTCCGCCAGACGAGATCGCTGCGCCCCTGGATCGAGCAAATCGCTCTTCCCAAGTCCGATCAACGCCGGGGCTCCAATCAGTCGCGGGACACAGCGTCGAAATCGACAGCCCACCGCCGCCATCTGCGCAAAATGCCTCCCCGAGGCTGGCCCCCATGACTTCACCATCCGGCAAGGCAAACGTTTCGTCAGGATGTACAAGGGCCAACGGCTCGGAATCGCCGGTTGCCACCCCGTCACTACAGATCCAATGGGCCAGCCAAGCGTCACCAATCGCATCGTTGTTCCCCGGTCTCGTCACGCAACCTCTCTCAGCCCTGCAGGGCGGCCCACATCTCCTTGTCGCGTGCCGCAGTCCAGATCCGGGGCGTCTCGATCCCGCGCGCTTCGTCATAGGCGCGCGCCACATTGAAAGGCAGGCAATGCTCGTAAATCGCGTAGTCCGCGAATTTCGGATCGCATTCGGCTCGGACAGCCTGCCATGCATCCTTGAGACTGCCGCCCTTTGCCGCCACCCGCGCCGCCGGGCGATAGGTGCTCTCGACGAAGTCACGGGTGCTCTCGATCGCGGCTGCGACCATCTCTTCTCCGATCAGGGCATCACCCCGCCCGGGCGCGATGGCGCGAGGCTCAAACGCGGCGATCTGGTCCAGTGTGTCGCTCCATTCGGTGAGATGTCCGTCGCCGCAATAGCAAGCTGAGTGATACTCCACGATATCGCCGGTGAACATCACCTCCTCATCGGGCACCCAGATCACCGCATCCCCGGCAGTGTGGGCGCGGCCCAGATGCATGATATCCACCCGGCGCTGTCCCAGATAAACGGTCATCCGGTCCGAGAAGGTCGTGGTCGGCCAGGTCAGGCCTGGAATGCTCTCATGTCCCTCGAACAAGCGCGGAAAGCGGTCGAACTCGCTGTCCCAATCCTCCTTCCCACGCTCGGCCACCATGGCGCGTGCAGTGTCGGACATGATGATCTGATCCGCGCCATAAGCCGACGCCCCCAGCACACGCACCGCATGATAGTGGGTCAGTACCAGATGCGAGATCGGCTTGTCGGTCACCGTGCGAACTTCGGCGATCACTTTCTCAGCCAGGCGCGGCGTCGCCTGCGCCTCGATCACCATGACGCTGTCATCGCCGATGATCACCCCGGAGTTCGGGTCCCCTTCAGCGGTGAAGGCATAGAGTCCCTCGCCGATCTGGGTGAAAGACGTGGTCTTCTCGGCGAGATCATTGGCGGAGGCGAAGGTCTTCTCAGTCATCATTGGGCCTGCAGGATTTGTGCGACTTCGGGCAGGATGCGTTGCTGCAAACCTGCGATTTCCGGCCCAAGTTGCTGCATGTAGACGGACATGACGGTTTGCGTCTTGCGCAGAATCGACGCACCGACATCGGTGGAGTAGAACCCGATCATCGCTTCGAGCTCTTCAGCCGTCATCACCTCTGTCGCGCTAGCGACCAACACCTCCGAGAAGCGCGGCCGCAACGTATCGAGTTCGCGGGACAGGAGTTTGGCAATCTCGCCCACTTGTGCGTCTGTGATCGGAACATTGGGCGGCAGACCCGCCCGGAATTGTATCGCCATGGCCTCGGGGGAGAACATGTCATCCATCATGTCCTGTACCGCAGGCAGGTTCACATATTCCTCGGCCAGACTACGCGTATCCTGCGCCATGGCAGGCGTCACGAGCCATACGCCCAGCAGGGCCGCTGAAAAGATGTGTTTCATTCAAGTCTCCTTAGGCGCGAGGCACGAGGCCAACGGCACAGTGAATTCATCGAAACCGAACAGCTGTTGATCCATCTTGGGGCACCTCAGAGCATCTCTACCCCGCAATTGAACGGCTCCAGCGTCCAGGTTATTTCGGCTCCGGCGTGCCGTCGAACTTCTTTTCGAGATCAGTCCAACACTCGATATAGTCATCCTGCAACGGTGCCTCTTCGGCGGCGAACCGCGTCAAATGCTGCGGGAAACGGGTCTCGAACATGAAGGACATGGTGTTGTCGAGCTTCTCGGGACCGAGCTCCGCGTTGGACGCCCCCTCAAAGGCCCCGCGATCGGGACCGTGGGGCAGCATCATATTGTGCAGGCTCATCCCACCGGGCACGAAGCCCTGCGGCTTGGCGTCATACTGACCATAGATATTACCCATCAGCTCGGACATGACATTCTTGTGGTACCAGGGTGGGCGGAACGTGTTCTCAGCCACCATCCAGCGTTCGCGGAAGAGCACGAAATCGATGTTCGCGGTCCCCGGCGCCCCCGAGGGGGCGGTGAGAACGGTAAAAATCGACGGATCCGGGTGATCAAAGAGGACAGCTCCCACCGGGCAATAGGTCCGCAGATCATACTTGCAGGGCGCGTAATTCCCATGCCAGGCCACCACATCGAGCGGGCTGTGCCCGATTTCGGTCTCATGGAACTGCCCGCACCATTTCACCGTGACCGTGGATGGCGCGTCCCGATCTTCGAACGCCGCCACGGGTGTTTTGAAGTCCCGCCGGTTGGCCATGCAATTTGCACCGATCGGCCCGCGCCCCGGCAGTTCGAACTTCTGGCCATAGTTTTCACAGACAAACCCACGGGCCGGGCCCTCCAGAACCTCAACCCGGTAGAGCAAACCCCGCGGCAGGATCGCGATTTCCTTTGGCGCGAGGTCAATCACGCCAAGCTCGGTGCAGAACCGGAGCCGCCCCTCCTGCGGGACAACCAGAAGCTCGCTATCGGCTGAGTAAAAATACGCCTCTTCCATCGACGCCGTGACGAGATAGATATGCGCCGCCATCCCGACTTGCGTGTTCACATCCCCCGCTGTGGTCATGGTTCGCATGCCTGTCAGCCATGTCAGAGGAGACTCGCAATGAGGCACCGGATCCCAGCGGTACTGACCCAGGCTGATCACATCCGGATCCACATGGGGCGCGGTCTTCCAATGGGGCAGATCGATCTTGCGATAGCGCCCGGAATGCTTGACCGATGGCCGGATGCGGTAGCACCAGGTCCGCTCGTTTTGGTGACTGGGCGCGGTGAAGGCCGTCCCAGAAAGCTGCTCACCATAGAGCCCATAGGCGCAGCGCTGCGGACTGTTCTGCCCTTGCGGCAAAGCACCAGGCAAGGCCTCGGTTTCAAAGTCATTGCCGAACCCGGGCATATAGACCGCACCGCCGGCTCCGACAGCCTGCTGCATCCGGATCTGTCGCTCTGGTTTGTTCATGGGCTCCCCCCGTCCCTGGACGCAATATTGTTGCACATGCAACGAAGTGAGGCAACGTGCCTTGCCAATCCCGAGCGCAAGCGGAACCTTGGGCCCAGATCCTGCGTTGTCTCATCAAACGGAGCCCCCTTATGCACCGCCTTCTTTGCGCCGTCGCACTTTGCCTCGCCCTGCCGTCCCAAGCCGAACAGGTGGGCAATGTGGGTGTGGACTGGATCGGCAATGATATCATCGTAGAGGCGATTCAGGACCCGGAGGTCTCGGGCGTGACCTGTCACATCGCCTATTTCGAACGCGGGCTGATCGACCGCCTCTCCAAGGGAAACTGGTTCGAGGATCCCTCCAACGCCTCCATCGCCTGCCGCCAGACCGGGCCGATCACCATCGGCGAGATCAATCGGGACAACGAGGGCGAGGATGTCTTCAACGAGCGTCGCTCCATCGTGCTAAAATCCCTGCGGATCAAACGGATCTTCGACGAGGCCAACCAAACCCTGATTTATGTCGCCCATGCGCTCGAACTGACCGACGGCTCGGCGAAAATGGCGATCTCGACCGTGCCGCTCTTTCAGCCGTAGCTGCGCCCCTTCTTCGCGAGCAGTTTTTGCGCCTCGGACCGACTGGGCAAAACCGTATCGGCATAGCCATAGGTCTGACCGGTCGCGATCTTGTCAAACACGCGCACCGCCTTTGCGTGGACCGGGCTGCGGACATAGGCACGCGTCTTTGCAAAACTGTCCCAGAACGTCAGCGTGTACTGCACCCCTCCGGCCTGCCACGCTTCGACCGAGAGCGCACCGGCGGCTTTCTCGGCCGCACGAAAACTCGGCACCGCATGGAGCCAGAAAACTGGTGCATAAAAGGCGCTGCGCAGCCGTAACCCGGTGATCGAAACATATCCCATCCAAAGCAAGATAGGGCGCATCGCCAAAACTTAAGTCTGAAAATAACCTCGCCGACGGCCCGCCCCGGCAGGGGCGGCTACCCTGCCCGCATCGTATCGCCCGGCTCCAGCACAGGCGCGAGGGTAATCGTCTCCCCCGGCAGGTCGGCATCCATGCGTGCCACGATCATCTCGGCCGCGGCCCGCCCGATCTCGCGCCGACAGGAGTCGATCGTCGCCAACTTGACCGGCAACCCCCGCAACAACTCCACTCCGTTGAATCCGGCCATGCCAAACCCGTTCGGAATGTCCATGCCTTGCTCCTTGCAATAGAGCAGACCACCGGCCCCGATCAAATCGTTGGAATAATACATGAAGTCGAGATCCGGCACCTTCTCCAGCATGGAAGCAGTGAGTTCCCGGCCCTTGGCAAGAGCAGAGCCGCCTTCATAGAATTCCCACTCGGCAAGTTCGATCCCGCCCTTGGCCAGCGCCTCGACAAAGCCCTCGTAGCGTTTGCGCGCCCGGTGATCGAGCGCCATCTTGGTGCCCATGAAGCCGATCCGGCGATACCCCGCCTCCAGGATCGCTTCACCCATCTCGCGCCCGGCCCGGCGGTGCGAGATCCCCACGGCGCAATCGGTCGGGTTGCCATCGGTATCCATGATCTCGACCACGGGAATTCCCGCATTGCGCAGCATGGCGCGGGCCGCATCCGTATGCTCCAGCCCGGCAATGATGATGCCCGAGGGACGCCAGCTCAGCATCTCGTAGAGGACTTTCTCCTCTTTCTCGGGCAGATAGTCAGTGATCCCCACCACGGGCTGCAGGTCGGTTTCTTCCAGCACACTGGAAATCCCGCCCATCACTTCGGGAAAGACCATATTCGACATGGAAGGGATGATCACGGCGACAAGGTTCACCCGATTCGATGCCAGAGCACCGGCGATCTTGTTTGGCACATAGCCCAGCGTCCGCGCGGCCTCCTGCACCTTGGCCCGGGTGGCATCTGACACATCCCCCCGGTTTCGCAACACACGACTGACGGTCATTTCGCTCACACCGGACGCCTCGGACACATCCCGGAGGGTCAGGGGGCGTCGCGTGCTGCTGTCGCTCGTGTCGGTCATGCAGGATCCTCGTGGACGCGGGGAAGAGAAAGCCGGATTAACCTGCCGCGTCAGGCCGATCCTGCCCCAATGCTACGTTAGCGCTCCCAAGGGTGGCAAGGGTCGGCAGGCCTGACCGGTTGACGCGGAACAAGAGATTTCGACTTTAAACTGCGGGGTTTGCCGTTTTTCGCCCAGCATGCCCCCCCGGGCGCCGGATCAGGCCATGCGGGCCTTGAGCGCAGTAAACTTGTTGGCCAGATGCTCCGAAAGCCGCTGGCCCAGTTCTGCGCCGTCCCGCGCCTCGAGTGCCGCGATGATGCCCTCGTGCTCTTGGACCGCCTGTTGCCAGCGCTCATCCGAAATATTGGCCAGAAAACGTGCCCGCTTGACCCGGCTGGCCAGGACCTTGTGATGCTGGCTAAGCACCTCATTGCCAGCGGCCGCAAGAATCCCATCATGGATGTCCTGATTGGCGCGGAAATACTCCTGCCGGTTGCGGGTTGAGAAACACGCCACCATGTCTTCATGGTGGCTCCGGATCTCAGAAATCTGCGCATCCGTGGCCGCCGCACACGCCAACTCCCCTGCGAGCCTCTCAAGCGCGGCGATCACGGGAAAGGTCGCCTCGAGTTCTTCCATCGTCACCGTCGAGACCCATGCCCCCCGGTTCGGTTCGAGCACCGCAAGCCCCTCATTTGCCAAAACTTTCAGCGCTTCACGCATGGGGGTCCGGGACACACCAAAGCTTTCGCAGAGATCCTTTTCCGGGATCTTGGTGCCAGGCTCCAGCGTGCCTTCGATGATCAGTTCGCGCACTCGGTCCACGAGTTCCGCATGCAGGGACGGGCGGGTGATCGGTTTGGCTAGGTTCATCTCAAGCTCCTGTCCCGACGCCATCCAGCGCCATTTCCAACACCCGCGCCACGTGGATCGCCTCGCGCGCGGCACCGTCCTTGATCTGGTGGCGGCAGGAGGTCCCATCTGCCACGACAATCGCCTCGGCCGGAGCGGCCCTTACGGCGGGCAAAAGGTCCAGCTCAGCCATTTTAAGCGAAGTTTCTACCGTATCTTTGCCATATCCAAAAGCCCCGGCCATGCCGCAGCAACTGGTCTCTACCATCTCGATCTGCGTGCCGGGGATTTGGGCCAGCACCTGCTGAACGGAGCCCATGACGTTATGCGCCTTCTGATGGCAATGCCCATGGAGCAGGATCGGACGGTCCAACGCTTGGAGCGGCAGTGCGATCTCGGCCTGCACCAGATACTCTTCAAGCATCACCGCCTTGGCGGCGACCACCTGCGCTGCCTCCCCCGGCAACAGAACCGGGATCTCGTCCCGCAAGGTCAGAAGAGAGGACGGCTCCAGCCCGACGATCGCGCGTCCTGCCTCTGCATGGGGACGCAGTGCCTCCAAGGCTCGCTGAGCGGATGCACGCGCCTCGTCCATGAGACCAACGGCGAGATAAGTGCGTCCGCAATCGAGCACACCCTTGTCGTCCAAGGGCCGTGCCACGGCCACCTTGAGCCCTGCCGCCTGCAGCACGCGACCCGCTGCACGCAGGTTCTCAGGCTCGAAGTAACGGTTGAAGATATCTGCCCAGAGGACGACCTCCGGGTTCTCATCGGCAAATTCGTCGTCCCGAAATGGCTGCGCGGACCAGTGCGGCAGGTCTCGCCCCGCCGCGAATCCGGTCAGTCTTTCGCTCAGCTGCGCTACGCCGGGCACCCAGTTCCGCGCATTGGCAAGCCACGGCAGCTTCGCCGCGAACGGCGCGTATTTCGGCATGTAGCCCACCAGCTTGTCATGGAGGCTCAGCCCGTTTTTCTCCGCCCGCGCTGCCAGAACCTCGATTTTCATCTTTGCCATGTCCACACCCGTGGGGCACTCCCGCTTGCACCCCTTGCAGGACACGCAAAGCTTCATGGTTTCAGCCATGGCGTCGGAAGCGAAGGCATCGGGCCCGAGCTGTCCGGAAATCGCTAGACGCAGGGAATTGGCCCGTCCGCGCACCACGTCCCGTTCGTTCCGGGTCACGCGGTAGGACGGGCACATCACCCCGCCCTTCAGCTTGCGACAGGCACCGTTGTTGTTGCACATCTCCACAGCGCCCTGAAAACCGCCCCCTGCCCCAGGCCAGGCGGACCAGTCGAGAGCGGTCTTCATCGGTTTCACCGCGTAGTCCCGTCCGTAGCGGAAGAGCCGCCGATCATCCATTTTTGGCGGTCGCACGATCTTGCCGGGGTTGAAGAATCCGGAGGGGTCGAACCGATCCTTCACCTCCCCAAAGCTTTCGACCATGCGCGACCCGAACATTTTCTCGTGGAACTCGCTGCGGACGATGCCGTCACCATGCTCCCCGGAATGGGATCCTTTGTACTTCGCAACAAGGTCGAAACACGCTTCGGCGATGGCGCGCATGGTCTTGACGTCCTGATCGAGCTTCATGTTCAGCACGGGCCGAACATGAAGGCATCCGACGGAGGCATGGGCGTACCATGTGCCCTTGGTGCCGTTTCTCTCGAAGATCTCAGTCAGGCCCGCTGTGTACTCGGCCAGATCAGGCAGTTCGACCGCACAATCCTCGACAAAGGAGACCGGCTTACCCTCAGATTTCATGGACATCATGATGTTGAGGCCCGACTTGCGCACCTCGCCGATTTCGTTCTGCAGCTTTGCGTCGGTTACGGCAACAGAGCCACCCCAGTTTTTGCCGCTGCGGTCAAAAGCAAACCCAAGTTCCGACATTTTGTCAGACAATTCATCGAGTTTCGCGGCATTTGCGGCATCTGATCCCTCGGCGAACTCCACAAGCAGCAAGGCTGCAGGCTCACCTTCGACAAATTGACTGATTGTCTGACGAAACAGCGGAATATCGCGAGCCAACGCGATCATCGTATCATCCACCAGTTCAACTGCAGCCGGTTTCAATGGCACCAAATGCTGCGCAGCATCCATCGCCGCATGGAAACTCGGAAAATGGCATGCTCCCGTAACCTTGGTCGACTGCAAAGGCGAGAGCTTAAGCTCGATTTGCGTGAAGTATCCCAGCGTACCTTCGGAGCCGACCAGAAGATGTGCGAGATTGGGGGACGCATGCTCCGGCGTCAACGCATCGATGTTATACCCGCCGACTCGCCGGATGATATTCGGAAAGCGGGCGGCGATCTCGGCCTGCTCCCGCGTACCGAGCGCCAGCATATCTGAGGTCAGCGCGGAGATGGCGTCGTTACCCAGCGCTCCGCCCCGATCTACCGCCCCGAACTTCGCCCGGGTTCCGTCCGCGAGAATGGCTTCGATGGAGAGGACATTGTCCCGCATCGTGCCGTATCTCAGGGACCGCCCACCGCAAGAATTGTTCGCCGCCATCCCCCCGATGGTCGCGCGAGAGGCGGTTGAGACGTCCACCGGATACCAGAGCCCATGGGGCTTCAGCACGCGGTTCAACTCGTCCAGAACGATGCCTGGCTGCACGATGCAGCGCCGGTTTTCGACATCTAGTTCAATGATCTTGTTGAAGTATTTCGTGTTGTCGAGTACGAGCGCCGTGTTCACGGTCTGCCCGCATTGCGAGGTACCGCCTCCGCGGGGGAGCACGCTGGCGCCAAGCTCACGGGCTGCGCTCAAAGCTGTCTCGATATCCTGCAAGTTGCGCGGCACAACGGCGCCCAACGGGGTCATTTGGTAGAATGAGGCATCCGTCGCGTAGCGCCCACGTGAAAATGGATCGAACAGAAGATCTCCTTCGATCTGCCCTTGAAGACGCGCCGCCAAGGGCGACTTCTCCATCATCCCCATCTGCTTCTCCCTGTTTTTCGATCCCGGAAAAAACCGGGTTGACTGAATTATGAATTCATAATTGTGTATGCACAACACAAAACCGGCGGCGCACCGGACAAAAACCCGAAGACCCTCGGGCAGGCGCGCGACAGCCAACAGAGTAAGTGGAGGGGACTCACCCAATGCGTAGAGCCGGACGTCATTTTCTGCAGATTCCAGGCCCGAGCGCGGTGCCAGACCGCATCCTGCGAGCGATCTCGATGCAGACCATCGACCATCGTGGCCCTGATTTTGGCGCGGTGGGGCAGAAAGCACTGGATGGGATGAAGTCCATCTTTCAGACCAAGCAGAACGTCTTCATCTTTCCGGCTTCGGGCACCGGCGCTTGGGAAGCCGCCCTGGTCAACACGATGTCGCCCGGCGACACGGTACTCATGTATGAAACGGGGCATTTCGCGACCCTGTGGCAGAAGATGGCCAAGAAAATTGGCCTCAATCCGCAGTTTATCGAAGGGGACTGGCGCGGTGGCGCAGACCCTCAAGCCATCGAGGATCGCCTTCGCGCGGATACGGATCATGAAATCAAAGCGGTCTGTGTGGTCCATAACGAGACCTCCACCGGCTCAGTCTCGCCGATTGCCGAGGTGCGGGCCGCCATTGATGCAGTCGGACATCCCGCTTTGCTCATGGTCGATTCGATCTCCGGCCTTGCGTCGGTGCCCTTCGAGTTCGACGCATGGGGCGTTGATGTATGCGTCTCCGGCTCGCAAAAGGGCCTGATGCTGCCCCCGGGGCTGAGCTTCAACGCGGCTTCAGACCGGGCGATCGAAGTTTCAAAAACTGCCACGATGACAAGATCTTACTGGGATTGGCAGGACATGCTGGGCCCGAACAAGACTGGCTATTTCCCTTATACGCCCGGGACAAACCTGCTCTACGGCCTAAATGAAGCGATCGACATGCTTCATGAGGAGGGGCTGGAGAATGTCTTTGACCGTCACCGCCGGCACGGCGCGGCTGCGCGGGCAGCCGTCCGAACCTGGGGTCTGGATGTGCTTTGCGCACAGCAGGGGCAAGAAAGCGGCGTGCTGACGGCGGTTCTCATGCCCGAAGGGCATTCGGCAGACGCATTCCGCGCCACCACGCTGGCCCATTACGACATTTCGCTGGGCAACGGGTTAAGCAAGGTCGCTGACAAGGTGTTCCGCATCGGGCATCTGGGCGATTTCAACGACTTGATGCTGGTGGCGACCCTGTCCGGCGTGGAGATGGGCCTCGCAAAGGCCGGTGTGCCGCACAGCACCGGTGGTGTCCAAGCGGCTGTGGAACACCTCAAGACACATGACGCGGTGCCGCTCGCCGCAGAGTAAGACGATCTGACAATCAGACAATTTAGGGAGGAAAATCTGATGAAACTGAAAACAGCTCTTCTGGGTGCCGTCGCCGAGGTCTCGCTGCCGGTCACTGCATCCGCCGCGGACCTGACGCTGCGCTTTGGCCATGTGGGCGCACCCGGGTCCCTGTTCGAAGCATCCGTGAATGCATTTGCCCAATGCGCCAATGACAAACTGGGCGATGCGGCCGAGGTGCAGACATTTGGCGCAAGCCAGCTCGGTAATGACCGGGAAATGCTTCAGAAACTGAAGCTCGGCCAGGTTCATCTGTCCCTGCCTTCCTCGGTAATGTCTTCGATTGCGCCCGAGTTCGGAATCTTCGAGATGCCTTACATCATCCGTGACCGCGATCACATGAAGCGCGTTCAGGCTGAACTGGGCGATACGTTCCAGGATGCTGCGCTCAGCCAGGGCTACCGGATCATCGGGTATTTCGAGAACGGCTTCCGTCACATCACCAACAATGTCCGGCCGATCAACACTCCCGAGGACCTGGCCGGTGTGAAACTGCGCACGCCGAACGGCGCATGGCGCGTTAAGATGTTCCAGGAATATGGCGCGAACCCCACGCCCATGTCCTTCTCCGAGGTATTTACCGCGCTCCAGACCAAGGTCATTGACGGTCAGGAGAACCCCTATGCCCAGATCGCGTCGGCTAAGTTCCAAGAAGTGCAGAGCTATCTGTCGATCACCGGCCATGTCTACACCCCGGCCTATGTGACCGTCGCAGAAAACCAGTGGAAGAAATGGCCCGAGGATGTTCGCGCAGCGCTGGAAGCTTGCGGCACGGAAACTCAGGACACGGTCTATGAGATCGCGGCCAATCTCGAGACCGAACTGCTGGGTGTGATCAAGGACGCGGGCGTGGCCGTGAACGAGGCCGACAAGGTTGCCTTCGTGACCGCCTCCTCTCCGATCTACGAAGCCTTCGCGGCCGAGGTCGATGGTGCGTCTGCGATGATCGACACGGTGCAGTCCCTGGCCGACGGCTCCTGATCTGACCATTGGCGGGCGGCGCCGCGCGTCGCCTGCACCATCTGTTTTTCAAACATAACCAACCGCTTGCCCGGCACCCTCGGCGGTGCCCCGGGCAGGCTTTGCCCTACGACACGGGATTGCCCATGCTCGCCATGTTCCGAAAGGTCCTCGAGACCGCCCTGGAATGGTTCGTCATCTTCCTGATGGTGTTCCTGACCGTCATCGTCATCATCGCCGTCCTCTGGAGGCTCGCCGGGTCGAGCTTCAGCTGGTATGACGAGGTGGCCGCGATCCTGCTGGCCTGGATCACCTATTACGGGGCGGCACTGGCCGCGCTACGCCGGCGCCATATCGGGTTCGACAGCGTCCTTCTGGCCATCCCGATGCCCGCGCGTATGTGGGGCGTCGCCTTTGCCGAAGCGGTGACGGCGGGCTTCTTCCTTCTGCTGGCCTGGGCCGGGTTCACGGTGCTGACGGTGATGACAGGCATGAACCTGATCTCGCTCACCTGGGTGCCGATCACCTTTACCCAATCCGTCATCCCCATCGGCGCAGTGCTCTTCCTGATCTGCCAGGCGCTCAGCCTGCCGGACTACTGGGCGAAATGCGCCGCCGGGATCTCGCTGGAACACGCAGAGATCGAAGAAGAGGTGGAAACCGAGATGAAGAAAGCGGGGAACGCCTGATGCTGATGCTTGGTATTTTCGTGGCGATGGTGGCGATGATCTGCCTGAACATCCCCATCGCCGTGGCCCTCGCGGTCTCGGCTATTCTCGGCCTGCTGGTGACCGAGGGAACCGGCGCGCTCGTGACCGTTGCGCTGGACATGTATAACGGGTCCACCAAGTTCTCGCTGATCGCGATCCCGATGTTCGTGCTGGCAGGGGCGATCATGAACGCTGGCGGGATCACCGACCGGTTGATCAACTTCGTCACCTGCATCATCGGCTTCGTGCGGGGCGGCTTGGCCCATGTAAATATCGGCGTGTCGCTGTTCTTTGCCGAGATCTCCGGCTCGGCGGTCGCTGATGTGGCCGCCATGGGCTCGGTCATGATCCCGCAGATGAAGAAGCGCGGCTATTCCGGCGCGCTCTCAGCCGCGGTGACCTCGTCTTCGGCCTCGCTGGCGATCATCATCCCACCATCGATCCCGATGATCCTCTATGCCACGTCCGCCAATGTCTCGGTCGAGCAGCTCTTCGTTGCGGGCATCGTACCGGGCCTGATGGGCGCGGCGGGTCTGATGGGCGTGGCCTATGTCTTTGCGCGCCGCTACGACCTGCCCCGCGAAGAGGCATTCTCGGGCCGCCGTCTGTGGGAGACCTTTGTCGACGCGCTGCCGACATTCGCCCTGCCGATCATCATCCTGGGCGGCATTTTCGGCGGTTTCGTCACCGCGACCGAAGCGGCAGGCCTCGCCGTGCTCGCCGCCATCATCGTCAGCCTCTACTACCGTCAGGTGGATCTGCGCCGCCTCAAGAGCGCGATGCTCGATGGGGGCATGCAGACCGCCGTGGTCATGGTACTGGTGGCGGCCTCGGTCGTGATGGGCGGGTTCCTGACACGGGCGCAAGTCCCGCAGGAGATCGCCCAAGGCATTCTGAACATCACCGACAACAAATGGCTGATCCTGCTGATCCTGAACTTCTTTTTCCTGATCATCGGGTTCTTCCTGCACTCGGCGGCGGCCATTATCCTCGTGGTGCCGATCGTCATCCCGCTGATCGTGGCGGCGGATATCAACCCGATCCATTTCGGGCTGGTCGTGACCCTGAACCTCGCCATCGGGCAGCAGACGCCCCCCGTGGCCTCGGTCCTGATCACCGCCTGTGCTGTGGCGCGCGCCAATATCTGGGAAGTGTCCAAGGTCAACATCTGGTTCATCCTCGTGCTGCTGACGGTCCTCCTGATGTGCACCTACATCCCGTCCATCCCGCTCTTCCTGGTGGAGTATTTCTACGGATGAGCGAGCTTCTGACAGAAACAAAGGACGGCACCCTCTGGGTGTCGTTCAACCGTCCAGAGGCGCGCAATGCGCTGACCTTCGGGATGTATGAAGGGCTGGCCGAGCTCTGCCAGTCCGTCCCGACGGACGGGTCCGTGCGGGCCGTGGTGATCAAAGGCTATGGCGGCAAGGCCTTTGCCGCCGGAACTGATATGACCCAGTTCCGCGCCTTCGAGACCGCACAGGACGCGCTGGATTACGAGGCGCGGATCGAGGCCGTCCTCACCGCGGTGGAGACCTGCCCCCTGCCGACAATCGCCGCCATCCACGGGGCGTGCACCGGGGGCGGGGCGTCGATTGCGGCGGTCTGCGATCTGCGGATCACCAGTGCGTCGCTGAAATTCGGCTTCCCGATTGCCCGCACGCTGGGCAATTGCCTCGCCGCCGGGAACCTCGCGCGCCTCTCAGCACTGATGGGCGCAGGCCGGGTGCGCGAGATGATCTTCACCGCGCGGTTGATGGGCGCCGAAGAAGCGCTGTCCGTCGGCCTCGTCTCCGAGGTGCTCGCGGATGAGCCCAGCCTCCTCGCCCGGGCCGAGGAACTCGCGACCCAGATCGGCGCCATGGCGCCCCTGACCCTGCGCGCCACCAAGGAAGCCATGCGCCGGACACGCGCCGCAACCCAGGTCAACGACCACGACCTCATCGAGCTCTGCTATATGAGCGCCGATTTCCGCGAGGGGATGGAGGCCTTCCTCGGCAAGCGCAAACCAAATTGGAGCGGCACATGACAGCTCAGGGCCCCCTTGTCGGCATGAAGGTGATCGAGCTTGCGCATATCATGGCCGGGCCCGTTTGCGGCATGATGCTGGCGGATATGGGCGCGGATGTGATCAAGGTCGAAAAGCCCGATGGCGATGACAGCCGCCGCTTCCTGCCGCCCGATATCAATGGCGAAAGCGCTGCCTATATGATGATGAACCGGGGCAAGCGCGGGATTTCCCTGAACCTCAAGGACCCGGACGCGGTGGAGGTGCTCCATGCCCTGCTGCGCGACGCGGATGTGGTGATCGAGAATTACCGCATGGGCACGATGGAGAAGCTCGGCCTCGGCTACGAGAAGCTCCGCGCCGAGAACCCCAAGCTGATCTATTGCGAGATCTCGGGCTTTGGCCGCACGGGCCCCTATGCCCATCGCGGCGGGTTTGACCTGATCGCGCAGGGGATGTCGGGCCTCATGTCCATCACCGGCGAGGGCCCGGGGCGCCCGCCGGTGAAGCCCGGCGCGCCGATCTCCGACATCACTAGCGGGATCGTCGCGGCCATGGGGGTGAATGCGGCCTATGCCCATGCGCTCCAGACCGGGCAAGGGCAGAAGGTCGACACAAGCCTTTTCGAGGCGGCGATCACCCAGACCTATTGGCAATCAGCCATTGCCTTTGCCACGGGGAGCGCACCGGAGCCCGAAGGCTCCGCCCATCCGATCAACGCGCCCTATCAGGCGTTCCATACGGCGGATGGCTGGATCAATATCGGAGCCGCAAACCAAAAGAACTGGCTGCGTCTGTTGGACATTCTGGAAGCGGATGAGCTGCGCGAGGACCCACGCTTTGCCACGAACCGCGACCGTCGCATCAACCTTGCCGAACTCGTCCCCTTGCTGGAAGCGCATTTCGAGACGCGCACTACCGAGGACTGGCTGGCGCGGATGGAGACGGCGGGTCTGCCCGCCGGTCCGGTTTTGACCATCCCCGAAATGCACGCGGATCCCCAGGCTCGCGCGCGGGAGATGATCGTCGAGACCCCGCACCCGGTGGCAGGGCAAGTGCAGGCGCTGGGTCTGCCGGTGAAGTTCTCCGAAACCTCGGGCGGGGTGCAAGGCCCCGCGCCGCTTTTGGGGCAGCACAGCCGCGCGGTTCTCTCGGATCTCGATTATGACGAAGACCGGATCGCCCAGCTTGTCCGGTCAGGAGCCGTGATCACGCCAGAAGATCCCGACGCGGCACTGGCGTGTTAGACGCTACTCCGCCGCGTGATCCAACGCGGCGGGCGCACCGCGAAATCGGTTTGCCGCCTCGCCGGTCAGGTAGGTCAGCCGCCCCGCCGCGATGGTCGCCTCGACCCGCCGCGTAGCAGCATCCACCACCACCAGATCCGCGCGTCGACCATAGTCGATCACACCGCGATCCGGCAGGCGCATGATCTCAGCCGGAGCCTTCGAAATGAGATCCCAGGCTGCGGGCAGGCCGAGCCCACCACGCTCCGCCACGGTAAAGGCTGCCGCTGCCAACGCATCTAAACCGCCATCAGACGCCAGCGCAGTGCATTGTCCGGCCTTGATCGCGCTCAGCGCGCAGAGGCCGATGACTCCGGAGGGTTTCTGCGCCACATCCCGCGCCGCCAGCACAACTGGATCGCCTACGGCTCGCGCCAGCGCCGCCGCCGCACGGATCCTGGGTTGGAGGCAGAGCTTCGCTCCGATCATGGAATACATCTCGCGGGTTTCCCCATCCGGATCCCCCAAGGAGCCATAGATCACCCCGCGCCGATCGAAAGCCTCTGCCAGCTGGCACAAAAAGCGCGGCACATCCCGTTGGCGTTTGGCCAGCGCCCGCAACGCCTCCAGATGCGCGCCGGGGCTTGTGCCGTTGAGCGCGGCCTGACGGCAGATCTCTTCTTGCCGCAGCTCGGACTGGGCGAGCAAGGGGGTCAGCCCATCCTTGAAAATCACCTGATCCACACGCTCGGCCCGGACGGTCTCCAGCACCTGTTCTAGCGTGTCGATCATGTGCACATCGCAGAGCATCCGCATCCGCAGATCGGTTCCGGTTCGACCCCGCTGAGCCGCCATGGCACGGGCTACCTGCATCGCGACCCGCGGAGCCGCATTGCCTCCGGCCCAGCTCCAGTCCTGTGCGCTCCACAGGGTCGTGACCCCATGGCTTGCCGCCGCCCGATCCAACCCGCGCAAGGCGTCCTCCGGCTTCGACATGCCAACGCGCAGGGGCTGCGCCGCCAGATCGATGATCCCGGGCAGGATGAGATAGCCGCGCAGATTGACCTCCGGCAACGGTCCTTTCGTGATCACGCCATCCGCAATCGCCACGGAGCGCCTTTGCATTTGCCCGTCCCGCAGCACCTCGGCGCCAACCAGACGGATAGGGGGTAAGAACTGGGTCATCGGGCTGCTCGGAACCGCTGTTTGCAGGTCGATCTAGCAGCCTTGTGTATCGCTTGCGTGACGTCCACGAGAGCCTAGATGCGGTTGCGCAAAAGCTCGGCGAGAGGCGCAACCATCGCGAAAGAGCTGCGCAGGGCAGAGACCAGCCCCCCTGGTTGAGATCGCCAGTCGCTCGGCGCAGGCACATGGAAGATCAAAGACTTCCGCTTGAGCAGTTCCCCATGGGGATGGTCCGCATCATAGGGTTTCGGCACGCGCTTGAGTGGGGCCGGTCCCCAATCGGACAGGGTCGCACCGGTATCAGCCATCTGCTCGTGCAACAGGCCGCCCCAGGCATCGACAAAGGCGCGGTACCGGGTCAGGCCCGCGCCTTCCAACCGGATCACGCCACAGCCCAGATCCATCGTCCCAGGTGCAACGCCAAAGAAATAGGCCGGCGCTAGCGGGTCTCCGTCCGGCTCGGTCCAAACCATGTGCAGGTGGGCATTGTAGGGCGTCTTGTCTTTGGAGAATCGCACATCGCGATAGATCCGAAACACCTTCGGCTTGAGCCCCTGCCCGCTTTGCCGCGAGAGCTCCTCTGCCATGATCTCCGCCAGAAAGGTGGCAGGCTTGCGGATATCTTCGACATAGTGCGCCTTGCGCGGCTCGAACCATTCCCGGGAATTGTTCTGTTTGAGATCGGCAAAAAAGCTCTCGGCGCTGTCGATCATCCTGGTGAACCCGTCCGGTTCGCTCATGTCCAACCCCTCTTCAACGATGGGCTGTCCTGCGCGCGGCACTCTTGCCCCCCCGGTCCATTGACCGCTATGACACGAGATATGGCCCCGTGGCTCAACTGGATAGAGCAATCCCCTCCTAAGGGATAGGTTGCAGGTTCAAGTCCTGCCGGGGTCGCCAAAAAATCTCGTAAAACAAATAATTTACGAGACCGGCGATCAGATCCCAAAACCTGAATGGCAGAACTTGGCAGGAACAAAACCTGCCGTGGCACCGCATATCCGTACAAATCACGTACAGCGTGTTCGCAATTGTTCCAAAATCGAAAGCAATAACCCCGGTGCGACGGCAATCGCAACCGGGGTCAAAGATGCTGTGGATAGCGTCTGTATCGCTCCTGAGTATATCGCAGGCTTCCCCATTCTGGCAACTCATTGGGGGCTGGTATGAGCATCCCTTTCAACATCTTTCCAGTGGGAGCAGACAAGGCCCCGCTCGTTGCGAACTGGCAGGGCAAGGCCACGCGCGACCCTGACACCATCGCCCAATGGAAGCGCCAAGGCTGCACCGCCTGGGGCATTCCCTGCGGCGCGGTCAACAAGCTCTTTGTGATCGACTTGGATGTGGACAAGGACACTGGCGAGCGGGTCGGAGAGGCCAGCCTAGCGGCTTTGAAGCGCTATACCGACCTTATCCAGCACGCCAACGTCTTCACCCCCTCTGGTGGGCGGCACATCTACTGCCAGCACTTTGAAGGGGGGCGCAACACCACGTCCAAGATCGGTCCGAAGATCGACACGCGGGGTGAAGGCGGCTACGTGGTCGCGCCCGGTTCGCTGGTTGAGGGCGGATCCTATCTTGGGCGTTTCCCCGAGGCTCTGCCTGTGGTGCCTATGGGCCTGCGGGCGATGCTCCTGCACACGCCACCGGCACCAGCACGCAGCTTCGACCGCCTGATCCCCACGGGGGAGGTAGAGGAGCTGCTCGGGCACATCCCGGCGGATCTGCCCTACCAAGACTGGCTTTCCGTTCTCATGGCGCTCCACGACCGTTTCAACGGCTCTGAGGAGGGCCTTGCGTTGGCAGATCGGTGGAGCGCGACCGGCGCGAAATACCGGCCCGGCGAGGTTGCTGCCAAGTGGCGCAGCTTCAAGCGCGGCGGCGTGCGTTGGCCGACAGTTCCGGCCCTCGCCCGCCAAAGCGGTGCAGACCTATCCGCAATCGCGCGGAGGTGGGCGGCATGAGGGACGTTATCGAAACAACGGAACCGGGCGTAATGGGTGGCGACCTCACGGAGGACGGTGTTGCGCTGTCCTTCACTGCCTTGAATGGCTCAACAATGCGCTATGACCATGATCAAGGGCGGTGGCACGAGTGGACGGGAGACCGTTGGAAGTCCGACAACACGCACCTCGCATACTCCTACATCCGGGAGATTGCGCGGGAGCTGTCAGCGCCTTTGCAGCCCAAAGAGCGGGCTGCAATTCGCAAGGCCGCATTCGCTGCTGGCGCTGAACGGCTGGCACGGGCCGACCGGGCGCACGCTGTTACCCAAAAGGCATGGGACCAAGACCCGTGGTTGCTGGGGTGTCCTGGCGGCATGGTCAATTTGCGCTCTGGCCAGATGATGCCCGCTGACCCGCAAGAGGGGATCACAAAGCATGCGGCAATTGCCCCGTCCAAGGAAGACTGCCCTACTTGGTTGCGCTTTCTGAGCGAGGCCACATCCGGCGACCGCGAAATGGTCGAGTTCCTGCAACGCTGGTGTGGATATTGCCTGACCGGGGACACCCGCGAGCACGCCTTGATTTTCCTCTATGGCCCCGGCGGCAACGGCAAGTCGGTCTTCCTGAACACCGTTGACCGGATCATGGGCGACTATGCGACGACTGCGGCAATGGACACCTTCACCTCAACTCGGGGCGACAAACACCCCACCGAGTTGGCGCTGCTCAAGGGCGCGCGGATGGTGTCAGCGTCCGAGACCGAGGAAGGCCGCGCCTGGGCGGAAAGTCGGATCAAGCAAATGACCGGCGGCGATCCCATATCGGCGCGGTTCATGCGGCAAGACTTCTTCACCTACATGCCGCAGTTCAAGCTGACGATTGTCGGCAACCACGCTCCAGCGCTGGCGAACGTGGATGACGCTGCAAAGCGGCGGTTCAACATCGTGCCTTTCACGGTACGACCTGCGGACCCAGACCGTGAACTTGAGGCCAAGCTTGAGAAGGAATGGCCCGCAATTCTGCAATGGATGATCGAGGGTTGTTTGCGCTGGCAGAAAGACGGTTTGAAACGCCCGGAGAGCGTGAAGGCGGCAACGGCGGAGTATTTCGCAGGGCAGGACCTTACCGCCCAATGGCTGGACGAATGCACGCGCCTTGAGCCGGGGAACGAGTACCTCTTTGAAACCAGCGCGGATCTGTTCAAGTCGTGGTCCGACTTCGCCAAAGCAAATGGCGAGGACGCTGGCAGCGCCAAGGGCATGGCGGCACGGCTGCGGCGGCATGGTCTCCGCAACCATGCACGCAAGATCCAAGGCAAGACCTATCGCGGCTGGATCGGTGCGGAGTTGACGCGGCCCGACCACGGGGGCAACGCCCATGACTAACGCGGGTTACGGATGGTTACGTGTAACCGCCATTATCGGCACTATGCGCGCGCACGTGAGTACCAAACCTGAAAACGCGTCACCAAGCGTAACCGTATCCGCAAGCGAAACCCGACCTCCAAGCACCTCAAAGAAAACGAGGTTCTGCCTTGATGGGAGCTCTGAAATGCTTGAGCGGAGCCTCAAAGTGCGGTATTGTGATAGCGCGATCAGCGGTACTGCAAGAACGTCCGCTCGCCAGCGAATACGCTCGGCACAACCTTCGCTTCACTTGGCGAAGAGGTAGCACCCCCCAATCAGTTGGGGCTGCACCTCTGTGCGCCCCGAGGCAGAAGGCAAGACACATGATCCAAGAACTTCAAAAGCAGCGTAGTGAAAAACTGATGACGGCCCGTCGTTGTATCCGCTCGATCAAAGACGACACGCCCATGGACGAGGCTCGCGCATTGGAGCGAGAATACGACCTGGCAATGGCAGAGGTTGAGGAACTGCAAGACCGGATCCAAGATGAGCGCGACAATTCACTCTCAGGCCCGGTGGTGCGAGGGGAGAATATTTCGTGTGCAGCGGTTGACGACAGTTCCAACAATCATTCCCAGGCATTTGCCCGTTGGCTGCGCGCTCCGCGTGATGACCGAGCACGGCAGGAGCTTCACCAAACCGAGCCGCGTGCTGCAAACACGCTCACCAGCACTCAAGGTGGCTTTATCGTTCCCGAGGTTATCGCTCGGCCAATGATGATGCGGGCGCGTGACGCAAACACACTTCGTCCGATCGTGCGCACAATTCAGGTGTCCAGCGGTGATGTGGTCTTGCCGCTGTCCAACGGCGATACCAGTTCTGGCTGGGTTGCGGAACTGGATGCGCGCCCCAAGACTGGCGAGCCGACCTTAAGCGGCCCCAAGCCGACTTTTGGCACCACCTATGCTTTGGTCGAGGCCAGCGAAGAAATGGTCATGGATTCCACCTTCGACGTTGCGCAGTGGTTTAGCGCAGAGGCCGGTGCCGCGCTGGGTGAAGCCGAGGCATTGTCGGTGGTTTCGGGCAGTGGCGTCGCGAAACCAACGGGCATCCTCCATACGTCGCCAGAGAGCGGCGCTGATGGGTCCCGTTCTGCTGGTGCATTCAAGTACCTGGCGAGCGGATTGGCGGCTGATCTGGGCGGCACGGACATCCTCGCGGACCTGATCTATGATCTCAAAGCTTCTTACCGGAGCAACGGGCGATGGGTGATGAACTCTAAGACAGCGGGGTACATTCGCAAGCTCAAGGACGGCGACGGTCGGTCGCTTTGGGCGGATGGGTTGGCTGCGATGGAGCCAGCGCGATTGCTGGGGTATCCCGTCACGCTATCCGAAGCGATGCCGGATATTGGGGCTGACGCTCACCCGATTGGTTTTGGTGACTGGGAAAGAGCCTACGTCTTGGCGGATCGGGGCGCGCTTACCGTGACGGTCGATGACAACATTACCACACCCGGCTTGGTCAAATGGTACATCCGGCAGCGAGTTGGCGGTATCGGCTACGACAACAACGCGGTTCGCTTTGTTAAGTGCGCTCTGACCTAAGGCACTATGAGTTGCTGGGCGCAGTCCTATGGGGAGGGGTGGAAGCAAAAGTACCATCCACCCTTACGGGACCGTTGCGGGAGCCGTCTGTTGCTACCTCCCACGAAAAAAGGTTCGTCATTTTCATTTGGGAGGGGGTGCAAGCAAATCCAAGGTCGCAAGTCTCGGGACCGGAATGGGGAGCCAAATTCTCGCATCCACAAAATGAGGCTTTTGCCTAAGCGCGTGTAAACCTGGGAAATACAGAATGCGTTGGCCGGGCGCGGTTGTTGGTGACCAAGCGGCCCGGATTAGTCGGAGAGTGCCGAAAAACCCCGACACGGTGCGGCCCTTACTCCATCGGGGCGCGGCACCGGATAGACAAACCGAGGAGAAGTCATGAGCAAAGTTGTCGGCGATATTGCAGTTTCGGTTGGCGCGGATGTTTCCGGCCTTCTGAAAAACATGGAGAAGGCCCGCCGTTCGACAAAGCAGTTCGGTGACACTGCTGACCGCATGGCGATCAACGTCGCGAAAACCGGGGTCGCGGTTGCAGCTGCGGCTGGCGCTATGGGCGCGAGCTTCATTGCCATGCAGCGCAGTGCGGCGGAAGCTGCAGCGGAAGTGGGGAACCTTTCCCGCATTGCCAATGCAACACCGCGAGAGTTCCAGCGGATGGCAGCGGCTGCAGAGACTGTGAATATCAGCCAGGAGAAGCTTTCGGACATCCTAAAGGACGTAACCGACCGGGTGGGGGATTTCCTGCAAACCGGCGGCGGTCCGATGGCGGATTTCTTCGAGCAGGTTGCCCCCTTGGTGGGGGTGACGGCTGACGAATTCGCGCGGCTTTCGGGGCCGCAGGCGCTTCAATTGTACGTCCAAACCCTAGAGGAAGCAGGGGCGTCTCAGCAGCAGATGACCTTCTATCTAGAGGCGATGGCCTCGGACGCAACGGCGCTGTTGCCGCTGTTGAGGGACAACGGGACGGCTTTGCAGCAGCTTGGGGACCGGGCGGAGGAGGTTGGGCGGATTTTATCAAATGACACGATCCGGCAGGCCGACAGGCTGAAGCAGTCTTTGGATGAAATGGGGGCAGTGGTTCGCACTCAGACAGCCTTTGCCTTGGTCACCGTGCAAAACGAATTGGCCTTCCTGCACGAGGCAGTGGCGAAGTATGGCGCTCCTGCTCTTGCCTCCATGGTGCGTGGCGCGGCTGCGGCGACCCGGTGGTTTGATGCTCTGGCCGAAAGCGTTTCCGGGATGGCGAATAGCGATCTGGGCAAGAAAACTGGCGAGAATATGGGGGGGATTTTGGGTGCCATAGTAGGCCAGAATTTCCCGGGCGCTGCGCGGATCATGGGGCAGAACGGTGGCGTCGGCGAGTTCAACCAAGCTTGGGATGATCTGCAAAGCCAAGGCGAGGGCCTTTTGGGCAAGCCGCTTAGTCTTGATGTAGGCGGCGGCGGCTCATACGCCCCGCGCTCGCCCTACCTTGACCCTGCTGACACGCCTTCTGGTGGTAGCTCATCCCTTCCCGACCTTGAAACTCAACTCGCCACCGAGCGTGAGCTTGTGTTGATGCACTACGAAGAAACGATGGCCGCGCTTGAGGAGTACCGCGAGCGCAAGCTTGAGATGAACATCTCCTACGATGAGGCAGAGAAGCGCGCGCTGGAGGAGAAGAACAAGGCCCTGGAGGATCTGGAGCGTCGATCACTGGACGCCCGGTATGCGGCGTATTCTAGCGCCCTGGGCGATGTGTCTGCTCTGATGAACACCGAAAGCCGGAAGCTATTTGAGGTTGGGAAGGTCGCCGCGATTTCTCAAGCGCTTCTCAACAGCAAATCAGCGGCCACCGCCGCTTGGGAAAAGGGCATGCAGGTTGGCGGGCCTCCTACCGCTGCAGCGTTTACTGCGGCATCCCTCGCGAAAACCGGCGCACTCTTGTCTCAAATTCAATCAACGAGCTTTGGCAGCAGTAGCGGGGCGGGCTCTGGCGGGGGCGCGGCTACCGCGCAGGCAGTTCCTCAGACGGTCCAGACAGGCGAAATCCGTGTGTACCCGCGCGACGGCATTTCGGCCAACCTGGCACGAGCCTTGTTCGAAGGAGCAGAGGCCCACGCTGCGGATGGTGGAACTGTGCCGGTGCGCATCATGAGCGGCTTGTCGTGACACGTCAGTTTTGCAAAATTTGGGTGAGGCAACTGGTTAAGTTGACAGAGACTCGACCCGAGGCTACCTAAATAGTTGCTTACGCCGCGTTCAATCGGATTAAGCACGCGGGCGACACGGTGAATCTCCATGCCGTAGCTGTCCTAACGACGGTGCAATGTGGGAGAGTTGGAGTACCCACCTCGCGTTCGAGCGGGCCTTATTGGCCCGCTCCAAACTACACTTTGCTCAGCCGCTTAAGAAGACGATTTTTCTCGGCGATGCGTTTTCGGTGGTAAGACTTCACCCAAAGCTCAGCACCTTTCTCTGCAGTTTTTATCGCCACAAACAAGGAAGTTTGTTGATCAGCGTACTCAGGAAGGAAAAAGTTTAGCTGCTTGCGAGAGTCAAGAAAGGCTTCGCCGTTTAGAATTGTTTTCTCAATTAGCGCCATGTCATCAAAGCTAAAACCATGCTTTTGGATGCCCTTTCTAACATAGTCGCGCCTGATTTTCACAACGCTGGTGTGCGATCCAAGAACAAGCCGGTATCTTCTAGGCAGATGACAAACTGTTTTTGTGTTGGCTGGTCCGTCGGAGTTGTAAAACTCTAGCCATTCAAGCCCTGGATCACCTTCTAACATGATGCACAGAGAACGCTGAAATCGGACACTCGACAAGCCCCAACAGAATTTACAATGGGCTTGCTCTGACACGCTTGGTTATTGCAGACTGTCTGTGGGCCTAGAAAACCCGGACTGTGATAGCTGCAACACCTGACTAGGGTTTCATCCGTTGGCGCGGATGGCAGCGAAATGATGTGTGCGCTTGGCGGCGCTGCACACCGGCTATCCTATGCCGGGGTGGTGGCGCCATACAAGACCGCTTGCGGAAAACCGTCACGCTCCTCTCACAGGGAGTTTTCTAGCCCCCGGCTCCAGCCCGCCGCTGGATTGGCCCTAGAAAAGCCGTAACTGTGAGAAAACACATGACCAACCCACAAATGACCCGCAGGGCTATCCTTGCCACCGCATTGGCAGCTCCTGCCTTTCCGTCTTTCGCAGCACAAGCTGAAGACCCGTTGCAGGGCTTACTGTCCGAGTGGCTCCGCCTGCAGGAGCTTATGAACACGGGTGTTTCAGATGAAGTCTGTGATCAGCTATGCGAGCGGGCGAACGAGTTCGCGGACCAGATCGTAGACGCCACCCCTAGTTCAATCGCTGGCGCTAGGGCGCAAGTCGAAATGGTCCTCTTTGAAACGGAGGAGGGCTTATACTGGGACCGACACCCGGAAGCCTTGCGGAGCGCACTGAACTTCCTCGCTGCGGTCGAGTAGAGCGAGCGCTCATCCAAATTCATAAAATGGCACTTGCCCTTTTGCTCGCCTTATGGGATAAAGTGGCAGGTGACCATTAGAGGTGAGCATGGACTTGGAAAAAACATTGTACCGCCCCCGCACAGCGTCCGAGGTGGCAACTGTCACTGGCGCGAGCAACGAAGCCCTTCAAACTTGGCTGAAACGCAAGTTGCCGGTCGGGGTCAACGATATTGAGGGTGGCGGCTCGCAAGGCCGTCATCGCCGCTTTTCGTTCGGAAACGTCATTGAGATCGCTCTCGCGAAAACGATGATCGATCAGGCGAAGGTTCCCGCGAAATTCGCATTTCTGGCTGCAGGCAAATTCGCCCACACCAGTGGCGGCGGGGCTATCATGGATTTGCCTTATCGCGAGATGAGTATGCCGTTCCATCATTCCCATGGTGACACAATCCTCGGGATATCCGTTGCAGACGGAAAATCCTCTGAGGAGTTGCACAAGCCTAATCAGAACTACGACACTTTTGGTCGGTTAAGCCGTAGCTTGCCCAGCCAATGTCTAGTGACGATCAATGTTTCGCGTGTCTTCGGGGACGTCTGTTCTCGCATGGGCCTCGGTGACCGCGATGTTTTGGACACCATCTATCCCAATGGGGGCGCGCTCTAATGCCCAGCCCCCGCTCTCCTTCTTTGCTGCAGGAGCTAGAAACCGGATCGGCGATCCTAGATCAAGGTCGAACACCCGAGGAATGGTCAGAATACCTCGCAAGCCGCGGCATCAACGTTCAGCCTGATACCATCCGCAAGAAGGCAAATGAGAGCGGTCACCGGCATAAGGTCTTCGGCCAGCCATTCATTACCGCTCGGCAGATGGACCTGATTATTACGGAGGCTACTCAATGCCACTCGAACCAAGGCAACGCGGAGAAATCTGGTATGCGGTCGGTCGCGTCGAGTACAACGGCAAGCCGATCACCAAGTACCTCCGCATCAGCACTGGCGCATCTGAAAAAGCAGGCGCTCAAGACTGGATCGGCGAATACCAAGACCGGGAAATCCGTCGTCACCTCCTTGGATCAGAAGCCGAAAGGCTAACCATAGCGGACGCAATCGTGCTCTATGACAAGCCTTCGGAGGCGGAGCGGCTTCTTAAAATCGCAGATGCCAAAGGCGACGAGCTGCTTTGCAAGCCGGTTGACGAAGTTACCGGAAAATGGCTGCGCAATCTCGGGATGGAGCTTCTGCCGAACTGCGCCACCGACACCATGTGGCGAGAGGTGGTTTCGCCGCTCCGCTCAGTGATCAACAACGCACACGATTTGGGGATGTGCCACCCGATCAAGGTTAAGCGCTACTCAGAGCTTGAGCGCGTTCAGCAGGACGAAAGGCGCGGCAAACAGAGCCGCGTAGAGCGCATTCCCGGCGGTAGAACGTGGCTCAATACGTTCTGCGCCCATGCGGATGCATACAACGCCGCACTTGCTCGATTCCTATACGAGACAGCAGCGCGCATTGATCAGGCCGTTAGCTTAACCCCAGATGACCTCGACTTGCCCAACAAGCGCGTCTGGCTCAAGGGGCAGAAAGGCCATCCCGCGCAATGGGTAGAGATCTCGCACGGCATGATGATCGAATTGGCAAATTTACCGCCGAAACGGCCCAAGAACCGCAAATCTGGCGATCTAATGGAGCCGCGCATCTTCGGCTATGGCAGCAAGACTGGCTACACTAAACGCTGGCGTACAATCTGCCGGAATGCGGGTATCCGGTACATCTCGGCGCACCCCACTGGCAGGCACGGTTTCTATACAGAACTGACTGTCAACCAAGGGGTTAGTTCAGCGGATGCCGCCAAAGCGGGACGCTGGTCCAATGCTTCAGTGCCCGACAAGTTTTACTCGCACGCGCAGCTTGATGAAGCGAGCATTCGGGAAATGATGCGTACAGATCCCGCACAGGACGATACCTTGAATGAAACTAAGAAGCTGAATAAGAAAGGATAAATCTAAGATGACTCTCCCCCTCCTAAGGGATAGGTTGCAGGTTCAAGTCCTGCCGGGGTCGCCATTTGCAGCCGCCGTGACGGAGGCCCTTTGACACAGAGCGATTTCAACCTCGGCAGCTTTCTGCCCTACCAGTTCAACGTGGTAGCCGGGCGGCTCAGTCGTCAGTTTGCCCGCCGGTATCGCGAACGTTTCGGGATCAGCGTGGCTGAGTGGCGCGTGGTCGCCCATCTGAGCCAATCGGGCACTGTCAGCGTGCGCGAGATCCATGAGCGGGTGGATATGGACAAATCCAAAGTATCACGTGCGGCCGCGCGGCTGGAGGCGGCAGGCTATCTCACCAAATTTCGCTCCGAGACCGACAAACGCCTCGTGGATCTGACCCTGACGGAGAAGGGCCGCGCGATGATGGTCGAACTGGCCGAGGTGGCCAATGCCTATCAGGCCGAGGTGCTCGCCCAGCTTGGGACCGACGCCGCCGCCCTCCAGCGGCAATTGGATCGCCTCACGCAGACCGGCGAGAACTAAGCCGGCCTAACCCACCGGATGTGACGCTGGGGCGTCTCTTGATCCACCGCTCCGGACTTGCCACCAATGGCGCGTCGCAGTTTCGCGCAGGGGAGGATCTTCATGTCCGCAGCTCAGGATATTGTCATTTTGGACGGCGCTCGCACCGCCATCGGGACCTTCGGGGGCAGTCTCGCCGCCGTGCCGCCGATCACGCTCGGCGCGACCGTGGCCAAGGCCGCGTTGGAAC
The DNA here is from genome assembly GCA_038746545.1 of Pseudomonadota bacterium. Taxonomy (GTDB): domain Bacteria; phylum Pseudomonadota; class Alphaproteobacteria; order Rhodobacterales; family Rhodobacteraceae; genus Dinoroseobacter. The sequence goes on from JBCDKN010000004.1 coordinate 84,336, forward strand.
GCTCCAGTGTCGAGGGCGCGCAGATCGGTCACGTGGCCTATGGCCATGTGATCAACACCGAACCCCGCGACATGTACCTATCGCGTGTAGCCTCGATGGAAGCCGGTGTGCCGGACACGACCCCGGCGATGAACGTCAACCGCCTCTGCGGCTCCGGCGCGCAAGCTCTGGTTTCGGTGATCCAGGCGCTGATGCTGGGGGATGCCCAGTTCGGTCTGGCAGGCGGCGCCGAGAGCATGAGCCGCTCGCCCTACATTCTCCCCGCGACCCGCTGGGGCCAGAAGATGGGCGATACAGGGTCACAGGACATGATGCTCGGAGCCCTGAACTGCCCGTTCGGGACAGGGCATATGGGGGTCACAGCCGAGAATGTCGCGGCCGAGCACGATATCTCCCGTGCGGATCAGGACGCCTTCGCCCTTGAAAGCCAGACCCGCGCCGCCGCCGCTCAGGAGGCTGGGTTTTTCAACAGCCAGATCACCCCGGTGCCCATAAAGGTGAAGCGCGAAATGGTGGATTTTCAGCGCGACGAGCACCTCAAACCCACCACTGCCGAGGCTCTGGCGGGCCTGCGCACGGTGTTCCAGAAGGACGGCACAGTCACCGCGGGCAATGCCTCCGGTATTAATGACGGTGCCGCCGCGATAGTTCTGGCACAGGCTTCAGCCGCCGAGGCCGCAGGCCTGAAGCCCCGCGCGCGTGTGCTTGGCTATGCCCATGCTGGCGTGCGCCCTGAGGTCATGGGCATCGGCCCGGTGCCTGCGGTAGAGGCGCTGCTTGCCCGTACGGGACTCTCGGTTGGTGATTTTGATGTGATCGAAAGCAATGAGGCCTTCGCCGCTCAGGCGCTCGCGGTAAACAAAGGGCTCGACCTCGACCCGTCCAAGGTCAATCCCAATGGCGGGGCCATCGCGTTGGGCCATCCGGTAGGGGCCACCGGCGCCATCCTCGCGATCAAGGCGCTCTACGAGTTGGAGCGCATCGGAGGGACCCGTGCACTGGTGACCATGTGCATCGGCGGAGGACAAGGTATCGCACTGGCGCTTGAGGCGCTTTAAGCTGGGATTCACCAATTGCGTCCAGTGTCACCCGGGACCGCGCGGAGATTACGCCGCGCGGCCAAGGGGACCAAGCAGGACGTCGCGCATGCAAATCGCCGAGATCGAGCACAAACTCGCTGCAGAACGCCGCGCGCGTTTGACAGCTGAGAGGCTGCTCGCACAGAAACAAGAAGAGCTCTTCGCTGCCAATGAAAAGCTTTCAAAACATGCATTTACACTTTCCGACAAGATTGTTGAGCAACGCCACCACGCTGAGGAGCTGAAGGACGAGAACTTTCAGGTTCGCTCGGATCTACGCCGGGCCGAGCAGCGCCTCTGGACCTCCTTCGAAACCATCGAGGACGGCTTCGCGGTGTTTGATTCTTCGCGGCGGCTGGTTCTGGCAAATCCGGCCTATATGTCGATCTTCGACGGGATCGAGTCCGTCGCGCCGGGTGCGGAATACATTGAGTTGCTGAAACTCTGCGTCGAAGAGGGCATCATCGACACCGAAGGCCTGAGCCGTGCTGATTGGTGCACGATGATGCAAGAGCGCTGGAACGGGACCCAGATCGAACCCGCCGTGGTGCGGCTTTGGAACGGCTATTCCATCAAGCTGGTCGAACGGCGGGGCGAGGACGGCGATATCGTCAGTCTCTGCCTGAACATCACCGACACGATTCGCCGCGAGAAGGATCTCACGATCGCCCGGACCCGCGCAGAGGCCGCAAACCGGGCGAAATCCGCGTTCCTCGCGAACATGACCCACGAGCTGCGCACGCCGATGAACGGCGTGGTCGGCATGGCGGAATTGCTCTGCGACAGCCCCCTCGACGAGGAGCAGCTTCTTTACGTCGAGACGATCCGGAAGTCCGGGGAAGCCCTGCTGGTGATCATCAACGACGTGCTCGATTACTCCAAGATGGAGGCCGAAAAACTTCAGCTGCATCCGGGTCCGATCGATCTGGAGCATCTGATGCATGATGTTGTGATGCTGGCCAAGCCCACCGCCCAGGAGAAGAGTGTCGATCTGATGCTCGACTATGACATTTTCCTGCCAAGCAAGTTCATCGGCGATCAGGGCCGCTTGCGTCAGGTGATGACAAACCTGCTGGGCAATGCGGTCAAGTTCACCCTCGAGGGCCATGTGCTTCTGCGGGTGATCGGGATGCCGCCCGAGGATGGCGCGCAAGAGATCATTATCAGCATCGAAGACACCGGGATCGGCATTGCACCGGAGATGATCGATCACATCTTTGGCGAGTTCAATCAGGCCGAGGACGAACGCAACCGCGCCTTCGAGGGAACCGGTCTTGGTCTCGCCATCACCCGGCAGCTCGTCGAACTCATGGGTGGCGAGATCTGGGTGGATTCCGAACTGGGCGAGGGTTCCTGCTTTTCGTTCCGGATCACTCTGCCGCTCAATGAAGAGGATGGTGAAACGCCGCTCGCGATCACCTCCGATCTACGCCGTGTACTGATCGTTGACGAGACAGAGATCAACCGCTCGATCCTGGAACGCCAGCTCGCCCCGCTCGGCGTCTCGGTTTCCTTCGCCAATTCGGTGGAGCAGGCGTTGGAGTATCTCGATGGACATCAGGATATCGATGCCGTCCTGACGGATCTGGTGCTGCCCGGCCTGTCTGGCAGCGATCTCGCGCGACAATTGCGCGACCGCCCCCATGGTCCACCGGTGATCCTGCTGAGCTCCGCGATGATGGGGCAACTCAATTCTAACGATCGCGACATGTTCCAGGCAACGCTGAGCAAACCGGTGATGCGGGCTGACCTCTATGCGGCGTTGAACGCTCTGACGAAACCCGATGCTCCGATGCCCGTAACGACCCCGGCCGCAGCTGAACCAACGGTCGAGCCAAGCCCGCCGTCGGTCGCAGCCCCTGGGGCCGACGTTCAGGAACACCAAGTCCCGCAAGGCGCGGTGGCCGCACAGCTCGCTGAGCCTGAGATGTCTGCGCCCACACCAGAGCCAGCCCCCCAGGTGATCGAACCCGGACCCTTCATGTCCGCACGCCGCCGCGCAAAGCAAGCCGAGGAAAACGCCGCCCCTGTGCCCGCTCCGGTCACGTCCACCCCAGCGGCGCCCGAAGCGACTCCGGTGTCGAATGTGGTAACCTTGGCGCCTGCCCCCGAGCAGACACCCGAGCCGGTGCCCGCGCCCGAACTTGCCACGATCTCGGCACCCGCAGCCCCGGAGCCGCCCGCAGAAGTGCCCGTAACGGCGCGCAAGATCAGCATCCTGGCCGCCGAAGACAATAAGACCAACCAACTAGTCTTCCGCAAGATGGTGAAGACCCTCAACATCGAATTGCGCTTTGCAAATAACGGAGAAGAGGCTGTAGCCGCCTATCAAGAAGAGCGCCCTGACATGATCTTCATGGATATCTCCATGCCCAAGATGGATGGGATGGAGGCAACTCGCACGATCCGAGCGATTGAGGAGGAGACCTCAGCGCCGCGCGTTCCCATCACCGCGCTCACAGCCCATGCGATGGACGGCGACGCTGACCGCATCCTTGCCGCCGGTCTCGATCACTATCTGACGAAGCCTCTCAAAAAGGCGGAGATCATGGGACGTATCGAGGAGCTGATCCCCGAAGGTCGGTTGCCCCTCCACCTTGAGGACTAGGCCTTAGGCCGCCTTTTTGGCCTTAGAGGTCTTCACCGGTTCCGGGTAAGGGCGCACGAAAACCGGGCTGTCTTCAGTGCTGCGATCGGGATCAAATGCGTAGCCCCCGATCTCGAAATCTCTCAGACCGGACAGATCTGTTACCCGGTTCTGAACCACAAAGCGCGCCATCGCTCCGCGGGCCTTCTTGGCAAAGAAACTTACTGTCTTCACGGTACCATCGCGATCCTCGAGAAAGACCGGGGTCAGTACGGGAACGGCCAGAGCTTTCATATCGACGGCCCCGAAGTACTCCTGGGACGCGCAATTGATGATCGCTGTGCTCCCGCTCTGCATCGCCGTTTCGTTGAGCGCAATCGCGATGCGATCTCCCCACCACGCGTAGAGGTTCTTGCCCCGTTCGGTCTTGAGCCGACTGCCCATCTCCAGCCGGTATGCCTGGATCAGGTCGAGCGGACGCAGAAGGCCGTAAAGCCCTGAGAGAATGCGCAGATGGTCCTGCGCATAGCGCATCTCGTCCTCCGACAGGCTGCCAGCCTCGAGCCCGACATAGGTATCGCCCGCAAAGGCCAGCGCCGCGGGACGCGCTTCTTTGGTCCCGGCCTCAGCCTCGAAGGCCGCGAAACGCTCGGCGTTCAGTCGTGCGAGATCTTCGGAGAGCCCCATAAGCTTCTGCAATTCGGCCTGCTTCAGGTTTCGCGCGACCGCCGCCAGGGCAACCGCACTCTCCTGAAAGGCAGGCAGGGTCGCATCTGCCGGGGTCGACACCGACCAATCCAGTCGCTTCGCCGGGGAAATAACAGTCAACATCGGGCTCGCTCCGTATTCCGTTTCACAGCAATCTAGTCAGCGCGATGGCCCCGTCCACCGTCAGGTCTCGCGTAGCACTTCGAGAAAGGCCGCACCAAAGCGCTCGGCGCGCCGGTCCCCCAGCAACAGGGTCAAGCCATCATTGTCCGAGGGCCGGGTTTCCGCGACACGCGACAGGACCGCCGCCGAACAGGTCAATGGTTTCTCGGTACCCATCGGCCCGCGGATCAGATCCGCCTGAGCTTCGAGGAGCCTGTCATAGGTCTCGCCGGCCGACCGGCCCGCCAGTTTGCGGCGCGCAGGCGAAACGGGCGCGGTCGCCTCGCCGGAGATTACCTCCAGAAACGCCGCGCCATAGCGCTCGAGTTTCTTGGCCCCGACACCACTGATCCGCGCGAAGGTATCAAGCGAACTCGGGCGCAGTTCCGCCATTTCGATCAAACTGCGGTCGTTGAAAATCACATAGGCGGGGACGCCCGCCGCCTCGGCCAAGGCGCGTCGTTTCGCCTTGAGCGCCGAGAGCATCGGTGCGTCTTCGTCAGAGACCAGAGCGCGCACGGCCGGTCGTTGCGCGGCTTTGCGTAGGGTATCATGGCGCAATTCAATGCGCGCCTCCCCCCGCAAGATCGGGCGCGCCGCTTGGGTCATGACCAGTGCGCCATGGCGTTCCACATACGGACGCACAAGATCGTGCCCCATCATCTGGCGAAACACGCCCTGCCAGGTGCGCTTGTCGAGATCCCGCCCCACGCCGAACGTCGGCAGATCCTCATGCCCGCGCTGACGCACTTTATCCGTCGCGTTCCCGATCAGGATATCGATGAGATGGCCGGATCCAAAATTCTCGCCAGTGCGCAACGCTGCCGAGAGCGCCTTGCGCACCGCCTCGGTCCCATCGAACACATCTGGCGGAGTGTCGCACAGATCACAGGACCCACAGGGCGCGCTCTCTTCGCCGAAATAGGACAGGAGACTCTGACGTCGGCACCGCAACGCCTCCGCCAAACCGAGCAGGGCGTTTAAGCGACCATGATCGGCATTCTTGCGCTCGGGCGGCGCGAGCCCTTCGTCGATCTGGCTGCGGCGCAACCGAATATCATCCGGGCCGAAAAGCGTCAGGGTCTCGGCGGGGGCACCATCGCGCCCGGCGCGTCCGATCTCCTGATAGTAAGCCTCGATGCTCTTGGGCAGATCCGCATGGGCGACCCAGCGTATATCCGGTTTGTCGATCCCCATGCCGAAGGCCACGGTCGCCACGACGATCAGGCTGTCTTCCCGTTGGAAACGGGTCTCCACGAGGCGGCGATCTTCGGCCTCCATACCGCCATGGTAGTGACAGGCCGCATGCCCGGCCTCGCGGAGCGCTTGGGCAAGCCCTTCGGTCTTGCCGCGGGTGCCGCAATACACGATGCCCGACTGCCCTTTGCGGGCCGCGGCAAAGTCGAGGATCTGGCGGCGCGGCCCGTCCTTGGGCGCAAAGGCCAGATGGATATTCGGGCGATCAAAACCACGCAGAAACATGCGCGGTGGATCGCCGGGAAAGAGCCGCGCGATGATTTCGTCCCGGGTTTCCGCATCTGCCGTGGCCGTGAAGGCCGCAACCGGCACATCGAGCGCGCGGCGCAGCTCGCCGATCCGCAGGTAATCAGGCCGGAAGTCATGTCCCCATTGGCTGACGCAATGGGCCTCGTCCACCGCGATCAGCCCGACGCCAGCCCGCGACAGGAGCCGTTGGGTGCCCGTATGGGCGAGGCGCTCCGGCGCCATGTAGAGAATCTTGAGCGAGCCATCCTCGATCGCGTCGAACACCGCATCGGTCTCCTCGGGCGTGTTGCCCGAAGTCAGCGCCCCGGCGGCCACCCCGGCCTCGCGCAGCCCGCGCACCTGATCTCGCATCAACGCGATCAGCGGCGAGATCACCACGGTAAGGCCCGGGCGAGCAAGCGCGGGCAGCTGAAAACACAGAGACTTGCCCCCGCCTGTGGGCATGATGGCCAGAACATCCTCGCCCGCACAGACGGCCTCAACCACCTCGGCCTGACCGGGGCGGAACTGGGAGAATCCAAAAACGGACGACAGAAGGGCGTCGGCTGCGGGCATGATCGGAGGTGACTGCTCTTTTTTTCGAGCATCCCACACTCCCTGTCGTGGGGCAAGGCGGCGTGACCGCTATATCTCAGTAAAACGCCGCGATGTTGTTGGTCAGGATGATCCGCAGGGCATAAACGCCGATCAGGACCACGAGCGGGGCAAGATCAAGCCCGCCCATATTCGGCAGTATCGCACGAACCCGGCTGTAAATCGGGTCGAGCAGGCGCTCCAGCCCGTACCAGATCTGCGCCACGAGCTGCTGTCGCAGGTTGAGCACCTGGAAGTTGATGAGCCAGCTCATGATGATGTGGACGATGATGATGAACCATACGATATCAAGGATCAGCATCAGGATCTGAAAGAGCGACTGCATGGGGGTCTCCGCGCTGGTTTTCCAAGACCTATGCGCCGGGCGCGCTCAGCGCAAGGCATGGACGTTGGGTCACGGTTGACGCGCACGTCAAGAGAGCCATCCTCCGGCGCAAAGGAGTCCTCCGATGTATCCCTTCCTCCGCCTCGCCTATCAGGTCCTGCGCGCCTGGCGCATGCCGCCGCTGAACCCAACCGAAACCCATGTGAGCCACCATCTTTGCTGGCCCTGGGACATCGATTTGTGGATGGAGCTGAACAATGGCCGCACCCTGACGCTGTTCGACATGGGGCGGATCCCCATGGGGCAGCGGGCCGGTTTGCTTGCCCTGCTGCGCAAGAAAAGTTGGGGGCTGACCATTGCCGGCTCGGTCGTGCGCTACCGCCGTCGGGTGCGCATGTTCAACCGGATCGAGATGCGCACGCGAACCATCGGCTGGGACAATCGGTTCGTCTATATCGAGCAGATCATGATGGTGCGCGGCACCGTGACCAGCCAGGCCGTGTTCCGATCTGCCGTGACCGACCGAGACGGGATCGTCGCCCCGGAACGGCTACTGGCCGAATTGGCGCCGGACCATCCGCCGGTCCCGCTGCCGGTTTGGGTCGAGCGCTGGATCACCGCGGAGGCGGAGCGCCCCTGGCCGCCCGAGCTTGGCGCCTGACAAAGCCCCTTGCCCTTCGCCCGAGCGCCTGCCCTAATCGCGCCGAAGTCGGAGGGGCCCATGACACCAGAACGCAAACGCATCCGCGGCTGGATGATGTTCGATTGGGCCAGCCAGCCCTACAACACGCTGCTCCTGACCTTTGTCTTTGGCCCCTATTTCGCGACGGTGGTCGGCGATCCGGTCGAAGCGCAGGCTCTCTGGGGTTACGCGCTGACCCTATCGGGGCTTAGCATCGCGGTGCTCGCCCCGATCCTAGGCTCTCTTGCAGATCAGGCCGGGCGGCGGATGCCCTGGATCATCGGGTTCTCGATCCTCTATGTGGCCGGGGCGAGCACGTTGTGGCTCGCGGCCCCGGGCACGGATCTCGTTTGGGTCATCTTGATCGCCTTTGGACTTGGGCTGATCGGGATGGAGTTCGCCACGATCTTCACCAACGCCATGCTGCCCGATCTGGGCCCACCAGCCGAGATCGGACGCATCTCTGGCACAGGCTGGGCCGTGGGCTATGCGGGTGGCGTGGTTGCCTTGCTGATCATGCTGCTCTTTCTCGCAGAGAATGACGCCGGCGTGACCCTGTTGGGTCAGCCCCCCGCGCTTGGCCTCGATCCGGAGACCCGCGAGGGCACCCGCAGCGTTGGCCCATTCACCGCCCTTTGGTTTGTCATCTTCATGATCCCGTTCTTCCTTTGGGTGCGGGAGACCCCGCCTGCCACGCCCCAGCGCACGAATGTCCTCAAAGGCCTGCGCGATCTCGGTCGCACCCTGCGCAGCTTGCCATCGCAACCGAGTTTGAGCGCCTATCTCGCCTCCTCCATGCTCTATCGCGACGCGCTGAACGGCATGTACACCTTCGGCGGGATCTATGCCCTCGGCGTGCTGGGCTGGAGCGTGATCGATATCGGTGTCTTCGGGATCATGGCCGCGATCACCGGGGCGATCTTTGCCTATCTGGGCGGGTTCGCGGACAAAGCCTTTGGTCCGAAACCGGTGATTGTGCTCTCGATCATCGTGCTGTCCCTTGTGGGCGTGACCATCGTCTCGGTCTCGCGCGAGGCCGTGTTCGGCATGCCCGTCGCGCCCGACTCGTCGCTGCCTGATATCCTCTTCTATATCTGCGGCGCGTTGATCGGCGCGGCGGGCGGCACCGTGCAGGCAGCGAGCAGGACGATGATGGTCCGCCAGGCCAATACCGAGCGGATGACCGAGGCGTTCGGGCTCTATGCACTAGCGGGCAAAGCGACCTCGTTTCTCGCGCCCCTGACCATCGCCATCGCTACCGATCTCAGCGGAACGCAAAGTGCGGGATTGATCCCGCTGATCCTTCTCTTCCTCTGTGGTCTGGTTCTGCTAAGGTTCGTGCATCCGGACCCTGAGATGAGCAGACCATGATCCGTGTATTTTCCAGACTTCTTCTTTGCGCCGCGCTTGCCCTGCCCACCTTGAGCGCACCAAGTTTGGCCCAACAGAAGGCCAACGCACTCTTTGGGGCAAAACCCAGCGGCTCACGGCAAAGCCCGGCGGCTTTTGGCACCTACGCCAAGGGCTGTCTCGCAGGCGGCACGCAACTGCGCGAGACCGGCCCCACATGGCAGGCCATGCGCCTGAGCCGCAACCGCAATTGGGGCCACCCGGATGCGATCGAATTCGTCGAACGGCTCAGCGCCTTCGCCGCACGGCAGCCCGGGTGGAAGGGCCTCTATATCGGCGATATCAGCCAGCCACGCGGTGGGCCGATGACCTCGGGCCATCAAAGCCACCAGATGGGGCTCGATATCGACATCTGGATGCTGCCGCCCAAACGTCTGAACCTGAGCCGATCGGAGCGGGAGAAGATCAGCTCGGTCTCCGTGCGGTCCAAGGATCAGCGCTCGGTCAATGGCAATTGGACGTCGCAGCATATGGAGATCCTCAAGGCGGCGGCCAAGGACCCGGCCGTAGACCGGATATTTGTCACCGCCCCGGCCAAGATTGCCATGTGCAACGCGGCGAAGGGCAACAAGAAGTGGCTGCAAAAGATCCGCCCGCTCTGGGGTCATCACTATCACTTCCATGTGCGGCTCAAGTGCCCTTCCGGTGCGCGCGGATGCAAGACCCAGACCCCAAGCGTGCGGGAATTGTCCAAAGGCGGTACAGGCTGCGATGCGACCCTGAACTGGTGGGTAACCGACGCGCTCGCGCCGCCAAAGAAGACTGCGAAACCCGCCAAGCCAGCGAAACCCGCGCCGAAGCGGCGTAACGCGCGCGACTACGTCATGGCCGATCTGCCCCAGCAATGCCAGCAAGTGCTCGCATCGCGCTGATCGCGCAGGCCCTTGCGGCCTGCCTCGCGCTTGAGGCCGGGGCGGCAGAGCTGTCGAGCGCGATCACGCTGACCCATGTGGATCCGGAGTTCGGCGGGTTGTCTGCTCTGTCGGTGACCGATGATGGACGTCATTTCCATGCAATCGGGGATCGCGGGCTCTTCGTACGGGGCGAAATGCTCCGCGAGGCCAATGGCGATCTGCGTGAAGTGACCCTGACCACCGTGATACCGCTTGAGACCGGGGATGACGGCCCCGTCCGCCCCGAGTTGCAGGACGCGGAGGGCAGCGCGCTGACCCCGGAGGGTGATCTGCTCGTATCTTACGAGGGCTTCGCGCGGATCGAGCGGTTCTCTCCCGAGGGGCGGCATCTGGCGCGCCTGCCCCGCCCGGCGGCCTTCAACAGCCTGCAGCGCAATTCCAGCCTTGAGGCGCTGGCGGTGGATGAAAGGGGCTGGGTCTATACGGTGCCCGAGCGCTCCGGGAAACTCGACCGCCCGTTTCCGATCTACCGCTTCGATGGGCGGCGTTGGGAAACGCCCTTCTCCTTGCCCCGGCGTGGCGACTACCTCGTTGTCGGGCTGGATTTCGGCCCGGATGGGCGTCTCTACCTGCTCGAACGCGCGCTCCGGGGGGTGTTTTTTTCGACCAGGGTGCGACGGTTTGAAATCGCCCCGGAAGGACGCGTGACCCGCGAAGAAACCCTGCTGGAGACCCCGACAGGTACCCATGAGAACCTCGAAGGGCTCGCGGTCTGGCGCGATCCCGAGGGACGGCTGCGCCTGACCATGGTAGCAGATGACAATTTCAACCTCTTCCTGCGCAACCAGATCGTGGAATACCGGCTCGACTAGGCTTGCAGTGCAGCGCTCGAGGCGCTATGCGAGCGGCCTCCGCGCCCATAGGCGCCAAGTCTCCGCGACCTTGTAAAAACGGACCACATACATGACCCGCATCCACCTGCCCGGCATCCTTGCCATGGCGGCCATAGTTGTCGCCTCGAATATCCTCGTGCAGTTCCTCTTCGGCCAATGGCTGACCTGGGGCGCGTTTACCTATCCGCTCGCCTTTCTCGTCACCGACCTGATGAACCGGATCTACGGGACCGCCGCTGCGCGCCGGGTCGTGGTGATCGGCTTTGCCGTGGGCGTGCTCTGCTCGTTGGTCGGCAGCCAGATCCATGGGGAGTTCGGCCCGCTCGTCACCCTGCGAATTGCCATCGGCTCGGGCCTCGCTTTTCTGACCGCGCAACTGGCGGATATCGCGGTCTTCGACAAGCTGCGCAGCGGCGCCTGGTGGCGTGCGCCCCTCGCCTCGACCCTTGTCGGCTCATCCCTCGATACGGCGATCTTCTTCACCATCGCCTTCTCCGCCAGTCTGACGATGATCGAACCCGTCAACGATGTGTCCTGGGCTGGCGAAGCTCTTCCATTGTTGGGCGTCGGACCGGTCGTTCCACTCTGGGTGTCACTTGCGATGGCGGACTGGATGGTCAAGCTCAGCCTCGCTTTGCTCGCCCTCATCCCCTTTCGCCTCATTTTGCGGCAGGTTCGTCCAAACCTAGCATAAAAGGTTTTGAAAAACACAAAATCTGTGGCAGCATCCCCCTAGGTTCAACAATCGAAAGGAGGTGATCCAGTGTCTAAAAAGGTATTGGAGAGAGGTGTCGGGACAACTGGAGTGGCGCGCTTCTGAGGCAGCCCTTGGCGGTGATGACCGCTTCAGCGGATCGGTTGCATTGCAACGCATCTAACCGACCCCACCTCCGAAACTTTCGGCTGGGCCGCCCCGAACCGGGCGGCCCTTTCGTTATTCAAAGCGCCGGTTTCCGCCGACCCCTGCGGCCTGCGCGCCCGAGTCCGGGAAACTCCTCGCTTGGGGCGGCCCGCTTGTGTATCACCATGGAACAAGCGACCGAGACAGCACCCCATGTTGCAGATCAGCGAGACCATCACCTTGCAGGACTGGGAGATGACGGAAACCTTCATCCGCTCCTCCGGGCCGGGCGGTCAAAACGTCAACAAGGTCTCGACGGCGGTCGAGCTCCGCTTCGAGGCCGCACGCAGTCCGAACCTCCCCGATCCGGTGAAGTCGCGGCTCAAGCGGCTGGCCGGACGGCGCTGGACCAAGGACGGCGCACTGATCCTGCAGGTCGACGAAACCCGCAGCCAAGCCCGCAACCGCGAGATCGCGCGGGAGCGTCTCGCGTCGCTGATCCGCGATGCCCTGAAACGTCCAACCCGGCGCATTCCAACCAAACCGACCCTCGGCTCGAAACGTCGGCGGCTCGACGCCAAGTCCCAGCGCGGGCAAGTCAAGGCACTGCGCGGGCGGGTACAGGACCGAGAATGACCGACCTTACGGAGCGCCGCGCGCGCCTGATGGGGCCGAACGTCCCGACCTTCTACGACCCACCCCTGCATATCGTGCGTGGCGAGGGCGTCTGGCTCTGGGATGCGCGGGGTCGACGGTACCTCGACTGCTACAACAACGTGCCCCATGTGGGCCATTGCCACCCCCACGTGGTTGCCGCGATCGCGCGCCAGGCGGCGGTGCTGAACACGCATACACGCTACCTGCATGAGGGCGTGCTGAACTACATCGAGCGACTGACCGGGAAGATGGGGCATGGGCTCGACCAGGCAATCATGGTCTGCACGGGCTCGGAGGCGGTTGATGTGGCCCTGCGCATGGCGCAGGCGGCAACCGGTGCGCGCGGCCTGATTGCGACAAACAACACTTATCACGGAAATACGACTGCAGTTGCTCAACTGAGCACGCGGCGCCCACCTGTCGGAGGCTATCCCGACCATGTGCGGCTCGTCCCAGCACCCGATGCGCGAACCCCTGTTGGCGGCACGGCGGAAGGACAAGCCGCCGCCTTTGGAGCCGAGATTGCCCGCGCCGCAGCAGAGCTTGAGGCTGCAGGGCATGGGGTTGCCGCCCTGATCCTCTGCCCAATTTTTGCCAATGAAGGCTTGCCCTGCCTGCCCTGTGGGTTTCTCGGTCCTGCACTTGATGCGCTGCGCGCGGCGGGCGGTTTGGTGATCTCCGATGAAATCCAGCCCGGCTTTGGTCGTCTTGGGGATGTCTTCTGGGGGCATGATGCGCTTGGGTTCGCGCCGGATATCGTGACCCTGGGCAAGTCCATGGGCAATGGCCACCCGGTCGCTGCGACACTTGCCCGCCCCCAGATCATGACCGCCTTTCGCGAGGCCTTCGGGTATTTAAATACCTTCGGGGGCAATCCCGTTTCGATGGCCGCAGCAGACGCGGTGCTCGACGTGCTTGAGAACGAAGGTCTGGTCGAGAATGCCGCCAGGGTTGGCGCCTACACGCTGAGCCGATTGCGAGACCTGCGCCATCCCTGCATTGCGGATGTCCGAGGGCGCGGTCTGGCTTTCGCAATCGAGCTGGTCGACGCGGACGGAGCGCCGAACTCAGCATTTGCCGCGGCCATCACCGAAGAAGCCAAGCGGCGCTGCGTGTTGATCAATCGGATCGGAAGAGAGATGCATATCCTGAAAATCCGGCCACCTTTGCCTTTTGCCCCCGAACATGCGGACCGGCTGGCTGACATTCTGCAAGCGAGTTTCGACACATGCCCGCACTGATCGCAACCGAGGCTCAGGCAGCCTGGGGTTGCATCGGCGTACCAGACTTGTTGAGCCACCGCGAGAATGCGGTGTTTGCGGTGACACTGCCGGATGGGTCGCGCGCGGCCCTGCGGGTGCATCGGGTTGGATACAAGACGACCGACGAAATCGCCGCGGAACTCGTACTTTGCGATGCCTTGGCAGCAACCGGTTTTCCCTGCCCGCAAGGGCAGCGCACACTTGCGGGGGGATGGCTCTGGCAGGGGCCCGGCGCGGCGGTGGCGAGCTTGGTGTCCTGGGTGGACGGCGAAGCGCTCGGGCAGGGAGATGCGCCATTGCCGCCAAATGCATTGGCGCTCTACGAGAAGCTGGGCGCATCGCTCGCGCAATTGCACAAGGCTTTGCCCGCTGGGTCACTTACCGCGCGACGCCCGGCTTGGGATCTTGAAGGACTGACCGGGCCCGACCCGATTTGGGGGCGGTACTGGGACAGCTCGATCCTTTCCGAGGCTGAGGTTGCGCTCGTCCTGCGTGCCCGCGATGTTGCGCGCGAACGCTTGCGAAACCTGCCGGCCGAGGCACAGGTTCCCCTGATTCACGGCGATGCGCTGCGCGAGAACATCCTCGTTGCAGAGGATGGGTTAGCACTGATCGATTTCGACGACTGTGGCCCTGGCTATCGCCTCTATGACGTGGCAACGGCCCTGACCCAAAGCCTTGACGATCCGCTCTTGCCAAAGCTTCGCGATGCTGTGTTGCAGGGATACGCCACCGTCACCGACCTTGAGCCGGAGGAACGCGCCGCGCTGCCGCTCCTGTCGATGCTGCGCAGTTTCTGTGCCCTGGCCTGGGTGGTTCCCCGTTACCCAGCAGGCCACCCGAAATCACCTCTTTACAAGGCGCGGGCCTTGCATGCGGCAAAGGCAGTACTGGCAGGCGACGATTTTCTGAGCGTCAGACGATGACGTCGAGCGCTTCTTGCGCGCCCATCTCAAACACCCGCTTGTAGCGCTCAATCTCGTCCTGCGGACCCATGGCTTTGTTGGGATTATCACTGAGCTTGACTGTCGGGCGCCCATCCGCCGCCACCGCCTTGCACACCAGCGAGAAAGGCGCGAGACGGTCCCCGCTCACAAGCTTGCGGAAATCGTTCGTCAAAAGGGTCCCCCATCCGAAGGACACACGCACACGGCCGGTAAACTGCGCTTGCAGCTCCGCGATTTTGTCCACGTCGAGACCGTCGGAAAAGATAATCAACTTGCCGCGCGGATCCTCACCCCGCTGGCGCCACCACGCGATGGCGCGCTCGGCCCCAGCAGCGGGATCTCCGCTATCGATGCGGATGCCGGTCCAACCCGTCAGCCAATTCGGGGCCTCACGCAGGAAGCTCTCTGTACCATATGTATCGGGGAGGATGATCCGCAGGTTGCCATCATGCTCTTCATGCCAATCCGCAAGCACCTGGTACGGCGCGGTGCGCAGTTCGGCATCAGTTTCGGCCAGAGCGGAATACACCATCGGGAGCTCATGGGCATTCGTACCAATGGCTTCGACCTCGCGGCGCATGGCGATCAGACAGTTCGATGTTCCAACGAACTTCTCGCCAAGCCCTTCGATCATGGCTTGCACGCATCGATCCTGCCACATGAAAGAATGGCGTCGGCGCGTTCCGAAATCCGCAAGTCGTAGATTGGGAATTTCGCGCAAACGCTCGACCTTTTCCCAAAGCCGCGTCATCGCTCTGGCATAGAGGACCTGAAGTTCGAACTTACCCATGTCGTGGAGCACCGCGCGGGAGCGCAGTTCCATCAGAACCGAGAGCGCAGGAATCTCCCAGAGCATGACCTCGTGCCATTGCCCCTCGAAAGTCAGCTCATACTGACCATCGCGCTTGGAGAGATTATAGGGGGGGAGCTTGAAGCCCTCGAACCACTCCATGAAATCCGAGCGGAACATCTGGCGTTTGCCGTAGAACATATTGCCGCGCAGCCATGTGGATTCGCCACGACTGAGAGACAGAGAACGGATGTGATCAAGCTGTTCACGCAACTCGCCTTCGTCGATCAGCTCGGCCAAGCGCACACCTTTAGAGCGGTTGATCAGACTGAAGGTGACGCGCGTCTCGGGACGGTTCCGGAACACCGATTGGCACATCAGGAGCTTGTAAAAATCGGTATCAATCAGCGACCGAACGATCGGGTCGATCTTCCAATTATGGTTGTAGACCCGTTCCGCGATATCGACCACGCATCATCCTCCGCAAGCACGCCAAGTCACGACGAGCGGCGTCTTGTGCGGTGATACCCGATCTGCCTGCGGGACGCAAAGTTGCTAGACTGCGGCGGTTCTCAAGGTGTCGTTTGCGGTATCCGGGTGCTCATCGCCCGGTGCATGCTCGGCGATTGCCGCAAACAGATCCCGCCGCCGGATCGGCTTGGTGAGGAAACCGTCCATGCCCGCTTCGAGACAACGATCCCGATCCGAGGCAAAGGCGTTCGCCGTCAGAGCGAGGATCGGCACTGGAGGGGACGTGTCCAGCGCCTCAATCTCGCGGATCAGGCGCGTTGCCTCGATCCCGTCACAGCGCGGCATGGACATATCCATAAGGATCAAATCCGGCGCTTCGCTGCGGAACTTCTCAACCGCTTCGATCCCGTCCACCGCGAAGATCAGCCCGGACTTCACCCGGTCGAGCAACTTGCCCAGAAGCAGGCGGTTCGTGCGGTTGTCATCGGCGACAAGAATCCGGATATCCTTCGGAATCTCGGCAACCTCACTGGTTGCCTTGCAGAGCGCAGCTTTGGGAGCCGAGGCGACGGATTGCGTGCGGAATCGCAGTGTAAAGCAGGACCCTTCGCCTGAGGCCGATGTCACGTCGATATCGCCCCCCATCTGCCGCGCCAGTTGCCGAGAGATCGCGAGACCGAGACCCGTTCCACCAAAATGGCGGGTTGTGGCCCCGTCCGCCTGTGCGAAGGCAGCAAAGATGTGAGCCAGTCGATCCTCGGGGATCCCGATCCCCGTGTCGCGGACTGCTATGCGGACCTCATCGCCCTCCGAACCAGATACCATAGATACCTTGGCGCTCACCCCTCCGGTCTTGGTGAACTTGATGGCATTGCCCATCAGATTGAGAAAGACTTGCCGCACCCGACCTGGATCGCCGAGGAACTCATCGGCTGGAAGATCTTCAAAGGTCAACGCGAGCGACAGGCTTTTCTCTTCCGCCAGCGGGTGGATCAAGGCAAGGGCGCCCTGCAACTGCGCCCGCAGATCGAATGGGATTGTCTCAATCTCCATTTTGCCGGCTTCGAGCTTGGAGAGATCGAGAATGTCGTTGATGATCGTCAGCAGCGCCTCGCCTGAGGACAGGATCGTCTGGACCGTCTCGCGCTGATCCTTCTCCAGTCCACCTGACAAGAGCACATCGGACATGCCGATGATCCCGTTGAGAGGCGTGCGGATCTCGTGACTGACCATAGCGAGGAATTGCGCCTTGGCCCGAGCCCCCTCCTCGGCGGCGGTCTTGGCGTCGGCGAGTTCCTTCTCGCGCTGCTTGGCCTGGGTGATATCGCGTTCGATGGCGACCTCGCCTTGCACGATGCCATCGTCATCGACCATGGGCGTGATGTTGGTCTCGATCCAAACATCATCCCCGCCCTTGGTCCGGTTGATCAACTCCATCCGAACAGGTTCATGGATGTCGCGGGCCTTGAAGATCGCGGCAATCGCCTCGGTGTCGGTATTCGGCGAGTTCAACAACTCAGCCGGGAGTTTGCCCAGCGCCTCCTCGGCCGAGTAGCCCGAAACGCGCGTGAAACTGGCATTGGTGTACTCGATCCGCCCTTCGCGGTCGGTCACGATCACACTGTCATTGGCGTTAGCGACAACCATCGCAAGATGCCGTGCCTCCCGCTCCCGCGATTCGAGGGTTCGAAAGGATTGGTCCAACATGTCCTGACGGTGGATCAGGTCCCGTTCCATCGCGATCCGTTTGACATGACTGCGCAGAACGAACCGGATAAAGGTATAGGCCATATAGCCCAGCATGAGCGTTGCCAGGAAATCAAAGACCAGCTGACCCTGACTGCCCCGCCCGGTAAATCCATCCAAGGCGAAAAGGGACGCAATCGCAAAGATATAGACGACCAAGCGCGCCTCGGTCGCATGCCGATTGAAGGGATAAACAAGCCCGGCATTGATCACCGCGCCGCACATATACACCACGGCAAAGAACCGCGCCTCGGGTCCCGAGGTCGCGCACCAGCCCAGCCAGACACAGACCGAAATGGACATCGCCTGGATTGCGGCCGTACCGATCGACGCGATTTGCGCGCGTTTCCCGTAGCTGCCTCGACGCACGAAGGCGCGTAGGGTCAGACAATCCACCGCCTCTCCGGTAAGGGCCACCAACAGAGCGGCAAACCCCAGTTGCGGGCTAACCAGAAATCCGAGAATCGCCGCCCCGATGATCGTGAGCACTTGCCGACCGAGGAAGTAGGACAACCGACCCCGCGCGTAGCTCGCGAAACGGCCTTCCGCGCTGATGCGGTCCTCAAACTTCTGACGCGTATTCTGCGTCTCACGGGCAGGTAAAAACATGGGCTCCGCCGTTCAGGGCGTAATTGAGCCTTCTTCATCCCAAACAAGAGTTAACAATTCCTGCATGGCAGGCCTCTGGCTAGCCCTCGTCGAGGGTCACGCCGGCCTCTTGCATGGCCATCCGCGCGGCCTCTAGGGACCCATCGAGATCGATGGCCCGGCAGAGGTCGAGCCGAACAGTGGTCGCAAACCCGAGCCGAGCGGCATCAAGTGCCGAGTATTGTACGCAAAAATCCGTGGCGAGCCCGACCAGGGCAAGGTCCGTAATGCCCCGGCTACGCAGGTAGCCCTCCAACCCGGTGGGGGTCTTGTGATCATTCTCGAAGAACGCGGAATAACTGTCGATTGCAGAGCGGAATCCCTTGCGCACAACCATCTGTCCCGCGTCCACTGCGAGATCCGGATGAAACCCCGCGCCCAGGCTGCCCTGGACGCAATGATCGGGCCACAAAACCTGTTTGCCATAGGGCATTTCGATCATGGAGAAGGGCTCCGCCCCTGGATGGCTGCTCGCGAAAGAACTGTGGCCAGCTGGATGCCAATCCTGGGTCAGAACAACAGCCTCCGCCTCGGCCATCAACCGGTTGATGGCCGGCACGATGGCGTCGCCATCCGCAACCGCCAAGGCGCCTCCGGGGCAGAAATCGGTCTGGACGTCGATCACGATCAGGGCATGGGGCATGGGGGGTCTCCGGTGTCAGCCGCATCCTGCGTAGAAAAGCCGCTGGGGTCCGTCAAGGCGCAGAGCTTGGCAAGACGGCCTGCGGGGCGCTATAGCCCGCGCCATGTTTGTTGTCGCCGCTCTCTATCATTTCACCCGGTTTGACGCGCCCGATGCCCTGCGTCCGGGCCTGCGGGCCGTGTGCGAGGCGGGCGGCGTAAAAGGCTCTCTGCTTCTGGCGCAAGAGGGGATCAACGGCACCATTGCTGGGCCTCGCGCAGGGATAGACGCCGCTCTCGGGGCGATCCGGGATCTGCCCGGCTGCGACGGGCTCGTCTGGAAGGAAAGCCTCGCCCCCGAAATGCCATTCGGAAAGCTGAAGGTGCGCCTCAAGCGCGAGATCGTGACGATGGGCCAACCTCAGGTTGATCCGACGGCTTCGGTCGGACGCTATGTGAAGCCCGAAGATTGGAACGCGTTGATCAGTGCCGAGGATGTGGTCGTCATAGATACGCGGAATGACTACGAGGTTGAGATCGGCACGTTTCGTGGCGCAATCGACCCTAAAACCGAAAGCTTCCGCGATTTTCCCGCCTGGTGGGAGGCCAACAAGGCGCGCTTCGACAACAAGCGTGTGGCGATGTTCTGCACCGGTGGGATCCGCTGCGAGAAGTCGACCAACTACCTTCTCGGTGAAGGGGTCAGGGATGTCTTTCACCTGCAAGGCGGGATCCTGAAATACCTTGAGGAAGTCCCCGAGGACCAGAGCCTCTGGGATGGCGAGTGCTTTGTTTTCGACAAGCGGGTCAGCGTGGGCCACGGGCTCAAACCCGGCCCCTATGGGCTTTGCTATGCGTGCCGTCGGCCCCTTGCCGAGACGGCGAAAACCCATCCCGCCTATGAGGAAGGTGTCAGCTGCCCGCGCTGCGTGGACGAGTATAGCGAGACCGATCGCACCCGGTTCCGCGAACGCCAGAAGCAGATCAAGCTGGCGCGCGCCCGGGGCGAAGAGCATTTGGCCTGAGGGCTTCCCGCGTCCGCGCCCCTGCGCTAGGAGGACGGCATGGCGCTGACCCTGACCTCACTTGCAGCACTGGCGGGCGCGGAATTCGACGAGATCATCGATGTCCGCTCACCCGCCGAGTATGCCGAAGATCATGTGCCCGGGGCCGTGAGTCTGCCGGTCCTGTCCAACGCGGAGCGCGCCGAGGTTGGCACGGTCTATGTGCAGGACAGCCCGTTTCGCGCCCGCAAGATGGGGGCCGCCATGGTGGCGCGCAATGCCGCCCGGCATCTGGAGACCCACCTGGCGGGTAAGGGGGGCGGCTATCGTCCTCTGGTCTATTGCTGGCGCGGGGGTCAACGCTCCGGCTCCTTCGCGGGCATCCTGCAGCAGGTCGGCTGGCGGGCGGATGTCCTTAAAGGCGGGTATCAGAGCTACCGCAGATTGGTTCAAACCGCGCTCTACGACACGCCGTTTCCCTGTCCTGTACTTCTGCTTGACGGGGATACCGGTTCGGGCAAAACCGACCTTCTGAACCTGCTGCCCAGTGAGGGGTTTCAGGTCATCGATCTGGAGGGGCTGGCCCATCACCGTGGCTCGCTTCTGGGCGCTTTTGCCGAAGAGCAGCCAGCCCAGAAAGGGTTCGAGAGCAAGCTCGCGGCGGCAATCACAGCATTGGATTCTGCACGTCCGGTGGTGGTAGAGGCCGAGAGCTCCAAGGTCGGGCGGATCAACCTACCGCCATCGATCTGGCAGGCAATGAAGTCCGCGCCCCGGCTGGTTCTATCCGTGCCACGCGCAGCCCGCGCCCGGTATCTGACGCGGAGCTATGGCGACCTGTTGGCACAACCGGAGACACTGACAGCGCGGCTCGACCCGTTCCGCAAGCTCCACGGTCATGAACAGATCGATGCGTGGCAGGCCATGGCGGCAGAAACCGCCTTCGAACCGCTGGCCGAGAGCCTGATGGCCGTGCATTACGACCCGCTCTATCGCCGGAACCGCAAGACCAAACCGGGCGCGGCGACAGATCTTGCGCTGGATGACGGAGCGCTCGAACCCGCTGCGATGGCGGCCACGGCCGCCAAGGTGGCAGAAGCCCTGCGCGGAGTAACCCGCTAGTCAGACAGGCGCAGACCCGGGGCCTCGGTGATCTCGCCGATCTCGACCACACCCGGGACATCCACACCTACCGGCAATGCCGCCAGCAATCCTCCCGCAGTTTGCGGATCAAACAGCAAGCGCTGTCGCGGGGTCTGATCCGGAAGGTGCTGCAAGAGCGCGCGGTTCTCTGGATAAAGAGTCGAATGGTGGCCCGCTTCCGCGAGCGACTCCGCCCCGGCAAAGACCGGCACATCTGCCAAGGACAGGGCTGCGCCGACGCCCGAGGCCTCGCAAATGCGCGCCATATGCCCGGCAAGCCCGAAACCGGTGACGTCGGTCATGGCATGGGCGTGCTGCGCCAACGCGCGGGCAACGTCCGCCTGATCCTCGGCGAGGGTAGCCCAGAGGGCCGCGACATCCGCTCCGTTTGCTCTGCCCTGCATCTCGGCCGCGAGCAGCACCCCCGATCCGATCGGGCGGCTCAGGACCAGCCGATCTCCGGGCCGCGCGCCCGCGAGGCCAATCGCACCGCGGCTCTTCGGGGCAAGGCCCGTCACCGTAAACCCCAGGGTCAGTTCGGCGCCAATGCTCGTATGCCCGCCAACAAGATCCGCCCCCACCCCGCGCGCGCCCTCCTGCGCGGCGGTGGTGATCTCGGCCAACATCCCCGCATGCAGCTCGGACGTCGCACGCGGCAGGATGATCTGGGTCAGCACCGCCTGCGGCTCGGCCCCCATGGCCCAAACATCGCCCAGCGCATGCTGCAGCGCGATCCGGGTCATGAGATAGGGATCCTCGACAAAGGCGCGCAGATGATCGGTTGAGATCACCTGCAGCCCGGCCCCATGGCGCAAGAGGGCCGCGTCATCCCCCGGTCCGGAGAGCGTGTCGGGGTGCTGCGGCGCGCCCAGCGGCGAAAGGGCCGCATCGAGGGCCGCCGCTCCGACCTTGGCCCCACAGCCGCCGCAAAGCGGTTTGTCGCCCAGCGCCGCGCGCACCCCCTCGGCCATCTCACGAGGCAGATCGGGGCCGGACATCGCGGGCAATGCGTGAAACTTCTCCATGAACTTGCGGTCGATCCGGTTCTTCAGCCGCCAGAGCCACGCGCCAGAGCTGCGCATCCCGGCCTTGTCGGCAATCGCCGCCTTGCGTCCGGTGGAGATCAGCTTGAGGTAGTCCTTCTGCGGAGCATAGCGTTTGCCGGGCTTACCGGTGAGATCCGCGCGCAGGTTAGCCAGCAGGATCGGTGCCTGCCGCACCGCATAGACCCCGGCCTTGGGACGCGGAGCAAACCCCATATGAGCGCAATCGCCCGTGGCATAGATCCGGTCATCTGACAGGCTGCGCAACTGGGTGTCCACGGCCACGAATCCGTCGACCAGCGCGAGGCCGGTTTCCTCCAGCCAGGACTGAGGACGCGCGCCGGTCGCGCCGATTACCACATCCGCTCGCAGCACGCGCCCATCCTCCAGCGTCACATGATCCGCAGCGATCTGCGCCGCGCGGGCGTTGCGCTCCACGGTGATACCCTGGCCTGCCAACTCCTCGGAAAGAGCATCCCGGGTCTGCGGGGTCATCCCGGCGAGAATGTGCGCGCCCGCCTCAACGACCGTGACCCGTGCCCCGTCGCCCAGCCGGTGGGCACACGCCATGGCGAGCTCGACCCCGGCCACCCCCGCCCCGAGTACGACCACATGGGGCTCTGCTGGCGGGTTCGCCGCAAAACGCTCCCAATGATCGGCGAACCGGCCGAGCGGCTTGGCAGCCAGCGCATGCTCTACAAATCCCGGAAGGTCAGGCAGCCGCGAGGTCACCCCGATATCCAGCGCCGCAATATCGTAGCGCACGGGCGGTCGGCCCGGCACATGGATCTCGCGCGCGGCCATATCAAGTCCCTCGGCCCGCCCGAGGATCAACCGGGCGCCGGCGAACCGTGCAAGCTTCACCAGATCGATCTCAAGGTCCTGCCGCGTGTAGTGCCCGGCGATATGTCCCGGCAGCATACCGGAATAGGGCGCGCTCGGATGCGGATCGATCAGCGTCAGGCGCACCCCCGGCAGCGGTTTCATCCCCCATTGGCGCAGCACGAGCGCATGGGTATGCCCGCCACCGATCAGGACGAGATCGCGGGTCAGAGGAAGAGGGCTTTGCATGCGGGCGGGCTCCACTACATTGTCGCGCCAAGGCGTATCAGCCTCGCTGCGTCCGGGCGAGAGGCCGAGGTGCCGCAAGAAAGGATCCTCACGATGATTTGGTTGCGCTGGCTGGTTCTGATCCTGTCGGTTTGTTCGATTGCGCTGGCCATCTGGCGGCTGGAAGGCGCGCGGGCCGGGCTTGGGATCACGAAGGACAGCGTGGGACAAACCCCGGTAACCGTCTATCGCACTCCCGGAGCAGACCCAGCACCCGCCGTGGTGATTGCCCATGGATTTGCCGGGTCGCGCCAGTTGATGGAGGCCTTCGCCCTGACCCTCGCGCGGGCGGGTTACGTGGTCGTCAGCTTTGACTTCGAGGGGCATGGTCGGAACCCGGTGCCCATGTCTGGCGATGTGACGCGGATCGACGGGACGACACAACTCCTGATGGCGGAGACCGGGCGCGTGACGGACCACGCCTTGTCACTGCCGGGCGTAGATGGGCGCGTGGCGCTGCTCGGGCACTCCATGGCATCGGACGTGATCGTTCGCCAAACAGTGGCCGATCTTCGCATCTCGGCCACGGTTGCGATTTCGATGTTCAGTCAGGCGGTCTCTGCGACGGAACCCGCGCGCCTTCTGGCCATCACCGGCGCGTGGGAAGCCGCGCTTCGGGCGGAGGCCCTGCGCGTGCTGCGTCTTGTGGGTCCGTCTGCCGAGGAAGGACAGACCGCGCAGGCCGGGTTGGTGACCCGCCGCGCAGTCGTGGCCCCGCATGTGGAGCATGTGGGCGTGCTCTATTCCGCGACGAGCCTACGGGAAGCGCGGGATTGGCTGGACGCCACTTATGGTCGCCGTTCGGACACCGCGCTGGCCATAACCGGTGGCTGGATCACTCTGTTGCTTGCGGGGCTTGTGGGACTGGTCTGGCCCCTGTCACGGCTCGCACCGTTGCGCCCCGCGCGCCCGGAGCCGCTGCCCCGGCGCGACTACTGGATGGCCCTTGGGGCGGCGAGCCTGATCACGCCGCTGGCCCTCTGGCCCTTTGACTTGAACATCCTGCCGGTCCTGGTTGCGGACTACCTCGCACTGCATCTTCTGGTCTTCGGCGCCCTGGCAAGTAGCGTCCTCTGGAGCCGGGGCCACAGGCCTGGCGGGTGGCAGCTCTGGATCGGACTGGCATTGCTGGTTTACGGATTGGCCGTTTTCGGCGGGGCTCTGGATCGCTACGTAGCCTCCTTCATGCCCCATGCCGGCCGGCTGGTGATCATCCTTGCCATCGCTCTGGGCGCGGTGGCCTACATGCTCGCCGATACATGGTTGAGCGGAGCCGGAACAGCTCCTCTCTGGCGCAGGGTGGTGGCAAAGCTGGGCTTCTTCGTCTCGCTCGGGATCGCTGTGGCGCTCGATCTGGAGGGGCTGTTTTTCCTGCTGATCATCCTGCCGGTGATCGTGCTCTACTTCGTGGTCTTCGGCACCATGGGCGCGTGGCTCGGTCGCCGTACGGGTGCCGTCGGCAGCATCGGGATCGCCCTGGGCCTGATCCTCGCATGGTCGCTGGGCGTAAGTTTTCCGATGTTCGCCCTGTAGCCTGCCCTCAGGGCGCGAGCCAGTCCCCGACCCAATCACTGGCACGCGCAAATCTGGCCCGGCGATGGAGCGCGCGGCCCAGATGCAATGTCTCGATCTCGGAGATGTCGAACCGCAGAAGCGCAAGCTCCGCCGGGTCAGGGCGCATACCAAACGCCGAGGGATGCGCAAGCAACATTCCCGGAGAAGGCACGCCGCCATAGACCCGGCGGGCGGACTCAGACATTGACTGCCACAAGGGCTGAACCTCTGATCCGCTGGTTACAATGCCTAGCGTTTTAATCCGTACCTGTAAATCAGCTTTTGGCAGCCACGCGCAAAATGTTACCGATGGACATGAAACTAAGTCTTTGACTTTCTTTGATCTCCGGTCGGTATAGACTTCGAGAACACCCGTACTACGTGTACAGGAACGGAGCACAACAACCCGCGCATCCGGGGCGCCATCCTCCCCGACTGTGGCCATGACAGGTGTACGCAAAGGGCTCTTGTGGTCCGCGATGGCCCGTCCCAACAGCCGCCAAACCTGGTCAAGCGTGCTGTCCAATTCTGTGTACCAATCACTCATAGCCGGTCATCTCCAGATAGCCTTGACCCCTGTGCGTTCCGACAAATCGGATCGGCCCCTCCCAATAGGGAAAGAGCGTCTCCATCCAGCTTTGCGCGTTCAGGGGCCGGGTCGTAATGTCGAGGCCCCGGCTGGGGATCTGCACCTGCCATTCCGTGGGCACTTGCCGCCCCGCAACATCTGTGACGCTGCGCTCGGTGATTTGAAAGGCGCCATTGGGCAGGGGCGCAGGCGCGCCATCAGCGGCAATCCAGGTCGCCGCCGTGTAGTCAGCACCGGTCGCGTCGCGCAGGCGAAAGCCCATGACCTTGTCCCCGTCATCCAGGTGGAGCGAGAACCAGTCCCAACCGGTCTGCCCTTCATCCAGAGGTTGGCTCGACCATTCCCGGTCCAACCATGCGGAGCCGGTCACCTCTATCGGCCCCCCGGGCAGCGTGAGAGTGCCCGTCAGCTCGTAGAAGGGCTGCGAGTAATAGTAACTCGCTTGCCCGCTCGCAGATTTCACCGAGTAGCCCCCCGCCCCCTGCGGCACGAGCGGTCCCTGGGCGGTCAGTGCGAGATCATAGGCGAAGTCTCGTCCAGATGCGGTGAGCCGCAAGGACGAGATGGCATCGGCATCCGGCGGCGCGGTTCCTCTCATCTGCCAGTCATCGATCCACGCAGCGAATGGCGCGGCGATCACACCGGCTTGACCAGTGCCATCCCGGGCAAAGCGTTCGGCCACGAAATGGCGATCGGGCGTGGTCAGCCCGGCATGGCCCATCCAAATCTGCGGACTGTCCCAGCCCTCGGTCCGGCGCGGTTCCAGCGCTGAACGAAAAAGCGTCCATTGCAGCCCGTAGTCGCGCCCATCGCCCCCCTGCAGGTTCGCCGTCAGGTACCACCACTCGATCCGGTACTCCGGGTGGGGGCCGTGATCCTGCGGGAAGTCGAACACCGGGTCCGGGACCGGTTGCGCGAACCCGTCCGCCGTCGTCGTGCCGAGCCCGGCAAAGCCCTGCGCCTGCGCGCAAAGCGGCAAGAAGAACAATGCGACACCCAACCACAGGATCCTAACGTTCATTGGCAAACACCTTCAACAGATCAGAGGGTGCGGTCCGCGCAAGACGCCGCACCGGCCAGGCGGAGGCCAACAGGGCCGCCGCGAGCGCAAGCAAGGCAAGCCGCAACCAATCAGCGGGAAAGAGATGCATGGGCAACCGCCAGCCAAAGGCCTCGACATTCACGACCGCGAGCAACGCCCAGGCCAATACGAGCCCCACAGGCAGGGCGAGCACGGCCGTCAGCGCCGCGAGCAAAGCCGCGCGCATCAGCTCCAGCCATGCGAGCCGCTTCCGGGTCAGGCCCAGCGCCCAGACTGGCGCGAGCTGTGGCACCCGCATCCGCGCCAGTGTCAGAAGGCTCGTGAGCATCGCAATCGCGGCCACTCCAAGGGTCAGCACATTGAGTGCAGCTGTCACCGTGAAGGTCCGCTCAAACACTGCGAGCGAGATTGCCTTGACCGTGGCCTGATCGATCATCGTGCTTGCCGGCAGACCAAACTCACGCTGCAGCGCGGTCATCACGGCTTCCGTCTCGTCCGGGGGCAGGCGGACCGCATAACGAAGCTGCGCTGCCCGCGGGAACTGGCTCTCAAAACGGCTCAGCCCGATCATGACTTGCCCCTGCGGATTGCCGTAATCGGAGTAAACTCCGACGATCTCGGCCTCCCACGCAACCGGCAGCGCAATGCTGTCCCCCGGGCTCAGCCCTTCGCGGCGCGACAATTGCTCGTTGATAAGAACCCCACTGCCTTCAGCGACCCGATCCCAGACCTCCGGCAGCGCGGTCAAAAGGGGCCAGTTATCACGATAGGTCGCATGATCAGCGACACCAAAGATCTCGCCCGGACCTCCGGGCAGCGGGGCCTCGACGCTCCAGATCGGCAAAAGGGCCGTGCTGCGTGGGGCGAGAAAGGCGCGCAGCTCCGCCGCCTCCGCCTCGGAGCGGGCCGTCACGTATAGCTCGGAGGCGAGCCGTTGGTCTAGCCAGCCGGTGAAGGTCAGACGAAAACTGCCAACCATGGTCCCCACACCGATATTGGCGGACAAAGCCAGCAACAGCGCCATCAGCGCGAGCGACAGACCCGGCAATTGCTGTCGCGTGTCCGCCCAGAACCACTCCCCCAAGGCCGAGCGGGCCATTCCTGCGCCCAGCCCCAAAACGCCAGAGAGCAGCACTGGCAAGGCCAAGGCCGCCCCGAGCAGCAGGAACGCGAGCATGGCAAAGGCCGCAACCAGTCCTTGCCCCGCACCGAGCAAGACGAGCCCCAGTGCGATCATCCCTGCGGCGATCACCCCCTGCACCCGCATGGACCGAGCCGAGGCGCGTGCCCAGGCCCGAGGCTGCGCAGGCGCAAGCACGGGCAGGTGCCAAAGCCGCCACAGGCTCTGCGCTGCAGCTGCGATCGCACCCAACACGGAGATGCCCAGCCCGGCGATCCACCAGCTTGGCCGCAGGCTCAGCGCCCCATCCACGCTGGCCCCGTAGAGCCCCTGCAGCGTCGCGGCGACATCTGGCAGGAGCGCGGCCGCGATGGCATAGCCCAGCGCGACGCCGATCACCCCCGCCACGAGCGCGAGCGCCAGCACCTCAGCCGCGAGCAACCCGACCAGCGTGCGGGCCGGGACGCCCAGCGCGCGCAAGGTGCGAAAGGTCGGGCGGCGCTGCTCAAAGGCCAGGCCAATCGCGGCATGGACGATGAAGAGCCCAACCGCGAAGGACAGGAAGCCGAAGGCCGTTAGGTTCAGGTGAAAACTGTCCGTGAGCCGGGCGACATCGCCGCGATCTTCGGGCGCAGCTTCATTCAGGGCCGGGGCGATCTCAGACAGGGGGCGGCGGGTCAGAGGTTGCTCGGACCAGACCAGAAGGCGTGAGACCTGATCCGGGCGGTCGAGCACGCGCTGCGCCTGCCCCAGATCCATCATGAGCGTGCCCGCGGGCAGGGTCGCGGCGACCCGAACCTCCTGTCCCTCAAATCGCGGACCCAGCTGCGCGGCCAGTTCCGGCGGGGCATAGGCGCGCCCCGAAAAGAACGCGACCAGGTCCTCAGGCGCACTGAGATCAACCATCTGGGCCTGAGGCGGGGCGGTGATCGGATCGACCCCCAGCACGCGGATCACCCCCAGATCGCGGGTGATCCGGCCCTCCAGCACCGGCGACACACCCCACCCGGCGCGGCGCAAAGCGATATAGGTCGCCTCCGGGATCGGGCCGGACGGGTCGACGAGTTGGTTCAGCTCGTCCTGACCCAGGGCAGCCGCGGCCGTGGCATAGCTCGAACGGGCCTCGGCATTGATCGCCTGCACCCCGGACCAGAGCGCCGTGGCCAGCGCCAACCCCAAGAGGAGGGTCAGGAACTGCCCGGGATGACGCCGCCAATGGGCCATCATCCCCCACAGGGCCGTGCGCCGCATCAGGCCGCCTGCCCGCGACGCAGATGGACGCGGCGCGCCATGCGGTCCGCCAGACGTTCGGAATGGGTGACCATGAGCAGCGCGGCCTCGGTCTCGTCGACAAGCTCGAGCATCAGGGCGAGCACCGCGTCCGCTGTGCTCTCGTCCAGATTGCCCGTCGGCTCATCGGCCAGAAGGATCGCCGGGCGCGTGGCCATGGCACGTCCGATCGCAACGCGCTGCTGCTGCCCCCCCGAGAGTTGTTCGGGATAGCGCCGCAGATAAGGGGTCAAACCGAGCCGATCAGCCAGCACATCTTGCCATGCGGGATCGTGCCGCCCAGCCAGCCGCGCCTGAAACGACAGGTTCGCGGCCACATCGAGCGCGGGGATCAGGTTGAACTGCTGAAACACGACGCCCACGGTTTCGCGCCGCAAGGCTGCGCGCGCCTCGTCGTCCATGCGCGCAACATCCGATCCCGCCACCTCGATCACGCCCGCATCGGGCGCATCCAGTCCGCCCACGAGATGCAGAAGCGTGCTCTTGCCAGACCCGCTCTCACCGGTTAGCGCCAGCGTCTCCCCGGCGTTCAGACCGAGATCGACACCGCGCAACACCGGCAGCGGACCATCGGTCGTCGCATAGGATTTCGTGACACCGCGCAGTTGCAAAACCATGGGGGGTTTCTCCTTCTTCGGCCTACCTAGGGCGCGCGCGCCGCTTGTCCCACGGGGAGCCTGTGCAGACCCGTCATGACGCCCTCCGGTCACGCCGGCAAGACCCGCTCGCGCCCCCATCCCGGCCGACTGGGGCAGAAACGCTATATCTTGTTGCAAGCGCGTGACATCCCCCCCCAAGGCTTGTATAAACTCAAAGAAAACAACAGGAAGGCTCTCATGGCAGAGACCGCGCAGGCGCCCGAAGATTATGGTGCCGATTCCATTAAGGTTCTCAAGGGCTTGGAAGCTGTACGAAAGCGTCCGGGCATGTATATCGGCGACACCGATGATGGCTCGGGCCTGCACCATATGGTGTATGAGGTCGTGGATAACGGCATTGACGAGGCTTTGGCCGGTCACGCCGACGCGGTGACCGTGAAAATCCACGCGGATTCGAGCGTTTCTGTGAGCGATAATGGACGCGGAATTCCCGTTGGGATGCATGAAGAAGAAGGCGTCAGCGCGGCCGAGGTCATCATGACCCAGCTCCATGCGGGCGGGAAGTTCGACAGCAACTCCTACAAGGTCTCGGGCGGCCTGCACGGGGTGGGTGTGTCGGTCGTGAACGCGCTCTCCGATTGGTTGGAGCTCCGCATCTGGCGCGACGGCAAGGAACACTACGCCCGCTTCGAAGGCGGTGTGACCGCCGAGCATTTGCGCGTTGTCGGCGATGCCGAGGGGCGCAAGGGCACCGAGGTCCGGTTTCTGGCCTCGACCGATACCTTTTCGAACCTCGAATATGTCTTCAAGACGCTGGAGACCCGCCTGCGCGAGCTTGCATTCCTGAACTCCGGCGTTCGGATCATCCTCGAGGATGAGCGCCCTGCCGAGCCCCTGCGCTCGGATCTGTTCTACGAGGGCGGCGTGCGCGAGTTCGTCAAGTATCTCGACCGCTCGAAAACTGCGGTGATGGATGCGCCGATCTTCATGGAGGGCGAGAAAGACGGGATCGGGGTTGAGGTCGCCATGTGGTGGAATGACAGCTATCACGAGACGGTTCTACCCTTCACCAACAACATCCCCCAACGCGATGGCGGCACCCACCTGGCGGGGTTCCGTGGCGCGCTGACCCGGACGATCAACTCCTATGCCCAGTCCAGCGGGATCGCGAAGCGCGAGAAGGTGAATTTCACCGGTGATGACGCGCGCGAAGGCCTGACCTGCGTGCTCTCGGTGAAGGTGCCGGACCCGAAATTTTCGAGCCAGACGAAGGACAAGCTTGTCTCTTCCGAGGTGCGGCCTGCCGTCGAGGGGCTGGTGAACGAAAAGCTTGGAGAGTGGTTCGAAGAGAACCCCGCACAGGCCAAGCAGATCGTCGGCAAGATCATCGAGGCCGCGCTCGCGCGCGAAGCGGCCCGCAAGGCGCGGGAGTTGACCCGCCGCAAGACGGCAATGGATGTGGCCTCTTTGCCCGGCAAGCTCGCCGATTGCCAGGAGAAAGATCCCGCGAACTCCGAGCTCTTCCTGGTGGAGGGCGACAGCGCCGGAGGCTCCGCCAAACAGGGCCGTTCGCGCCACAACCAAGCCGTTCTGCCCCTGCGCGGCAAGATCCTGAACGTGGAGCGTGCGAGGTTCGACCGCATGCTCTCGAGCCAGGAGATCGGCACCCTGATCACCGCGCTTGGCACCGGGATCGGGCGGGACGAGTTCGACATCTCGAAGCTGCGCTATCACAAGATCATCATCATGACCGATGCGGATGTGGATGGCGCGCATATCCGGACCCTGCTGTTGACCTTCTTTTTCCGGCAGATGCCGGAGATCATCGAGGGGGGCTATCTCTACATCGCGCAGCCGCCGCTCTATAAGGTCGCGCGCGGCAAGTCCGAGGTTTACCTCAAGGATCAGGCGGCACTGGAAGATCACCTGATCGCGCAAGGGATCGAAGGGGCTGTGCTACGCCTGCCTGCAGGCGAAGAAATCGCCGGGCAGGACCTTGCCCGGGTGGTGGAGGCCGCGCGCCAGTTCAAGCGCATCCTCGACGCCTTCCCAACCCACTACCCGCGTCCGATCCTCGAACAGGCTGCGATTGCCGGGGCGTTCGACCCGGGCCGCGCGGATGAGGATCTGCAGCAGGTCGCCGATGCCGTGGCAAAGCGACTCGACCTCGTGGCCGTGGAGTATGAGCGCGGATGGCAGGGGCGTATCACGCAGGATCACGGGATCCGGCTGAGCCGCGTGCTGCGCGGCGTCGAAGAGATCCGGACGCTGGATGGTGCTGTTCTGCGCTCCGGCGAGGCGCGCAAGCTGTCCTCGGTCTCGCGCGAGAGCCGCGAAGTGTATCGTGACCCCGCACGCCTGACTCGCAAGGAACGGGATCAGCTGATTCATGGTCCACTTGCCCTGCTCAAGGCGATCCTGGATGAAGGCGAAAAGGGTCAATCCCTGCAGCGCTACAAGGGTCTGGGCGAGATGAACCCGGATCAGCTCTGGGAGACGACGCTCGATCCCGAAGCGCGCACGCTGTTGCAGGTGCAGATCGAGGATGTGGCCGATGCGGATGACATCTTCACCAAGTTGATGGGCGACGTGGTCGAACCGCGCCGCGCCTTTATCCAGCAGAACGCGTTGAGCGTGGAAAACCTGGACTTCTAGGCCTGAGGCCAGCCGCAACCGAACAGAACCCCGTAGTTCCGGCTGCGGGGTTTCTCTTTGCGCCTATGATTTAACGTTAAACTTCATCATTGACGCGACTCACATCGCGAGTTTAACGTTCAAGCAAGAGGGCATCTCATGGTCAGCATCAAGGACATCGCAACGGAAATCGGGGTCACCGCGACCACGGTGTCCAACGCGCTCGGCGGCAAAGGCCGGGTATCCGAGGACCTCGCCAAGCGCATCCGCACCCGCGCGCAGGAGATGGGATACCGTCCGAGCCTTGCAGGCCGCGCCCTGCAAAGCGGGCGGACCGGTATCCTCGGCCTCGTAATGCCAGACCTGACCAACCCGCTTTTCCCCCGGATCGCGCAGACGCTGTCCATGATGGCCGATGCGCAGGATATGGGGATCCTGATCGCGGACAGTCGCGGCAGCCCCGCAGAACAGAGCCAGGCCTTGCAGCGTCTCCTGCGTCTCGGCGTGGACGGGATGCTCGTGGTGCCGCAGAAAGGCACCTCGCCGGACCCGATGCCCGTGCCTGTGGCCGTAATCAACACCGCCTCCGACCCGCAGAATGCGGTCTCGGCGGACCATCGGGGCGGCGGCGCATTGGTGGCGAGGCATATCCGCGAGATCGGGCACCGTCAGGTGGTGATCCTCGGTGCTGATCCCGTGTCCGAAGTGCAGCGCGACCGCATCGCGGGCATGACTGGCGCACTCGGGGATGTCGCGCAAACGACAGTCTGGGGCGACGCCGGGATCGCACAAATCTTGCCTTTGATCCGCGAGGGCGCCACAGCGGTGATGACCACTTCGGACCTCCTGGCCCTACGGGTCCGGTCCGAGCTGATGCGCGCCGAACTCTCCGTGCCCGAACAGATCAGCCTGACAGGCTTTGACAATATGGCGTTCTCTGCAGCCATGCATCCGAGCCTGACCACCGTCGCGCAGGATGTCGAAGACATCGCCCGGCGCGCCATTGCTATCATCACCGCGCAGATCGACGGGCGCCCGCCACCCGGCCATGGCGAGACCGTTCCCATGCGGCTCGTCCTGCGCGCATCCACCGGCATTCCCGCATTTCCGTCCAACAGGAGACCCTGACAATGACCAAGATCTTCCCTCTCGCCACCTGCGTGACGGCTCTCGCCGCAAGTGGGGCCATGGCGCAAGAGACCCTGACAATCTCCGTCTATTCTTTTGCCCAGGACGCCTACAAAGAGGCGCTCTATGATCCGTTCGAAGAGATCTGCGGCTGCGAGCTGGTCATTGAGACCGGTAACAGCGTGGAACGGATGGCCAAGATCGAGGCCAATGCCGCCGACCCGGTGATCGACATGGCGGTGATCTCCTCCCATGACGCGCTGAGCCTTGCGCGCAAGGGTCTGCTCAGCTCGCTCGACACCGCGCAGATCAGCAGCTTCGACCGGCTATACCCGGCCGCACAGGACCCGATTGGCGACAACATGGCGGTGGGTTACACCTTCTATGCAAGCTCGATCGTCTATCGCTCGGATCTGGTGGAGATCAACAGCTGGGGCGATCTGCTTGGTGAAGAGCTGGCGGGCAATGTCTCCCTGCCGAACATCACCGGGACCCAAGGACCGCTCACCCTGATGATGCTCGACAAGGCTGCGGGCGGGGATGCCAGCGATTTCACCGCGACCATCTCGGCCATCGGCGACAGCGCGGATGACATCGTGACCTTCTACTCCCGCTCCTCAGAGCTGGCGCAGCTCATGAACCAGGAGGAGGTGATCGCCGCCCCGGTCGGGCGCTTCGCCTGGAGCCGGTTCAAGAGCTCGCCCCTGCCCTTTGCCTGGGCGGAGCCTGCCGAAGGTCAGGCCGGCGGCATGAATGTGATGATCATGACCAAGGGCAATGGCAACGAGGAGCTGGCCTACAAACTGATGGATTACTGGCTCTCAGCCGAGGTGCAGACCCGGATCGCCGAAGCCCTGATCGACAGCCCGGCCAATATGGATGTCACGGTCAGCGACGAGGTCGCCTCCAACCTGACCTATGGCGCGGACCTGATCAACTCGCTGAACATCCTGCCGCCTGCCGAGATCATCGCGAACCGCGATGCCTGGGTGGATCAGTGGAACAGCGAAGTCATCCGCTAAACGGCCTTTGAGGGGCGGACGCTTGCCCCGTCCCCGCATCCCGCTCTGACAGGACGCCCTGCCATGTTTCTCAACCGCAGCGAAGGATTGGCCCTCGCCCTGCCCGCGGCGCTGTTCACCTTTCTGGTGTTTCTCGTGCCCGTAGGCATCCTGCTCTCGATCGCGTTTCAAACCGAGGGCGGGGCGTGGAGCCTGCAGGGCTATGTAGACTTTTTCTCACAACCGCTCAACCAGACGGTCTTTCTGCGCACGCTGAAGCTCGGGGTGCTGGTGGCGGGCACTGCGGCGGTGATCGGATACGCGGCGGCCTTCTGCATTGTGAACCTGCCCGCAAACTCGCGCGGACGGATCTTTGGTCTCGTGGTACTGCCGCTGATGATCTCACCCGTGGCGCGGACCTATGCCTGGATTGTCATCCTCGGGCGCACGGGCATTGTGAATGACACGATTGTCGGGCTCGGCCTGTCGGACACGCCGATCCGGCTGCTGTTCACGGAAACCGCCGTGTTCATCGGCCTGTTGCAGCTCTTTTTGCCGCTGATGATCATCTCCCTCGTCTCGGCGATGGAGAACATCCCCAAGGATGTCATTCCGGCCGCGCGGGTCCTCGGCGCCAGCTGGTTGCAGGTGTTCTTTCGGGTGATCCTGCCGCTCACGCGCGAGGGGCTGGTGATCGGCGGGACCCTCGTCTTCACCGGGGCGCTGACCGCCTATATCACTCCGGCGATTCTCGGCGGGTCCAAGGTCCTGATGCTGGAGACGCTGCTCTATCAGCGGGTGAACGTCTCCAACGATTTTGTCTCCGCCAGTGTTATCGCGATGATCCTGATCGTCATGTCCTTTTCGGCCAATCTGCTGCTCAAGCGGATTGCCTCGCCGGGGAGGTAGCTTATGCCGCGCCTTGCCATCTGGATCATCCTCGGGGTCACGCTGACCTTCCTGATCGGGCCCTTTTTGATCGTGATCCTCGCCGGAGCCTCGGCGGGGGAGGCGCTGGCCTTCCCGCCCCAGGGCCTGTCCCTGAAATGGTACGCCAAGGTGTTCACGGTCGAGAGCTTTCGAGCCAGCTTTGCTTTGTCGATGTTCCTCGCGGTGTTCGGGACCCTTGCAGCACTCCTTCTGGGGATCCCGGCAGCCTACGCGCTGCACCGCTATGACCTGCCCGGGGCCGAGACGATCAAGACCATCGTGGCCGCGCCGATCATCGTGCCAGGCATCATCGTTGGCCTCGCGCTTCTGCGGTATTTCGTGGTGCCTTTGAACGTCTCGATCACAGCGGCGCTCTTCGTGACGCATACGGCGCTGGTAATGCCCTATGCGGTGCGCGTGGTCTCTTCGAGCCTGAACAATCTGCGCGCGGATATGGAAGAAGCCGCCGTGATCCTCGGCTGCACACGACTGCAGGCCTTCACGAAGGTCGTGCTGCCCAATATCCGCGGCGGCATTCTGGCGGCCTTCATCCTCGGCTTTGTGGCCAGCTTCAATGAGGTGCCTGCCTCGCTCTTCCTGTCGGGACCGGGCGTGCGGACGCTGCCCATCGACATGCTGTCTTATATGGAGATCACCTTCGATCCCTCAGTCGCCGCTCTCTCGGCCCTGCTCGCCTTCATGTCCGTCGCCATTGTCTTCATCGCCGAACGGCTCTTGGGGTTCTCTCGCTATGTCTGATGCCTTCGTTTCCCTGCAGGATCTGACCTTGTCCTACGGCCAGACGGTCGCGGTTCCCTCCCTGAACCTCGACATCCGGGAGGGCGAGTTGATCGCCCTGCTTGGCCCTTCGGGATGCGGCAAGACCACCACCATGCGGTCCATCGCCGGGCTTCTGACCCCCAGCGCTGGCCGGATTGAGATCGATGGACGCGACGTGACCCGGGTGGCCGCGAACAAGCGCGGGATCGGCCTGGTGTTTCAATCCTACGCACTCTTCCCCCATCTCAGCGCCTTTGAGAATGTCGCCTTCGGGTTACGGTTGCAGAAGCTGCCGGAGACTGAGATCCGCCGCCGCACCGAGGCCGGGATGGCCACGGTCGGGCTGTCCGGGTTCGAGGCGCGTAAACCCGCCGAGATGTCCGGCGGGCAACAGCAACGCTTGGCCCTCGCCCGATCCCTGGTGATGGAACCGAAGGTGCTCCTGCTCGATGAGCCGCTGTCAAACCTTGATGCCCGCCTGCGTCTCGAGATGCGCAACGAGCTGCAACGGGTGCAGAAAGAAACCGGGGTTACCATGGTTTTCGTGACCCATGACCAGTCCGAGGCGCTCGCCCTCGCGGATCGGATCGTCCTGATGAAAGATGGCGAGATCGAGCAATTGGGCAGTCCGGCGGAACTCTATGCCGCGCCCGCAACGGCCTTCGCCGCAGACTTCATGGGATTCGAGAACATCTTCACCGCGCGGGAAGCACAGCTCACCTCGGAGATCGGCGCCCTCCCATTGGGTTTTTTAACTGAGGCTCCGCTTTTAGCTTGGCGACCCAGCGGCGTGCAGGTGGGCAGCGGCCCCCATCGGGGGCGCGTTCGTGCCAGCAGTTTCGCAGGGGGGCACCGGGAATACGTTCTCGACAGCGAGATCGGCACAATCACCGCCGATGCGCCCATCGAGCAACCGGAAATCCAAATCGGCGGAATGGTGGACTTCGACCTGCCTCAGGCCACCGCTCGGGCGCTCCGCCGATGAGCGCGATCTGGGTGGATACGGATATGGGGTTTGACGACCTCTGGGCGTTGCTGTTGCTGCGTACGCATCGGATTGCCATTGCGGGTGTTTCGCTGGTGGCTGGAAATGCGCCCTTGCCGCAAGTCGAGGCGAACGCCCATGGCGCACGGGAAGCTTATGGCTTTGATATACCGCTTTATTCTGGTGCCGATCGCCCCCTGAAACGCATGCCGGAAACCGCCACTCAGATCCTCGGCCCCCTTGGCATGCGCAGCCGGGAGCGGCACTTGCCAAGACCGGCGCGCGCGCCCGTCTTTCCTCCTGCACTCGACGCCTTGGAGACCTGGCTGCGCATGCCAAGACGCGCACCGGAACGCACGATCCTTGCACTCGGCCCCCTGACCAATATCGCGCGCCTTTTGCAGAACTCACCGCGTGTCGCGGCGCGGATCACGCGGCTCGTCTGGATGGGGGGCAGCAACGGGCCTGGCAATCACTCCCCGCGCGCAGAGTATAATGCGCTTGCAGATCCAGAAGCACTGGACGTTGTTCTGTCCACGCAGGTCCCTTTGGATGTGGTGGACCTCACCCAGTGCCGGAAGCATTCTTTCGGGCCCGACGATGTGCCGGACGCGGACACGCTGAGCCGTGACCTTTTGCTTGGATACCTCGACATCGCTCTGGAGCGCGGGCGGGCGGCTATGGCCATCTATGACCCCATCGCGGCAGCTGCCGTGATCTGGCCTGATCGGTTTACCTTCGCCCCGATGTCGATGACCGTCTCGCTTGCTAGAGATGAGAGCTACGGCGAAACCCGGTTTGAACCGCGACCGATCTCGCGGACGCGTTTGGTGACTCAAGCGGATACCGGCATTGCACGAGACTGCCTCGCCGTCTTTGATGGAGGCGCAGATGCCCGTTGATGCAAACCTGAACGATCCCGCTCTGCGGCGTCGCGCGGTGCAAGCCGCCCGACAAGAGCTCCCTTTTGACCTGCTGATCGAAGGGGGAACCGTTCTCGACATGGTCACCGGGGAAGAACGGGCAGCGGATATCGGGATTGTCGGAGCGCTAATCGCCTCGGTACACACAGCGGGAGCCGCTGCAAACGCCGAGACGCGCGTGGATGCGACGGGCAAGTTCCTGCTGCCCGGGCTGATCGACACGCATATGCACGTAGAAAGCTCGATGATCACGCCAACGGAATACGCGGCCCATATGGTTCCGCGCGGCGTGACGACCGCCCTTTGGGATCCCCATGAACTGGCGAATGTCGCGGGATTGGCCGGAATGGAGTATGCCTTCGCCGCTGCTCGGGCGGCCGCACTTCGGTTTCTGCCATTGGTGCCGACCTGTGTGCCGTCGGCGCCCGGTTTTGAGACAAGCGGTGCGGATTTTGACGCACAGACCATCGCCGCGCTCTTGGATCGCCCAGAGACTCATGGCGCTGCAGAGTTGATGACCATGCATCCGCTTCTGTCTGGAGATCAGCGCGCTCAAGACATCGTTGCAGCGGGCTTGGCTAGCGGCAAACCGGTTTGCGGGCATGCCCGGGGCCTCACAGGTCCAGATTTGAATGCCTTCGTGGCCGCAGGTGTGGAGACAGATCACGAGCTGACGTCAGGTGCGGACCTGCTTGAAAAACTGCGTGCAGGTCTGACCATAGAATTACGCGGATCGCACACACACCTCCTTCCAGAATTTGTGTCCGTGTTGCTGGAACTTGGGCACTTGCCCCAAACCGTGACGCTTTGCACCGATGACGTGTTTCCGAACGACCTTCTCGAGAAAGGTGGCTTGGATGCGCTCATGCGTGTTCTGATGTCTCTCGGGTTACCGCCAGCATGGGTTTACCGTGCTGCCACTTTGAACGCGGCGCGCCGCATCGGGCGCAATGATCTGGGTCTCCTTGCACCAGGACAGCGCGCCGATTTTTTGATCGCAGCCGATCTGAGCGATGTCGAGATTGAAGCGGTCTACATGGACGGATCCCGAGTTGCTGAGAACAGTGCCTTGACGGCCGAGCAAGAGCCCGTCGCCTTGCCAACAACGCTCACCAATACGGTCAAATCTAGTCTTACCAAGCCAGCTGACTTCGAGCTTCGTGCAACAGGAAACAGCATCGACGTTCCAACCCTACGCAAACCGCGCTTCCCTGAATGGGGAAATCGCAAACTCAACGTCGCCTCGGGCATCGTGCAAGTTCCGGACGCGTTGATCCGTATGGCAGTGCTGAACCGCCACAGCGTCGGAGATTTGGTACAGCTCGCCTTACTGGAAGACTGGGGTTTGATGCGGTGCGCCGTTGCAACAACAGTCTCGCATGACAGCCATAACCTGACGGTCTTTGGTCACAAACCTGGTGACATGGCTCTTGCAGCCAACGCTGTGTCCTCCACGCAAGGAGGCCTCGCGGTCGCAGCTGATGGGGTCATTCTACAAACAGTGGCTCTCCCGGTCGCCGGTATCATGAGCGAGGACAGTCTAAGCAGTGTTTCGGGTCGCTTTAACGATTGGGTCTCTGCTTTAAGCAATGCGACAAGCTGGGAGCCACCATACTTTGTTATGAAGGCTCTCTTTGGCGCCTCCCTTGTCTGTAACTCGGGGCCCCGTCTCAGTGACCACGGGATTGTCGACCCCTTCCAAACTACTTAAATGATCCAAGGGCTGAGGGCATATCGAAGCCTGTCGGAAAACGCTCCACAGGCCAAGTGGACCGATCTCTTATGTCCTTCTTAGGCAGACAGCTACTTATTGGAGCAAAGCCAAAGCGATCGCAGCAGGTGACGAGCTGGCCTCAAAATTCTGAATGTCGGATTGGACCAGAAACTGTTGAACCAATTGTTCAGTTGTCTCCGCCTCAGCGAACTGTGAAATTGTTGCCGCACCAAAACTGCTTTCAACCCGATCCTGCAGCGTTTCCACCTGTCTATCGATATCGAGCGTCGCAAACGCACTGGGTAGGCGGAAGGCTGTTTCGAAGGCGGTCCGCAAAGGAGGATTGCCAAGCACAGTGAAGAACTTGGCCGTTTCTGACATGTCGTCCGCAGCAATTTCTGAAAGCTCACGACGCAGGTTCAGGGCGATCCGGAGATCTCCGTCCACATTTCCGACTGCCTCCTCGAACAAGCTTTCTTCATTTTTGGTGACGATCTCATCGGCAAAGAAACTCAGTTGGTTCCTCGGAAACTGTCCAGCGCCAAATCCGAATGCATCGGAAAGCTCCTTGTAGCGCTTGTCCGATAATCGGTTTGAAAGCGCGGCGGCGTCTTCCGTTCCATCCTCCAGCACTTTCTGGATGAAGTACTTATTGCCAATGTCATCTCCTAGACCGAAGGCATCGAGCGCAAAGGAAAGAAGGCGACGGTCCGCGACCAGGGCTTCTGCAGATCGGATGTTTCCGATGTTCGCCCGAAAGTAGTCTTCGTCCCGTTGGTAGCTTTCGGTTTGAGTGAAGGCTGCCCGTTGCGCCTCCATCGTGCGGTTCAAAAAATTCCAGCCCACCACACCGCCTGTGGGCACGACAGGTTGGAAAGTCATCAGTGGCTCGTCGCCAAAAGCCGCTCTTCGCGCGGCAGTATACACCGGAGCGACTTCAGCGCTTGATAGAAATTCTGGCTCAGCACGCTTTCGGTCGCCTCATTGAGTCGCGCCCGGCTGTCGCTGTCGCGAAACACCTGACTAAGTTGCTCAATACCGCGCAGCAACTGAGGTGCTCCTTCATCCGGCGGCACATCACCGGAAAGCACGAGCTGTACAATATAGCATACGCGCCGCACCGGAGTGGTGACTTCATCTGGATGGATCGCGTCACGTAGACGAAGGATGTTCGCGTTGGGCGTGATGATGCTCAACCTGCTGCGACGATCTCCGTTTTCGACGACAGCACCATTCACCAGAACACGTTCTTTGGGAGAAAGCTTTAAAACCAAGCCTGTCATTTCACACCTCGTTGGGAGAATAGTCCCTTCATTATGCTGCGATTAATCTCGATGAGAGGGTCCACCTTTGCATCCCCATTCAGGATGTGGGAGGTATGGAGCCGCGTGAACTCCGCCAGATACACAATCTGACCACGCAGCATAACGGGGAGCATATTGCCATCCTCAAGCACATCGCTTGCCAGTGTCAGCCAAAGACGGCGGTTGTCATGGAGAGCGGTCACGAACTCGGTGTAGTTGTCTTTTGCGGAGTCGCGATAGCGCACCAAGGCACTGGTAATGTTTGCAAACAGTTCATACTCGATACTCTGTGTTGTTCGAGTTGCGCTCTTGCTTTGGGAGTAGGCCATTTGGCTGCGTGCGTAAGCGTTCATCGTGATCTTCCGGCTAGAGGCAGTGACGGTGTCAGCTTTGGCCCCGCAGCATCGCTACTGCGGGGCCAGAGAACTTATCTGAAGAGCGCCAGGATGTTCTGCGGCGCCTGGTTCGCGATCGACAAGGACTGCGTACCAAGCTGCTGCTGCACCTGCAGTGCCTGCAGGCGGGCAGATGCCTCTTCCATATCCGCGTCCACAAGAGAACCGATACCGGACTTCAGAGAGTCGGTCAGACGACCAATGAAGTCAGACTGGATCTCCACGCGGCTCTGAACGGAACCGAAGGCCGAAGCTGCATCCACAGCGGTGTTGATCAGGCTCTCGATGTTGTCGAGCGCGTTGGCCGCGCCTTCCTTGGTGGTCACGTCGATCCCGTCGAGACCAACAAGACCACCAGAAGCCGTACCGCCAGATCCGTCATCGACAGTCAGAGACACTGGTGCGGTCCCGCTATTGTCGATCTGGATGCTCGGGGGAGAGGTCGTTGGATCGTCGGAAAGATTGACCTTCACAGAGATCCCTTCGACACCGCCGGCATCGACGACCCGCTTCAGACCAGTCGCGACATCATTGAGCGTGTCACCATCCTTCGCAACATAGTTGAAGGTCTTGCCGTCGAGCGCGATCTGGAAGCCGTCACCCTCGTTAACAACACCGCCAGTATTGCCTGCACCACCGAGCGAAACTGTCTCAGCGCGCGCAACCAGAGTGGCCGCGTTGCCATTGCCGGCTGCCGACTGAGCACCACCCGCGTCAGGGTCCACATTCACGGTTGTGCTCGGCGAGGATCCTTGGATTTCAATTGATTCGAAGGCATTGGTCGAAGACACAGTGACCTCACCGGCGCCGGTAACGCTGGTCGTCACACCCTCAACACCCAGGTTGGCAATACCAGCGGCAACAATATCGTCCAGATCACCAACAGCAATCGCGGATCCGGTATTGTTGGTGTAGGTGAATTGCTCTTCACCGAAGTTGATGGTGATTGTGTCCGCATCCGCGAGATCGGTTGCGAGTGTCAAAGTTGCGTCATTCGCGGCGTTAGACAGAGTCGCGCCGTTGCCGACAGTGTACACGCCCGCATCACTGACAGTACCAATCCGGTTCAACGCGGTAGACGTGGAGAGTGTACCGCTGTCGGAGGTCAGGTTTTGGCCGTTGAACGCGATGTTGCTCGCGGTCACGTTCCCGGACGAATCCCGATCCAACGAAGAGAGGATCGACGTCGCGTCAAAGTTGTCGACCAGGTTCTTGCCGTTGAATTGAGCAGCACTGATCACCGAGCTGATCTGTTCTTTCAGAGCATCAATGTCGGTTTGGATCTTGTCCGCAGGGACGCTGTCCTCTTGCGACGCGACAATTTTGCCTTTGATCTCCGTCAGGAGGTCGCTGACAGTTTCCGCGGCGTTCCGCGCCACGGCGACGGTGGATTCACCGAGCGACAGGCTTTCGGAGATCGCCTTGAAGCCTTTCACATCGGCTTCCATGACCTTGGAGATGGCCCAGATCGCGGCATTGTCTTTCGCAGTCGCAACGGATTTGCCCGTCGAGATCTCATCTTGTGTCTTGCTCAGGTTGGAGTTGATCGTCTTCAGGGTCTGAAGCGCAACCATCGCGCTGTTATTAGTCAGAATACTAGACATCTGCGTTCCTTGGTTAGGTGGCGCTTTTGCGCCTTGTCTTTACTAAGGCCTGTTGGCCAACGGACACGTCCTTCTGACGTAGCGGCTTTTACCCGCGTCACCTCGAGGGTGCTCTGTGACCTTGAATGCAACTCAATAAGACAGGCTTAATGCGAACTCCCAAGTGAGTGTAATATCACTACAATTTTCAGAGCTTTTTAGAATGACCTCTGGCATTGGCCCCGATATTCACCGCTCCACCGACAGCGGTATAACTAGAGAATGCAAGGTCGGGCTTCTCTGCAGAGCGAAGACGCGCGGAGACCTCTTTCAAGGCGCGCATCACTTCCACCATCAGGGCCCCGTTGCGTGTTGCCATCTGCGAAATGAGCTCCGCAGTGGACGGCGCTAGAGACTTGGGATCAAGCCCCTTCAGCAGGCTCTCCTTCTTAGTAGAGAGCGCAGAGATTTCGTCGAACTTTCCAGTCTTGAGGATCTCGTATTCGTGTTCGAGACAGTCAATTATCTGCTTCGAGGGGATCGCTTTACTCCACATCTCCGGCCTCCTTCATCGCGTTAAACAGGGATTCGGCCAGACCGAGCACGCCGGTCTGCGCCACAGATCTTGCGTGCGCGTCGCGTAGAAATGACGCGAATTGATCTTCTCCGACCCCGCCTCCCATGGTGCTGGGTGTCTCGCCAAACTTGGCGGCTTTGAGCATTTCCGACAGGAAAACGGCTTCGAGTTTCTGCGCGGCCTCCCGGAGGGCTTTGTCCTCCGATGAAGGTTGAAAGGCTGTTCCAACCGCGCTGTTGATCGGGGTGAGTGCGATTCTATCCATGCCCCAGTCATGCGCGGGCAGGGTAAAGAAGTAGTAAGGAATACTCGCTAGGCATGGCTCCAATACCAGTGCCCAGAAGGTCACCATGAACCTAGAGATTACCCGTGTTCTACCCAGCCCGTCCGGAACAGACGGCATGTCCAGGTCGTCCGCAAAGACGTCGGGAGATACAGCAAACGCAGAGCCAAACTCATCGGAAAAGAGTTTTCTTGAGACGTTTCGGGATGAGGATTCCCGCACTCGAAAATCAAGCCCTGAGGTGGAGAAGCACGCCAGCGTTGCTCAGGAAGACGCGACCCCCGAAAAGGATGTCGAAAAACGCGAATCTGCCGAAGAAGTCGCCTTGACCAAAGTCACCGAAGACAAGTCAGCGCCCCCGGAGGCCAAAGCGCCAAGCACCGAGCGTTCAGATGGCAACCGAACAAACCCAGATTTTCCTATTGGAAGCGGAAACGGGGACCAAATTGGGGTGTCGCGTGACAGGGAACCTGCAGAGTCCCAAGTGTTTCAGTTCACCGGAAGAAAAACCGACAGCGATCCAGCTGATTCAGCGACGGTCGAAGGAAACAAAAAAAGCAACTCTGCTTCTGCTGGCTCGTCCGACAACCTTAATGCCAAAGCACCGGTTGCGCCGGCCTCCACGCCAGTGCTCGAAACCAATGAGCCAGCAACACAAGTCAGTGCGATCCCAGCGGGAGAAACCGCAGAGGCAAAACCGGAGTCTCGGGTTTTTCTAGCAGGACAACTCGACCGACAAACGCGTGCCTCTTTTCCAAACGGGCCCGATCGCCCCCCCTCTCCGCCTGAAAGCTTTCCAGCCGATCGGAAACAAGAGACCACGACTCCGGCGCAAGTGCAGTCGACGAAAGATCGTTCGCTGC
This sequence comes from Pseudomonadota bacterium, assembly GCA_038746545.1. Classification (GTDB taxonomy): domain Bacteria; phylum Pseudomonadota; class Alphaproteobacteria; order Rhodobacterales; family Rhodobacteraceae; genus Dinoroseobacter. Next base: position 128,713 of record JBCDKN010000004.1, read on the forward strand.
CAGTTCAGACTTCTAACCAAGCCGAATCCGCGCCACGACCGAAACGCCCTTTGATGACTTTCAGCGAGACCGCGTTTAGCGCCAAGGCGGTTCAGTCCACTGATCTGCAAAGCCCCATTGCTGCGAAGACTGCGGGAGAAGACTCAAAGTCATTGGCTGGCTCGCAACCAATCAGCCCGCTGTCAGATGATGTGATTCGAAACTCACCAGACGTGCCGGATGTTCGGGCCTCGGTGATCGCTGCGAATGGCAGGGTTTCCGAGTTTGACGGCACCGACAATACAAAGAGTGCTCAGTTCGAATCAGGAGGGGGGCCAACCTTCGCCCAGAATACGGCAAAAGAAGGTGGAGCAATGGTCACGCCCTCCCCGCAAAACAGCGCTGCGCTGCCCAGCGCCAAAGAGACAGAGCGCCAGAGTTCGCAGGCCTTGCCCAGCAATGACACCCTCAACGCTTCAGTGAAAACGGTGCTACCAGAGCTCCGCGAGGTTAGATCACTGCGTGCTGAGATCAGGCAACTTGGAGTGACAGCGCCCCCCCCCGAGCCTGCACCCTTCTCCCCAAAACCGCTGGTAGAGGTGCAGCGCACATCTCCGCCCATTGTGCCCCTAGACACGGGTTCAAGTGATGGCACGAAACCCGGAGCGATTTTGAGCACCCTCGCCAACACGACTGCGCCCTCCCAATCACAGAGCCTTGGCGCGACAAGGATACAGCAAGAGCAGCTTGCGCGTGAAGTTGTGGGGTCGAGCGAAGGAGATCAAGCTTCCAAAGCAGAGCAATCCTCGCGATCCAATCCAGGGAACCAAAGTGGTCAACCGCAATTCGGGCTGGGGCATAGCCAGCCGGCCACGGCGGCAAGTTTACCCTCCTCCCTTGGAACGACGGCGATACCGATGCCTGCCGCGAAGCCGGACAAGCTTGATATGGTCGAAGAGCTGACCATGGGGGGGAGCGCCTCAGCGACCGACAGCGCTGCCTCGAAGCAGGAGGTTGCGCCTCCATCACAGCGCCCCAATGCAACAGCACAGGCCATCCTCACCCAACTCCAGGCCGCACTCCCAAAGACCACCGGCGAGGCCACTGAGATCCTTCTCAACCCAGAAGAGTTGGGACGTGTCCGTATGACGCTTTCCGGGAGTGAGGGGATCGGGACTGTTCTGCTGCAGGTGGAACGCCCGGAAACGCTCGACCTGATCCGTCGGAATATTGAACAGATGCGGGCGGAATTGGCGGATGCCGGGTGGGACAGTATCTCCTTCAGCTTCTCGCAGGATGGATCCGACGCTCCGAACTCCTTCGGGGAGAACGGCAGTTCTGGCGCACACCAAATGATGCAGGCGCAGTCCGAGGATGCCGAGACCGCCCCGACGCCCACGCGGAGAAACGCATCCGCATCCGGCCTTGACCTGAGACTATAGGAGACATCATGGACGCAGTTTCAGGGGTCACATCGACCTCCCAACCGACCAGCAACTCCTCGAACTCGGCAACCGCAATTGCCTCTGATTTCGAGACATTTCTCACTATGCTGACGACACAGTTGGAAAACCAGGATCCGCTGGACCCTGTGGACAGTCAGGATCTGGCCGTGCAGCTCGCGACCTTCTCGGGAGTGGAACAACAGACCCGAACCAATGCCTTGCTCGAGGATCTTGGCGGGCAGATGGGCCTGATGAACCTGTCTCAACTGGCAAGCTGGGTTGGTATGGATGCGCTTGCCGTAGGCGAGATGTATTTCGATGGGGCACCGATTGAGATCCGCCCCGAGATCCCGAGTTTCGCGGAAAGTGCGGAACTTGTCGTATTCCGTTCAGATGGCACAGAGGTGCAGCGCCTTGCGCTTGATAAGTCTGCGGAAACCGTCCTTTGGGCTGGCGTCGGTGCGGATGGCGCGCCCCTGCCGAGCGGGGCCTATACACTCGCCGTCGAGTCCACGAGCAATGGCGAAGAGTTGCCAGACGGGAAAGTGTCAGCGTACCGCGAAATCCTCGAGGTGAAAGCCTCTGGTGGGGGCACGCAGCTTGTAACCGAAGGTGGGATTGAGCTTGATGCGGCTTCGGTGATCAGTCTCAGGCAGCCTGTCTGAAACAGCTCTGGTCAGGACAAACCTGTCTGGCTATAGCTCCGCGCTATGGCCAAGGATGATCTAAGCTCTGCTGTCACCGACCTGCCGCGTGAATTGGCATGCGGGCTCGAGCGGATTGGCCTGTCGACGCAATCTCTGAAACAGGTTCGTAAGGGTTTGACCAGCAAGGTTTGGGTGCACGAACCTGCGGTCGGGCCGAGTATCGTCCTGAAGCTTTCCGATCCCAATCGGGGTTCGGATCTGTTCCCGAATATGCCGGAGCAGGAATGGGCGGCAATGAAAGCCCTCAGCGGTCGCGCTATGTCTGCATTCCCTTTGACGCTGCAACGGCTTCCGAGTGGCAAGTCGTTGATCCTGTCACAGTTCATTTCGAGCAAGACCACCGTGACACCTCGGGCTTTGGCCGAGTTGCTCCACAAGATCCATGGCACGCACCCGTGGACTGGCCTCACAAATCGGATGAGTTCGACCACCGAGCTACTTGCCGAAGGGCACGCTCTGCTGGTTGAGTCCTCTTCACCGGTGTGGTTGACCCGTCTTGCCCCACCCGATCACCGAAGACGCAATCTCACGCCACAGTGCTTGGTTCACCGGGATCCCGTACCGGCGAATGTAGCTATGAACACCGAATCGCATGCGGTTGCGCTGGATTGGCAATGCCCTGCCTTCGGCGACCCCTGCGAAGACATCGCTCACGCGACATCACCCGGTATGCAATCCCTGTCAGAAACTGATCCGGTCATCTCGGATCAAGAACTCCTGGATGCGTACAGAACTGCCGAGATGTCTCGGGCCTTTGCCCAAATGGCACCGTATTATCGCTGGCGCATGGCCTGCTATTGCCATTGGCAACTCGCGCGCGGCAATCCGATCTATGCCGTCGCACTTGAGCGGGAATGCGCCGCCTTAGAAGAGGCCCGCGAGCGCGCCGACCGCGCCGGTTGATACAGCGCCCGCCAAAAACCATCCCCAGCCCGGGATCCGCGCGACCTTCGGCGGCGGCGTAGCCAGCGTTGTCTGGCGGACCAGAGCGGCCTCCGCAAGTTGAGGAAGCCGGGGGCCGAACTTCCCGAGAACCCGCACCGTCGCCGTTAGATCTCGCAGCAGCGCCTTCGGACCAACATTCTGCGCGATATAGGATCCAACAATTGGTTGAGCGACCTCCCAGATATTGATCCTTGGGTTCAAAGAGCGCGAAACGCCCTCAACCACGACCATGGTTCGCTGCAGCAAGATCAGTTCGGTTCGCGTCTCCATCCCGAAACGCTCTGTAACTTCAAAGAGATAGGCCAGAAGCCGTGCCATGGAAATGCGCGACGCATCCATTCCGAAAATCGGCTCGCCTACGGAGCGCAAAGCCTGCGCGAACTGATCAATATCCCGGTCCGCCGGGACGTATCCCGCCTCGAAATGCACCTCGGCAACGCGTCGGTAGTCCTTCTGGATGAACCCCATGAGGATCTCGGCATAGACGCGACGGGTGTACTCGTCGATCCGCCCCATGATCCCGAAATCCAGCGCGATGATATCGCCCGAGGACCCAACCTTCAGGTTCCCCTGGTGCATGTCCGCGTGAAAATAGCCGTCTCGCAACGCCTGGCTCAGAAACAGCGACAGCACCCGGCTGCCCAGCTCCATCGTGTCGATCCCGGCGGCACGGATGGCCTCGACATCGTGCATCGGGATGCCTTCGACCCAGGACAGGGTCATCACGCGGCGCGCGGAGAGATCCCAGTGCACCTCGGGAACCTTGAACCCGGCGTCTTGCGCTGTCGTCGCTGCAAACTCACCTGCGGCGGAGGCCTCAAGCCTGAGATCCAGCTCCCCCATGACAACGCCTTCGAAATGCTCGATCACATCGATCGGGCGCAGCCGACGTGCGCCGGGCGCAAAGAGCGAAACCGCCTGCGCGATCAGATAGAACGCGTCGATATCCTTGCGAAACGCGCGCTCAATGCCCGGGCGCAGCACCTTGACGGCCACGGCTTCACCGGTCTCTGCCAGCCGCGCCTTGTGGACCTGCGCGATGGAGGCCGCCGCCACGGGCGGCGAGAATTCAGAGAACACGCTTTCCACCGGCATTTCCAGCTCACGCGCCACTTCACGCTTGGCCTCCTCGGCCGTGAAAGGTGGCAGCTTGTCCTGCAGGACCTTCAACTGATCCGCCAGTTCCTGCCCGACCACATCAGGCCGGGTCGAGAGGATTTGCCCGAACTTGATATACGCCGGGCCGAGCGCGGTCAGCGCCCGGGTCACGGGCGGCATGGTCTCGTCGCCCTTCAGCCCGAGCCATTGGAACGGCCAGCCGAGCACCCGCGCCGCGAGACGAAGTGCCGGAGGCGCATCCATGGCCTCGAGCGCTACGCGCATGGCCCCGGTCCGCTCGAATGTGGCTCCGGTTCGGATCAGGCGCCAGAAGTTGTGGGGCCCGCGCATCCTAGAGCTTCCACCCGGAATGCAGCGCCGCGATCCCAAAGCTCAGATTGCGATATTTCACCTGCTCGAACCCCGCAGTTCGGATCATGCTGGCAAAGGTCTCCTGATCGGGGAAACGGCGGATCGATTCCACCAGATACTGGTAGCTTTCACGGTCATTCGCCACCACCTGCCCCATGGGCGGGATAACGTTGAAGGAATAGAGGTCATAGGCCTTCTGCAGGCCGGGGTTCGGCAGTTGGCTGAACTCCAGCACCATGAGCCGCCCACCCGGCTTCAGCACGCGATAAGCCTCGGACAAAGCATCCTGAATGCGGGTGACGTTCCGAATCCCGAAACTGATGGTATAGACATCGAAACTGTTGGCCTCGAAGGGCAGCGCCATCGCGTCGCCCACCAGCCAATCGAGCCGCGTGTCCATCGCCTCGGCCTCGGCCCGTTGACGCCCTGCCACCAGCATGCTCTCGGTCAGGTCGAGTACCACCGCTTCGGCCTCCGGAGCCCGCCTCAGGAATCGGAACGAAATATCACCGGTTCCCCCCGCCACATCCAGCAGGCGCTGCCCATTGCGCGGAGCGAGCCAATCCATCATCGCATCCTTCCAGACACGGTGCAGACCGGCGGACATCAGGTCATTCATCACATCGTATTTCGACGCGACATTGGTGAAGACACCCTGCACGAGAGAGGCCTTGTCCTGCTCGGCCACCGTCTGGTAGCCGAAATGCGTGGTTTTCTCATTCTTCTCGGTCATGTGCTCTTGCCATCGGTGGATGCTGCCCCCTCCTTATAGGCTGCGGCTTGGCGGTGACAACGTGCTGCAACGCGGGGAGAGCTGATGCCTGAACTTCCAGAGGTCGAAACGGTCCGGCGGGGACTGGATCCGGTGATGTCCGGTCGGCAGATCGTCGCCGCGGATGTGCGGCGACCCGACCTGCGCTGGCCCTTGCCCGAACGGATGGCTGAACGCCTGACCGGCGCGACGGTTCTGCGTCTGGGGCGGCGCTCAAAATATATCCTCGCCGAGCTTGATACAGGTGAAACTCTGATCATCCATCTGGGTATGTCCGGACGGATCCTGATCCATCCGCCGCAGCGAGGGGCGCCCGCCCAAACCGCGGGTGTCTTTCATCACGAAATGCCCCCCCTCGAAAAGCACGACCATGTGGTCTTTGATTTCGAGACAGGCTCCCGGGTGGTTTTCAACGATGCGCGACGGTTCGGCGCGATGGATCTGGCCCCGAGCGACGCGGTCGAGGCACATCCGATGCTCGCCAGTCTCGGGCCAGAGCCTTTGGGCAATGGATTTGACGAAGACTACCTCGTGGCGCGCCTGAAAGGGCGGAATACGCCGATCAAGTCCGCCCTGCTCGACCAGAAGATCGTCGCAGGGCTCGGAAATATATATGTCTGCGAGGCGCTCTACCGGGCCGGAATTTCACCGCAGCGCAAGGCAGCCCGGATCTCGGAGTCCCGGGCACGTAACCTCGTGCCCATCATCCGCGAAGTGCTGTCCGAGGCCATCGAGGCCGGGGGATCTTCTCTTCGGGACTACCGCCAAACGGATGGAGATCTGGGTTATTTCCAGCACCGATTCCAAGTTTACGATCGCGAAGGTGCACCATGCCAGACCCCGGCCTGCCCAGATGTAGTGCGCCGGATCGTGCAATCAGGCAGATCGTCCTTCTATTGTCCACGCTGCCAAAGATAACCTTGCACCCCGCGCTCCAGTTGGTAACCCTGCCCGGGCTGGGAACAACGGGAGCGCCTGAATGGCCTACAACACGCTGATCGTCGATGTGGAGGACCACGTCGCACTGATCCGGCTGAACAGACCGGACGCGCTGAATGCTCTAAACACGGAACTGCTGCTGGAGCTCGCTAAGGCGCTGAAGACGGCAGAAGAGAATGAGAAGGTCCGGTGCATCATCCTGACCGGGTCCGACAAGGCCTTTGCCGCCGGCGCGGATATCAAGGAAATGTCGGACAAGACCTTTGTGGATGTGTTTGGCTCGGACCTGTTCGGTCCTGAGGTCGAGCGTCTGCTAAACTGTCGCAAACCAATCATCGCGGCCGTGTCGGGCTATGCCCTGGGCGGGGGCTGCGAGATTGCGATGATGTGCGATTTTATCATCGCATCGGAGACCGCGAAGTTCGGACAGCCCGAGATCAATCTCGGCGTTGTTGCCGGGATCGGTGGCACCCAGCGCCTGACACGGTTTGTCGGCAAGTCCAAATCCATGGATATGCACCTGACGGGGCGCTTCATGGATGCGCAGGAAGCAGAAAGGTCCGGGCTCGTTAGCCGGGTTGTGCCCGTCAAAAAACTGATGGAAGAGGCGATGGGCGCTGCCCATAAGGTTGCCGAGAAGTCCCAACTGACAGCGATGGCAGTGAAGGAAGCCGTGAACCGGTCCTACGAGACATCGCTGCGCGAGGGGCTGCTGTTTGAGCGGCGTTTGTTCCACGCGATGTTCGCCACCGAAGACCAGTCCGAGGGTATGGGCGCCTTCCTCGAGAAGCGCGAACCGCAGTTCCGGGACAAATAGGTCAATTCCCCCGTTCACAGGTTGACTTGATGACGACTCGCTTCTATTGGAGCGGTTCAGAATTTTACTCGTGACATCAAGTGGGAGGCCTCATGGCCAACTCGCCTCAGGCAAAGAAACGCGCGCGCCAGAACGAGCGTCGCGCTGACGTTAACAAGGCGCGTCGGTCGCGCATCCGCACGTATCTGCGCAAGGTGGAAGAAGCCATTGCGTCCGGGGATTACGCGGTGGCATCCGACGCTCTGCGCTCGGCTCAACCGGAGCTGATGCGGGGCGTGACGAAGGGCATCGTGCACAAGAACACGGCAGCTCGGAAAATGTCGCGTCTGTCCAAGCGGGTGAAAGCGCTCAGCGCCTGATCGCTCACCCTCAGGTTGAAAAAAAATTCAGAACGCCTCCACCCGGGGGCGTTTTTTCTTTTGTGACAGATTTCCCCTGCATTTTATGAACCTTACTCGCCCAATCGGATATCAACCCAGGGTTGTGTAAAGATTCGATGAACGATATCCCCGGAGTCAACAAAGAAGATTTGTTGCGAGACCGGTGAACCAGTTGATACCCATGTCCCAGCGAGTCACACGGAAGTGAGTTAGGAATATGAGCGCGGGCCCAAATCCCGTCGTCGGAGAGGCTTTGCCTGATGACGTTTGGGAAAGTCTCTCTCAGGATGCAGACGCGGTATTGGTGGACGTCAGATCCGCTGCCGAGTGGGCATTTGTGGGTGGCCCCGATCTCGGTGATCTCGGACGTGCCCCTATTCAAGTCGAATGGGCGACATTTCCCGGGATGTCTCACAACCCAGACTTCGCTGATCAGGTGCTGGACGCCCTTGGAGGAGCTGCTCCCTCGCAGGCGTTTTTCATTTGTAGGTCGGGGGCACGCTCACTCAGTGCCGCGCAGACCATGGCGCAAGCATTTGCCAAGCGAGGCGAAACGGTCGTTTGCGTGAATGTGAAAGAGGGTTTTGAAGGAGACCTGGACGACGCAAAGCACCGCGGGGCGCTGAGCGGATGGAAGGCACGTGGACTGACATGGGTGCAGTCCTAAACACTTATAAAAAGGGCAAAAAATGACCGAAGACACTTGGGGGAGTGTTCAGAATGATCTGCTTAAGACTGTCGGGCAAAACAACTACCTTACATGGATCGAGCCGCTGAAATTTACGGATTGTCGCGAAGGCGTCGTCCGGTTTGAAGCACCATCTAACTTTGTCGGGAATTGGGTCGCACGGAACTACCGTGATGACATCCTGCAACATCTCTTGTCGGCGGGCGTACAGGTGAACCGCATCGAGTTCGATGTTGCACGTCTGGCCGCGACAGCGCGAAGCAATGCATCGTCTGCCAAGGCGGCAGCGTCTGCGATCAAGGCCGAACCGGCAGCAGGCGATAAGCCGGTTCCATCCGCATCGCTGCAAAGCGCGCCGCTGGATTCCCGGCTGACATTTGAGAACTTCGTGGTCGGCAAGCCGAACGAGCTTGCCCATGCATCCGCACGGCGCGTGGCCGAGGGTGGACCGGTGTCGTTCAACCCGCTGTTTCTCTATGGGGGCGTCGGACTTGGAAAGACACATCTGATGCACGCCATTGCTTGGGAAGCCTGCTCGCGCAACCCAGAGTTGAAAGTGCTTTACCTGTCGGCCGAGCAGTTCATGTATCGCTTCGTTCGCGCTCTGCGCGACCGCAACACGATGGAGTTCAAGGAGCTCTTTCGGTCGGTCGATCTTCTGATGGTGGATGACGTACAGTTCATCGCCGGTAAGGACAGCACCCAGGACGAGTTCTTTCACACGTTCAACTCACTCATCGATCAGAACAAACAGATCATCATATCTGCGGATCGGGCTCCGGGCGAGATTGACGGTTTGGAAGATCGGATTCAGTCGCGCCTATCGAGTGGGCTTGTGGTTGATCTGCACCCGACGGATTACGAGCTGCGGCTCGGCATTCTTCAGCAACGTCTTCAGGATCACATCGCCAGTGGCGAATCGATCCATATCGATGATGGCGTGCTGGAAATGCTCGCCCAACGGATCTCGACCAATGTTCGCGTGCTCGAAGGTGCGTTAAACCGCCTCTTCGCCTTCTCGTCTTTGGTCGGGCAACACATCACGCTCGATGTCGCACAAGAAGCGCTCTCGGACATGATCCGGGCCAATGATCGCCGCGTGACAGTGGATGAGATCATGCAGACGGTCTCGAAGTTTTACAACGTTCGCATGACTGATCTGCTTGGCCCCCGCCGCACCCGTGCCATTGCGCGGCCCCGGCAGCTGGCGATGTATCTTGCCAAAACCCTGACCACGCGTTCCTTGCCGGAAATCGGGCGTCGGTTTGGTGGTCGCGACCACACCACTGTCATCCACGCGGTCAAACGCATCGAAGCCCTGCGCGAAGAGGACCCCCAAGTCAAAGAGGACCTGCAGATACTGACCCGGACCCTGCAGGTCTGATCTGGAAACGACAGAGGCCCGCCACAGACGAGCGGGCCTTGACGGCCCCCTCAAACCATTGGAAGTTCGCATTTAGCGCTTGAGCACTGTGCAAGAATGCTTAGGCTCGAGCGCTCCCGGGGGGCATAGGACAACGCTATGAAAATCAGCATCGAGCGGGCCACTCTTCTTAGGGCCGTTAGCCAGGCACAGTCGGTGGTCGAACGGCGCAATACCATTCCGATCCTAGCGAATGTGCTGATCGAAGCCGAAGGTGACGCGGTCAGTTTCCGCGCCACCGATCTCGATATCGAGGTCGTGGACCGCGTTGCGGCGCAAGTGGAACGCGCCGGCGCAACCACGGTGCCCGCGGTGACACTCCATGAGATCGTGCGCAAGCTGCCCGACGGAGCGCTGGTACAGTTGATCGATGACAGCGCGAAGGGTCGGCTCGAAGTTGTGGCTGGTCGTTCGAATTTCTCTCTCGCGACCTTGCCGCGCGAAGACTTTCCAGTCATGACGACCGCTGAGTACTCGAGCAATTTCGCCGCTCCGGCCACCGTTTTGCGCAGGTTGTTTGAGAAATCGAAGTTTGCGATTTCGACAGAAGAAACCCGGTACTATCTGAACGGCGTGTACATGCATGTGGCCGATGGTGAAGATGGACGCTGCTTACGCTGCGTGGCGACCGACGGTCACCGCTTGGCTCGGATCGATACCGAATTGCCCGATGCCGCCGAAACGATGCCCGGAGTGATTGTTCCGCGAAAGACGGTCGGCGAGCTGCGTAAACTGCTGGAAGATGACGACGCGCAAATCGCTGTGTCCGTTTCCGAGACTAAGGTACGGTTTGCCACCCCCGAGATCACCCTGACATCCAAGGTGATTGACGGGACCTTCCCCGACTACACCCGTGTCATTCCTATGGGAAATTCCCGCAAGCTCGAAGTGGACGCATCTGAGTTTGCGAAAGCCGTGGACCGTGTGGCGACTGTAAGTTCGGAACGCTCGCGCGCGGTTAAGCTCGCTCTGGACGAAGACCGCCTGGTCCTTTCGGTGAATGCGCCCGATAGCGGCGCTGCGGAAGAGGAACTCGCCGTTGCCTATGGCGATGAACGTCTTGAGATTGGCTTCAACGCCAAGTACCTGCTCGAAATCGCAAGCCAGGTGGATCGCGAGAATGCAGTCTTTCTGTTCAATTCGGCCGCGGATCCAACCATGATGCGAGAGGGCGGGGATTCTTCGGCTGTCTACGTCGTCATGCCCATGCGCGTGTAACGGCGTGTGGCGAGGCTCGCGGTTGAAAGCCTCCAGCTTTCTTATTTCCGCTCTCACAAGTCGCTCACACTAGAGCTTGATCAGAGGCCCGTGGTTCTTCACGGGGCCAACGGCGTTGGGAAGACAAACGTTCTTGAGGCGTTGAGTCTGCTGTCTCCCGGTCGCGGTCTCCGACGCGCGAAGGGAGAACAACTGGCGCGTCAGCCTGACAGCCTTGGCTGGAAGGTCAGCGCCCGCGTTTCGAATGGCGAAGTCAGTCATCTTATTGAAACAGGCAGTCAGGCTGGATCAGCCCGCAACGTCAAAATAGATGGCAAAACCAAGCCACAATTGGCGTTGGGCTCTTTGGTTCCTGTCGTTTGGCTCGTCCCAGCCATGGACCGCCTTTGGACTGAATCTGCTGAAGGCCGTCGCCGCTTTCTCGATCGCTTAACTCTGAACTTCTTTCCAGAGCACGGAAGAAATGTCCTCTCATACGAAAAAGCGATGCGCGACCGAAACCGCCTCCTGAAGGACGGTGTGACCGACCCGCATTGGTACGACGCGTTGGAGGCGCGCATGGCGGAAGCCGGAGAGCGGATCGCTTTGCAGCGCAGTGAAACCCTCCGCCGCATCGAAGAAGCGCAAGCGAAGTGCAACGATGCGTTTCCGGACGGGGACCTTGCCTTGATAGGACCTGAAGGCGATGAGATCCTTGCGACAGACCCGCATATCCGTGCAGCTCTTCAGGACGGGCGCCAACGGGATCTGCTAGCCGGAAGAACACTCTCCGGGCCACATCGAGACGATCTCATCGCCGTCTATGCCACCAAAGGGATACCCGCGAAGGATTGCTCGACCGGCGAACAGAAAGCGCTCCTGATTTCACTTATCCTCGCGGTGGTGCGCTCCCTCAAGAATGAGCACACGGCTCCACCTCTCGTTCTTTTGGATGAGATATCGGCTCATTTGGACCGCGATCGGCAAAACACGCTCTATGATGAGATTTGCGCCCTAGGCACCCAAGCCTGGATGACGGGTACCGAACAGCATCTCTTCGATGGATTGGCGAGCCGCGCACAGTTCATTGAGATCCGCAATCTCTCCGGCTAGCGGACCACGAATTCCGCATGCAAGGCACCAGCAGCCTTGATGCTTTTGAGGATGTCGATCATATCGCGAGGTGCCACGCCGAGCGCATTCAACCCCGCGATCACTTCAGAGAGGTTTGTCCCTTCCTGAACTTCTGCAAGACCGATCCCCGGTTCCCGTTCCAACGCCACCTCCTGTCGCGGCACGACGATCGTTTCTGCCGTCGAGAACGGATTCGGCACCGCGATGACGGGACGATCCTCAATTCGGATGGTCAAATTGCCTTGAGATACTGCAACTCGCGACACCCGAACATCTTCGCCCATGACGATGGTGCCAGATCTTTGATCCACGACCACTCTGGCACGCAGTTCGGGTTCGATCAGAATATTCTCAATACGCCCAATCGCATGCGCGGCCGATCGCAAGCGCGTCCGAGCAATGTCGATCTCGACCGTACCTGCGTCCAACATCAGCGCCACCTGGCGTTCAAAGAAAGCGTTGATTGCCGTTTCAATGCGAGACGCAGTTGTGAAATCCGGCGCGCGCAATGCAAGACGCAAGGAGGTGAGTTCACCGAACTCAAAATCCACTTCGCGTTCCACACGCGCCCCGGAAGGGATAACACCAGCCGTCGGCACACCGGTGACAACTTCTTCGTTTCCGCCGCGAGCAGATTCCCCACCTGCGATGATCGTCCCTTGAGCAACGGCGTATATCTCTCCATCCGCCGCATTCATCGGCGTCATGATCAAGGTTCCTCCAAGCAGGCTTTTGGCGTCACCAATGGCCGACACAGTCACATCGATTTGACTTCCCGCGCGCGCAAAGGGTGGAAGCTCTGCTGTCACAATGACAGCTGCCACGTTTTTGGGCCGAAACTGCTCGCCTGACACGTTCACGCCAAGGCGTTCGAGAATGCTACCGAGGATCTCCTCAGTGAAGGGTGCATTTCGAATGCCGTCACCCGTCCCATTGAGACCAACCACGAGCCCGTACCCAACAAGATCGTTGCCGCGAACCCCATCAAACTCAACTAGGTCCTTGAGGCGGATCGGAGTTGCAAACCCTTGGCTGGCAAGGCAAATGCATAGGAAAGTGACCAGAAAGCGCTTGATCATCTCAAATACTCGGTCATGGAGAGGCTGCTAAGTCTCGAGGTCACGGCGTACATTGTCTCAAGTTGCAAAGCGACGGCTTCGAGCTGCGTCGCCACTTCATAGGGATCGGCAGCGTAGATCTCGTTCAGCGCCATTTGATAAGTGCTCTGTTGCGTTTCAATGCGAGAGCTTACCCCATCTAGAAAGGCTTGCTGCGCGCCAAGTTCTGCCTGCAGAACCGAGAGGCCAGTCTCAGAGGTCAGCATGGCTTCACCAGCGGCACCCACCAGCTCGGCCTGAAGTTGCGCATTGCCATCGAAAACACCGCGCGCAATCAGGGCAGCGCTTGCGAAGGACGACATGACTTCACGGATGGCTGGATCCGCAGCCGTCGCCGACTGAGTGACCTTCTCATCCGGCCCAACTGGTATAGCGGTCATTGGATCACTAGACCCCTGATAAGCCAGTGTCTCGAACCCACCACCGGCATCAGAGAACCAACTGTCGACGCGCGCCAAGGCGTCAGCTGGTGTCGGTGCACCCGCAACCAGTATCGTAAGTTCATCCAAGATCTCTTCTGCGGAAATCAGAGGCGATCCATCCGTGGCAGCCCCCCCAAACACGGCGCGACCGGCGACTGAGACGTTCAGTGCGGACACAATCGTGGCAAGCTTTTGCTCCGCGTCCTCGCCCGCTGCCTTCAGCATTGCCGGATCAGAAACCTCACTGGTGAGGATCAGGTTCGGACCAGACTCAACCGCAAGATCGTTCACAAGGGTCAAAGATGTTTGCGCGGTATCGAACAGCAGAACGGCTTCGGTCACTGAATTCTCATAGGCCGAGAACGACTTCAAAGAGCCCTCGAGCGCGGCAACAGCACTGAACTCGCCACGAACTTCTGCCGATACATCCTCTTTCTTGCCCGACGACATCTCATAGGTGAGTGTGCCGAGATTGCTCTTGAGCCGCGTCATCTGCATGCGGTTCGACATGGTTTGAGCGAGATCACCGATGGAGGTCGAAATCATGGTCAGATCCTCAGGAGAAGGTCGAGCATCTCGTCGACGGTTTGAATGACCCGCGCGTTCGCGGCATAGGCATCCTCGATTACCAGGAGCTTCTGCAGCTCCTGATCTGTATCGACGCCACCCTCGAGTTCGAGTGTACGAAGAGCCTCCCATTTAGCGGAGGTATAGGCGACCTCCCCTTCGGAGGCCTGGCGTGCCGTTCCAATCTTAGAAAGAAAGTCACTCGCCAATTCTGGCGCGGAGCGGGGTATCGCAGAGAAAGACCCGCTTGCCGCCACCCTCGGTCCGTTCAACGCATCAGAAAGAGACAGGAGAATACTGCCCGCCCCTGGTTCGCCAGGAGAGGTCGCCCCCAACCCCGCGCGCAGGCGCCAGGATTCCCCCCCCTGCTCGGGATCAATGAGCGCATTGATCGAGATCCGAGCCGCCACGCCGACCTCCTGAGTGGCATCAAATGACAAACCGTCATCTGTAAAGAGGCCTGCATCCCCCACGTTGAGCGTTGGATCGACCGACGGGTCAGCAAAACGCTCGATCAAATCTCTGGCAACGGCGTCAACATCCTGTTGTGCCGCCACCGCCAGTTCATCGCGCACTTCAAAAAGCGCTTCGAGAGAACCGCCCTTCAGTGGGTTGATGCTCGCACTGGTATCAACAGACGCGCCATTCATTTCAATGTAGTTCAGAGCGCCGCCTTCAACGGTCATCTCCGGAACAATCGCACCGACATCCTCAAAGGCAAACACGGCGGCCCGCCCATCAAGAAGCACGCCCCCGCCATCCGAAATCAGAGCAACTTGCCCGTAGTCGCGATCCACAACATTGACCGGAACAATGCTCGCCACCTGATCGATCAGGATCTGGCGTTGATCCATAAGTGCAAGCGCCTCGTTGCCGTTCGCTGTCTGGCGTCGGATCTCGTTGTTCAGATCCTCAATTTGCGAAAGCGATGTGTTTAGTACGTCCACCTGAGCGGCAATTTGCTTCTCAGCCTCCAGACGCTCAGCCTGAATATCATCACTCAGATCCCGAAGCGTCGTCGCCAGACTGTCGGCTGCCGCAACAGCACTCGATAGCCGCGCGTCGGAATCAGGCCGACTTGCAGCTTCAATCAAGGCCGCATCGAACTTCGCAAGCTCAGAAGACAGAGAACCGTCGTCACCTGGAAGTCCGATCGCAGCTTCAATGCTGGCATAGTAGCTGGCTTGTGTTGCAGCGCTGGCGTAGGCGGCGTCTGCCGCGCGACGGTCCGCCAGCACGCTTTGATCCACGCTGCGGGTGATGCCGTTGATCTTGACCCCGGCACCCTGGCCCCCGAGCGAGGCGGAAGAGAGTTCCACCTCGCGCACCCCGTATCCCTCCGTATTCGCATTTGCGATGTTCGAAGAAACCACTGACGCTGCCTTGCTGGCCGCAGTGAGGCCAGACAGCGCGTTGTTGAGAGCAGTTGTAACGGACATGGGAGGGTCCTTTTCTGACGATTATCAGCGCTTGATGTTGGTCGTTTCCTGCAACATCTCGTCGACGGTCTGAATGATCTTGGCATTGGATGAGTACGCCCGCTGGGTGGTGATCAGCCGGGTCAACTCGCCGGCGACGTCCGCAGTGGATTCCTCGAGCGCGAAACCGACGATATCTCCTGTCGGGCCATCACCAGCATCATAGAGAAAGAAGGCCCCGCTCTCGGAAGAGATCGCATAGGCCTGGTTGTCCTGGGACATCAGGCCATTGGGGTTCGGCACATCCACCAGCGGGATCTGGTAGATGGTCCGCGTAGCACCATTGTCATAGATCGCATTCACGATACCGTTTTCATCCACACGCACCCCGGTGAGGCCACCTACAGGCGTCCCGTTCTTGTCGTAGTCGCTTGAATAGGTGTCCGAAAGTTGGGTCATTTTGGTCGGAACGCCCGTGCCACCAAGACCACCAATCTCAAGATCGATAGGGCCTCCGGCGACTGTCATAGATAGTGTTCCGTCTGTGTCATCATAGGAACCACCGGAGATCGCCGTCACAGAGGCAAGACTGCCACCGGTGTCGCGGCCCGTGTTAAAGACAAGCTCAAACTCCGCGATGACGGCGCCATCGGATGCAGAGTCGGTGATCGACAATGTCCAAGTGTTCGAGGGAGACCCAGTCGTCGGGATCGAAGGCGTATAGGTCGCCGTCAATGTCTCGGATGTGCCAAGGTTTCCGAAATATTCCATCGGCATAATGATGGGTTCGGCCCCGGAATTCGCCTTGGTCGCATCCGCTGGCAGGTTGATGTTCAACTCCATCGATGTGGTCGGATCGCCAGCAAACTGGTTGTAGGTCACCTCGATGGGCTCAAGACCGGCCACGGTGTCCCGTGGAAAGTCCGGAACGGTTCCGTCCGGATCGGCAGGCCATCCCATCAGTACCATTCCAGTGGTCGTTGTCAGATATCCATCCTCATTCGGACTGAAAGAGCCTGTGGTCATAAGGTTGAGCGGATAGTTCCCGTTCGGGTTCTCAACAGCCGCCATTGAGGTTACCGGCAGCATTCCGCTGCCAGCTACGGCCAGGTCTGTCGAATTTGACGTCGCAACCAAGGGGCCACGTTCATCAATAACCCGCGTCGTGGTTGCCCGCACACCACCAGCAGAATAACTGCCGCTGCCGTTGTCCGAGATGACCATGGACTGGAAATCCGCCTGGGCCCGCTTGTAGCCATAGGTGGAGGAATTTGCGATGTTATCCGAGATGGTCGCCAGACGCGTCGCATTCGCATTTAGTCCGGCAACACCCGCATTCAAAGAAGAAGAAATAGTCATTGTGCGCCTTTCTGCAGCATCGACTCCGATGATCGGAACTTGGAGTCGAAGCTGTTAAAGGCGCCCTAATTCGGCCTCATTTTTTACTTGGAATGGCTAGATCTCAGCAAAACAATTTCCAACCTATTGTTTTGTATAGATATATCTGGATAAGCTGTTGGCTTGCGATCTGCTTGCCCCGAGACCATGACAATCCGCTCCGCTGGGAATCCCGCGCCTTCGAGCGACTTGCGCGCGACATGAGCCCGCTTGGTCGAGACTTCCCAGACATCGTTTTCGCGCAATACTACAGGGCGACTCGGCACATGCCCGGTCACAGTCAGTCCATTGTCGACCACCTTGAACACCTCTGCGACGACAAGCAACAGCGCTGTCCCAAGCGGTGTAAGCTCATTCGTGCCGGGCGCAAACACCGTTGCACCATCCTGATCATAGAGATTGACGACAAGCCCGCGATCGGTGACGCGGGTGGTCACATGGCGTTTGAGTTGCTCGGCCACATCGCTTTCGCCACTCAGCCCCAGCAAATCCTCGGACAGCGCCTGCAGACGCGCGCCTTCCGCCTCTGCATCCGCTCGGGCGGATGCAGAACCATTGGTGCGGTCGGTGCCGCCCGTCCCACTACGCGCCAGGGTCATCTCGGAGAAGATGTTGTCCCCCCCGAACATTCCCTCGCCGCCGCCAGAGATACGGTTCACCGGAATCGTCGGATTGAAGTAATCCGCGATACCCTTACGCTGTTTTTCGGTCGTTGCATTCAGCAGCCACATCAACATGAAAAAGGCCATCATCGCGGTCACGAAGTCCGCATAGGCAACTTTCCACGCACCCCCGTGGTGGCCGCCGCCCGCGATAACCTTTTTACGTTTGATGATGACTGGTGCGGGAAGGTCCCCACCCATCGCATCACCTCTATACTTCACCCAAGGCTGGTTTTAGCCCTCAGGCTGTTAAGGCCGACCTAACAGTTCAAATGCGCCCTTTATTGCCCGCGCGATTAAACCCACCCACCTATCGCCTCAGCCGTTTGCGCCCGCGCCGCGATGGGGTATGCCTGTGGTAGAGGAGCGAGGTTAACAGGCAGAATGCAATGGGACCGGTGATTGGGCGCGTGCGGGCACATGTGGGTGCCGTTTTCATAGTCATTGGCCTCGGCCTGACAAACGCTCAGGCGCAAGACCTCGAAATCTCGACCGCTTTCATCGACGAAGAGCTGACGGAAAGCCTCCGCGCGGCCTCCCTCGTGCGGGTTGTGCTGGATGAGGCAAGCTCGACCTCTCAGGATGTGGTGGCGGCCGCCAAGGCCGACTACAAACGCTATCTCTCGGTGCTCTATCAGAATGGCTACTATTCCGGAGTTGTGTCGATCCTCGTAGACGGGCGCGAAGCAGCGCAGCTGTCGCCCTTCGAGACCCCGGATCAGGTGAGCAAGATCGAGGTAGAGGTTACGCCGGGCAATCCCTTTACCTTCGGTCGCGCCATTGTGGACCCAACAGCGCCGGGCACGGAACTCCCCGAAGACTTCCGGTCGGGCGCGCTGGCGCGTAGTGGTTTGATCAAGCAAGCGGCAGATGCCTCGATCCAGAGCTGGCGGGATGTGGGCCATGCCAAGGCGGCGCTGACCGGGCAGCGGGTGACCGCAGCACACCAGGAAAACGCCCTGAATGTGGACATCAAAATAGACCCAGGTCCACGCCTGACCTTTGGCGAGATGAAAATCACCGGCAACACGGATGTGAGAACAGAACGTATTCGCGCCATGGCCGGCTTTCCCGCTGGCGCGCAGTTCTCCGATGAGGATCTCGAGACGACCCAACGGCGGATCTCGCGCACAGGTGCGTTCCGCTTCGTGGTCGTGGAAGAGGCCGAAACCCCGAACTCCGACGACACCATCGATGTCATCGTCGAGTTGCAGGAGGAGAAACCCCGCCGTCTCGGCTTTGGTGCGGAAATCGGGAGCAGCGACGGCATCTCGGTCTCCGGGTTCTGGTTTCACCGCAACCTCCTGGGCGGAGGCGAGCGTTTGCGGTTTGACGCGGATCTGACCCAGCAACTTGAGGATGGCGAGGAGCTGGAGTTCACCTTCGGCGTCTCCTTCCTGCGCCCGGCAGTCTTCGCCCCCGAGGCAGACTACTTTGCCTCTCTCGACATCTCACGCGAAGCCAATAGCGCATTCCGCGAAGACATCGCGACCTTTGACACAGGGTTTAATTACCGTTTCAGCGACGAGTTCTTCGTTTACGGCGGGATCCGTCTCTCGGCCACGAAAACGGACCTGAAACCGGGCAAGCGGCGTTTCCGCATCTTCGGCACACCGGTGGGGGCCACCTATGACACCCGCGATATCGTAACGGACGCCCGCGCCGGTACCTTCATCACAGGAGAGGTCTTTCCTTTTGTCGGCGAGCGGGATGCTGATGACGGGGTCCGCACAACGCTGGATGCGCGCTACTACAAGTCCTTCATCGAGGATGACGCCCTGACCCTTGCCGTTCGAGGGCAGTTGGGCAGCGTCTTTGGCGCCACGTCCGGCTCGGTGCCGGAATCCTACCTGTTCTTCTCGGGCGGGGGTGGCACGGTGCGTGGTCAACCCTTTGAATCCTTGGGAGTTACGCGCAACGGCTCTCTATCGAGCGGCGAAGGCTTTGCGGGGCTGTCCCTCGAAGCGCGCTATCGGTTCACGGATGCCATCGGTGCGGTGGGATTCTTCGATTATGGCCGGATCACCGATGGCGACATCTTCAACGGCACCGGCGACAGCCACAGCGGCGCGGGTCTGGGTCTGCGCTATGACACGCCGGTGGGACCTATCCGCGTGGATATCGCGGCACCGGTCAGCGGCGATACGGATGACGGCGTGCAGTTCTATTTCGGATTGGGGCAAGCGTTTTGAAACGGTTACTGATCACCCTTGCCTGCCTGCTCTGGTTGCCCATCGGGGCTCTGGCCCAAGACGAAAAAGGCGGGCTCGAAGGTCTGCTTGAACGCAGTCTTTCCAGCGAAACGCTCGAAGTGACCGTGGAGGGGCTCAGCGGAGCGCTCTCCTCGACGGCCACCATCGAAAGTCTGACCTTCGCAGATCCATCCGGCCCCTGGATGGTAATTGAGGACGCCAAGCTCGACTGGACACGCACAGCGCTGCTGCGCGGGAGGGTCCGGGCCAAGGAACTCGCAGCCGGGCGTATCACGCTCTTGCGGATCCCCACGGGCGCGCCCGAAGACCCCGAGCTCCCAAAGGCAGAGGCGGAGCCATTCCAGTTCCAACTGCCGGAGCTGCCCGTTTCGATTGAAATCGAGCGCATCGCAGCCGAAGAGATTGTACTCGAAGACCCTGTTCTCGGCGAGAAAGTCGTCGCCAAACTGGTCGGTGGCCTGACCCTCGCCGATGGGAACGGGTCAATTGCTCTCGACCTTGAACGCACGGATGTAACGGGCACCTTGCTCGATCTGAATGCGAGCTTTCAGAACAGCAGCGAAGAACTGGTCGTGATCCTCGACGCCAAAGGACGCGAGGGCGGTTTGCTGTCGCGCAAAACCGGTATTCCCGGCGCGCCGGATCTAGAACTCTCGGTCACCGGGCGCGGCTTGTTGTCAGATTTCGAAGCTGACCTGCGGTTTGCGACGGCAGACAGCACCCGCTTGGGGGGGATTGTCCGACTTCTGGCCGCCGAGGCCGAGGGATCAGAAGGCGTCGATCGCACGATTCAGGCGAAGCTCTCCGGGGATATCCGCCCCCTCGTGACCGAAGACATCCAGAGCTTCTTCGGCGACGAAACCGGTCTCGATTTCGAAACGGTTCTTTTTGGAAGCGGCGCCATCAGTATCCCGCGTCTGCATCTGCAGAGCTCCCTGTTCAACATGCGCACCCGGCTTACCCTGTCCGAGACCAAATGGCCGGAGCAGATCGCGCTGGTCGCTCGGTTGGCGGCGGACGAAGGGACCCCGGTGCGCCTGCCCGTTCCCGGCACGCCGACGGAACTGACCTCAGCCTACGTGAATTTTTCCTACGATCGGAGCGCGGCATCGGTTTGGTCTGCGGTGATCGCCATGTCCGACCTGCAGCAGGGCGCATTCGAAATCGAGAGTGTAGATCTGCGCGGCGCGGGCGAACTGAGCTTGCCGGAGGGCGAAGAGCTTGGTGCCGTTACTGGGGTGCTGAGCGGCGGAGCAGACGGGATCGTTTTGGCGGACCCGAAGCTGCAACAGGCCGCCGGAGATGAGCTGGCCTTTAACGCAGCCTTCGACTGGCAAAAGGAAGCGCCGCTGACCATCTCTGAGGCGGCAATCGAGGCGGGCAATGTCGAACTCTCCCTTGAAGGCCTGTTCGACAATCTGGCCGAGGGGGTCAATTTTGACGGTGGCATTGCCCTGTCCGCCCAGAGCCTGTCGCGCTTTGCAAATCTCGTCGGGCAAACTCTGGAAGGAGCTGTCGATCTCAACGTCGCCGGCACTGCGACACTTCTCAGCGGGATTTTCGATCTTGAGGTGACGGGTCAGGGGCGCAATTTGAAAACTGGGATTGCCGAAGCGGACAGCCTCCTGGGCGGGCGAGCAGATCTCGCTTTTTCCGGCGCGCGGAACACGGACGGGATCGTCATCCGCAATGCTCTGGTGGAGACCGAAGCGCTCGACCTGTCGGTCACCGGGGGCGGGACAAGCGCGCAAACGGATCTCGACATCTCTTTGGCGCTCGACTCGCTTGATCGGATCGTTCCAGGATTTCCTGGTGCGACCGAGTTCTCGGGCACCGTGCGAAGCGGCGGGGGCCGCTACACGGTCGATGGCAGTGGATCAGGTCCGGCCGGTCTGCGCTTGAATGTGGGCGGGTCCGTGGCCGAGGACTTCGCATCCGCAGACCTGACCGTCGATGGGGCTGTGCGCATGGAGCTGGCCCAACCCTTCCTGTCGCCGCGCACCGCAAGCGGCGCGATTGGCTTTGAAGTTGCGGTGAATGGTCCTCTCGGCCTCGACTCCGTGACGGCCACGCTTCGCGTGGAAAATGGCCGCGTGGCCGATCCGACCGTCGGCTTTGCCCTGGAACAACTCGGTGGCACCGTGGGGCTTGCAAGCAGCACCACGACACTGGATCTTTCGGGGCGCGGCAATCGCGGGGGCAGGATCTCGCTTGGTGGCTCGCTTGGTCTGGACCCGCCGCAACAAGCAGCACTGGACATTGACATTGATCGTCTGCGGTTCGCACTGCAGGGATTTGTCGAGACCCGGCTTGATGGTGCAATCGCGCTCGATGGCCCCCTGACCGGGGGTGCAGTGCTCTCCGGGCAGATCGACCTGGATGAGACGGAAATCCGCATTCCAGACGGAGGAGGAACGGCCGGAACTCTCGAGGGCATTCAGCATGTAGGGGCATCTCAAGGTGTCGAACGCACGTTGTCCCATGCCGGTCTCAAAGCACAGCCGGATCCTCCATCGGCAGCGAACGCCCCCGGCCCACCTCTGGGCCTCGACCTGCTGATCAATTCACCAACGCAGATCTTCGTGCGGGGCTTTGGCCTCGATGCGGAGCTTGGCGGCAGCGTCGAGATCACGGGAACCTCTAGCAATCCGCGCCCCGTCGGTGAGTTTGAACTGCAAAGGGGGCGGTTAGATGTGCTCGGCCAAAGGCTGGACCTTACGGAAGGGGAAATCCTGTTGACCGCCTCGGTCATTCCAAACCTGCGCTTTGTGGCGAGCACGGAAACCGATGAATACGAGGTCGCCGCGATCATCTCGGGCCCGGCGGATGACCCGGAGATCAGCTTCGAGTCCACGCCGACCTTGCCCGAAGATGAAGTGCTTGCACGGCTGCTATTTGACTCCGAAGTTTCTAGCCTGAGCCCATTGCAAGCCTTACAGCTTGCCAACTCTCTGGTGGCGGTGCGCAACGGGACCGGTTTGGGTTTTTTTAACGCACTGCGAGAAGAGGCCGGGCTCGACGATCTGGACCTAACCACCGAAGAGGACGGTCAGACGAACCTGCGGCTGGGCAAGTATATCTCGGATGATGTCTACACCAATGTGAACATCAATAACGAGGGTGAGACCGAGATCGACCTCAATGTGGAACTGACGGACTCGCTGACGGCACGGGGCACAGCCGGAACTGACAATAGCAGCATCGGCATCTTCTTCGAGCGGGACTATTGATCCGCGTCGCTCGGCGGTGGTCGCCCCGTCGGGTCGAGCAGCATTGCCATGATCCATCCGGCGACAAAGCCGCCTAAATGCGTCTCCCATGCGAGCTGTCCGTCCATTGCCCACCACAGAGCCAGGTTGAGCCCGACGAGGAACAGGACAGTGCGCAGGACAGGTAGCAACCCTTCGGAGAAGAGGTAACGGTCCAGATAGTCCCAAGCGACAATCGCTCCGGCCAAACCGAAGAGCGCACCGGATGCGCCGACCATCGGGCGCAAGCTCGACGTCAGAAGCAAATATCCAACCGCGCCCCCGATGATGGCGACTGCATAGAGCGCAAGGAACTTCCAGGTTCCAACACGCTGAATGACCGCCTTTGCGAGGGAGTAAAGCGTCACCATATTCAGAACGAGGTGCAACAGGCCGCCATGCAGAAATCCGTAGGAGAAAAACATCGCGTAGGGTTGGAGCGGATAGTTCGCCTGCCAACTGCGCAGAAGACCGGGCCAAAAGGCCAAGTATTCGAGAACTTCGTTGCGAAGACGCGGATGCTCGATCAGGCCCAGATTGGCGAGTTGAAAAACACCCTCAACCGCGACGCAGATCGCAATGATCACGCATGGCACAAACATGGGCGTCGCCGCTGATTTCGGCGCGGGACTAAGGTCAGGCGTGTCTGATTGAGTCGTATGAGCGTGTGATGGTCTGCTCGTCTCGTTCATCTGGATGCTCATCAGGACCTAAAGTCTGATGAGCACCCTAGATGTAAACCGCTGAACTTCAAAGCGGAACAAAGCGCGGAAGCTTAACCAGAGCTTCTTCCATGAAGCTCTTGAGACGCGCGTCTGCCGCACTCTCGGGCTCTCCACCGCGGATTGGGGTCACGAACCGCACCATGGCGCCATCGGTTCGACCTTCGAAGATCCCATCATACACGACGGCTGCCTTGGCAGAGTAGTCATTGGTGAACCGTTCGCCGCGCTGTTCGAACCAGTAATAGACCAGCTGCTTTGACAAACCTTTCTGGATCACAGCACGGTTCAGATTGAACGTCCCATAGGCCGTGTCGGGCAGCGAAACTTCGTACGGATCGAGGCTGAACACTTCCCAACCACCCGCAGGCAAACAAACCTCGGGAGAGTGAATGCCGCTCCCTTCCGTCTGGTTGTTATAGAAAGCCACGAAGAAATTGATCGTCTCTTCTGTCTGGCGGTTCATGTAGTTGGCGTTGATATAGTCATCCGCCGCGAGCACCTGTTCGATCTGTATATCAAGTGGCACCTGCACACCGCGCCAGTCCGAGATCTGACGTGGGAAGATGGCAAAGGGATCACGCTCAATCGCCGGGGCCGGGCCCGGGTTGATCACAAAGAACAGGCCAGTTGTCGCAACTGCGATACCCGTACCGACCATCATGGCGACCGAGTTCGGGATTGAGAGGATACGACCGCTCACAGCACCCAATCCGTTAAAATCGAGGTCAATCGCCTCACTCAGCGGAAGCGGATTCGGGGTCAGACGCTGCAACGCAATGGCCATAAGAAATAGGATCGCGATGCACGAGCCGAAGATCACCCAACCTTCGAAGAAATGCATGAAGCCTTCGGCATGCTGAATCCCATAGGAGTTCACCATGACCCCAATGATCCCGATCCGGACTGAATTCATGAACACTGCCAAGGGCGCAGCCATCAGGAGCAGGACGGCTTTATGCCAGTAGGGTCCGCGATAGAGGATCGCAAACAGGTAGGAGAAGGACAGGATCGGGAAGAGATAGCGCAGTCCGGAGCAAGCCTCGGCCACCTGAAGCTTGTAGACGCCCAGATCGATGATGTTTCCTTCAAGGAACACTGGGACCCCGGCGAGCTGCACGAACCAGACGCCAACAACAGAGGAGATGCCCTGCAGGAACATGGTCATCTGCCAGTAGACGAACTGCGGGAGTGGCAACATGAAAACAAGGTGGAAAACCGGCAGTTGATGGCGAATCCCTTGCTTCCAGCCAAACACTGTCAGGACAACGCCTCCGGTCCAGATGATGAACCCATAGGTGATGATATCCGGAATCCGCGCAAGATTGCCTGCAAAGGCGATAAGAAGCCCAAAGGCGATCACAAGGATGCCAGGCCACCTGGCTTTGGCCTCTCCGTCGGCGGTGCGGGGCTTGTCGCGCAATTCCCGCAAGAAGAGATAAAGTGAGATCAGCGGGATTAGTGGACCGTGGCTGTATTCAGGTGTGCCCCATGCGTTGAACAGCGACACAAACCCCATCCAGAACATCGGGATGGAGACCGCCAGCAGAAGCCCAAAAGACAACAACCCGGGTAAATTGACTGGCAACCGGTCACGGCCGGAACCTATGCTTTCTGTTAACGTCGACATTCGCAATCACCTAAAGTCTAGGACACAAGGGGCCATTCGTTACGCATCTGGTCAGCGCCGCGGCGTCCATTCCGCAACACTGCACGTTCATACACGGATTCGCACCGCAATCATTGCCCGGCATTCTCAAGTTTGTTCAACTCTTCACGAGCAATGGCAAACTGGGGACGCGCATCGTTCGGGCCCGCCAGAGACAGGGCCGTCTGAAGTGTCTCAGCCCCCTCTGCTGTGCGATCCACGGCAAGATACGTCATACCCAGGTGGAACCGCACCAGAGGATCCTGCGGCAGTCCCGCGACGGCAGGTTCAAGATAGGTCAGCGCCTCATCATAGCGACCGCGCTGATAGGCAAGCCATCCATACGTGTCCTGGAAGGCAGGGTTGCTGGTCCCGCGCAAACGGCGCGCAATGCGATAAGCCCGCTCAATGCTCGCCTCATCACCACGATGGGTGGACAACAGGCTCGCGAGGTTATTGGACACGATCGTAGAGCGGCTCGAAATTGCATAGAGCTGCTCGTAGATGGCGATTGCGCCCTCGATCTCGTTGCGTTGTTCCAATGTCGAGGCTTTAGCCCAGAGCAGGTTCGGGCCATCCGGGAACTTCTCGAGTCCCTGATCCAGCATTACTTCGGCCTCGCCGGGTTTCCCGGCGCGGTTCAGCACACGCACAAGTTCCACCCAGACCCGCTCATTCGCTTCTTCGCGAGAAATCAGCTCTCGATAGGTCTTCTCGGCAATCGAGAGGTCACCGGCGCTGCTTTCGAGAGCTGCATCCAGAAACTTGAGGTCAAAGCGGTCCGGGTCGACTTCAATGGCGTCCTGCACGAGGGAGCGGGCCTGTTCCACTTCACCCGCGGCAATCAGAGATTGCACCGCAGCTGTGAGCGCCCGAAAGTTTCCATCCTCTCCCGTTGCGAGTTGTGCGAGGAAATCAAGCGCATCTTCGGAACGGTCCTGACCGTCGAGCACCGCCACACGGATCGCATCCGCCGCTTCTTTGGCCTGGGGTTGCTCAAGCTGACGCAGCGTACGTTCCACATGCTCGGCCCGCGACCAGTCCTCCAGACGGACATAGACATCACCGAGGACTGCCAGCAGCTGCAGGTTGGACGGCGCACGACGCAGTGCATTCACAAGGACGTCTTCCGCCCCCAAAAGCTCCTCGGCGCCGACGAGGAACTGCGCATAGCGCAAGCTTTCTTCAGGTGCGAAGGACGAGGTATCCGCCGCAAGGCTCAACAGGTCGCGGGCCAATTCCCGGTCTCCGTTGCGCAAATGCGCATTGGCAATCAGGGTCATGATTTGCGGATCATCCGGGGTCTGGTCGAGAGCGGTGCGAAGCAGGCTGATCGCCCGTTCGGTCTCATCTCCATCGATCAGCCAAGCCGCCTGCATCTTGATCGCATCCACGTTGCTCGCATCAAGAGCCAGTGTTTCCTCAACCAGTTTACGCGCTCCGACTTCGTTCCCGGTCGCAAGCAGCATCTGTGCGAGTGCCACTTTGAAGCGCAACGTATCTGTGGACCCTTGATTCGCATCGACCAGAGCCTGCATCTGGGCAATACCCTCATCCCGCTGACCGGAATCGAAGATCAGCGACGCTTGCAAGGCTTTCAGAACGGCGGAATCCGGCGCCTCAAGAAGTGCGGCCTCAAGCTCGTCGACTGCGGCCTGGATTCCACGCGTGTCACGCAGATAGCGAACGAACCCGACATACTCGGACGGATCCTCATCAGTCGGGGAGACGATGCTGCGGATGAACGCTTCGGCTTTCTCAGGCTCACCACGCTGCTGGTAGAACTGCAGTACGAGGCGGCGATACCGTTCCACGTCCGGGAACTTCTTGGCCAGAGCAACGAGTTGCACCTCAATCCCGTCTACGTCGCCGAGCTGTTCGAGTGCAGCAAGGCGCAGCATGTAGAGTTGCTGCTCTTCGGGATGATGGCCGAGGGCGTCATCCACCCGCGCCAGCGCCAGATCGAAATCCTGCTGCCAGATCGCACCGTCGATGACGACATTATGCAGCGTCAGTTTGGTCGGAGCTGTCTCCAACATCTCCTGCGCTGTTGCGAGCAGTTCGGAACGGGTCGCGTCATCATTTGCAAGCCCGGCATTGCGGTAACGCACCACAAGATCGACGACCTGAACTTCAAAATTATCTGGCGCGAGTTCGTTGGCGCGAACCACATGGCGCTCCGCTTGTTCCCACTGCCGGGCATCAATGGACAGATTCGCGAGCGCGATACGCCCCTCGAGATCGTTCGGATGCTGTTCCACAAGGCGCAGATACTGCCCGATGGCTTCGCGCGAGCGGCCCATATCACGAACGGTGGACGCATAAAGCGCGCGCGCATCGCGATGGTTCCCATTGAGGTTGAAGACGTTCCGCAACTCGACCAACGCGCGATCGGCATCACCAGCCTCGATCAATTCGAGCCCTTTTTGGTAATGCTCCTCCGCGCGCTCCTCAGCGGTGTCGCACGCAGCTAGCGCTACAACACCCAGGACGCCGATCGCCAAGCGAACTGAACCAGCAAATCTCATACAACCACTCTCCGCAATTCTCACTGGCGTTTCTATCGCCGCTCTTGCCAGTGTAGCAGTGCAAGTATGGTCTAGCCACGGCAAGAACCGCACGAATTCGTGCAGTTCTGCGACATATAGCGACCGAACCCCTAAGGGTTTATTAGTACCCGGTGCAGCGGAAGACCACGGAGAAGGTCTGCTTCAGGATCCGGATGTCCTCACGCAAGGTGATTTTCTGCTCGTAGAGATCGTCGAACTGTGCCCGGCCCCGGAAGCTGCAGTCATTGCGATCCGAGATCTGCCACGTGCCGGTGATGCCAGGGCGCATGCGGTAATACGCTTTGCCCGGGTACATCTCGCGCTGTGCTTCCATCATCGGACGCGGGCCGACAAGGGACATGTCGCCAAGCAGCACGTTGATCAGCTGCGGCAACTCATCAAGAGAGCTTTTGCGCAGGATACGACCGACGCGGGTAATGCGCGGATCGGACTTGAGTTTCTGGGTGGTATCCCACTCTTCGCGGGCTTTGGGGTTAGTGGCGAGATAAGCTTCAAGCTTTTCGTCCGCCTTCGGCACCATCGTGCGGAGCTTCCAAAGACGGAAGCTACGGCCGTTCAGGCCTACGCGAGACTGCCAGTAGAAGGGGTTGTGTCCGTCCAGCGCGACGAGAGCCGCCAGCACAAGAATGACTGGTGCGACGAAAATCGCCGACCCCACAACTAGTGCAAGATCCAGAAAACGCTTGCCAGCGCTGCGGTATACACGGTTCTCGGAGGAGGCGTTGGTCCCTACTGCAATCGCGGAGACCGGGGTGCTACCTGAAATGTCGTTCGCTCTTATCGTCATGGTACTCTTCACTCACCATTCAGCGTCTGCAGAAATTCGAGACGCGCCACACACACTGATCTTTGAAACTCTGTAGATCGTTAAGACAGCGCTAACTAAGCACGTGTGGCTGACTCTGCCAAGTCCTACGGAATGCGAGATCGCGCCCAAAGACCGCGTAATATCCTGTTTTTAAGCACAAAAGTGACCGTTAAACTTGATTGTAAATTTTATAAGTGCATGGTTAAACTGCCGCTACGTCGGCGTTTGTTGTTATTTTTGGGCGAATTTTGAATATTTTCACGCTACGGTGCAGCGCGTCCGAACCGGCACCCGACGAATCACGGGACCGGTGACGAACTGAAAACGAAGCTCTCGCGGCGCAAGTATTGTTGCAGAGCGCGCATCTCAGTGCCGGGACGCCACGATGCTGCGCAAAATGCGCACAACCGTCACTCCTTGGGCGCATTTCGCTGTTCTTTAACCCTCGAAGACTACAAACAACTGCAAAGACCGGGGCTACATCCTATATGGTGGCGGCGGGTCGCCTGTGTTCTGGCCCCGTGTTGATGGAAAGAATGAGTGTGTATCGATGTCCATGAGCGGCTTGTATTCGGATTATTTTGGGCTCCGGGAGCGGCCCTTCAAACTGCTGCCCGATCCCGACTTCCTGTTCTGGAGCAAAATCCACAAACGCGCCTATGCAGTGATGGAATACGGCATTCTCAGCAGTGCGCCGATAACAGTCGTCACGGGTGAGGTGGGGGCCGGGAAAACAACCCTCCTGCAGAGGCTGCTGCGCTCCATCGATGACCAGGTGACGATCGGCTTGATCTCTAACGCACAAGGCGGGCGCGGAGAGTTGCTGAAATGGGTGCTGAACGCGCTGTCGGTGCCATCCGAACCGACGGACGACTATGTCGAGCTTTTCCAGCGTTTACAGGACTTTCTGGTGTCGGAATACGCAGAAGGGCGACGTGTCATCATCATTATTGACGAGGCCCAGAACCTGTCTTCCGAAGGGCTCGAAGAGCTCCGAATGCTTACCAATATCAACTCGAACAAGGATGAAGTGCTACAGTTGGTCCTCGTAGGGCAGCCGCAGTTGCGCAAGATGATCATGCATCCCGACCTGCAGCAATTCGCGCAACGCGTATCAGCCTTCTACCATATCCCTGCGATGGACCGCGAAACGGTCGGGGAATACGTTGCGCACCGAATGAAACATGCTGGCGGAACAGGCACCGAGTTCACGGATCAGTCGCTTGACCGCATATATCAGGCAAGCGAAGGCGTTCCGCGGCTCGTCAATAAGCTGTGCGACTTTGCGTTGCTTTACACCGCAACAGAGAATCGGCAAGTGGTCACCGCAAGTGCCGTCGATGAGGTTCTCTCCGATGGCATCTTCATCGGAAACTTTGACCAAATGGGCGAGGCGGCAGAATGAACTTGAGCATACATTACCTTCTGTCGGTTTTCTGGCGTCGGTTTCCAATCTTCATCCTCGTGGCAGGTCTGTCGATCGTTGCGTCGGCCTTTGTCTCCAAGCAGTTGCCCACCCGTTACGAAGCCTCAGCACGGCTCCTGCTCGAAGCGGGGCAAATCCCGGATGAGTTGGTAACAGATCTGAGCAACACGGGCGCTCAGGAGCAGCTCGAAGTGGTTCAGCAGCGTCTGCTGACCCGGGCCAATATGCTCGATATCGCGGACCGGTTTGACGTGTTTCCGAATGCAACCCAGATGAGTCCGGATGAAATCGTCCGCTCCATGCGCAACAAATCCGTAATCCGACTGACGACAGGACGGAACCGCGCGACGTTGATGTCACTGTCCTTCTCGGACGACGTGGCACAGACAACCTCCGATGTCGTCAATGAATACGTGACTCTGATCCAGCGCGAGGATAGCCGTCTCCGGACGAGCAGAGCTTCCAACACCGAAGAGTTCTTCAAGCAGGAAGTTGATCGCCTTTCCGAAGAAGTCGACCAGCGCACCGCAGCGATGCGACAATTCCGGATCGACAACATCGATGCGTTGCCCGAGACCTTTCAATTCCGGCTTGAGCGTCTCTCCGATCTTCAAGAACGCTCCACAACTTACACGCGCGATATCCTGATCCTGAACGAGCAGCGCAAGCAGCTCGTGGATGCACTGCCAACCGGGAGCGCGGACCCGCAACTAGAAGGCAGCGAAGTTCTGACCCGGGAACAAGAACAGGTTGAGATCCTGCGCCTTGAGCTCGCCGAGGCCATGGAGACGGCCGGGGAAACATCTCCTAGGGTTCGCATTCTCCGTTCGCGCATTCAGCAGGTCGAGGGCGTCATCCAGTCTCTCGGTGGCCAGAGCCCCTCCGACGATCCAACCTCAACCTTGCAGTCGCAGATCGAACAAATCGATGCACAGATTGAGTTCCTCCGCGAGCAGCTTGAGCTGACAAACACCCAGGTCGAGGAAGTGGAAACAACGCTCGACGAAACGCCTGGCATCTCCGTGACGCTGCAAGGACTGACCCGCGACTACCAGAATGTGCAGCAGCAGTATAACGCTGCAATCGAACGTCTGCATATTGCACAGACTGGCGAACGTATCGAGCTTGCCGCGCGAGGCCAGCGGATCACGGTGCTCGAACAGGCGACAACACCGACGGACCCGTCGAGTGCGTCTCCCATGCTCGTCTTTATTGGTGGATCGCTGGCTGGGATCGGCCTTGGCCTCGGCTTGATCCTGCTGCTGGAGGTCTTGGACCGCACAGTTCGACGCCCCGTCGATCTGGTCAAGAGCCTTGGCATCGCGCCGCTTGCGACGCTGCCCTATGTCAAAACCCGGCGCGAGGAAGTGTTCGAACGGAGCTTGAAATCGGCGATCGTGATCCTTGTGATCATTGGTATCCCGGTCGCGCTCTACGCCATACACATGCTGTATCTGCCGCTGGATCTGCTGGCAGATCGCGTCCTCAACAAGATTGGCGTGTAGAGATCGCGTCGAGCGGCTCCACGCTGGGATGTAAGGAACTAGTCGAATGGAAAAACTGCAAGCAGCTCTTGAGAAGGCGCGAGAACGTCGCGGAGATGCGCCGGTCTCCAGCGGAATTGTCGAAAGCGATGCAGCTGCACCTTCCACGCCACGTGAGCGCGGCGTATCGAGCCTTGATCAACGATGGGCGGCCCTCGAAGAATTTCAAACCGACCCCAGCCACCTGATCAAGAACCGGGTTTTCTCTGCTGGATCCAAGCAATCCGAAGCGGCCAGCTTCGACGTTCTGAGAACCAAAGCCCTGAAACAAATGGAAAAAAACGGCTGGAAACGGCTTGCTGTAACTTCCGCAAATAGCGGCGCGGGAAAGAGCACGGTGTGCTGCAACCTTGCCAGCTCCATCGCGCGCCAGCGCTCCATTCGCGCCATCCTGATGGATCTGGACATGCGTCGCCCTGCCCTTGCGGACATTCTCGGCGTAAAGCCGACCGGCACCGTGGCAGACGTTTTGAACGGCAGCTTGCCCTTCGAACAGCATGCACGGCGCCTTGGTCCGAATGTCGCCCTGTCCTTAAATGCCCATCGGGTGAAAGACCCTTCGGATGTGTTTCTGAACACGTCGACCACGGAGACCGTCAACCGGATTGAGGCGGAGTATAAGCCGAGCATTATGCTGTTCGACGTGCCGCCGATGTTCGTAAACGACGACGCGGCCGCCTTCTTCACGAATGTGGACTGCGTTCTGATCGTCGCGGACGCTGAACGCAGCCGGGTTGCGGATCTGGATCGTTGCGAGAAAGAAGTCGCGGATCACACAAATGTCCTCGGCATGGTCCTCAACAAATGCCGCCATTCCGACGAAGGGTATGGCTACGGCTACAACAGCAGCGAAACCTACTGAGTTTGGCCCACAACGGATAAAAACCGGATATCACCTCTTTCGCACCTCGCGGCGCTGAGAACACCGCTTTTATAGGCACCGGTATCCACACAGATGCGCCCAGCATCCCGCTCTGCGGTTGCCACGACCGTGTGGCCATGGATCACCCAGATACCATCAGCGCGGGGCGTCGACCCGCGCGCTGGTCGTGCCCATAACAAGACGCTTTCAGATTGGCTCTCCCACGAAACATTCGGGTCGGCCATCCCGTGGAGGCATCCGGCGTTGCCGCTCAGAAATGACAATGGGAGCCCGCGCAACCAGTTCAGAAGATCTGGCGCGATCGCCTCTTCGAGTCGGTCACGAAGGGTCTCCATTGGTGTCGCTCCAGTCTCGAGCGCAGCGCGCGTCAGGACAAAATCGCTGGTGGTCTCCAGCCCTCCGTAGCGCAACCACATCTGTCCCTGCAGCGGGTCGTCCAGAAACGAAAGAAGCATCCGTTCATGGTTACCCATCAGACAGGTCACATCGAGGTTGCCCACCTGCAACCCCCGGAGGCGCTCTAGAACTGCTGCGCTGTCGGGACCGCGATCAATATAGTCCCCCAGAAAGACGAGGTCGCCTTCTGCGGTCCCGGCATCTGCTGCGATGGCCTCCAGCATGAGTTCCAGCAAATCGGCACGACCATGGATATCACCAACAGCATAGAGCAATCGGTCCGGGATCAGCGGGCCCAAGGTCGCCTCCGGCTTGGGGCGCTTCTTGAACAGGAACGACAGCACGTCAGGAAAAGTCGCCAGAGATTGGACCACGATCCAATCGCAAGATCCGGTCCGGTTCCAACACGGGAAAATGCGAGAACACCAGAGGATCATGCCCGGGCACAATCAACCGCCGGTCCGTTGCAAGCTCCTCCAGCCGGGTAAACCCACGCAACATATCCTCCAGATCCACCACCAGCGGAAACGGCTTCCGCGCCCACATGTTCTCGTAGAAATGCGACGCGTCCGAGGCCAGGCACAGCCAACCCGCCTCAGTTCGCACGCGCACCGCCTGCAACCCCCGGGAATGGCCGCCGATTTGATGGACCGTCACCCCATCCGCGACTTCGCCATCTCCTTCAAAAAAAACTAGTTTGCCAGAGTAGAGCCGCTGCACCGCTTCACAGATATGTGCACCGGTGAACGGAAACCGCAGCGCGTCGTGGCACATGCACGGTCCCGTCGCATACGCCATCTCAGCCGCTTGCATGAAGAGCGTCGCGTTCGGAAACAGGTGCAAGCCACCCGCATGATCATAGTGCAGGTGAGTGACAATCACCCGGTCAATATCCTCCGGGGTCAACCCAAGAGGTGCCAGCGCCTCCCGCGGATCGAGGCGAATGGGGCGACCGCGCGCCTCGGCCTCCGCCTTGTCATAGCCAGTATCCACGAGGATCGTCTCTCCCCCCCGCCGCAGGACCCACATGAAGTAATCCATTGGATGAGGCACATCATGCTGGTCATCGAACAGGAAACTGTCACCGCGGGTTCGCGCATTGCGATCCGCGTATTTGAGGGCGTAGACCTCCCAGGTGCTCATACCTGCACCTGTGCATAGGTCCTGACATCCTTGGCCGCGACCAGATCTGCAACCGCACCATCGAACGCGCGAAAATGCGCGGTTTCCAGATGCCGATCAAACGCAGAGCGATCATAGTAGATCTCGTAGAGAAACACCTCGTTTGGTAGCGCCGGATCCGTGCAAACATCGAAGCGCAGGCATCCCGGCTCATCGGTCAACGTTGTTCGCGCATTGGCCAGCATCAGCGGCATGAACGCCTCCGCCCCGCCCGGCACCAACCGGAATGTGACTGTCACCGCATACAATTTGCGCCCTCCCCCTGGGTCTGTCCCAAAAACCTATGTCGAGCGCCGGAGGGCATGCAAGACGCTTGCGACCCCCGAGCCAGAGCGGCAGATTGCGCGTGGGAGGACATCCATGCAGACTTTTTCAATTGTCGTTTTCGATGGCGACGGGATCGGGCCGGAAATTATGGCACCGACACTGGCGATCCTGACCCGGATCTCAGAAGCAGCGACCAGCTACCGACTGGCCTTTGATCATCACCCGATGGGCGCGTCCCACTACGCCAAATCGGGCGAGGCCTTGCCCGACGCCTCGGTTGAGGCCGCGCGGCAGTCCGACGCGATCCTGCTCTCGGCGATGGGTCTCCCGGACATCCGATATCCGGACGGCACCGAGATCACGCCGCAGATCGACATTCGCATCGCGCTGGATCTCTATGCCGGAGTGCGTCCTGTGCGGATCGTCCCTGGCCATCCGACGCCGCTGGCCGCGCCGGGTCCGGTAGACTTCGTCCTGATCCGTGAGAGTACAGAGGGCCTTTTCCATACCAAGGGGACCGGCGAGGTGACCCCGGACTACGCCAAGGAAACCCTCAAGATCACCCGCGCCACTTCGGAGAAACTGTTCAAGTTCGCTTTCGACCTTGCAGCGCAGCGCAAGACAAGCGGTCGCGGAACTGGCAAAGTGACCTGCGTGGATAAGGCAAATGTCTTCCGGGCATTCGCCTATTTTCGCGAACTGTTCGATGCCGAGGCCGCCAAGCACCCGGAGTTGGAGGCAGACCACGCCTATGTAGATGCCATGGCGCTCTGGATGGTGACCCGCCCCGCAGCGTTCGATGTCATGGTGACCGAGAACATGTTCGGCGACATTCTCAGCGATCTTGGCGCCGGCCTGATGGGCGGCCTCGGGCTCGCACCCTCGGCGGATATCGGCGACGACAATGCCGTGTTCCAGCCCTGCCATGGCACTGCGCCGGACATCGCTGGTCAAGGGATCGCCAATCCGCTGGCGATGATCCTCTCGGCGGCGATGATGCTCGACTGGCTTGGTGTGCGTTCGGAGAATGCAGAAGTCGCCGCCGATGGCGCGCGTTTGCGCGAAGCGGTGGAGGCCGTGTTGACTGATGGTGCGATCCTGACCGGTGATCTCGGGGGGACTGCGACCACCGAGGAGGCCGCCGCAGCCGTGGCGGCGGCGCTTTGAGGTTCCGCGTTGCCTGCATTGGGGCCGGGTATTTCGCCCGGTTTCATTATGAAGCCTGGGCGCGGCTTGAGGGTGCGGTACCAATCGGGGCGGTGGACCGCGATCTGGACAAAGCTGCCGCAACCGGCCTGCCTGCGTATAGCCGCCTCGAAGACCTTTTCGCGGTCGAGGTGCCCGACATCCTCGACATCATCACGCCGCCGAAAACCCACGCCGTAGCGATCCGTCTGGCCCTTTCTGAGGGCGTGCGCGCGATCATCTGCCAGAAGCCCTTTTGCAGCAGCTTGAGAGAAGCGCAGGCTGTCACTGCCGAGGCCGAGGTCGCCGGCGTACCCCTCATCATCCATGAGAACTTCCGCTTCCAGCCTTGGTACCGCACCATGCACGCCGCCATGGAGCAGGGCGGGATCGGCGATCCCCGACAGCTTACGTTCCGGTTCCGCACGGGCGACGGACGAGGCCCCGAGGCCTATCTCGACCGGCAACCCTATTTCCAAAGAATGCCCCGGCTACTGGTGCAGGAAACCGCCGTGCATTGGATCGACACCTTCCGCTACCTTCTGGGCCCCGCCACGGGGGTCTATGCGGATCTGCGCCGCGAGAACCCGGTTATCGCCGGAGAGGATGCGGGCTACATCCTCTTTGACTACGCCTCAGGCGCGCGGGCGCTGTTCGATGGCAACCGCCTGCTGGATCATGCGACGGAGAACCCGCGCCTGACCTTTGGCGAGGCGTCGCTGGAGGGTACGGAGGCAACGCTCAGCCTTTGGGGGGATGGCTCCGTCACGCGGCGGGTCTTTGGCAGCAAGGATGAAACGGAGATCCTTGCGGCACAGACCTATCCCGGGTTTGCAGGTGATTGCGTCTTTGCCCTGAACGCCCATGTGATTGCCGGTCTTCAAGGGAAGGCGCCCTTCGAGAATGAGGCCCGCGACTACCTCGAAGTGCGACGGATGGAGGAGGCAGTCTACACCTCCGATGCAGAACAGCGGCGCCTGCCTCTCTGACACCACCGCAGCGCAAAGGAAAAGGGCGCGCCAGTGGCACGCCCTTTAGTAATGTCGAGTCAGGTGCCCCGCTAATCCGCGTAGGCCACAGCTGGGAGCCACGTGGTCAGCGCCGGGAACTCGAAGACGATGAAGAGCCCCAGAAGCTGCAGCATCACGAAGGGGATGATCCCCTTGTAGATATGCCCCAGGGTCACCCCCGGCGGACAGACCCCCTTGAGGTAGAAGAGCGCAAAGCCCACAGGGGGCGTCAGGAAGCTTGTCTGCAAGGTCACCGCCACAAGGATTGCGAACCAAACCACAGCCGGGTCACGCACCTGGTCAAAGCCGGGGACCGCCAGTTCGAGCCCCTGAATAATCGGCAGCATCAGCGGCATAATGATGATCGTGATCTCGATCCAGTCGAGCAGGAAGCCGAGCAGGAAGATGATGAACAGGATGAACAACACGATCATGTAGGGGTCCGAGAAGGCCGAAGTCACGTAACCCTGGATGATCTCGTCCCCGCCATAGCGGCGCAGCACCAGTGCAAAGAAGTTCGCGGCCAGAAAGATCCCCACGATGTAACCTGCGGTGTTCAGGGTCGAACGGCTGACCTCCTTGAGAACCTTAAAGTTCAACTTGCCGTTCAGCGCCGCGAGTACCGTCGCGCCAAAGGCACCCAGGCCGGAGGCTTCCGTCGGCGTTGCAAAGCCCGCGAAGATTGAGCCCAGCACCAGCAGGATCAGGAACATCGGCGGCACAACCGCGAGGAGCACGTCCTTGACGACCTCCCATCCGACCTCGCCCGTATGCTCGGGCACCGGCATGGCCTTTGGGTTGATCAGCCCGTAGATCACGATGAACACGATATAGAGCGCTCCGAGGATCAGCCCCGGGAAGAGCGCGCCCATGAACAGATCACCGAGGCTGATGGCCAGCTGATCCGACATGATCACCAGCATGATCGAGGGTGGAATAAGGATGCCCAGCGTCCCCGCCGAGGCGATCGTGCCCGTGGCAATCGGTTTCGAGTAGTTCTGTTTCATCATCGCCGGCAGCGCCATTACTCCAAGCAGGGTCACGGACGCGCCGATCACACCCGTGGAGGCCGCAAGGATGATCCCGATCAGCAGCACCGTCAGGGACAGGCCGCCCCGCAGCCCGCCAAAGAGCTTCTGCATGGAATGCATCATCCGCTGGGCCACGCCAGACTGGTCGAGCATCAGGCCCATGAAGATGAACATCGGCAGTGCCACAAGCACCGGGTTCTTGACGATATTACCGAAGAGTCGGCCGGACAGCACCTGCAAGCGCTGGTAGTCGATGCCGGTTCGGTCGAAGTCAATCACTTCGCGCAGCACCGACCGGTTCGGGTCGAGGAAGATCTCGGCAATCAGCGCGAAGACAAGGCTCACCCCGACCAGAGCATAGGCCACCGGGATGCCCCGGAACAGCATGAAGATGAAGACAACGAACATCCCCAGAACGGCGATCTCGTTCAGGGTCAGGATAGGCGAAACCGCCTCAAGCAAGGTCAGCATAGGTTAGAACCTCGCCTCTTTGCGACGGTCCATCAGCCACGCGCCCGCAATAACAAGCAGGGTGACAACCGTCGTTATGATGATTGTGTAAGGGATCTCCTCCACACCGACTTTCCATTCGCCAAAGATTGGCATCCGACCAATCTGACGGTCGGTGACGTCGGCGGGGGTCGTCAGACGCAGGAACCACCAGATGCTATAGAAGACGATCAGGTTGATTAGGAACATGGTCGACGGAAACGCCCAGAGGAGTTGTTTCCACAGCACCGGCTCCGTGAGCTTGTCGAGGAAGCGGACATAGGCAGCCCAGATCGCGATCCCGATAAAGGCGAAGGACACATTCATCACCACCTTCAGGATCCACAGGTTGTGTAATCCGTTCGGGCTGTCGGAGCCCTCGTCGGCGATGACGGACGAGATCGCGTAGTGGACGGTGACGTCCCAGCACAGAATGATAAAGGGCAGGAACAGCCAGACGAGGCCAAAGATCTCGATCTTGGTCTTCTTCTGCTCCGAGTAATTGTCGAACAGGATGTCCACGCGCACATGGCTTGTGGTGGTCACGGCGTAG
Organism: Pseudomonadota bacterium; assembly: GCA_038746545.1. Classification (GTDB taxonomy): domain Bacteria; phylum Pseudomonadota; class Alphaproteobacteria; order Rhodobacterales; family Rhodobacteraceae; genus Dinoroseobacter. The sequence continues at coordinate 167,369 of JBCDKN010000004.1, forward strand.
CCGATGCCCACCAGAACGGCCGCGCCGTACAGCCACCATTGCAGGTCGTCGAGCCACGCCTGATTGAACCCGGAGGACCGCAGCACCACCTGGGCACAGATTGCGACCATCAGGATCGGGAACAGCCAAGCCGCGGCGTTCGAGACCCAGACAATGCCTCTGTCTCCGCGATTGTGGACCGCGCGGTCCTTCTCGCCGGGATCAGAGAGTTTGATGATTTCGTCAGCTGGTTCCATGGCTCCCCCCGGACGTGTTGCGTGCCCTCAGACACGAAAAAACCGGGGCGTGCGCTTGGCGCCGCCCCGGCTTGATGGGTTCAGATCTTACCGCGGGCGCGGCAGATAGATGGTGTTACCCCAGGTCTTGTAGCCTTCGCGATATTCCTGCAGGTCGTCCCAGACTTCCTTGAAATACGCGTCCTCGGCGGCCAGCTCGGCAGCAACCTCATTCCAGGTGCTCTCGAAGGTGGCCAGCATCTCATCTGGCCAGGTCTTGATGGTCACACCATGCTTCTCGGTGTTCTCGATCATGGCAGCGAAGTTGGTGGCTTCACCTTCGGCGTAGTTGGTGGTGATGTTCGCGAGGCAGGCCACTTCGATCTGCTTCTGGCTGCGCTCATCCAGATCGTTCCAGCGATCCTTGTTGACCAGCAGTTCGAACATAGTGGCGGGCTGGTGCCAACCAGGGAAGTAGTTGAACTTCGCGATGTTGTAGAAGCCGAGGCGTGCGTCGATGCGAGGCATCGAGAACTCGGTCGCATCGATCGCGCCACGCTCCAATGCCGGGAAGATGTCACCGCCCGCCAGCAGCGAGGTGGACACGCCCAGACGCTGCATCACTTCGGCGCCAAGGCCGAAGAAGCGCATGTTCAGACCTTCGAGATCGGCCATCGAGGTGATCTCGTTCTTGAACCAGCCCGAGGTTTCCGGAGCGATGATCCCACAGGGCAGAACATGGACGTTATAGCCTGCTTCGTCGTACATACGCTGATAGAGTTCAGCGCCATCGTCATAGAGCATCCAGCCGAGGAATTCACCGGCTTCGGGACCAAACGGCACAGCCGCAAAGAGCGATGCTGCAGTGATCTTGCCCTGCCAATAACCCGCAGTCGCGTAAGACGCGTCCACAGAGCCGTTGGACACTGCGTCAAGCGCTTCCAGAGTTGGGACAAGCTCGCCCGGATCGAAATGCTCGAACTCGACGCCTTCAGAGATGCTGTTGATCTTCTCGACAAAGTCGACGCCGGCGGTGCCGAGGATCGGCAAGTTCTTACCGAACGACGATGTCATTTCGAGGACTTCCTGCGCCGAGGCACCGGTCGCAGCAAGGCTCAGGCAGCTGATCGCTGCCATTGTTCTGAACTTCATGGATTTCCCTCCCTAGGTATCCCACGTGCTTTGGTAAAACTTTCTTACCATTTTCCGCAACTCAAAAAAGCTGCGAACACCACGTGAGCATTTAAAAAATAACTCGGCATGGCAAGGCGCAATTACCAAAAATTAGGTGCCTGATGTTAATAACAAAATTACCTGCGGACTAACAGGCCTGAACGGGCTCTACCCAATACTACGGACAGAATTCCGGGCTGCGGCAACGGGGCACTCGATTCTGCCCGCTAACGCTGTGTCTTCCATTTTCGGCACAATCCGTCGCAGGCAGCAGGTTTTGTCGCGCACATGTGCGCCTTAGCGCGCAGCCGCTGGTTTGCGCGCGGTGCCCATATAGATGATCGCCGTGCCTGGCAGGCGACCGAAGGTGAAATCGCCCCGAAGGGTCATTCCCCGCGGTCCGAGGCCGGTAAAGCCGCCCACTTCGAAACCCGCAGTGACCAATGCGGATCGCAGCTCGGCGGGTTTGATGAACATCTCCGGATCATGGGTGCCCTTGGGCAGAAGGCCCAGCACATCCTCAGCCATGGTGATCACCGCAAGGCGGGCCAGCGGATTGCGGTTGATTGTATCGAACAGGAACATTCCACCGGGCCGCAATACGCGTGATACCTCGGCGATGACCTGCGCCAGATGCTCCACATGTTCCAGCACATCTACGCAAACCACCGCGTCGAAGCTGGCATCCTCATAAGGCAGCGCTTCTCCCACCCCTGTGTCGTACCGGATTTGAAGGTCCCCGGCATCCGCATGGGCTTGGGCCGCGGCAATCGCCTTGGACGCGGGGTCGATCCCCGTGACGCGAGCACCCTTCCGGGCGATGGCTTCGGCCATGAACCCACCCGCGCAGCCGAGATCGAGCACGTCCTGCCCCTGCCAGTCAATGAACCGGTCGAAATAGGCCAATCGCCCCGGCACCATGTTCTTGAGGGTGCGCACCCAGCGCACCTCATCAGTCCACCACTGGTCGGCTCGGTCGTCATAGATCTGCAGGTCGTTGCGCTGTGGCGCTGCTCCGTCAGGCATCGTTCCGCCTCCTTTGGCGCAATGGGATCCAATAGGGTACGCGGGCTTGATAGGTCCGGAACCGATCCCCGTAGATCTTGAGAAAGCGCTGCTCCTTAAAGCGTGGCGCGGTGATGCAATAGGCGGTGTAGACCGTCGCCACCAGCAACTGGTCCGGCGTCCAGACCGGCACGCACCACAGGGTCAGAGCGAAGGCCACATAAATCGGCTGGCGCACGACGCGAAACAGCCCCCGTTCCGGCATATCGGGAAAGACGGGGCGCTGACCACGCAGTAGAGCCATCCAGCCCAGCGCCCCGGACTGCACCGAAGGCCCCGCATCGAAGGAAGCCTTGGTCAGCAAAAGCCAGCTGCCCCCGTAGCACAGGCACAGGATCCAGAACACGGCCCCCTCGGCCCGCCACAGAACCACACCCGAAGGTGTCCATAGCGTAAAAAGAAGAAAAAGCTGCAGGGAAGCGATCGTCGCATAGCTCGTGGTGGCCAGCGTCTGACCATGAGGCGCGGGTGCCAGCCGCGCCAGCACGTGCCGACCCTTCGGGGTCAAAAGCGCCGAATGTGCCAGTGGAAACTGTACGAGCAGCGCGAGGTTCACCCCCCAGGCATAGGGCTGCGGCACAGCGCCGAACCCCGATTGCATGCCCGTAAAGAGCCCCAGCAGCATTGCGAGTCCCGCCAGAGCGAACACCCCGTGGCAGATCGCGCCATAGGTCAGGGCCAGCCAGATACGAGACGTGGATGTGTCGGATTGTGTCATAGGAGCGGAGCTAGCGGAGCCGCGCCCCCTGTCGAGGGAGCTGCGTCAAATCCTCCGCCAAAGCCAGCGCTCTGGGCTAGATGAAGACGAAATCCTCGGCGCCGAGCAGATCAGCCTCGACCCCAACCAGCACCGCCCGGTCCCCGCCAAAGCCAACCACCGTACCGAATGCGCGCTCCACCACATTGATGTCGCTGAAGCTCTTGGCGTTCTCGAAGAACAGCTGATCCTCGCCATCCGTGAAATCCGTCACAACGTCTAGACCATCCGAGCCCGTCCCGGACAGGACAAATCCGTCCGCGCCAGCACCGCCTGTCAGCACATCGACACCGCCTTCGCCCATCAGCACGTCGTCGCCATCGCCGCCCAACAGCGTGTCGAACCCGTCCCCGCCCAGCAGGTAGTTATCCGCCGCGTTCCCGGTCAGCGTGTCATTTCCCGAACCCGAACGCGCGAATTCGATCACCGTATCCGTATAGATGATCAGATTGCCCTTGAGCCCGTTTACATCGCTGATGGCACCGGGCCTCAGGTCGATATTCTGGTTCTCGGTGACCGACCCGAAATTGAACGTGTCCAGACCGCCATCATCGATGATTGTGTAGGTGATCGGGTTCCGGGTGGTCATCAGCTCGCCATAATAGCTGCCCGCATTCGAGTTATCGCCATAGGTGGTGTTCCCCAGACGAAGCGTGCCATCGACCCCGTAGAGCTGCTGGATCGCGCGGATATCCGCGATCATCGGTGTCACCGCATAGGCAAAACTCGCATCAATCGAGGTGTTCTCGGTCTGGCTGAAATACGACATGATCGAAATCTGCCAGCTGTCGTTGGAATAGCTCGCATCGCGCGGGTAGGTGGCGTTTCCATTGTAATTGCCCGCATGCTCCAGACCGAGCGCATGGCCAATCTCGTGGATATAGGTCTGGAAGGAATAGTTATCGATCGTCTCGCTATCGGTCCGGATCCAGGACTGCGAGATGTTGACCTTCGCCGTGTAGATCTCGTCCCGGTTATTGGTGATCGGCTGCGCATAGGCACCGGAATCCGTGTCATCGAAAATGATCCCGCTCTCGGCAAAGCCAAAGGCAATCACATCCAGCTCGGTGATGTTGAACTCGATGCCCGTGGTCATGGTCCAGGCGTCGAGCGCGAGCTCGGCATAGTACTGACCCTTATCGGTCAGACGCGAGATATCGACATTGATCGCCTCGCCCGGATCTAGATCCCATGAGGTCTCATTTGGGTTGAAAAACCCGCTCTTGAGCTGATCGGCCACCTGATCGACGGAGTACTCCGGAAGTGTCGCCTCCAACGCGTCCCGCGCGAAGGCTCCGATCATCGGCGCTTCGTGATAGGTAAACCGGTCACGGTCGGGCTGCATGGCTTGGCAAATGGTACACATGATGAAATCTCCGGGTCACATCCTGCGACGAGGGAATTAACTAGTTCATTTCGGCTGTATTGGCCGCGTGGACTACTGGCAAACGAATTCTCTGTCATCAGGAACGTTACGTCCCGTTAAGGTTACTATCCCGCTCAGGAGGGCAGATTATCGCCGAAAATGCCATGTGGCCAGTCCGCGCTGCAGCGCGGTTCACCCTATGGTTATACCTGTTAACGAAGGCCTAATGCCGCCCTGAGCGCAGGCCGCGCATTAACCAGAAGCGCTCCGGTCCCGGCGAAAACCTGGGCCTTATGCAGTCTCAATTTCGTGCAGCCCAAGCTCCGACACCATCTCGGCCCGCATGACAAATTTCTGCGGCTTGCCCGTCACGGTCATCGGCAGCTCGGGCTTGAACCGCACCAGGGACGGGATCTTGTAGTGGGCGATCCGCTCGCGGCAGAATTCGAGAATGTCAGCCTCGCTGGGGGTCGTCCCCGATTTCACAACGATCCAAGCGCAGCTGCGCTCGCCATAGCGCGCATCGGGAATGCCAAAGACCTGAACCTGGCTGACATCCGGGTGGGTATAGAGGAACTCCTCGACCTCGCGCGGGTAGATATTCTCGCCACCCCGCACGATCATGTCTTTTACGCGACCAGTGATCTTGCAGAACCCCTCCGCATCCAACGTCGCCAGATCGCCCGTATGCATCCACCCCTCGGCATCAATGGCCTCGGCGGTGCGTTCGGCATCCTCCCAGTAGCCTTTCATCACGCAATAGCCCCGGGTCAGCAGCTCGCCTTGCGCCCCGACCGGGACCGGCGAACCATCCTCGTCAACGATCTTTACCTCCACATGGGGTTGGATCCGCCCGACAGAGGTCACGCGTTTCTCGACCGGATCATCGGTCGCCGATTGGAACGAAACCGGCGAAGTCTCGGTCATGCCATAGGCGATGGTTACCTCGCTCATATGCATACGCGACTGAACTTGCCGCATCACCTCGATGGGGCAGGGCGCGCCCGCCATGATCCCCGTGCGCATGGTGCTGAGATCGAAACGCGCAAACTCCGGATGCTCAAGCATGGTGACGAACATGGTCGGCACCGCATAAAGGCCGGTACAGCGATGCTTGGACAGGGCCTTCAACGTGACCAGCGGTTCGAAGCCCGGCCCGGGGATGACCATGGTCGCGCCCTTGGTCACACAGCCAAGCGTGCCCATCACCATGCCAAAGCAATGGTAGAATGGCACGGGGATGCAAAGCCGATCCGCCGCCGTCAGCCGGATTGCGTCGGTCACAGAGGCGGCATTGTTGACGATGTTGTGATGGGTAAGCGTTGCACCTTTTGGCATCCCCGTGGTGCCGGAAGTGAACTGGATGTTGATCGGGTCATGGGGATCGAGCCCTTCGACCACGGCGTCCAGATCCGCCGCTGTGACGTCAGCGCCGCTCTCCAGGACGGCATCGAAGGACAACATCCCCGCTGGCGCCTCCGCCCCCGTCACGATCACCGCCCGCAGATCGGGCAAGGCCTCCGCCGCGAGCTGGCCCGGCTCGGCCGCCGCAATCTCTGGCGCAAGCTCGCTCAACATGGCGAGATAGTCCGAAGTTTTGAAAGTGGGCGCGAGGACCAGCGCCGCACAGCCCGTCTTGGTCAGGGCATAGCGCAGCTCATGGGTGCGATAAGCCGGATTGATGTTCACCAGAATGAGACCGAGGCGCGCCGTCGCAAACTGGGTCAACAGCCATTCCGCGCAATTCGGAGCCCACATGCCGACACGATCGCCTCGCGCCAACCCGAGCCGGGCAAACCCTGAGGCAAGCTCATCAACTTTGCGCGCGAAGACCGCGTAGCTCCAACTGATCTCCTGACCGGCGAAAATCGCGGCGATCTGTTCCGGATGGGCGTCGGCGGTTTCACGCAACAAATCCGGGATCGTTATGTTGAGAAGCGGGCGCGCCGTCCCGCCGCGCACATGGCTGACGCCCTCTGCCGGAGTGATTCCCAACTCCGTCCCAACCTGTCCCTGAACACTTTGACCCACGCCATCCCCCCATTTTGCAAAGAAAGCGCCTAAAGGATCGGCACTCCGTGAACACATGAGGTGTCTCGACACCGCGCCTGTGTCAACTCCGCCCAAATCGTTAACAAATCGTTGCGAATGGAACGGGGTACGCTAGGTATACTTCCAGGAACTGGAGGTTGAGCCCCGCGGGGCTCTGCGTCACCGAACGAAAACGACCGCGCCCCGCGCTGTTGGAGGAGATCAAGATGACCAAGTTTGCCGTTCCAGATATCAACCGGTCCAGCCGTGTGTCCTCGATTCAGGAAGCGCTGACCGAGCTCGACCCGAATGCCGAGATCAACACCCACCCGGACAATTGCATCATAGAGGTGCGCACCCAGGAATCCGAGGCCGTGGTCCTGTCGGTGCTTAATCAGCTCGGCTTCGCGGCGAACGTGGCCCGCTAACCGCGGGCCAAGTCAACGTTAGCTATCCGAACGCTCTGCTTCGACCAGCTCTTCGAGGCGCGCCTGATCCACAAGGCCCGGTAGAATGGTCTCTCCCACCACGAATGACGGCGTGCCGGTGATGCCCAGAGACTGCGCCAGCGCCATCGAGGTCTCGATATGCGCAGTCACCGCGTCCGAGTCCATATCCGCGCGCAGCTGATCGGTGTCGAGCCCGACCTCTTCGGCGGCTTTCATGATCTGAGCCTCACCGATCCGCCCTGACAGCGCCATGAGCGCCCAATGGAATTCCTCGTACTTGCCTTGCGCCCGCGCCGCGAGCGCAGCCCGCGAAGCGACTACACTGTTCTCTCCAAGGATCGGGAACTCACGGAACACCACGCGTACGCCCGCATCAGCGGCGATCAGCCCCTCGACCGTCGGCTTGGCGCGACGGCAATAGGGGCAGTTATAGTCAAAGAACTCGATGACCGTGACATCGCCATCCGGGTTGCCCAGAACCGGCGCGTTCTCGTCACGCTCCAGCAGGTCGCGTTGGGTGGAAAGGGTCTCGGCGGCAGCGGCGGCCTGGGCCTCGGCCTCACGCTCGCGCAGGATGGCCACAGCATCCATGACGATCTGCGGGTTCTCCAGGATCGCTTCCAGCGCCAGTTCCTTGATGCGATCCTCGCTCAGGTCCTGAGCCCCGGCGGGCAGGGCCAGACAGAGGCTCAGAGCGGCAGTCGACAGCAGGTTTTTCATCGAATTCTCCTCACGGCGGCGTCCGGAAAACGCCGCGGATGTGTCCGGCGCAGAATGTCTCAGAAGCCCTGCCGCGTCAAAGCCAATGGGACCGGCTCGCGTCAGAGAAACAACATATTCAGCTTCTTTCCCCTAGGCTCGCGGGGTTGTGATGAGCGAATCGGCGATTGCTTGCTACCCAAAATCCGGATCTGGGAGTTGGGTTTACCAGCGCAACAGACCTACGCTCGCCAACGTGCGAGCCCTCGTGGGACATGAAGGAGAGTGATTATGATTACCAAGCGTGCATTTCTCGGGATGGGTCTGGCCAGTCTCGCGACGCCAGCCATTGCCCAAAGCGCCTTCAAGCTTGATCCCCGGTTCGAGCCCCGGGTCGTTCCGTTGCGCTATCCGTTCAAGGCGGGTCAGATCATCGTCGTGCCCACAGCCCACTACCTCTATCTCGTGCAGTCGGACCGTACGGCCTTGCGCTACGGCGTCGGCGTCGGCAAAGCCGGGCTCGAGTTCAAGGGCAACGCCACGATCAAGCGCAAGGCCGTCTGGCCGAGCTGGCGCCCCACGGACGAGATGATCGAACGGGATCCGCGCAGCTACGCAAAATACGCCGATGGCGTACCCGGCGGTCCGGACAACCCTTTGGGCGCGCGTGCGCTCTATCTCTATCAAGGGAACATAGACACCTATTTCCGCATCCACGGCACGACCCAACCACGTTCGATCGGGCGCTCCGTGTCCAATGGATGCATCCGGATGATCAATGAGCATGTCATCGACCTTTATGAACGTGTGCCCACGGGCACGCTCGTAACGGTGCTCTGACGCTCGCAACCTCGTGACCAGAGTTTGATTGCACCTGCCGCCCCCAAACGGCAGATCTGCACATGTGTCCTCTCGTTCCTGAGACGACGCGGGCCTATATAATTGTGAAGTCTGAGTCTCAGGATATGCACGCTTGACCCGAATTCTCAAAGATCTTCCCCGCCGCGCGCGGGGCCTCGGATACGCCCTCGCCCTGGCGAGCGGCCTCGGCGTGCTGGCCGGACCCAGCCCCGCCGCACAATCCGAGGCGCATGTGTCGCCGATCTCGACTGCGCGTCTCGTCACCGCAGAGAACGGGATCGCGCCGGATACGCGCTACCTGTCTGCCGGGATCGCAGTGAAGCTTGAAGACACGTGGAAAACCTATTGGCGCTCGCCCGGCGAAGTGGGCCTGCCACCCGAGGTGACCTGGGAGGGCTCCGAGAATATCGCGGAGGTCGAGCTTCTCTATCCCGCTCCGACCCGGTTCCGCGCTTTCGGGATCGAGAATTTCGGCTATGCCGATCAGGTGACCTTCCCGCTGAAAGTCACATTGGCCGATCCAGGCGCACCGGCCACGCTCTCGGCACAGGTGAACCTGCTGGTATGCGCCGATATATGCGTGCCCGAGACATTTGAGCTGTCCCTGCCTCTGGACACAGGCAAGGGCGTGGATCTCGACGCCGCGTCGCTGATCGCCACCGCTGCGAGCCGTGTGCCCGAAGCGCCCGAGCGGTTCGGCGCGGATCTGACCGCTGCCGCCCTGACAGAGGATGGGACCGCGCTGGTGCTCTCTGTGGCACGTGCGGGCGGCTGGACCGCGCCGGATGTCTTCCCCGAAATGGGCGCCTACACCGCCTTTGGTGTGCCCGATATCCGCGTCGAGGGTGAGAAGCTTTGGGCGCAACTTCCGATTCTGTCGGAGGCTGTCACGGGCGAGGAGCCCCTGCGCCTGACCCTGACGGACGGAACCGTCGCCATTGACTTGCAGGACGTGCAGCTGGACGCCGAACCACCCGCACCACCCTATGCCGCCCATACCGCCAATGCGGCAGTGACAGACCTTTTGTGGATCGCGCTGATCGCAGTGCTCGGTGGTCTGATCCTGAATGTGATGCCGTGCGTCCTGCCGGTGCTTTCGATCAAGTTTGCCTCCGCACTCAAAGCAACCGACCAGTCGCCCGCACGGGTGCGGACCGGCTTTCTGATGTCCGCAGCCGGGGTCATGGCCTTCATGTGGGCACTTGCCGCCGCGACCTTGGCCGCGCGCGGGATGGGCGTATCTATAGGCTGGGGGCTTCAGTTTCAAAACCCTTACTTCCTCGTCGCTTTGCTGGCCATTCTGGCGGTTTTCGCGGCGAACCTTGCCGGGCTTTTCGAGATCGCCCTGCCCCAGGGTTTGATGACCCGCATGGCGTCGGACAAAGGGTCGGGCTATCTCGGCGATTTCGCGACCGGGGCCTTTGCCGCCGTGCTGGCGACCCCTTGTTCCGCTCCATTTCTCGGTACGGCCATTGCCTTTGCGATGGCCGGGCGACCGATCGACATCGTTGTGATCTTCACTGCCCTCGGGCTCGGGCTTGCCCTGCCCTATCTGCTGGTCGCGGCAGCCCCGGGCCTGATCCGCTATCTGCCGAAGCCGGGCGCGTGGATGGTCATGCTGAAGCTCGTGTTGGCGGGCCTCCTCCTGCTGACGACGACGTGGTTACTCTGGGTGCTGAACGGGGTCGCCGGACCCTCCGCCGCGCTCTGGACCGCAGGGGCGCTGGTGGTTCTGGTGGCGATCCTCTCGCCCTTCGGTACGCGCCTCTCCCGCGCGCGGGCCCCGGTGGCCGCCGCAGTGCTGATCGCCACCTTCCTCCTGCCCATTGCCCCGGCCCAGACCAGCGCGGAGGGTGGCGACGCACTTGCCAGCTCCGACTGGACACCGTTCGACCGCTCCGAAATCCCGCGCCGGGTTGCTGCGGGCGAGATCGTTTTTGTGGATGTCACCGCCGATTGGTGCCTGACCTGCAAGGCAAACAAAGCGCTGGTTCTTGACCGCGATCCGGTGGCAAGCCTACTGAGATCCGGTACCGTGACGCCGATGCGAGCGGACTGGACCCGCCCGAGCGATGTGATCTCCACATATCTCAAGAGCTTCGATCGCTACGGCATTCCGTTCAACGTGGTCTACGGTCCCGCCGCACCCGAAGGCATCCCCCTGCCGGAGATCCTGAGCGCGGATGTCGTGGCTAATGCCCTGCGCGATGCCGGCCTGCGCCAGATCGCGCAAGCGGCGCACTAGGGCTCAGAGCCCCAGCGCATTCAACGCAGACTGAGCCGCGAGCCGCCCCGGATCATCCTCCGGCAGCACCTCCGCCAGCGCGCGGGCCTTCTCTGCAGCTTCGGCCGCCCCTTCGGCCTCGCCGAGTACAGCATAAGCGCGGGCCAGCCGAAGCCACCCTTCGAGATCACCGGGTTCCTCTTCGAGGCGCGCGGCAAGACCGTCCACCATGGAGCGGATCATGGCCGACCGGTCCTCGACACTCATCTGCTGGGCGGCTTCGACATCCTCGGCACTGGGACCCGGCATGCCGCCACCGGGGACCTCAGCCGGTATCGAGATCACATCACGGATCGAGATCGGGTCCATTCCGATCTCCTCCCCGAGCTGATTGGCCTGCTGGAGGAAGATTTCCATCCAGGGCTCCGGCCCGGACGCCTGTTGGATCCGCGTCAGGAGCGAGGCGCGCGCATCGCGGATCAGCCCCTCCTGCGCCAGTTCCCGTGCATTGTAGTAGACCGCCGCCGGGTTCATCGAATCGAGCGCCATGGCCTGAGCAATAGCACGGCTGGCCGTTTGGGTGATCACACCGTTATCCGCCGCGATCAGCGCCTCGGCATATTGCGAGTGGACCGAACTGTCGGCCTCGGGACGCACGGCGACCACAGCAAAGGCCTGCGCGGCCTCGCCGAACCGGTTCATCCGCATGTAAGTCTGCCCAAGCAGCATCCAGCCATCGGAGGGCCCGCCGGTCTCATCCTCCAGAAGACGCGTGCGCAAGGTCTCAGCAAGCTGGGCGACCTCGGTCACCTCTTCCTGCTCCGCAGCCCGCTCAACAAAGGGCTGACTTGGGATCTCGGGCGCACCGCGCAGGGCATAGAGCGCAAAGCCCGCGACCGGGATGAACGCCGCCGCCGCAAGCAGTACCGGCAATCCGCCCGTTCGGGTCTCCCCTGCGTTTGCGCTGCCCTGCCGCTTGGTCAAGGCAAGCATCCGGCGCTTGATCTCCGAGCGGGCCGCCGTGGCCTCATCCCCCGAGATCAGACCACGCGCTGCATCGCGGTCCACTTCAGCCAGCTGGTCCTTGAAGATCTCGAGCGCGCTCTCATCGCGGCCCAGAGTATCCGTGCGATTGCGCAGAGCCGGTAGCACCAGCACCAATACAGACAGAGCGGCCAGAACACCGCCTATTGCCCAGATCATCCCTTGGGTCCTTCCTTGCTGTCTTCGGACAGCATCGCCGCCACGGCGCGTTCTTCATCTTCACTCAGAGCAACAGCCTGGGCATCAATCTTGCGCGGTCGCCGGGCCAGCATGATCACCACGCCCAGCAATCCGAGACCCATCACGGCAAACGGCCCGATCCAGAGCGCATAGGTCGACGGCTTGAAAGGCGGGTTGAAGAGCACGTAATCGCCATAGCGCGCGACCACGAAATCGAGCACTTCCTGATCACTGTCACCCGCCACCAGGCGCTCCCGCACAAGAATCCGCAGGTCCCGCGCGACCCCCGCATGGGAGCTGTCGATATTCTCGTTCTGGCACACCACGCAGCGCAGATCCTTGGACAGCTCGCGCGCGCGCTCTTCAAGGACCGGATCGTCGAGGATCTCGTCAGGTTGCACCGCGAGCGCCGGGGCCGAAAGCAGGCTAGCCGCCAGCAGAAGGGAGGTCAGGAACCGCATCACGAGGCTCCTCCGCTCCGCGACCGCGCCAGCTCAAGCGCACCGCGCATCTGCTCAACATCTTCGGGCGTGATGATCGGGCCAACGAAGCGATAAATGACGATCCCCTCCGCATCGATCACGAAGGTCTCCGGAACCCCGGAAATCCCCCACTCGATCCCCGTACGCCCGTTCAGATCCGCACCGATCCGTTCATAGGGGTTCCCAAGCTCCGCGAGCCAGCGCGTCGCATCCTCGGGTTTGTCTTTGTAGTTGATGCCCAGCAGCCGCATGTCCTCGTCCCGAGCCATGCGGGTCAGCACCGCATGCTCAGCCCGGCAGGGCACGCACCACGACGCAAAGACATTCACCACCAACGGGCTGTCCGACCCGGACAGATCATCGGTGGCCAGACCCGGCGTCTCGATCCCCGGAATCCCGCCCAGATCAAACTCGGGCGCCTGGGCATCGATCAGCACCGAGGGGATCGCATTCGGGTCACGATCCGGGTTCAGCCCCCACCAGAAGAAGGCCCCGAGCACGAGGACAATCACGACCGGAAGGGCAACCAGCACACGTCTCATGAGGTTACTCCGCAGGGGTGGCGTCGGCGGGCGCGGCCTGCGCCCGGCGCGGCGCACCCACGCGCAAACGCCGGTCGGTCAGCGAGAACATACCGCCCACCACGAGGAACACCGTCCCGATCCAGATGAAGTTCACGAAAGGCTCATAGAGGATCCGCAGGGTCCATTCGTTGGACGCCCGATCCGCCGCAGGCTCGCCAATCGTCAGGTAAAGATCCCCCGCCAGGGTCGAGCGGATGGCTGATTCCGTGGTCTGCATTTCGGCCACCGGGTACCAGCGCCGCTCGGGCTGCAACACGGTGATCTGCGCGCCGTCGCGGAACACGGTCATGGTCCCCATATCCGAGACATAGTTCGGCCCGCGCACCCGGTCGACAGAGTCAAAGCGCACGTCATAGCCCGCGATCTCGACCACCGTGCCTGGGCTTGCAAAAAGGATCTGCTCGGATTTCCACGCGGAGGAGCCGACAAACCCGAGGATCAGCACCGCGACGCCCATATGGGCAATGGTCATGCCATGGGCCGCCCGCGGCAGGTTCCGCGCCCGGCGCAGGCTCTCGGCCATGGGCACGTTGCCCGCCTTGATCCGTGACAGCCATTCCCGCGCCGAAGCCACAAAGAGCCAGCCCGCAATACCCAGCGCGATGATCGCCATGACCGGACCTTGAGTGTCCATGTACCAGCCCCAGAGTGCTGCGGCGATGCCCAACCCGATGGCCAGTTTCAGCCGGGACAGAACCCCCGGCAGATCCGCCCGTTTCCAACTCAGGAAGGGTCCGATCCCCATCAGGAACACCAGTGGCAGCATAATCGGAATGAAGCTCGCGTTAAAAAAGGGAGGTCCGACCGAGATCTTGTCGCCTGTGATCGCCTCGAGAAAGAGCGGATAGAGCGTGCCAAAGAGGACCGCCGCCGTGGCCGTCGCCAGCAGCAGGTTGTTGATCAACAGACCCGCTTCACGGCTGATCGGGGTGAAGAGGCCGCCGCCCTCAAGCTGCGGCGCGCGCCACGCGTAAAGCGCCAGAGACCCACCGATTGAGACCGCGAGCAGACCGAGGATGTAGACACCGCGCTCAGGATCGACGGCAAAGGCATGGACCGAAGTCAGCAGCCCCGAGCGGACGATAAAGGTCCCCAGCAGAGACAGCGAGAAGGTCAGGATCGCCAGCAGGATCGTCCAGCTTTTGAACGTATCACGCTTCTCGGTGACAATGGCCGAGTGCAGCAGCGCCGTGCCCAAAAGCCAGGGCATGAAGGAGACATTCTCCACCGGGTCCCAGAACCACCAGCCGCCCCAGCCCAACTCGTAATAGGCCCACCAGGAGCCAAGCGCGATCCCACCCGTCAGGCTCACCCAGGCCGCGAGGGTCCAGGGCCGCACCCAGCGCGCCCAGGCAGGATCAACGCGGCCTTCGATCAAGGCGGCAACGGCGAAAGAGAAGACAATCGAGAACCCGACATAGCCGAGATAGAGAAGCGGCGGATGCAGTGCGAGACCGATATCCTGCAGGAGCGGGTTGAGGTCATTGCCATTGAGCGGTGCCGGGAACATCCGGTCAAACGGGTTCGAGGTGAAGATCATGAAGGACAAAAAGCCGACACTGATCCATGCCTGCACCGAGAGGGTCCGCGCCCGCAGCTCCGCTGGGATATTGCGCCCCAGAAGCGCAACCCCCGCTCCGAAGATCGCGAGGATCAGCACCCAGAGGAGGAGCGAGCCCTCATGAGAGCCCCAGGTCGCCGCCACCTTGTAGAGCATCGGTTTCAGGGAATGGGAATTCGCGACCACGTTTACAACGGTGAAATCGCTGACGATGAAGGACCGCATCAGAGCGGCAAAGGCCACCACCAGCAAACCGCATTGGATCAACGCGGTGGTCACCGCTGACTGCATCCAGATCACATTGCGCCGCGCCGCGCCCGCCATGGGCAGCACGCTTTGGACCAAGGCGGCCGCCAGGGCGAGCATCAGGGCAAAGTTGCCAATCTCTGGGATCATGTAACGGTCCTCCTGCTCGAAAAGACGACGCTTTTCTGGCTGTCACATCAAGTCCGAAACGGCGCATGCCGCCTCTTGGTCAGTCACGGAACTGCGAGGCCGACCAGTCCGCGTTCCCTTTACAATAGGGGCCCACCCCCGGGCCCGCCACGGATTCCATCAAGACTGCGACAAACCTGCACGAAAAAGCCGACTTCCTTTGGAAATCAGGGGGCAAGCCCTCCCATTTCGCAAATCAGCGCCCATTCCGCAGCGCTGACCGGCTGCACAGAAAGGCGCGAGTTTCGCACCAGAACCATCTCGGCCAGACGGGGTTCGGCCTTGATCTCATCTAGGGTTACGGGGCGGGCGAACGGCTCCAGCGCTCGGATGTCCACACATTCCCAGCGGTCGTCCTCGGTGGTTCTGTCGGGATGGGCCTCGGCCGAGACCTCCACCGTGCCGACAACCGCCTTGTCCTTCTGGCTGTGATAGAAGAACCCCCGGTCGCCCAGCGCCATCTCGCGCATGAAGTTCCGCGCTTGGTAGTTGCGCACGCCGTCCCATTCCTCGCCCGCCGCGCCCTTGGCCACCTGCATGTCCCAGGACCAGACCGACGGCTCTGATTTGAACAGCCAGTAGCGCATCAGCCGATGACCCGGTTCCAGTGGCGCAGCTCGACACTCTCAAACAGCCCGGCTTTGCAATAAGGATCGCCCGCGGCAAAGGCCTGCGCGGCCTCCATGTCCGCAACCTCGAGGATTATCAGCGAGCCGCACATCTCGCCAGTATTGGACAGAAAGGGTCCGGCCTGCTGCACGGCATCCGACGCCTTGAGATAGGCGACATGTGCCTCGCGGTTGGCCTTCCGCAGCTCAAGCGATCCGGGTTTGTCTATGGCGATCAGGGCAACCAGCATGTCATTCCTCTCGCAGGTCGCGGGACATCAGGGCGCCCATTGCCTGCTCTATGGTCAGGGTTTCGTCGATCACAGCGGATACCATCGTGCAGATCGGCATGTCGAGACCTTCGGCAGCGGCGATCCCCGCCACCGCCTGGGCCGTGGCGCGTCCCTCAACCGTGATCCCGTCCTTGGGACGGTGCCCAGCGCCCAGGGCCTCGCCAAAGGCGAAGTTCCGCGATTGGGTCGAGGTGGCCGTCAGTACCATATCACCAAAGCCCGACAGGCCGGCCAGCGTGGTGGGCTGCGCGCCCAGATGCCTGGCGAGACGCTGCATCTCCACATAGCCCCGGGTCATGAGAGCCGCGCGCGCACTCTCGCCCAGCCCGGCACCCATCACGAGCCCGGCGGCGATGGCCACCACGTTCTTCAATGCTCCGCCCAGCTCGGCCCCGATGGGATCTGCACTGCGATAGAGCCGTAGGGTCTCGGTGGACAGCGCCGTTTGCAGTGCCTCTGCGCGGGTCGTCTCGGCACAGGCCAGAGTTAGGGCCGTGGGCAGTCCTCGGGCGATATCGGCCGCAAAACTCGGCCCGGTCAGAACGGCCGGTACTGCCTGAGGCACCTGAGCAGCAATCAGCGCCGAGGGCCCCTGCCGCGTGGCCAGATCAATCCCCTTGCAGCAGGCAATCATGGCTGTGGCCGGGGGCGGGCAATGCTCCGCCAGATGACCGCCCAGCGCCTGCATGGGTACGGCGAGGAGGCGGATCGGCGCGGTCATCTCGGCGGCGTCCGCCGTCACCGCAATATCCTCCGGCAGGGCAACGCCGGGCAGCCGTGGCACCGTGCGGTCCCGTTCCATCGCCGCCGCCTGCGCCGGATCGCGGCACCAGAGCCGTACTTCCCGCCCGCCCCGGGCCAGCGCGATGGCCAGCGCGGACCCAAAGGCGCCTGCCCCCATGACATCAATGGAAGCGCTCATGCCTTGGCCCCTTTTTTACCCGAACCAAGCAAAGCCGGTTGCCGGTCATCCAGCGGCCAGCGCGGACGGGCAGCAAGGGTCATGTCAGAGCGATAACCCGCAGCAAAGGCCTCCTGTCCCGCCCAGGCGATCATCGCTGCATTATCCGTGCAAAACCGCAAAGGTGGTGCCACGAAGGGCAGGGTCTCGGCCTCGGCCAAGGCCTGCAGCCCTGTGCGCACGGCTTTATTTGCGGCGACCCCGCCTGCAACGGCAAACCCCGTGAGCCCGTTGCAGCTTTCCAGCGCACGCCGGGATTTCTCGACCAGCACATCGCACACCGCCGCCTGAAACCCGGCGCAGAGATCGGCGCGATCCGCCGGTCGCAGACCGCCATGCTCGGCCACCACCGCATCCCGCGCCCGCAAAAGAGCGGTCTTGAGGCCCGAAAAAGACATATCGCAGCCAGCCCGATCCAGCAGCGGGCGTGGAAAGGCAAACCGCTTGGGGTCGCCATTTTTCGCCTCGGCCTCGACGGCCGGACCACCGGGCTGCGGCAGGCCAAGCAGCTTGGCGGTCTTGTCGAACGCCTCGCCAGGCGCGTCATCGATGGTGCCGCCGAGCCGGTGGAACCGCTCCGCGCTCTCGACCCGCAGGAACTGGCAATGCCCCCCGGAGACGAGCAGCATGAGATAGGGAAAGGCCAGATCATCGGTGAAACGTGGGGTCAGTGCGTGACCCGCCAGATGGTTCACCCCCACCAGAGGCACGCCCGAGGCCGCCGAAAGCCCCTTCGCCAGCATCACGCCCGACAGGACCCCTCCGATCAGTCCCGGCCCCGCGGTCACGGCGATCGCATCCAGTGCGTCAAGCGACACATCTGCCGCGTTCAACGCCCCCTGCACCGCGATATCGAGCTTTTCAACATGGGCCCGCGCGGCGATCTCGGGCACCACGCCACCGAACTCCGCATGGAGCGCGGTCTGCCCGTAAACCACCGAGGACAGCACCTCGGGCCCGCGCAGCACCGCCGCCGCAGTGTCATCACAGCTGCTTTCTATGCCCAGAACGGTCAGGGTGGTCGCCGACATGGCCTGCCTCGGTTGCGCCTTCGTTGCCCCGCAGCTACCACCGGGACCATGGTCAGACAACCGCCTCTCCCTGTTCTGCTGACGCGCCCCCGCGCGCAGGCCGAGGCCTTTGCCGCCACACTGCCCGCCCCGCTTGCCCCGGTGGTCACCCCTCTGTTGCGCATTGAGCAAAGGGATGGGATCCGCCCGGCGACCCGGGATGTCACCCTGATCTTCACCTCTGCCAACGGTGTAGCGAGCTATCCTGTATCTTCCGACCCCCCGCAGCAGACCGCGCTTTGTGTCGGAGCGCGGACGGCGGAGTTGGCGCGCGCTGCAGGGTTCGACGCGCTCTCGGCCGAGGGCACGGCGGAGGACCTTCTGGCCCTTGCCCTGCAAATGCCCGGGCCTTTCCAGCATATTCGCGGTGCCCATGCCCGAGGCGAGATCGCGCAACGCCTGCGTGCAGCGGGTAAGGATGCACAGGACTGCATCGCCTATGATCAGGTGCCCTGCCCCCTGTCCGAAGCCGCGCGCACGGCTCTGGCCGGGCCATGCCTTGTGCCGCTCTTTTCACCCCGCACAGCCTCACTTTTCGCGGCGGAATGTCCCGAAGCACCCGAGGCGCAGCTCCTTGCGATGAGCACTGCAGTTGCACGCGCGCTGGACGGGTCTGCTTATGCGGGTGTCGAGACGCTGAAAACACCAACAGCTGCGGCAATGCGGGCTGCTCTTTTGGTCTATGGGGCGGGCAATCGCCTTGAGACAGGCAGGTCCTCTGGCTAGTCTGGCAGACGGTGCGGTCGGAAAGAGGATTCGGGCGCATGGCTCCGTGAATTCTTGGAAGGATGTTGTCCGTGTCAGATCCAAAAACCCCGAACGAAACACCCGAGGACCAGGTATCCGACACTGATCAAGCCCCCGATAGTCTCGACGCCGAGGCAACTCCAAAGCCCGACGAGGTGATCGAAGACGCCGAGATCCTCGACGAGCAACCGGACGAAGCGGCTGCAGATGACGACACGGCAGAGACCGCCGAAGAGGCCCCTGAAACCGACGCGCCCGAGGCCGAAACTGCGGCGGAAGACACCGCTGGCGCCACCGAGGAGACCGTGTCGGACGAAGATTTCACCGATGATGTGTCCGGCGATGAGACCCCCGCCGAGGAAGCGGCGCAGGATGGGGACACCGACCTGGATACGGAGAATCCTGCGGACACGCCCGAGGCAATCGAGCCCGAACCACAACCTGAACCCGAGCCCGAACCCATCAGCGCGGCTCCCGCCGAACCTGCACCGCAGCCTGCGCCGGTCGTGGTGCAAAAGAAGGGCGGTTTCATGGGACCGTTCCTCGGAGGTGTTGTCGCCGCCGGCCTGGGCTTTGGCCTGTGCTATTACCTCGTGGGTGAAGGCATCATCGGCACCGAGGACAACTCGGCCGAGATCGCCAAGATCGGCGGGCTGGAATCCAGCATCGCGGCCTTGCAAAGCGAGATGGCCACCGTCGCAGCCGCCCCGTCCGAGGATCCCCGCGTCGATGCCATCGCTGGCGCGGTCGAGAGCGTCGAAGGCACCGTCAGCGATGTCGCCAACCAGATCGGTACGCTTCAGGGCGAGCTTGGGACGCTGCAATCGGAGATTTCAGCGCAGACCGGCCTGATCTCGAACCTCGAAGAGCAGATGGCCGCGATTGCCGCCCTGCCCGAGGGCACAGAGACCGCCGACAGCGCGGCCATGGTCGCCTTGCAAGCCACCCTCGCCCAGCAGCAGGAAGCTAACGCCGCCATGCAGGCGCAACTGGCCGAGGCTGCCGCAGCGGCGCAGGCGCAGATGGAAGCCGCGCAGGCCGAGATGGAAGCAGTCCGGACCCAGGCCGGTGCCTTGCAGAGCGAAACACAATCGGCGGTGGACGAGGCCTCCAATCGTGCCTTCGTGTCGAATCTCGCAGCCGCGCTCGAGAATGGCTCCAGCTTTGCCGGGGCCGTGGACGGGATCACCGTAGCGGTTCCGGACGCGCTGACGACCGTGGCCGATAGCGGGGTCGAAACCCTGCTCGATCTGCAACGGCAATTCCCTGCCGCCGCACGAGCGGGTCTCGCGGATTCGCTCAAGGCGACCGTCGGGGACGCGCCTCAGGATCGGGTATTTGCGTTCCTGCGGGCGCAGGTGGGCGCGCGCTCCCTCGAGGCGCGCGAAGGAGATGACCCGGACGCGGTCCTGTCCCGGGCACAGGAAGCTGTGAATTCCGGACAGCTTGAGGCCGCCCTGGCCGAAATCGCCGCGCTGCCTGCCGAGGGGCAAGCCGCCATGGGGGCCTGGATCGGTGCTGCACAGGCCCGGGTCGACGCGATCGCCGCACTGGATGCGTTCGCCACTGAAATCAACTCGAACTGAGGGCGCCCCGATGCTTTGGTCACTTATCAAGATCCTGATTTTCGTCGCGATGGTCGCGGCGCTCACCTTTGGCGCCACATTCCTGATGGATACCGGCGAGCAAGTGCGCATCGCCGTCGCCTCGACCGAGTTCACCCTGTCGCCGGTTGCGGCGGTGGTGCTGATGCTGCTCCTGCTGCTCTCGGCGTGGCTGCTCTTCAAGGCGGCGGGACTTCTGCTCGCAACCCTGAAGTTCCTCAATGGCGACGAGACCGCCGTGTCGCGCTATTTCTCCCGAGGGCGGGAGCGCAAGGGCTTTGAGGCGCTGGCCCAGGGCATGATGGCCCTCGGAGCCGGTGAAGGCCGCGTCGCAATGGCCAAGGCCGCGCGGGCCGAGCGCTATCTTGGACGCCCGGATCTGACCAGCCTCCTCACGGCGCAGGCGGCAGAGCTGTCCGGGGATCGTGCCAAGGCTGCCGAGACCTACAAGACCATGCTGACCGACGAGCGGACCAAGTTCGCAGGTGTACGCGGGCTTCTGAGCCAGCGTCTTGCCGATGGAGATGATGAGACCGCGATGGCGCTGGCCGAGAAGGCCTTCTCGCTCAAGCCGCGCCATACGGAGGTGCAGGACACATTGCTGCGCCTGCAGGCCAAGGACGGCGACTGGGGCGGTGCACGCAAGACCCTCGCCGCCAAGGTCAAAAGCGGCGACCTACCGCGGGATGTCTTCAAGCGCCGCGATGCGGTTCTGGCCCTCAGCGAGGGTATGGACGCCATGAACGCGAACAAGACCGAGCTGGGCGAAGCGCTAATCAACGACGCCAACCGGATGGCACCGGGCCTCGTGCCTGCAGCCGCGCTGGCCGCCAAGGTCGCCATGCGCGCCGGAAAGCCCCGTCAGGCGGTCAAGCTGATCAAGCGCGCCTGGGAGCTAAACCCCCATCCGGAGCTGGCCGAGGCCTATGCCGAGATTGCCCCGGATGAGACCGCCAGCGAGCGCATCAAGCGGTTCCAGGCCCTGATCAAGCCCAATCCGAACCACGTGGAATCTCGCCTGATGATGGCCGAGCTGTTCATTGCGGCCGAGGATTTCCCAGCAGCCCGAAAAGCGCTTGGTGATCTCTACGAGAGCGCGCCGACCGTGCGCTCCCTAACCATCATGGCGGCTGTGGAAAAAGGCGAAGGGTCCGAGGATGCGATCGTGCGCGCATGGCTCGCCAAAGCGGTGACCGCGCCCCGTGGGCCGCAATGGACCTGCAGCGTGTGCAACCACATTCACGCAACCTGGGTGGCCGTGTGCGAGAATTGTGGCGCGCTGGACACCCTGGCGTGGGTGGAACCGCCGCAGTCGGAGATCGTGCTCTCGAATTCGTCGGGCATGCTGCCCCTGATCGTGGGCGCCATTGAAGACAAGAGCGCCGAAGACGAACCGGAGATCGAAGATCCGATCCTGCCCGAGGTCGTGGACATCACGCCCAATGGCGATGCGTCGGATCAGAACCGGGCCTCGGCTCCGAACTGAACCGCCCCGTTTAACAGACCCCAAGCCCGGTTCAGGACCGCCTGAGCCGGGCTTTTTACGGCCCTGCCGATCCCAGATGGCAAACAGTGGGTCTGCACATCTCCCTTAATATGGACAAGTCCAATATATGGATCTAAATACCTCGTTCCCCCCTCCCCGGATGCTATTCCACCCGCTTCACTGACCTCCAGCCGCACCTGAGGAGAGACGCGGCAGGGAGGACATCATGTCAAAGATCACCATCACCGGTGCGTCTGTCTGGGACGGCGTGTCGGACGCGGCCTATGCGGCCACGGTCACCATCGACGGTAACCGGATCACCGAAGTCGCCAAGGGCTCGGACGGCCCGGCCGAGCTGCAGGGCACGGTCATCGATGGCACCGGCCATACGCTGATGCCCGGCATGGTCGAAGGCCATTGCCACCCAAGCTTCACCGGGATCAACGAGCCGCCAGAGCTAGGCCTTCTGTCGAATGAGGAGCATATGCTTCTCACGGCACAGAACCTGCGCCTGCTGCTGAGCCATGGCTTCACATCGATTTTTGAGGCGGCCTCCGCCAAACCCATGCTCGGGGTGGTGGCACGGGATGCAATCAATTCCGGGCTGCTGGACGGGCCCCGCATGATGGCCGGCAGCCCCGAGGTGACCACCACCGCCGGGCTCGGCGACGAGCGCAAGCGCCAAATACATCAGGAAAGCTTTGGCCTGATCGCCGATGGTCCGGACGAGATGCGTCGTGTGGCCCGCGAATGCGTGCGCGACGGCGTCGACATCATGAAGATCAACATCTCGGGAGACGAATTCGTCAGCCACGCCCGGGCAGAGATCACCCCGACCGAACCCGAAGAGCTCGAGGCTTTTGTCCGCGTCGCTCATGCGTTCGACAAGAAGGTCGCCGCCCATGCGCGATCTTCCGAAAGCGTCAAGCGCGCCATCCGCGCCGGGGTCGATTGCATCTATCACTGCGACTTCGCCGATGAAGAGGCGCTCGACATGCTGGAGGAGGCCAAGGACCGGATCTGGGTCGGCCCGGCCTTTGGCCTCGTGCACAACTCCACCAAGGAGGGGGAGCCCGCAGGCATCACCAAGGAGGTCGCCGAGGAGCTGCATCTTTTCCGCAAGTTCGACGCGACCTGCGCCACCTATCACGAGATCCGCAAGCGGGGCATCCGCGTGGTGGTCGGCGGCGACTACGGGTTTGCCGTCACGCCCATGGGCCAGAACGCCCGGGATATCGAGCATTTCGTCCGGTACTTTGGCTATGACCCAATCGAGGCTCTGAAATGCGCCACCACGGTGGGGCAAAGCCTCATGGGGCGTTCCGAGGATCTGGGCCAGATCAAGGAAGGCTTCCTTGCGGATCTGCTGCTCGTGAAGGGCGATGTCACCAAGGATGTCAG
Organism: Pseudomonadota bacterium; assembly: GCA_038746545.1. Taxonomy (GTDB): domain Bacteria; phylum Pseudomonadota; class Alphaproteobacteria; order Rhodobacterales; family Rhodobacteraceae; genus Dinoroseobacter. The sequence goes on from JBCDKN010000004.1 coordinate 190,665, forward strand.
CCTCGTGCAGCATCAGGACAACCTGTCGATGATCATGAAGGACGGGGTGATGTTCAAAGACCCCCGCTCCGGGATACAGGCCGGTGGCCTGATCCGCGCTGCTGAATAACCCCATCTTCGCAATACGCTAGGGAGGACAACATGCGTATTCTCAAACCCGCGGCCATGGCCGCGACTCTCGGGCTGTTTGCAGGCTCGGCACTGGCGGATGGCTACCAGGGCGTGCCCCGCACCTTTCTTTGGAACCCGGGCGCAACCGAGATCTATGACGCCTCGGACTACAAAAAGGACGGGCCCTACGTGGTCGGCTTCTCGAACGCGTCGATCTCGAACCCCTGGCGGGTCGCGATGCTGCACGGGATCGAGGCCGCGGCCGAGCGCAATGCCGAGAAGCTGTCGCGTTTCATCATCACGGATGCCAATGACGACCCGAGCAAGCAGGCCGCCGATGTGCAGGACCTGATCGCGCAGGGGGTGGATATCCTGCTGATCTCGCCCGCCACCGCCGAGGCCATGGACCCGGTGATCCGGCGCGCCAAGCGGCAGGGGGTTCCGGTGGTTCTCGTCGACCGCTCTGTCCCCACCGCCGAGAACTTCATCAGCTTTGTCACCGCCTCGGATCAGGCGCTTGGCCGGATCTCGGCTCAATGGCTAGCCGAGAAACTTGGCGGCAAGGGCAAGGTCGTGATGCTTGGCGGTCTGGCCGGGGCCTCCCCCGCCGAGGCACGCATTCAGGCGGCTATGGAGGTCTTCAACCAGTTCCCCGAGCTCGAAGTGCTGGAGACCCAGTACACCAGCTGGTCCCCCGCCAATGGCAAGACCATCATGTCGGCGTTGATTCAGAAATACGGAACCGAGATCAACGGGGTCTGGGCGGATTCCGGTCTGCAGGGCTCCGGCTCGATCGAGGCCTTCCTTGCGGCGGGCTACGACGCCGGGACGATCCCGCCCCACACGGGCGGCGACTTCAACGCCATGTACCAGCTCAGCGTGCAGAATGACGTGCCGATGATCGGCGTGGACTACCCGCCCGCCATGGGGGCCGAGGCCTTTGAGGTGCTGTTTGACGTACTCGACGGCAAGGGCATCCCGAAGCGGATCGAGGTGAACCAACAGGTCGTCGTCTCCGAGGGGCATGAGACCGCCTCGGTGCGGGCGGATGTCTTCGTGGCCGATTACGCGCTCATGGACAAGCCGGGCTCGGTGATCATGTCCTCCGGCGTCGGGGCGGATTACGACCCTGCCACCTTCAGCGCGGACTATCCCAAATAAGCCAAACGCGCCGGGGCGGCCACGCATCGCCCCGGCCCGCCACGGGAGGAGGACCCATGGGACAGCCCTATTTGGCCGCACGCGGTCTCAACAAATCCTTTGGACCCAACGAGGTTCTCAAAGGGATCGAATTCGAAGTTCATGGAGGCCACGCGGTGGCGCTCTGTGGTGAGAACGGCGCCGGGAAATCCACGCTGATCAAGCTTCTGACCGGGCTCTATACGCCCACGGGCGGGCATGTGGAGTTCGAGGGCGCCCCGGCAGGATGGACTGACCCGCGCCAGAGTCTCGCAGCCGGCATCGCCGTGGTGCATCAGGAGTTTTCGGTTCTGGGCGCGCTCTCAATCGCGGAAAACATCTATCTCGGGGCCGAGCCACGGGGGCGCTTTGGCCTGATCGACCGCGCTGCGCTCAAAGCACAGGCCCAGGCCCTGCTCGACGATCTCGGTATCCGGCTGAACCCGGATGATCTGGTGGAAACCCTCTCGGTTGCCGACAAGCAGATGGTGGAGATCGCGAAGGCCCTGCGCGCAGAGGCGAAGGTCCTGATCCTCGACGAGCCGACGGCTGTGCTCAGCCAGAACGAGACCCGGCACCTCTTCCGGATCATCAAAGATCTGCGCGAACGCGGCATGGGGCTGGTCTATGTCTCCCACCGGCTCGACGAGATTTTCGAGATTTGCACCGATATCACGGTGATCAAAGACGGGGTCGTGACCTCGAAAGGCCCCACCAGCGACTACAGCCATGACAGCGTGATTGCGGCCATGGTCGGGCGCGAGCTTGGGGACCTCTTCCCGCCCAAAGCCGCCTCTTCGACTACGGGCGAGAAAGTGCTGGAGGTGCGTGATCTGGTGGTCGCGCCGGGCCTTCCGCCCGCCAATCTCGACGTCCATGCGGGGGAGATCCTCGGCCTTGCAGGCCTCGTGGGCTCCGGGCGAACCGAGCTGGCACTGGCGCTCTTTGGCGCCGCCCCGGCGAGCGGCGAGGTGCGGCTCGCGGGCGAGCCCATGCCCCATCGCGACCCGGCGGGCTGCATCGAGGCAGGGATTCTCATGCTGACCGAGAGCCGCAAGGATGACGGGCTTTTCCTCAACGCCTCGGTCGCGCGGAATTTCGCGGCCACGACCCCGGGTTTCGGGGTGCATCACAACGCGATCCCCCCAGGCCATGAAGAGAGGCGCGCTGCGATCCTGAAAGAACGGCGCGGGGTGGTGGTGGACCATGTGGGACTGCCGATTTCGGCCCTCTCGGGTGGCAACCAGCAGAAAGTGCTGGTCGCCCGGCTGCTGGAGAACCGACCCAAGCTCCTGATCCTCGATGAGCCCACGCGCGGCGTCGATGTGGGCGCCAAGGCCGAGATCTATCGCACCCTGCGCGAGCTGGCGGATGAGGGCATGGCGCTCCTCGTGATTTCTTCGGAACTGATCGAGATCGTCGGGCTCTGCGACCGCGTGCATGTGATGCGCGACGGCGAACTCGCCAAGGAGCTCCGTGGCGACGCGATCACCGAAGAGGCGATCATCACAGTGGCCGCAGCAGAAACCGCAACCCATCACGGAGTGGCCGCATGAGCACCCTTGTCCGCGCCACGCGCGCCCAACCGGTCCATCTGGTCGTTCTGGCCCTGATCGGTCTCGTCTTTTTCATCGGCATGACGTCTTCGGACCGGTTTGCCACACCGCTCAACATCGCCAATGTGCAGGATCAGATGGTGGCGCTCGCCATCGTCGCACTCGCCCAGACCATCGTGATCCTCTCGGGTGGCATTGATCTGAGCTTTGCCGGGGCCCTGAGTTTCCTCGCCGTGGTCTTTGCCGCGCTCGCGGGGGACACGGCAGGCACATTGCTGATGGCCATGGCCGTGGTGATCGCGCTCGGCGTCATCATCGGCATGATCAACGGGGCGATCACCGCCTATGTGGGCGTACACCCGCTGATCACGACCCTGGGCACGTCGACCATCCTCGCCGGAGCGGCCCTGCTGATCACGCGGCAGCCGACGGGTTCTGTCCCGCTCTTTTTCGAGGATTTCACCTATGGGCGGCTGGGCGTGGTTCCCTATGGCATGCTCTTTGTCATCCTCCTCTACCTGGCTATCGGCTTCATGCTTTGGCGGACGCCTTTCGGCACCCGGATCTATTCGATTGGCAACAATGAGGCCGCCGCCGCTGTCTCGGGCCTGCCCGTCAAGCACACCAAGATCGCGATCTATGCGCTCTCGGGCCTGCTCTGCGCCGTGGCGGCGATGTATATGACCGGGCGGTTCGGCGTCGGCGATCCCCGTGCAGGCGTCGGGTTCGATCTGCGCTCGATCACCCCGGTGATCGTGGGGGGTACCCTGCTCGCCGGGGGCAAGGGCGGGGTGCTGGGCACGGCCCTAGCGGTGATCCTGCTGGCCCTGCTCGCCAATGTGCTGAACTTCATGAATGTCTCGAGCTTCTATCAATGGATCGCAGAGGGCGTGATCATCATCGCCGCCGTCTCCTTCTTTGCAGGAAAGGCCAAGTCATGAGCATGACCGCTTCCAATCCCGCCCCGGCCACGCGCAACCGCAACACGGTGCGGGCGACCCAAAGGCGTGAACTGCTGATGCTACTCGGGTTCCTGATCGTGATCTGGGCGGTGACCACGGCGCTCAGCCCGCGGTTCCTGACCCCCGCCAACCTCAAGGACATTCTGATCCAGGCCGCCCCGCTCGGCTTTGTGGTGATCGGGCAGATGATCGTGATCATCGTGCGGGGGCTGGACCTTTCGGTGGCCTCGATCATGGCGACGGTCGCGGTGCTCTCGACCTCGCTGATCGACAGCACGCCGCTGATCTTTGCCCTGGGGTTGATCCTTGGCGCGGCGATCGGCGCGGTGAACGGCTATCTCGTGGCCTTTCGCAAGGTAACCCCGTTTCTTGCGACGTTGGCGACGATGATCGTGCTCCAAGGCATCCGCTTTGCCTATACGGGCGGCGCGCCGGGCGGGACCTTGCCCGAGACGTTCCGCTGGCTTGCCACGGGCGACATCGCCGGGATCCCGGTGGCGCTCATCGCGCTTGGCCTTGTGGCCTTCGCCATGCACTGGCTCTTGGAGCGAACGGTGTTCGGGCGGCGGCTGAAGCTCTATGGCGACAGCCCCGAGGCGGCTTACATGACCGGCGCGCCAACCCGGATGCTGGTGATCATGGCCTTCGTCATTTCCGGGGTCATGGCCGCGTTCGCGGGGCTCTTCCTGGTGGGCTATGTGGGCATCGTCGATAACTGGACCGGGCGCGGCTATGAGCTCGACAGTATCGCGGCGGCGGTGATCGGGGGCGCGGCCCTTTCGGGGGGCAAGGGCTCGGTGCCCGGCGTGCTTCTCGCGGCGCTGATCCTTGTGTCCCTCTTCAACATCGTGGTCATCCTAGGGCTCTCGATCGAGCTGCAGCTGGTGATCAAGGGCACCCTGATCATCCTCGCCGCAGCCGTCTACATGAAGCGCGCGCAAAGCTGAGGACCCGGGCCAATGTCCAAGGATGACAAATCAAATGTGCAGCGGATCGCGGCGGTGTTGAAAGGTTTCGACACCGCCAACACTCCGCGCCGCACCCATGACATCCTTGAGGAACTGGGCGTAACCCGCTCGACCGGGTTTGGCCTTTTGCGGGCGATGACCGCCGCGGGTTGGCTGGAGCGGGTGGATCACGGCGTTCTGCGCCTTGGCCCAAAAGCCCGCGCGATGATCTTTGCCCCGCTCGAAGCCCCGGAGGCAGAGACTGGCAAGACCCTCGCTGTGAACCCGCAACCCGCCCGGCGCAGCGGCAGTGAGGCGCGTCCGGACCTCGAATGGGACCCTTCCCTTGTCCGCACGGTCGAGACCGTCCGGTTTAGCCGCGCCGCGCCCTATCGGATCGGGTTTTCCAACGCCTCGACTTCCAATGCGTGGCGGCGTGCGATGCTGCAGAGCCTGTCCTATGCCGAAAAGATCGCGCAATCGCAGATTGCAGAGTTGCTGGTGCTCGATGCCGAGGACGACCCCGCCCGGCAATATACCCAGATCGACGAGTTGGTGGCGGCTGGCATCGACCTTCTGCTGATCTCGATCACCTCGGTGAACGACAGACGTCTGAGCGACCGTCTCGGCGCGCTGGCTGCCAGGGGTCTGCCCATCGTCGCCGTGGACCGGCGGCCCAACGACCGCGCATCATTGGTCAGCTTCGCCACGGCCTCGGATCACCGGATCGGGCGGATCAGCGCGCTCTGGATGGCCGAGCATCTGGCAGGGCAGGGCAGGGTCTGGATGCTGAGCGGGCTCGAAGGGACCAGCCCGGCCCTGCGCCGCCAACAGGCTGCTCTTGGCGTGTTCTCGCAGTTTCCCGGCATCCGGGTCGAGAATGTCAGCTATACCAACTGGACCGCACGCGGCGGCTATGAAGCCATTGGTAGGGTGTTGTCCGAAGCGCGCCGCGCCCCTGACGGGGTCTGGTGCGATAGCGGACTACAAGGCGTCGGCTCCCTGCGCAGGTTTCTGGAGACTGGACAGCCCGTCCCGGCCCATACTGGCGGAGATCTCAACGAGATGTACAAGCTCTGCCTGCATCACAAGGTGCCCATGGCCGCGCTGGACTACCCCGCGAGCATGGGCGCCCGCGCGCTCGAGCTTGCGCTTGATGTGCTGGGTGGGAACCCCGTGCCCCAACGGGTCGAGGTGCCGGTTCAGATCGTGCTGCCGCGCGGACTCGAGACCAGCTCGGTCAAGGCCGATGCCTGGGCCGAGCGTCACGTGGCCTGGGATCTGCCCGATGACGCGATCCTGTCCCAGGGCCCAGCTCTACGCGGGCCGAAAACCCCCAATCGAAGGAGTGCCTCCGCATGACACAGACCGCTTATGCCCGGGCCGTTGACCTGTTCGAGGCCCTCGTCACGCCCCCCGACCGTGCGGCCCATGCCACACCAGCCGGGTTGATCCAGTCCGCAGGGCTGCCGGCCAGCACCGGATACCGCCACGTGGCCGCGCTGGAGGCGGATGGCCTTCTGCGCCGGGACGAGAGCGGAACCTATCTGCCCGGCCTCTCGGCGATCCGCACGGGGTTGCGTGGGTTCGGCCTTGGGCGTCTCGCCCCGTTGGCACAGCCAACGCTGCTGCAACTCCGTCAGATGACCCAGCACACCGCCTTTCTCGCGGTGCTGCAGGACATGGAGGTCCATATGGGGCCACATTCGCTGGGGCGCGAGACGCGGCTGACGCGGCTCTCGCCGCGCTATAGCTTTGACGTGATACCGGATCTGAACCTCGGCACCGTGAGCGCGCTTGACCTGCGCACCTTCGAGGAGGGGATGCCCCGTCGCACCGCCACGCTGATGGTGCCCGTGGACACGACGGCGAGCCTGATCGTTACGCTGGGCCTCGTGCTCAACCCCAGCCGGGGGGACAATCCTGACCTCCACCGCGCGCTTCTCCAGGTCCATGACCGGGTGGCCGAAGCCCTGCGGGACCACTGAGGATGCAAGCCTTTTGGGACAGCCAGTTCAGGTTCTCGGAGATCCTGCCGGATTTCGCGGGCGCGCTGGCGCGGATGGCCGAGGCGAGCGCCGCAGTGACACAGGCGACACAGACCACGCAAGCCTCCTACGGCCCGGACCCCCGGCAATGGGTGGAATGGATGTCAGGGGACGGCCCCGAGACCCGGCTGACCGTGATCCTCCATGGCGGATATTGGCGCGCGCTTGAGGCAGAGACGCACCGCTTCATGATGCCCGCTTTCCGTCCATTCGGCGTGGCGGTGGCGAATGTCGAATACCGGCTCATGCCTGCCTTCCGCCTCGATGAACTTGTTGCGGACATAGCCGCCGCGCTCCGTCTGCTGGGGACCCGATTTCCCACCGCCCGGTTCGTGCTCGTCGGGCATTCCGCAGGCGCGCATCTGGCCTTGTCGGCCATGGCGGAACCTGATCTCGCCGCCCGAACCCAAGGGGTGCTTGCCCTGAGCGGGGTCTATGACCTGCACCCGGTGGCCCAGTCCTTCCTGCAGGAGACGCTGGCCCTGACACCGGCGGAGATTGCGCGGCACTCCCTGTCGCCGGAAGGACCGTACCCGCCGACCCTCTACCTCAATGGCGATCGCGAGACGCATGAATTCTTACGCGGAGGGGCTCTGATGGGGTCCGGGCCAAGCGCGGCATGGCGCATCCTGCCCGGTGCGGACCACATGTCCCTGCCTGACGCGGCCTGCGCGCAGGCCCCCGCCCTTCTGGATCATCTTACCGAGCTTGGAGCCCCCGCATGACCCTGAACCTTCCCGAAACGGGCACCTTCACTGGCCGTGTCTGGCGACCGGACGCGATGGGTCCGGCGCTTGTCCTGAGGCGCGGCGACCGGATTGTGGACATCACCACTCGCGAGACGCCGACCATGCAGGCGCTGCTGGAGCATGACGATCCAGCCGCCACCGCCCGCGCCATCCCAGGCACAGATCTCGGCAGTCTCGCCGGGATCGCAGCGAACTCCGTGGAAACCCCCGATCCCGACACCCCCCATTTCCTCGCGCCCTCGGACCTGCAACCGATCAAGGCCTGCGGAGTGACCTTCGTCTCGTCCATGCTGGAGCGGGTGATCGAGGAGAAGGCCAAGGGCGATCCCGCCAAGGCCGATGCGATCCGCGCGCGCTGTACCGAAATCCTCGGGGACAGTCTGCGGGCGGTGGTGCCTGGATCCAAGACCGCGATGACGCTGAAATACGCCCTGATCGCCGAGGAGATGTGGTCGCAATATCTCGAAGTCGGGATCGGCCCGGATGCGGAGGTTTTCACCAAGTCCCAGGCCATGTCAGCGGTGGGTGCGGGGGCCAGCATCGGGCTCCACCCGGTCTCGACCTGGAACAACCCGGAGCCCGAGATCGTGCTCGCCGTGGACAGCAAAGCGCGGATCAAGGGCGCGACCCTGGGCAATGATGTCAACCTGCGCGATGTGGAGGGGCGTTCGGCCCTCCTGTTGGGCAAGGCAAAGGACAACAATGCGTCCTGTGCGATCGGTCCCATGCTGCGCCTCTTTGACGAGGGGTTTGACCTCGACGACGTGCGGCAAGTGGACCTAACTCTTACGGTCACGGGCCCGGACGGGTTTGTCCTGAACGGACGCAGTTCCATGGCCGAGATCAGCCGGGACCCCGAGGATCTCGTGGCTCAGACCTGCGGCCCCCATCACCAATACCCGGATGGCTTCTTCCTGATGCTCGGCACCCTCTTCGCCCCAACCCAGGATCGCGACACGCCCGGTGGCGGCTTCACCCACAAGATCGGAGATCGCGTCGAGATCTCGGCCCCCCTGCTCGGCATGCTGTCCAACACGGTGCGGCTCTCTCCGGAGTGCCCGCCCTGGACCTTCGGGACGAGCGCATTGATGAAAAACCTCGCCGCGCGCGGGCTGATTTGAGGACCAAGGACATGGATGGACTGAGCCTGATTGCCGGAACATGGATGGAAGGGGAGAGCAGGTTCCTCTCAACCCCCGCCCATGGTGCTCCGAAGAGCTACGCCGCCGGCAGCCCAGCGCTGGTGGCGGCCGCCTGTACCGCCGCAGAGGAGGCATTCTGGAGCTATGGCTATACCACTCGGAGTGCGCGGGCAGCCTTTCTCGACAGTATCGCCGATGAGATAGAGGCCCGCGCCATGCAGATTACCGAAATAGGCTGTGCCGAAACCGGCTTGCCGGACGCGCGTCTGAACGGCGAGCGGGGCCGGACGATCGGGCAATTGCGGCTCTTTGCCGAGCATATCCGCACGGGGGATTACCTCGATCATCGCCATGACGCGGCCCTGCCGGACCGCGCGCCCCTGCCCCGCCCGGATCTGCAGATGATCCAACGCCCCATTGGCCCGGTCGCTGTGTTCGGGGCTTCGAACTTCCCTCTCGCCTTTTCCACAGCGGGTGGGGACACGGCGGCGGCGCTCGCGGCGGGCTGTCCGGTGGTGGTCAAGGGTCACCCGGCCCATCCCGGCACCGGAGAGATCGTGGCCGAAGCAATCGATGCGGCCCAGCGCAGTCACGACCTGCATCCAGGGGTGTTCAGCTTCGTGCAGGATGGAGGCAATGCTGTCGGGGCCGCACTTGTCCAGAACCCGTGGATCAAGGCCGTGGGCTTCACCGGGTCCCTGCGCGGGGGGCGGGCGCTGTTTGATCTCTGCGCGGCACGCCCTGAACCGATCCCGTTCTTCGGTGAGCTAGGCTCGGTGAATCCGATGTTCCTGATGCCCGGTGCACTGGCAGCACGCGGAACGGAGATTGCCCAAGGCTGGGCCGGGTCCCTGACCATGGGGGCAGGCCAATTCTGCACAAATCCGGGACTGGCCATCCTGCCCAAGGGTGAGGCCGCCGAGGCATTTATCGCTGCCGCGACCGCTGCCCTCGCAGAGGTCGGTGCCCAGACCATGCTCACCGACGGGATCGCGGCCGCGTTCCGCAACGGTCGGGACCGGATCACCGGGGCGGACGGGGTCGACACACTGGTGGCGGATGGCACGAGCGGGCGGCAGGTGCGCGCCGCGCTCTACCGTGTCTCCGCCAAGGACTTCCGCACCAACCCGGCCCTCGCGCACGAGGTTTTCGGCCCGCTCGGCGTGATCGTCCTGGCCGACAGGGCCGAGGACTACGCCGCGCTTGCCAAGGGGCTGGAGGGCCAGCTGACCGCAACGCTGCACGCGGAGGCCGGGGACATCCCCGCCGCCAGTGCATTGCTGCAGGTTCTGGAGCGAAAGGCCGGGCGCGTGCTCTTCAACGGTTTTCCGACCGGAGTGGAGGTCGCCGACAGCATGGTTCATGGCGGCCCTTACCCGGCGTCCACGAATTTCGGGGCGACGAGTGTCGGAACCCTGTCGATCCGGCGCTTCCTGCGCCCGGTTTGCTATCAGAACGTGCCGGATGGCATCGCCCTGCCTCTGTGACGGCGGCGGGTCAGCGCATGACGAACGGGTCCGGGATCGGGTCGTCGCTTGTGCGTAGCCAGACCGATTTGACCTTGGTGTAGTCTAGGGCGGCCTGCAGCCCGCCTTCGCGCCCATGGCCCGAGAGCCCGTGTCCGCCGAAGGGCGCGATGGGGCTCACCGCGCGGTAGGTGTTGACCCAGACAATCCCGGCCCGGATTGCCCGGATCATACGATGGGCCCGGGTCAGGTTCTGGGTGAACAGGCCCGAAGCCAACCCGTAGCTTGTGTCATTGGCGATGGCGATGGCCTCCGCCTCGGTCTCAAAGGAGACGACCGAAAGGACCGGACCAAAGAACTCCTCCACAAGGCTGTCCGCAGCGCGCGCATCGGAACAATCCAGAACGGTCGGCGGAAAAAAGTACCCGTCCCGGTCCAACGGCTGCCCTCCGGTCACCAGCCGGGCACCCTGTTGTACTGCGCGGTTGGTCAGGGCGGTGATCCCGTCCCGTTGCCGCGCCGTGCAAAGCGGGCCAACCTCGGTCGCCATCTCGCCGGGCGGGCCGATTACCACGGCCTCGGCCTTGGCCGTGAGCCGCGCGAGGAAGTCCTCCTTGATCGAGGCCTGTACGACCAGCCGGGAGCCTGCAACACAGCTCTGCCCTGAGGCCGCGAAGATGCCCGAGACCTGAGCATTCGCGGCGCTTTCGAGATCCGCATCTTCGAAGACGATAAAGGGAGACTTGCCGCCCAGTTCCAGCGAAGTGGACGCAAGGTTCTCTGCCGAGTTCCGGATGATATGGCGCGCGGTATCGGGTCCACCGGTGAAGGCCACATGGGCAACCTTGGGATGGCTGCTGAGCCGTGCACCAACCTCTGGCCCGCCAGTTATCACGTTCAGAACACCCTTCGGAAACCCCGCCTGATCGAAGAGCCGGGCAAATTCGAGCATGGGCGCGGGCCCGTCCTCGGAAGCCTTGAGCACCACGGTACACCCCGCCGCCAGCGCCGGACCGATCTTCACCGCCGAGAGAAAAAGCTGGGAATTCCACGGCACAATGGCCGCGACGACACCCACAGGTTCGCGCCGCAGCCAGACCTCCATATCCGGTTTGTCGATGGGCAGATGCGCGCCTTCGATCTTGTCCGCCAGCCCGGCATAGTAGCGATAGAAATCCGCGACATAGGCGATCTGGGCCGAGGTCTCGCGGATGATCTTGCCCGTGTCGCGGGTTTCCAGCTCGGCCAGACGCCCCGCATGTTCCGCAATCAGATCCGCAAGCCGCAAGAGCAGCTTGCCCCGCGCGGTCGCCGTCATCCCGGCCCACTCTGCCGATAGAAAGCTCCGCTCCGCAGCCTCCACTGCCGCGTCCACATCCGCGATGCTGGCCTCGGGCATCTGCGCCCAAGGGCGGCCCGTGGCGGGATCAAGGCTTTCGAATTGCGTATCCGCCTCCGGAAATCGGCCATCGATATAGTGCTGGAACTGCTGCATCTTGACCAACCTTATTGGAACGCGGGCATCACATCCGAGATGAACCGCTCGAGCGAGGCTTTCTTGCGCTCGAAACTCATGCTGGAATCCACCCAGAAGGCGTATTCATCGTAGCCGAGATCAGCGCTCTTGCGCAGTCGGTCGATGACGGCGCCGGAGGTTCCGATCACCAGATCCCGCTCCATGTTTTCCGGCGAATAGAAGGGGTGCGCGGCGATTTCATCCTCGCTGAGCGGGTCGATCAGACCTTGATGAATCTCGCGCTTGTTCATGAACCACGCGCCGAAATAGCAATAGAACCTATTGAGCTCGATCGCCGCCTCGGACACGTCTGCAGCATCCTCGGCCACGTAGGTGTGGCGCAGCAACATAATCTTGGGCCGAGGGGTCGTGGGATGCTTTGCGCAGGCCGCCTGAAACTTCGCCATGAGGTCGGCAACTTCGTCATCGCCATTCCAGAGGGGCGTGACCTGCACGTTACAGCCATTGGCAACGGCAAACTCATGGCTGTTGGGATCCCGCGCCGCGACCCAGATCGGCGGACCGCCGGGTTGCAGGGGTTGCGGGGCGGAGGTGGTTTTGGGGAAAGCAAAGAACGCGCCCTCATGGGTATAGTCGCCCTGCCAGAGCTTTTGGACCGCGGGCACCAGCTCACGCATGCGCTGCCCCGCCTCCCAGGCATCGAGGCCGGGCATCATCCGCTCATACTCAAAACTGTAAGCCCCCCGCGCGATGCCGAGATCGAGGCGCCCTTCGGTGATGATATCCGTCATCGCCGCCTCGCCCGCCAGCCGGATCGGATGCCAGAAAGGCGCGATCACCGTCCCGGTTCCGAGGCGCACATGCTTGGTCTGGCGGGCCACATCGACAAGATTCAGGAACGGATTGGGCGCCATGGTAAAATTCATCCCGTGATGCTCACCCGTCCAGACCGCGTGCATCCCGCCCGCATCCGCAATCTTACAGAGCGCGACGAACTCATCATAGAGCTGCTTCTGGTCCTGATCCTCAGAGATCCGCTCCATATGGACAAACAGGGAAAACTTCATGTTGAACGCGCGCCTCCTGTCTCGCGGGGCCTGACCTCGCCGGTCACCTCATTGCCATAATACACGCCGAAATCCCCAAGGCGGCTCTCTTCAGCGAAACGTTCCAACATGGTGCAGGTCGCCGGGTCCGCCACATCCATCAGCGTCGAGGGGTTCAGCACTGTGAAGACCCCCCGTCGCGGGACCCCCGCCCCCGCCGGACAGAGGAAGGAAACGTGGTGCCGCCCCATGCGTGCGTCCTGGTAGACGGCGTAGATAAAGCCCGGCTCCGCCTGCAGCCCGGTCTCGCCGATCAAACGGTCCAGCGCCGCATGCACCCCCTCCGAGACATCGTCACTGGCTGGCAGAGACAGGCTGCCATCGCCCGCATCCTGCAGCAGGATCTTGCCGTCCTGCTCGATCAGCGCGGAAACCACCATATCCCGGCGCGGAGTCAGCGCTTCGGCCTCAGCGGCAGGGGTCACATAGGCTCCGCGCGCATAGCCCAGCCCCGGCGTGGGGACATGGTCGAAGGCCCGGATCTCACCGATCAGGATTACGTGGTCTCCAGCCTCCACAGTCTTGAAGCGGGCGCAGTCGAACCAGGCTGAAACCCCGTCCAGAATCGGAGCGCCATGGGGTCCCGGGGCCCAGTCCACATCGGCAAACCGGTCCTCCGCCGGGCGGGCAAAGGTGTTGGACAGAGCCATCTGATGTTCGCCAAGGATGTTCACCGCAAACCCACCGGCCCGGGTAAAAGCGTCGAAATTCGCGGACCTGTTCGCAAGACAGACCAGCACCAGTGGCGGGTCCAGTGACACGGAGGTGAAAGAGTTCGCCGTAAAGCCAAGCGGCGCGCCCTGTGTATCCTGAGCCGTGACCACGGTGACGCCGGTCAGGAACGTACCAAAGGCCTTTCGCAGTTCGTTGGGGTCAAATCCACTCATGCCCGGCGCCTCGTCTCGCCGCACTCGGTCAACCAGTCGGACAGGGCCGCGTTCACGGCCTCCGGCGCGGTGAGATTGGCCATGTGCCGTGCGCCCGAAATGATCACGGCCTGGCCCTGCGGCGCGGCCTGGGCCATGGCACGCGACATGGCCGGGGTAGAGTTCGGGTCGTGCTCGCCGGTCAGGGCCAGGAACGGTCCGGGATACTCGCGCAGTTGATCGGCATAGGTCGCATCGCCTTCGGCAAAGGCCTCGTAAGCATCTCCATAGCCCTTGTGATCCACTCCGGTGAGCCACGCGCGAACCTGCGCGCGGACCTCATCCGTGCCCGTGTCCTGCCCGAACCACCGATCAAGCGGGGTGTCGATCTCCATCTTTCCGGCGCGGATCTGCGCGGCACGGTCGATTACCGCCTGCCTCGCGGTGGGGTCTCTGCGATAGGCTCCGTTCAAAAGGGCGACGCGGCGTACCGCGCCGGGTCGGGTGACGGCGTATCCCGCCGCGATCAGCGCACCCATGGAATGCCCCGCAAGGCTAACGGGCCCCGGGGCCAGCGCCGTCAGAACTTGTTCCAGCCAGCGCACGAAGTCGGGCAGGCGCGGCGTTCCATACAGAGCCGAAGTGCCGCCATGGCCGGGCAGATCCAGCGCGATCACCCGATGCGACCGGGACAGCGCCGCGATTTGAGGGGCCCAGGCCGCCGATTGCATGCCCACCCCATGGAGCAGGACCAGGGGCGCGCCTTGCCCCTGCTCGCGAAAGCCGACCTGACCAGCCCCCTCAAACTGCTGCAGGGTTGTCGACATCATGGCCAAGCTCTTTAAGGTCCTGATAGCGGTCGCCAATCCGGTGATGGGGCCGCCCGCCGATGGAAGCACCCAGCGCAATGACGATTTCATCGGGCGCGGGCGCGTCCGAGATCGCCAGCTGAATGGTCAGGTAGTGACTCCGGCGCCCGCCATCATTCTTGTCCATCAAAGGAATTTGCAGGGACGCATTGGCCGGACCGCGCGTATTGGTGAAGGCAAGATATGACTTCGCGCCCACGGCCTCACGGTAGTGATTGCCGAAGCGCAGAGTGTGGATCAGGGCCGAGCCATGCTCAATCTCACCATTGACACCAACAATCGCAGCCTTGCCATAGCCCTCGACCTTGTCGCCGCCTCCGGCCGCCTCAAGGATCATATCCGTCAGCAACGCGCCAAGACCCGGGGCACAGGCGGTGATGGCCGGGCGCAAGTTCTCGACGAAGTCCATTCCCGCCCAAGGGTTCCGGATCACCGCGACCGCCGCGATCAGGGTCAGCGGGGTTTCCGCCGCTTTGCCGCCCTCGATCAGGGTGGTCTCAACATGCAGAAGCGTTTTTCGGATGTCCGCCGCCATGGTCTCGCCTTTTCGGATTCGGTGGCTGAAATTTGGTATACCATCATACCGTATGTCAATCAGATCTTGCCCGACTCCGGACGCCCCCTTATTCTGCCCCCATGCCGAAAGCCGCCCTCAGCAAGATCGACCATCCGCCCGCGACCCTGCGGGATCTGGTGCAGGAGCGTATGCGCGACGCCATCATCGAAGGCCTGTTCGAGCCCGGACAGCGGCTGGTTGAACGCCCGCTCTGCGACCAGCTCGGGGTAAGCCGCACCGTCGTACGCGAGACGATCCGCTATCTGGAGGCAGAAGGTCTGGTCGAGATCCTGCCCGGGCGCGGCCCCATCGTGGCCCGGATGAACCGAGACGACGCGCGCCAAATCTACGACATCCGCCGCGCGCTGGAGACCGCCGCCGCCGAGAATTGCGCCCGCAGGATCACGCCCGAACGGATCACCCGCTTGCAGGCGGCGCTGGACCGGTTGACACAAGGCGTTGCAGAAACCAGCCCCGGAGAGGTCTTCCGAACAAGCTCCGCCTTTTATGCCGAGATCTTTGACGGGGCCGGACACAATGTCGCCTGGGAGGTCGTGCAGCGCCTGAACGGGCGTATCAGTCGCCTCCGCATGCTGACCCTGACCGCGAAAGACCGCGTCCGTCCTGGCCCTGACCATATGGCACGGATCTGCGCCGCGATTGCTGCCGGTGATCCCGGAGCAGCGCGGGCCGCCGTAGAAGGGCATCTGGACGATACCATGGCCATTGCCGACCGGCTGCTCGCGTCCGAAGACATGCCTTCGAGGGATTGAGGGCCACGTGGAATTCCCGATCTTTTTGCACGCGATGTCCGATTTGCCTGAGCGCGGGTCGGGTTTCACCGGGACAAAACAAGCGTATCTGGCGCAAGATGCCCGCGAAGGAGTCCGAACCGCATGCGCTATTCAGGTTTTCGCGTCATCAAGGAAGCCCTGACCGGGCATCGCGGCTGGGGCCCGGCCTGGCGCGATCCCGAACCGAAATCCGGCTATGACATCGTCATTATCGGCGGTGGCGGGCACGGATTGGCTACGGCTTACTACCTCGCCTCAGTCTATGGGCGGCACCGGGTGGCCGTGCTCGAGAAAGGCTGGATCGGCGGCGGGAATGTCGGGCGCAACACGACGATCATCCGCTCGAACTATCTGCTCGACGGCAACGAGCCGTTCTACGAGTTCTCTCTGAAACTCTGGGAGGGGCTGGAGCAGGAGCTCAACTACAACGCCATGGTCAGCCAGCGCGGCATCCTCAACCTGATCCACTCGGACGGCCAGCGCGACGCGTTCATCCGCCGGGGGAATGCAATGCGTATGCATGGTGCGGACGCCGAGCTGCTCAGCACGGCGCAAATCAAGGCGCGTTACCCGTTCCTGAACACCGAGACCGCGCGCTTCCCGATAAAGGGCGGGCTGGCTCAGCATCGCGGCGGCACCGTGCGCCATGATGCCGTGGCCTGGGGGTATGCACGGGCGGCGGACCAGCTGGGCGTGGACATTCTGCAAAACTGCGAGGTCACCGGGTTTGCCATCGAGAACGGAGCCTGCACCGGGGTTGAGACGACCCGGGGCCTGATCAAAGCGGGCAAGATCGGGGTCTGTGTCGCCGGCTCCTCCAGCCGGGTCATGGCCCAGGCCGGGATGCGCCTGCCGATCGAGAGCCATGTCCTGCAGGCCTTCGTATCCGAGGGGTTGAAACCAGTGCTGCCTGGGGTGGTCACCTTCGGCGCGGGGCACTTCTATGTCAGTCAGTCCGACAAAGGCGGGCTGGTCTTTGGCGGCGATATCGATGGCTACAACTCCTACGCCCAGCGGGGCAACCTGCCCGTGGTCGAGGATGTCTGCGAAGGCGGGATGGCGATCTTTCCCATGCTGGGACGGGCGCGTCTCCTGCGGATGTGGGGCGGCGTCATGGATATGAGCATGGATGGCTCGCCGATCATAGACCGGACCCATATCGACGGGCTCTATTTCAATGGCGGCTGGTGCTATGGCGGGTTCAAGGCAACTCCGGCCTCGGGCTATGCCTATGCCCATCTGCTCGCCACGGATGCGCCCCACCCGACCGCCACGGCCTACCGGTTCGACCGTTTCGCCACCGGACACATGATCGACGAAAAGGGTATGGGCAATCAGCCCAACCTGCATTGAGGCGCTGACATGATCATCCATCACCCTCTGCTCGGACCGCGCGACGCGGCGGAGTTCACCTATCTCGGCGATGCCGCCCTGATCCAGCGCCCGGACGGCATGGCCGAGGGCGCGCTGGAGGCGTTCACATCCTATGGCTATCTGCGCGACAACCCCGCCGGACTGCACCGAGAGCTGTGGTTCCACGAGCAAGGCGACCGATCCTGGCTCGTGGTGACCCGGGATACCACCACCCATGAGATCACCTCGGTCGAGCTGGCCCGCGACGTAGCCCGGCGAGAGGGGCGGTCGAAATGAGCCAGATCCATCGCCTCGCAGGCGGATTGATCAACCGCGATGCCCCGCTGCAGTTCCGCTTCGACGGCAAAAGCTATTCCGGGTTTGAAGGAGACACGCTGGCCTCCGCCCTGCTGGCCAATGGCGTGCGGCTCATGGGGCGGTCCTTTAAGTATCACCGCCCACGCGGCCCCCTGACCGCAGGCTCCGAGGAGCCAAACGCCATCATCACCCTGCGCAGCGGTGCCCGGGCCGAACCGAACACCCGCGCGACCACGGCGGAGCTCTTTGACGGGCTTGAGGCCAGCTCGCAGAACCTCTGGCCCAGCCTCGCCTTCGATGCCATGGCGATCAACGACCGGCTCTCGCGCTTCTTCGCCGCAGGGTTCTACTACAAGACCTTCATGTGGCCCGCCGCCTTCTGGGAAAAGGTCTATGAACCGATCATCCGCCGAGCCGCCGGACTTGGCGCGCTGTCCGAACAGGACGATCCAGACGCCTATGACAAAGGGTTCCGCCATTGCGATCTGCTGGTGATCGGGGCCGGACCGGCAGGGTTGATGGCCGCCCGCACCGCGGCACGGGCCGGAGCGGAGGTGATCCTCGCGGATGAGGATTTCCGGATCGGTGGGCGGTTAACGTCCGAGACCTACAGCATTGGCGACACGACCGGCGCGGACTGGGCGACCGGGGTTCTGGCCGAACTGCAAAGCCTCCCGAATGTTCGGGTGATGACCCGAACAACGGTGCTCGGTGGGTTCGATCATGGCATCCATGGCGCATTGGAGCGGGTTTGGGACCACGTCGCCAGTCCTCCCACAGGCAAGCCCCGGCAGATCCTCTGGCGGATCTATGCCAAACGCACGGTGCTGGCCGCCGGTGCCACCGAGCGGCCCATCGCGTTTCAGAACAATGACCGTCCCGGCATCATGCTCGCCTCGGCCCTGCGCAGCTACGCCAATCGCTGGGCGGTTGCCCCGGCGCAGCGCGTCGCGATCTTCACCAATAACGACGATGGCCATCGCAGCGCTGTAGATCTGCAGGCGGCAGGGGTAGAGATCGCTGCTGTGATCGACACGCGTGCCGACGCGCCCACCAGCACCGCCTATGAGGTAACCTCGGGCGCAGTGGTTACGGACACACGCGGGCGGCTCGGCCTGACCCGAGTGAACGTTGCCACCGCAGACGGCCTGTCGCGGCAGATCACCTGTGGGGCCCTGGGCGTCTCGGGCGGGTGGAACCCGGCCCTTCATCTGACCAGTCACCACCGGGCCCACCCAGTCTGGCAAGAGGACATCGCAGCCTTTGTACCGGCAGAGACCCTGCCCGAGGGCATGCGGGTCGCGGGGGCTGCGCGCGGCCTTTTCAGCACTGCGGGCGCGCTCCAGTCCGGGGCCGAGACGGCTATGGCGGCCCTCGCAGATCTCGGAATGCACGGTCCGCAGCCTGACCTTCCGGGGACCGAGGATACTCCCCTGCGCCTGACCCCGTTCTGGCATGTGACCGGAGCCAAACGCGCCTGGCTCGATCAGCAGAATGATGTGACGGTCAAGGATATCGCCCTCGCCCATCAGGAGAACTTCACCTCCGTCGAGCATCTCAAGCGTTACACCACGCTCGGCATGGCCACCGATCAGGGCAAGACCTCAAACATGGGCGGGCTTGCGGTCATGGCGGAGCTGACGGGCCAGCAAATCCCCGAAGTGGGAACGACCATGTTCCGCCCGCCCTACACGCCCACGGCCATCGGGGCATTTGCCGGGCGCTCGCGAGGGGAAGAGTTCCGCCCCACGCGCAAAACCCCTTCCCATGTCTGGGCCGAAGAACAGGGCGCGGTCTTTGTCGAGGTCGGCCTCTGGCTGCGGGCGCAGTGGTTCCCCCGCCCGGGCGAGACCCATTGGCGGCAGTCCGTGGATCGCGAGGTGCTGCAAACACGCAAATCCGTCGGGATCTGCGATGTCACCACATTGGGCAAGATTGATGTGCAGGGCACGGATGCGGCGGCCTTCCTCAACCGGGTCTACTGCAACCCCTTCGCCAAAGTCCCCGTGGGCAAGGTCCGCTATGGGCTGATGCTGCGCGAGGACGGGATCGCCATGGATGACGGCACTGCCGCGCGGCTGGCCGAAGACCACTTTGTGGTCACGACAACCACAGCCAACGCGGTCGGAGTATACCGCCATATGGAATTCGTGCGGCAATGCCTCTTTCCCAACATGGATGTGCAGCTGATCTCCACCACCGAGGCCTGGGCCCAATACGCCGTCGCGGGGCCGAATGCGCGGCGGCTGCTGCAAAAGGTGGTTGACCCCGCGCATGATCTCTCGAATGAGGCCTTTCCCTATATGGCTTGCGGCGAGATCAGCGTGGACGGGATCCGTGCGCGGCTCTTCCGAATCTCGTTTTCCGGCGAGCTTGCCTACGAAATCGCCGTCCCAACCCGCTATGGCGACGCGCTGATCCGCAAGCTCATGGCCGCCGGGGAGGAGTTCGACGTCACCCCCTATGGCAGTGAGGCGCTCAGTGTCATGCGGATCGAGAAAGGGCATCCGGCGGGCAATGAGCTCAACGGCACCACCACGGCGCTGAACCTCGGCATGGCGCGGATGGTTTCCGCCAAGAAAGACAGCATCGGCACAGTCCTGTCCCGGCGGGAGGGATTGAACACCAAGGACGCGCTGCGCCTTGTGGGGTTCAAACCAGTGGACCCGACCCAGCCAGTACCTGCGGGCGCACATCTGGTCACACAGGAGGCCAGCGTCACCGCGGCCGAAGATCAGGGCTATGTCACCTCCGCCTGCTACTCGCCCCATCTGGGCCATGCCATTGCGCTCGGCTTTCTGAAGGCGGGGGATCGGAGGCAGGGCGAGGTCCTGCGCGTTGTCAGCCCCCTGACCAGTGTAGACCACGCGGTGGAAGTGGTGTCGCCCCATTTCATCGACCCGGAAGGAGAGAGGCTCCGTGTTTAAGACCCAGATCACATTGCAGGCCCGCACAGCGCTGGGGGCTCTTGCGCCCCGTGAAGAAACCATCGGTGCGCTCACCCTCACCGAGCGTGTCGAGTTCGCCCTCGCCTCCGTCAGCGCACGACAGGGCCGGGAAGAAACCTGCCGCTCGGGCCTCGCTGAATTGCTCGGTTCTGTACCCGGCCCGGGCGCGGCCAAGCTGCGCCAGCCGGAAACCGGTTTCTGGATCGGCACCGAGGCGTGGATGATCATCGCGCCTTTCGACACTCGCGAAGACCTCGCTACGGAGTTGAAGACCCGGTTCGGCGACAGCGCCTCGATCACCGAACAGACCGATGGCTGGGTCCTGTTCGACCTTGCGGGCGATAGGATTGCGGCGGCGATGGAGCTTCTGTGCTCGGTTGAGATCCGTCGAATGCCCCCGGGCACGGCCAAGCGCACTGTGATCGATCATCTTGGGTGCTTTGTGCTCCGACCAGGGGAGGGCGACCTGATCCGAATCCTCGGCCCAAGGTCCTCGGCAGACTCGCTGCACCACGCAGTGCTGACCGCCATGGGGGCCGTGGCCTAGGTCGACGGCACCGGCAGGTTCCCCTTGACCCGGAAGAGGTTGATCTGCGCGCGGTCCTCCAGAGGCGACTTTCCAAAGGCCGCTTGGTAGTGCTTGCCGAATGTCTGGGCGTCGCCATAGCCCACGGCCTGCGCCACCTCGACCACTTTATCATTTGTATAGAGCACGATCTGCCGCGCGGCGGCCATCCGCAGTTTGCGCGCATAGCGCGACGGGCTGAGACCGGTCGCCCGCTTGAAGGCCCGCTCGAGTTGACGGGGCGAGATGTTCAGACGGTCCGCCACGGCGCCCACCTGGATCGGGTCGGCCAGATCCTC
This sequence comes from Pseudomonadota bacterium, assembly GCA_038746545.1. Taxonomy (GTDB): domain Bacteria; phylum Pseudomonadota; class Alphaproteobacteria; order Rhodobacterales; family Rhodobacteraceae; genus Dinoroseobacter. Next base: position 211,976 of record JBCDKN010000004.1, read on the forward strand.
GGAAAAGAGCCGCACGGCGCGCGCCACAAGGGGTGGCAGTTGCGCACCCGGATCCGCCCCAACCAGCGCCGGGATGGCTTGCGCCACGTCCCCGCGTCGCATCACCGGATGTTGGAACCAGCAGGCGACCTCCGTGGCAAGCTCCGGCCCCAGGCGCTGCTCGATCATCAGGAGCGCAAGGTCAAAGGCCGCCGCCGCCCCAGCCGCCGTGATGACGGGACCACGCCACTCCAACACCTGCTCGGTTGCCGGGTGCGCCGGGAAGGCCGCCTCGAACGCCGCCTGATAGCACCAATGTACCGCGACCGGAGTACCCGGGGCGAGCCCGGCCTGAACCAGCGGGAAGACACCTCCGCTCACAGCACCCAGCACCGTGCCATGGCGCGCCTGACGGCGCAGTGTGGCGGCAGTTGTTGGATCGGCAAAGCGAGCTGTCGGGGCCGAGAGCAGGATGAGATAATCGAACTGCTCCTCCGTGTCCCGCACCGGATCAGTATCAAACCCGATCTGCGCGCTGGATGTGACTTGCCCCCCGACCTCCGACAGAAGCCGCCAGCGGAACACATCCTGTCCGTGGATTTCATTGGCGGCGCGCAAGGGTTCGATCATCGAAGTCAGGCATGCCATGGGAAAGCCCGCCGAGATCAGAAACCCGGAGATCATGGTCTGTGTCATGGGCCCGGTGGTGGTTTGATTTCGTTCCGTCTAGTGTAATCTCAGGAAAGAAAGTGGCAATCAGAAGAAACTCTGAGACCCGACGAGGGAGCAAGACATGGTCGTCAAACTGAGCCAGGACCCCCATTCCGTCCGGGCCGGGCGCGAGAGCGTGCTGGAGGTCGCGATCGGGCGCGAGGTGCGGGCCTTTCGCAAGCAGCATGACATGACGGTCGCGGATCTGTCCGAGCAGACGGGCCTCTCCATCGGGATGCTGTCGAAGATCGAGAACGGCAATACCTCCCCCTCCCTCTCGACGCTTCAATCCCTGGCCAATGCTCTCTCGGTGCCGCTGACAGCCTTTTTCCGGCAGTATGAAGAGCAGCGCGAGGCCGTACACACCCGGGCGGGCGAAGGCGTCGAGATCGAACGCGAGGGCACTCGCGCGGGTCATCAATACAACCTGCTCGGCCATATCGGCAGCAATGCGAGCGGCGTTATTGTCGAGCCTTACCTGATCGAGTTGACCGCGGAATCCGACACGTTCGACACGTTTCAGCATGGCGGGCTCGAGACGATCTATATGCTGAGCGGCGCGGTGGATTACCGGCACGGGGCCGAGATCTATCCCCTGCGCCCGGGCGACACGCTGTTCTTTGACGCGGATGCCCCCCACGGGCCGGAAACGCTGGTGGAGCTGCCGGCGCGCTACATTTCGATCATCAGCTATCCTCAAGGGCGCTAGGATCCCGCTGTATTATTCCTGTGGTGAAATTTTTATTCTTCTTGGTTGTGAATCGCCGCCGGTGAATGCTAGGTTCCCGCCAAATCCAAGATCATGGAGAGCGTGCGGATGTGCGGGATCGTCGGCTTATTTCTGAAGGACAAGTCGCTGGAGCCAGAGCTTGGCGCCATGCTGACCGACATGCTGGTCACCATGACCGATCGCGGCCCGGACAGCGCGGGCCTCGCGCTCTATGGAGATGAGCAGGGCGGTCTGTCCAAGCTGACAATCCAGTCCGACCAGCCCGAAACGGTCTTTGACGGGCTAGCCGAGACGCTGACCGCTGCGGTCGGTGCGCCGGTCGCACTGTCCCAGAAGGACACCCATGCGGTGCTCGAGGTCCCAACGCACCTGGTCGAGGCGACACGCGACGCGCTGGAGGCGCACGACCCTGCGATCCGGGTGATGAGCGTTGGCGACATCATCGAGATCTACAAGGAAGTGGGCCTACCCAAGGACGTCGCCGCGCGGTTCAGCATTGCCGAGATGTCAGGGACCCACGGGATCGGGCACACCCGCATGGCCACGGAATCCGCCGTGACCACCATGGGCGCGCATCCATTCAACACCGGGTCCGACCAATGTCTGGTCCATAACGGGTCGCTGTCGAACCACAACTCGCTACGCCGCAAGCTCAAGCGCGAAGGCGTGCGCATCGAGACCGAGAATGACAGCGAAGTGGCCGCCGCCTATCTGACCTGGAAGATGCAGAACGGCGCGACCCTCGGGGATGCGCTGGAAAGCTCGCTGGAGGATCTGGACGGGTTCTTCACCTTCGTGGTGGGCACCAAGGACGGGTTCGGCGTGGTCCGCGACCCGATTGCCTGCAAACCGGCGGTGATGGCCGAAACCGATCAATACGTCGCCTTCGGGTCCGAGTATCGCGCACTAGTGAACCTGCCCGGGATCGACGCGGCCCGCGTGTGGGAGCCCGAGCCCGCCACCGTCTATTTCTGGAACCACTGAGATGCAGATTTTTGACCTTGAGGCGCAGGGATTGCGCGCGCTGAACGCCACACTGCACGCGCAGGCGGAGACCACCAACCAGACCCAGTGGGAGGTCGTGAACCCCCGCGGGAGCCACGCGATTGCCGTCGGGCTCGACGCACCGATCGAAGTGAATGTGAAGGGGGCCACCGGGTATTACTGCGCCGGGATGAACAAGCAGGCGACGGTCCATGTCCATGGCTCCGCCGGGCCGGGCGTGGCCGAGAACATGATGAGCGGGACGGTCGTGATCGACGGCGATGCCAGCCAATATGCCGGGGCGACAGGCCATGGCGGCACGCTGGTGATCAAAGGCAATGCCTCGTCGCGCTGCGGGATCTCGATGAAAGGGATCGACATCGTGGTCCATGGCAATGTCGGGCACATGTCCGCCTTCATGGCGCAATCGGGCAACCTTGTGGTCTGTGGCGATGCGGGCGACGCGCTGGGGGATTCGATTTACGAGGCGCGCCTTTTCGTGCGGGGCTCGGTCAAATCCCTCGGTGCCGACTGCATCGAGAAAGAGATGCGGCCCGAACATCTGGAGATCCTGGCGGACCTCCTTGAACGCGGGGGCTGCGATGCGAAACCCGAAGAGTTCAAACGCTACGGCTCGGCCCGCAAGCTCTATAATTTCCATATCGACAATGCCTATTGAGGATCCAGCGATGAAGGACATCAAGCAGGACGGTCCTCCGCAGACCGAACCCATCCAATCCGCCACCTTCAGCCAGAGCATCAACGCCGAGATCCGGCGCGCGGCGGCAACGGGCATCTATGACGTGCGCGGCGGCGGGGCGAAGCGGAAGGTGCCGCATTTCGACGATCTGCTGTTTCTCGGCGCCTCGATCTCGCGCTACCCGCTGGAAGGTTACCGAGAGACCTGCGACACGCGGGTGACGCTGGGTACGCGGTTTGCGAGCAATCCCATCGAGCTCGACATCCCGATCACCATCGCGGGCATGTCCTTTGGCGCGCTGTCGGGTCCCGCGAAAGAGGCTCTGGGCCGAGGCGCCACGCTGGCCGGCACCTCGACCACCACGGGCGATGGCGGCATGACGCCAGAGGAGCGCGGCCATTCCGACAAGCTGGTCTATCAATATCTGCCCTCGCGCTACGGGATGAACCCGGATGACCTGCGCAAGGCCGATGCGATTGAGGTCGTGGTCGGACAGGGCGCGAAGCCGGGCGGCGGCGGCATGTTGCTGGGTCAGAAGATCTCGGACCGCGTGGCGGAGATGCGCAACCTGCCCAAAGGGATCGACCAACGCTCCGCCTGTCGGCATCCGGATTGGACTGGCCCCGATGATCTGGAGATCAAGATCCTCGAGTTGCGCGAGATCACGTCCTGGAAGGTACCGATCTATATCAAAGTCGGCGGCGCGCGGCCCTATTTCGACACCACGCTCGCGGTGAAGGCCGGGGCGGATGTGGTCGTGCTCGACGGGATGCAGGGGGGCACGGCCGCCACACAGGACGTGTTCATAGAGCATGTGGGCCAGCCGATCCTCGCCTGTATCCGGGAGGCTGTGCGGGCGCTGCAGGATCTCGGCATGCACCGGGAGGTGCAGCTTGTCGTCTCTGGCGGCGTGCGCACCGGGGCGGATGTGGCCAAGTGCATGGCGCTTGGTGCGGATGCAGTGGCCATCGGTACGGCGGCCCTGATTGCGCTTGGCGACAATGACCCGCGCTGGGAGGACGACTACCAGAAGCTCGGCACCACCGCGGGCGCCTATGATGACTGGCACGAGGGCAATGACCCGGCGGGCATCACGACCCAGGACCCCGATCTCATGGCCCGGCTCGACCCGGTTGAGGGCGGACGCAGGCTCAACAACTACCTCAAGGTGATGACGCTGGAGGCCCAGACCATCGCGCGCGCCTGCGGCAAGAGCCATCTGCACAATCTGGAGCCGGAGGACCTCTGCGCCCTGACGATGGAAGCCGCCGCCATGGCGCGCATCCCTCTCGCCGGGACCGACTGGTATCCGGGCAAACCCGGAACCGGTTTCTAAGCCCTTTGACAGCCGCGCCGCAAGGTGTCGCGGCTGCCTCGCATAATTTCGATCCCATCCGACAACAGGACCAATCCACATGACCATTGATCTTGCCGCCTATGCCAAGGACCACGGTGTCAAATACTTCATGATTTCCTTTACGGACCTGTTCGGCGGGCAACGAGCCAAGTTGGTGCCAGCGCAGGCCATCGCGGATATGCAGGAAGAAGGGGCCGGTTTTGCGGGCTTCGCTACTTGGCTGGATATGACCCCGGCCCATCCCGACATGCTAGCCGTGCCTGATGCCTCCTCGGTGATCCAGCTGCCCTGGAAGCCCGAAGTGGCCTGGGTCGCGAGCAATTGCGTGATGGAGGGCGCGGATGTGGCCCAAGCCCCGCGCAACGTGTTGCAACGGCTGATCGATGAGGCGGCGCGCGAGGGCCTGCATGTCAAAACGGGGGTGGAGGCGGAATACTTCCTACTCACCCCCGAGGGAACCCAGATCTCGGATCCTTTCGATACCGCCGAGAAGCCCTGCTATGACCAGCAGGCCGTGATGCGCCGTTATGACGTGGTGCGCGAGATCTGCGACTACATGCTCGAGCTGGGCTGGGGACCGTACCAGAACGACCATGAGGACGCGAATGGCCAGTTCGAAATGAACTGGGAGTTTGACGATGTTCTGAAGACCGCCGACAAGCACAGCTTCTTCAAGTTCATGACCAAATCCGTGGCCGAGAAACACGGCTTCCGCGCGACCTTCATGCCCAAGCCCATCGAAGGGCTGACAGGCAATGGCTGCCACGCCCATATTTCGGTGTGGAACGCGCCCGGGGCGGACGCCAAGACCAATGTCTTTGCTGGCGAGGGGGACGGACCGACAGGCGAGGTGGGCCTGTCGGAGCGGGGCAAGCACTTCCTCGGCGGGATCATGAAGCACGCCTCTGCGCTGGCAGCGATCACCAATCCGACCGTGAATAGCTATAAGCGGATCAACGCACCGCGCACGGTCTCGGGCGCGACATGGGCGCCGAATACGGTGACATGGACCGGCAACAACCGCACCCATATGGTACGCGTCCCCGGTCCAGGCCGGTTCGAGCTGCGCCTGCCGGACGGGGCGGCCAACCCGTATCTCTTGCAGGCGGTGATCATCGCCGCTGGGCTCGACGGCATCCGCAGCAAGGCCGATCCAGGCAAGCGCCACGATATCGACATGTATGCTGAAGGCCACAAGGTGCGCGGGGCGCCCAAACTGCCGCTGAACCTGCTCGACGCATTGCGAGCCTACGACCGCGACAAGGGCCTGAAGGCCGCCATGGGAGAGGAGTTCTCCGCCGCCTATTTGAAAATGAAAATGCAGGAGTGGAACTCCTACGTGTCCCATTTCTCGGAGTGGGAGCGGACCAACACGCTCGACATCTGACCGGGTTCGGTCAACGGCGCGCGCCTTTAACCTCTTTGCGACCGGAGCCACAGATTATAGGCTTTGCCCCATGGCCTATGAATTCGAGGGGTTCACGCTGGACCCGGCGCAAGTGGAACTCATTGCTCAGGACGGGCGGATCCCGCTCGAGCCGAAATGCTATGACCTCCTGCTCTTTTTGGTGCAGAACCGGGATCGGGTGGTCACCAAGGATGAGATTTTCGACGAGGTCTGGCCCGGAGTATTCGTCTCAGAGGCGTCGATCTCCAGTACGCTGAAGCAATTGCGCCGGGCGCTCGGGGACGACGGCGCGGCCCAGCGATTTATCCGCACGGTGCGAGGCAAGGGGTTCCGCTTCGTCGCTCCGACGGTCGAGCGCGGGGCCGCGCGCCCGGCCTCCGTGATCCTCCCGGACCCCGTCGCGCCCCCCGATCCCCTCCGCGCCGGAGGACGTCCTGTTCTGGCAGTCCTGCCCTTCTCGCTCATCCAGAGCGACCCGCGCCATAGCGCCATCGCCGAAGGGGTTCCCGCCGAGCTGATCTCTGCCCTCTCGCGCCTGCGTGCCGTCAAGATTATCGCCCGCGCCTCGACCTTTCATTTTGACCCGGCAGCGCTTGATCTCGACGACATTCGCGCAAGGCTCGGCGCGGCCTATGCGCTAACCGGCTCAGTAGAGCTGCTTGGGCCACGGCTTACGGTGACGGCGGAGCTGACCGATACCCGCACGCATCGCGTGGTCTGGAGCGAGGTCTATTCCGGACCGCTCGACGATGTGTTCGTGACCCGGCAGGAGATCGTGCGCGAGGTCTGCAGTGCCGTGGAGATGCACATCCCCCTGAACGAGGCCGAGACCCTCGAACGGGTGCCGACCGAGAACCTCGACGCCTGGGGACACTACCATCTCGGGATCCGGCACCTTTTCCGGTTCCGTCAAACTGGCCACGAGATCGCACGCCATCACATGCAGCAGGCCGTGGCGCTCGATCCCGGCTTCGCGCGCGCCTATAGCGCCCTCGCCTATGCCGAGCTCGAACACTACAACCTGTTCTTCACGGACGATCCGCAAACGAGCCTGTCGCGGGGGACCGAACTGGCCGAGCGAGCCACGCAGCTCGATCCGCTCGACCCGTTCTGCAATCTGGTGCTGGGGCGGGCGAACTGGATCTCGGGGGATGTGGACAGCGCCCGGGGCTGGGTCGACCGCTCTGTCGCGCTGAACCCGAACTACGCGTTCGGGCATTACGAGCTTGGCAAGTTCAACGCGATCACCTGCGACGGGGTGGCAGCGGATCAAAGCGCCTCAACCGCCATCTCCCTCAGTCCGATCGATCCGCATATCGCCGGGATGATCAGTTCGCGCAGCCTTGCGGCCTTCGTGCGAAACGATCCCGAAGCGGCGCTGAATTTCGCTGATATCTCCGTGCGCGCAACCAACCCGCATCTCTATGTCTATGTGGTGGCCGCCGCCGTCTACTCAGCCTTTGGCGCCAAGGCTCGCGCGGAAATGGCCGTGGAGAAGATCGGCCAATCCTACAAGGGGTTCCACAAGGATCGGTTCTGGACATTGTTCACCCTGCGCGACCCGGAGCGCCATGCCGCCATGGTCAAGGCGATGGACAGCATAGGCTTGCGCTAGATCTGCGAGTCATCACGACAGTTTCCCCCGTTGCATCATGGGCGTCACGCCAAACGCAATCCGATAGGTGCGCGAGAAATGGCCGGTGCTCTCATAGCCGCAGGCGAAGGCGATATCGGTGATCGACATCTCGGTCTGCACCAGTAGTTTTCTCGCGCGCTCTAACCGCAGCTCCATGTAGTATTTCTTTGGCGAGGTATTCAGGTGCTTGCCAAAGAGCCGCTCCAGCTGCCGCGCGGAAATCCCGATCTCTGCCGCAATGAGGGCTGGCGAGACTGGCGCCGCGATGGACGCCTCCATCATCCGGATCGCCGCCGCCAAATGCTTGTTCCGCATCGCGTTGCGAGACTGGAGGGAGGCTTTTTGCGATGCTGTCGCCTCGCGCACCGCGTTGTAGACCAGTTGGTCGGCCACCTCCGCCGACAGATCCTGACCATGCTGTTCCGCGATCAGGTGAAGCAGCAGATCCGCCGTGGCCGTCCCGCCAGAAGCCGTCATGTAGCGCGCATCCGAGACAAACACATTGCGCACCAGATGCACCTCCGGGAATTGCTCCATGAAGCTGTCGTGATACTCCCAGTGAAGCGCCGCTTCGCGGCCATTGAGAAACCCGGTCTCTGCCAGAATCCACGCACCGGAGCACAGCGCCCCGATCCGGGTTCGGCTGTGACGGTCCATCCGACGGAGCGCCACGCGGAGCAGTTTGGTTTCGCTGCTTTGCACATTCAGGCCAGACAGCACGAAGAGATGTTCGCAGGCCGGCAGCGCGTCGAACCGGTGTTGCGTCTGGATGATCGTGCCATCCGAGCTGCGCACGGTGTCGCCATCCAACGACGCGTAGGACCAGGAATAGAGCCGCTTGCCCGACACCAGGTTGGCAATGCGCAACGGATCCACCGCACAGGCAAAGGCCACATGGGTGAAATCCTCGACTAGCGCAAAAACAAATCGTGTTTCGTCTGACATGGGACCTCGCCCGGGTATCTGAACATATAATACAAACTGTAGACAATATATATTTTATCGGTGAGGGTGAGCCAATGCGAGTCGCCAGCGGCTTGAACGGAGAAGCGGAAAGGGCAGAGACTTGGGTGAGCAAACGATCAGCGCAAAGGCGATCTGCCTTGAGGATATTCGACGGCAAGTTCTGACACAGGGCTTCGAGCCAGGGTCCTATCTGGACGAGTCCGAACTGGCAAAGACCTACGGGATCTCCCGCCCGCCCCTGCGCGAGACGCTGAACAAGCTGGCCGGTGAAGGGTATCTGGTGCTCCACAAGAACCGCGGGGCCCAGGTCGCACCCATGAGCCACAAGACGTTGCGCAACTTCTTCGTGGCCGCCCCCATGGTTTATGCCGCTGTGTCACAATTGGCCGCCGAGAACGCCACCCCGGCGCAGATCCTGCTCCTGAAGGAGACCCAACGCCAGTTCCGCAAAGCGATCCATAGCGCTGACGTGGCTGAGCGGGCCCTGATGAACCAGCAGTTCCACGCGGTAATCGGTGACATGGCGGATAACGAGTTTCTGACCCCCAGCCTGAGGCGGCTGCTGATCGATCACACCCGGATCGGCATGTCCTTCTACAACCCGCGCAACCACGCCATGGCCGAGGAACGCAACACGGCCGCCGATCAACACGACATGTTCATCGAACTGATCGAGCGCGGAGACGCAACGGCGGCCGCGCAACTGGCCATCGACCATTGGGAGCTGTCGCGCTCGGCCATCGAGAGCTTTGTCACCCCGTCGAGCATGGCCATGCCCCTGGGCCGCCCGCCGGGCATCGACCCTGTGTAAGGCACGCCATGCAGTTCGACGGCATCTATACGCCCCTGATCACGCCCCATTCCGAGGATGGGCAGATCCAGTATGACGCGCTGGCCGCGCAGATCGAGACACTGATCGATGCGGGCGTGCATGGTCTGATCAATGGCGGCTCCACCGGGGAATACTACGCCCAGAGCATGGAGGAACGGCTCGAACTGGCCGCCTTCGTCAAGGATGTCATCGGCGACCGCGTGCCGCTGATCGTCGGGACGGTTGCGATCCGCCTTCCCGATTCCGTCACCATGGCCGAGCATGCCGCCCGGATCGGCGCGGCGGCCCTGCTCGTGGGCACCCCGCCCTATGCGGTGCCCACGGAACGGGAGAACGCGCTCAACACGCTTGCCATCGACAGGGCAGCGGACCTGCCGATCATGCTCTACAATTACCCGGGCCGGATGGGTGTCGAGATGGGCGAGGAGTTTCTCGACCGGGTCGGACGCAGCCGCAACATCTGCGCGATCAAGGAAAGCTCCGGCGATATCAACCGGGTCCATCTGCTGGCACGGGACTACCCCCATATCCAGATGTCCTGCGGGATGGATGATCAGGCGCTGGAATTCTTCGCCTGGGGCGCGCGCAGCTGGGTCTGCGCCGGATCAAACTTCCTGCTGCGCGAGCATGTCGCCCTCTGGCGGGCCTGCACCCGCGAGGGGGATTTCGACAAGGGACGTCGGATCATGTCCGCGATGATGCCGCTCATGCGAGTGCTCGAACAGGGCGGCAAGTTCATCCAATGCGTCAAGCATGGCTGCGAGATAATGGGCAATCATGCCGGCCCCCCGCGCCCCCCGCTGCGCCCCCTCAACAAAGATGACAAGCGCCAATTCGAACAGGTCGTCCGTGTCCTCAAACGGACCGTCGCCGAGATCGAAGCGACATCGCAGGTGAGGGCGGCGGAATGACTGGTTTGCTAACAACCGAAGAATATAAGGCCATTGCCGCGGAGCTTTCCCTGCCGACGCAAGCCTTCATCGATGGCCGCTTCCGACCCGCGATCTCCGGCGCGACTTTCCCGAGTGTCAATCCAGCCACCGGCAAGACTCTGGCCGAAATCTCAGCCTGCAGCGCGGTGGATGTGGATGTCGCGGTCGAAAAGGCCCGGGATGCCTTTGCCGAAGGCCACTGGTCCCGGCAAAGCCCGGCGGCGCGCAAGGCCGTGCTGATCCGGCTCGCCAAGCTGATGACCCGCCATGCCCGCGAACTCGCCGTGATGGAGAGCCTCGACAGCGGCAAGACGATCTTCGACTGCGAGACCGTGGACGTGCCCGAGGCGATCTCCTGCCTGATCTGGCATGCGGAGCTGATCGACAAGATCTACGATCAGGTCTCCCCTGCATCGGATGACCACATCGCTCTCGTGCTGCGCGAGCCGGTGGGCGTGGTCGGGCTGGTGCTACCGTGGAACTTCCCACTCCTGATGCTCGCCTGGAAGATTGGTCCAGCCCTCGCAGCGGGCTGCTCGGTGATTGTCAAACCCGCCGAAGAGACCTCTCTTACCGCTTTGCGCGTCGCGGAACTGGCCATGGAGGCCGGTCTGCCCCGTGGGGTGTTGAACGTGATCACCGGCACCGGTCCAGAGGTCGGTGAGCCGCTCGGTCGGCATATGGATGTGGACGCGCTGAGCTTCACAGGGTCTACCGAAACGGGCCGCCGCTTTTTGCGCTACGCGGCAGACTCGAACCTCAAGGAGGTGACGCTGGAGCTTGGGGGCAAGAACCCGGCCGTGGTGCTGGACGATGCCGCCCAGCTCGACCGTGTGGCCGCCCATGTGGTCAACGGTGCATTCTGGAACATGGGGGAGAATTGCTCCGCCTCTTCGCGGCTGATCGTGCAGGCCGGGATTCGCGATGCGCTGCTGACGCGGATCAAGGCCCATCTGCGCGACTGGCCTATGGGCGACCCGCTGAACCCCGAGATCCGCATCGGTGCACTTATCTCACCCGCGCACTATGCCAAGGTTTGCTCTTATCTAGGTACGGACGCGCAGATCCTGTCTGGCGGCAGGGCCGAAAACGGCTTTGTGGAACCGACACTGCTGGCTGTTGCGCCGGAGGCAAAGCAAGCCCGGGAAGAGATATTTGGCCCCGTCCTGTCGGTGATCACGGTTGAGACCGCGGATCAGGCGCTGGTGCTGGCCAATGACACGGAATACGGGCTCGCCGCATCGCTCTTCACCAGCAATATCAAGCGCGCCCTGCGCGGTGCCCGGGCGATCCAGGCCGGGACAGTCACGGTGAACTGTTTTGGCGAAGGGGATATCTCCACCCCGTTTGGCGGGTTCAAGTCCTCGGGCTTTGGCGGGCGGGACAATGGCATCCACGCCCATGACCAATACACCCGGATCAAGACAATCTGGGTCGATCTGTCTGACGAGACGGAGCAAGCCGTCTCATGACGGCGCTGCGGGTCACAAGCCATCCCAAAATGCAGGGACCCGCCGCCTGGAACCTCCTCCTCGGGCCGCGCCCGGACTACGCTCCGCTGGACGGCAAAGTCACGGCGGATGTGGTGATCGTGGGCGCGGGCTTTGCCGGCCTCTCGGCGGCGCGGCGCCTGCGCCAGCTGGAACCCGAAGCGCGCATCCTGGTGCTGGAGGCCGGCCGGGTGGCCGAGGGGGCCGCCGGGCGCAATTCCGGCTTCATGATCGATCTGCCCCATAACCTCGCATCCGAGGACTACGCAGGTGATGGCGACGACAGCGCGATGATCGCCCTCAACCGCCATGCCATCGAGTTCGCCGCCGAAGCGGTTCGCGAGTACCAAATCAACTCCGCCTATTTCGACCGAGCCGGAAAGGTGAATGGCACGGCCAGTGATGGCGCCCACGCATTTAACGAGACCTATGCGGCGCATCTTTCGTCCCTTGGTGAAGCCTCTGAGATGCTCGACGCGGCCCAAATGGTCGAGCTGACGGGCTCGCGCTTTTACCGATCCGGCCTCTATACACCGGGCACGGTCATGCTGCAGCCAGCTGGTTACATACAAGGCCTCGCAGCTGGACTATCCCACGAGGGGATCGGCATCCATGAATTCAGCCCTGTCCTAGCCGCAGACCGGGACGGAACCGTCTGGACCGTCCGCACCCCCCACGGCGCGGTGAGCGCAGACCGCGTGATCCTGACCGTGAACGGTCATTTGGACAGCTTCGGGTTCGCGCGCGGGCGCCTGATGCATCTCTTTCTCTTTGCGACCATGACCCCCGAGCTGGATACCGAAGCCTTGCGCGCACTAGGAGGCCGCAGCCGCTGGGGTGTAACCCCCTCAGATCCCATGGGTACAACCGTACGCCGGATCGACACCGCCCAAGGGGGCAACCGGATCGTCACCCGGACCTGCGCTGCCCTGCGTCCGGATCGCGCGGCCAGGCCCGCCGATCTGACCCGCGCCCGGCGAGTCATGCAGCAGAAATTCGATGCCCGCTTCCCTGCGCTTGCAGGCATGGAGATGGAACATAGCTGGGCCGGGCATCTCTGCCTGACCCGCAATGGCGTCGCGGTGATGCGCGAGTTGGAACCGGGCCTCTTCTCGGGCTGTGCGCAGAACGGCCTCGGCACCACCCGGGGCACCCTGACCGGTATCGGAGCCGCCGAGCTCGCCGCTGGCACCGAGAGCGCGATCACCCGGCATTTCGCGGCTGAGGCGCATCCCAAGCGCCTGCCCCCGCAACCCATACAGGAGATCGGTGCGAACGCCGTCCTGCGCTGGAAGGAGTGGCGCGCCCGGCTTGAGTAACCGGCGCGGAAGTCAAAACAAGCAACAGAGAGAGGGACCTAGTGACATGTCTGTTAAACCCCCGTTCACGGAAGTGGACATCAACACACAGCCTCAGGGCTTCTATGAGGGCCACAGTCTGGCCATCGCCATCGGCAGCAAGTCCATCATGGTGGCGCTCGTCCTCTGGGCCCTTCTGTTCCCGCTGAGCGCAAACACAACGCTCTCCAGTGTCAACTGGACGCTTCTGGAAGGGTTCAACACCTTCTACATCATCGTAGTCGGTCTCTTTTTCTTCTTTCTGGCGGCTATCGCATTGATCCCCAGCGTCGGACGACGCAAGCTGGGCAAGCCGGGGGAGGCGCCGGAATTCAGCTCCTTCTCATGGTTCTCGATGATGTTCGGCGCGGGTCTGGGCGTAGGGCTCATGGTCTATGCCACAGCGGAGCCCATGGGGCTCTGGACCTCGAACCCGGTCGTAGTGGCCGGGGAGGTCGCCGGGGGGACCGAGGACGCAGTTGAGAGCGCGTTCCGCTATACCTTCCTGCATTACGGCTTCCATGCCTGGGCGATCTATGTGGTGACAGGTCTGTCACTGGCCTACTACGCCTATACCCGCGACATGCCCCTGACGATCCGCTCGGCTCTGACGCCGATCCTGGGGCGCTTTGCGAACGGGTTTGTCGGGCATTTGGTGGATGTGCTGGGCGTCGTGGCGACCATTCTGGGGGTCTCAGTGACCATCGGGTTTGGCGTGTCGCAGTTTGTGGACGGCATGTTCACGGTCACCAAGATGGATTGGCTGATGTCCGAGGTTGACGGCGCGATGGTGCCGAGCCTTGCGGGTTTGCTGGTGGCGCTGGTGGTGATCATGGGCCTGTCGATTCTGTCGGCGGTGTCGGGCGTGGGGCGGGGCGTGAAGTACCTGTCGAACCTCAACATGGTTCTGTCTCTCTGCCTGCTGGGGACCTTCGTGATCTTCGGCTCCTTCCTCTTTGCGATGTCGACCTATGTGACGGCCTTCATCGATTATGTGATCAACTTCCTGGCCCTCTCTTTCGAGGCCCATAGCCCGCTCGCCGAAGACAGCTTTGCGGCCAACCTGCCAGCCGATGCCGCCCCGCTGGCGGCGGATCTCTATGGTGGGGCGACCAATGCCTGGGGCAGTCTCGCCGGGTTCCAGGAGGGTCTGACCGGAGCCGCCGCAGAGCTTCCGCCAGAAACCGTCGCTGCCGCCTATGAAGCAGGCACGCAGGGCCGTCTCTTCAACTGGCAGGCGGGTTGGACGACCTTCTACTGGGCCTGGTGGATCTCCTTCTCGCCCTTTGTGGGGCTCTTTCTTGCGCGCATCTCGCGGGGTCGCTCCGTGCGGGAATTCATCCTTGGCTGCGTCTTCGCCCCGGCCTTTGTCTGCTTTGCCTGGATGACCATCCTCGGCGGCACAGCCGTGGATATCGAGGTCGCGGGCCTTGCGGACCCGTCCATCGTGGACGCCTCCACCACCGCCAAGCTTTTCGCCGCGCTGGAGAACATCCTGTCCGGCGGCTTCTTCAATGCGATGGTGGTGATGTGCGTTGTGCTGATCCTGACCTTCCTTGTGACCTCGGCGGACTCAGGCATCCTCGTGATGAACACGATCATGTCCGGCGGCGAGCAGCAGACCGGCATCCTGCATCGGATCATCTGGGGCGTCATCCTGACTTCGGTGATCGGCGCGCTGATCATCGCGGGCAAGGTAGGGGCCTCGGCGGATCCGCTCGATTCCCTGCGCAGTGCGATGATCATCGGCGCCCTGCCCTTTACCATGGTGATGGTGCTGATGTGCCTCTCCCTCGGCAAAGCGGTGTATCGCGACGGGCTGCGGATCAAGGAAGGCTCGGTTCAACTGACCGAAAACAACGAGTTGGACCACCGGGCCGCCTCCAGCGCGGCGGAGTGAACCTCCGGCCAACCCACGAGAAAGGGGCCCAAGGGCCCCTTTTTCATATCCAGTGACGCGCGCGCTATCCTTAGTGGTCTTGATTGAGCGCCTCTGCCGCCGGGATCTCACGCTCGCGCCGGGCGATGTAGTCCAGAAGCGCCTCGTTCTTGGCCACATCCAGAACCGGCTCCTGATAGTCCGCCAGAAGACCACGCGCGACGGTGAGAGCCCGTTCGGTGATCTCCACCGAGCCCTCGGCGGCCCATTGCTCAATCGCGTTGTTATCAAAAAGCTCCGGCATGAAGAACGCCGTCTGAAAGTTCTCCTGCGTGTGCGCATGGCCGAGATAATGCCCGCCAGGCCCCACATCGCGGATCGCAGCGGTGGCAGCGTCGAAATCATCCCACTTCACGCCCTCGGCCATCTTGTAGGCCATGGCGCATTGCTCGGCATCGACAACGAATTTGGCCATGGAGCAGTGCATCCCCGCCTCGTTCCAGCCCGCCGAGTGCCAGATGTAATTTGCCCCGGAATGGATCACCGCCGACAGGGTCGTGGCGGATTCGTAGCCCGCCTGGGCGTCAAAGGTCTTGGCCCCGCCCAGCGTATTCGAGGTACGCCACGGAACCCCGTAATGGCGCGCCATCTGGCCGATCATGAAGTTCATCAGGCTGATCTCGGGCGTACCCGCCATGGGCGCGCCGGATTTCATCGACACGGTCGAGAGGTAATGCCCATAGATCGCCGGGCAGCCGCGCCGGATCACCTGCGTATAGGCCAGCGCCGAGAGCGCCTCTGCATTGAGCTGCGCCACCGTCGCAGGCACGCTCGCGGGCGTGTTCGCCCCGCCCAGCACGAAAGGCGAGCAGAGCACCGGCTGGTTCCGCCGACAAAAGGCGCGCATGGCCCCCAGCATGGTTTCGTCCCACACCAGCGGCGAGTTGCCGTTGCAATTTCCCGTGGTGACAGGGTGCTGCTCCATGAAGCTTTCGCCGAAAAGGATCGCGCACATCTCCATGACGTCCTCAGCATTCTTCGGGCTGGTTGTCATGCCCATGAAGGTCTTGTCCGAATGCTTCATCGAAGAATAGGTGATGCGCAGATGCCGGTGGCTGATCGGGTGATCATAGGGCTCGACGATATGATGCGCCGTCGAGTGCATCGCCGGGAGCATGTGGCTCAACTTGTGGAAGTTCGCGAGATCCTCAAGGGTCGGGTTGCGGCGCACATTGTCCAGATCGCGGATATAGGGCGCGCCGGTCATGGGCACGAAGATCGAGTGGGGCCCGCCGAGCCGCAGGTTGTTCTCGGGGTTGCGGGCAGAGTAGGTGAAATCCGCCGGAATGCTCGCGATCAGATCCCGCACCAGTCCCCGGTCGAGATAGACCATCTCGTCTTCGACCTTGGCCCCTGCCTTGCGCCAATCCGCCAGCGCGATCGGGTCGCGAAACTGGACGCCGACAGTCTCGAGAATGTCCATGGAGGCCGCATCGATCTTCTCAACGCCGTCCCCATCCATCACCTCGCAGATAGGAATGTTCCGGGTCAGTCCCGGCAGCATCCGGAAGTCCCGCGCCGCCCGCAGGCTGCGCCGTGCCGCCCGTCCGCCCGCGCGGCTCCGGCTTGGTTTCGACTGTATGCTCATGATCCGCGTCCTTTGTTCCACGCGGATCAAACCTAGGAAGCGTATCTAGAGGCGACGTTCAGGGATGCGAAGAATTCTTGCAGAAAGCGACACAGGTGCCGCGCTGCATCAGGAGGCGTCCGGCAGCTTTCGGGGCTTTCCGTGCTCATCTAGAGCGACGAAAACGAAATCCGCATCCGTGACCTTCTTGGCGTCCTTGCCAAAGCGGGACCGGGCCCAGACATCCACGTGGATCCGCATGGAGGTGCGCCCCACATGCTCCAGCGTGGCATAGAGCGTCACCTCATCGCCAACCTTGACCGGATGCAGAAACTGCATCGCTTCCACGGCGACGGTCGCCCCGCGCCCTTGCGCCACACGGCCTGCCATGTTCCCGGCCGCCAGATCCATCTGCGACATGATCCAGCCGCCGAACACATCCCCAGCCGGGTTGGTGTCTGCGGGCATAGCGACTGTGCGGATGACAAGGACCCCGTCCTCCTGCTGGCGTCCGTGCAGGCTGCGCTTGCGCGCGCGGTCCAGGGCAGTTTCGTCGGTCATTGTCTCGCTCGCAAGGCTGGCTACAGGGTGAGGACGAGCCTAGCAAATCCGACCCCCGCGCGGAAAGAGGGCGCTCTGTCAAACCTTTGGGAGCGGTCGTGCCGGTTACACCACCACGCGGTGCTCTTGGCTTTGACACAGGCCAAAGCGTGGCACCTACAGCGCCTGCGCATAGATCGATTGCGCCGCCTCGAGGGTCATCTCACGCGGATTATTGATCAGAAGGCGCTCCTGTTTCATGGCATCCTCGGCCAGCATTGGCAGGTGATTGTGGCTCACACCCACTTCGGACAAGCTGCTCTGCATGCCAAGCTCCGGTCCCAGCGTCTTGAACCCAGCGACCATGCCTTCAGCGCGCGCCGCCTCGGATTGTCCCGCCAACTCGGGGAAGATGATCGGGGCAAGCTCCGCATAGAGGGGTGCGGCCTCGGACATGTTGAACTCCAGGACATAAGGAAGAACCAAAGCGTTCGAGAGGCCATGGGGCACGTGAAAATGCCCGCCCAGCGGATAGGCCAGCGCATGAACCGCAGCCACCGGCGCATTGGTGAAGGCCATCCCCGCCAGCATGGATCCGAGCAGCATATCGCTGCGCGCGGCGCGGTCCCCCGGCATGTGACAGGCAGTGCGGATGTTGCGGCCCAGAAGCTCCAGCGCCTGCTTGGCCAGGCAGTCGGAGACGACATTCTTCAGCAGTTTCGAGGTATAGGCCTCGATCGCATGGACCATGGCATCGATCCCCGTGGCGGCGGTCACCGCAGCAGGCAAACCAACAGTCAGCTCCGCATCAAGGATCGCCCAATCGGGCAGGAGCTGCGGAGCGACAACGCCCTTTTTCTCATTGGTTCCGGTGGTCACGATGGAAATCGGCGTCACTTCGGACCCGGTGCCCGCCGTGGTCGGAGCCAGGATCAGTGGCAGGCGGTCTCCGCGCACCAAATCCACCCCGTACATCTCGCCGAGCGGCTGGTCGGTGTTGAGCAGGATCGAAATCAACTTGGCAGTGTCCAGCGATGAGCCGCCGCCGACGGAGACCACGCAATCCACTTCCTGCGCCCGGGCCTGCGCGACCGCTTCAAGGATCATGGCCTCGGGCGGGTCGGGCTTGACTTCGGAGAATGTCCAAACCTCCAGACCTGCGGCCCTGAACCCCTCCAGAGCCGCCTCTGCCAGCCCGAGCTTGAGGATCATTTCATCGGTGACAAAGGCAACCTTGCGACAGCCCCGTGCGGCGAGGATCCCCCCGATTTGACCGGTGGCGCCAACCTCCGACAGAACAGAGCGGGTGGTTTGAAAGCGAAAGGATGACATGGTGGCTCCCTTGTGGTGGCACTGCGACCGCATCTGACTTGGCGATCAGCGTTTTGTTCGCAGCGTAGTCCACAGGGCGTGTGATAATCGAGACCCATCCGTCATCCGGGTTTTTTTACCGGTGGCAAGGACGCAACCGACCGCAGTCGAAGAAAGCCGGTCCCGGAACCGCTGGCCAAGAACCAGGCGCGTCTGCACCATGGTCCGTCTCAGGGCCGAAACACATGTCAATCCACCCGGAGCACCGTTGCGCGGCACGCATCCGGGGGCCGCCGTCGCGCTCAGTACCGCACCAGAGTTCGGGATTCGATGCTCTTACGGATGGTTTGGACCGCAGGATCCTCCACCAGATCAACCGCGCTGTGCCCGACCGAGGGCAGGCCCGCACTGTCATAGATGTTGAAGATCGCGACCTCCTCTGGGGTCATCTTGGCGGCATAGACCCACTCATGCGCCTCATTGGCCACCAGCCCCATGATATGGCCACGTCGATCGGGATAGATCAGGTCGATGAGAATCCAGTCCTCAGGCCGGGTCGAGGCCGGGCGCACAAAGCCCAGCGGAGCCGAGTTGATCGGATGGGCAATGGGGCGCCACACATTGACGAAGCCATACCGCCCCGCGCGCCATTCGGAGGCCCGCTCCGGCCCAAGCACGTCGATCAGGCGCTGTTGCGCACCCTCAGGGCTGTAGTCGCTGTGCACGTTCCGGGCGGGACGGCGCGTGGCATTGGGATCATCCTGCCGCACCGTATGGTCGAAGATGACGCAATCCTGCACGCCCAGTTCGGCTTTCAGGAGCGTGGTCAACTCCCGGTCGTAGCCAGGGATCCAGCGCTCATCCTCGGCAAAGTGCCGCTCCGCCGACGGCGCCTCGACAAAGGCCACGCTATCCTCGGCAAAGGTGACCTTGGCCTCCGCGGCCTTCACGTCACGGAGGGCGACCCGCTGCACGTCATGGGGCGGTGAGACGAGTGCGCCCGACACCCCGCCTGCATCGATGACGTAGGCCTGCCGGGCCTCGGTCTTGAAATGGTAGTTCACTGTGCCGGTCTGCATGTTCGCCTCCAGAGTTGTGAGGGCTTGACCCGGTCCGGATCAGGCCGAACGTGCGGGTCAGGCGAGATCGTCTTTGGCGTCGATCAGGAAATGAAAGCTCTCGGATCCCACCGTACGCGCCTGCAGGTGCGGTTGGTACTCTGGATCATTCATGAAGTTCACCGCTGCCTCCTTGGAGGGCCATTCCAGAATGATCCGCAAGGCGGCGGGCGCATCGGCCCCTTCTACCTGCTCGTGATCCGCAGTGCGCGCAAGGTACTTGCCCCCATGCTTGGCGACCAGCTTGTTGGCAGTAGGCAAGTAATCCGGGATCCAGGCATCGGTGTTGGGGGTGACGGCGAGGACGGAGTAATAGGCCATGGTTGTTGCCCTTTCTCGAACATGTTGGAACTCAGGTGTTTGGTCTGGGCTAGACATGCCAACTACGATTTCCTAAATAAATGCACTAAATACCACTTCTGAATTTGGTTTTCGCGAATAATGGATACGATCGCCCTGCGCCTCTTCGTGTTGGCAGCCGAAAAGCTGAACATCAGCGCTGCCGGGCGCGATCTCGGGATGGCTCCCGCCGTGGCCACCGCAAAGCTGGCAAAGCTCGAGAAAACACTTGGCGCGGATCTGTTGCACCGATCCACACGCAAAGTGGCGCTCTCGACCGAAGGGGCCGAATTTCTGCCCTTCGCGCAAGAGATCCTGGCCCAGGAGAATGCGGGCCGCGCCGCTCTGGGTCAGGGCAGCTCTGAAATCACCGGGACGTTGCGCTTCGCCGCGCCAAGCAGCTTTGCGCAAACCTATATCGTGCCGCTTTTACCCGATTTCCTTGCTGCGCATCCGAAGCTGTCCCTAGACCTGAAGTTCTCGGATTCCCAGTTCAACCTGATTGAGGGCAGTTTCGATCTTGCCCTGCGCAATGCCGCTCTCGCCGATACCACGCTCAAGGGTAGGAAACTGGCCGAGGATCTGCGCGTGCTGGCCGCCGCGCCAGGCTACCTTACGCAGCACGGGACACCCCAGACCCCTGAGGACCTCGCCCGGCACCACGTGATCGCCTTTCGCGACCGAAAGCCCCGAGGGCTGGAAGCCACGGACGGGCGGAGGGCCGTGTTCGAGACCAGCGGTGCCAATTGCCAGATGACCTTCGATGATGGGCAAAGCCTTCGGCGCGCGACGCTCGCGGGGGCCGGGATCGCCGCGAACGCGCTCTGGAGCATCCACGAGGATCTCAGGGTAGGCCGACTGGTCCGCGTGCTGCCGGACTACGCGCTGGCGGATGGCACCGGGCTCTGGCTGATCTATCCACAGGCGAATGTCCTATCGCCCAAGGTCAGGGCCTTCATGGACTTCCTGCTGAACCGGATTGGACGGCAGCCCCCATGGATGCAGGACTAATGGCCTCAGGCCGGCTGTTTAGTCCCCGTCGTTGGGCCACCGATTTGGGCTTTGTCTAGAATGGTTTCTGAAGCGGCTGGATGCAATTTGAGCGCTTGATGTGGTCGGGTGTGGATGCACTGCCAGAGCCAGCGATTGATAACGACCTGCGCCTGCTCGGACATCGTGAACCACTTTGCATTGAGCACGTCTTGGCGCAGCGAGCCGATAAAACGTTCTTGTTATCCGCTCTCCGATGCTCTGCCCGGCAGGGCACTACAAAGCAATCTCTTGAGAGGGGCGATCAGGGATAGATATGGATTGGCCCGAACCAACTCTTCGAAGCCAGTCTTGCAGTGCTTCGGCAGAAAACTCGGGGCCGATGCCTGACATAATGTACTCTTAGGTGCCATAACGCAGGAGCAGCACTTGTCCGTCTTCAGGGCTTTTGGAACAGATGTTGGCCTAAAGGTTTGTTTCGTTCGGAATGGCTCGGCCTAGGGTCAGGACTCATAGGCAATAGATGACGAGAGCGGTGAGTGCGATGGCTGACAGGAAGACCTTCGGGCATCTGTCGTATCGGGTTGCCACACGCCGCCAGTCTTTCAACCTCCCAAACATGATCTCGATCAC
>JBCDKN010000005.1:0-225436 GCA_038746545.1 Pseudomonadota bacterium
ACAAAGAGCGCCTGCTTGAGCCACTGGGCTACATCACACCAATCGAAGCAGAGGAAAGATACGAACGAGCCTTGAAATCAAACCAAATCGCAGCTTGAAATACGAACTCAACAGTCTCCGGTAAAACAGGGGCGGTTCAGATCACTGCGCGCGCCGGCCAGTCGGGCCTCGGCTTGAGCCACGTCTGTGTTCGTTACTGTACCTTGGGCGAACTTGTCATTGGTTGATCGCAGCTCTTCGCGAAGCAGGGTTACGTTGTTGCTCGTGATTGATTCCAGTCGCGTATCCCGTCGCACGCTCATGAAGGCATCGATGGCGCGCAGCAACACGGATTGTTCAACAGAAATCAGATTCTGCCGTGTGGCCAGCACGAGTTCTTTTTGAGCGTCGACTCGCAAGCGCGCATTGCCAGAATCGAACAACAACAAATCTGCCGTGATGCTCAGATTGATATCTGTGGAGCTGATACTTTGGGTGGAGGAATCGGTTCGGCTCTCTCTGAATTCGCGCGTGATATCGGATGACCAGTTGATGATGGGCCGCAGGGACGAAACCGCGATGGCCACGTCTTCATCCGCAACACGCAGCAAAGCTCGGTTTTCTTCAAGAAGGCCGCTGTGTTTATAGGCGTCCACCAGTGTTTGCGTCAGCGTTTCAGCCTTGGTCACAGCTGGCGTGGAGATGCCAAGAGTTGCAAGCAAAACAACGAAGCGGCACCATGACCTGCTCTTCATTGTGAAAGGGACACAGACGCTTTTGGACCGGGCTACTTGTGCAACGTGAGCACACTGATTTCGTTTTTCTGTCTCGTTCACAGCATCCTCCGCAATGCCAACTTCGAGCCATTGCAACAAGATCAACGCCTTGCTTTGAAGGTCGTTTGCCCCTTTAAAACGGACATTTAGCGCCAATCGACTATCTGTCGCCGCGCGAGCTTTCGGAGCTAGATACGTGCATGCCAACAAGCCGGGCCACCGCGATGGTGAGGTACACTTGCCCTGCCAGGGCTTCGATTGCCGCAAGCGTTCGTGCTTGGTCCGACACCGGGAGCACATCGCCGTATCCCAGCGTACTGAGGGTGACCAAGCTGAAATACATGAACTCGGTGCTGTTCGGTGTGTCGTCGGAGGAAATGGATATGGAGAATGAGCCCGGTACCATGTGGTCAATAAGCCCAAACACCATGGCGAAGGTGACGCCCAAGGCGAAGTAAGTGTTGATAGATGCCAGTAGAAGATTGCCGTCCACGCGGGATGGAGAGAACAGCTGAAGCACGAACAAGAGGACCAAGGTCCCGAAGAAGATGCCGGATACCGCATAAAACAGGATCAGTGCATCGGCTGAGTCGTTGATGGTCAGGTTTGCGGTGGCAAAGAGCTCTATGAAAACCATTGGTGCGAGCAGGAGAAACTGACGCTTGAATGGCAGGACGCTCAGAAGCACGAATGTGAGCGAGAGCATGACAAGAAGGTGCAGCAGAAAGGTGGAGCTGCCAAAAAACGGAGGCAGGATGAATGCGGAGATCAGGCTGGTGAGCAAGCCAAACTGGCCAAATCTCTGATACCAAACAGAATTGTGCATCGCTTTCATTTGGCGATACGCTACCATCAGCGATCGGCCCACAAAGGCCCCACACGCCGCTTTGCCGGTCAATGCGCGCCAAAATCCCGCAAGGTTAGCTTTTCAATTTGAACATAATGAGGAGGCAGGGAACACATCCTCCATGTGTTCCGATTGGTACGTATTGATCGGGGATCCAGATGCTGGTGATGGGATCGTATTTGAAATTCATCGCATCCAGGATCACAAGTCGCGACCGGCCCAGCTTTGTTTGGAAGACAAGGCCCATGAGCCAGCCTTCGTCTTCGCCCGAACCTCGAGGTACGAAGGTCGTTTCAGAGGACATGCCGACGTCGAAGGCTTGATACTGCACGTCACCGAATTCGAAGTCGAGCTTGGCAGCGCGGTCAAAGGACGGCTCCAAAGTGGCTTCGACCGCGTTGCCATAACGGTATGCGCGCCCTTTGATCGCTGCGCTGATCTTGGGGAAGTCAAGAGGAAGCTCGAACACTCCTTCCTCTCGCACGTCTGTTGCTGATCCAGACATCTGCAAGACCCATCGGTCTAGCGTAGGCTCTGTACCACTTAGGGGACCGTACATATCTGTCGGGCTTGTGTTGGGGTAGCGGCTGTCATCCAAGGTGACGTCGCCTCCATTGGTCTCATAGGCATTCACCGTGTGATAGGCGTAGCATGGCGCGATATCGAACAAGCGTACATCTTCGGCCCGACCGTTCTTGGGGATGACACCAACCCACGCATCCTTCTTGCCATCCCATTTTATCGGCAGAGTCGTCGGCAACAGCGCCCAAGCACTGAAGACAACGCTGAGATCCTAAATGATAGCGTAGTTTTCAGTGATCGACATGTCGTGGATCTGTGTCATGCCAGAGAGCAGTACAGTGATCTGGTTTAAGAGCTGCCCATCAGGAGCCAACCTTTGATAGAGGGCATTCGCGCCAATCTTGGAAGAGTATGTGACTGCGTGAGTGTCATGGTCGACCGGGTCGATCTGGTGATGGCCGGCGAAGCCATGTTGCAGCGTACCGCTCAGATCCGAGCGGGCCACGGCTTTAAGCCCATGAGTGATCTCAACCATACTCGCGCCAGCCTCAATCGTGCCGTATAGCTTGTCGGCGAATTGCACGGTGTTGGTGTTGGGAGACACGTCCACACCGTGGGTGAAGGTGCCACCCGGATCAATCGAACCCAGTTTCTTTGTGACCTCACCGCCGCGATCGAAACGGTTGCGATACCACTTTGCTTGACCTTTTTCGATGTGCACCCCGTGCAGCATCCCTTCGCCGCTGATTACTGCTGGTACGGGACCGTCGGTCCAATAGTATTGGGGCCATTTCTGATATAGAGGCCGGACAACTCTTCAGGGATATGCTCGTCGACCTTTAGGT
This sequence comes from Pseudomonadota bacterium, assembly GCA_038746545.1. GTDB lineage: Bacteria > Pseudomonadota > Alphaproteobacteria > Rhodobacterales > Rhodobacteraceae > Dinoroseobacter. The sequence continues at coordinate 2,970 of JBCDKN010000005.1, forward strand.
TCTCCGCAGTGATTTCTGTTTGCGCAGGTGAGAAAGGGATTTTTGGGTAGCGTTGGTTCGTGCCCGGAATGACGACGGCGACGGCCGCGCTTTCTACTTCGGCTTGACGTCTACGTTTCAGGTTCATCCGACGTCGTTCTGATCATGCGAAGCGGTGAAAGTTCGTGCCGCATCGCTTCGCTGAAAACCGCTTCAAATGAGAGGAGCTTCCAAGAACTTGCGCTCGCGCAAAGAGAACATCGCCCGTATGCCAGATACTCTTGCCGTGGGGCCAGTACTGTGGCCCGAGCGCGAATTGCCAGCCGGAGTTCATTCTGGATGGCATCACCAATAGCCAGCCTAGATACAGGCAAGCCGGATACATGCGCCCGCAGGGCGCAACAAGAGACCGGAAAAAGATGAAATCCTATATACTTGCTCTTGCCGTCGCTTTGGCGCCTCTCGCCGCCGCTGCAGACTCGATTCTGATCAATCGTGCGGCGTTGCCGTCCAAGGACGCGCATGGCGTCGCGCGTGTGACCCCCCTTGCAATCACGGACACCGGTGCGCCGAGCCTGGTTGTTCTGTCGCTTGAGGACGGCGACGTGGTGCCTGCCCACGCATCTGCCTCTGGCTTGCGGTATCTGACTGTCTTGTCGGGGGATCTCTCTTGGGGCGATGGCGACACGATTGTTGTGTCGGCAGAGAAAACGTACCGCCCTGGTGACATGATCACGATCTCGGCCGGGGAGCCGCACTGGCTTGCCGCGCGCAATGGGCCCGCAGAAGTTCAACTCATCCTGTTGCACAACGAAGTCCCGGTTCCGGGTGTTCAGGAGCAGATGCAATGATCCCGTCGCTTACACGCCGCACAGCTTTGTCCCTGGCCGCAGCCAGTGTGTCCGTTGGTCTCTTGGGGCGGCCCGCGACAGCAGCAATGCCGACGCTGTCTCTCTTTGGTCCACCGGCAGGACCATCTGTCACGCTTGCGCATGCGGTGGCGACCAATCGATTTCGCGAGATTGCACAGTCAGCCAGCATGACAGCCTGGCGCAATCCGGATGAGCTTCGCGCGGGCCTCACATCGGGCAAGATCGCGCTCTCAGTTGTGCCGGTGCAGGCTGCAGCGAACCTTTACAATCGCGGTTTCCCGATCCGTTTGGCAAACGCAATGACAGACGGGCTGCTCTATATCACCGCGGAAGATGCTGAAATTAATTCGATTTCTGATCTGGCGGGTCGCCGCGTTGCAGTCCCATTTCGGGGTGACACGCCTGAAATCATCTTTGGTCAACTGTTGGAGCATGCGGGGCTGGACGCTGCGGCGGATCTTCAGATTACGTATGCAGGCACTCCGACCGAAGGCATGCAGATGATGCTCGCGGGGCGGGTTGACGCCGCCCTGACCACGGAGCCGTCGACAACCGCCGCGTTGTTGCGCGCAGCTCAGGCGGGAAAACAGCTCAGGCGTGCGATCAGCATTCAGGACGCCTGGGGAGAGATGACCGGATCCGGACCGGTCCTCCCGCAAGCCGGTCTTGCGATCACCCAACCCTTTCTGGACCAGAATGGCGCGCATGTACCGGCGTTGCTGACGGCCCTGGAAGCGGCAACGGAAGACGTTCTGGCGGATCCATCCACCGCAGCCGCTCATGCGACGAGCGTCCTGGGCATGCCCGCGCCGCTTCTTGCAGCATCTATTCCAAGTTCCAACCTTGTCGCCCGTCGCGCATCGCAGGCTCGTTCTGACATTGAACGTATGCTGACGGCCATGGCTGGTCCGGACATGGCGCGGATTGGGGGCAAACTGCCGGACGACGCGTTCTATCTGTGAGGGGTGATGCTGTGGCACATGCTGCTGCGAAACGGCTCTCCAAGTGGGTATTCCAACGGTCCGGCCGTGTCCTGGCCTTCTTGTGGTCCGGTTGGTCCGGCCTGGCGGCCCTGTGCTTGCTGGGGGCCGCTTGGCAGGCAGGGCACGAGGCCTACGGGCCTTTCATCCTGACCTCACCGGTCGACACATTGGCAGAGGTTGCACGGCTTTCGGCGGACCCCGCAGCTTGGTCAACTGCCGCGCTCACGCTGCAAAGGGCCGTGTCGGGGTTTGTGCTTGTCGCCGGAGCAGGGATCTTACTTGGGATTGCGGCTGGGTATTCTCCGGCCACGCTCCGGCTGGCCCAGCCTTTGATCACGGTCTTGCTGGGGGTGCCGCCAATTGCTTGGATTGTTCTTGCGATGATCTGGTTCGGCGGGTCGGACGCGACTGTTCGCACAGTCATTGTCGTCACAGCTTTGCCAGTTGTTTTTCTGGGAGCGGCACGGGGCATTACCACGCGGGATCGGCTACTGGACTGGATGGCTGAGGTGTTCGGGGCCGGACGTGTTCACCGCTTTTTCAGTGTTGGATTGCGCCAGACGACAACCACGCTGTTTCCTGCACTGAAGCTTGCGCTGGGCACGTCCTTCAAGGTCGCGGTGATGGCAGAGCTTTTGGCGCATGCTGGCGGTGTCGGAGGCGCTTTGTCGGATGCGCGCATCAACCTCGACATTGCGGGGGCCTTGGCTTGGGTGGTGATCGCCGTGTCTTTGCTGATCGCTGTCGAATATGCCTTGGTGCAGCCGGTCAAGTCGGAGATTGATCAGTGGCGACATGCGGCCCGTGGCTGGGGGGTGAAACGTTGAACGTGCTGAGCCTTGAAGGGGTCGGTCACGCCTTTCTCGGGCGCAGAGTTCTGGAGGGCATCAATCTGAGTGTGGGGCGGGGCGAAGTCTTGGCGCTCGTGGGACCATCGGGTTGTGGCAAGTCCACTCTGGCCCATATCGCCGCTGGTTTGAGCGAGCCACGCGAGGGCCGCGTTCTGTCCCGCTACGCCAGGCATAGCATGGTGTTTCAGGAACCTGCGCTTCTGCCCTGGTATACGGCTGGCGCCAATATCGGTTTTGCTTTGCGCCTCGCGGGCTTTCCCAAACATGCGCGCGCAGAGCGCCTGGCAAAGGCTGCCCGGCAGGTCGCCCTGAGCGAGGATGATCTCGTGAAATACCCGGCAGAGCTGTCGGGCGGCATGCGCCAGCGCACCGCCATTGCCCGGGCCTTGGCGGCGGAGCCCGATTTTATCTTCTTTGATGAACCGTTCACCGCGCTCGACGTCGCCCTGCGGCGGCGCATGCAGGATATTGTTATCCAAACCTGTGCAGACGGTCAGCTGTCCGGGTTGTTCATCACCCATGATCTGACAGAGGCCACTCGGCTTGCGCATCGCATCGCGGTTCTTGACACGTCGGGTCGCGGCATTCTCGGTATCAGGACAGTCCCGGGCCGCCCCGGGGGCAGGGGCGACAAGGCCGTTTATAACTGGGTGCAAGATGCGCTGCATGACGATCGGATCTTTCGAGACATCCACGAAGTGGATGAGCGCCAGATCACATGACCGAAGGACGTCCCGCACCCGGGCTTCTTGCGCGGCTTTCTCAGGAGGGCTTTCGGCTCTTCTTTCCGATCTCTGCGGTCTACGCAGGCAGTTTTCCAATCCTGTGGCTGGTCGCGGGCGGTCTTGATCTGCCCCTTGCGCGGGATGTGCCTGCCGGCCTTTGGCATGGCTATGAGATGATCATCGGAGCTTTCGGGGCCGCGCTGATCGGCTTCCTTACCACAGCCGTGCCGGAGTGGACCGACAGCAAACCGCCTAAGGACAGGACGCTCTGGGCCTTCTGCGCGGTCTGGATGATCGGCCGGGTGAGCGGTCTTCTCGGGTGGCAAGGGGTCGGACTCGTCGGGGCAATGGCTGATCTTTTGTGGATCGCCGCGCTTGCCTTCTGGCTGGTCCGCCTGTCGGTCCGACGCAGGACGGACCGGTTGATCGCGTTCGCATTCTGGCTTGTCGTGTTGGCGGCATGTGCTGTCGGAGGGCGCTTGAGCTTTGCGTTTGGAGATCTCGATCTGGCGGCCCGGGGCATTCATCTTGCCGGTTTCGCATTTCTTGGGCTTCTGGGACTGTCCCTGGCCCGTATCACAGTCCCTGTCACCAATCTTATCCTGGACCCGACGGAGAAATCATCGCCCTATCGCCCGCATCCCGGCCGGCGCCATCTTGCAACTGGTCTCATTTTTGTTGCAATTCTTGGTGACGCCTTCTTCCTGAGCCCTGCCGTGTCCGGTTTTCTGATCCTGGCAGCCGGGGCGGCCTTCATGGATAGGGTGGCCGAAGCCTTCGTTGGCCGCCTTGCCGCGCGTGCAGAGATCTTGATGTTGGCGGGATCAGCCATGCTCGCCGGTGTTGGTCTTCTCTTGATCGGCACGGCGCGACTTGGAGCGCCTTGGGGGCAAGTGACCGGCATGCATGTTGCTCTGATGGGGGGACTGGGCCTTGGAATCTATGCGGTCTTTTCAATCGCGGGCTTGCTTCACACGGATCGGCCGCTTGGATTGTCCCGCAGAACGCGGCTTGGGGCCCTGTTGGTGGTTTTCGCAGTGGGATCGCGCATCGCACCAGACCTCGGATTTCCATTGCCCGGCCCTGTCTATGGTGCTGCTTCGCTGATCTGGGCGCTCGCCTTTTTTGTCTGGCTGACAGAGTATTGGCCCTACCTCATCGAAGGGCACAAAGACCACACCTGTGGGCGTCCGGGATCGGGATCCAATCCCGTGCAGGCGCAGGCGGCCGAATGACCGGACCGATCCTAGTCAGCGTTCAGCGGGCGCGCAAAGCCCGAAAGGCGTTCAGTGTCGCAGATCGTTATCCGTTTTCGATTGCTCCGAACGAGGCCCTCTTTTTCCCAAGCGCGCATGGTGCGACTGATCGTGAACAGCGTTGTACCGGAATACTCTGCAAGATCGCCCCGGCTGACCGCGAACCCGATCTCGATGCCGTCCGGCGATGGCCGCCCGCCTTGCTCGATCAAGCGCAGCAGAGCGTTCGCAATCCGCCGCTCGACATTCTGCGTCGTCTGTTCAACCACGCGGTCGTGGGCTTCTGCCAGCCGAATGCCAACGGCCTTGTTCGTCTCATGTGCGAAACCCGGATAGTCCGCCATGAAGCGGGTCAGAAGTGGCATAGGCCAGACAAGCGTGAGGCACTCCGACGCTGCCTCGGCCGTGGCTGGATACTGCGTCTTGCCGATAGCTGCGGCGATCCCGATCAGCTGACCGGCGGGGACGTAACGCATGATAATCTGTTCCCCTTCCGCCGTGATCCGGCGCACCCTGACATAGCCGTCCAGCAGCAGGAAGAAGCTCGTCGCCGTTTCACCTTCAGAGAAGATTTCGGTCCCTCTTTCATGCCTGCGCGGACTGGCCTCGGCCAGAATTGCGCGAAGGTCGTTCCGGGCGATCAGGCTGAACGGCGCAAGCTCGTGCAAAAGGCTCGGATCGAGGAGCGGAAATGACGGGTGATGGCGCATGTGGACGAGAGTAGACGCTACGCGCACGGCTCACCAGAGCGCAAGTCCTCCAGCAAGGGTAGTACCATGACGAATGTAATTACTGTTGATATCTCGGACCCCGATCGAAAGAGAGCTTTCGAAGACGCCCTGCATGTATTGGAGGACGCCGGATGGAGCCGCGGTGTAGGCAAAGCGCAGTTTGAGGTCGGGGAAGCCCAGGCCAATCGTGGCACACAACCTTCAAACCTGCTTCTCGCGTGCCGCGATCGCGCAGAGGCGCAGCTGTGCGGAGCTATTCAACCCGAGCCTTTCGAGTTGGTCAAAGCACTCGGTGCCGCCGAAATAGAGCGCTCCCTTGCGGACAGCATCGGTGATGCGCCGCCCGTGGATAAAGTGATTATCGGGTTCAACTGGACAATGGTGCGGGCGGGTGCGCTCTGCGGGATCGCACGCAGCCCGGCACGGGGCACCGAAGGGGCACGCACAATCCGGCCAGAGCATGGCTTTCGCGGAAGCTCTTTAAAGATCCTGGCACAGAACCTGATGTCAATGGATCCATTGTGCCGCGCGCTCGGTCTCGCGGCAGTGAACGCCTACTGGAACCGGCCGGAGCCTCCAGCGCAGGTGGTGCCTTTCGTCGCCCCGCGTGGAGGTTTGGCAACGATCAAAGCACCAGGGGAAGGCGCCATCATCGTGGGCGGGTTCCGGGGTGCCCTTGAGCGGCTGCCCAAAGCACGCATCGTGGAACGCGAGCCGAAGCCCGGTGACATCTCAGTCGCCGAGGCGCCGGCAGCCTTCGCAAAGGCGCGTATTCTGGCAGTGACTGCGCAGACTCTGATGAATGCTTCTCTGGCTCCGATTATAGCGGCCACTGCCATGGTGCCTTACAGGATTCTTTTCGGTCCAAGCTGCCCGGCTTGCCCAGTCTTGTTTGACCACGGTGTGGATGAGGTCTTTGGCGCTGTCATTCGTGATCCCGATGCGGCAGAAGCCTTTATCCTGGAAAGCGGAACGATGATTATGCTCGACCATATCGCGACCACACGCACATTGCGCGCTGCGCATGCGTTCGACAACACGGGCGTTTAGCTGCGCAAACCACTGCGGGCAGAGCACCGATTTTAAAAGAAGTTTTCCCTCCAAGCTTTGGGCACGCTTGGGCTACGCAGAGGTCCCGGGCCATTGTGACCTTATAGAGGGACCGTTTCGTTCTTGGCGGTGATGAAGGCGATCCTGACTTCTAAGGAGCGCGATGTTCAAAACTCCGTTTTTTAGGACATTGCCTTCCGCCAGCAGTCATTCTTTTTGCGGGATGCTGGGACCGTCGATATCCTCTGTAGGCCGTCAACATGCGAGACTTGATCTTTCCGGTCGCGTTTGTGATCTGGGTTGGTGCTACTGTAATGTTTGTTATCAATTGGTTGACGTGCTGGCCGGGGGAGTAGCCACCGTTGCCACCCGTGCTGTTTTTTGCCATGTGCTCCGAAGCGTACTGTTGAAGTGTCTGCGCTTGAAGGAAAGCCGACAAAGACGCTGGTAGGGGCTCTGGGGCCGCGTAGACATGGGGAAGGTTCGGTTTTTCCTTCTCGTGGATCTCTCTGGGCCCGGTATAGGGTCAAACGAGAGACTGCGCATGTGACGTGAATCGTAGGGTTGCCCGCTTGTGGGGGCGCTGCGGCTTGAAGGACCCAGAGGTGGCAACCGTGAACAAGCTTTGAGAACGGTCTTCGCTCGCGCGCTCTTTTTGCCAACTGCGTTTCGTTCCATGGCGGCGATGTTGCAGCGTCCGCGCATTCGGTAATGAGGAAGAAAGGCCTGAGGATGCGCTCCGCTGGGAAGGCGGCCACGCCCAAGAACCTTGATGGGATCTGAGCCAAGTCACGTTCAAGTGGAGTGGTTATCCGTCTGCGGGCAGACGTTCTTTAAGGGAGACGTATTTCAATGAAGGACCCTCAAATTGAAGATGCATACTTAAAAGCAAACCTTGTTGCTTGGGATGAAGTGGCTCCAATCCACGCGCGTCATAATCAGGCCAGGCTTCTGGAACACGTTCGCAAGTCGGGGTTTTCGGTTCTGGACGAAACTGCGACTGCCCACTTAATCCGTTTGGGAATAAGGGGAAAAAGCGTTGCGCAAGTGTGCTGCAACAATGGGATAGAGTTGTTGTCTTGCAAAGCGCTTGGGGCTGCTCGGTGTGTTGGGTTTGATGGCGCGCAAGGGTTTGTCGATCAGGGTAGAGAATTGGCGCGCGCGGCAGGATTGGACCTGGAGTTTGTAAGATCTGAAGCGCATGCCATACCGCGTGAATACCAGCGCTGTTTTGACATTGTTGTCATCACAATCGGTGTGTTGAGCTGGATGCCGGATATCGACAGGTTCTTCGCCGAGACCGCCAGACTCCTCGCGCCAGATGGCGTGATCTTCATCTATGAGCATCACTCTATTCTTGCGATGCTTGAACCCGGAAAAGCCGATGACCCGATCACTTGGGAGCTGTCATATTTCCGGCAAGAGGCCTATATCGATAGCAGCGGCTTGGACTACTATGGCGACGAGAGCTATGAGGCGACGCCAAACGCCTCCTTCAGTCACAAGATGTCAGATATTGTTATGGGTGGAATCAATACGGGTCTCCATCTGGAGTTTTTCGAAGAACTGCCGAAACATATTTCAAACGCATGGTGGAACGTTGAGCAGTCCGGGATCGGCTTGCCCATGAGCTTCGTCATGGTTTTTAGAAATGGGAGCGGTCCGCAGGATAAAAACAGTCCTTGACCAAGGTACAAACCGTTGTTCGCCCGCTGTTCCGGTTCGCCGTTGGGAAAGCATGCTCCGCCGATGACAAAACCCGCCCCTTGGAAGCAATCCCGCAGCTTCAGCGACAACCTCTCACATCCCTCATAGACCGACCGGTATCGACACTCCCCGCGTGTCGCTCGGCAAAATGCAACTATCGCTCCAAGAGCGTCTTTGGAATAACCGAACGAAGATGCTCCGCGAAGGTGGTGACGCGGCGGGGTTGTGCACGTCCGGGGGGGAACATCACTTGCAGCGGGTTGGGTGGCGCCAGATGCTCGTTGAGCAGTGACACCAAGGCTCCGGACTGAATGTCCTCTGCCACATCCAGTTCTGATTTCAGGATGATGCCGTGGCCGGCCAGCGCCCAGGAGCGGATCAGCCAGCCATCATTCACCACCCGACTGCCACGCACGAGGACGCGCTGTCGTTTGAGCCCGGTTCCGAACTCCCAGGCATTGTCGATGTTCTCGCCAAAGCGCATCACGAGGCAATTGTGGTTTCTGAGATCCTCGGGGGATGTGGGCGCTCCGTGCCGCGCCAGATAGGTGGGGGAGGCACAGACGAGACGTTGGAACGTCCCGAGGCTGCGCACCCTCAGTGTCGAGTCCGCCACGTTGCCAAAGCGCACGGCCAGGTCGAAGCCCTGACCGACCAGGTCCACATACCCGTCCGACAGGGAGAGCTCGATGGAGACCGCCGGGTTAGCTTCCGTGAAGGTTGATATGGCCCGCGAGATCCAGGAGCGCCCGAGGTCGACAGGGGCCGAGATGCGAATCAGTCCGGAGAGCGTTTCGGCCCCGTGGCGCATGCGTGTGTCGAGGTCGGCCACTTCGCTCAGAACAGATTTCGCCCCATCGACAAGCGTCCGGCCCTCCTCGGTCAAGCGGATGGAGCGGGTGGTACGGTTGAACAGAACCACACCGTAATGCGCTTCGAGGGTCGCCAAGCGCTCGGAAACGGTGGTCGTGGACAGGCCGGTTTCACGTGACGCAGCAACGAGGCTGCCCTTCTCGGCGATGATCAGGAAGACGCGGAGGCTATCAAGAATCATTGACCGATAAATCCGGATTATGTTTTCGGATGATGCTTGTTTATCCCGAAATTCCGGTTTCGTAAACTCCGGCTACAGAGTTCCAAAACAGGATGTTTCCAATGGCCAAGCTGACCATCGTCGCCAATATCAAAGCAAATCCGGATAAGATCGATCTGGTAAAGGCCGAGCTTGTGAAGCTCATCGAGATCACGCGCGGCGAGGCGGGCTGCATCAATTACGATCTGCATCAGGATAACGACAACCCGGCGCATTTCCTCTTTTATGAGAACTGGGAAAGCCGTGAGTTGTGGCAGACGCATATGGGGGCACCGCATCTCGCCGCGTATATGGAAGCAACGGATGGGGCTGTCGAAGAGTTCACGCTGAATGAAATGAGCATCATCGGCTGATCATCAAACCAAAGGAGCACGCCATGAAAGCTGTCGGATACACGGAAACCGGTCCGATCGATCGACCCGATGCTTTGATCGATTTCGAGGCTGAAAAGCCCACGGCGCAAGGCCATGACCTTCTGGTGAAGGTCACTGCGATCTCGGTCAACCCGGTGGATACCAAGATCCGGCAAAGGCGTGCTCCCGCAGAAGGGATGCCCGAGATTCTCGGATGGGACGCCACCGGAGAAGTTGTCTGCACAGGCGAGGCGGTTGCCAACTTTTCCGTCGGGGATCGGGTCTACTATGCGGGCGCGGTAAACCGGCCCGGTGCAAACTCCGAATTTCATCTGGTGGATGAGCGGATCGTAGGCAAGGCCCCCGAGACGATTTCGGCTTCTGCGGCGGCCGCAATGCCCCTTACGACGCTCACAGCCTATGAAATGCTGTTTGACCGGCTGCGGATCGACAGCCCCGTTCCCGGCGGCAAAAGAACGCTGTTGGTGATCGGTGGCGCTGGCGGTGTCGGGTCCATCACGATCCAACTCGCCCGAGCTTTGTCCGATGTGACAATCATTGCTACCGCGTCTCGACCCGAGACGAAAACTTGGGTCGAAGACCTCGGTGCGCATCATGTCATCAGCCACGCAGAGCCTCTTGGTCCGCAGATTGAAGCTCTGGGCGTCGGGAGCGTTGATTTCGTCTACTCGACAACTCACTCGCACCTTTACTCCGAGGACGTTGCCGGGGTCATGACGCCTCAGGGCCGCTACGGGTTGATCGACGATCCGGCGACCTTCGACATCATGCCGTTCAAATCCAAGGCGGTTTCGGTCCATTGGGAGTTCATGTTCACCCGCCCGATGTTCGAGACCGCCGACGTGCAGCGCCAAGGTGATATCCTGAACGAGGTTGCGTCCTTGATCGACGCGGGCACACTCAAATCCACGGTGGCGGAACAGTTTGGTGCCATCAATGCGGCCAATCTGATTAAGGCTCATGCCCTTTTGGAAAGCGGTAGGTCCAAAGGCAAGATCGTGCTGGAGGGGTTCTGACATGCCCATCCAGCGGCTGGATCATGTGAATGTGGTGACGGCCGAGCTGGCGGATATGGTCGCCTGGTATGAAGCCGTGCTTGGCTTACGGTCCGGGCCCCGGCCCGACTTTCCCTTTGGCGGGGCGTGGCTTTATGCGGGCGAGGTGGCGGTGGTGCATCTGGTGGAGGCGCGCGGCGCGACGCGCACCGGCTCCGAAACCGCCCTGAAGCTGGAGCATTTCGCCTTTTCGGCCACGGATGCGGTGGACTTTGAACGGGGCCTTGCGGCCAATGGCTGGCCCTTTGAGAAGATCGAGCTCCGCCATGCGGGGTTAATCCAGTTCCATATATCCGATCCGGATGGAAACCATGTCCATGTGGATTTCGATCTGACCACGTAGTCCTCAGGGGGAGAGATGATCCATGGCCGACCAGACGCAACAGCTGAAGATCATCGAACAGCGCCTGTTATGGCTCAGCCACTGGATGATCCACAATGCCAACCACATCCGTCCCAAGGCGGATGGGATCAAAGTGGGCGGGCATCAGGCCTCCTCCGCTTCTATGGTGTCGATCATGACCGCGCTCTACTTCTCGGCGCTGCGCCCCGAAGATCGCGTGGCGGTCAAACCCCATGCTTCGCCGATCTATCACGCAATGCACTACCTGATGGGTACACAGACCCGCGAGAAGATGGAGAACTTCCGTGGTTTTGGCGGTGTGCAGAGCTATCCGAGCCGCACCAAGGATATCGATGACGTGGATTTCTCCACCGGGTCGGTTGGTCTAGGTGTGGGGATCACGGCGCTGGCCTCCCTCGTGCAGGATTTCATCAAGGCCAAGGAATGGGGGCAGGATCTGCGCTTGGGTCGGATGGTGGCCCTTGTGGGCGATGCGGAGCTGGACGAAGGCAATGTCTACGAAGTCCTGCAGGAGGGCTGGAAGAACGATCTGCGCAACACGTGGTGGATCATCGACTATAACCGGCAATCGCTCGACGGGATTGTCCGCGAGGGCCTGTTCGAACGGGTCGAGAAGATCTTCGACGCGTTCGGCTGGGATGTGGTGCGGGTCAAGCACGGGGCGTTGCAGCGCGCCGCCTTCGAGGAGCCCGGCGGCGACAGGCTGCGGGACTGGATCGACGCCTGTCCGAACCAGGAATACGCGGCGCTGACCTATCAGGGCGGGGCTGTCTGGCGTCAGCGGCTGATGGATGACCTCGGAGATCAGGGCGACGTCTCAGCCCTGATGGAGCGGCGCAGCGATGCGGAACTGGCTCAGCTGATGGAAAATCTCGGCGGCAACTGTGTGGAGACGATGGCCGAAACCTTTGCGGCCATCGACCATGACCGGCCCACCTGTTTTCTGGCCTATACGATCAAGGGCTGGGGCACGCCCATTGCCGGGCACAAGGACAACCATGGCGGCTTGATGACCAAGGTCCAAATGGCCGAGTGGCAGCGCTGGATGGGGGTGCCGGAAGGCGAGGAATGGGCGCCCTTTGCGACGGTCGAGGATGTCGAGGCGTTGCGCGCGTTCCTGGCGCAGGTGCCGTTCTTTGCTCGCGGGCCCCGGCGGTTTTCGGATGATCCGCTGCCCGTGCCTGAGGTCTCCGCCGATACGTCCCGCGAGACCTCGACCCAGGCCGCCTTTGGCAAGATCCTCGACGGTTTGGCCAAGGGCGAGAGCGCGCTTGCGGCGCGGATCCTGACCACCTCGCCGGATGTGACGGGGACAACCGGGCTCGGGGCCTGGGTCAACCGCCGGAAGCTTTTCGCGCGCGAGGCCAAGGCGGATGCCTTCATCGAGCATCGCATTCCCTCCACCGCGAAATGGCGCTTTGACGGGTCGGGCCAGCATCTGGAGCTGGGCATCGCCGAGATGAACCTGTTTTTGCTGCTCGGGGCGGCGGGGCTGTCCCATGCGCTTTTTGGCAGGCGGCTGATCCCAATCGGTACGGTCTATGACCCCTTTGTCTGCCGGGGGCTCGATGCGCTGAACTACGCAACCTATCAGGATGCGCGCTTCATGATTGTTGGCACGCCTTCGGGGGTCACTCTGGCACCGGAGGGCGGCGCGCATCAATCCATCGGCACGCCGCTGATCGGCATGTCTCAGGACGGGTTGGCTGCGTTTGAACCGGCCTTTGCCGATGAGCTTGCGGTGATCCTGCACTGGGCCTTCGACTACATGCAGCGCGATGGGGACGGAGACCCGGATGAACGCACCTGGCTGCGGGACGAGACAGGCGGATCCGTTTATCTCAGGCTCACCACCAACCCGGTCGAGCAACCCGGCCAGAGGTTTGATCCCGCCTGGGCGCAAGGCGCGGTCGATGGTGGCTATTGGCTGCGCAAACCCGGCCCGAACTGCGATGTCGTCATCGCCTATCAGGGCGCGGTGGCCCCGGAGGCGATCAAGGCGGCGGGCCATCTCGCCGGATCTCGACGCGATATCGGCGTGCTGGCAGTGACATCGGCGGATCGTCTCAATGCCGGGTGGACCGCCGCGCAACGCGCCCGTGCGCGTGGGAACGCAGGGGCGCTTTCCTGCGTGGAGCGGCTGCTGAACGATCTGCCGCCACATTGCACGCTCATTACGGTGATCGACGGCCACCCGGCCACGCTCGCCTGGCTCGGCAGTGTCGCCGGGCACCGGACCGTGCCGCTTGGGGTGGAGCATTTCGGCCAAACCGGGACCATCGGCGACCTCTACCACCATTACGGCATAGATGCGCAGGGCATTCTGGAAACAGTTGCAGGCCTGACCGCTGGCAGGCCGTTGGACCCGCAAGTCTCATAGGGTGTGAATTGCCTGCAAGGGAGGATACGACATGAAACTCAAGGACGTCACGGCCGGAACGCCGGAGGAAAGGCTCGCGGAGCTGGGCCTCGACTTGCCCCCCGTGCCCGAAGCGGTTGCCGACTATGTGACCCACACGCAGATCGGGCCGATCATCTACACTTCCGGGATGCTTCCCTGGATCGGAGGAGAGTTGAAGTTCAAGGGCAAGATGGGCGCAGAACTGACCGTAGAGCAGGGCTATGCGGCGTTCCAGCTGTCGGCTTTGAACGGGCTGTCCCTGCTCCGCTCCCTCACCGGCGACCTTGGTCGGATCAAACGCATCCACCGGCTGGAAGGCACAGGAGGCGCGACGCCTGATTTCTTCGACATGCCGCTGGCGCTCAACGGGGCTTCGCACCTGATCAACACGGTGTTCGCGGAGAAAGGGGCGCATTCCCGGATGATCTATTCCAACCCGTCCATGCCTATTGATTGCGCGACGCTCCTTGTCTTTTGGGCAGAGGTCGAGGCATGAGCGAGCTGCTCGATCTGACCCAGGAGTTTATCGACCGGGCGGAAAACGGTAACGTTGGTGATACCCTCGTCTCCGAAACCGATCGCGTGCGTATCTGGCATATTCACGCCAAACCCGGAGATCGCCTGAAGGTTCACACACATGTTTTGGACTACTTCTGGACGATCCACGGACCAGGCAAGGCGCGGAATCATCAGCCGGACGGAACTTTCTTCGATATGGAGTACGAAACCGGCGATACCCGGCATTTCACGTTTCAAACTGGCGAACGCATGACCCACTCGCTGGAGAACATCGGAGACACCGACCTGATCTTCACCACGGTTGAGTTCAAGAACTCCGCGAACGCTCCACTTCCGATCTTTGGCATGCGCTGAAATCAAGGGGCCCTTCGGTGCAGATCAACATTGGACCAGGCGACTTTGATCTCGCCAAACCAAGAGGCCGTCGTATCGGGCAACCTGCAAACCCTTGAGACCGGATCACAGCGTGGCGCTGCACGACGGGGTGTCGCCTATGCTCGAAACGAATAGGCCACCTTGGTCCAGAGCGCACGTGTTCGCGGGGACGTCGCGCGCCCCTCATTGGGCCAGACGAGCTGGCTCTCCATATTGTTCAGCGAAGACGGACTGAAACGCGCTGCTAGCTGCAATCCGTTGGGCGTCCGTGGATAGAAATTGATGCGGACGCGGTGTCAACTGCGCTCAAAACCCCGGTCTTGGAACAGAGACTTGCAAACGCGGCGATCCATCGGCGGCCAAGGCCCTGCGAGGGGCCTTGGCGATTGTGTTTTGGCAATGCGGACCAAGGCGACCGGCGTCACTCCGGTACGATTGGTTGCACAGGCTCGGCCTGGGCCATCATCAGGCCTTCGAACTCAGGCAGACCCAGGGTTCCGAGGGTTTCCCCGTTCGGGCCAAGGATCTCATAGATGACCCCATCCGTGCCCTTGTTGCTGAACCAGGCAATGCAGTCCTGATCGCCCCCGCCTTCGGTATGCGGTGCGCCGCCTGCGGTTTTCTGGACATAGCTCGCTGTGGGACGGATCTCTGTCAGAGTCCCTTCAGCATTGTAGAGCCGGAGCTCACCTTGGATGATGAAGGTGCTGTAATCCGCGTGATGCTTGTGCAGCACCACCCGTTCATTGGCGGCAAACTTGAGAAGCAGGTCCACGACCTTGAGATCGCGGTCGACATTGAGCACATGATACCAGAGGTGCTCGATACCCTCTAGCGTGTTCCATGTGATGTTGGACTCGTCAAAGGCCGCTGCTACCTGCGAGGCGGCCTCACTGGCATTGCTCCCCAGTGCCATTGCGGACACGGCGGTGCCTATGGCTGCCAGTCCGTCCCGGCGTGTCAGTTTCGTCATGTTTCTCTCCCTTCGAAACTCGGTCGTCTTGTGCGTTGAAGATGTTTGCGGATGTCTGGTTCGCGTCACGGCCAGGCGACAGGCCCGGAGGCTTAGAACATCGGCGCGTATTTCCAGTTGTCGGCATCCGGGGTGACTTCATCCAGATCGTACTCGGCTTGCTGCAAGCGTTTGGCGATCTGCAACCCGTCTCGGGCGGCCTCGTCGATAAACGCACGGCCCTGAGCCTCGTCCTGCGCGATGCCATGGCCGCGCATCAGATTGAGACCGTGATTGAATTTGCCAATCGGATCGCCCGCCTCGGCGGCTCTGCGGTCCCACTCAGCGGAGGCGTCCGGGTTGTACGGCCCGCCCAGCCCGTTATTCTCAAGATGGCTCATCCAGGTCATGGCCTTGGTAATGCCAGCCTCCGCGCATTTCCGGATCAGTTTGCGCGCCAGAACGGGATCGTCCTTCTTGGTCACGTTGATCCCGAGAGAGCAGGTCACAGAGTCGATCATCCCCATTTCCAGCTTGCGCACGATCATGTCCTTGCCGGTATCATCGGGGTTCAGGATCCCATGATCGTCTTCCATCGTGAGCGGTGCTTCGGCTTGCGCCGCCAGCCCGCCCGAGGTCAGCGCAAGCGCGAGCACAAGCGTTGGTAGATAAGTGGCCATCGGTCCCTCCATCTGATCTGGCAGGGTCCAGCGAAGCGGATCGGGGTCCGGGATGTGTGAAGTTTCCGCAAGTGATTTGCAAAAAATCTGCAAATACAAGCGGATCAGGTAACGAGGCGGTATCCTACGCCATGGACCGTCTCGATCAGAACAGGGCGGGACTTGTCGGGATCGAGCTTCCGCCGCAGGTTGATGATGTGCTGGTCCAGAGCGCGGGAGTTGGGCATGTAATCCCGTCCCCATCCCGCATCATAGAGTTCGTCCTTGGTCACCACGGCCCCCTCGCGTTCCTCGAGAACCGACAGCAGTTTTACGTCGCGCGGGGTCAGGGGAATTTCGATGTGGTCGCGGATTGCGAGGTGACGCTCGCGGATCAGGCTGAACGCGTTGCCGGGGGGCTGAGCCTTGCGCCGCAACCAAAGCGACGCGCCCATCAACGCCGCGCCAGTTGCGAGGAGCGCCATCGCGTAAAGGCCCGTGGATGACGGTCCTGTCAGCGCGCCCTGGCGCAGTTGCAGCGCATCTTCAAGGAGCGCCCGGTCATAGACAAGACAGGTCGCGGGCGCAGCACGGCAATAGAGCAGCGCGCTCCCCGACATGTCGAACGGCGCCCAACCTGCGGTCGTGACCTCCGCCTGAAAGGAGGTCAGCCAGCGGATTGCGTCGTCTGAAAACTCGTAGGGCAGGGGGGCCATCCCGTCCGGCGGCGGATACTTCAGTCCGCCTTCGGTATCCCAGATCATGGCGCGCAGCAGGGGGATATCCTCCATCAACCGCCAACTGACCTTATCCGGTGTCGCCATGAGATCCGCGAGCCTCTGCGCGTCCTCTGCAGCTCGTGCTTCGGCTTTGCTCCAGGGATCCGGCAGCACGGCGGCGATCCCTGCGCCTATGACGCAGACCATGCTCAGTATTGCCAGCAGCCGACCCATAGCGCTTGTCATAGCGGAAAACCGGCCGGGGTTTAACTCGGACATTCGTGTTGAACCGCCCGGCGGTGCGGGTTTGGTGTTGCGGGACGCATGTAGGGTACAGTTGCCCCGTAGAACGTGGCTCCGAGAAGTGCCTAGAAGGGCCAGAGGAAGCGGGTTGCGAACTGAAACAGCCCGAACCTTGCGGAGGTCTGCTGGTCCACGTTCACGACAATAGACCCGCCGCCGACCGGCCGGACATAGGCATTGCTGAGATAGATGTCGGCGAACCCGTTGTGGCTGTCGACGCACAGGCGGGTCGAAAGGTCGATGGCCAGTATTCGATCCGGCGAAAGGCTGGTGGGGTTCGTCACGTCCGACACAATTTCGGTCCGGCCATCCGCCAGAAGCAAAAGCCGCCCGGGTCCGGTCGCCACCGGAAAGATGAACCGATTGAGCACAAGGGTCCCGAAGCGCGCGCTGAGCAGCGTCGAAAGCGTCACCGACGACTCCATGCCCACAAAGTTGCGCAAGTCGATGATCACCGCTTCATCCTTGCGCAGGGTCCATTCAAGGAAGGTCGCGCCTCGGGTGGAGGTATAGCGCACGGGCGTTCCTCCGGGCGCGACATCGACGCAGTTGAGGGCGTATTTTCCCTTGAAGATCCGCCCGAGCGGAGCACCGGCGGCCTGCGGAATGGCAACCCGTGGGGCGTGTCCTGTCGCTGCGAAACTGCGGCTCATGAAGAACCGGACAGGACGCTCTGCAGGCGCGATCGTGTATTCCGGGCCGGTCTCGCGGGATTGAGGTGGTTCCGCCGGGGCCTCAAGGGCGGGGCCGACGGTCATCCATGTCTTGTTGCGGTGATGCAGCGCCACCCGGGAGAAGACATAGAAAAAGCTCTTTATGCAAACGAGGATGAATAGAACGACGCCGATCTGATGGGCAAGTTCGAGATAGGCAAAGAGAAGGATGAGGCTCCGTTGGGCCCCGTCATTGGCGTCGATGATGGCGCGCCCGGCGCGGCGCACGGCGTCGTCCATCCGGGCAAAGACCTGCGCCTTCTTCTCTTGGGCGCTCGCCTGCGTGGCGCTCGCCAGTTGACCCGTCAGGGTAATGATCTGAGAGCGCATCTGTCCATAGCTGAAATTCGCGGTCGATTGCGCCATGCGTTCCGCCTCGTTCTTGAGGCCCCAGAACCAACCGGAATTGTCCGGGTCCTGAAACTCGAGCGATGGCTCTATCGACGCGCGCGCGATGTCTTTTATGTTCTTGCTGAAGTCCGGATCGTCAAGCTGGGTGTTGATCTGGGCCTTTAAGGCCGCGACCTCGCCCCGGATCGCGCGGATCTGGGAGGCTGCCTTGATCGCCGTCAGGAATCGCGTATCGCTGGCGATGCTGTCTTCGATCTCGACCGCGTCGGGTTTCCCTTGTTGGAGCGCCAGCGCGTTGATTGCGGCCGCACTTGACCCTTTGAAGCCCTCACTGCCGCGCTCCCCCAGAAAGAAATCCGTGAACGCCTGGCCCGAGTCTTCGATCAACTCTGCATAAATGTCGGCCTCGAGGTTCTCCTTGAGGCCGTCCCGGATACTGCGGTCGAGCCATAGGAACGGGAGCAAAAGCAGGAGCATGGGCGTCCAGAGGATCGCGCTCTGTCCAAGGCCCAGCAGGGTCCGCCACAGCCCCAGCATCCGGAAAACCTGCGCATTCTGAACCACGATGAAAGCCAGAAGCCGGATCATGAGAATGGTGACAAGGATCGTGAACAACAGGGCGATCCAGGCCTGGGCGAGCCGACCTTCTCCGGCGGCGGCCATGCCTATGACGTAGATCAGGATCACGACGCCCGCTGCGAGCCCTCCCTTTGAGGTGAACCGCGCGCTGAACACGAGCCAGAGCACAGACGGGAGTGCCGCGAGTTGGCCCAACAGGATCCGCGTGTTGAGCGGCAGGTCCAATACGGTCTGGAAGTCCGAGCCTGATGCCACAAGGCCGGGGAAGGTCAGAATTTGTAGCAGGCCCTCCCCGATATCGACCTCTCCGCGGGCGATCGCCATGGCGTACCAGACGCTGGCCGCCGCATAGATGGCGGGAAAGGCGAGGCCGAAAACAAGCGTTCCAATCTGCCTGCGCTTGACCACGCTTCGGAGGGCCACGAGAAAGCAGACTACGCTCACGATAAGAAAAAACGCCCCAAGGCCCAAGACGAAGACGTTCTTGAAATAAGCTATCGTCACCGGGTCGATCGGAGAGGCGACCAGCTCTGTGAACACGCTGTCCGTCAGGGGCACGGTCACGATTTGAGGGTCGTCGGGGTTGTCCAGAATGAACAAGGCGTTGCTGTTCGGGGCGAAGTCGAGGGAGCTGAGCCCGGTCAGAACGGATGTCGCAATGACAGGCAACAGCATGAGAATGATGACGAATGTCGCAGCGTTGGAAGGCCGGGGGGGTGCCGTTGTGCGGGCTTGGTCTGTTGCTGGCCGGGCTGGCGAATCCTGTGCCGATGGTTTTCTCCGCAGCTTGGCAAATGCTTTGCCCAGAAGGCGCTTCACCCAGAAAAGGACCTGTGTCGCTGGGCAAATCCCCGCGATCAGCAGCAAGAGATCGCCGAGCTCAATGCTCCTCTAGCGCTCGGACGGGCTGAGGATCAAGCCAAAGAGTTGGGTGCACAGAAGCGCCAGCATCCCGAAAACAGGCCAGATCAGCCAGCCCAGGCGCTGACGCCATGGCGAATTCAGAGTGGCCGCCAGGACCGCAAGGCCCGGCAACCCGTAGCAGCAATAGACCATCATACTATGGCTGAACCCCTGAGGCTGCAGGAATAAGCCGATGCCGAGCGTCATGACGACACCGAAACCGATGCGGGCGAGGATCACCCGCCCCGATCCCGGGGCGGATGTCTGCCGGACCCGCCACCCGGAGATGAACAGGATCAGCGCGAGGGTCGGGCCAAGAAACAAGGCAAAGCCCGGAGTAACAAGTACCTGCAAGATCTGGTCCCCGAACCCCGCCGAGAAGGCCGCGAGCAACCCGAGACCCGCCGGACGCGCATGCCAGTTCAGGTATTTCTTGACGACGTGAAAAGTCCCAAGAAAGAGAATGCTGTATCCCACAAGCGTGCCCAGCTGGAACGACAAAGCCCCCTTCTCAGCCAAAAGCGCATTGAGAAGGGCAACGACTGGCCCGTAGACTGCGACGAACACGAGCATACGCCCAAAGGCGCGCACCCCGGGCACCCCTGCCAATCGCTGCATAATGGAGGCCGACACCGAGGCTAGGCCTCAACCGCTCGGAGGGCGTATGTGATCTGCTTTCTGTGGGCTTGTTCTGTGGTCGGATCCGTTTCGCAGGTGGGGTGACCCGCCGCCGACCCGGCAAACCAGATCCAAGAGTGGTAAGCCCCCTTCCGACCCTCATGCGCAGAGCGCAAAGCATGCCTGGAGGTCCGGTTTTGACCGCCCTCAAACGGGCCTTGAGCACTACGCGGGCCCATCACGCGAGGGTGTGAGAAATGCATCGTTGTTTTCCCGCTGGAAACAATTTCTTTCCTCTGAAACCTCCCAGCTTTGCCTCTCTGCCGCAAGGCCAACGAAAACGCCTGTTCAGGATCGGCCCCGCACCGGGTAGGGAGCGACGCCAGGCGGGCGCGAGGGGGCAGGATCTAGGCGTTGCCGGTTTATCTCTTCCGGAGGGTGGGGCCTTCGGACATGCTGTGCTGCTTCAACGCCGAAGACGGGGAGTGTGCGCCTCTGGTCCTCCGGAGCGGCGCGGGCTCCGACGTTGCGCGCCGCATTGGACGGGGCAGGCGGCGATACCCCGCCGGTGCGCCGTTCAATCAGATCTTCTTCGCAGCGCGTCGATCACGTCCCGTTCGGTGCTGCGTGCGTTTGCGCGTCGAAAACCTCCAACGCGATGTTCAGTGCATTGATGGCGGCGGGGAAGCCACCATAGAGTGAAATCTGCCACAGAGTTTCGAGAATCTCCGTCCGGGTGAGACCAGCCTTTAGCCCGCCTTCGATATGAAGCCGCAGCTGCGGAGCTGTCTGACCACCCAGGGCCGTCAACGCCGCAATCGTGGCCAGACTGCGGTCGCGCAGGGACAGGCCCGGCCGGGCATAGTGCTGGCCATAGACGAAACTGATCAGGTCCTGCGGCATCCCGGGCAGATGCGCGCCGTAGCGCGCCTCCAACGCTGCCTCGAGGCCTGGATTGTGCCGTTCTGACAATGCTTTGCCGCGTGTGTATGCATCTTCCATGTTGTTTCCTTTCGCAACTGGGCTCAGGGATAGGACCGTGCGCTGAGCGTGCCCTCCAGCATGGAGGGCAGAAATACCCGGTCGCCATGGGTCGAGATATCGGCGAGGCCTGCGGGATACTGGGCTACCACGGTTGCGGTCCCGTCAGCCGCGATTTCAAAAAGCTGCCCCGTGATCCAGTCATTGACCAGCAGCACATCGCCGATCCGCGCCACCCCATCGAGGTTCCCGAGCCGGTGCACCAGTGTCTCCACCGCCTTGGTTGCGAGATCGACCGACAGCAGGGCGCCCGGCTCCTGCGTCGTGAAGTCCTCCCGGATGCCCGGACCCCAGCTGCCCACGATGAGCCGATCGCCGTCCAGCAGCAGCCCGTTGGGATGGGCCAGCGTCTCGTCCTCGAGCCAGAGGGTCAGCGCACCCGCCGCATAGCGCCAGATCCGGTTCGCCATCAGGTCGCTGACAAAGGCCTGCTGCCCGTCCGCGGTGATGTCGTTGAGAAACATCGTGTCCTCAACCTCGAGACTGCGCTGGATCTGGCCTGTGCTGAGGTCGATCTCATGCAGCCGGGTCAGGTCGGTCACGAGCAGCGTGTCCCCGAGGATGGCCATGCCCTTGGGAGCATCTAAACCGGTGACCCAGTCGGGGTCCAGGATGGCGCCCTCCGGCGAGACAAGGGCGAGAAGACCGTTCCCGTCCGCCATTCCGGGATGGCCCCCGATAACGCTCAGCACGATCCGGTCGTGGGGCGCGTCATAGATCGCGCTCTCGGGCATGTCGAATGGACCCGCCGTCCAGTCAAACGGGTCTGCGGAACCGGTGGTGGCGAGACTGGCCAGAACGGTGGCAACAGAGAGGATGCGTTTCATGGGGGCTCCTTGGATTTCGTAGAAACCGCTAGCTTTCGAATACCTTTTCTGCAAATTATCTCTTGAGGGTATCGATTTTCGATACCTTTCTGAGACGCAGGGATCGCGGAGCGGGAATGCAGGCGGAGCTGTTCGAACTTCTCAAGACCATTCTAAAGGCGCGGGGCGTGACCTATGCCGAGCTGGCCGAACGCCTCGGCGTGTCCGAGCCCACGATCAAGCGCATCTTCTCAGAACGCGATTGCAAACTCAGCCGCATGACTGAGATGTGCGAGGCAATCGATCTCACCCTTGACGATCTGGTGCAGGAGGCCAATCGCGTCGAGGTCCGTCCCACTCAGCTGGGAGACAGCGTGGAGGCACAGCTTGCCGCGGATCGCCCAGCTTTCCATCTCTTCCTGCTGCTGCTGGACGGGATGAGCCTTGCGGCAATCCGAGAGCACTACCAGATCGATGCACAGCGAGTTTTCGAGCTGGGCCTTCGGCTCGAGCGGATCGGGTTGGCCGAGGTGATGCCGGGCAACCGCATCCGCCTTACGGTTCAGGGCCCGATCGATTTCCGCCGCGACGGTCCGCTGCATCAACGGTTGCTGAAACTGAACATGGACTTCCTGCTCGGCGCGTTTCACGCCCAGGATACCGAGCATTCGGCCTATATCACTCAGTCGCGCCGAATGACCCGGAACACGGCGGAGCATGTTCTGGCGCGGCTCCGCGATGTGCAGGCCGAGCTGTCAAGCATGGCGCGCCGGGATCAACTCACGCAGCCGGACGCGGCATTACAGAGCTACAAACTCGGCATCGCGATTGCCCCGATCGCATTCTCGAAACTTCTGGCCCTTTCCGATACGTGATAAGGTAAGACAGGCGGCGCGACCGTGCATGTTGGCAGTTGCTCCAAGACTTCCCGGCATCTTGGCCGTGGTAACATATGGCCGTGGGCGGCGGCTTCGGAGTCGGGAGGACATCACTATGGAACGTGATCTGGCCCTGTCTTGTGCGGCGTTTGATTGCGACCGACTTCTGGTCGACTGGCGCTGGCTTGTTCCGGAGGAGATGCGTCCCCTGATGATCGGTATCTTCGGCGACTGGGTGTTTGCCGCGCCGGATGCCAGCCACTGGCATCTCGACCTCCTTGAAGGCGCTTTCCTCAAGATCGCGGACAACTCGCAAGCGTTCAACGCAATGAAGGCGCAGCCGGCCTATCGCGACGCGTGGTTTGGCGCGGATTGGGCGCACCTTGCCCTGCAGAACGGCCTTGTGCCGGGGCCGGACGCGTGCCTCGGCTGGAAAGTGGCCCCGGTCCTTGGCGGCGAGTTTGCGCTGGAGAATATCCGCGTGTTCCCGCTTCTTACCTATCAAGTCGCGATGGGTGGTCTCTTTCGTCATCTTCACATCTCTTAGCGCTGGGTCGGGTCATCTGGGAGGCGCATGCTGCGGCGGCAGAACGCCAAAGCTGCGCGCTCTGCCGGTATTCTATGCAGTTGCGGACCTTCTAAGCAGCGGCCTCGGAGTGCAGCCTGCCCTCGTGCAGAAAGAAGATCTTGTGGAAGACGGCCAGATCGAGCGGGTTGGGCAAGCGCAGGTCCGAGATGCCCGGCATGGACTTGCCGCTAAGGTCGAAGGCGCGGTCAATCTGCGACAGAAGGACGAAGATATCCCCGGTCTCTGCCGCGCGGCGCTGCAGGGCTGCCATCTGCGCCTCCAGACTTGGATGGCTGCGCTTCTGGTCGAGCAGTTGCAGGTAATCCACGACCACCAGCGCCGGCTGGCTGCTTGCGCCGAGGCGGTTGATAATGTGGCGGGCAGAGATGTCGTCCGATGTATCCAGAACCAGCGTTTCGCTGGCCATGTTTGGGTCGACGTTCATGGATCGCAGCAGATCCACGATGTCACGGGCGGTGTACTCCAATGTAAAGACATGGCCCCGACGCTGGAGACGCGCCGCACTCAGGGCCAGGTTCAGTCCAAGACGCGTCTTGCCGTGACCTGGCCTCGCTGCAATGAGGCAGAGCGTCCCTGTTGCGAGCTGCGGCAGGATCTCCCGCGTCGGGTCGTCTTGTGGGGTCATCGCGGCCAGATGGCTCCAGCTGCAAAAGCCCTGCGCGGCAGCGACAAGATCTAACGCTCGATGCAGGGGAATAGCTTGGTCCCGGGCCTTGCGTTTGGCGGTCCGCTTCAGGACAAAAATAGGGGCGGGTAGGGGCATCTGTTCTCCTCCTCCGTCGAGCGGTGACCGCAATCCCTCCTTATGCATTCGCTCGATAGAGACAGGTTTGAACATTGTCGCTCGACAGGTCAGCTGCTTCCCGATTGGAGGGCGGAGGCGCGAGCAACGCCTGGACTTACTGTGCGGCACGGGGCCCGATACTGCAACGCCAAAAACGTTTGGACGGCACCCGGAACGACGCTTCGGCTTGCGGGCTTCAGATCTCGCGCGCTGATCTGAGCGCGCTGTGAAACAGCAGGAGGAAGGACAGGGAGAACCCGGTTGCGACGATTGGCACGGCGCTCCAATCCGCTCGTGCGATGAGCGCGCCGAGCAAGGGTGGTCCGGTCAGGGCACCGACGCTTCCGAGTTGGGCGACCAGTCCGTTGCTTGGCCCGATCAGTCCTGGTGCCCCGGCCACGCGGGGCACGGCGGCGAATGTCTGGGCCACAAGGACACCGGACATGAACACGGCCACAGCAGCGCAAGGGATCACCTGCCCCTGTGCAGCTCCGCTGGCAAAGGTCGGAAAGGCCGCCGCTACCAAGGCGATGGCGGCACCCATCGCGACCACTTTGTCCGGGACGCGATTGGCCAAAACGCCGTAGCTCAGGCTCCCAGCGATGCTGGCAAGGGCGACGCTGCCGGTGACAGCCCCGGCGGATCCCGGTGCGAGCCCATGTTCTTGCACCAGAAAGACCGGCAGCAGGCTCAGGATCGACAGGGCCAGCAGGGTCAGGCCGAGAAAGGCTGCTCCGAGCAGCCAGGATGCCCGCGGCATGGCGCGGATCGTCTCGCGGATCCGTGGCCCGGAAGGTGCGGCCGTTCCGTCGCGCGGGATTGATGTATGGGCAATGGCTGCGGCCGCGAGCATGCCCGCCGCGCTCAGCAGGAACCAGCCCCGCCAACCAACGATCTCGGACGCCACCCCTCCGGCGAATGCCGCGATGCTAAGACCGAGGGTGAAGAAGGTGCCCCAGATCGCGAGGGCAAAAGGCGCGTCTCTGGCTGTGGCGGTGCGCGCGATGAGCGTCGGCGCGGCGACGACCACGAATAGATAGCCGATCCCCTCGACGATGCGGGTGGCGATCAGGGCAGGAACGGAGGCCACGACCGCCGAGAAAAGCGCGCAGATCCCGATCAGTCCCGCGCCGATGGTGAGGGCAGTTCTGAGCCCCGCGCGCTCGACCCAATGGCCCGCGAACAGACCAAGCAGGGCCGAGACCAGCGTGATCAAGGAGACCAGCCAGCCGATCGTCACCAGATCAAGGTGCAGATCCTGTTGCAGGCGCGTGGCCACCGGCGCAACCCGGCCAACCTGGATCGCGCCCGCGACGCCCACCAGAAACGCGGCCATGATTGCGCGCCAATCCGATCTCTCGGTCATCTCTCCCGCCCCGTTATTTTTGTGTTTTTAAGGAAAGACTACTGCGCACGCCCTTGATGACAACCGCGTCTTTGTCGAACCGCGTCGTTGCCTTCCCGGCCATGACGCGGAGGGCGGACCCGCATCGCTCTGGTCGGGGGGACCCTAAAGATGCTTCTCGAAGAAAAAATCGGGATAGGGGTCGTCATTGAAGCGGTCGATCTCGTGCCAGCCCATATCCCGATAGAGGTTGAGCGCCTCGAAGAGCGCGCTGTTGGTGTCGAGACGCAGGGTCTTGATGCTCATGTTGCGGGCCGCGTCCTCGGCGGTGGTCATGAGACGGCGCGCCAGCCCCAAGCCACGCCCGGCAGGCGCAATCCACATCCGTTTGATCTCTGCAATGGGGCCGCCCTTGCCTTTGATGCCCACGCATCCGATGGGGGTTTCTCCGAGCCGTGCGACAACGAAGGTGCCAAGGGGTGGGCGCATCTCCGAGAGCTCCTGTACACCCGAATTGTCCAGGTCGAACTCCAGATTGAGCCGTTGGCTCAGCTCTGTTGCGAAGGCGTTCAGGCATTGGGTGGCGATCTCGGAGGCATAGTCGGCTTCCTCGAACACGATCTCGTCACGCGACAGGGTGATGGTCACCACATCCATCGCCTCCAACAGGCGGCGGGCATGCTTGTGGCGGGCCAGGATCTCGGCGGCCCGTTCATCTGAAAGGGTCTCATAGATCTCGAACTCGGCTTTTCCCCGCTCCGTGAGGGTCGAGATCCGACCGCGCCGATCTTCGGGATTTGGTTTGGTTTCAATGAGGCCCTCGGCCTCAAGTCCCCGCAACAACCGGCTGAGAAGCCCGGTATCCAGTTTCAGCTTGGTTCGCAGCTCTGAAACGTTCTCATGGCCGAGGCCGATTGCATTCAGCACCCGCGCCGAGCCGAGCGGACGGCCCCGGTTGAGAAAGGAATCCTCAAGCGCTCCGACCTCTACAGCGACCGATCGTCCGAAGTTTCGGACGCGTGTGATATCGTTCTGTCCCATTTGCCTGACTTTAGTCAGCTAAAAGGTCCATGCAAGGGTTTATTGCGACGCCGCTCAGAGCCGCGGCGCACGGGAGCTAGTGGTCGTCACCCTCATAGATCCACATGGGTTGGACAGCATCGGTTCTCTGAAAGCCCACGCGCTCGTAGAAGGCCGCCGCATCATTCACCGCCAGAAGGACCTGCTGATGAAAGCCGCGATACCTCTTGGCCATGCGCAACATCAGCTTCCGGCCGATCCCCGCGCCTTGATGGTCGGGATGCACCAGCAGATGCGGATAGTAGACCACCAGACTGCCATCGGAGATCGCATTTGCGAGGCCGACCAGGCGCCCGCCCTCTAAAGCACATTCCAGGTGATGTGAGCCCCGCAATGCGGCCATCAATGGCTCCGGGTGCGAGGCAGAGCTCCAGCCATTCGCCGCATAAAGTGCGATCACCTGGGCGCGCTCGGGCATGTGGCCGCTGTGGTAGTCGATCATGGTTTGCCTCGCCTTGTCTCTTGCGGCGGAAGATAGCCCGGTTTTGCGCGCGGGGCAGACTCCACAAAGGCCGGGCGCGGCGCAGGCTGGCGTGTCCGACGGCGGGATCTCCTAGATCTCATGGAGCGCGCTGGTATTGGCGGCCAGATGCCCAAGAAAGCTGTCGACGATCGGGTTTGGTGGCGTATTGGACAACTGGATCGCGCCCAGAGGGCGGTGGAACTGCGGATGTTCAAAGTCGAGAAAGACGAGCTTATCTTCGAGATAGGGACCCGTCGTGGCGATGGGCATCGTCGAGATCAGGTCTGAGGCGGCAACGATTTCCAGCGCGGAGCGGATCGAATCGGTTTCGCAGACGATCTGCATGTGATGGATGCCCGAGGCGATCATTGCGGCCTCGGTCTGTTGGCGCAGCAGGCTGCCCCGGGAATGGGCGAGCCAGCGCTGCTCCATGAGGTCCGAAGCCATGATCGCACGCGTACGCGTGAGGGGGTGTCCGGCCCGGCAGAGGATCGCCACGTAGTCATCAATCAGCGGTACGAAGTCGAGGCCCGAGGCCGGATCGGCGGCGCTTTGAGGGCCGAAGACCACGTCGATCTGGCCCCGTTCCAGCATGCTGCGCAGCTCGTGGACCAGCCCGGTGCGCAACTCGACCACGCAATTCGGGTTCTCGACGATGAAGCGGGACAATGTGTCCGTCAGGAACCGCCCGCAGACGATTGGCGGCGCGCCGATCCGAAGCTGCCCGGCAGATCCGGCTGCGGCGAGCGAGGCGAGATTGCCGGCCTGTTCTTCCGCGACACGAATGGCCAACCCGCTCCGCGCGAGTTTCAGGCCGAGATCATTGGGCACCGATCGCCGCCCGTCCCGGGTGAAGACGGGCGCGCCGAGGCGCTCCTCTAGCGTGCGCATGTTGCGGCTCAGCGCGGGCTGGGTCAGCCCGATCCGGTCAGCGGCCCGTTGAAATGATCCGGTTTCCACGATGACCGAGAGTTGGGCGAGATGTCTTGTGTCGAGTTTCATACCAGATCGATATGTTTGACTGATGATTGCTGATTATACTTGATGAAATCGCCTTGTTAAGCTTTTCGCCGACAAGAGGGAGGACTTCGTCATGATATTCATGAACCTGAAACGGGCCGCCGTCATCGCGAGCCTTGCACTTGCGCTGCCGAGTACGGGCGCTGCGGAGATTTTCAAAGGAGAGACGGCAGGGGTCGGTGACCCTGTGCACACGATGTTTGTGGCCTTCACCAATCAGGCCGGGAAAGCGGATGTCGAGATCCAGGTGAATGCGGGCCAGACGCTCACCAAGTCTATGCTCAAAGGTGCTAAGGGCGAGATTGCGTTCTTTTCGACGGTTCCGTCGCTCGTCAACCTGATGGCGGGCCAGAAGAGGATGTACGAAAAGGTCGCCGGCGCGCCGGAGCTTTCGAAGAACATCCGGGCCATTTTGGGCTTCAAGGCCGGGGCCTATCATCCGGTGACACTGGCGGGATCCGGTATCGAGGATTGGGGCGACATCAAGGGCAAGACGGTCTTCACAGGCCCGCCTGCTGGATCGGCCTCCGCCACCTCCGAGGCGCTGATCAAGATCATCACCGGCTACGTGGCAGGCGAGGACTACAAGGCTGTTCGCCTCGGCTGGGGCGAAGGCTATGCCGCGCTGGCCGATGGAAAGATCGACATGATGGTGCGGCCCGCTGAGATCGGCTCGGCCAATATCGAACGGTTCGGCCTGTCGGGCGAGTTCCGCATCCTGTCGATCCCCCAGGACAAGGTCGCCAGCGACGAGATGCAGGCGCTGTTCGGACGACCCGGGCGCGGGATGATGTCCTTTGGCGGAGATGTCTATAAGGGCCAGCTCACCAGAGGCGACATCACCGCGCTTGGCTTCACCCAATTCATCGGTACCAACGCCGAGGTGTCCGAAGACGTGGTGTATCAGGCCACGAAGGCGTTCTGGGAGAACCTGGACGAGGTCCACGCGACCGCTTTCTTCCTCAAGGATGTGACGCCTGAAACAGCGTTTACATCAGTCAACGTACCGCTGCATCCGGGGGCGGTGCGCTATTATGACGAAGCGGGGATCGCGATCCCGGACGGGCTGCGCCCCGGCTCCTAGGAGCCTCCTGACACGCAGGAGCGCGGATGCGTGCTCCTGCAGCGCTGTTCTCCAAGGAAAGTCGTCCTCATCATGACCGATGCTGCCCCTACTGCCAGCGTCCCGATCCGCCTGTTCGCGGTCGCCTCGATGCTGTCTTGCCTCGCCCTCGGGGTGCTCACGATCTATAGCTCCGGTATCGGCCTCATTGAGCCGAAACTGCACCGGGCGTCCGGGTTTGCGTTGGCCTTGCTGGTTGGGATCACCGTCTCTCAGAGCCGGAGGATCGCCACGGGCAAACCGGTAACGCCCCTGCGTATAGCCGTCGATCTCGGCCTGCTGATCGCCGGGCTCTGGTCGATCTGGTCCTTCCATTTCGTGCAGACCGAGATGGAGACGGCGCTTTATGATGTGACGACCCGCGATGCCTGGCCTGCCTTGGCGGGGCTCCTCGTTTTTCTCGAGCTTTGCCGACGCCTCTGGGGCTGGGGGCTCTTCGGGGTGGGTGCGTTCGGGGTGCTCTATCTGCTCTTCGGGCAGGACCTTCCGGGGATCCTGTCCCATGCGGGCTTTTCCCTGAAGGAAGTCGCCGAGGCCCTGTGGTATAACACCAACAAGGGCGTCTTTGGGTCGATCACCAATATCGTCCTTAGCACGGTGTTCATCTTCATCATCTTCGGTGTCCTGCTCGAAGGGACCGGGGCCGGGGACACCCTGCTGAAATTCGCCTTTCTCGCCACGCGCCGCACACGGGGCGGTCCGGCCCATGCGGCGATCCTCGCCTCGTCGATGTTCGGGACAATGTCCGGCTCGACCGTCGCCAATATCGTCGGCACAGGCACCTTCACCATCCCGATGATCAAGAAGCGGGGCTTCTCGCCGACTTTTGCTGCGGGGATTGAGGCCACGGCCTCGTCGGGCGGGCAGATCATGCCGCCGATCATGGGGGCCGCGGCGCTGGTAATGGCGGATCTGACCGGGGTGGGCTACCTGAGCATCATCATAGCGGCCCTGCTTCCGGCGTTGTTTTACTATTTCAGCCTGTTTTCGGCTGTGACGGTGGAGGCCCGCCGTCAGGGCATCGAGGTGCAGCCTCTGACCATCGACGACCGCATCACCCGGACCGACTACATCAACTCGGTGCTGTTTGCCGGACCGATAGCGGTGGTGATCGGAGCGCTCCTGATGGGGCTTTCGACCTCGGCGGCGGGGTTCTATGCGGTGGTGGTCCTGCTGGCTTTGTCGGTGATCAACCCGGATGTGCGGCGGGATCCGATGCGGGTCTGGCGGTCCTTCCTGAAAGGGGCGGAGTCAGGCGCGACCCTGCTCATCGCCATCGCTGCGATTGGTATTCTGGTGGGGTCGCTGGACTCCACGGGCCTCGGTCTCAAGCTGGCCAATGTCATCGCTGAAATTCGGGGCGAGAGCCTGTTCTCCGCCCTGCTGGTGGCGATGCTGGGCGCACTGGTTCTGGGCATGGGGATGCCGACCCTGCCAGCCTATCTGATCATCATTCTGGTGATGGGGCCCGCGATCCAGGCGCTGGGCGTATCCATGCTGACGGCGCATATGTTCGTCTTCTACTACGGGGTTGCCTCCTCGCTGACGCCACCGGTGGCGATCGCGGCCTATGCGGCGGCGCCGATTGCCGGGGCGAACCCGCTGATGACAGCCTTCATGTCCTTCCGGCTGGGTATGGCGAAATTCATCATTCCGTTCATCTTCGCCTTCTATCCGACGATCCTGATCATCGAAGAGTTCAGTCTCTTGCCGTTCCTGTGGATCGTGGCGCGGACCTGCTTCTGCATCTGGCTTTTTTCCTCGGCGCTCTCGGGCTTTGACCGGCGCAAGCTGAGCGTGCCCGAGATCGGCTTGCGCTTCGTGGCGGCCTTTGCCTGTCTGGCCACCGCGCCTCTGATCCACCTGCCGGCGGTCATGATCGGCATCGCCCTGATCGTCTTTGACCGCCGCGCCTTGCGCAGCGCCGACCTGTCCGCAGGGAGAGCTTTATGACCAAGCGTCCGAATTTCCTCTTTATCATCACCGATCAGCATCGCGCGGACCATCTGGGGTGCTATGGCAACCCGGTGGTTCGCACGCCCAATATCGACGGGCTGGCGGCAATGGGCACAAGGTGGGACCGGTTCTATGTGGCCAACCCGATCTGCATGCCAAACCGCGCTTCGATCATGACCGGTCGGATGTGCTCGGTGCATGGGGCGCGCCATAACGGGATTCCTCTGTCGAAGGATCACACGACTTTTGTCGAGCTGTTGCGGGATGCAGGCTATGCCACGGGGCTGATCGGCAAATCGCACCTGCAGAGCTTCACCGGACTGCCGGCGACGAACCGCTTCGAGGCCAAAGAGGGTTTGTGCGCGCCCTCGGCCCATCTGCAGGATGCCTACAAGAACAACCGGCATTCGGCAGACTACGATCTGGAGGTCGCGCCCCGCTGGGACCGGCCCCTTGCCGAGCGGCTGACGGGAGACTTCTACGGCTTCTCCCATGTAGAGGTCGCGGCGGATCACGGGGATCAGGCCTCGGGCGACTATCTCCTTTGGGCGCGAGGCGCGCGGGCGGATTTCGACACGCTTGTGGGGCCGGACAACGCCCTGGCGGACAACCGCATCAATGCCCCGCAAGCTTGGCGTACGGCGGTGCCCGAAGAGCTTTATTCCACGAACTGGATCGCGGATCGCAGCGCCGCATGGCTTGCCGAGCAGGCCAAGTCCGAGGCGCCGTTTTTTCTCCAGATGTCCTTTCCCGATCCGCACCACCCCTTCACCCCGCCAGGCCGGTACTGGGATATGTATGACCCAAGTGAGATCGAGCTGCCTGCCTCGTTTGGCAAAGGGGATCTGCCGCCGATCAGGGCGATGCAGGCGGCCCTCAGCCAAGGCACGGATCCGCGCGACAACCAGAACCCCTTCGCGGTAACCGAGGACGAGGCGCGGGCGATCATCGCGCTGACCTATGGCATGATCACGATGATTGATGATGCTATCGGGCGTGTTCTGGACCAGCTCGAGACACTCGGTTTGGCCGAGGGCACGGTGGTGGTCTTTACCTCCGACCATGGCGATTACATGGGCGATCACGGGCTCATGCTGAAGCTTTTGCTGCATTATCAGGGGATCATCCGAGTGCCCTTTATCTGGTATGATCCAGCCCGTCCGGCCGATGCGATCTGTAATGGTGGGCTGGCCTCGTCCATCGACATTTCCGCGACGATCCTGGCGCGTGCCGGGATTCAACCCTTCAACGGGATTCAGGGGCGGGATCTGTTCTCCTCGACCGCGCCCGAGGCCATCATCGTCGAGGAAGACAGCCAGCGCGTGATGACCGGCTTTGATCGTCCGCAACGGGTCCGTACCATCGTGACCGACAGCCACCGCATGTCCCTGCGCCAAGGCGAAGACTGGGGCGAGATGTATGACCTGCGGCAGGACCCCCATGAGCTGAGCAACCTCTTTGCCGCGCCCGAGGCACAGGCGGAGCGTGCGGCCCTCACCGAAACCATGCTGCGCCGCATGATCGAGTTGCAAGACCGCGCGCCGCTTCCGGCCTATCGCGCCTGACCCTTCCTCCCTGTTCGGAGACTGACCATGACCGCCCAAGACCCGCGCCAGATCATCCAACATGCCTCCAATAGCGGCACGACCCCCGGCTACATGCCCGGCTTCGGCAATGATTTCGAGACCGAGGCGCTGCCGGGTGCGCTGCCTCAGGGGATGAACAGCCCCCAGCGCTGCGCCTATGGGCTTTATGCCGAGCAGTTGTCGGGAACGGCCTTTACCAAGCACCCGCCGGAGCGCACATGGTGCTATCGCATCCGACCTTCGGTGAAGCACTCGACGCGCTATACGAAGATCGACATGCCCTACTGGAAAAGCGCGCCTTGCATCGCCCCCGATGTGATCAGCCTTGGCCAGTATCGCTGGAACCCGGTGGAGGCGGCAGGTGCGCCTCTGACCTGGGTGACGGGCATGCGGACGATGACCACAGCGGGCGATGTGAACACCCAGGTGGGCATGGCGACCCATGTCTATCTGGTGACCGAGAGCATGGTGGATGACTATTTCTTTTCCGCCGATAGCGAGCTGCTGGTTGTCCCGCAACAGGGGCGCATCCGCTTCCATACGGAGCTGGGAATCCTAGATATCGAGCCGAGGGAAATCGCGATCCTGCCGCGCGGGCTGGTCTATCGGGTCGAACTGCTGGAAGGGCCTGCGCGGGGCTTTGTCTGCGAGAATTACGGCGAGAAGTTCGAGCTGCCCGGGCGTGGCCCAATCGGGGCCAATTGCATGGCCAACCCGCGTGATTTCAAGGCGCCCGTCGCGGCTTTCGAGGATCGCGAGGTGTCCTCGACCATCACCGTCAAATGGTGCGGGCAGTTCCATGTGACCGAGACCGCCCAGAGCCCGCTAGACATCGTCGCTTGGCACGGGAACTATGCACCCGTCAAATACGACCTGCGCGCCTATTGCCCGGTGGGGGCGGTGCTTTTTGATCACCCGGATCCGTCGATCTTCACTGTCCTGACCGCGCCTTCGGGCAGCCCGGGCACGGCGAATATCGACTTCGTGCTGTTCCGTGAACGCTGGATGGTGGCCGAAAACACCTTTCGCCCGCCCTGGTACCACAAGAACATCATGTCCGAGCTGATGGGTAACATCTATGGCATTTATGATGCCAAACCCGAGGGGTTCGTGCCGGGCGGGATCAGCCTGCACAACATGATGCTGCCCCATGGGCCGGATCGCGACGCGTTCGAGGGGGCGACGAATGCCGATCTCAAGGCCGAGAAGCTCGACAACACCATGTCTTTCATGTTCGAGACACGCTTTCCTCAGCACTTGACCCCGTTTGCCGCGACCGAGGCCCCCTTGCAGGACGATTATATCGACTGCTGGACCAGCCTCGAGAAGCACTTTGACGGAACGCTGGGGCCCAAGTGACGCTCTACAGCTATTGGCGGTCGAGTGCGGCGTACCGGGTACGCATAGCGCTGAACCTAAAGGGGCTGCGCCACGACGTCGTACCGGTCGATCTCGCTCAGGGGCAGCAGGCGTCGCCGGTCCATCTGGCGCGCAACCCCATGGCCAGCGTACCGGTGCTTCGGCTGCCGGACGGCGTCACGCTGACCCAATCGTTGGCGATCCTCGACTATCTCGAGCAGATCCGCCCAGAACCGCCGCTTCTGCCGAAAGACGGCCTCGGCGCGGCCCGGGTACGGGCGGCAGCCCATGTGATCGCCTGCGACATTCATCCGTTGAACAATCTCAGGGTCGGTCGCAAGCTAGCAACCATGGGACAGGGGCAGGAGGCGATTGTCGAATGGATGACCGAGTGGATGCGCACAGGGCTGCTGGCCTATGCCAAGCTGTTGCCCGGTAGCACGCGGTTCAGCTTTGCTGATACGCCGACCTTTGCGGATCTCTGTCTGATCCCACAGCTTTACAATGCCCATCGATGGGGCACGGATCTGAAAGGGCTGGAGCGATTGATTGAGATCGAAGCCCTTTGCGGGGAGCTGCCCGCCTTCGCTGCCGCACATCCCGATGCGCAACCCGACGCCGCTTGAGGACACCTGAATGAGCACATTGCAAAGAAGCTGGGTCGAGAGCGCCAATCGCGCGGAGACCGATTTTCCGTTGAACAACCTGCCTTACGGCGTGTTCTCCCAAGCCGGTGGGGCGCTCAGATGCGGCGTGGCGATCGGGGATCACGTGCTGGATCTCGCCGCGCTGGAGGGCAGGGGAGATCTGTCCTTCGAGGGGGCGCTGGGCACCGGGTCCTGGAACGCGTTCATGGCGTTGGGGCCCGCAGCCTGGCAACGCCTGCGCACAGAAGTAGCCGCTTTTCTGGCCGAAGGCAGCAGCCAGCGCGCACATGTGGAGCCGGATCTGGCCCCCTTGAAGCAAGTCAATCTGCACATGCCTTTTGCGGTCACGGAATACACGGATTTCTACGCTGGGAGGCACCACGCCACCAATGTGGGCACCATGTTTCGAGGCGTCGAGAATGCCTTGCCGCCTAACTGGCTCCATATTCCGATCGGGTATAACGGTCGCGCATCCTCTGTGGTTGTGTCCGGGACGGAGATCATCCGACCCCATGGCCAGCTCAAAGGGCCGGAGGATGCAGTACCGCGCTTTGGCCCGTCGCAGCGGTTCGATATCGAGCTGGAGTTGGGGGCCATTGTCGGACAGCCCTCCACTGGACCGCTCAGCGTCGACGCGGCCTTTGACAATATCTTTGGCTATGTGCTCCTGAACGACTGGTCCGCCCGTGATATCCAGGCCTGGGAATACCAACCTCTTGGCCCCTTTCTGGCCAAGGCGACCGCAACAACGATCAGCCCCTGGATCGTGACCGCTGCCGCGCTCGAACCGTTCCGAACCGCCACGCCACCGCGAGAGGTGGCGCTGCTGCCTCATCTGCGCGACACCGGGCCGATGCTCTATGACATCGACCTGCAGGTTGGCCTTACTCCCGAGGGTCGGGCCGAGACGATCATCGCCCGCACGAACTACAACGAGATGTACTATTCAGCGGCCCAGCAGCTGGCGCATCATGCCTCTTCGGGCTGTCCGATGCGGGTGGGGGATCTTCTCGGATCAGGCACGATCTCGGGTCCCACGCAGGAGAGCCGGGGGTCGCTGCTGGAACTCAGCTGGGGCGGCAAGGAGCCGCTGAGCCTCGACACAGGCGAGACGCGCCGGTTCATCGAGAATGGCGATACACTGTCGTTGCGTGGTGCGGCGCGCGGGGCTGGGTATCGCATTGGGTTCGGGCCGTGCACAGGGCAGGTGCGTGCGGCCCGCGACGGATCCTGACACCCGGTCGGTCGGTGGATCGGTTTAGAGCCAGAACTGCAAGACCGTAACTGCCAGCAGAGCGGCCATCACCCCGTTGAACAGGTGCCAATGCCAGTCCCTGCTCAGCCGCGCGGCTAGCAGGCGACCGGCAAGCGTCCAGATCGACATTGAGAGCCCCGCCGCGAGCAGGAAGACCGCCGCGAGCGTTCCGCCGACACGCAGGGGGGCCGCCGCCAGATCAGAAAAGGAGGAGGCCACCCCCACCGCCATGGCCCAGGCCTTGGGGTTCACCAGAAGCAACGCGCCGGCCCCGAAGAACCCGATGGGCCGCGCGCCATTGAGAGACCTGGAGGAGGGGGCACCGGCGGTACCGATCCGAATGGCCAGCCAGAGCAGATAGGCGGAGCCGACAGTCCTGATGCCCCATTCCAGAAGCGGAGCGTTCCGCAATGCCGCAGACAGGCCCGTCCCGGACAGTGCCACGAGACAGGCCAGTGCAGTAGCGACCCCAAGGATCAGTGGCAGGCTTCGCCGATAGCCGAACCGCGCCCCGGAGGCGGTGGCAAGCGCGGTTGCTCCACCCGGCGAGGCCGTGGCCGCAAACGCGAAGACCACCAGCGCAGGAAGTGCTTCGGGCATCTAGCGGGCCGCCGTTGCTTCGATCTCGACCAGCAGATCTTCATGGGCCAGCCCGGCCACCACTAGGGTCGTCACCGCTGGAGCGGTACCGATGTTCCAGCGCGCCTGCCGGATCGCGGTCAAGGCGGGCAAATGGGCGGCATCCGTCACATAATAGACGACGCGCAGGACATCCCCGATCCCAAGCCCCCCATCCTCCAGCAGAGTTTCCACATGGGTCATCGCCTGATGGCATTGGGCCTCGAACCCTGCGCAGATCCGCCCGTCCGCATCCATGCCGATCTGTCCCGACAGGCAGAGCACGGTCTCAGGGCGATGGATCAATGTGCCATAAGCGTAGATCCCCCGGAAAGAATCCGGCACCGGTGGCATATGCGTCGCCGCCAAACGTGAGATCATCTGCTAACTCCTTGATTTGATGATGTATGGATGACGGTCGCAAGGGCAGCTGCGCCGACATCACGTCTGAACGGAGACGTGAAAGCTCTCATCAACCAGCCGTACGATCCGCCCCTCCGCCAAATGAAAGGCGGAGGCCCCGTGGATCTGCGCGGTCTGTCCCGTTCTCCAGCCATTCGGCAAATCCAGGACCAAAAACCCGGTGAAGTCGATCTCGACCAGCGTGGTTTCAGCCACGGAGATCGCGTGGCGGATGATTAGTTGCCGGGTTTCGAAGGCCTGCGCGCCCGCCGCTGCCAGCTCGGCAAAGGCGGGTTTGCCCTGTGTCTCGGCCCGGATCTCTCCATCCTCCAGATGGCTGAAAGCGATCTCCTCGGCCGGACAGGCCAGCATCCCGCCCACATCTTTCTGCGTGTAAGCCGTGATATAGGCCTGCACCACCTCCGGCAGCGGGGTCATGTGATCTCGCGCGCCCGGCCTGAGACCTGGACGGACGCCCCCTTGATGTCGTCGAGTGTCACGATGATTTCAGAGGGGCTTCCCATATCCTCGCCCTGACGGATGGTGAAACGGCCGCCATGGGGCCATTGGCGATCCCGCAGGTAGCCGGCAAAGGCTGCCGCTGCGGCTCCGGTCGCCGGGTCCTCCAGAACGCCGCCTGAAGCGAAGGCATTCCGGACGACGAAGGACTGCTCCCCTTCGATGTGGGCGAGCATCACCGTCACCAGCCCATGGGTCCGCATCACCGCCCGTCCCCGGTCGAGATCGTAGGTCATTGCAGCGAGCCGACTGCGGTTGCGCAGAGGCAGCACCGCGTGATCCGCACCGCCATGGATATGGGCGGGGGGCAGACGGGGATCGAGATCCTCCTCGGTTAACGCGAAAAGGTCCATGACGTCCCGCCGTTCAGCCCCGTTGAGGGGGCGGCTCCGCGTCGCTGGAGAAGACAGGGTCGCCATCATCCCTTCCGAACCACGCGCCGCCTCGACGGTGATCGTGGCGTCGTTGAGCGTGAGGGTATAAGTTCCGGACCCCACAGTATCGCCCAGAACCGCGCCAAGCGCGATGGTGGCATGCCCACAAAAGGGGACCTCGGATTCCGGTGAGAAGTAACGCGCCCGCCAGCGTGTCCGCTCAGGGTTCTGTGCGACGGCGAAAACGGTCTCGGAATACCCGACCTCGGCGGCGATGCGCGCCATGTCGTTGTCCCGCGCCGCCGTCTCGAGCAAGACAACGCCTGCTGGGTTGCCGCCCTTGGTGCCCTTGCTGAAGGCTGCGATACGTTGAATATCCATGGGGTGCTCCTGCATATGCTGATTCCAGTTTACCGAAGGTCTTGGGGTCATGTCCCACCAGTATCGGTTGCGTATTAAGAGTCTGGCTTTCGGATCGTCGGCTGTTGTGGTACTTGACCTTCATGCCCAAAGATCTTGATCACACGGACCGCCAAATTGTCGAAATCCTCGAATCCCGGGGGCGCACCAGCCTTTCTGATATCGGCAAAGAGGTGGGGCTCTCTGGCCCAGCGGTGGGGGAGAGATTGCGGGGTTTGCAGCAGGATGGCTATATCACCGGGTTTGGCGCGGGCATCGACCTGCGCCGGTTTGGCTATACGATTCAGGCGCTTGTGAGGATAAAGCCTCGCAGCGGACAGCTCCGCAATGTCGAGCGCATGATCGCGGAGCAGCCGCGCTTTGTCTCATGCGACCGGGTCACCGGCGATGACTGCTATGTCGCGCGACTGATGCTGAGAGATGTGGCGGAGCTGGATGACATCATCCTGCCGCTCCATGACAGGGCCGAGACGAATACCAGCATCGTGAAATCCTGCCTCTTCGAGCCGCGACTGCCGCCTTTGGAGGAAGCCTAGCCCCAGGATCGCCGTTCAACCGGTCGCTGCGACGTAAATACGTTGTCTCTGCACCGTTCTCGCGGGGCTGAACGCGTCAACCTGGGGCGTGGGAATGGCTCTGCGACGAAGGCATTGCCCAGGTCGAATTGCGTCTGCCCCAGTGCCGTCAGGCCAGTTTGGCCGCATGGGGGAGCAAGTAGGGCGTGTCCGAAGGCGGAGCCGTGTTGACTTGCAACTGGCAGTCATAGGCATGGGTCAGGGTCTCATCGGTCAAAACATCACGGGGCGCGCCATGGGCCTGCACCGCGCCATCCTTCAGCAAGACCACCGCATCGGCGAACATCGCCGTGAGGTTCAGGTCGTGCATCACCGCGATCACGCCCCCGCCGCGGGTGGCATAGTCGGCGGCGATCTGCATGATCCCGAGCTGGTGCCCGATATCGAGGCTGGAGACCGGCTCGTCCAGAAACAGCCAGCTTGGCGCACCGTCGCAGATCGGCTCCCAGACCTGGCACAATACGCGGGCCAGTTGCACGCGCTGTTGTTCACCCCCCGAAAGCTCCTGGTAGAAGCGGTCCTCATAGCCGCTAAGCCCGACCCGTTGCAGGGCCTGCATCGGCAAGGTGCGGCGCGCGGCGTGACGTCCGGCTTCGAGCCCCATGGTGATGACTTCGATCACCGAGAAGGGGAAGGCCAGAGAGGCAGCCTGAGGCAGCACTCCGCGCCTTGCAGCGAGGTCCCAGGGCTTGGCATCCGCGACATCGACCCCGTTCAGGCGCACGACGCCCTTCGCCGGGATCTCACCCACCAGAGCGCGCAAGAGCGTTGTTTTGCCAGAGCCGTTGGGGCCGACAATCGCCGTCAAGGCGCCGGCCTGCGCGGAAAACGCGACCTGCGAAAGAACCTCGCGCCGTCCCAGCCGGACGGAAATGTCTCGG
This sequence comes from Pseudomonadota bacterium, assembly GCA_038746545.1. Lineage (GTDB taxonomy): Bacteria > Pseudomonadota > Alphaproteobacteria > Rhodobacterales > Rhodobacteraceae > Dinoroseobacter. The sequence continues at coordinate 42,823 of JBCDKN010000005.1, forward strand.
GCCTCGAGGCTCATAGGTCCACCACGCCACGGGCACGCAGCAGGATCCAGAGGAAGACCGGAGCGCCGAGCACCGCGGTGACGATCCCGATGGGCAATTCTGCGGGTGCAATGATGGTGCGGCTTATGCAATCGGCCAGCACCAGCAGGCTCGCCCCCAACACCGCCGCATTCGGCAGGAGCGTTCGGTGATCCGGTCCCACGGCGATGCGCAGCAGATGGGGAACGACGATACCGACAAAGCCGATCCCGCCGGAGACAGCCACCGCCGCCCCGATTGCGCTGGCCACGATCAGGATCGCGCCGGTTTTCAGCCGCTCCAGTGCCACGCCCATATGGGCCGCGGCAGCCTCGCCCAATGCCAGCCCGTTCAAACCACGCGCCAGAAGCGGCGCCGAGAGGAACGCGACCGCGATGAGCGGCCCGGCGACGACAACCTTTGTCCATGTGGCTCCGGCAAGAGAACCAAGCCCCCAGAAGGTCAAATCCCTCAGCTGCCGGTCATCGGCGATATAGACCAAAATCCCCGACAGCGCGCCGGTCAGGGCCGCCAGCGCGATTCCCGCGAGCAACATCGTCGCCACGGATGTCCGACCGCGCCGGGTCGAGACCTTGTAGAGCAGGATAGTGCTGCCCCAGCCCCCGATAAAGGCCGCGAGCGGGACGAGGTAGTCTCCGGCCACGGTCAGCACGGCAACCGGAAGGGCTGCGCCCAGCACAATGGCGAGGATCGCGCCCAGCCCCGCGCCAGCACTGACCCCGACCAGACCCGGATCCGCGAGCGGGTTACGAAAGAGGCCTTGCATTACCGCGCCGGAGACCGCCAGCGCGGCGCCGACCAGCAACCCAAGGGCCAACCGGGGCAGCCGAATGTCGAACAGGATCACGCGCGCCCCTGCATCCAGCGTCCCGGTTCGGATCCAATCCAGAACAGCGAGGCGGACTTGCGTACCCGCCGCACCGATCCCGAGCGAGAAGACGGAGACGAGGATCAGAAAGCCCCAGAGCCAGAGATGCAGCCGCATGGCGCGCGCATGACGCGTGCCGCCCGTGCGCGACGCCGAGGGGCTGTCCGCCAAGTCAGCTGCCATAGAGCGCGCCGGACAGGTCCCGCACCGCTTGAGCTGTGCGAGGCCCAAAGCCGAGAAGGAAAAGCCCGTCCATCCGGACGACCGCCCGGTTCTGTGCCGCGGGTGTCGACGTCAGCGCCGGCAAGGCCAGCAAGGCCTCAGTTGTCGTGCCATGGTCGCCACCGCGATCCATCATCAGTATCAGGTCGGGGGCCATGGCAGCCACGGCCTCGTCCGTCAGAGGCTTGTAGCCCTCGAACCCGGTATTGGCATTCACTCCTCCGGCCAACTCGATCATCGCCGACGCAGCCGTATCCGTGCCAGAGGCGAGGATGCGCCCGCCCTGGGTCGACAGGATGAAAAGCACCCGCTTGGGAGCATCCCCTGCGAGCTCCGCCACTTGGGCCGTGGCCGCGTCCAGGTCGGTGCGGACCTGCTCGGCCAGGACTGCACCGCGCTCCGGCACGCCGAGAGCCTCGGCGACCTGTTCAATCTTGGCGATGAGGCCGTCCGCGCTCGGCTCATCGCTCACAAACACAATCGGTACACGCGCGGAAGTAAGAACTTCCAGTGCCTCCGCCGGACCGGCTCCCTCATCTGCAATGATGAGATCCGGTGCGAGGCTCAGCACCCCTTCCGGGGACAGGGCCCGCATATAGCCAACATCCGGCAATTCTTCTGCGGCAGGAGGAAAGCTTGAAGTCGCATCCCGCCCCACCAACCGGGCTTCTTCTTCGAGGGCAAAAACGATCTCGGTAAGAGCGCCGCCAATGGTCAGGACCCGCTCCGACGCCAGCACAGGGCCGGCCAGAAGGAACAAGACAAGGGCAAAGCGAAACATCATGAGAGGGGCTCCAAGCTGGGCAGACCATTGGCCAATTCAGTGAAGGCGGGGCGGGTGTCGTTGCCGTCCTTGGGCACGCCAAACATCTGCAGGATTAGCATGCCCTCTGCGTCAAATGCCTCGATGGACACCGCAGGGCCACGCTGCGTGGGCTTTTCGACCTGCCAGACCTCGGCAATTCTGTCCCGGCGCAGGTGCAGGTTGAATCCGGGGTCCAACACGTTCTGCCAGGGCCCCATAGGCTCCATCCGGCGGATCGGTCCGGTATGGATCTCGATACAGCCGCGATTTCCGACAAAGAGCATGATGTCGAACCCGGCAGTCTGCACACCGGTCAGCAGCGCCTCGACCGATTCCGGGGCGAGGGCGCGCACGAAAGGCGCTTCTGCGATCCGGTAAGCGCCCAGCCGGTTCATCTTGAGCTTGGCGCACAGACGCAGGAACTGGTGCGTGTCCGTCAGCCGGGCCCATTCCTTCAGCAGGATGTCGCGCTTCTCGAGGTTGATCTTCGCGGCTTCGGGCGGTTCGCGGTCCGCAAGCTCCAGCGTATCGCTCTGCTCGGGCAGGGCGCAGGCGGTCTTGAGCGCGTCCCACCCGGTCAGCGTCGTGTCTTGTGGCAGGTAGGCTTTGTGCACCGCATCCCCGGCCGCATCAAAGATCTGAACACTGTGGCGAAGTCCGCTCCGCACCTCCTCGGACACCGCGAAGGCGTGCCGCCAGTGGCGTGGAAACATCCGCAGGTCGATCCCTTCATTCAGGGTCATCGTTGCGTGCTCGCCCCCGTGGTAGTCCGTATACTCGCCATCCTTTTCGATCACGCAGGCATCGTTTCGGGTCAGGGCCATCATCTGTCCCAACGTCCCAAGCGCGGGGATCAGCGTGTTGGGATGCGGGTGCAGGGCCACGGCCCGGTGCCCGACTTCTGCAGCGACAAGTGCGGCTTCGGTAATTCCGAGCGCATCTGCAATGTCCCGAGCGCGTCCGGGGCGCTGGGTGCGGGCTTCGCGGATTTCATGAGCGTCGAGCATGTGGGGTCCCCCAAAGATCTTTGGCTAGCTAGAATGGCGTGCGCTGCGTGGGCCATGTCGGCCCATCGCGAAGTGTTGGGTCGGTGTCTTCGGTGTTCGGGTCATGATGCGGAGACCAGCTCCCGATCAGCGGTGGCGTTGACCAGCCGCAGCTGGGCGGCGAGGAAAGAATCCACCGGGTTCATCTCGCAAAGCAGCATCGCGTAGGAGAAGGCGACCGGGCGGCGGTCGTCCCGCAGGGCGATGAAACTGCGCATGAAAAGGCGTTCGTGTTCCGACAGGATCTGCGAGCAGCCCACGCAATGGGGGTTGTTGAACCGAAAGCACGATTGCCGCGCCATGCGCATGGTTTGCACGCTGTCGAGGACCAGGGCTGCGATGCGGGCGCCCTCAGCCTCGCCATAGTGGAGGCTGGGGCAGTCAAAGCCGAGGATCCAGCTCTGGCCCTGGGGGTGGGCGAAGCTGTCAAAGAAATAGCGGGCGGTCTGCAGGATGATCAGTTCGCGCTCGCCGAAATCCGTGTCATCAAGCCGGTTGGCTTGGGTTTCCTGAGCACGGTTGCAGCACGCATCGGGTGCGGGTTTGCGTCTAGCAGCCATCGGACGGGCTCCAGAAATCACAGGTTTCGGGGGTCCAGAAGGCGTCAAAGCCCCATCTCGGGCGACGTGTCTCGGAAAGGGTCAGAAAGTACAGCAAGCAAAGCCTCCGCCGGTGCGATGCGCGTCCGGGGCGCATCTGATCTCCGTTCGTATTCGGACCGGGCTAAGGCAGGCGCTTGGCTGGGCTGATTTAATCCTGACAGATTTACTGGGTTAAGGCAACTGCCTTGCGTGGCGACCTGGTGGCGGCATTCTGCCCCGGCACAGATTTGCCGGGGCAGCGGGGGATGGTGCGCTCAGCCCGCCGCGGGCGGGGAGCGCCGGATGGCCAATTCCGCGGCCACGGCCTTGATCGTGACTGATTTCAGGGGACCGAGGCGGCAGCTTTCGGTAATCCCCGTATCGCGGCAGAACTGGTTGACCGCGCGGATCAGTGGCGCGTTGAGATAGGGGCTGGGCCGTCCGGTTCGGTATCCAAGGGCGGTCAGCTCCGCCTGCAGGATGCGGATGTAAGCGTTCTTGTTCAGTTTCGAGGTGACCGCAAGGGCACGGGCAAAGACAGGGTTGGGGGCGTCGCGCAACAGGTCTTCCGAGGTCAGCCAGAAGCGCTCCGGTTGGCGCTCGACCGCGAGGTAAAGCCCCTCCTCGACACGGATCTTTGCGCGTATCCCAGGCGTCTCCAGAAGGGCGGCACGGGTCTGCGTGGTCTCGGATCCGAGACCGCGCAACCGGTAGTAGCGCAGCAAGCCCTCTGCAGCCTTCGCATCACCATCCACTGCGCGCGTTTCGAGCTGGGCCAGAACCTTGGCCTTCGCGCCCGGTGCGTCGGGCTGCTTCAAAAGGCCCGCAAGCAGAAAGACCTGCGCATCCCGGCTGTCCAGCGCGGCCAGGACCCGCAAATCGGCCAGCCCCCGCGCGGGGTCCGAGCCAGCGCCCAGCCGTTCCGTGGCATGGGCCCAGGCGAGGACGGGCGCTGCCTTTTCCAGTCCGGCGGCGACCGCCCGCTCCAGACTTTCCTGCGCAAGCTCCACCTCTCCAAGAGACAGCGCGATCTTTCCCAGCGGGATCAGGGACCGGTCGTATCCCGCCGCAACTGCTTGCGCGTACAATGCACGTGCCCGGACCAGATCCTGCGGCACTCCCTGACCCTTGCTGTGAAAATAGGCGAGCCGGTCGATGGCACGCGGGTAGCCCGCCTCCGCCAGCGCCGTCATGGCCGCCACGGCCTCGACCGGAGCTTCCGTGCGCAGGGCCATGGCTTCAGAGTAGCGCGCCTTGAGCGCCTTGAGTGTGGCACCGGTCTCGGCCAACGCACCGCCCCCGGCGAGGCCGGCACAGAGGGAAATGGCCAGAAGCGGCAGGATAAAACGTATCTTAATCATAGGAACCTCATTCTGTTGGCTCCCGTGTTACGCCGCCTCGGCGGCAAAATCCTCTAGCCATCGGGATAGGCGCGCGCCCATCCGGATAACGGGATCTCAACCGCGCCGCGCGCGGGCCATGGACAGCGGGGGTGTCGCCCTGTTTAACTTCCCCATGCCCCGATGCCGAGCCACCCAAGGAGCCAGAGCACCGTGACCACGTCTCCCACCCACCGCGTACAAAGAACCTGGGCGCAGGTTGCACCGCTCTCCGAAGATGTGGCGCGCATCTTCTACGCCAACCTGTTTCGCGGCGATCCGACGACCAAACCGCTTTTTGTGGGCGATCTCGACTTGCAGGGGCGCAAGCTCGTGCAAACGCTGGGTTTTGTCGTGGATCATCTGGAGGATCCCGATGCCCTGATGCCGGCGGCGCGTGATCTCGCCATTCGTCACGTAGCCTATGGGGTGACGGCGGATCAGTATGTCTCCGTAGGGGCCGCTTTGATCAAATCGCTCAAACACGTGCTTGGCACCGAGTTCACGCCCGAGGACGAGGCCGCGTGGTCTGAGATCTATGGCGGGCTCTCTGAAGCGATGGTGTCGGCAGCTTACCCGTCATAAACTATACGTTGGTATAGGCCGCTATACCGAGTTGCAGATCTGCCGTTCTGTCGTGCGCTGTACTCTGCGCGCGTGACAACAGGTTTGTGGATATGAAGATCAAAGTTCTCTCCATCGCGGCGGATGCCGCGCCCGACGCCGAAGCCATGCAGACGCTGCACGCTGCCAGTTTCGTGGCGGTTCATGGCAACTGCACGATGAACCCCAGGGCGCTTGGGCTGCTGGAATGCACTGGCCAGGTCCATGGGGCCACCTCCTGTCTCGGGGCAATGAGCCATGCGGGCGTGACCGATGGCATGGCGATCTTTGCCATCGACGACCCGGAGGGTGCCTATGGCACGGCCATGCTGCCCTTCGATCCCGATAGCTACAGTGCGGCGCGGGCCGCCACAATGCAGGCGCTGGCCGCCGCCGACCGATTGGGCGAAAAGCCCGAGCTGGTCTGGGTGTCGAGCACGCCGGGCACCGAGGAGGCCATCCTGGCCGGGATCGAATCGGTGATCGGCATGGACGTTCCGATCATCGGCGGGAGCGCGGCAGACAACGACGTCAGCGGCCAATGGTTTGTCTTTGACAAGTCCCGCTGCGAAGGGGCCGGAATCGTCGTCACGGTCATGTTCCCCTCGCGCCCGGTGTCGTTTGCCTATCACAACGGCTACTCGCCGACCGAGAAGTCCGGGACCGTTACCCGGATCGAGGGCCGCCGCGTGCTCGAGATAGACCACCGCCCGGCCTTCGAGGTTTATCGCGAGTGGAGCGCGGGCGCAGTCTCGATCGACCCGGCCAATCCGGCGCTGCAATCGATCCTTTCCGACAGCACGTTGGCACCTCTCGGGCGCAAGGTGACCGAGCTGGACGGTCTGCCCTCCTATCTGCTGGCCCATCCTGCGGCGGCAGACACGTCCGGGGCGTTGGAGCTCTTCGCCACCGTGGAGGAGGGCGAGATCCTGACCCTGATGACCGGCACTCAGGCAGGACTGATCGACCGCGCGGGCCGTGTTGCGGCGCTGGCCCGGGCCGCCGGCAGCATGGAGACTGGGCCCATCGCCGGTGCACTGATGGTCTATTGCGGCGGCTGCATGCTCTCGGTGCGCGACCGCCTAGAGGAGGTCGTTGCTGGCGTGTCCGGGTCGCTTGGCACGGCGCCCTTCCTTGGCACCTTCACATTCGGGGAGCAGGGCGCGATCATCGGTGCGGGAAACCGGCATGGAAACTTAATGATTTCCTGCATAGTGTTCGGGTAACCCAGCTTAAGGGACCCGGATCATGGCCGAAGATGAGCGGCTGCGTGAGGCGCTGCTCGAATTGCAGCTTTTGCGTGAGCGTGAGGCGAAATCTCTCAGCGAAACGCGCAAGCTTCTGGAGTGCCTCGAGGCGTATTCCAGTGCGCGCACGCCGGGGGATGCGCTGGCGAGCATCTTTGTGTCCCTGCGCAACAAGATCGGTGCAGATCTGGCGATTCTGGGTGAAATTGAGGCCAACGGCCAGTTTACCATCTCTGCCAGCGATGACATGCGCATCATCGGGCAACGGCTGAACCCGCCATTTGATATGGCGGCCCGGTCTCGGGACATCATCGATCTGTCCGTGACCGGGGAATGGAGTGGCGATCTCGACATTACGGGCTACACCGCCTTTGAATGCGCGCCGCTGCATTCCGATGGGCGACGCTATGCGCTTGCGGTGTTCAAATCCGCGCCGCCGGCGTTTGCCAAGGGCAGTCTGAGCCTGGTAGAGCGTCTCGCCGGGCTCGCCCTGCGCGCCTTACAAGGCAGTAAGATCGCCGGGGAAAACAAGCTTTTGGCAGCGGCCATTCAGGGATCCTCCTCAGGCTTCGCGATTGCCGACGCGACCCGCGAAGAACGTCCGCTGATTTACGTGAACAGCGCCTTCGAGGAGATTTCCGGCTATTCCGCCGATGAGGTTCTGGGCGAGAACTGTCGTTTTTTGTCGGCAGAACCCGCCGATGGCGAGGAACGCAGCCGCCTGCGTGCCGCCGTACGCGACAACGCCCCGGGCCAGTTCCTGCTACGCAATCAGCGCAAGGATGGCAGCCTGTTCTGGAACGAGCTCACGCTTTTTCCGGTGGAGAATGAGGCGGGCGAGGCTGTCAATCTCGTGGCGACGCAGAATGATGTGAGCGGGCGTGTCGAGGCCGCCGCCGAGCGGGACAAGACACGGGCGCAGATGGCTCGGGCGCTTACGGCGACGGAGGATGCCTTTCTCGTACTGGAACCCGGCCATGTGGTGGCCTTTTCCAATGATGCGACGCGGGATATCTTCTTTGCGCCCAATGTAGACTGGTCCGTGGGCTCGACCTTTGAAGAGAATTGGGCGGCCTATCTCGAGGCGTCCGAAGATCTGCCGGGGCGAGTGACGGCGCTTCTGACCCAGCCGGATCTCGAAGCGCTGTCGAAGCTGCCCAATGGGCGCGAGATTGACCTGCCCGACGGGCATACGGTGCTGATCCGCGCGTCAAGCTTTGCCGATAGCGGCATGGTGCTTTCGGCGACAGATGTGACACCGATGAAGTCCGCGCAGCGTCTCTTGTCGCAACGTCTGGCGGCCATCGAGGCCGCGCAGGACGGCATTGCCGTGACCGACGTTGCCGGTCGGCTGACCTTCCTCAACCGGGCGGCCTCGGAGTTGCTGGGCTATGCTTCGCCCACCGCCGCGTTGGGCAAGACCTGGTACACCCGCTATGACGGTCAGGCGCAGTCCGCCAATCAGGAGCCGTTCGATATGACGCTGGAGCGGCAAGAGAGCGGCAAGACCCGCACCCATGAGGTCACCGGCACGGTGCTCGACAGTGGCGGGACCGTGATCGTGTTCCGCGACATCACGGACCGGCTGGAATACGAGACCCGGGAAGCGGATTTGAAACAAGGCTTGCAGCAGCTCCAGCGACAGGAAGCGACCGCACAGCTCACCGCCGGAATTGCGCATGATTTCAACAATCTGCTCTCGGCGATCAATGGCTCGGCCACGCTGATCGGTCTGGAAGAGAAGCTGACCGACAGCCTCAAGGCCCATGTGAACCGCATCTCGACCGCAGGCACTCAGGCGGCCAAGCTGGTGAACCGCCTGCTCGATATCGGGGCGAATAACGATGCGCAGGGGACTTTCGATCTGCGCTCGGCCATCGCCGATATCCCCGCGTTGGTGGAGCCTAGCCTGCCCGCCGGGGTGACGCTCTCTATGGCGCAGGGTGAAGGGAGCTTTGCGCTCTCCGGGGATCCGGGCGCGCTGACCCAGGCAATCGTGAACCTCGTGCTCAATGCCCGGGATGCGATCGGCGGCCGGGACGGGCAGATCGCGCTCGCGGTCTCGGCCCTTTCGGGGCGGAGCCTTGACGGGGTGCATGTGGGCGAGTTGCTGTCTTCGCGCCGCTATGTTCGGCTCGACGTATCCGACACCGGCAGCGGGATCGCGCCGGACCAGCTCGAAGCGGTGTTCGAGCCTTATTTCTCGACCAAGGGTCGCCATGGCACCGGACTTGGGCTCGCCATGGTCTCCCTGCAGGTGCAGGCAATCGGTGGGGCGGTCTGCATCCGCTCGAACTTGGGTGAGGGGACGACTGTCTCGGTCTTCTGGCCCATCACCTCGCCGGATGAGGTTGGGCAGACCGGACCTGCCGCGACACGCCATGACCTCGGTGGGCAGACAATCATTCTCGTGGATGATGACGAGGATGTGGCCACGGTTGCCGCAACCTACCTTGAGGCGCAGGGGGCCGAGGTTGCGGTCTGTATCGATCCGCGCGACGCGGTTGAGGCCGTAGAGGATGCGCCCGACGCCTGGTCTGCAGTGGTGACGGACTATGATATGCCCCAAATGAATGGCGGCGATGTGGCCGAACGGGTCAAGCGCGCCAACCCCGAGATTCCGGTGATCCTTGTGACCGCGCTGGCTCGGCGGCTGTCTGATCCGCGTATCACAAACGGCACGGTCAATCTGGTTCTGGCGAAACCGACGGACCTTAACCTTTTATCTTCTGTTCTTTCCGAATATCATGGAGACCCCAGCTGAGGCCCTTGCCATGCGCGTATTGCTTGCCGATGACCACGATCTCGTTCTCGAGACGCTCGCCTCCTTTCTGAAGGCCGAGGGCGGGTTCGACGTGGAAACCTGCGGTTCGCTCAACGCGGCTTGTGAGAAGATCAGCAATGATATCGCCTATGATCTCGTACTGCTGGACTACACGATGCCGGGTATGGACGGGCTGGATGGCTTGAAAAAGGCCATCGATGCGTCTTTCGGACGGCCCGTGGCGATGATGTCGGGCACGGCCTCGAAGGTGATCGCGCAGGATGCCATTGATGCGGGGGCGATCGGTTTCCTGCCGAAGACCATGGCCGCGAAATCCATGGTGAACGCGGTGAAGTTCATGGCGATGGGGGAGACCTATGTGCCCCTCGATTTCCTCAATGCCGAGGAGGAGGTTGCCGAGATCCCACTGGCTAAGCAACTCTCTGAGCGTGAGCATCAGGTGCTTGGCGGTCTGTGCCGTGGCCTGTCGAACAAGGAGATCGCGCGGGAGCTTGATCTGCAGGAGGTGACGATCAAGCTCCACGTGAAGACCCTCTGTCGCAAGATCGACGCCAAGAACCGGACCCAGGCGGCGATGATCGCGAAGGAGGCGGGCCTCTTCTGAAGCCCGCCTCGTAAGTACCTATCTGATTGGCATCAGAGCAAGATACCGTCGCAGATCTCGAGATAGAGCGCGTCGGAGGGTCCGCCGTCCCGGGCTTCGAAGCTGATGGAACAGCCCCCCAGGTCGACCGAAACGCTGTTGTCCTGCTCCTGGGCCACATAGGTGGCGATCCAGACATCCTCGGTCATTGTATCGGACAGAAGATCCAGTGACCGAAGGTCGAGCCGGTCGGACTCCCCGCCCGCATTGCGGAAATCGGTGATCTGGTCCTGGCTGCCATCGAGGTCATCCTCGCGGAAGATGAACCGGTCGTTGCCCGAGCCGCCTGAGGCGATATCGGATCCTGCCCCGAGATAGAGCCGGTCTGCGCCAGCGCCGGCATCAAGAATGTCGTCACCGACATAGCCCGAGAGCTTGTCCTTGCCGTCGCCGCCAACCATCAGGTCATTGCCCGAGCCGCCCTTGATGTAGTCGACCCCGTCGCCGCCGAAGATCTGGTCATCCCCGGTGCCGCCATCGAGCTTGTCGTCGCCCGCATCGCCATGGAGGATATCCGCACCGGACCCCCCTTTGAGGTCGTCCTTGTCGGCCCCGCCCGAAAGCGTGTCGTCGCCGCTTCCGCCGACCAGGATGTCCTGCCCCAGTTCGCCATAGAGCGTATCGTGGCCTGACCCACCATTGAGCGTATCGACCCCGTCACCGCCCCAGAGCGTGTCCTGATCGCTGCCGCCATTCAGGATGTCATCGCCTGCGTCGCCGAAGAGCTGGTCAAAGCCCGTGCCGCCATCCAGCGTGTCATTGCCGACGCCGCCATGGAGCTTGTCGTGACCGGCCGAGCCGCTGAGAAAATCGTCTCCTTCGCCGCCATAGAGCGTATCGTCATCCTCGGGCAGGATGTTGCCATCGGCGTCATAGCGCACACCATTCTCGTCATAGGTCGAGACCGTGGTCGAGGTGCTATTCGGACCCGCGCCGCCATAGATGGAGTCGTTTTCGGCCCCACCGCTCAGGGTGTCACCGCGACCTGCGCCGACGATCATGTCCTCGCCATAGCCGCCATAGACGGTGTCGGCATCGGCACCCGAGTGGATCTGATCGTCGTAAGTAGTGGCGTCATCCGGGGTTTCGACTACTTCGGGCGAGCGGATCAGGACCTGGGCGTACTGGTCCTTGTCGGCAAAGGGATCCATGGTGCGCGGATCAACGGCCCCGTCATTGGAACTGGCCTTGGGCGCGTCCGAGACGAGCTCCAGCGTCACTGCGCCTGTCTCAGCATCCGTCAGGACCTGATAGATCCCGCCCGAGGAATTGGTGCTGCTGTCCATGTCATGGTCGCCGCTATTGCCACCGGCATAGAGGTTGCCATCGCCATCGACGACAAAGGCGCCAAAGGTGATCGCCGGAACCCCGTCCAACATCGCGCCATCGATCATCGTCCCGCTGATCGGCGTGGTCGAGAAGATCGGCTCACCGCCGCTTTCGACCTGCGAGATGTCGATCTGAAAGAGCTTCGCAGCCTCGCCAGCTACCTCGGGTTTGACGATGCCATAGAAGGTGTTCGTGGCGGCATCAAAGCCCACATCCCAGACCTTGTCGGTGATCATCTCCTTCGGGAACTTGTAGGTCTCGGTGACCGGGTTGCCATCCGCGTCGAGCTGGTCGAGATCGATCCGTGTCACGCGGTCCATGCTCGAATGGAAGGCCCAGAGGTTGCCGTCATCATCGATATCTGCAGTCCAGCTGCGATAGGGTGTCGAGCCAATCCGATAGGCAGCACCAGAGGCGTCATACATCATCAGATCTGCCTCGGCGACCGCGTTGCCAAGCGCATCCACGCCCGGTTTGACCGCGATCCCATAGATCAGGTTGTCCTGCTGATTAAAGCCGATGGCATTGACCACGACGGTCGCCTCGGCCCCTGCTGCGGTGTAGCTTTCGGTCACCGGATCAAAGATATGCAGCTTACCGTTGAGCACCTGGTAGATGTGCGACTGACCTTCGGCGATGCTCTTGACTGTGACGGTCTCGCCGCCGATCTCCTTGCCGGTTTCGTAGTAGAACACGGGCAGATCTGTCAGGATCTCGGGGCCGCTCGACCCGGTGGACTCGATCGAACGGAAGGTCAGCTCCCCCGGGCCGCCCGTGCCCTGAAAAGCCACCATCTGGTCCTGAAAGACCGCGCTGTTGGTGTCGATGGTGCTGATGACCTCGCCATTCCACAGAACCTCGACCGCGCCGCTGAGCACATTGGCCCCGTAATTCGCCGCAAGCTCGAAGCTGATTTCATAGGTAGCACCGGCAAGCGTATCGACCGATTGGGTCATGCTGGAATGGCCGTTGCCTTCGTCCTGCACGGTCCAGGCACCAGTCTCGCCATACTGGGCAAAGCTGGTCGCGGTATCCGTGCCCTCGAGCAGGTTCTCCCCGATGAAATCGCCATAGATCAGGTCCGCGCCACCGGCGCTTTCGATCACGTCATCCCCGGCGAGGGCGAGGATCTCGTCTGCTTGGGACGTCCCGAGCAAGGTTTCGGTCTGACCGGTCCCCAGGATCTGGGTGCGGTCAGAAGTGGTTGTATCTGGCATGATTTTTCCTCTCTTCAACAATCACAAATTCACCAGCCAATGCCTTGATAGGCATCGGTTTTCGGGCACTCCTCAAAGAGGCGCACAACATCGATAACGGGGGTTTTGGTCTGGCTCGCCGCGTGCTCGGCGATCTGGGCGTATTGGGGATTGGCTTGCGTCACGATCAGCGCATCTGCCTGCGCAGCCACGTCCTCGGGGCGGGCCAGGAGGAAGTCACGCAGCTCGCCTGCAAGCGCGGCAAGCCCCGGGCTGCCATGTTTGACATAGCCAAGCTGGCTCTCGATTGCGGTGTCGCAGGTGATGGCAGGATCATGCACGACGATCTCGATCCCCTCTGCGCGCAAGGCTGCGATCACCTCGAGGATCGGGCTCTCGCGCAGGTCATCCGTGTCCGGCTTGAATGCCAGTCCGAGGATCCCGACGCGGCGGGCGCCGGTCTCGCGGGCCATGCGCACAGCGCTCTCGATCTGCTCGCGGTTGGAGGTGCCGAGATTTTCGATCATCGGCAGGGACACCCCGGCGGATTTGGCGATATGGGCCACCGCACGGACCTCCTTGGGCAGGCAGGAGCCGCCATAGGCAAAGCCGGGCTTGAGGTAGTAGGGCGACAGGTTCAGCTTGGTGTCCTGGCAGAACACATCCATGACCGCGTGGCTGTCCACGCCCTGGGACTTCGCGAGCCGACCCACCTCATTGGCAAAGCAGACCTTGGTCGCGTGCCAGACATTGTCCACGTATTTGACCATCTCGGCGGTCTCGATAGAGGTCAGGATCGAGCGCTCATCCACGGGGGCGTAGATTTCTCGCAGTATTTCCGCTGTGCGGGCGCAGGTGGCGCCGATCACTGTCTTGGGCGGGGCGTAGAAATCCGCAACGGCCACGCCCTCGCGCAGGAACTCGGGGTTGAAGGCCACGCCAAAATCGACGCCGAGCCGCTTGCCCGACACCTCTTCGAGGATCGGGGTCATCACCTTCATGGTCGTCCCCGGCGGGATCGAGCAGCGCATGACAAAGACGTGGAACTCGGATTTCCGTGCCAGACCTTCGGCCATGGTGCGTGCGGCAGTTTCGATGAAGCGGTAGTCGCAGCCGCCATCCGGCGCGGTCGGCGTGCCCACGGAGACAAAGGTCACATCGGTGCCAAACACCGCCTCGGCCAGATCCTCGGTCGCGGAGACGAGCCCGTTCTGAACCCCGTCATCCAGGAGCTTGCCCAAATCCTTTTCGTGGATCGGGGAGCGGCCTGCGGCGATGTCGGCGACCTTGGCCGCGTCGATATCCACGCCCACCACCTTATGGCCCAGGCTCGACAGGCACGCGGTCGACACGGCGCCCACATAGCCCAGACCGACGACGGAGATAGCCAGTTTGGCCGTGGCGGGAAGGGCGGCCTCAAACCCGGCGCGGGCGAAGTCGAAAGATGCGATGTCCAGCATGGTGAAAACCTTTCACGTAAACTCTTGTTACCGTTGATGAGGTTTTAACGTGCTGAATTCGCAAAGTATTTTAACTGAAAGACTAGAGGTTTCCGCAAAAGCATCGCGCGGCTGTTCTTTCGGATAGGAGGGGCGCGCGGATGGGGTTTTCGCAAAAAAAAGCCCGCGATACCGGCAAGTCGGTACCGCGGGCCAAGCCTGAAATCCGTGAGTTGGGTCAGGCGACTTGTTGCTCGGGGGCGCGGGCGTAGACGTCCTCGTAGCGAATGATGTCGTCCTCGCCGAGATAGGCGCCGGACTGGACCTCGATCAGGTTGAGGGGAACCTTGCCGCGGTTCTCGAGCCGGTGAACGGCGCCGAGCGGGATGTAGACCGACTGGTTCTCGCTCACGAGAGAGACGTCGGTATCCACGGTCACATGGGCGCTGCCTTCGACCACGACCCAGTGCTCGGCCCGGTGGAAGTGGCTCTGCAGGCTGAGGGCCGCGCCGGGCTTGACCATGATCCGCTTGACCTGAAAACGCTCGCCCAGTGACAGGGTCTCGTAATAGCCCCAGGGGCGGTGGCAGCGCCGGAAGCCTTCGGCCTGCGGGGCAGCCTGGATCTTCAGCTCGGCCACGACTTCCTTGACGCGCTCGCTGTCGTCGAGATTGGCCACCAGGATCGCGTCATCGGTGGCGATGGCGGCTATGTTTTCGAGCCCCAGACCTACGAGCTTGGTATCGGTGGTGTTGGATTTCAGTAGCGTGTTCTTGCAGTCGATCTGCAGGGCGTCGCCCTCGACTGTGTTGCCGGCCGCGTCCTGATCCGATGCGCCATGCACAGACCGCCACGATCCGAGATCGGTCCAGCCGCAGGACACGGGGATCACTTGCAGAGCCTCGGCGGCCTCCATGATCGCATAGTCGATCGAGATGTCTTCGCAGCGTGCGTAAGCCTGCTCGCCGAGGCGGAAGAAGCACAGATCGTCCTTGCCTGCCGCCATAGCGGCCCGGACCGGCATCACGAGGCGCGGGGCGAGCACTTCGAAGGCCTCGATGATCGTGCGGACCTTGAACATGAAGATCCCGGCATTCCACATATGGCGGCCATCTTTGAGCAACTGCTGAGCTACGGCCTTCTTCGGCTTCTCGACGAAGGATTTCAGCTCTTGCGGCTTGCCCAGTTCCGGGGCGCCGGTGAGTTCGAGATAGCCATAGCCGGTTTCCGGCGCGGTGGGTTTGATCCCGAAGGTCACGAGATGTCCCTCCCGCGCCGCGGCTTCGCCAGCGGCGACTGCCGCGAGGAAGGCGTCGGGGTCGGCGATCTGATGATCGGAAGGCGAAACCAACAGGACCGCTTCGGGTGTCGCCTCATGGCGCAGGGCGGCGGCGAGGATCGCGGGGGCGGTGTTGCGGCCCATGGGCTCGAGCAGGATCGAGGCGCCCTCGATGCCCGCATCATCCAGCTGTTCCGCGGTGATGAAGCGGAAATCGTTGCCGGTAATGATCGTGGGGGCGGCAAAGGACGCCCCCTGAAGGCGGGTCACGGTGTCCTGAAACAGGCTCTGCGCCCCCACCAGTTCGGTGAACTGCTTGGGGTAGCTCTTGCGCGACGCGGGCCAAAGACGAGTACCGGAGCCACCAGCGAGGATAACGGGGATGATCATTACGAAAACTCCTTTGCTTGATCTCTTGGAGAGACCATGCCCCGAGCGCGCGGTGGAATCGTCTGTCCGAGAGGATCAAATCCGCGCCCATTCGAGAAATCTCCTATCCTTCGGGATAGGTCGCGTTTGCGGGGCTGCATGCCGGTCATCGTGCCACTCACAGCCAGCTCGGGGCGGGCAGAGCTCCGATGTAGATCGCAAGACCTGTAATGAACGTCGCCACCGCGACCACAAGCTGGGCCTTGGCGGTCCAGTTCTGCGCTCGCGCCATTAACCCACCGCCGCTGCCCGCGCTCTGGTTGCCGCGGTTCGACCATTTCTGCTTGGACAGGTGAAAGATCATGAAGATCTTCACCGACGCGTTGATCACCTGATTGAAGTAGAGGATGAACGGCCAGCTCAGGTCCACTGTTCGACTGTAGCGGAACAGAAACAGGCACAGCACCACCCGGCTGAACACCACCCAGATCAACGCGCTCCAGAGATAGAGCGGATCGACGAAAGCCGCGAGGATCGCCAGGGTCGGGCTCACCATCATGGTCCACATAGCGATGCGTTGATCGACGATGCACCACCATATGAACGGCTTCACTTGGCGCGGCCCAAGGGCGATGGCGCGGGTCCCATTGCGCAGCATGTTTCCGGACCAGCGACGGAAGTTCTGGATCATCCGCTCCAGCCCGTTCTCCTTGATCACCTCGATCGTGTAGACGGTGGCGTCCGGTACATAGGTCATCTTCGAGCCGCAGGTCAGCATGTGATACCAGGTCGACTTGTCGTCCCCGGACAAGAACCGGAACCGGCCCCAGAGCCAGTGGTCCAGATGGTCCGCCTCAATCGTGCGGATGAAGCGTTCGCTGAGCATGTGCTGGGCGCGAAAAACGCTCATCCGACCGGTCAGGGTCAGAACTTTGTCGGACATGGCATGGCTCTGCATGGCGAGGCGACGCTGAGCAAAGCGCATGTCGAGCCAGTTCGCGATCCATTTCGGGCCGTAGCAGATCACCTCCTCATCGGTGGTGAGGGCCTGCAGCTCGGGATCAGCGCCGAACATCGACAGGGTTTTCTCCATGACGTCCTCACCATACAGCGCGTCGCCATCCATGAAGATCACCAGATCATCCGGATCCACCCCATTGCGGTTGATCGCCCGCAGGATGAGGCCAATGGCCATCCGCTTGCCCGGTTGGTTCTGGCGGATGAAGACAAGCTCGGCGAGATCATCGGGGATGTCCTGGGCGTGGGTCTCCACGAAGGCCCGAATGATCAGCTCGTCATAGGCCGAGCCGGTCCCGACATAGAGTGTTGTGGGGATCCCCTCGCGCTTGATCTGGCCGAGGATCGAGCCGATGACCCGCTTGGTAATCGCCGGTTCCTCGTAATAGGTTGTCATCTGGATATGCAGCCGCCGGGGCCGCCAGCCCGATTGCCAGACTGCGTTCGCCTTGGCGCGCATGCGGGGCCACTTCACCCGGGGATAAATCTCGGCGCGCACCGCATGGGTGAACCACCAGCCAAAGCGCCAGCATCCAAGGGTCCCGATCACAAAAGTCACGTGCAGCACATCGGGTTGAAAGAACCGGTTCTGGGTACTCGCCACCAGATAGATCAGCCCGGTCATCCCGACGGCCAGCCCAAACAGCTGCCGCCAGGACCATTTCGCGAGGCCCCGTTTCGGCGGCCCCTGAAACCCGCGCAACCGCTGGGTCAGGTCCTTGTCGAAGGCATATTCGCTCTCAGGGGCGTACATTGATCAGCTCCATCAGCTTGATGATCCAGGCCGCGCGGCGCGCGAGCTTGAGCTCCATGGGCGCGTCGGGCCGCAATAGCTCCGGTGCGTCGCGTGCCACCCAGTCGGCAGGCAGGACCGAGACGCGGAGGCCAAAGGTGCCAGCGCGATCCGGATTGGCCATGGCGACCACATCCTCGACCACGCCTTCGATCTGACGGGTCTGCCCGCCGCTGATCGCGGTCAGATTGGCGGTCATGCCAGGATAGACGGCGGCGGCCATGCCCTCATCAAGCCAGCCGATCACGCGGCGCGGCCCGACCTCCTCGAGAGACAGTGCAAGATCGCCGCGGGCCAGGAACTGGTCTTCGAAGGCGGGGATCTCGGCGACGATTCCATCGGCTTGCGCGACAATATCTGCCGCGCCGCCAACGTTTTTTTCCGCGCTGAGTTCGCGCTTGAGCTGGGCGATATCGTCCTTCTGATCCCGCAGCATATCCTCGAGATACTCGCGCCTGGCGTGGAAATCATCCGCGCCCTGAGTGATCTCGGCATCGAACAGCGCCAGCGCCTGCTGCGCGCGGCGCACTTCGTGCAGGGAGTGATTGCCGAAGAAATCCGCCACACGCCGGGCTGCGATGGCCGTCGCAAGGGCGGTCTCTAACGGATGACGCGCATCAGCGAGACCTTCCATATGCAACGCCAGCGCTTTGCGGGTCTGCCGCGCATCGGCCTCAGCCCGGCGAAGATCCGTGCGGATCTCTGTCAGGGTGCCGGCATGGCCCGGGCTCGACAGCACGACGAGGGTCTGGCCCTGACGCACGGCCTGGCCGGGGACCACTCGGATCTCGTCCACATAGGCCCCTGTGGGGGCACGATGCTCGACCAGCTCGGCCACGACACGGGCTTGGCCCACGGGGATGGTGCTGAGCCGCGACCAGATCTGCTGCCCGAGCAGGCCAAAGACCACAACGCCAATCAGACAATAGACCAGAAGGTTCCAGGCCACCCGAAGGCTGCGCGGGGTCTTGCCTGCCGTGGCGACGGTCTTCTCCTCTTCGGTCTCCTCCATCGGGACGAGGTCAACAGGGGTGTCGAGGCTGGTGATCACCTCTTCGGTGCTGGCCATCCGGCCCGACAGGATTGAGCGGTAGAAAACCGAGAGTGTCTCACGCTGGCGTCCGGTCAGCCCGTCAAACACAAGCTCCTGCGGGCCAGCGCCCGGCGTGAACCTAACGGGAAAACGGATGTCGACGCCCTGAAACGGAATCGAGAGCGTTCCCTGGCTCGGCAGAACATCAGTCTTGTTCGGGAAAGTCAGCGCGCTCAGGGACCATTCCGTAACGGTCACACTGTCCCCGGTCGCCAGCTCGAGCCCGAGCGGCGCGCGGACCTGGAAGGACAGGTCTGACATGGGTCTTTCATGGCGGATTTTCACGGAACTGGGCCTCGGGAACTGGAAACGTGCCCTGATCTACCAGTGTGGGTCGCCCGGTGGCGGATCCGGAGGAGTAGGCTCCGGTCTCGAAAGTATAGTCGCGATGCAGGCGTATAGATCGGCGTGAAAAGGCTTCTCAGACCGTGGCCGGGCTGTTTATCCCAAAGGCAGTTTCAATTTGGAGTGTGAGTGATGCCTACCCTGACCTGTTTCAAAGCCTATGATGTTCGCGGTCGCGTGGGCGACAATCTGGATGCCGATATTGCTTATCGGATTGGCCGCGCCCTGGCCGAAACCCTCGCGGCGCGCTCGGTGGTGGTGGGGCGTGATATCCGCGAGAGCTCCCCCGTACTGCTGGCGGCGTTGGTCGAGGGGCTGCGCGATGCCGGTGCGGATGTAAAGGACATCGGGCTTTGCGGCACGGAGGAGGTTTACTTCGCCACCGACCATTTCGGGGCGGCTGCGGGTGTGATGGTCACGGCCTCTCACAATCCGATCGACTATAATGGGGTCAAGATGGTCGGCGCGGGCGCACAGCCCCTGACCGACGCGGCCTTCCGCGCGGTTGAGGCGCGCGCCGCAACCCAGGCCTTCGCGGCGCCTGCTGCGCGGCGCGGGCAACAGGAGATGGTTTCGGCCCGCGAAGCCTATGTGGCGCGGGTCTGCTCCTTCGTGGATCCGGCTGCCATTGGGCCGATCCATCTGGTGGCCAATCCGGGCAATGGTTGCGCGGGGCCGACCTTTGACGCGATCATTGAGCATCTGCGGGCACGAGGTGCGCAGATCCGTGTCACGCGCCTGCATCACGCGCCGGATGCCAGCTTTCCCAATGGGATTCCGAACCCGCTTCTGCCCGAGAACCAGCCGGTCACCGCTCAGGCGGTCACAACCCATGGCGCGGATCTCGGCGTGGCCTGGGACGGAGATTTCGACCGGTGCTTTTTCTTTGACGAGCAAGGCGAGTTCATTCCGGGAGAGTTTGTTGTGGGGTTGCTCGCGCAAGCGGTGCTGGAGGCCAATCCGTCCGGCAATATCGTCTACGATCCGCGCGTTGTCTGGAACACCCAGCGCATTGTGTCCGAATGTGGCGGGCAGGCGATCATGTCGAAGACCGGCCATGTGCTGGTCAAGGACAAGATGCGCGCCAGCAATGCACTCTATGGCGGCGAGATGTCGGCGCATCACTACTTCCGTGATTTCATGTATTGCGACAGTGGCATGATCCCCTGGCTTTTGATGTTGGAGAGGCTGTCCCGCGCCAAGGCACCCTTCTCGAGCCTCGTCTCGGATATGCGCCAGCGTCACCCGTCCTCGGGGGAGATCAACTTCCAGGTTGAGAGCACCGAGGATGTGACCGCGCGCCTGAAGGCACGCTATGCCCCCGCCGCCGAGACCGTCGACGGGCTCGATGGGGTAAGCATGGAATTCGGAGACTGGCGTTTCAATCTGCGTGCCTCGAATACCGAGCCGCTATTGCGTCTGAATGTCGAAGCGCTGGAATGCCCCGAGCTTTTGCAGTCGCGGGTTGCGGAGCTGACGGAGGCGATCCAGGCCGCCGCCTGACCAGAGGAAAATCTCTGCTGAAACGGACCGCTCGGGAGGACATCCCGGGCGGTTTTCCTATGCGCGTCAGCGGGTTGTCGGAGATGTTCCAAGGGAGAGGACCTTAGCCCTCCGAGAGGGGTAGCTATACTTTTGCACAGCCAGCGCAGGGGCGCAGCGGGGTATTCCGGATCCAACAAAGGAGCCTGTTATGCCAGTTCGTTTTCTTCCCCTTTCTTTTGCCCTTGGGGCGATCCTGACCAGCGCTGCGCCTGCCTTGGCGGCGGATAACACGCTCTATGATGCTCCTCCGCCCGAGGACGCCGCGTTCCTGCGCTGGATCGAGCCAGGCCCTGCGCCGGAGATCTATGGAATTGCGGCCTTGGGCGCAGAGGGGGATGTGTTCCACCCGGTCTCCGCGGCGGCGACGCAGGGCGCGCGGGCCGGGGTGTTTTACACGGCGGCGCGGGATGCGACCGGTGCGCTTGTGGTGATCGAGGAGCCTGCGCGCCCGGACCGCACCAAGGTGCAGCTCACGCTTGTGAACCTGTCCGGTGTGCCCGCCCGGCTGGAAGTGGTGGGGCAGGACATGGTCGTGGTGGACGACACCGCGACGGAGGCCGCTGCGGCGCGCGCGGTGAACCCGGTGGCCGTCGCGCTCTCTGTTGTCACCGCCAGCGGGGAGGCGCTGGGACAGTTCGAGGTCAGCCTGCGCCGGGGGCAGAATCTGACCTTCGTGGCCCGGGCGGACCGCGCGGAGCTGATCGCCAACCGGTTTGGCCCCATCCTGGCGGAGTGAGGCCATGGTCTTTTCCACCCCCATTTTCCTTTTCGGGTTCCTGCCGGTCTTTCTGACGGCCTATTATCTCGCGCCGAAGCGCGCGCGGAACTGGCTGATCCTGCTGGCCTCGACCCTGTTTTATGCCTGGTGGCGGGCGGACGCGCTCATCGTGCTGTTCGGCATTGCCGGGGCAAGCTTCTTTGCCGGGCGCATTGCGGCGGGGACGACGCGGCACGCTGTCCGGATCTGGGCGGTGCGGACCGGCGTCGCGGTTAACCTCGCAGTTCTGGGATGGTTCAAGTACACGACCTTCATTCTTGGCAGTCTCAACACGGCGCTGGGTGGCGAGGCGCTCACGGTGCCGGAGATCATCCTGCCCATTGGCCTTTCGTTTCTTGCCTTTCAGTCGATCAGCTATGTGATTGACGTGGCCCGTGGCGATGCCCCGCCCGCCCGCAAACTGGTCGACTTCCTCGCCTTCTCCTCGCTCTTTCCGCAGCTCATTGCGGGGCCGGTGCTCCGCTACAAGGATCTCGCTCATCAGTTCGACGCGCGGGAGCATTCCCTTGCGATCTTCGCCCGTGGCGTGCGGCGCTTTTTCGAGGGCGTGGCCATGAAGCTTTTGATCGCCGATAGCGTCGCGCCGCTTGCGGACCGGATCTTTGCGTTGCCAGATCCCACGGTCGCCGAGGCCTGGCTCGGCGCGATCGCCTATTCCGTGCAATTGCTGTTTGATTTCGCGGGATACTCGGCCATGGCCATCGGGCTCGGCCTGATGATCGGTTTCCGCTTCCCGGAAAACTTCGACGCGCCCTATACCAGCAGTTCAATCACCGAGTTCTGGCGGCGCTGGCATATCAGCCTGTCGCGCTGGCTGCGGGATTACCTCTATGTGCCGCTGGGCGGAAACCGGGGTGGGGCGGTTAGGACCTACCGCAACCTGATGTTAACCATGGTGCTGGGCGGGATCTGGCACGGGGCGAACTGGACCTTCGTGGTTTGGGGGGTCTGGCATGGCGGGTTGATGGCGCTGGAACGCGCGCTGGGTGCCAAGACGCGCGCAACCGTCTGGCCGCGCGCCCTCGCCTGGCCACTGACCATGACCTTCGTCGTTCTGGGTTGGGTAGTATTTCGGGCCGAGAGCCTTGGCGCAGCCCTGTCCATGTATGGCGGGATGTTCGGAATGAACGGGCTCGCCATGCGTCCCGAGCTGATCACCCTGACCGCTCCGACCGAGGCGCTCTGCCTCCTGCTTGGTGGCGCCCTGTCGGTGCTGCCGCGGAACACGTTGCGGGCTCCGGCATTCGCACAGCGCCTGCAACCGGCGCTTCTGTCGCTCCTGTGTTGCGTCGTGGTGCAGGCCCGGACCGAAAGCCCTTTCCTGTACTTCCAGTTCTGAGGAAATCCGAGATGGACCTGAAATCCGAAACCCTGATCCCCCTCGCGCTGGCGGCCGGATTGGCCGCCCTGTCGGTCGCGGCCTTGCTGCGCGTCGATGCGGGCACTCCGCTCCGGGGCTGGGCCGATGGCAGCTTTCAGCGTGGGTTCGAAGCCCGGTTCGAAGCGGCCCTGCCGACCCAGACCGGCGCGGTGGAGCTTTGGGCTGCCCTGCGCTGGAGGCTTTTGCGCGAACCGGCCCAGGGGGCTGTGGCCGGGAAGGATGGCTGGCTCTTCACCGCCGAGGAGTTTGCCGAGCCCAAGGCCCCCCGCGATCTGGCAACAGAGCTGGCGCGGGTGGCGGCCCAATTGGATGCGCGCGGTATTCAGCTCGCACCCGTGATCGTGCCGGACAAGGCGCGGATGCAGAGCCATCGCCTGCCGCGCGGGCGCTCCTCCGGATTTGAGGCGCGCTACACGCGCGCGCTGGTGATGGTCGAAGCGGCGGGGCTGCCCGTGATCGACCTGCGCCCGCCCCTGAGCGACGACCGCGCCTTTCTGCGCACCGATACCCATTGGAGCCCCGAGGGCGCGCGCCGTGCCGCCGAGGCGATTGCCGCCGCCCTGGACCCGATCGCGCTGAGCCCCAGCACGGTCACCACAAGGGCCACCGGAACCCGGGCCTTCGACGGTGATCTCGCGGGCTTCGTGCCGACCGGCGCCTTCCGGCCCCATCTCGGCCCGCATCCGGAAGAGATCGCGACCTATGAGACGGATGTGGCCAGCGCGGGCGGGCTCTTTGGTGTCGCCGAGATCCCTGTGGCGTTGGTTGGCACGAGCTTTTCGGCCAAGCCCGACTTCCATTTCGCCGGGTTCCTGCAGCAGGCGCTGCAGGCCGATCTGATCAATGCCAGCGCCGTTGGGCAGGGCCCCTTCGCGCCCATGGACGCCTTTCTCGCCGAGCTGGACAGGCTCGATGCCCTGCCAACACTTGTCCTCTGGGAAATCCCGGAGCGGTACCTCACATCAAGGAGCCCCAAGCCATGAAACTCGCATCCCTGATCGGAACCGCCGCGCTGCTCGCGGCCGAGGGCCTGCCAAAACGCTACGCCAAGGTTGCGCCGATCCACAGTGATCGACAGAGCGGCTGGATGTTCACGCAAGACCAGCTGAAGGACCGCTACGACATGAAAACGAGTGCTGCGACTCTGGTGACTGAGATCGCCCGGGCCTTCGCCGCGCGGGATGTGGCCCTGGCCATCGTCATCGCCCCGCCGCGCCCGGTGGTTGCGGGCCAAGCCCGGCTCGATAGGGCCATGGGGGCGGCACGCTATGATCTGGTGGCGGCAGAGGCGTCGTTCTCCAGGCTCATCGCCGGTTTGCACGCGACCGGCGCCATCGTGCCGGATCTGCAGGCGCTGGCGCTCAGCGATCCCGCGTTGCGGGAGGGGTTCTATTTCCGCCGCGACACCCATTGGACGCCCATGGGCGCGGCGGTGAGCGCCGGCGCCCTCGCGGCACTGACTGCAGAGACCACCCCGTCCCTTTTCCCCAAGGCAGGGCCCTTTGAGCTGATCGAAGCAGCGGAACCCGCGCTCGAAGAGAAAGGCTCGCTTGCCGAGATCCTGCGCAAGGCCTGCGCCGAGGAGCCGGGGGTAGAGACAGCACCCCTTTATGATCTGACGCGACCGTCATCGCTTGGGCTGCTGGACAGCGCGGCGGAGGGTCCGTCGATTGCCCTTCTGGGGAGCAGCTTTTCCAATCGCAACAAATCCGACGATTACCGGTTTGGCGATGCGCTCTCCCGGGCCTTTGACGCAGAAGTTGAGAACTTCTCAGTCTCCGGCGGTGGGCCCATCGGCGCAATCGAGGCCTATGTTCTCTCAGGCGCGCTGGACCGGCGCGATCACGCGCTGGTCGTCTGGGAGCTGCCCTATACCGAGAGCTTCAATTCCACTTCGTTCCTGCGCCAGCTGCTTGGGGCGCTCGAGGCGCAAGACGGACGCGGCCAAGCTATTCCGGTTGCGGCAGAGCCAGGTCAGCGCATTGAGATCCCACTTGCAGGTTACGCGCCTGCGGGGATCGAGGTCGTCACGCGCGGGCTCAAGGACCAAAACATGCGGCTTGAGCTGCGCTTCGATGATGGCTCCAAGGGCAAGGTCTCGCTCCGGCGGCGTCGGGCGGTGCCTGTTGACATGCGCTCCCACAGCGTGTTCGGCAGCCTCGCGCATTTCGGATCCAAAACGCCGGTCGCACTGATCCTGGCCCCGTCCAAAGGGGCAGAGATCGCGGATATCCGGCTCTTTCCTGGGTGAGGGGGGCGTCCGCGCCGCTGGAGTTGGCCTGTCGTGTCGCTGCGGCACGGCGCTCCAGCGGCGCGGCGTCGAGTTGACCAGACCGGGTGCGCGGTACTACAGGTCGGAGACCCCGAAAACTGAGAAAGTGATCCGCGTGCTGCCCCAAGAGCGACCCCATGTGATTGTTGGAGATGGAATTACGGCGCTGGCCTTCCTGGAGATTTGTGCGCCGGAACCGGGGCAACGGGTCGTGGTGCTCGGGGAACGGGCGGCTGAACTCGGGCGCGGTCTGGCATATGCAAAGGGAACGCCGGGGTCGCCCTGGCGTTATGCCTATCTGCTGAATTCGCCCGCCGATGATATCGACCCGGATTTTGCAGAATGGCTGGCCGTGCGTTGGGATCAGATCACCGAGACCATGACCGGGCGCGCGCCCGATTGGCTCGGGGCGGCGCAGCCTTTGATCGAGACCGGCGATCTTTATGGGGTGAACGCGCCGCGCGAGTTCTATGGTGATTTCATGGAAGAGCGCGCGGAGGCCGCCATCGCGCGGCTCAAGGCCCAGGGCGTGACCGTTGAACTTCTTGAGGACCGGGCGCTCTCGCTGGAGGTCAGTGGCAAGGGCATCACCCTACGCACCGAAGCCGGGCGCGAGATCGTGGCCAGCGGTCTGGATGTTGCTCCGGGCGGTCCCTCGACCATGCGTTTTGCGGGCGATGACAGCGCCTTCAGCGCACCATCGGTCTTTGGGCATGAGGCGCGTATCGCGACCCATATCCAGCGCGGGGCTGAGATCTTTTGCATCGGCGGCAACGCTGCGATGCTCGACGTTTTGCGTCTCTGCCAGAGCCTGCGCGCGCCGGAGGATCTGCGCTTTGTCGCCTGTGCGCCCGATGGCGAAATCCCGGAACCGCTGGTGCCCCGCCTGCCGCGGAAACTGACGGAGCCGCGCCTGACCCTTGGACATCAGACTGCCGAGACCTTCCTCGCGGAGGTGCGTGCCGAGATCGACCGCGCCAAGGCCCAAGGCGACGAGATGCGCGAGATCCGCGCCGGGTTTCGAGCGCATTTCCTCGCCAACCCGCTGACCGGATATGTGACCGACCCCGAAGAGGCGCGGCAGGTGCCCGGCAAGCTGCGGCTTTGGCTGCGCGGAGGGACGCGGGATACGATCGCCGACATGCACCGCTTCGTCGCCACAGGCAACGCTCGGGTGGTTCAGGCCATGGTCACCGCGATTGAGCCGGAGGCAGACGGGGCGACTGTGATCCTGCGCGACGCAAAGGGGCAGCAGCATCGCCACGCGACGGGTTTCGTCGTGAACTGCGCCGGGGCAGGACCGAACTCACGGTTTGATCCGCTCTCCGAGGACATGCTCCGCCAAGGACTGATCTCGCTCTGTCCGGTCACGAAGGGGGTGCGCGTGGGCCCCGGCTGCCAGACGGCGGCGCCCGGGGTGCGGTACCTGTCGCCCGTCACCAGTGAGATAGGCGGTGACGTGCTGGCTATGCCGCTCTTTGATGCGCATATGCTGCGTGCCTATGTGGCGCGGGCCGGGGTTGCGACCTGATCGAAATCAAGTTTGGTTGTGTTCGGTAACGTTTAGTCGCCGTTTGCGCGAATCTTCGTGCGAAAACCTGATAAATGGACTAGGGTTTGTTAAGGATCTGCCACGCACTCTACGCCCGTAGAGGCCGCCTGCGCGGTCCGGAACAAAAAGGCGTGTGCCATGTCGGATTTCCTCAAGACCGCGGGGGTCGCTTTCATTGTCCTCGGGACCGGTGCCGGCACCGTCAGCGTGATAAACGAAGATCTGCCGGATTTGACCGTTCCTGCGCTCCCCTGGGAAGCGACCGGCATGCTCGATGGACGGATCTTCGCGACGCGGGATACGATCCAGGAAACCGGCGAGGTGATCTACGACACGCTGCGTTTCTTTGACGGTCAGTTCCAGTCCTCGCGCGCTCAGGTGTATTGCGACTTCGGCTGGACGGACTACCGGACATGGCTTGAGGAAGACGTCGTGCATTTCACGACAACCACCTTGTGCAATGATGCGCCCCACACGGTGGTCTGGTACGGCACGGTGCGCGGGGACTCGATCCTTCTGGAAGGGACATGGACAACCCGGCGCTGGTACTGGACCCAGCAGACGCAAGTCATCGGCATCGGACAATCGGCTCTGGCCGCCCATAGCGCGCCCGGCGGCTGAGCCGCCGGCGCGGGAATTCCGGGCAAGACTGCCTGCGGCCTCTCCGCATTAGCCTGTGTTGAGCGTACCCTCTGGCCAGTCCGCCACGCCCGCGCCTAGACTGGACTGACCAGCCAGCGGAGCGCGCGCGAGATGCCACAGACCTTTCGGACCATGTGCCCTATGAACTGTCACCCGACCCTGTGCGGGATGGAGGTCACGCGGTCCGAGGACCGGGCCGTGGCCATCGCCGGGGACGTGACCAATCCCGATAGCGAAGGTTTTCTCTGCATGCGCGGCAAGGCCGCCCATGAGATCGTTGGCAATTCCCGTCGCCTGCTGCAGCCTATGACGCGGGCCCGTCGCGGCTCGTACGAATGGGAGGTCACGAACTGGGACGCCGCCCTCGACCGGATCGCGGGTCATATGCAAGCGGTTGGCCGCGAAGCGGTGGGGTTCTGGCAGGGGCATGGCAATTGGGGCAATGACTACGCCTTTGGCCTGAAACGCGCGCAGATGGACCGGTTCGCGAACCTCTATGGTTGCCAGGCCTGGAACCCGGCGATGATATGCTGGGGGCTCGGAGCCTTCGGGCTGGGTCTGTCCGGCGCGATAGAGACCTCGACCAAGGAGGATCTGAGCGCCCATTCAGACCTCGTGATCCTCTGGGGCGCGAACACGGTCAGTCAGGCCAATACGCTCCGCCATGTGGAAATCGCCAAGCGGCGCGGCGCGCGGGTTGTGGTGATCGATATCCGCCGAACCGAGGCATCGGCGCTGGCCGATGAGGCGCTGCTCCTGCGGCCTGGATCGGACACCGTCCTCGCGCTGGCGATGATGCAGGTGATCCTGGCCGAGGGGCTGTGGGACCGGGCGTTTGTGGCCGAGCACACGGTCGGGTTCGCCGAACTGTCCGACCATCTCTTGGACATGACACCCGATTGGGCGGCGGAGCAGGTCGGCTTGCCCGCAGAGCAAATCGCCGAGCTGGCCCGGCGCTACGCGACCAGTCCGGCGGCGATGATCGTCCTCGGCGGCTCGTCGGTCCACAAGGGCGAGAACACCTGGCAGGCAGCCCGGGCCATCGGTTGCCTTCCCGCGCTGACAGGCAATTTCGGACGACCCGGTGGCGGGATCGGTCCGCGCCACGGGGGGCGCAGCCACGGGGTGGGGTTCGTCGACGTCTCCGCTGCGGATCGCCGCCCGCCCGGGCGCTACGTCCCGAACCAGATGGAAGCGATCCTTGAGGCGTTGGAAAGCGGCGCGGTGAAGGTCCTGTTCACGCTCGGCTCGAACCTGCTGTCGTCTTTTCCCGATACGGCGCGCACCCGGGCCGCGCTGGCCAAGGCCGAACTGGTGATCGCCCATGACATCTTTCCCAACCAAACCATCCGTGAGGCGGCGGATATCGTGTTGCCGGGCACGATCTGGCTGGAGGAGATTGGCGCGAAATCCACCAATACGCATGTCCATCTCTGCGACCGGGTGCTGCCTGCGGCGGGGGCGGCGCGCCCGGTGCACGACATCTATATCGGGCTGGCGGACCGTCTCGGCGTCGAAGATGTCTACCCTTGGGCCGATCAGAAGGCAGCGGTCAATGCCGTGCTCGATCACCCGGCCACGGGCCATGCGACGGTAGACAGCCTGCGCGCGGCGGGTGGGCGCGCGGCGCTCAAGGTCTCCCATGTGGCCTACCCGACCAAGGCTTTCACGACACCTTCGGGCAAGATCGAATTTGTGTCGAACCGGGCGGCCGAGATGGGGCTGCCCGCGCTGCCCGAAGCGCCCGGCATGGCCGATGAGACAGGGCTGATCCTCGCCCATGGCCGTACGTTTGCGCATTTCCACTCCTTCTTCGATCACGCCCGGGCCCTCCCGACGCTCGCCGCGCGCGAGGCGGCTCCGGTGCTCTGGATCGCGCCTGCGGATGCCAAGGCCCGGGGGATCGCGGATGGGGCGCAGGTCGAGATGCACAATGCCCGTGGGGCCTTTGTGGCTGAAGCCAAGGTGACGCCGCGCATTCCTGCGGGCGTGGTCTGGATCCGCGACGGCTGGCCCGGGCTCAACGCCCTGACCGATGCAAGCGCGGTTCTGCCCGAGGCGGCGCTGGCGACCTTTCCTTTCTCGGTCGGGCAGAGCCAGTACGGCGCGCGGGTTGAGCTGCGCCCACTCACCCCTGATATCGATGACGGAGCGGCTTGACCTCCACGAACAATTCGCCCTTTCATCCGCCGCGACAGCGCGCGGAGAGAGCAGATGAGCCAATTGACCACCCTCAACGGGGCGCCGATGTCGCGCCAGTGTTTCGGCTGCATGCAGTTTGGAGGCACGGCAGACTACGCGGCGAGCCTTGCGATGTTCGAGGCCTCCTGCGCGGCGGGGATCAACATCTTTGACACGGCCCATGTCTATACCGAAGGGCGTTCGGAGGCCTGGCTGGGGCAGATGGTGCCCAAGCTGCGCGACGACCTGCTGATCGCGACCAAGGCGGGCTATGCGGGGGGCAGCGGACGCGCCAATATCCTGTCGAGCTTTGACGAGAGCCGGGGGCGGCTCGGCCTCGACATGGTGGATTTCCTCTATCTGCACCGCTGGGACGGGGAGACCCCGCTTGAGGAAACCTTGGAGACCTTGGCCGGTCTGCAGAGCACGGGCCAGATCCGCTATATCGGCGTGTCAAACTTCGCCGCCTGGCAGGTGATGAAGGCGCAAGCGGTGGCCGCGCAGTTCGGCACCCGTATTGATCTGATCCAGCCGATGTATTCCCTGGTCAAGCGTCAGGCCGAGGTGGAGATCCTGCCCATGGCCGCCTCCGAAGGGATCGCCGTCCTGCCCTATTCACCGCTTGGTGGCGGCCTTCTGACCGGGAAATACGCAAAGGGCGGGTCCGGGCGGCTCTCCAGCGATCCGCGCTATGCGACGCGCTACGGGCCGGACTGGATGCATGCGGCGGCCGCCGGGCTTGCGGATCTGGCGGATGAGCTGGGCGCGGCGACCGCCACCCTCGCCGTGGCCTGGGCCATGGCCCATGGCGCGGTTTCGGCGCCGATCATCAGCGCCCGCAACGTCGCGCAATTGCGTCCCTCCCTCGATGCGCTAACGCTGGAGCTGTCCGAGGACCTCTACGCGCGGATAGCAGCACTCTCGCCCACGCCCGCACCGGCCACGGACCGGCTGGAAGAGGCCTAGGGCGAGCCCTCAGCCTCAGCGCTGCTCCGCCCCGAGGGATTCCCAATGAGCGCCTATGGCGACGATGCAGGAGGTGCCGTTGGCATAGGTCTGCACGATCGTCCAATCGCCATTGCGCGGCACGATCCAGATCTCGAGCAAAGCATCGGGCTCGCGCATCCCCTGTCCCTGTCGGGTGGCACCGACAATCTCGACCAGCTGCGTCTCGAGCCGCCGCGTGTCATCGCAGACCAGATCCCCGAGGGAGGCTTGCGCCGCCAGCGGGGCGGTCATCAGCGCGGCACATAGAATTGTCACTTCTCGGACCATGGTCTCTCCAGCAGTCGGTCGGAGCCCCAGCGTAACAGTTTTATGACGCAAACCCCAGCGGATTGCCTTGGGTTTGCGCCATAGGACCGGGCATCCGCCGTCAACCTGTCAAGGAAGTGTTTCGAAAGCTTCACCCAAGCGTTTCGTTCCTGCAAAAAAAGCGTCACGCTGAGCCCATAGGTCGAACGGAAACGCAGGGGGCGGCATGCTTGAAGTTCAATCCTTGACCAAGTGCTTTGGTCCAAAGACCGCGGTGGATGATGTCAACATCACCGTCGAAGGCGCGGCCATGATCGGTGTCATCGGGCAGTCGGGCGCGGGGAAGTCGACGCTCTTGCGGATCATGAACCGCATGGACAGCGCAAGCTCCGGGACGATCACCTATGACGGGCTCGACGTGACGGCTCTGGGCGGCGCGGCGAAACGGGGCTGGCAGGCGCGCTGCGCGATGATCTTTCAGCAGTTCAATCTGGTGCCGCGGCTCGATGTGGTTTCCAACGTGCTCCACGGTACGCTGAACCGCCGCTCGACCCTGGCGACGCTGTTCAATCTCTATCCGACCTCCGACATCCACAAGGCCATTGATATTCTCGACCGGCTGGGCATTGCCGAGCAGGCCGCCAAACGCGCCGATGCGCTCTCGGGCGGGCAGCAGCAGCGGGTCGCGATTGCCCGTGCGCTCATGCAGGACCCGGAGATCATTCTGGCCGATGAGCCTATCGCCTCCCTAGATCCGATGAATGCGCAGGTCGTGATGCAATCCCTGCGCCAGATCCACGAGGAAGACGGCCGCATGGTCATCGCCAATCTGCACACGCTGGATACGGCGCGCCGTTATTGCGACCGGGTGATCGGGATGCGCGATGGCCGGGTCGTGTTTGACGGCACCCCTGCGCAGCTCACCACCGGTGTGGCGCGAGATATCTACGGCGCGGGCGCGGACTTTTCCGAAGCCGCCACCTCGACCGAGATCGAAACCCTGTCGCGTAGCCCGGAACCGGCGCGCGTACCGGCCTGACTTTCAATCCTCAATCCAAACCGGAGAGACCTCATGAAAACCACCCTCGCACTGGCGCTGGCGACCAGCACGATGCTGACTTCCGCTGCCCTCGCGGACGGCGACGCCATCACGGAATTCCGCATTGGCATCCTCGGGGGCGAGAACGCCCAGGATCGCATGAACTCCTTTTCCTGCCTGCAGAACTACACCGCTGAAGAGCTTGGTGTGGAGACCAAGCTTTTTGCCCCGGCCGACTATAACGGCGTGATCCAGGGCCTGCTGGGCGGGACCATCGACATGGCCTGGCTCGGCGCCTCAGCCTATGCGGCGACCTATTTGCAGGACGCCGAGGCCGTGGAGCCTGTGCTGATCAAGGTCAATCTGGACGGCTCGATCGGCTATCATTCCATCGGGTTCGCCCGTGTCGACAGCGGCATCACATCGCTCGAGGACATGCAGGGCAAGGTCTTTGGCTTTGGCGATCCGAACTCTACTTCCGGCTATCTGATACCCTCCATCGAGATCCCCGAGGAAATCGGCGCGACCATGGACTCCGGCGACTATTTCGGCGAGGTCAAGTTCACCGGCGGTCACGAGCAGACCATCGTCGCGGTCTATAACGGCGATATCGATGGTGGCGTCAGCTGGGCCGATGGTCAGGGCAACTGGGAAGACGGCTACAATTCCGGCTCCCTGCGCAAGGCCGTGGATGCGGGTCTCGTGGACATGAATGAGATGGTGCAGATCTGGAAATCCAAGGTGATCCCCGAGGGTCCGATCGTGTTACGCAAGGCGCTGCCGGAGGATGTGAAGGTCAAGATGATCGCGTTGATGGACGGGCTCTATGAGCGCGACGCCGATTGCGCCTATGGCGTGGCTTCGGGCGACACGCTCGGCTTCCAGCCGGTGACCCACGCGACCTATGAGAGCATCGTTGAAGCGCGCAAGGCGAAGATCGGCGGCTGAGCCTGTCGCCTGATTTGACATGACCGGCGGCCCTTGCCGGGCGCCGGTCTTCCCACAGGATCCCAGATGACTGATACAACTGCCCCCGGGCCTCAGGATGTGAGGATGGTGCGCACGGGCTATCTCGCCCAAGTGCAGCGCCGCCGCTTCTATAGCGGGCTGACGCTTCTGGTCTTTGTCCTGCTGATGGTGTCGGGCTTCATGGTCGCCGATGACCGCAATGCGGGCGGCTTCTGGGAAGGGCTGCATCAGATCGGGGATTACCCGAGCGATGTGCTCTCCGAGGCTTGGGAGAAGCGGGCCGATCTGCCCGGGCTTCTCGTGAAATACGTGCCCGCGCTGATCGAGACCCTGAACATCGCCGCGGTCTCGACCCTGCTTGGGGCCTGCGCGGGGCTGATCCTGTCGCTGCTGTCGACACGCGGGTTGGCGCGCTGGCCGCGCCTGATCCCGGTCTTTCGCCGCGCGATGGATGTGCTGCGGGCCATCCCCGAGATCGTGATCGCGCTGATGCTGATCTTCGTGCTGGGCGGCGGGCCGGTGCCTGCGATGATTGCCATCGCTCTGCATACGGCGGGCGCGCTGGGCAAGATGTTCTCGGAAGTGGCCGAGAATGCCGACCTGAAGCCGGTCGAAGGGCTACGCTCCACCGGGGCGAACTGGACGCAATCCATGTGGCTGGGCGTGCTGCCCCAGGTCGCGCCGAATTACCTAAGCTATGCGCTCCTGCGGTTTGAGATCAACATTCGCGCCTCCGCGATCCTCGGCTTTGTCGGGGCCGGGGGGCTGGGCTATGAGCTGCGCAATTCCATGGCCTGGGGCCCGGGGCGGTTCGATGAGGCGGCGGCGATCTTCATCCTGTTGTTCAGCAGTATCGTATTTTTCGACCAGCTTTCCAGCCGTCTGCGCAACCATGTCACCGAAGGGAGCGCCCCATGAACACCGCTGATCTCAGTCTCGCCAAGGCGGATGCAGCGCGCCGCATCACCCGTAAACGCGCCACAGCCTTCGCCGTGCCGGGGATCGTACTGGCCTATTTCGTCTACATTTTCTTTGCTTTCGACGTGTCCGGGCTCTTGCAGCGGGCGAACTGGGGCAACGCGGTCGTGCTGGCCTCGGACAGCTGGTCCTACAAGACCCATGTCACACGCAGCAACCGCACGGGCGAGATCACCTACGCCATCGAGGGCGAACGGCGCGGCACCTATCCGGACGGCACGCGGCCAGACTGGGTCAGTGGCGACGCGATCGTCTCGGTCGATTTGGGCGGCGGCAAGATCGTGCGCTTTCTGCCGGGCACGGCCACGGAAATCGACATCCCCGGCTATGGCCTTGTCACCGCAGACGTGGAGGGACGACAGGTCACAACCAACCTTGCCGAGCCCTATCCCGATTGGGCCAGCGTCTCGAACCGTCGGGTGGCGATCAAGACCCCTCATGGACGGGTGACGATCACCGGGTCCAAAGCAGAGGTGTTCAACTACTTCCCGGGATGGGAGCTGTTCTGGGTCACCTTCGACAGTCCGTATCACGGCCACGGGCTCTCCGAGATCCTGTTCGGGCCACAGATCGACCCGGAGCGGAGCAATATCACCGGGGCGCTGCAGGATTGGTGGTATAACCCGATCTGGCGCCATAACGAGATCGCCTGGGCCATTGGCGAGACGATCCTCATGGCGTTTCTCGGCACTTTCGGCGCGGCCATGGTGGCGCTGCCGCTGGCCTTTGCGGCGGCGAAACGGTTCTCGCCCTATATGCTGCTGCGGGCGGCGACCCGGCGGCTCTTTGACTTCGTGCGCGGGGTGGACGCGCTGATCTGGACCGTGGTGCTGGCCCGCGCCTTTGGGCCCGGCCCGCTGACCGGGGCGCTTGCGATCCTGATCACCGATACCGGCACCTTTGGCAAAACCTTCTCCGAGGCGCTGGAGAATGTGGACCAGAAGCAAATCGACGGCGTGCGTTCGACCGGGGCCAACCCACTGCAGCGCGCGCGGTTCGGCGTGATCCCGCAACTGGCACCGGTGCTGCTGTCGCAGATCCTGTATTTCCTCGAATCCAACACCCGCTCCGCGACCATCATCGGCGCAATTACCGGGGGGGGGATCGGGCTCATGCTGACCCAAGCGATCCAGACCCAGAAGGACTGGGAGGAGGTCGCTTACTACATCACCTTGATTGTCCTCATGGTCATGTTGATGGACTGGATCTCGGGCTGGCTGCGCGGGCGGCTCATCGGACGCAAGGACTAGGACCATGGCACGGATCTTGATTACGGGTGTCAATCGCGGGATTGGCGCGGCTCTGGTCGCGGAGGCCCGCGCCCGCGGGCATGAGGTGATCGGCACGACGCGGGACGGGGCAGGGGGCACGTTGGCCCTGACCCTCGATGACCCGGATCGCATCGCCGGGCAATTGGCCGGGCAAGTGCGCGGCCCGCTCGACATTCTTATCAACAATGCGGGCGTGATCGGGCCGGAGCGGCAAGCGACCACGGATATGGACTGGGCCGGATTTGCCCAGACCTTGGCCGTGAACACCATGGCCCCGCTCGCGGTGGCGCAGGCCTGCCTGCCGACCCTGCGGCAGTCGCCAGGTGCGCGTATCCTGACGGTGTCCTCGCAGATGGCCTATATGGGCTACGCAAAGTCCGACCGGATCGCGTATCGCGCGTCGAAATCCGCGGTGAACAAGGTGATGCAGGGGCTCGCGACGGACCTCGCCTCTGAAGGCATCGCGAGCATCCTGGTGGATCCGGGCTGGGTGCGCACGGATATGGGCGGGGCGGAGGCCGAGGAGGAAGCTGCCGATGTTGCCGCCGGGATCATTGCTCTGGCCGAGCGCGCAGCCATGGCCGAAACTGGCGGGTTCTACCGGTTCACTGGCGAAGAGCGGGATTTTTGACCATGGCGCGCTTGCAGGCGGACGGCCCCATAATTCATCCCGATTGTACGATCACTGAGTCCGAGTTCGGCGCTTATACAGAGGTCGGCACAGGCAGCCGCGTCTCCCATAGCAGCTTTGCGGACTACGCCTATTGCGATCGCTACGCGGACATCGCCAATACCAGTATTGGCAAGTTTGCCAATATCGCCGCCTTCTCCCGGATCGGCGCGACCGACCATCCGCTGGAGACGGCGGCCTGTCATCACTTCCTCTACCGTTCGGCGGATTACTGGGACGACGCAGTTGATGACGCTGACTTCTTCGACCACCGCCGGTCTCGACTTACGGTGATCGGTTGCAGTACGTGGATCGGGGCCGGGGCTATGGTCAAGCCGGAGGTCACGCTGGGCCACGGGGCTGTGGTCGCCGCTGGAGCCGTGGTGACGAAGGATGTCGCGCCCTATACGATTGTCGCCGGAACGCCCGCCAAGACCTTGCGCCTGCGCCAGCCGCCTGAGATTGCAGCGCGACTGATTGCGCTGGGCTGGTGGGATTGGTCCCATGATCGGCTTCGCACGGCACTGGGGGACTTTCGCAGCCTGCACGCCGAAGCGTTTCTCGAGAAGTACGAGGGCTAGGGTTCCAGTGTCAGAGTAACCCGGTCCCCGGCAAAGAAGGTGCGCCCGAATTCCACCGGTGTGCCGTCAGGCCCGACATTCACGCTGGTCGATTTCAGCAAGGGATCCCCCTCGCGCAACTGCAAATGCAGCGCATGTGTCGCATCCGCCAGCACCGCCGTGAGCCGGGTGGAGGCGCGGGTATAGTCTGGCACCCCCGCGCGCCGAAGGGCGTCAGTGACCCGGCGCTCGGCCTGTAGCGCATCGTGAATGCCGGGTAGCCGTCCGGAGGGAAAGAGGGTCTCGAACACCGCGATGGGCTGGCCGTCAGCCAGCGAGATCCCGAAACAGGCGCAGATCTGGTCCCCTTCGGTCACGCGGAGCGCGACAGCTTCTCCCAGCGTCGCCGCGCGCTCCTCAATATGGAGAAGGCGTTTTTCCGGTATCCGCCCCGCCGCCAGCAGATTCTCGTGGAATCGTACACGATTGCCGATCGGGTAATCCGTGGGCCGCGCGGCGACAAAGGCCCCAGAGCCCCGCCGCGTCCGAACGATCCCGTCCTCCACCAGAGCCGCGAGCGCATGGCGCACAGTATGGCGGTTGACCCCGAACCGATCGGCCAGCGCCGCCTCCGTGGGCAGCTTGTCATCGGTGCCGTAGCGCCCTTCGGCGATATCCGCGCGGAGGGCTGCGGCGATGGCTTTCCAGATCGGTGTCTTGGCGGTTCGGGGCAAAGTTTCACGCAATTTTCACAAATCCCCATTGGGCGTCCGAGGGCGACATGCTAGGATATGTCTAGTTGTATAGTAATTGCGAAAGTTGTCGAGATGAAAGACCACATCGACACCCATGCACCGCGTAAGGCAT
Organism: Pseudomonadota bacterium; assembly: GCA_038746545.1. GTDB lineage: Bacteria > Pseudomonadota > Alphaproteobacteria > Rhodobacterales > Rhodobacteraceae > Dinoroseobacter. Next base: position 79,860 of record JBCDKN010000005.1, read on the forward strand.
GGATGAGCCTGTTGGCCAAGGCCCCTGGCGGGAGGATCGCGGAGCTGCTCACGCCTGTCGAAGCGCGACCGCAAGCCGTCTGGCTGCGGCCGCCCGAGATCGGCACGACGATGGTGCGGGCCCGGGCTGGGGCCACGGGCGCGCCCTTCAATCTGGGCGAGATGACATTGACCCGCTGCGCCTTGCGGCTACCATGCGGGACGGTTGGGCAAGCCTATATCCAAGGGCGCAACAAAACCGACGCAGAGGCTGCGGCTCTGGTTGATGCCCTGATGCAGACCGACCGCGCAGATGAGATCGAGGCGGCGGTGCTGACCCCCCTGCGGGAGGAGGCGCGCACCCGGCGCTCTACCCGGGCGGCCAAGGCGGCGGCCACCAAGGTCGACTTCTTCACGCTGGTCCGGGGAGAGGATTGATGCAGGCAGAAATGCTCGAAGGCGGGTTCGACGATCCGCCGATGCAGGCCGCCAATGCCTTTCGCAGCGTCATGGAGTCGATGGCGCGTCCTGGCACGATCCACCGGATCAGCGGGGCGGTTCCGCCCGCGCCGCTCTCGCCCGCGGCGGGCGCGGTCCTGCTGACTCTATGCGACGGGGACACGCCGATCCATTTGGCTTGCGCCCATGACACGTCCGAGATCCGTGGCTGGATTGCCTTTCATACGGGCGCGCCTTTGGCGGGCCGCGCGGATTGCGCCTTTGCGCTGGGCTGCTTCGAGGCGCTCATGCCGCTGGAGGATTATCCCATGGGCACGCCGGAATACCCGGACCGCTCGACGACGCTGATCCTCGAGCTGCACCGGCTGGAGGCCAGCGGGGCTGAGCTGCGCGGGCCCGGGATCAAGGATAAGGCGCATTTGTCTTTGCCCGAGATCGCACCGTTCCAGGCCAATCGCGCATGCTTCCCGCTTGGGCTCGACTTCATTCTCACGGCGGGCGACCGGGTCGCTGCGCTGCCCCGCTCCACGGAGGTGCGCTGATGTATGTGGCCGTCAAAGGGGGCGAGCGGGCGATCGAGAATGCCCATGCCTGGCTCGCGGAGGAGCGGCGCGGGGATCCCGCAGTGCCCGAGCTCTCGGTTGCGCAGATCCGCGAGCAGATGGCGCTGGCGGTGAACCGGGTCATGGCCGAAGGCTCGCTCTACGATCCGGACCTTGCGGCGCTCGCAATCAAACAGGCGCGCGGGGATCTGATCGAGGCGATCTTCCTGATCCGGGCCTATCGCACCACGCTGCCGCGCTTCGGAGCGAGCGATCCAATCGAGACGGCGGAGATGACCTGCGATCGCCGGATCTCGGCCACGTTCAAGGATGTGCCCGGGGGGCAGGTGCTTGGGCCGACCTTCGACTACACGCATCGCCTTCTGGATTTCAAATTGGCCGCCGAGGGGGAGGCGCCGGAGACGCCCGCGCCGATGCGGACCGCGGCACCCGGTCCGGTGCCCCATGTGGCGGGGTTCCTCAATGCCGAAGGCCTGATCGAAGAGGCGCAGGACGAGGCGGAGGCTGACATTCCCGACCTGACCCGCGCGCCCCTGGCAATGCCCGCAAGCCGCCCCTTGCGGTTGCAGGCCCTGGCCCGGGCGGATGAGGGGTTCATCCTCTCGCTCGCCTATTCGACCCAGCGGGGCTATGCGCGCAACCATGCCTTTGTGGGTGAGTTGCGGATCGGCGCGGTGCCGGTGGAACTGGAACTCCCGGAGCTCGGTATTGCCGTCGAGATCGGGGAAATCACGGTGACAGAATGCGAGACGGTGAACCAGTTTACCGGTTCCAAGACCGAACCCGCGCAGTTTACCCGCGGGTATGGGCTGGTCTTTGGGCAGACCGAGCGCAAGGCGATCTCCATGGCGCTGGTGGACCGTGCCATGCGATGGGAAGAGCTGGGCGAAGACTTCGTCGGGGCTCCGGCCCAGGACACTGAATTTGTGCTGCACCATTGCGACAACATCCAGGCCACCGGGTTTCTGGAGCATATAAAACTACCGCACTACGTTGATTTTCAATCGGAATTGGAACTTGTGCGCAAGATGCGCCGCGCGGCAGGCGCGGATCAGGTTCAGGAGGCAGCAGAATGAGCCCGACACAGATCGTTTTTGATATTGGCGCGGTGCTGGTGCACTGGGACCCCCATCTGGCCTGGATTGAGGATCTGGGGTCGCGCGAAGCTGTTGCGGCCTTTTTTACCCGGACGGATTTCATGGCGCGTAACACAAGGGCCGATGGTGGGGCCACTTTCGCGGATCTGGCTGCTGAGATCGAGGACCCCACGGACCGCGCGCTTCTGGCGGGCTATGTGTCCCGCTACACAAGGACGGTGCCCGAAGCGATCGCTGGGACTTGGAACCTGCTCGACCGGCTGGCCCACAAGGGCCATGGCATCCATGCGATCACCAATTGGTCGGCGGAGACCTGGCCTGAAGGGCTGAAGGTCCATCCACGTCTGGGTGAAGTGTTCAGCACCCTGATCGTTTCGGGGCGCGAGAACATGCTCAAGCCGCAACCGGAGATTTTCGAGCTGTTGTGCAGCCGGGCCGGCATCGCCCCGGCCGATTGCCTTTTCATCGATGACAGCCCCAAGAACGTGGCGGGGGCCAAGGCGGTTGGCATGGATGCGGTGCAGTTTACCTCGCCGGACGCGCTCGAAGCGGATCTGGTGGCGCGGGGGCTGTTGTGATGTCCGAGGAGTACAACTTCGCCTATCTGAACGAACAGACAAAGCGCATGATCCGGCGCGCCATCCTCAAGGGTCTGGCCGTACCTGGATACCAGGTGCCTTTTGCCAGCCGCGAGATGCCCATGCCCTATGGCTGGGGCACGGGCGGGGTGCAGGTTTCGGCGGCCGTGATGACCGAGGGCGACTGTTTCAAGGTCATCGATCAGGGCGCAGATGATACCACCAACGCGGTCTCGATCCGCAGCTTTTTCGAACGCACGGCGGGGGTTGCCACGACGACTCACACCGGCGAGGCCACGGTCATCCAGACACGCCATCGCATCCCAGAGGAGCCGCTGAAGGAAGGTCAGATCCTCGTCTATCAGGTACCGATCCCAGAGCCCCTGCGCTTTCTCGAGCCGCGCGAGAGCGAGACGCGGAAGATGCACAGCCTCGAAGAATATGGGTTGATGCATGTGAAGCTCTACGAGGATATCAGCCGCCACGGCCATATCTCGACCGCCTACGCCTATCCGGTGTCTGTAGAGGGTCGCTATGTGATGGACCCCTCGCCAATCCCGAAATTCGACAACCCGAAACTGGGCGATTGCCCAGCGATCCAGCTCTTTGGGGCCGGGCGGGAGCAGCGGATCTATGCCCTGCCGCCCTATACGCAGGTGGTCAGTCTCGATTTTGAGGATCACCCGTTCGAGGCGTCCAAGGCCGATCATGCCTGTGCGCTATGCGGGGCAGAGGACAGTTATCTCGACGAGGTCATCGTGGATGATGCGGGCGGGCGGATTTTCGTCTGCTCGGACACAGATTTCTGCGCCCGGCGGCAGGAAGCTGGCCATGCGGGAAAGGACGCGGCATGAGCGATCAGGCACTCCTCTCGGTGCGCGGCATCACCAAGCGCTACGGCGCCCATATCGGCTGCGCGGAGGTCTCCTTCGATCTCTACCCGGGCGAGGCTATGGGGATCGTGGGCGAGTCCGGCTCCGGCAAGTCGACCCTTCTCAATTGCATGGCGGGGCATGTGGCCCCCGATGCGGGGCAGGTGATCTTCGACACCGCCGTGGACGGGCCCCGCGATACCCTGCAGATGTCCGAGCCCGAGCGGCGCATGCTCGCGCGCACCGATTGGGCCTTTGTCCATCAGCATGCGCGCGACGGTCTGCGCATGGGCGTCAGTGCCGGGGGGAATGTGGGCGAGCGGCTCATGGCCGTGGGTGCGCGGAACTATGGCGAGATCCGCGCCTCGGCCGCGGGTTGGCTGGGCCGGGTCGAGATCGACACGGATCGCATTGATGACCGCCCCTCGACTTTTTCCGGCGGGATGCAGCAGCGGCTGCAGATTGCGCGCAACCTCGTGACCGGGCCGCGGCTGGTCTTCATGGATGAGCCCACGGGCGGGCTCGATGTGAGCGTGCAGGCGCGGCTGTTGGACCTCTTGCGGTCGCTTGTGCGCGACATGCGGCTCTCGGCAATCATTGTCACTCACGATCTGGCGGTGGTGCGGCTTCTGGCGGACCGGCTAACGGTGATGAAGTCCGGCCATGTGGTGGAAAGCGGGCTGACCGATCAGGTGCTGGATGACCCGCAACACGCCTATACCCAGCTGCTCGTCAGCTCGATCCTGCAAGTCTGAGGCATGCCGATGTTTGAACTCAAGGACGTCTCCAAAAGCTTCACCCTGCACAATCAGGGCAGCACGGTGATCCCGGTCTTTGACGGCGCCGGGTTCACCGTGGCGCGCGGGGAATGCGTGGCGCTGACTGGCGCTTCGGGGGCGGGCAAATCGACCCTGATGCGGATGATCTACGGCAATTACCGCGCCCAGAGCGGGGTTGTCGCCGTGGATGGCGTGGATCTGGTGACCGCCGCTCCACGCGAGATTATCCGGCTCCGGCGCGAGGTGCTGGGCTACGTCAGCCAGTTCCTGCGCGTGGTCCCGCGGGTCCCAACGCTCGAGGTCGTGGCCGAGCCGCTTCTGGCCCTTGGCGTGCCCGCATCGGATGCGCGCGCGCGGGCGGCGGCGCTGCTGCAGAGGCTCAACATTCCCGAGCCGCTCTGGTCCCTCTCGCCGACGACCTTTTCCGGTGGGGAGCAGCAGCGCGTGAATATCGCCCGCGGGTTCGCCCATGGCTTCCCGGCGCTCTTGCTCGACGAGCCGACCGCGAGCCTTGATGCGGTCAACCGCGCAGTGGTGCTGGAGCTGATTGCCGAGGCGAAGGCGCGGGGGACAGCGATCATCGGGATTTTCCATGACGAGGCTGCACGCGCACAGGTCTGCGATCGCGAGATTGACGTGACGGGCTTCTCCCCCGCCTGCGCCGCATGAGTGCCGGGCGCCTCATCGCGGTGGTCGGCCCGTCGGGGGTTGGCAAGGACAGCGTCATGGCGGGGCTTGTTGCGGCCTGGCCCGCGTTACGGCTGCAACGGCGAGTGATCACACGCGCGCCGGATCTGGGCGGCGAAGACTATGACGCGGTCACACCGGTCCGCTTTGACCAGATGGTGGTCGAAGGGGCGTTCTGCGTTCATTGGGGCGCCCATACCCTGCGCTATGGTATCCCCGTGGCCGCGCTGGATCAGGTCCGCGCGGGCCATGCCTGCCTCGCGAATTTCTCGCGCAGTGCGCTCCGCGAGGCGGCGCAGGTCTTTCCGGCGCTGACGGTTCTGAACCTGACGGCCTCGCCCGAGACGCTGGCGGCACGGCTGGCCGCCCGGGGGCGTGAGACGCCGGAGGTCATCGCCGCGCGCCTGGCGCAAGCGGGCAAGGGCCTGCCTCAGGGGCTGGATGTGGTGACGATTGGCAATGACGGCGCGCTTGCCGAGACCGTGGCGGAGGCGCGCGCGGCGCTTCAGCCAGTGAGGGTGTAGCGTTGGATCAGCTCGAATCTGCCATCGGGCCGCTCGCCCACAAGGCCGAGGCTGTCGATCCCGAAGGGTGTGGGCAGTGGTGGCAGAGCGGCCTGCAGCACAGCCTCCCAATGGGGCAGATCCGCTTTCGGGAGCCGCCCGGTCAGCGTCAGGTGAAACTTGAACTGGTCGCGGACATAGGGATAGCCCCAGTCCAGCAGGTTTGCCTCCTGCGCCGTGCTGAGCCCTGCGCCCCGGCGCTTGGCCAGCTCCTCGGGGCTGGCGGCTGCGCGAAACTGGTCGAGCCCGGTCACGCAAGCGGTGGCGAGGTGGGCCAGGGCAGTGGTCTCGCCCAACGGGGTCAGCGCCAGAAACCGACCGAGCCGCGTCAGCGCAAGCCCGTCGCAGCGTGCCGGGGAGAGGCGGTCGGACAGTGCTGCCACAGCGGCCTGCAACCCGGTGGCGTCCGTGCCCTCCGCCAGCCGAAAGGGCGGTTTCAGGGTCCCGTGGAACCCGTATTTCCGGGGCGCTTGGGTCACCTCTTCGCGCCCGTCCAGAGGCAAGGGATCCACCGCCGCGCCGGTGATCACATCCCAGCCCAGCCACCGCGAGCCGAACTTCGCCAGCTCCCCCTCAGGGGCTATGTAATAAACTGCAAATCGAGAATACCCCATGAACTCCCCTTTCGTTCCCAGCCTTGTGACTGACGGATATGACATGTCCATGGCAGACTCCGTTTGCCTTGCCAACGCACAGCTTGTCCTGCCCGATGGTGTGCAGCCCGGCGCGGTGGAGATCACCGATGGTGTGATCACCGCCCTGAGCGAAGGGGACGCGGTCCCGCCGGGGGCGGTGGATTGCGGCGGGGATTTTGTCCTGCCCGGTCTGGTGGAGTTGCATACGGACAATCTCGAGCGGCACATCGAGCCGCGCCCGGAGGTGGGCTGGCCCCATCTCCCCGCGCTGATCGCCCATGATGCTGAGCTGGCCTCGACCGGGATCACGACGGTGTTCGATGCGCTGCGAGTGGGCTCGATCCACAATTCCAAATCGGGCTACAAGCCCTATGCGCGGGGGCTTGCGGATGAGCTTTTGCGGGCCCGGGCCGATGGCATGTTCAAGATCAGTCATTTCATCCATCTGCGGGCGGAGGTCTGCTCCGAGACCCTGCTGGAGGAACTGGCGGAGTTCGGAACCGATGACCGGATCGGTATTGTCAGCCTGATGGATCACACGCCAGGGCAACGGCAATTCCGCGATGTCTCGGCTCTGCGGACCTATGTCTCGAAAAAGCGCGGCATGAACGAGGCGGAATTCGTCGCGCATATGGCCAATCTCATCGAACTGCAGAAGCTTTACGGAGCCAAGCATGAGGCAGGTGCAGTGGTGGAGGCGACCCGGTTGGGCGCGGCGCTGGCCAGCCATGATGACACCACCGCTGCCCATGTGGCGACCTCCCGATCCAATGGTGTGCAGTTCGCCGAGTTTCCGACCACGGTCGAGGCGGCGGAGGCCTGCCGCGCCGAAGGGATCGCGGTGATGATGGGCGCGCCGAACATCATTCGGGGCGCGTCCCATTCCGGGAATGTCTCGGCGTTGGAACTGGCGGAGGCGGGGCTGCTCGATATCGTTTCTTCGGATTATGTGCCGTCGGCGCTCTTGCTGTCGGCGTTTCGACTGGCTGAGCTGTGGCAGGATCTGCCGCGTGCCGTGGCCTGTGTGACCCGCAACCCGGCGCAGGCTGCCAAGCTGACAGATCGCGGTGCGTTGGTGCCGGGGTTGCGTGGCGATGTTCTGCGGGTGCGCGCGCCCGAAGACACGCCGCTGATCCGTGGGGTTTGGTCTCGGGGCGTTCGGGTGAGCTGAGGTAACCGGCAACCGGGCGCGCGGTGGGCTTCAGCCCTCTGCGCGTTTGACCTTCTGGTGTTCGTCTTCCTTGAGGCCTATTTTCCAGTAACCGGAAATATAGGTGTCCTTGCGAGGCAGGGCTTTCTCCTGAGCAAGGAAAGCGCGAAGAGATCGGATCACGCCGCTTTCGCCCGCAATGCAGGTCTGTACGCGGCCCTCGGGCCATGGGAGGCTGCGGATCAGATCCTCCTGCGCGGTCGAGGCGCCATGCGGGTCCGGGTGGACGAGCCAGTGCGCTTCGACGCCATCGGGCATATCGATGTCCTGCCGGTCCTCGGCGGCGGTGATCTCGAAAATCGCCACGCCTTTGGCATCGCGCGGCATGGCCTCCAGCGCGGCGGCGGCCACGGGCAGGGCAGAAGGGTCGGCGGCCACCAGATACCAATCCGCCTCGAAATGCGCGACTTTGGGTGTGCTGGGACCAGCGAAACCGAGGAAGTCTCCACGCTGGGCATGGCTCGCCCAGCGAGAGGCGGGCCCCTCATCTCCATGGGCAACGAAATCGATGGTCAGCGCCCGTTTTGCCGCATCATAGGCGCGCACGGTATAGGTCCGTTTCACCGGTGGCGGGCCGTCGACTAGGCGCGCGGCAAAGCGGTCCCGGGTCTCGCCGGGCTCGGGGATCAGGAGTTTGCAATTCCCGCCCTCGCGGCCTTCGGGGAACCCGTCCAGCTCGGGCCCTGCGAACACCACGCGGATCATGTTGGGAGTCAACCGTCCCGCGCTCTGCACGGTCAGAACCCGCGGTCCCGACCGTTTGGCCACCAGTTGCACCACCTGTTTCAAGCCGCTGACAAGGCCCATCTATTGTCTCCTGTGACGGTTTTCAGAATTTGCCGGAATTGCCCCAGGCCTCGCGCGGGCTGATCTCTTCCTCGTTCATCCAATGCTCGACGATCTTCCCTTCCGCCACACGGTAGAGGTCGAAAACCGCAATGTCTTTGCCCAATGCGTGACGCTTGCCGTAGGTCATCACGAAATCGTCCTGCGCAAGAATCCGGAACAGCATCTCATAGCGCCCGGCAGAGTCGGAGGCCAGCCAACCGGCCAGTGCATCGCGCCCCGCCTTGATGCCCGGCGCATGTTGGATCAGCGCGTCGGCGACAAAGGTCCCGATCTTGTCAAGCCCGCGCTCCTGCCGGACCTGCTTGGTAAACTCCAGCACCAGCGCCTTGCTCGCATCTGTGTCCGCGCCCGGATCCAGTTGCGTGGCCCCGCCCACCATATCCGCGCCGGAGGCCGTGTCGGCTTCATAGGCGGCGATCGTGTCCCAATGCTCTAGGATCAGCCCCTCTGCATCGGTATAGAACATGTCCATCGTCACCCATTGCGCCGCCCCGTCATTCAGGGACTGGTAGGCGTGGCAGAACACCCATGGACCGTCCTCGAAGCTGCGCAGGATCCGGATATCGCGCTTGGGATTGCGGGCGACAAAGGGTTCGAAGAATGCGAGAAACCCTTCGGCTCCATCGCCAACGCCGGTCGAATGCTGGGTATAGCGATGCCCGGTATAGGCGTGCACCGCCTCGCGCGCATTGCCGCCCGCGATCCCTTCGAGATAGATCCGATGCACGTTCTCAAGCCCTTTGCCCATGTCCCGATCTCCTTACTTTCCGTGATAGGCTTGGCTAAGGGCGAAGCTGTCCTCGAACCAGTTCCAAAGCACCACCTGACCGTCGCGCACCTTGGCGCGCAGGGCAAATGTGAACTCGCCGGTTTCCTTGCCGGAATGAGTGGTGATGCCGTTCATGCGGCCAAAGACGGCCACGGTGTCGCCGGAAGCGAAAGCATCCTGATTTTCCCACTTCGTGACCTGCAGATTGGCCGAGAACACGCCAAGGAACTCGAAAATCGCGTCCTTGCCAACGGTTTCACCGATCCAGGGCAGGCTGGTATCGCCCTCGTTGTGCCAGACCATGTCATCGGCCATGAGGGCGGACATTGCCTCCATGTCGCCGCTGCCCATTGCGCCCATGAAGGCCATCACGGTGTCAAAGCTGGCCTGAGAGGTGGCATCCATCGCCTGCGCGCTTGCCTGGGAGGCGAGGCTCGTGGCGAGCATTGCGCCGAGGGTGGTCTTGATGAGGGTTCTGCGATGCATGGGGATCTCCGCGTGTGATGGGTGTTCCGGGCCAGATCTGCTGACCCGGGTGGTTCGGTTGGTTCGGATGGTCTGGGATTACTTGGGCCAGTATTCGGGCATCAGCGAGAGCAGGAACTCGCCCGCATAGCTCGGGAAGGCGGCCTTCATGCCAGCGATGGCGTCGTCCGGGGTGGCGGCGGCGCTGATGACTGCGTCCATCTTGGAGACATAGGCGATGGCCGTGTCGAGATCGCCGCGCGTCGTGGGCAGGCCATGGCCCACCAAGAGCGTGTCGAAGGCCGGATCATTTCGCAGGCTTTCCAGCGTCGCGATCCAGTTCTTGCGGTCAATCCCCGGGGCAAAGAACACGCCGTTATAGACGAGATCCTGCACGATCGCCACCTTCTGCTCCGGCAGAACAGTGACGACCATATGCGGGGCTTCGTTGTTCTCGTAGTGCCGAAACTCCACGGGGACGCCGGCGATCTCTGTCATGCCGATCTCGAGATCAGGTCCCTCCAACACGCTGGACGGGGTGCCGAACTGACCGCCCGCGGCCTCAGCGGCCACGGCCTCGCGAATCTGGGGCAGGGTGGCGAAGCTGGCCCCCTCGATCAGCGGCGAGCCGCCCCAATGGTCCGGATGCTCGTGGCTGAGCACAGCCATGGCGATTGGCTTGCCAGTGGACTTGATCAGGGCCGAGACTTCCTGCGCTGTGGGGGGCAGCATGGTGCCGTCCACGACGAGAAGCTGATCGGCAAATTCCACAACATGCGAGGTGACGTGCACCGCTTGCGGCGGCGACACATAGGTGTGGAACGTCACACCGCCCTTGGCAAAGCTGTGAACCGTGCCCGGTGGAAGCGCGCCTTGCGCTTTTGCAACCGAGGGGACCAGCGCGCTGCGCAAGAGCGTCGCCGCCCCGAGGGTAAGCGCCGTGCCTTTCAGCAGATCCCGGCGGGACAATGCGGCGGAGGATGTCTGTGTCATCTTGGATACTCCGATCGTGTTCGGTTCTGGGTCACAGGTCGAAATGGCGGCGCTGCGGGTCTTCGGCCTTGGCGCTTCGGGGCCAATCTATTGACGGCGGTCGTTCTGGATTAGACAGTGATTTCGGACCGAACTATTCCGCTGGAGCGAACAATGATCGACAAGCTGCGCAGCATCGCGATCTTCTCGACGGTGGTGCATCAGGGGACTTTTCGCGGGGCGGCCTTGCACCTTGGTCTTGCGCCCTCACGGGTCAGCTCGGTCGTCTCGGATCTGGAAAGGGACCTGGGCGTCACGCTGCTCTATCGTTCGACGCGGCAATTGTCGCTGACCCAGGAGGGCAGGATCCTCCATGACAAGGCGCAGGAGATGCTGGCGGCAGCCGAGACCGGGCTTGATGCGATCAACCCGCTCTCGACGGAGCCATCCGGGGCGCTGCGGGTGTCAGCCCCGGCCTTTATCACTCAGACCGCGCTGATGGATGATCTGGCGGCCTTTGGCAGGACCTATCCCAAGGTGACGCTGGAGCTCTATTTCACCGACCAGCAGCACGATCTGATCAGGGATCATTTCGACGTGGCGATCCGGGCCGGGTGGCTGTCGGACAGCGAGCACCTGACCCGCAAGATCGGCGATGCGGACCGGTTACTTGTGGCGAGCCCGGATTATGCAGCGGCGCGCCCAGAGCCGACACATCCGAGTGACCTGGAGAGCTGGGATTGGGTTCGGTTTGCTGTGCGCCCGGATCAGACCGAGCTGACCGGCCCGGATGGCAGCACGGTCGCGGTGACCGGGCAATCCCATGTCACGGTGAGTTCTGCCGATGCACTCTATGAGTTCTCGGCGCGGGGGCTCGGCGTGACCGCGATCCCTGAGCATCTGGCCTGTCGCGGGTTCGAGCGGGGGGATCTGGTCCATATCCTGCCGGATTGGTCCCTGAAATCCCTCGGCATCTATGCGGTCTGGCCGGACCAGTCGCGCCGCGAGAACCTCACGATGCTGTTTGTGCGGTTCCTCGCGGAGCATGGCGCCTGTGTGGATCAGTTGGCCAAGCCGTCATAATCCGAGACCAGCAGGCGCAGCGGGGGCTCGTCCTCGATCACATCGGCAAAACGTCCGATGGGCTCGCGGAAGATGTTATCGGTCAGGTCGTCATTCACGGTCGAAACCTCACCGATCAGGACCGGCCCGCCATCGCCCCAGAACGCATGCCAATCGCCTGGCTGCAGGGTGATGCTCTCGCCCGGGGCGAGTTTCAGGACCTCGCCTGGGGCAAAGCTGCGGGCGATCCCGTCGCAGATCACCTCGCCGCCGCGATCCTCGGCAAAATCGCCCTCATCATCCGAACCATAGAGCTCGATCGCCAGTGTCGCGCCGCCGCGATTGATGATGTCTTCGGTCTTCACGATATGCGTGTGCATGGGGGAGAGCTGATCCGCCTGTGAGATCAGGAGCTTCTCGGCATAGACCATGCCGCGCCCCCGTTCGAGATTGGCGAGCTCCCCATTGCGCAGGGTGAAGAGGAACAGCCCCATCTCGTCGAACCGGCCCGCGCCGTAGTCGGTGATGTCCCAGCCCAGCCGCGCGCCGGTGATCCGATGGAGATCCGTGCGGGTGCGGAACTCCTCCGGTTCCCAATCGGCGAAAGGCGGCAGGACGACGCCATGGCTGGCCATGAAGGCCGCGCCCTCGGTCAAAACCTCGTTGATGCGGGATCGTTTCATGCGGCCAGCTCGTAGGTGTTGAGGATTTCGATCACCATGGCGGCGGTCCATGTGAAATGCGGCCCACCACAGGGTTCGGCGGTGATCGGGTCGTGGTACTCGGCAAAGCCGCTGGTCTCGATCAGCCGCAGGCAGTCTTCGATAATGCGCGGGATGATCTCGGTCTCGCCAGCCCGGGCGAAGCCATCGGCCACCATGTAGTTCACGATGAGCCAGACCGGCCCTCGCCAGTAGCGCAGCCCGTCGAATTCCGGGTGGGTCGGGTCATGGCTGGGGATCAGGTAGTTGCAGCTCCCGGCAAGGGTTTCGATCCGGCGCACGAGGGCGGCTGCCCGCGCTGTGGGGATCGGGGCGAAGGCCGCGAGAATGCCAGCGATCGAGGGGCTCTGAACAAGCTCCCCCTTGCAGCGATCATAGCAGAGATACTGGCTCATCTCCGCGCTCCATAGGGTCTCCATCGCGGCGACGCCCTTGTCCACCATGGCCCGGGAAGCGGCGGCGATGTCGTCCATTCCGAGCTGTGCGGCGAGATCGGCCACATCCTCGCAGGAGCGGATCAGGATCGCGTTGAACCCTGGATCCACCACCTTGAAGGGCGAGGCCGCGTGCAGTTTCGAATTGTCCCAGCCGAGGCTGCGGAACTTTTTCACCAGCCAGATGTAGCGCTTGTATTGCTCATCCGTGGGTCGGTGGGCTGGGTTGGCATGGGTGGTATCGCGCCGAACGAAGGGGCCGACGCCCTCGGTCGGGACACGCTCGAACGCGTCATCCCAATCGACCGAGTTGTCCCGCCCGGATTCCCACGGATGCAGGAGCGCGGCCAGACCCGTCCCCTCCGGATCCCGATCGCGATAGAACCACTCATGCCAGGCATGGATCTTGGGCAGGAGCGCGCGGGCCTTGCGTTCGGCCAGCGCTTTGTCGCGCGCCCGGTCAAAGATACGCCGCACGGCAAAGCCACTCACCGGGGGTTGAGTGATGCCCGTTGTGGGCACCTCCCGTCCTGTGCCCCAGACCTCGGGTCCGGGGAAATAGCCGTCGTCGGGCTGGTGGAAGATGATATGGGGCACCATGCCATCCTCCCATTGATGGGCCATGAGCGTCTCGATCTCGCTCCAGGCCCGGGGCTCGTCATAATGCGCGAAGCCCAGGGCGCTGAGCGCGGAATCCCAGTTCCATTGGAATGGGTAGAGCCCATGGGTGGGCACCGTATAGGTGCCCCGGTCGTTGTCGCTCAGCACCTGCCGCGCGTGCTGGATCATGTCTGCGTGGTTCATGCTGGTCATCGGTCGTTTTCAGGCCACAGCCAGGGTGGTCTCAGGGTCGAACCAGCGGATCCGGTCGGGCATGGGCGCGAGCTTCAGGGTCTCGCCCGGCTTGACCTTCATCTCGCTGTCGAGGATCGCGCGGAAGAGGTTTCCGTCCAGATCGCAAGTCACCAAAAGATGCGCGCCCAAGGGCTCCACCACCTTGGCGACAGCCGCCAGACCGTCCTCTGACAGCTTCATGTCTTCGGGCCGGATGGCGAATTGCAGGTTCGCATTCGCCGCCGCAGGCCCGTCGAAGGAATGCCCGGCCACCGAGAACTTGCCACCGCCCTGTGGAGTGGCCGCGAGGAAGTTCATCGGCGGGTTGCCGATGAAGCCCGCGACAAACTCCGCAGCGGGATTGCGATAGACCTCGATGGGCGAGGCCGCCTGCACGATCCGACCCTGATGCATGACGCTGATCCGGTCGGCCATGGACATAGCTTCGACCTGATCGTGGGTCACGTAGATCGCGGTCGTGTTGCTTTCGGCGAGTACACCTTTGAGCTCGGCCCGCATTTCCATCCGCAAAAGCGCGTCGAGATTCGACAGCGGCTCGTCCATCAGGATCACATCCGGCTCCATGGCGAGCGCACGGGCCACGGCCACACGCTGGCGCTGACCGCCCGACAGCTCCCCGGAATATCGGCTCAGAAGCTGGTCGATATGCATCAGACCGGCGGTGCGTTCCACCCGGCGGGTGACCTCCGCATCGTCCATCTTCTGCATCCGCAGTCCGAAGCCGATATTCTCGAATACCGTCAGGTGCGGGAATACCGCGTAGTTCTGGAACACCATCGAGATCCCGCGATCCTTCGGCGCCAGGTGATCGACCCGGCGCCCCCCGATCCAGATCTCGCCTTCCGAGGCTGTCTCCAGCCCGCAGATGATCCGCAGGAGGGTGGACTTGCCGCAGCCCGAGGCTCCGAGCAGAACCATGAACTCCTGGTCGTCAATGGTGAGGTTGATGTCGTGCAGCGCCTGGTAGTCCCCAAAGCGTTTCGCGACGTTCTTGATTTCGATAACAGCCATCTCTCTAGGCTCCTTAATCTGACAACCGCTTAGCGGTTGGCGATGCCCCACATCGCGAAGAGGTATTTCCGCACGGCGAAGATGAAGATCAGCGCCGGCACGACGAGAATGAAGCCGCCTGCGAATTTCAGGTGCAGAGGCGAGGTGTCGAGGTTCTGCAGAAGGAACGCGGTGAGCGTTCGGTTCTCGATGGTCAGAACGGCGGCCGCGAAGACCTCGTTCCAGGAGATCACGAAGGCGAAGATCGCCGAAGCCGTGATGCCCGGCAGAACCAGCGGCAGGATGACCTTCTGAAAGGCCGTCAGCCGGTTGCACCCCAGGGTCCACGCGGCCTCTTCCAGCTCGATCGGGATCCCCGAAAAGAGCGAGAAGGTGATCAGCACCGCGAAGGGAATGGCCAGCGTTGTATGTACGAGCGCGAGCCCAAACACCGTGTCGTCAATCCCGGTGCGGATGAACATTACCGCAAGCGGCAAGGCCAAAAGGGGCAGGGGAAAGGCCCGGGTCAGCAGGATCAGCAGCCGAAAGAGCTCCTTGCCGCGAAACTCGAACCGCGAGAGCGCATATCCCGCCGGTGCCCCGATCACGATGGACATGACCATGGTCATGGCCGCCACCAGGATCGAGTTCTTGAGAGCCGTCAGGATGCCTTCGAAATTGGCAAAGAAGGTCAGGCTGCTCAGATCGAACTCGGGCACGAAGGACTTTGGGTACGAGTTCACCGCTTCCGGTGAACTCAGGGTGTTGATCAGCAGGAAATAGAGCGGAACAAGCACCCAGGCGCAGAGCAGGACCACGGCCGTGATATAGACATAGCGTCCCGCTTTCCTGGAATCTGCCGCCTTTTCGACGACATCTGTGGTTGCAGCGGTCATATCGTGGCTCCTTTCGGAACGCGCAGCGCACGCATGATGATGAGGGTGAAGGCGATGGAGATCACGAGGATGATCAACGCGATGGCCGCCGCCGCGCCGCCATTGAGCAGCTCGAACTGATAGGCATAGGTCTCGCCCATGAGCACGGGGAAGAGTGTCCCGCCAAGGGCCTGGACAACCGCGAAGACCTCAAAGGCGAGGATCACGCGCAGGACCAGTGCCGTCTGCAGCGAGGGCCGCAGCATGGGCAGGGTGATCTTCAGGAACCGTTGCCAGGGCGTGGCGCCAAAGACCTCGCCCGCCTCGTAGTATTCCTTGGGGATCAGGCCGATGCCTGCCACGAGGATCACGAGCATGATGGCCGTCGCACGCCAGATCTCGGCCAGCATGATGGCCACAAAGACCATAACCGGGCTGGTATAGCTCAGGAAGTTCGTCGGGCTGTCGATCAGTCCCAGACCGCCCATCATCGAGTTGAGGAAGCCGGACTGTTCGAAGATTGCAAGCCAGATGATACCGGCGGCGAGGTCCGAGATCCCCAGTGGGATCGTCCAGACGTAAAGGATCAGATCCCGCCCCTTTTTCATCTTCGTGACCATGGTCGCCATCATCAGCGACAGAGCCAACTGCACGGGCACAACGGCCAGGGCCAGCAGGAAGGTGTTTTTGAGCGAGATCGGGAATTTCCAGTGCGTGGTCACGTCCCGGAAGTTGTCCATGGTGAAGCCAGAGCCGTTGCTGAACGCCTGCTGTGCCACAAGAACGAACGGGTACAAAAAGAACAGGCAAAGGAAAAGCGTGACCGGCAAGATCAGGAAATAGGGTAGTAGTCGCGGGTTCATGTGCCGCCCCCCGGTTTACGCCTAAGCGCGTTGTATCAATGAGAGTTGAGCAGTTCGGACCGGTGCGCGATCCGAACTGCGATGCGGGGGCGCGGCGCGTGGCGGCGCCCCCGCGGGAGGATCACTCGACCGGGCAGGCGCCTTCGGAGGGCGCATCCGGGGCCCAGCAGGGCGCGCCGGTATCGTTCATGATCCGAACGAGGGTCTTTTTCTGGTCCTCAAGCACCCGCTCGATGGGCTGACCCGCCAGAACGATGCGCTCGAACGTGTCCACAAAGACCCGGTTGAAGTCACCGCCCTTGTTGCCAAGACCTGCGGGCAGCAGACCCGGATTGGCATCGGGCGAAGCGCTCATGATTGCCACCGCGTTGCCTGCGGCTTTCACCGATGGCGGCAGATCGTCGGGCAGCGCAACGTCCACGACCGGGAAGAAGTTGGTCGCGCGCAGGGTTGCGACCTGCGTTTCGGGCTTCATCAGATGCGCGATCAGCGCCTTGGAGGCGTCCATGTCCGGCGCGGTGCGCGGGATGGCGATCCCGGCGATCACCGGCATGAAACCACGTCCCTCGGGCCCGGCGGGCGCGGGGAAGGCCACAAAGTCATCCGGTCGCTCGTTGAACGCCGCAGCCAGACGGGAGGTGTGATCAAAGGCGATCCAGACATCCTCGTTCAGCAGCTGCTCCTGCAGGAAGGAGAAGTTGGTCGAGCCGGGGTTGGTCACCGCCCAAAGCTCTTTCATCTTTTCCCAAGCCGTCACGGCCTTGTCCGAGGCAAAGGTCCGCACCACGCCGTCGGTATAGGACGGATAGAGATAGCCCTGGAAGAAACGGTGCTTCAGGCCCTTGGGACCCGCCGGGAAGCCGAATTTGGCCGAACCGGTTGCCTCTTTGACATTGGTCGCCCAGGCGATGAGCTGGTCATATGTCAGGGTGTTGATATCCGCGCCTTCGGGCAGATGCTCCAACGCTTTGGTGTTGGCGGCCATGATGTAGCTGGCCTGCATCCAGGGGATGTATTGCTTGGCGTCCGTGCCCAGCTGGGCAAGGCTGTTGAACGTGTCGCTCTGGGCGCCGAGGCCGAGCTCTTCGAGATCCACCAGATCCTCCGGGCTCATGGCCGAGAAATCACCGTGGAGCGCGCCCAGAAGGCCGATTGAGCCAGATCCGGCTTTCAGTTCTGCGTTCAGGCGGGTGAGCCAGGGACCTGCATCATTGGGCTGGTAGTCAATGTCGCCCGCGCCATTCAGGACCTGCTCGCGCACGGCCTGAGCTTCTTCGACCGGTTTCGCCTGGGTAGACCAGAACAGCACCTCGGCCTGAGCGGCCGTTGCGGCCACGAGCAGCGCGAGGCCTGACACGGCACCGGCGAATTGGAACTTAAGGGTCATAATCTCCTCCCAATTTGAACCCTCTGAGCGACGGCTTATGCCGCCTCTCTCTGACATCCCGGCGGGCAAATCTGGGGCCTGACGCGATGCCGCTGACGTTTCCGAACCATCCCGATCCTTACGAAGTGGGTGATACAGAATCCTCCCTTAAGTTGGTATAACGTTATACCTTACGTCAAGAAAAAATCTGCACGATACACGAAAGCTTGGCGAAAGGTTCTTTAATAACTGTTATTAAAGTAAAAAGTCAGAAAATCACAAATGAGATGTGATAAAACGATGTATCTGATATATGCTATGAACGGATGCGCTTATACTTCTGTGCGGAGTTGGCGATCCGAAGGGAGGAAAATCCGCGATCATGTCTGTGAAGCCGAAGCTTGAAACCGTCGCGAAGGAGGCGGGCGTCTCCGTTGCGACTGCAAGCCAGGTGATGCGCGGAACTGGGCGGATCTCGGAAAAGACACGCAAGCGGGTGCTGCAAACCGCCAAACGGCTGAACTACGTGCCCGATGGGCGGGCGGCCTCCATGCGCTCAGGCGAGAGCCGTGAGATCGGCTTTGCCATTCACCAGATTGCCAACCCCTTCAACGCCGAGGTGATCAGCGGGGCCAGTGACCTTCTGGAAAGCGAGGGTTATCTGCTCTCGGTACTGGATGCGCGCGACGATGCGGTGCGCCAACGTCAGCAGTTGGAAGCCTTCATTCGCAGCTCCCGTGCTGGGCTACTCTGGGTGCCTGCGCAGGACACGCCGCGCACAACCTACGATCTCTTGGCAACCCATTCCTTGCCGACGGTGACCTTCCTGCGCCGCGCCAATGTGGACAGTATCGATCATGTGGGCATCCAGAACGCTGCGGCGACCGCCACGGCGACCGAGCACCTGGCCGATATCGGGCATCGCCATATCGCCTTTCTTGGCGGCACGGCACAGGTCGAGGTCCGGAACGAACGGATCGAGGGCTATGCGCGGGTGCTGGCCGAGCGGGGGCTGGGCGCGCCCATCGTCTGGGACTCTGAGGATGATAAGCCCTCCGGCATGCAGGCCATGATCGACCTGCGCGCCGCCCATCCCGAGATTACGGCCATTGTCTGCAACGGGGACATGGTGGCAATCGGGGCCTCTCTTGCGCTGATCCGCATGGGTCTCGAACCCGGCAAAGATGTTTCGATTGTCGGGTTCGACGACATTCAGGATGCCGCCATCGCGACGCCGCCCCTGACGACCATGGCGATCTCGCCCTATGATCTGGGCCGCAAGCTCGCCCGTGTCGTGGTTGACCGGATCAAGGAGCCGGATATGCCTGCGGCCCTCTCGCTTGTTCCGGCGCGCCTTGTGGTACGGGGCACAACCGTTCCGCCGCGCGAGGCCACTGCGCCGCACCCAGAGTGACCCAACGGCACCCTGACCCCTTTCGCTGATCGCAACGCCGCGGACGAAAAACGCATAGCTTCTGCCGTTGACGCGGGTCGCTCAGAAGGGTTAACGGTGCTCCGCTAGCGCCTGCCAGCCTCCCGAAAAATCATGACATTCAAACTCAACGGAGGCTCTCTGATGGGACGTTCCCCCTTTGCGATTTTCATCGCCACAACCGCGCTGACTTCACCTGCGCTCGCGGCCACCACGCAGGCCCTGTTCTCCGACCAAACGACCGATCAGGTGGTCTATGCAGCCGATCTGAACGGGGATGGCGATGCCAATGACGCTGGCGAAACCAAGGTGTTTTTCGACGCTAACAATGCCAGCGGCCTCGCGGCCCCCACGGGCAATGTTTTTCAGCTGACTCAATCGGATGACGGCGACGTCTATGTAGGCGATGGCGCGACCGACACGGTCTATCGCCTGCGCGACCTCAATGGCAACGACACCGCGCAGGATGCGGGTGAGGCGTCGGTCTGGTTCTCCTCGGACAATGCGAATGGCTTTGCCTTGCAGACGGCCAACGGGGTCGCCGTGGGCGGGGATGGCGCGGTCTATATTGTCGAGGCCGATACGGTCGGTAATCCGGCGGGCGATGTGGTTTACCGGACCGAGGATCTGAACGGTGATGGCGACGCGAATGATGTAGGCGAAAGCTCGATCTGGCTCGATCTGGGGGCTCTGGATGCGTCTTCTTCCCCTTTCGAGATCGCCTTTGACGGTGACGCGGCCTTCATCACCGACACTGCCGGGGGCAGCCCGCGGATCTACCGCGCTGAGGATACAAATGGCGATGTCTCGATTGGCGGGTCAGAAGTTGTGGAATACGTCGCTCAAGGTGATGCCCCCTTCGCGCTAGCGGTTGCGGCGGAGGACGGAGACCTCTTTGCTCAGGATCTCTTCACTGACGGTCTGATCCGCTACACGGATCTTAACAATGACGGAACCATTGATATCAGCAGCGAGGCCTTCGAGCTCTGGGATCCGTTGGGGTTCGTCGACGGCGCGATCTTCGACTTTGCCATCGACGGCAATCGCGGCCTGGTGCCGAGCAATGACTTCAACGACGATGACGAGATCCTGCTGCTGACCGATCTGAACGGGGATGGTGATTTCCTGGATGATGGTGAGACGCAGACCTTCCTTCTGGCCAGCGAGCAGGGAAACCTGCCTCAGCGCCCGCGCTCTGTGTTGTTTTATGCGAGCGTCGCGCCCGTACCGCTTCCGGCTTCGGCGCTGCTGCTGATCGGCGGTCTGGGGCTGCTGGGCGCGTCACGTCGCCAGCGCCGCTAAGCGGCAATTCGTAAGGTACTCCATACCCTGTCTCTGAGTGTGGAACTCTTTTGTCAGTGATTTGAGTTTGGATGTTCAGGCAGTTTCTGAGCTTGGGCGCCCTGTTACGAGGATGAAGTCATCCCCGTGGCGGAGCGCCCTTTTCTTACGGCCTGGGTCTCACGTTTATGCGCTGCAAACGCTTGGCCAGTCCCAAGACGAGAAATGCCAGCACGGTTGCCGCGGCAAAGGTGACCGCCATCGAAACATGTGCCGCCATGCTCGGGTCCGTCCGTGCTTCAAACTGCCTAGAGAGGATTGCGAAGAGGGCGGACATCCCGCTCGCGCCCAACACAAAACCGATATTGCGTGACAAGGTCAGGACCCCGGCGGTCACGCCCTGATCTTCTGCCCGGGCCTCCGCCATCACACGGGTTGCCAGAGCCGCCTGAACGACCTGATATCCGATTGCCAGCAACGCAAAAGCCAGGGCAAACCCCTGAACACCCAGGCAGGGGGGCAGGCTCGCCATGGCCAGTGCGCCGGGGCAAAGCCCACCTGCGCCGAGGATCACGGCACGTGCCGCACCCAGCCGCTCGGTCAAGTCACCGGCAGGCACTCCGCTCTATACGGATGCGACCGACCCGACCGCCATGCAGAGTCCTATGGCGTTGGAGGACAATGCGAGCCCGTTTGTGAGAAAGAAAGGTCCCACCACGAGGATCCCCATCACGATCACCGAAACCAGCCCGTTGCAGATCAGGCCGAGCGCGAGGGTCGGGCTCCGGATCAGGGTGAGGCCGATCAGCGGCGCTGGCGCGCGGACTTCTTGGCGCAGAAAGAGCGCAAGACCCAGTCCCAGCACAAGCGTCCAAAGAAGATGCCACAGGCTCAGCCCGCCCGACAGACTCGACACAAGCAGCACCCCTCCGGCAAGGGTCAGTGCGAGCATCTTGGCACCGGGCAGATCCATTTCAGTCGCGCGCAGTTTCTCAGTGTTGCGCGGCAGGCAGAGCAGGGTGGCCGCAAGTGCCAGAGGCGGCATCGGGATCTGAAGCAGGAAGACAGCCTGCCAGCCGAAACTGCCTGCGATCAGCCCACCCAAGGCCGGGACGGATGCTGTTCCGATGACCGACATCGCTCCCAGCATGCCAATCCAACGCCCGATCTTCGCCTTCGGGAAATTGGCGCGGACAAGCGCGAGGGGCAGGCCGATCATCGCCGATGCGCCGATACCTTGAACCGCACGGGCCGCGATCAGACCGTTCAGGCTTGCCGCACCGGACGCCCAGAGCGCCCCGAGTGCGAACAGGGCCAGCCCGGTGGTCAAAACCGGACGCGCCCCGAAGATGTCGCCCACCCGGCCCGCCGGAACCAGCAGCGCGGTGATCGCAAGTAGAAAAGCCGATACGACAAGGTGCGGGTCGAGCGTGGGATCAGGAAACGCAACAGAGATCGCCGATAGGGTCAAGGCGGCGAGCCTCATGACCGAGGCGACGGCGAAAAAGGCCAGCGCGGGCCCGATCAGCCTTGGCCAAGTGGCGGAGCGGGCCTCTGAATGAGAGGCAAGTGAGAGGTTGTCCATGCCGTCAGCTCTTCTTGAAACGGGAGGGCGGACAGTCTCCGACTTGAAGTCAACTTTAAGGCAAGGGGGCTGGAATGGAATTTGCCGAGGTGGCCGAACAGAGCGGCGTCGCGCCTTCGGCGTTGCGCTACTATGAGAAGATCGGGCTCATCGCTGCGACAGGGCGGAACGGGTTGCGGCGGCAATACGATTCCGATGTGCTGCACCGCCTTGCCCTGATCTTCATGGGAAAGGCGGCGGGATTCGCGCTAGACGAGATCGCGGCGATGTTCCGGTTGGGCCCTGCGCTTGAGCTGCCGCGCGCCGAGAATCCCGCCAAGGCCGATGCTCTAGAGGCGGAGATCGGGCGTCTCAAGGATCTCACCCGGCTCATGCGCCACGTGGTCAGCTGCCCTGAAGCTGATCATATGGATTGTCCAAGCTTTCGCACGTTACTGCGGGCCTCGGCTCGGGCGAATGTACGCGCGCTAGCTGCCCGCAGAGCGGTGGTTCGGGATGCAGGGCGGCGGTGTAGACCGCCGAACTCTCAAATGCGGAGGAGAACGCCAGAAACAGGTCGATCGACTCGAGACATCCTGCGAATTTCAGTTCACCGGTCAGCCCGTGCTGCGGCATCAGATAGGCGTTGGTGATGTTGTGATCTAGACAGGCATCAATGCGCCTCCGCGCCCGCAGTGTCGTGTCGGCACGACGCTTCGACGTTCGCCGATACACGCGCGGATCGACCTCGGCCAACGCAAAAGCACGTCGTTGATTGTAGCCTTTAGTCTTCATGCCCTCCCTCTCGACAGCCTGGCTTTGCCATACGCCTGCCGGGCATTGGTCCACTACTTTCCTTCTCGAACATGCGTCATCGTCGTTCGGCCTAACAGCGCGACTTGGCACATCCTCAGAAGTTCTTTTTTGAACACCCTGCCAGCGTCGCCACATCCATCATCTGCTCAGCCAGCGTTGTTCGGGGAAAACGCCAGCTGCGTACCTCACCGCATTCGTCCATTTGGTTGATGGTGCGCCTATCCAAAAACGCTTTGCTCGCCCAGCACGGAATGCTTGCGGTGAACGCGGTAGAAACGCGCCATGGTTGAACTTGCGCGCACCTTGCCGCAAGTGTCATCTGCTGCACGTGCCATCATAGCATTGGATGTCACACGAAAGGCTTTGGCCCTGCTTGCGGAGTTAGGATCTTGCTTGCGCAACCTTCCCGGTCGGGTCAACGTGCTTGGCGGCAAGGTAGGCATTCTGGTCGGTGCCGCGATAACCGATACGCCGCCAGTTGCGGACGAAGGCAGTGCCGCTACTACGGTGCGGTCAAGGGTCACCGCAAGGTAAAGCCCTGTGCCATCGCAAAGCGACACCTACCCGAGTTTGTCCATCGGTCGTCTCACTAGTTTGCCGTCCAGAGCGGTCAGTTTTTACACTACTCTTTGTACCGCGCCAGAAGTGCAAGTCCTTGAAAGTGAATGAGGGTTAAAGAAATCCATCGGTTCGTAAATCCGATTGATTTCAGTGTTGTGAAGTTCAGGAGTCCTGAGAGTGAGATGGAGGTGGCGGTCCCTGAAGGATTCGAACCCTCGACCGATCGCTTAGAAGGCGATTGCTCTATCCAGCTGAGCTAAGGGACCCTCCTCCTTCAGGTATGGCACAGGGAAATGCTTTGTAAAGGCTGTTGTGCCGAGGGCAGGGAGTGGGGCCGCCGCGTGGCGTGACAAGCCGCTAGACAGGGATCAGTCACAGGTGGCGGAGGGGGCGCGAGCGCCCCCTCGCGCGGATCAGTGGCCGGTGAAGACCAGCAGGTTGAACGGCATCAGAAGTGCGCGCAGACGCAGGCCCGCCGCATGAACCACGCCAACCGTATCGACCACATGCAGGGCGATCCCATGGAAGAAGCTAAGCTCCTCGGTCTCGAGCCTGTCGTGGTTGTTGGTATAGGCCGTTGCGAGGCAGCGGCTACCCGGTGGCAGCAGGTCCGTGGTGCCCGCATAGAGCGGCTCCATGAAGACCGTAACCGTCCCTGGCGCACGCTGTGCGCCGATATCCAATAACTGATCCGAAGGGCGGATCTGACCGGCGGCAATCACATCCTGCACCTCGGTGATCACCATTGGGATGATTGTGAAGGGTTTGCCCATGCAGGTCATCTCGGCCACCGTGCCCGGCTGCACCACCTGTGTGGCGACCTGCGGGAAACCCGCCTGGAACCGTCCGCGCCCGGCATCGCTGGGCACGAGAATGCCGGCCGGGCGGAGGATCGGGTTGACCACATCACCGGGACGCAGGGTGAATTGCTCCACCGTGCCTGCGACGCCTGCATAGATCGTCAGCTTCTCGATAGTCGCTTGCGCCTGGGCAAGCGCGGCCTCGGCCGTGGCCCGTTGGGCGGGCAGAAGCACATCGATCTTGGTGTCCACCGCTTCCAGATCTGCCTCGGCGGCATCGACCGCACCCTGGTTCTGGTCACGCTGGTTGCGCAGGGTATCCACCTCGCGCTGTGTCACTGCGGAAGACCCCTCGGCGATCAGCGTCTCGCGCCGGTTCAGGTCATCCTCGGTCTGTGTCAGTGCCGCCATCGCTTGTTCCAGCGCGCCGGTTGCGCCAGCGCGCTCGGACTGCGCGAGCTGAAGCTGCGCATCGATTTCCTCGATCTGACGCCGGGCGGTCTCGGCGGCGGCATCCTCGCTCGAGCTGTCCATCCGGAAGAGCGGGGCGCCCGCCTCCACAAGCTGGTTGTTGACGACAAACACTTCATCTACGCGGCCCGCCGCAGTGGAGACGATGGTCAGGGTCCGGAAGAACGACGTTACATTCGTGGTTGTCGGGTGGAAGTAGAACACCACCGTGATAAGGCTGATGGTGAGCATGGCGCACATGGTGATGCCCCAGCGCAGCTCGTACCAGACGGTAAAGAAGTTGATCTCAGCGCCCCATTTGCGGCCCTGAACCCGGCTCCGAAACAGGTAGTCGGGCAGGATGGTGATCAATGAACAAATCGTCAGTTCCAGCATTAGTCAGACTCGCCCTTTGTCACGGGGTCCGGTGTGCGGGTCGTCATGGCTTTGAGCGAGTCCGCGATTGAATTGAGCGGCGTAATCAGATCCGGTGGCCGGAACGCGGCCAAGACCAGTGCGCCCACCCAGAAGAGGTTGTTATGGGTAAAAAGCGCCAACATCGCGAGCACGCTGATCAGCTGCAGCTGGGTGCTGTTGGAATGATGCGCCATTTTCTCCGGCATCGCATGGAGGGTGAAATAGGCAACGCCCAAACCCAGAATGATGAACACAACAAAGAAAATCATAAAAGTCATGAGATAGTCGCTGCCATCCGCAGCGGCGACGAAGCGCGGCAGATGCTCGGGCGCCATCGGGTGGATCGCTGGGGTCATTCGTGTTACGCCTCCATCAGTCAGGGCTTGCATAATCGTCGGGCAGGCTACGCCTGACACTGGGGCTTGGCCAGCCGCTTCTGCGAAAAACCGTGGTATTCTGAGGCGTCAGAAGCCGAAACGCAGGTGCAAATCGTCCCGGCAGCGCGATCCGGTCAGACGCTTTGCAGATCCGATACGCTTGTAGGTCCAGAAAGGGTAGGCAAGACGCCACGCAGCCACTTCTCGACAGCTTCAGGGGTAGGCTCGATCAGTTCAGCAGAACCGCCGGTGAAGGTCTCGAATGCCTCTTTGTTGAGGCTGTTCAGCCCCACAAGCACCGGGACGTCGCGCGACAGGGCCTCTGCGATGAGCGGGCGAAAACCGCGACCGCTCGCCTCCTGTTTGCCGAACTTGTTCACGATGAGCAGGTCTGCGTTGGGAAGGAAGGATTCCGAGATCCCGATCGCGCTTTCAAGCGCCTGCGGGTCAAGGCGACAACCCCGCGATCCCGCCCCGAGGCTCTGGGAGATCCGAACAACTGGGCCATCTGGCAGGATCTTGACGTCCATGTCGCAGGGCTTGTCATCCCCGCATTCAGTGTTGGTCTGCACTGTGCCACAGAGCTTGACGCCCGCGCCTTGCATCCGTGCGGCAACCTCCCAGAGCAACAGGTCCGTTCCCCCGCGGGTCGATGCCATGGTGCATGCGATGTTCATAGGCGACCTCGTTTCTCAGTCAGGCTGTCCAAAGGGCAGAAAGGCAAGTTCGGTTCCCGCGGGTATATCGCCAGATTGGGCCGGAATACAAATGAGACCATCGGCTTGGGCCAGCCAGGTGATGTGGCTGCTGGCCCGGGTATCCGGGCATAGCACGATCTGTGCCCCTGTCGGTGCGGCTGGATCCCGTCGCGCCAGACGATACTCCGCGCGGCCCGCGCGATGGTGTAGCGGGATCTGGCATGCGACGTGACGGGCAGGTTTCTGATTCTGGTCAATGCCTTGCAGGGCATTCATGATGTAACGTCCGAAGAGGTGCCACGTGACGAAGGCGGAAACCGGATTGCCCGGCAGGCCCAGCCAATGGGCGTGCCCGAGCCGACCGTGGCAGACGGGCTTGCCCGGTTTGATCGCCACACCGGCAAAGGTGATGCGTGTGCCGAGCGCCTCCATGGCCGGTCTGACATGGTCTTCCTCTCCGACGGAGATCCCGCCGGTTGTCACGATCAGATCCACGGTCTCGGCCAACTGCGCCAGCAGGCAGCGCGTCGCGTTGCGATCATCCGGGGCGTGGTGCAGAACGACCTCCGCCCCGGTTTCCGCCATCGCTGCGTGAAAGAGCGGGCCGTTCACGTCCCAGATGGCGGCGGGGCCACGCATCTCTGCGGTGGTGCAGATCTCGTCGCCTGTGACCACCAGGGCCACGCGCGGGCGGCGGGTCACCGTGACTTGCCCCTGTCCTGCGGCGGCGATGGCCGCAATGCGGCGCGGGTCGAGCCTTCGACCAGCGGCCACCAGCTCGACCCCGGCCTTTGCAATTTCGCCCGCCTTGCGCACATGGTCGCCGCGTTTCGGTCTGTCAGTCAGGGTGACGGTCTCAGGAGATCGGCACACGACTTCCTGCATAACAACTGTGTCTGCGCCATCGGGCAGGGGCGCGCCGGTGAAGATCCGCACCGCGCCGCAGGCTGGTCCCGCGGGCATCTCGCCTGCCGCGATCCGGTCGAGGACGGGGAGCGTCCAGGGGCCCGATCCGGCAAGATCTGCGGCGCGCAGGGCATAGCCATCCATCGCGGCATTGTCGAAGGGCGGCAGGGGCGCACGCGCGCTGACCGAGAGCGCAAGCACCCGGCCCGCAGCCTGTGAGAGGGGTACATGTTCGGTCCCTGCCAGCGGAGATACAACCTCGGCCAGCCGGGCAAAGGCCGTCTCGACCGAGATCAGCCCTTTGGTCCGCTTCGGGTCATCGCAGGCGCACACCGGATCGCGCAAAGGACGGTTCATGGCGGTGTCCTCCGGTCAGGCCGCTTGGGCCATCTGGCCTGCCGCATCGAGCAGGATAAACGCCGCGCGATCACCAAGATCCTCCGCGCTCAAACGGGCAAAGAGCCAATCGCGTGCGGGTTCCGATTGCGCGAGCGCATAGGCCAGGGTGTCGGAGCGCTCGGCCGCCGCGATCTGGGCTGCCATGTCCCGCTGCAGACCGTCACTGCCTTGCGCCAACACCACATCGACTGCTGCATGTCGCATTGCCATAGCCTCATCGCCGAGATGCGCCAACGCGTGCTCGGGGGAAAGGCGCCGTGTCGCTGCTGCCCGGATCAGCGCGTCGGGGTCTTCGAGCGCGCCCGCGAGGCAGACGCTCTGAGGGGCATGGGTGGCGAGCACCTGATAGGCCGCCAGACGGATCACCGGATCCTCGTGCGAATGCGCAGCCTGTGCCGCGCTCAGTAGATCTTCGACACAGTTCGGGTCAGCGACGCACTGACCGAGCGCGGTCCAGATCGCTCGCAGCGCGCTGTCCGCTGCAGGCGGGCGCACTGCGAGCAGGGTGGTCGCGATTCCGGGGATGTCAGCGCAGCCACAGATTTGGATGGCCTCGGTCACCAGTGCCTCTGCGATTGCGGCGGGCCCTTCGACCGCGCGACGTCGGCGGCGCTTCGAGGGGGCCTCCTCCGGGGTGTCCTCGGCAAGCTCCGATTCCGTCGCCATGGGCGCAAGGATCGCGGCAAGGGTGGAGTGTTCGACAGTTTGTTCTTCGTTCGATTGGTCCAGAATATCCCCCTCAGGCGAGATCCGGATTCGGCGCGGGCCCGTCTCGCCCTCCTTGGGGACCGTCATATCCGGTCCATCGCCGAGTGGATCCGTCGCGCTGTGAGAGTCCTCATCCTCCAGAAGCGTGCCTTGTATTGCGGCGTGAATGGCCTCCGTGGCCTCGGGGTCCCCATCCACCGCGCGCTCGCGAAGCGCTACGAGGGTTGTCGACCGGATCTGTTGCGCTG
Source organism: Pseudomonadota bacterium (assembly GCA_038746545.1). Lineage (GTDB taxonomy): Bacteria > Pseudomonadota > Alphaproteobacteria > Rhodobacterales > Rhodobacteraceae > Dinoroseobacter. The sequence goes on from JBCDKN010000005.1 coordinate 108,160, forward strand.
GATTGGCCAAGAGCCCGACCAGCGCGGCGGTTTCGATCCGGGGGGTCATCGCTTCCAGCGCCTTTACAGCTGCGATACGGGCGTCCAGCGGGCGCAGCGGATCCGCGATCAGCGCCATCAGCGGGGCGCGGGCTTGCGCCGGTGCGCGCAAGGGAAGATGTCGGGCCACGGCGCGGACCAAAGCGGGCGTGCCACGCTCTATCCACGCGAGCATGTTAGCCACAAGACTTTCCGCCAGATCCGGCGGTAGCGTCGCGGGCAAATGGTCCAGCGCGATGGCCTGAACCTCCGGCGTGTCATCCTGCAGCGCGGCAAGCGCCAACTCCGGATGCTCGGAGGCCGCACGTTTCAGGGCCGCGATCCGCACAGCCGGGGTCGGGTCTTCGGCGGTAAGCCGGGCCAGCCGCGTGTCATCGGGGTCCATCTGCCCGACCACATGGGCGCGGAGCTGCGCATCGGGGCTCTCGATCAGCTGGTCGAGATGCGGCACCAGTGCGGCGGGATCCAACTGACAGAGCTTTGCCAGCGCGCGGCGACGGGCAGGGCCGCTCTCGGTTTCCAGGATCGCGAGCAACCAGACGATCCCCTCGGGCCCCATCTTGGCCAGAGCATCGAAGACGGGGATGTCGAGGGTCTGGCCCAGTTCGTCATCCCGCGCGGCCATCAAGTCGTCGATAGCATCCGTCGCGCGCATCTCGCCAAGCGCGTCGATGGCGGCGATCTGAATGTCGAGCCAATCCTCCCAATCGCTGTTCTCATCCTCCCAGGCGACGCGATCTTCGCTGCGCGAGAGGGTGAGCGCCCGGATCAGGTCGAGCGCAGAGGTGTCGCGCAGGCGGGCGAGGCCGGAAAGCGCTGCGCGTTTCACCTCACGCACCGGATCGCCCTCGAGCGAGAGGATCAACTGCTTGCCATGCTCGGGCAGGGCGGAGCGGCTCAGCGCATCCATCGCGTCCGTGCGCACATCGGGGTCGGGGTCCATCAGCGCTTCGGTCAGAAGCGGCAGGGACAGGGCAGGGGCGACCCCAAGACCGGCAAGGGCCTTGATCGCCGCGCTGCGGATAATCTCGTTTTCGCTGTGAATGTGAGTGGCCAGCGTCGCTGCGGTCTCGGCGGGCATAGGGGCCATGGGCAAGTCGCGCATTGGATCTCTCATTTGTCAGGAATAGGGACCTCCGGCGCGGGGGCGCCGGAGGCGAGTGCCGTGAACTCAGGCGATGTCGCGGCGGGCGAAGGACATCGAACGGAACTGCGACTTGTATGGGCTCTCACCCATCTTGCGCACCTTGCCGACGCCCATCTTGTAGTTGTAGTTGCCGCTGATCCAATCGACGACCCGACCCGAGAGCGCGTTCGCGGGCTGGGCAGTATGAAGGAAATCCATGTAGCCGAGGTTTTCCTTCACCGCCGGGGTCACGATCGCCACCGCCGTGATCGACGCGCGGGTCAGTTCGATATGGCCGTTCTTGAGCAGCTCGGCAAAGTCGAAATCGGACCCTTCGACGCCCACGATCGTGTCCTTCTGCACCGGGATCCGGTCGGAATAGACCTGCACGTAGTCACCGTTCTCGATACCCTGGGCCTCGGCGACCTTCGGGTGGATCTCGATCCAGTTCTCCGGCCAGCGCTGCACGATGTAGGGCCGCCTGCGGTCGTCATAGCCGGACTGCCAACGCTCGTTGATCCGGCCCGAACTGATCCAGATCTCGTCCTCGCGCGGTTTGAGTCACTCCCAGTAGCTGGAGAACAGATCCCAGGGCGCCTTCTGGATGTTGCACTTGCCGGTCTGGCTGTTGAAGTGGGTCAGCTTCTTGTTGAAGACGTTCTTGCCCACGGGGCCTTCAGCAGGCAGCTCGCGGTTCACATCATGCAGGCGCTTGGTCTCTACGAGGTTGCCATCGCCATCCATGAGCACCGGGCCCTGGATGCCATTGGTGCCGAACTCCGCGAACTTTTCGTGGAGCGTCTTGCCCTCTTGCCGGGCCTTGACGAGCACCATGTTGAAGTCCTTGCGGCTGCTGCGAGAATGGCGCGCGCCTTCTTCGAGCACTTCGTTGGAATCCGCCCAGTCGAAGCCCTCAAACCCCATTTTCTTGGCGAGATTCGCGATAATCCACCAGTCGGGTTTGGCATCCCCGGGAGCATCATAGAACTTCGGATAGAGACGCAGGCGCCGCTCCCCGTTGGCGCGGGTGAATGTATCCTCACCCCAGCCGCTGGCCGGAAAGACGATATCCGCGTAACGCGCGCCAATCGGGTCGACCAGGTAGATATCCTGGTTCCACACGACCATGCCGCCGCTATCGGCCCGCCGCTTCAGAGTATCGATAATGTCCTGCTTTTCAAAGGACATGACCTGATGCGGGTTGCGGGTGGTGAGCTCATCGAACTTGGCTTGCATGGATTGCGAACCGCACATGGCCTGCACCCAGGTGGTGCCGATCACATGGGCGAGCCTTGTGTGGCCGCTCATGAGATAGCGATCCGTATCCATGGCGCGACGCCGGCGCCCGGGCAGCTTCTCGGGCGATTTGTTGCGCGGATAGCCACCGCCGCGCAGACCACCCCGCTGGTGCCCGCCGGCCCGACCGATGACCTGGCCCGGACGTCCGCCCGCGCCGCAGACAATCCCGAGGGCCGAGATCGCCTGAGTGTTGCCGGTGTTGTTCGACCAGTAGAAGCCTTTCTCGATCATCACGGAGGTTTTGGGACGGGAGCCGTCGTCCTTGGGTTTGGCCATCCACTCGGCGGCTGTGTAGATCTTCTGAACGTTGATCTGCGCCATCTCGGCGGCCACTTCGGGCTTGGAATACTCCTGGCTCAGGAGCCACTCTTTCCAATCCTCAAACCCGGCAGTCTGGAATTTGCCCCAGGTCGTGCGCCACTGCCACGGGGTGTTCCGTGTGCCTTGGCCAAACCCGGATGAGCTTTCCCATTTGTTGTTGACCCAGTTTTGGATCCACTCGGCATCCTCCCAACCATTCTCGACGATCACCCGGGCGATCGCGAGGACCACGGGCAGGTCCGTGCCCGGCTGGATGTCCAAGAGGAGCCCGCCATTCTTGACCGCGAAGGCCACGCCAGCGGTGGAGCGGGGCAGAAGGAAGATCGCCTTCTGGCCGCCCTGGATCGCGGGCATGATGTAGTCGGTAAAGAGGATAGTCTTGGACTCGTACGGGTCCGTGCCACACATCAACAGGGTATCGGCCTCGGCCCAGTCATCATAGCTGGGGCCGAAATTGTCGAAGCCCGCATCCCGGAACCCGGGGGTGGAGGTCACATCCGACGGCGTGTCGTGGAAGGTGAAATTCGCGGTCCGCACATGGCGCAGGGCGTATTTCGTGATCGCGTAGGTGTTCTCCATATAGCCATAGGAGAAGGTCTTGACCCCGTAGGCATTGGTCCCGTGCTTCTCGAGCACGTGGTTGCCCACTTCGGCCGCAATATCGAGCGCGAAGTCCCAGGTCACGGGCATCAGCACGCCGAACATCCGCACCATGGGGGAGGTCAGCCGGTCGCGGGTCGGGGTCTGCGGGTTATAGACCTTCTGCGCCAGCGCGCCGCCCCGGATCGAGGAGTTGCCGGAGTAGTTCACGAACTCCGTATCCTTGTCGGGGATGATCACGATGTGATGGGGCTCGCCATTATGCAGCACGATATTGTGCATGTTCGGCGCGATCCATGGCCCGAGCGGCGCGACCGGGAAGTCCTCGCCAAAGGCGTTATCGGCTGCCGCCGGGCCGCCATTGCGCCCGCCACGGACGGGCCAGCGATAGACCTTGTAGCCGCAAGCCACGATGCAATAGTCGCAGGCCGTGCTCAGCACATCCGCGTCGGGCGGCGGCAGGGGGACGGATTCTTCGGGGACGTAATACGGTGTGGACATGTTGGATCCTCCTCAGCCCTGCAGATTGTCGAAACGGCCATAGATCAGGCCGAACATGCCCACGGCGTAGATATCGTCGCCGTCGAGCTCGAGAAGCACTTGCGGCAAGGACTGGTAGGCCTGCCCCGAGATGAAGATCCCGTGCCGCGTCAGATCGAACGTGGTCAGGTGCAAGGGGCAGGGCCCCAGTGCCTTGTCGGCGGCCTGATAGGTGCCCTGAAGCGGGCCGCCCTGATGCGTACAGGTATAGTTGTACGCCACCACGTCCTTGTCCGGACCGAGACCGCCACCGGCCTCCGCACCCAGTTTCACAAGGATCGATTCCGCGTATTGCCCCGCGTCCGGGTATTCGAAATCGAAGGGCTCATCGACGGTGAGCTCACTGAGCTTGGCGATGAACTTGCGCGGATATGTCGAGATCGCTGCGGGCGTCTGCGCCTCGGGTAGGCCCGGGATTCCGACCATCACCACCGTGGTGGCGATCCCGCCCGTGAGCAGAAACTGCCGCCGGGTCTGCAGGCAGGCCTTTGTGCCCGCCTCGGTCGCCTCGCCATTCGCGCCATTGATGGCCGCGCGGATCTTTGGATCAATCTTGGTCATATCTGTGCTCTCCTTAGTTCTGCGCGACCGCAGGCAGCGGCTGCATAGAGGGCAATTCGGGGGGGTCGGGCAGGATCTCGTCGCCCGAAAGCGATCCGAGGAAGGCCACCAGGTCGGCTTTCTCTTCGGCAGTCAGGCCCAGTGGCTGGATCAGTTCGGATTTGTTGGCGGCAAACTCGTTCTCGCCACCGCCCTGGTCGTAGAATTCGACCACATCCTCGAGCGTCTCGAGCATCCCGTTATGCATGTAGGGGAAAGTGTAAGCCGTGTAGCGCAAGGACGGCACACGGAACTTGCCCTTGTCCTCCTTCTGCTTGGTGCGGAAATAGAGGCCGGGATCGTCCTTGGTGGTACGGTACATCTCCTCCGTGGAGCCCTTGGCATAGAGCTCAAACCGGAAGGTGATCTGCGCCAATTCATCGTCTTCCCAGCCCTCATAGGGTGGGACGCCGATGTTGTAATAGGCCTCGTTCGACAGAAGCGGTCCGGAATGGCAGGCGATGCAATTGGCTTTGCCCGCAAAAAGATCCAACCCGCGTTTCTGAGCGTCATCAAGAGCTTCGTCATCGCCGTTCATGTAGTTATCGAAGGGCGTATCGGTCTGCACGAGGGTCCGCTGATAGGCGGCGATGGCCATATATGCGTGACGCACGCTGGGCCAATCATCGCCAAAGACCTCGTTGAAGGCTTCCACATATTCCGGCACAAAGGCAAGTCGCGCCTCCATCCCGTCATCCTCGCCATTGCCCGCGACCCCGCCGCGTGCGGCTGAGCGGGCCTGATGCTCCAGCGAGCCCGAGGCGCCCGCCCAGAAGAGCTTGCCGTAATAGGCCGAGTTCACCACCGTCTGGCTGTTGCGCCAATGGGTCGTGCCCGGGTAGCCGAAACTGATCCGGTCCTGAATGGCCCAGCCCGCTTCGGGAAGGTGGCAGGCCGAGCAGGGCATGCTGTAATTCCCCGACAGGATCGGGTCAAAGAACAGCGTTTCGCCAAGGGCGACCTTCTCCGGCGTCATCGGATTGTCCGCCGGGATCGGGGGCGGGCCGAGCGCGGCCAGCCCTTCGGGGCGGGGGTTGTCCTGAGCCCAGGCGCCGCTGGCCACGGCCAGGGCGGTGAGGGCGGTGAAAGTGGTTCTGATAGACATCTGTGCCTCCCTCAATTGTTCACGTTGCGCCAGTCTTCGATCAGCGCGTAATCGAAGTCGTCTTCGCGCCAGACATAGGCGTCGGTGTCGAAGCTCTCGCCCGAGAGCGCCTCGAGAAAGGCGACCAGATCGGATTTCTCGGAGGGTACGAGGCCCAGCGGCTCGAGGCGTGAATCCTTCAGCGCATCCTCGCCACCGCCAGCGTCGTAGAAGTCGACGACTTCCTCGAGCGCCTCGAACACGCCGTTATGCATATATGGCGCCGTCCAGGTCAGCTCGCGCAGGGACGGGGTGAGGAAGGAGCGCCGCGTGTCATCCTCATGGGTGCGGATATAGGCGCCGATATCCTCGCGCAGGTTCATATAGTTCGGCACGCCGAAGAACTTGGCATAGGTGACATAGACCGAGTGCCGCTCCGGATCGTTCCAGATCTCGGGATTGTTTGGCACGCCGATATTGTGTGGTTGGTCATCGGTGAAGCGCGCGCCGGAATGGCAGGCAACGCATTGGGCCTTGCCCTCAAAAATCGCCTGACCGCGCTGGGCGGAGGCGGACATCTCGCCCGTATCAATGGGGGCATTGCGCGACTGGATGGTCTTCATGAAATCCATCAGCGCATTGCGGGCCCCGCCATTGCCGGGCTCGGACATACCGGCTGCGGCGAACATCTCCACATAGACCGGATCCTGCTTGAGCCGCTCCTGCATGATGCGCATGTCCATGTTCATCAAGTAGGTTTCGGTGATCATCTCCCGTGCGACATCGTTGAGGTTCGTTCCCAGCCGCCCGTCATGCATCCAGGCATCGCGAAAGCCCACATTGGCCAGCGTTGGCGTGTTGCGGAAATGCGCACCCCCGGTATAGGCCGCCGCGAGCGGTAGCCCGTCGGTGAAGGCTTTGTCCGGCTGGTGGCATGAGGCACAGGCCAGCGAGGTGTCGCCCGACAGGCGCGTGTCATAGAACAACCTCTTGCCCAGCTCCGCCCGGGCCGCATTGACCTCGAGCGGGGGTTCGGGCGTGGCCGCCTCCTGCGCGGTGGCGGCGCCGCCGGCAAGCACAGCTCCTGCCAGTAGGATCCTGAGTATCATGAATATGCTCCTTGTCCTGGCAAACGCGGAGCCGATCCTGTTCCTGATCGGCGGGGTCCGCGCTTTTGTGAATTCTGCTGGGGTGCGGATCCCGACAGGGGTCGGAATCGCGCTTGGCAAGGGTTCAACCGGATGCTGGCACCGTCCCTTGGATCGCCTCGTTGATTTGAATCAATGAGTGAGAAGGGTGCGCGTAGATGATTGAATAGAAACAAATTAAACGCGAAATTGCGTTTATATGATGAGTTTGGATATGGTCCGATCCGGTCATGACTGCCCTCAAAACAGGAGGTCTCACGCCGCAAAAAAACAGCGCTTCTGCCGGGCTGGCAAAAGGTCGAAACTGGGTGAGACTTAACCTTGAGTTGAGTGTATCCCGCCGGGTTCGTGGCGTTGTTTCGCGCCTGCGCCCGGATGTGACGAGTTGTGACGAAATCTTGCGGCGACCCGATTCAAGTCAAGAAAATCAGGGGGTCGCGGTCTTTCCATTATCGATAGCTGTGCGCACTTGTCGCGCAAACAGCACAGGATCTACCGGTTTTGCGAGGATTTTCGGCGCCTCTCCGGGCAAATCAATCAGGCGTGGCGGGTATCCGCTACAAAAGATGACGGGCAATTCGGGGCGCTGGTCTCGAATCGCGGCGGCAAGCTCCAGACCACTCATATCCGGCATTACCATGTCCGATATCACCAGATCATAGACACCCCGCGCTGCGGTGAAAGCCGAGAGGGCCTGCCGCGGGGCGGTGAAGGCATCGACCCGGTAGCCAAGCCGCAACAGAAGCCGCCGTAGGGTGCCCGCCACCTCGGCCTGGTCATCCACCAGAAGCACCCGCTCTGAGCCCCGGGGTAAGTCACGCTCGGCATCGGCCTGCGCTACGGCGACATCATTGGCGCGTGGCAGAAATATCTCGAACCGCGCGCCTGCACCTGGGGCGGACTCCACGGTGATCAACCCCTCCATCTCTTCAACCAGCCCGAACACTACGGCGAGGCCGAGGCCCGAGCCTTTGCCCAGGGGCTTGGTGGTGAAGAACGGGTCGAACAGGTGCTTGAGCGTCTCCGGCTGCATTCCCGGTCCCGTGTCGCTGACCTGCAGGCGGACCCAGTCCGTACGGTCGTGGGCCATGTCCTCGGGTGGGGAGCCATCGCTCACCGTCACAGTGACAATCCCCTCGGCTCCGTTCATGGCCTCGGCGGCGTTTCGGCAGAGGTTCATGATGATCTGATGCAGGTGGGTCGGATCCCCGAGCACGGTCAACGGGGCGGCGTTGGGCTCGTATTGCAGCTCGACCATGGGCGGGATCGAGGCACGGAGCAGCATCAGCACCTCCGAGACGATTTCATGGAGCAGGACCGGCTGACGCTTGCCAGGCTCACGCCGGGCAAAAGTCAGCAACTCGCGCACGAGGGACTGCGCCCGGCGGGCGGCGATCTCGATCTGATCGATCTCCTGGGCGAGGTCACTTCCTTCCGGAGCATCAAGAGCGGCCAGATGGCTCGCCCCGACGATGGTGGTCAGAATGTTGTTGAAATCATGGGCCACACCCCCGGCGAGCTGCCCCACGGCTTCGAGTTTCTGGGCGCGCACCACATGATCCCGCGCGCGGCGCGCCTCGGTGATATCCTCGCCCAGACCGGCGAAGTTCTGCACCGCACCTTGCGCATCCAGCAGCGGGAGCAGAGTGGTCTCGGCCCAATAGCTCGACCCGTCCTTGCGCAGGTTGCGAAAAACGCCGCGCCAGGTCTCGCCCCGTCCCAGGGTTTCACGGATCTCGGTATACGCTTGGTCCTCCGTGTCACCGGATTGCAAGAAGGCGGGGGTCTTTCCGCGGATCTCTTCCCGGGACCAGCCGGTCAGCGCCTCGAACTTCGCATTTGCGTATTCGATCTGTCCCTTCGTGTCGGTCATCAGGATGGTTGTCGGGCTCTGCTCGACAATGGTGGTCAGCCGCGCCTGGGCCTGCTCCAGGAGCTTGCGTTCCGCCAGCTCCCGGGCGAGCCGGGCGTTGGCAGCATTCAGATCTCGGAACATGAGATAGAGGAGCCAGCCGATGGCCAATGCTGCTAGCACCAAGGCCGCGATGGACCAAAAGCCGACCCAGATCAGCCGGTTGCCTTCTGTGACGGAGGCCAGAATGCGCTGCGTGCTAATCTCTTGCGCGTCCAGCCATACCTCCTCAAGTCGTGCGAGGGCGGCGAGGGCCTCGGAATCATCAACCCGCACGAGCGCATCCGTGCGCGCCGGGGGCCAGCCGAACTGCGCGGCCGTCTGGGCCTGGGGCAGGGTCTGCTCATAGGCGCGGATCGTATCGGAAATGGCCGAGAGCGCGTCTTCCTCGGCTGGAACAAGGGTCAGTGTGCGATAGGTCGCTATCGTCTGGCGGAACTGGTTGATCTGGTCAGTGGTCGCCTGGAGATAGCTATCTTCCTGGCGTAGAACGTAATTCTTGAAGTTATGGATGATCCCGCCATACCCGAGATAGCCACGGACCTCGCTGATCAGGGCGCCTTTGCGTTCGGCGGTTACGGTGTAGCTGTCCCAGCTGGCAGAGATCTCGCGGAACTGCGTGCGGGTCTGGAGGCCCAGTGTCACCCCGAGCCCGACCGTGACCGAGATCAAGGCGAGCGCCGCTGCGGCGATCCATAAGGGTCGTGTCTGGCGGAAGCTGGGATCAGGGACACGCATGGCGCGAACCATGACCCCGCAGCCCCGTAGCGCGCAAGGGCGGAGTGACGGACCGCGTCACCAGGGAGGGCCATGAGGCCGATGAAAGACCATATAATGATCGTGGATGACGACCAGCAGGTCACGTCGTTCCTGATGAGATTCTTCGCCAAACATGGCTACCGCGCGACCGGTGTGTCGACCTCGGCGGAGCTGTTTGAGACACTGGAACACGAGACCGCGGACCTGATCGTGCTCGACCTGATCCTGCCGGATGAGGATGGGTTGGATGTGGCGCGTCGCCTTCAACAATACTGGGACATTCCCATCATCATGCTGTCGGCGCGCGATGAGCTTTATGACCGGATCATCGGGCTCGAGGTCGGGGCGGATGATTATGTCACCAAGCCCTACGAGCCGCGTGAGCTTCTGGCGCGGGTCCGCTCGGTGCTGCGTCGGGTGCACCGGCTGGGGCAGGGGCGTGACGGGCTTACTCTGACGGATGGCCAGCGCTACCGCTTTGGTGCCGTGGAATTCGATCTTGTGGCGCTGCGGGCCACGCGTGCAGTGGATGGCCGGAACCTCGAGCTGACGAATACGGAGGCGACCCTGCTGAAGGTGATCGTGGCCGGTCAGGGGGATGTGGTTTCACGGGCCGAGATCCTCGATCAGGTTTATGGCAATGCGGCGATAATCACGGATCGGGCGATCGATGCGCATATTGTCCGGTTGCGCCGCAAGTTGGCGCTGGCCTCCCCTGAGGAGGATCTGATCGTCACCGTCCATGGGGCGGGGTACCGGCTGGCGGCGGCAGTGCTGCCAGCGCCAGTCAAGCCCATGAGCCGGACGGAACCCAGCGAAGCCCTGCGCCCCTGAGGGACGGGTTGCGCTGGCCCAAGGCGCGCGCTTTGCTAGGGTGACCGCGCAGCGGAGGGAGACATCTGTGAGCCAAGACACCGAGAACTGGATTGAGCGGTTTGCCGGACTGGCCGCCCTGCCGGCGGACCTGCGCCGCGCCCTTGTTGCGGGCAGCCGGATCCTGTCCGTGCCCGCAGGGACCGAAGTCTTCGCACCGGGGCAGTCCCCGGATCACCTGCTCTTGCTGCTGGAGGGCTCGGTCCGGGTGCAGCAGATCTCAGAAAGCGGGCGAGAGGTGTTTCTCTACCGGGTCCATGCGGGGGAAAGCTGTGTTCTGACAACGGCTTGCATGTTGGCTTTCGAGGAATACGCGGCCTTTGGCGTGTCCGAGACCCCGGTGCGCGCCGTCGCGATCCCGCGCGGGACTTTCGATGATCTGACCGCACGCTCGGATGTGTTTCGACAGTTTGTTTTCAAGGCGTATTCCCGGCGGATCACGGACCTTTTTTCCCTGATCGACAGCATTGTGTTCCAGCGCATGGATGTGCGTCTCGCGGCACGCCTGCTGGAGCTGGCCGATGGCAACGGGGTGGTTCACGCCACCCATCAGGTCCTCAGCACCGAACTGGGCACAGCGCGCGAGGTGATCTCGCGGACGCTCGCCGAGTTCCAGCGCCGGGGGTGGATCGTCCAGCGGCGCGGCGCGGTGGAGCTTGTGGGCCCTGAAGGCCTGCGCCGCTTAAGCGAGGCCTCCGGGGCCCGGTGAACCCCGAGCCCCGAACATGAAAAAGCCGCCCAGAGGAGGGCGGCTTTTCGCGTTCTGGCGGCCAAGCTTAGCCGATGATGGCGTTCAACGTCGCGCTCGGGCGCATGACAGCCGCGACTTTCGCGGGTTCGCCATGGTAGTAGCCGCCGAGATCCGCCGGGCTGCCAGCGCCTGCGGCGAGTTCGGCCAGGATGGTTGCTTCGCCAGAGGCGAGCTTCTCGGCCATGGGCGCGAAATGGGCCGCAAGATCCGCGTCATCGCCTTGCGCGGCCAGCGCCTCGGCCCAGTAGCGTGCGAACCAGTAATGGCTGGCGCGGTTGTCAGGTTGGCCCACCTTGCGGCCCGGGGAGCGGTCGAACTCCAGCACCTTCTGAGTCGCGGCTTCAATCGCAGTGCCAAGCACTGCAGCCTTCGCGTTGTTGCGGGACTGGGCAAGGAAGGCGAAGCTTTCGCCGAGGGCGCAGAACTCGCCGAGGCTGTCCCAGCGTAGGTGGTTCTCTTCCATGAGCTGCTGCACGTGCTTGGGAGCGGAGCCGCCCGCGCCGGTCTCAAAAAGCCCGCCACCCTGCATCAGCTTGACGATTGAGAGCATCTTGGCCGAAGTGCCAAGCTCAAGGATCGGGAAGAGGTCGGTGAGGTAGTCGCGCAGCACGTTGCCGGTGATCGCGATGGTGTTCTCACCCTTGGTGATCGTCTCGAGGCTGGCGACCGTCGCCTTCTCGGGGGACATGATCTCGAACTTGTCGGCCACGCCTGCGGCCTCTAGCAGCGGGGTGACATGCTTAATCAGTTCCGCATCATGGGCACGATCCGCATCCAGCCAGAATATCGCGCGATAGCCGGTCAGGGCCTGACGCTGGATCGCGACATTCACCCAATCCTCGATCGGGGCCTTCTTCGCAGTGCAGGAACGCCAGATATCGCCGGTCTCGACGCTGTGGCTGTGCAGAACATCGCCATTGGACGCGACCATCCGGATTGTGCCCGCTGCAGGCGCTTCGAACGTGGTTGGGTGGGAGCCGTATTCCTCGGCCTTCTGCGCCATCAAGCCTAGGTTCTGCACGGTGCCTGCGGTGGTCACGTCGAGCTTTCCGTTCGCCTTGAAGAAGGCGATGCTCGCGTCATAGACCGGCGCGTAGCTGGAATCCGGGATCACGCAGACCGTATCTGCTTCGTTCCCATCCGGGCCCCAGCCCTTGCCGCCCGCGCGGATCACGGCGGGCATGGAGGCGTCGATGATCACATCGGACGGCACATGCAGGTTGGTGATGCCCTTGTCGGAGTTGACCATGTACATCGGCGGCTGCTTGGCCAGCACGGCAGCGTACTCTGCCAGAACCGCTTCGGAGGCGCCGTCGAGCACAGTCCCCATGCCGCCGCGGCTGCCTTCAAGCTCCGGGTGCTTTTCAAAGAGCTCGGCAAAGAACACCTCCACCGCGTGACCAAAGATGATCGGGTCGGAGACCTTCATCATCGTGGCTTTCATGTGCAGGGACCACAGAACGCCCGCGTCCCGGGTTGCCTCGATGGTGTCGGCGAGGAAGCTGCGCAGGGCGGCGACGGACATGTAAGTCGCGTCGACCACGGTCCCGGCTTCGAGCGGCACGCCGTCCTTCAGCACCGAAACCCCGTCGGGGCCGTCAAACTCGATCCGGGCGCCGCCCGCTTGGGCCTCGGTCACGGTTGTCGAGGTCTCGTTGGAGCAGAAATCATTCGCGCCCATGGTCATCACAGTCGTCTTGCTGTCTGCGGTCCATTCGCCCATGCGGTGCGGGTTGGCCTGTGCATAGCTCTTGACCGCCTGTGCCGCGCGACGGTCGGAGTTGCCTTCGCGCAGAACCGGATTCACGGCGGAGCCCTTAACCGCGTCATAGGCTGCCTTGATCTTGTCTTCCTCCGGGGAGGACGGATTGGCCGGGTAGGCAGGGACGTCATGGCCTTGGGCCTGTAATTCGGCGATCGCTGCGTCGAGCTGCGGCTGGGAGGCCGAGATGTTCGGCAGCTTGATGACATTGGCCTCGGCGGTCTTCACCAGATCACCGAGCTCTGCCAGGTGATCCTGCGCGCCCGCCACGGCGGCGAGGATCCGGCCGGCCAGGCTGATATCCCGGGTGCCCACGGTCACGCCCGCAGGCGCGGCAAAGGCCTGGATAATCGGCAAGAGCGACGCGCTCGCCAGTTCAGGCGCCTCGTCAACGGTGGTGTACACGATATCCGGGTTCATTTGATCGGCCATAGTCAGTTACCTTCCGGCGAAAGTGGATCAGGTCCGCGCCGAGGCCTGCGCCCCGGGCACGCGCAATTGAGCAGTCAGCAATCGTTCCGTACACAACGGTATACGATCGTCATAGACCGCGTAAATCAGCCCCGATAGGAGATCAACCGGACAAACGCGCGCGGGGGGCGGATTCGCGGGCGAGGCCCCTGCATTCCGGTGCTGGACCGCTGCGAACTGCCCTAGTCTTGGGCGATCCGTGCATCCGCGTCGATCTCGACCCGGTAGCCGCCGATCAGCCCGGCCACGACCACGAGCGTGTTGGCGGGTTTGATCGCACCGAAGACCCGGCCATGGGCTTCGGAGATCGCATCCACATCCGCCGGATCGGTGATGTAGATGCGCGTGCGGATCACATCCTCCATGGATCCGCCAAGGGCCACGAGGCTCGCTGCGATCCGGTCGAGAATAAAGGTCGTCTGCGCGCCCGCATCCTCTGGCGCGACCACCCGGTCACTGCCTGCGGTGGCGGTGGTGCCGGAGATCGAGACGATCTCGCCATCGCGCCGCGCTCGCGCATAGCCGGCGATATCCTCCCATTTCGTGCCGGTCACCACATGGGGGCCGCGCAGCCCGTCCGAGGCGCGCACGGCGCGCGGCATCTCCGAGAGGTGGTGGCTCAGATCCCCGGAGGCGGTCAGATAGGGCGGCACTCGGTACTCATCGCCGCAATCGCCGGGCACCATTTCTGTGCCCTTAAAGGCAGCCTCGAGCACGGCGTGGTCTTCGGCGCTCAGGGTGAAGTCAAATAGACGGGCGTTGTCCGCTATATGCGCGCGCTCGCCAAGCCGCGCGCCGATGATCACCCCGGCCACATGGGGCTGTTCCAACACCCAGCGCGTGGCGACGTTCGGAATCGACACGCCATGCTGGTCCGCGACTGTCTTGGCCGCGCGCAGGATCCCCTGAAACCCGTTCCATCCCCCGGCCGCCGCGATGAAGCGGTGATACTTCATCTTGCTCCAGTCGGTGACCTCCGCAGGCTCCGGCTGATCCAGCCAGCGCTCTGACAGGAACCCTCCGCAGAGCGTGCCATAGGCCAAGAGCTGCACGCCCAGATCGGCGCAGGTCTCGGCCAGGGGCCCCGCTGCGCGCCGGTCGAGCAGCGAGAAGGAGACCTGATTGCTCACCAGCTGCACGCCATCCGCCACAGCCACGCGCAGATGGGCTGCATCGAAATTTGTCACGCCGATCTCGGCGATCAGCCCCTCCCGACGCAGAGCGGCGAGCTGGTGCAGCGCGTCGAGCCAGGCGGGATGCTCGAAACTCCACCAATGGAACTGCAAAAGATCGACCTGCTCGACGCCGAGCCGCTCCAGCCGTTCCATCACACCGGCCCGGACGATCTCGGCGGTCATCGGCCCTGGGGTGGGGCACCATTTCGTGGCCACCATGGTCGGTGGCTCGGGCTGCCGCGCCAGCAGGCGACCGGCAATGATCTCGGCGCTGCCATAATGGTCGGCCATATCGAAACTGGTGAAGCCCGCCGCGTGGTGCGCCGCCAGATGGTCGGCGGAGGTCTCGGGGTCGAGCACCGTGCCGTCCTTCTCCATATCCGCCACCTGCCACAGGCCGGTCAGCGCGCGGCTGATCCGCAGCTGGCCAAGATCGGTCTCATCGGGGCGGGTCATGTATCATCCTCTGGTAATAGCACTCGAAAACTGCGGGCGATGTCCTGGCGCAAGGCGGTCTGTGCGGCGTCGCGTGCCCCGGCGCGCAGGGCGGCGATGATCTCCACATGGTGGGTGTGCTGGGCGATCTGGCGGGCATCCTCATGCTGCATCACGAGGTGCAGGCAAGCGCCATATTGCAGCCAGAGCGCCTCGATCAGGGGCAGGATCACCGTGCTTTCGGAATGGCGATAGAGCGTCAGGTGGAAGTCGTAGTTCTGCTGCAGATCCGGCTCCGGCCCCCCGGGTTCGGCCAGAATCGCCTCAAGCCGATCGATCAACGCGGGCTCCATCCGGTCCATGCTGAGATCGAGGGCCAGTGCCTCCAGCGTCTCGCGCGCGCTTTTCAGCTCGCGGATCCGCGCCGTATCGAGCGGCGGCACCATGAGGGAGCGGTTGGGCATATCCACCAGCGCCCCCTCTGCCACAAGCCGCCGGACAGCCTCCCGCACCGGCGTCATCGACGTGCCGAGCATATCGGCCAGGGTGCGCAGGCTGACCTGATCGCCGGGGCCGAACTCGCCGCGCGTGAAGGCGCCGCGCAGCTCCTGATAGACGGTGTCGCGCAGGCTGGTCGGGTCGATCCGGGCAATATTGAGCGCGCACATGGGCGAAACCTCTTGGGCTCGGGGCGGGGGTTCAGGTGGATCATAGGGCGATTGACAGGTCAAGAATAACCTATCTACGATAACATATCACAGTTCTTGACGGGCAAGGGTGGATGCAGGATCACAAGACCGAAGACGGCGTCTGGCTCTATGACTTGCGGGTTGAAACCGTGCTCGATCCGGATCGCCCGCCCGTCTGTCGCCACGTCGCCGGAGAGTCTTTCCGCGTCGAGGGCGAAGCGCTGGTCTTTGAGGCTGGGCAACGGGTGTCGATGTACGCACTGGCCGCGATTTTGCCGCTCTTGCCCGCCAAGCAGCGCGAGACCACGCCTGGGGACTGGATGTCTACGGATGCCGAAGTAGCCTGCCCGGATCCCCATTGCGGGGGGCGGTTCCGCATCACCCGCGAGGCCAAGCGCTGGTTCGCCCATGCAGAGACCACCGGCCTGCCTGAGGCACGCGGCACCCCATATTGGGCAAAGGACGGTTCATGAACTCGGTGGAACCCACATCCCTGCGTCCGGATCACGAGATCTCGCGCGTCATCAAGGGCGGCTGGCAGCTCGCCGGGGACCATGGTGCTGTGGACCGCGCCATGGCGATCCGCGATATGGAGGCCTTTCTCGACGCCGGAATCACGACATTCGACTGTGCGGACATCTATGTTGGCGTCGAGGAGATGATCGGTGCGTTCATAGCAGATCTGCGCCGCCGTCGCGGAGCCTCGGTCGCCGAACGCGTCAAGGTCCATACCAAGCTCGTCCCTGATCTCGGCCGGCTCGCGGATCTGCGCCCCGAGGAGGTCGTTGCGATCGTGGATCGGTCCCTCGCGCGGCTTCAGGTGGAACGGCTTGATCTAGTCCAGTTCTTCTGGTGGGACATGACCCAGGGTGCGCCGACCGAGGCACTGTCTGTCCTCAAGGACGAACAGGCCAAGGGCAAGATCGGCCATCTGGGAGTCACGAATTGGGACATCGCCGAGACAGCGCAATTCGTGGAGGCAGGGTTCGACCTGATTTCGACGCAGGTACAGTATTCTGTGCTCGACCCACGTCCGCGCGATGGGCTGACGGCATGGGCGACCACGCAGGACATCCAGCTTCTGTGCTATGGCAGTTTGGCGGGCGGGTTCCTGACCGAGGACTGGCTGGGCGCGCCGGACCCGGGGTTTGATTTCCTGAATCGGTCCCTGGTCAAGTACCGGCTTATCATCGACGAGTTCGGTCCCTGGGCGCGGTTTCAGGACCTGCTGCGTGTGCTGCGGGAGATCGGGACCAAGCACGGCGTGGGGCTGAGCGCAGTTGCGACGCGCTATGTCCTCGACCAGCCTCAGGTCGCTGCAGCCATTGTCGGCGCGCGCTATGCCCGCCATTTGCCCCGTACGCTGGAGGTGTTTGGCTGGACGCTGGATGCAGAGGACCGCGATGCGCTTTATGCGATACTGTCTCAGGCCAAGGGGCCGAAGGGGCCGGTTTACGGGCTGGAGCGGGACCGCTCCGGGCGTCACGGCCGGATCATGAAATACAACCTCAATACCAAGCCCGATGACGTGGTTCTGGGGGCGGGCACGTGAGCGGAGCGATTCTGGCCACGCGGGGCCTTTCCCATGCATTCGGCCCGTTTCAGGCGCTGACCGATGTCTCGCTGGAGATCGCACCGGGCAGCATGACAGGGCTGATCGGGCCGAACGGGGCGGGCAAGTCGACCCTGTTCAACGTGCTGACCGGGGCGTTGCGCCCCAGCGCGGGGCAGGTCCTGCTTGACGGGGCAGAGGTCACTGGGCAATCGCCCGATGCCCTGTTTCGGGCCGGGCTCGCGCGCAGTTTTCAGATTCCGCGCCCCTTTGCGAAGATGAGCGTGCTGGAGAACGTCATGCTCGCGCCCATGGGGCAGGTGGGCGAGCGGCTCTGGGGCGCGTTTCTGAGTGCCAAGGCCATGCGGCGGCAGGAGGAGGAGATCCGCGTCCGCGCCATGGAGGTGCTGGAGTTCGTGACCCTCGCCAAGCTCGCCGATCAGGCTGCGGGGCAGATCTCGGGCGGGCAGATGAAGCTCTTGGAACTGGCACGAGTGCTGATGGGAGACCCTTCGGTCATCCTGCTCGATGAGCCGGCGGCGGGGGTGAACCCTGTGCTTACCGAGGTGCTGATCGACAAGATCGAGACCCTGAACCGGGCGGGCAAAACCTTTGTGATCATCGAGCATGACATGGATTTCGTCATGCGCCATTGCACGCCGATCATCGCCCTTGGACAGGGGCGGGTGATCTTCGAGGGCACGCCAGAGGATGCGCTGGCAGACCCTGTGCTGCTGGATGCTTATCTCGGGGCGCAGGCGGATGGCTGACGCGCTGCGGATTTCCGGGCTGGTGGCGGGGTATCGCCCCCATCTGCCGATCCTGCACGGGGTCGATCTGCGCGCGGCGGCCGGCAAGGTGACGGTGATCATTGGGCCCAATGGCGCGGGGAAATCCACGCTGATCAAAGCTGTGGCAGGGCTCGTCCCGGTTTCAAGCGGAGCCATCAGCACTGAGGCCGGGGAGATCACCAACCTGCGCCCGGACCTGCTGGCGCGCCACGGGGTCGCCTATGTGCCGCAATCGGACAATATCTTTCGAACACTCACCGTGCGCGAAAACCTTGATCTTGTGCTGCGCCATGCGGGCCGCGATGCGAGCGACCGGCGCGCAGCACTTTTGCAGCAATTCCCGGTGCTTGCAGACAAGCTGACGGACAAAGCCGGCGCGCTCTCGGGTGGGCAGAGGCAGTTCCTAGCTGTGGCCATGGCGCTGGCCACGGAGCCGCGACTTGTCCTGATGGATGAGCCTTCTGCCGGACTGGCACCCAAGGCCGCGCAAGAGGTGTTGGAGCATACGCGCAGTCTGACCGAACGCGGGGTGACGATCCTGCTCGTGGAGCAAAATGTGAAACAGGCCCTGCGCCTCTCAGATCACTGCTACATCCTTGCCGATGGCCGCAATCAGCTCGACGGAGTGGCGGCAGACTTGCTGACCGATCCGGTGGTTGGCCAGATCTATCTCGGCGGCAAGCGGGTAGCGGCCTCATGATCCAGCATCTGCTCGACGGCATCCTCGTGGGCGCGATCCTGTCCCTCGGCGCGATTGGCCTGACCATGACCATGCATATGCTGCGCTTTGCCAATTTCGCCCATGCGGAGCTTCTGTCCATCGGCGCCTATGCGGCGCTCGTCTTTGACGGGCTCTTTGCGGTGCTGCTGCCGCAGCTGGACGCAGCTCTGCCGATGCTGAGCCTGACCTGGACGCTGAGCCTTGCCACGGTGTTGAGCATGGTGCTCACGGGTCTGTCGGCCATCGCAATCGACCGGCTGGTTTTTCGTCGGGTCCGCGAGAAGGGCGGGGAGCTCTCCATGGTGTTTGCCTCCTTCGGGGTGGCCATGGTGATCCGCAACCTGCTGGGCCTCGCCTTTGGGCTGAACACGCAGCTCTATTCGGACGAGATCGTTTTCGCGCAGGTGCTGAGCTATGACCCGTTGGTGCTGGTCAAACCCGACCAGGTCTTTGCGCTGATCGCGGCGCTGGTCTTGATGTTTGTGCTCCATCTGGTGCTCTCGCGGACAACCTTCGGGTTTTCCCTGCGCGCGGTGGCCGAAAACCCGAGCCTCGCGCAGGTTTCGGGCATCAATCTGCAGAGTATGGTTGCGCTGATCTGGATCATCGGGGGCAGCCTTGCGGCCGTGGCGGGGATCTTCTACGGGCTGACCAACCAGATCACGCCGGTGATCGGGCGGGATCTGGTGTTGCCGATCTTTGCGGCCACAATCGTTGGCGGGATCGGGTCGATCTATGGCGCAGTGCTCGGCGGGTTTCTCGTTGGCGTTGCGGCCAACCTCGCGCTGGTGATCCTGCCCTCGGGCTACAGCCCGTCTGTCCCCTTCCTCATCCTTGTGCTGGTGCTGGTCCTGCGGCCCCATGGCCTGTTTGGCGAGGCGCGGGAGGCATGATCGGTCTGCTCTCCTATCTCGTCTTCTTCAGTACGCTTGCCGGGATCCTCGCCATCGCGGTGCTGGGACTGAACTTGCAATGGGGCAATACGGGGCTCTTCAATGGCGGGGTGGTCGCGTTTTTTGGGGCAGGCGGCTACGCGACGCTGATCCTCGGCGGCACCCCGCAAGGGGCCCATCTCGGCGGGTTTGACTTGCCTTACGGGCTGGCGCTGGGCGGGGGTATCCTGATTGCGGGGCTCTTGGCTTGGGGCGTGGGGCTGCTCACCCTGCGCCTGCGCCATGACTACCTTGCGATTGCCACTTTCGGTGTCGCCGTGGCCTTCGAAAACCTTGTGCGGAACGCCCAGGGCCTGGCGGGCGGTGCGTCGGGCGTGCGCGGCTTCGAGCGACCCCTGAGCGACCTTCTGGGGGCTGGGCTCAGCTACAATATCGCCTTTCTCGCCTTCGTTCTGACGGCACTGGCCCTCACCTATCTCGGACTGGAGCGGTTGATCCGCGGTCCTTTCGGGCGGCTCTTGCGCGCGATCCGCGAGGATGAGACCGCCGCCCGTGCGCTGGGCAAGACGCCGGACCGTGTGCGGCTCGTCGCGTTCATCGCAGGTTCGGTGATCATGGGGCTGGCCGGGGGGCTCTATGCGACCTTCTACGCCTTCATCAGCCCACAGGATGTCTTGCCGATCCTGACATTCCAGATTTGGGCGATGCTCATCGTGGGCGGCGCGGGCAACAATCGCGGGGCCATTGCGGGGGCCTTCCTGATCTGGGGCGCGTGGACCGCTAGCGGCTGGGCGCTGTCGCGCTTTGCCCCTGTGGATGTGCAGCTTTACACCGGGTCGATCCAGTTCGTGCTGATCGGCCTCGTCATCGTTGGCATGCTGCTGTGGCGGCCTCAGGGCCTGTTCCCAGAGCGGCTTGTCGTGTCACAATCGGGACAACCCGACAGATAAAAACCAGGGAGACTTTCATGACCAGATCCAAGACTTTCTCGCGCGCAGGCCTGATGCTCGGCGTGACCTTCGTGGCCGCAAGCCTCGGCGGGGCGGCGGCGGCGCAATCCTGCACCACCAAGATCGGCGCTGTGCTGCCAACCTCTGTCGATTGGGGAAAGCCCATCGCAGCCACGGCGCAATTCGCGGTGGACCAAGTGAACGAGGCTGGCGGTGTGAATGGCTGTCAGATTGAGATGGTGCTGCGCGACAGCCAGGTGGACCCCAAGGTCGGCGTGGACGCGGCCAAGGCGCTGGTGGATCTTGACGGGATCGACGTGCTTCTGGGGGCGGTCTCCTCCGGTGTGTCCATGCCGATCCTCACCTCGGTCACGGTGCCCTCGGGCGTGATGCAGATGTCTTGCTGTTCGTCCTCGACCGTGTTCACCGGGCTCGCCGAAGAGGGCAAGACCGAAGGCCTCTGGTTCCGGACCTTCGCCACCTCCGGTGTGCAGGCGGCGATGGGGGCCAAGGTGGCTGCCGATCAGGGCTATAAATCCGTAGCTGTCCTCTACAAGAATGACGACTGGGGCCAGGACATCGGCAAGCTCGTGGCAGAGGATCTGGCCTCCCTTGGAATCGAAGTGACCGGCTCCGTCGCGCTCAATGACGGCCAGCCGTCTTACCGTGCCGAGGTGACCGAGGCCCTGCGCGGCAAGCCCGAGGCGATCTATCTCGCGCTTTATCCCAAGGAGGGGATTGCCGCCGTGCGCGAGTGGATCTCCCTTGGTGGGACCCAGAACATGATCGTCGCGAACTCCCTGAAATCCGAAGAATTCGTCGAGAATGTCGGCCTGCAATTCCTGGGTAACACGCTGGGCACGGACACGGCCTCGCCCCGGGCTGCCTCGGCCGATGCGTTCGTGGCGAGCTATACCGAGAAATTCGGCGGTGCCCCCACCGGCCCCGGTCTGGCCAACAGCTATGACGCGGCGATGATCGCTCTGCTGGCCATGCAAGCGGCGGGCGAGGGCGCGTCGGGGGCCGAGATCGCGGCCCAGATCGGGCGCGTGACCAATCCGGAAGGCATGCCGATCACCGCCGATGGGGCAGGCTTCACCAAGGCGGCGGAGGTGCTGGCCGGAGGTGGCGACGTCTTTTATCAGGGCGCCACGGGCAATGTGCAGTTCGACGCCAATGGCGATGTCTCGGCCCCGGCGGTGATCTGGAGCTTCTCGGATGCCGGCATTTCCGAAGAGGAATACGTCTCCCTTGATGATGTGAACGCTTTCATGGCCGGGCTGGACTAAGCCTCACGTCGCAGAATGCGCGGAAGGGCCGTCCAGATCGGGCGGCCCTTTGCACGTCGTATGTCCGGGGAGATTGCACCCGGGGCCGGCCGCGCTAGAGTAATGCGGAAGCCAGGGAGGGGAGGAGCATCATGGGAAAACCGATTGTCATTCTTGGCATCTTCGTGGCCGATTGCGCGTTTCGCGCGGGTCGCATGCCGAAGATGGGCGAGACCCTTCTCGGCAATAGCTTCGCACTGAACCCCGGTGGCAAGGGCTCGAACCAGGCGATCGCCGCTGCGCGGGCCGGGGGCGACGCACACATGATCACGCGGCTCGGGACGGATGCCTTCGCCGAGATGGCTGATGGGATCTGGCAGGAGGCAGGCGTGACCCCCCATGTCCATCCCATGCCCGAGAGCTACACAGGGGCGGCCCATATCTTTGTCGAGGAAGCATCGGGCGACAATGCAATCATCGTGGCGCCCGGCGCGGCGGGTCATATGGACGCCAGCGATCTGGAGGCAGAGACCGCGCTGATCGCCGGGGCCGGTGTCTTCATGACCCAGCTTGAACAGCCCCTTGCCGCAGCCCATCGCGGCTTGGAGCTTGCACGCGCGGCCGGTGTGACGACAATCCTCAACCCGGCCCCGGCTGCGGAACTCTCGGATGCGATACTGGCGCTTTGCGATCTCGTCACCCCGAACGAGAGCGAGGCTGAGGCCCTGACCGGTCTCCCGGTTACCACTCTGGAGGAGGCCGAGGCTGCCGCCGATGCCCTGCGGGCGCGTGGGGCGGGGGCCGCGATCATCACGCTGGGGTCGCAAGGTGTGCTCTACAAGGATGCGACGCGCCGGATTCACCAACCGGCCAAAGCGCCGGGGCCAGTGGTCGAGACGACCGGGGCCGGGGATGCCTTCAATGGCGGGTTGGCGACGGCGCTGGCAGAAGGGCAGGCCATGGAGGACGCATTGGCGTTTGGCTGCGCCACGGCGGGGATCTCGGTCACGCGACCAGGTGCGGGCCCTTCCATGCCCAAAAGGGACGAGATCGAGGCCTTTCTTGCCCAGCTCTGAGCTGCGCCTGTCCGGGGGCGGATCATGATCCTTGTGGTCACGCCTGAGACGGTGCTCGGCAAGTCGACATTGGACACGACCTACGTCCCGCGGCGACTGATGTCGCTCGGCGTCTGGGTTTTTCCTCGCGGTGGCTTTTTCACCAAGCTCTTCTGGCGGATCGTCTTCGAGAAATCCTTGGCGCGCTACGTGATCGCGCTTCTACCCTTCCCGCTTATGATCATCGCGCGGCCCGACTGGGCCTTGGGGCTCAGTCAGGCACCGCTCGCGATGTTCGGGTTCGTGCTGTTCATCGAGACCTATGTGCTCACCGTTTCGGATCGTGACAAGCGCCGGGCACTGGCCACGGAGGCCGAGGCCGCCCGGGTGCAGGACCTGTTGCAGGTGCGGGCGCGCGCGGTGCTGGCGCGGGTTGCGGCGGCGCGGGATATGCGGGCCGGGGAGCTGCACCTGATGATCGAGCAATCAGGCCTGATCCGGGTCCCGCAATTGACCTTTCTGTCGGTGCAACAGGGCGGTGAGGACCCGAAATTCCTGTCCTTGACCCTGGAGGAGCGCCAGGACCTCCAGGCGACCATCTTTGCCGAGGGCCTCAGCGAGGAAGATCTGCAGCGGGCAAGCCTTTCCCAGAACAAGCTGGAACTGAGCATCGCTTTCGACCCGTCCGAAGTCTCTGCCCATGCACGGCTGGCGGCACTGGCCAAGTCGCACCCGAGCTAGCGCTCCATTGTCAACACCCTACCAAAGGGGGGAAGTGTTGCGGGTGGTTCTGCGCAGGCCCAAATGACCGGGAGACGGCCTGGGGCGTCACCGAACGGGCCGTCACAATCAGTGAGCAGCACGAGGGCCGACGGCCTAAGCGCCCGGGCTTGGGCGATCACATCGATAAAGGAGGTGCCGCCATCGCGGCTGAACTCCCAGTCAGACATGGCCTCTGACCAGTGCGCGCCGCGCATTTTCCGATGGCTCTGAACCACTTCGTCAAAGAGCATCACGTGGATTTCAGCCATAACCCGGCGTCCGATCCGGGCGACCTGGGCGGCGAAATGGGCGAGATCCGCACCGGTGATCGAGCTGGAGCAATCGAGGCCGAGTACGATCCGGGGCTGCAGGCTATCGCGCTGCCGGGCAGGTTCAAAGACGGGCAGCGGACGACCTTTGGCGCGCGCTTCGGCCTCGGTCGCGACCCAGCGGCCTGCCGGGCGACGATAGTTCGGCTGGGGCGTTTCGCGCAGGGCGCGCGCGAGGAGGTTGCGCAACGTCTGCTCCCAAGGGGTGCGGCTCTCGGGGATATCGGCCAGCCGGAACCCGAGCGCGCCGATTCCGCGTCCGGCGAGCTTGCCTGCCTCCAAAGCGCGGGCCAGATGTTGGCGCCACTCGAAATCCTGCGCTTCCCGCGCGTCTGCATCGTTGCCGCCGTCATCCTGTTCGGGGGCGAGATCCCTGCGATATCCATCGGCCCCGGCAGCCTTGGTCAATCTCTCCTGTGTCTCTGTGCGATGGCCCTTCGCACCGGCCTTGCCGCGCAAGGTCATATAGAGCCGCTCGGCATCGAACTGACCCAGCAACTCTCGCGGGGTTTCGACCGGTGCCGCGGGGCCCAGCGTGGCGTGTGTCACATGGGGGCGCGGCTGGATATAGCCCGCCGCGAGCAGGGTTTCGTTGATCAGCACATCCGCCGCGATTCCGAAGAGATCGGGTGCGTAGGTCGGCCCGAGACGCAGCTCGAGATCCTTCGCGCGGGCGCTGTGGCGCAGGGCCACATGGAGGATGTGATGGGCGCAAAGCCCTATCTGCTCGGCCAGACCGAGCGCCTCGAAGGCCGTGCCATAGGTGATCCGGATCCCGCGGCTTTCGGCAGGCAGTGGGCCGAGATCCGCGTCGCGATGCTGGCACCACAAGGCCAAGGCGGCCAGCGCAGGATCTGCCTCGGACAGTTTCTGCAACGCCCGCGTGGCTCGGATGGAATGCGCGGCGGCGCTTGTCATGATCAAGTCAGCCCGGCCTCTTCGCGCTGGCGCGCATAGGCCACATAGGCGGGTGAGGCGAGGAAGCTGTCCGCGAGGTCGAGTGCCAGACCCCGCTGGATCAAGAGTTCAAACCCATGGGTGCGCAGCTCCTCAAGGGGCAGGGTGCGAAAGACCGCTTCGGGGCGGGCATCGGCCAGCTTGGTCAGGTCGGCCATACAGGCGATGATCCCCGGGGCGGTCTCGGCGCTCAGCGCTCCGATCAGCCCGTAGACCAGCGCGTGGAGGCCATGCATGCTGTCGGGATAGAGGGTCAGGCGCTTGCTGGGATCAGCGCGCAAGAGCTCTTCGATGCGGACAGTGGCGGCGACCTCGTCCGCGACGAGCGCGAATTCTGCGCCTATGGCCTCACCCACGGTGCCTGCGACGAGGATGTTGCGCAGCCGTCGCTCGGAGGTCGCGCGCAGGATCGCGCTGACCCGTGCCCAGGCCCGGGGTGTCGCTGCGATGACATCATCGCGCTCCTGCGCCGCCCGGACCGTGCTCAGCAAATCGCCCCGGCTGCGCAGAAAGGCAATGACTGCCGGATGCAGCCCGTGGGGGATCGCGTAGTTCTCGAGCCAGTCCGAGGCGCTGGCCACCACATGGAGGTGCACCAGACGGTCCGAGAGGGCGCTGCCCATCTCATAGGCAATCGCACCATCTTCCACCGTGTTGCCGGCAGCCACGAGAAACACGGTGTCCGGCAAGCGATGCTGGCCCACGCGCCGCTCCTGCAGAAGGCCGTAGACCGTCGGCTGAAGGCTTGGCGCGGCAGCGGTCAACTCGTCGAGAAACAGCACCGAGGGCGTCATGGGATCATCGGGCAAATCTTCAGGCCGGTACCAGACGGTCTTTTTTGCGTCGTGATCGTAGTAGGGCAGGCCCCGCAGGTCCTGAGGCTCGATCGTGGTCAGGCGCAGATCGAAAAGCCGGGCGCCGATCTCGTCGGCGAGCTGCTGGATGATCTCGGTCTTGCCGACGCCCGGCGCGCCATGGAGCATGTAGGACGCGATAAGATGCCCCGCCTTTTGCGCGGCCCAGGCCGTGCGCAGCACGTCGAGCGCCGTTCCGGCCGACACGGTCATTGCGTTCAGCGCCATAGCTCCCCCTCTGTCGTCCTCGCAGAGCTAGGGCGCGTCCCGGCGCGGTCGAGCGTCAGTGCGTTGGCACTTTGCTGGCCAGTGCGTAACGCTTTTGGGCGAGAGCCTCGCGGCGCTGTTGTTCCTCGCCCTTGCGAAAGCTGTCCCCGACGAAATCAATATGCTCGCGGGCCGCCGCCTCGGCAGCATCTGGGTCGCGGCGCAGAATGGCCGCGCCGATGGCCTCATGTTGGGCCAACAGCATATCGCCGGTCCCGTCAATCGCCCGCAGATAGTCGCGATTGTAGAACACGCCGCGCCGGGTCAGCTCGTAAATCGAAGACATCATGTGGCTGAGCATGGTGTTATGCGAGGCATCCACAATCGAGGAATGAAAGTCGATATCCGCCTCCATGGAGGTCCGGGAATCGTGCGCCTCATGGGCCACGCGCATGGTTTCGAGATGCTGACTGATGACTTTGCCGTCGAATTCTGTGTGCCGATCCGCCGCGAGCCGGGCAGCAAAGGCTTCCTGCTCCTTGCGGTATTCCAGATACTCGAAGAACGCCTCGCCATGGCGTGAGAAGAGGTCCAGAAGGGCGGGCGACATCGCCTTGTTGGTCAACTGCGCAATGAAGGAGCCTTCACCCTTGAGCGTTTCGATCAGACCGTGATCTTCAAGTCGGCGCAGAGCCTCACGCAGTTTCGGGCGCGACACCGAGAGCGCTTCGGCCAGATCCCGTTCGGGGGGCAGTTTGCTGCCTTGGCGCAAGACACGGCTGACTATGAGCTCCTCGATCCGCTCAACCACCGCGTCTGCCACCGATTCGTGGTCGATGGGTTGGAAAATAGAAGCTTCGACAGGCATGGAGACATCCTCTGTACTGGCCTACGTGGTAAATAATATTGCCCTAGTTTCCGATTTGGCAATACGCCTTTCGTGCCGCAGGAGGCCGAATACCTTTGTATACGGCGGTATTTAGCTAATTCGGCATCACGGATACCGCTTAAATTTTGGTCAAGGCCCTGCGCCACACGCATAGGTGGTATGCGTACAGATTGTCGCGGCTGGTAAATAAAGTTTGCCACGGCAGTGTGGTAAAGTTTATGAACCATGGCAGGGTGGCGGAGGACACATCCAGCGCCCCAAACTTTGAAATGGCCCCGAGCCTCGGTTTTTTGTGGAGGAAACACATGAAAAAGACCCTGACCTGCCTGCTGGCAGCCGCGACTATGCTGACCGCACCGGTCGCGCACGCAGCAGACAAGATGCTGCTGAAGACACCCATCGCCTTCTCGACCGCTCTGCCGGGTCTCGGATCCCCGATCCCCCGTGTGGCCGAGGCGCTCAAGACCATGTCCGGCGGCACGCTGCGCATGAAGGTCTACGAGCCCGGCAAACTGGTTCCGGCCTTCGAGATCCTCGATGCGGTCTCCTCGGGCAAGATCAACTCCGGTTACACCACCGCTGGCTACTGGGCGGGCAAAATCCCGGCCGCACCGCTCTTCTCGGCTGTGCCGTTCGGTCCCGAAGCGGGCGAATACATGGCGTGGCTTTACTACGGCAACGGCATGAACCTCTATCAGGAGATGTATGACCAGGCGGGTTACAACGTCAAAGTCCTGCCCTGCGCAATCATCGCCCCTGAGACGTCCGGTTGGTTTGCCAACGAAATCAACTCTGCCGAAGACCTGAACGGCCTGAAGATGCGCTTCTTCGGTCTGGGTGGTAAAGTCATGCAGAAGCTTGGCGTGGCCACCTCCCTGCTGCCCGGCGGCGAAATCTTCCCGGCCCTGGAAAAAGGCGCCATCGACGCGACCGAATTCTCCATGCCGGCCATCGACGCCCGCCTCGGCTTCCACAAGCTGGTGAAATTCAACTACTTCCCCGGCTGGCACCAGCAAGCGACCGTGTTCGAGCTGATGATCAACAAAGACGTGTGGAACGAGGCTTCCGAGCAGCACCAAGCGATCATCGAGAGCGCCTGTAAAGCTTCCATGGCCGACAGCTTTGCTGAAGGTGAAGCGATCCAGCACGCCGCTCTGATCGACAACGTGGAAAACAACGGTGTTGAGATGAAGCAGTGGTCGCCCGAGATGCTCGAGCTGTTCCGGACCACCTGGGACGAAGTGGCCGCCGAAGAAGCCGCCAATGACGAGTACTTTGCCAAGGTTCTCGCCGACATGACCGAATTCCGCGAAGGCTATGCCCTTTGGAAGCGGAACGCCTTCCTGCCGCGTCAGTAACGCGTCTGGACTGGGGCGGCGCACCTCCCCCCCTCCCAATTCCCGCGCCGCCCCACACCTCTGATTTTCAGAAATTTCAAGAACATAGACAAAAGCGGCTGGGCAATTGCGCCTGCCTTCTGGGGACTTAAGGAGAGGACAAATGGCGGTGCAGCCCAATCAAATCCAAGATCCAATCGAAACCTATGAGCATTTGCTCGAACATGAAGAGCGTGACACGCAATCCGTTGCCGTCGCGCTCGACAAGACGGTTAAAAGCGTCGGTCACGTGGTTATGTGGGCAAACATCCTGCTCATCACCGCGATCGTGGCACAGGTGGCGTTCCGCTATCTGCTGAACCAGAACTTCCCGAAACTCGACGAGATCCAGTGGCACTTCTACGGGGCGGTTACTATGATCGGGATCTCCTACGCCCTGGTCACCGACAGCCATGTGCGGGTTGACCTGCTGCATATGCAACTCAGCCGCCGCTCCCAAAGGATCATCGAGGTGATCGGGATTCTGACCCTGCTCGTGCCCTTCATCTATCTGATGGTGGATCAGGGCTATGACTATTTCTACGAAAGCTACCGGGTGAATGAGCGCTCCGACAGCCCTACGGGTCTGCCCATGCGCTGGGCGTTCAAGGCGATCATCCCGCTGAGCTTTGTCTTGCTGGCGGTCGCTGCTCTCGCGCGTCTGGTCCATGACATCCATGCGCTGATGGTCGGCTATGAGGATGAGAAGTCGGGCAAAGGTCTGGGGCTGGTCTTGGCGGCCATGGCAGCCTTTGCCGTGGTTGCGTTCGGTCTGACCTTCCTGGTGGAGACCACCGAGGAGAAACTGGTCGTGGCCATGTTCATGACCTTTATCGCGCTTCTGTTCACCGGCTACCCGGTGGCCTGGACCCTTGCGGGTGTGGGTGTCGCCTATTGCGGGCTTGCCTTCCTCTTTGACAATGACCTGATGCTCTGGACCGGGCTCGAAGGCACGCTGACCGGGCTCGACTACCTGACCCTTGGCGCCACGGTGAACCGGGTCTATGCGACCATGTCCAACGCGGTGCTCGTGGCACTTCCGATGTTCATCTTCATGGGCCTGATGCTGGACGAATCCGGTGTGGCCGAGCGTCTGATGACCTCGATGCAGCGCCTCTTCGGCAAGACCCGCGGTGGTCTGGCGATCACGGTGACGATGATCGGGATCATTCTTGCGGCCTCCACGGGCATCATCGGGGCATCGGTCGTGCTGCTGGGCGTTCTGTCTTTGCCGTCGATGATGGAGCAGAAATACTCCCCAAAACTGGCCGCCGGTGTGGTGTCCGCCTCAGGGACGCTGGGCATACTGATCCCGCCCTCGATCATGCTGGTGATCATGGCGGACCAGATGGCTCTCTCCGTGGGCGACCTCTTCATGGCAGCGGTCTTCCCGGGGGTGATCATCGGGGGGCTCTACCTCATCTACATCTTCGTGATCTCCTACCTGAAGCCCGATGTGGCGCCGGTGCCCGAGGGCGCAGTCTCCCCGGATTGGGCAGCGGTCAAGGACGTGCTGATCGCGGTTCTGCCGACGCTGGGCCTGATCCTCGCGGTGTTGGGCTCGATCTTTGCGGGGATCACGACGCCGACCGAAGCCTCTGGTGTGGGCGCATTGGGCGCGACGTTGCTGGCGCTTGGGTATCGGAAGCTGACCCTGCAGAAAATTGTCAACGTGCTAGTTTCGACCTTCAACACCACGGCCTACATCTTTGCGATCTTCCTCGGCGCGACGGTCTTCTCCTATGTCCTGCGCGAGCTGGGCGGGGATGAGCTGATCGAGCATATGATCGCCTCCACGGGTCTCGGCCCGAACGGCACCGTGCTCTTCATCCTGTTCATCGTGTTCCTCTTGGGCTTCGTTCTGGACTGGATCGAGATCACCCTGATCGTGCTGCCGCTGATGCGTCCGATCGTGAACGGGCTGGGCATCGATATCCCGGGATTTGACGTCATCGACGAGCCGGCGCTCGTGTGGTTCGTCATTCTTGTCGCAGTCACCTTGCAGACATCATTCTTGACTCCGCCGGTCGGCTTTGCCCTGTTCTATCTAAAGGGGGTATGCCCGCCGGAGATCAAGCTGCTGGACATCTATAAAGGGATCATTCCTTTCGTCCTGCTGCAGCTGACGGGGTTGGCGCTGGTGTTCCTGCTGCCTGCACTTGCAACCTGGCTACCATCCGTAGCCTACTGATGGAGGCTGGGCACATGACCGATCAAGAGCTCCTCAACACCCTGCGCGGTATTGTCGGCAAATCCTATCTGCTGACCGATGAAAAAAACACAGAGCGGTTCCGCAAAGGTTTCCGCTCTGGTGAGGGCGGCGCGCTTTGCGTCGTCCGCCCCGGCACCTTGCTGGAGCAATGGAACGTGCTCAAAGCTTGTGTAGCTGCCGATAAAATCGTCATCATGCAAGCTGCCAATACAGGTCTGACCGAAGGATCGACACCTAAGGGCGGTTATGACCGAGGCGTGGTTCTGCTGAACGCAAATCGGATCAATGGGCTCCACCTGCTGCAAGAAGGCAAGCAAGTGGTGAGCTTGCCGGGCGCCACGCTCTTTGCATTGGAGAAAATGCTGCGACCGTTTAATCGGTCGCCGCATTCGGTGATCGGATCCAGCAGTATCGGCGCCTCGATCGTTGGCGGTGTATGCAACAATTCCGGCGGCTCCTTGTGTGAGCGAGGACCAAGCTACACGGAACTGTCTCTGTTTGCGCAGATCACTCACAATGGTGAGCTGAAACTTGTGAACAATCTCGGGATTGATCTCGGCAGTACGCCAGAGGAGATCCTGACGCGGTTAGAGGCAGGGGACTACGACAAAAACAGCCCCACGCCCGAAGGTCGCAACGCGTCCGACCCTGATTACACCACGATCCTGCGAGATGTGGAGTCAGACACGCCTTCGCGATACAACAATGACAGTCGCTTGCTTCATGATGTGTCTGGCTGCGCTGGCAAGCTCGTGGTTTTTGCCGTTCGGTTGGATACATTTGCGAACAATGATCGCGAGCGCGTCTTCTACATTGGGACAAACGATCCGGCAGACTTGACCGAACTGCGGCGCCATATCCTGAAGAACTTTGAAACGCTGCCGGTTTCTGCCGAGTATATGCACCGAGAGTGTTTTGATATCGCTGCCAAGTACGGCAAAGACACCTTGGTTATGATCGACAAGCTTGGGACGGACCGCTTGCCGATGTTCTTCGCGCTGAAGGGTGCCGTGGATGCGCGATTGAACAAAATATCCGTCACACGTGGCTTTACCGACAAGTTCATGCAGCTTGCCGCGCGCCTCTGGCCTCAGCATCTGCCGAAGTTCCTGCGGGAATATAGGGATCGCTACGAGCATCACCTCATTCTCAAGATGCATGATGGAGGCATTGAAGAAGCAGAGGCTTTCTTGCCGGCGTTTTTCAATGGCCGCGATGCAGCGTTTGAGATCTGTACCGCCCGAGAAGCCAAGATCGCGGGCCTGCATCGGTTCGCTGCTGCTGGTGCCGCTGTGCGCTATGGCCATGTTCATGCAAACGAAGTGGGAGAGATCCTTGCGCTCGATATCGCCTTGCGCCGGAACGATCGCGACTGGTTTGAGAGGCTCCCCACAGAGATTACGGATCATCTCGTCGGGAAGGTCTACTATGGCCACCTGATGTGTCACGTCATGCACCAAGACTACATTGTGAAGAAGGGTGTCGACGCCAAAGCACTGAAGGCAAAAATGCTTGAATTGCTTGATGAAAGAGGTGCGGAATACCCGGCAGAGCATAATGTCGGCCACCTCTATCCTGCCAAGCCGGATCTGGCGGCGTTCTACAAGTCGGTGGATCCGACGAACTCCATGAATCCCGGAATTGGCAAGATGTCGAAAGCCAAGTATTACGGCGAAAAACTGGAGGAGGTTTAATGTTGAACTATTGGTATGCGTCAGGTGCGTAGCGCTATGCATCTGGCAGGGGTTCTGACCTAATAGGCCCCGTGTTAACACAAGCCCACGAACATTGGAGCGTCAATCGCACATCGCCTGACCGGGCGTGAGCGGAAGGGGGGAGGCATTTTGCCAACCAGACTTTGCGATTGATTTAATGCTAAACGAATTGGAGCCAGCTCCGAACGGGGCTCCTGAGGGATAGAGGACCATGACTGACACCAAACACGACATTGATCCGGTCGAGTCACAGGAATGGCAGGAAGCCATTGAAGATGTGATTGCCCGGGACGGCGCGGATCGCGCGCATTACCTGCTCGACAAGGCGGTGCAACAAGCCCGCGCCGCTGGTGCCACGCTGCCGTTCTCGGCGACGACGCCCTACCAGAACACGATTCCCGTGGATGACCAGTATGAGTTCCCCGGCGATCTCGACATGGAATGGCGCATCCGCACGATCAACCGCTGGAACGCCATGGCGACCGTCGTGCGCCGCAACAAGGTGTCCTCGGAATATGGCGGGCATATCGCGTCCTTCGCCTCCTCCGCCGTCATGTATGACATTGGTCTCAACCACTTCTGGCGCTCGAAATCCGCGATCCATGGTGGCGATCTGGTCTTCTTCCAGGGCCACGTGATCCCCGGGATCTACGCGCGCTCCTTCATGGAAGGCCGTCTGTCCGAAGAACAGCTCGAAAACTTCCGTTCCGAAGTGAATGGCGGTGGCCTGAGCTCCTATCCGCACCCCTGGCTGATGCCGGATTACTGGCAGTTCCCCACGGTTTCCATGGGTCTTGGTCCGCTCATGGCGATCTACCAGGCGCGGTTCATGAAATACATGCACAACCGCGGTCTGATCGACATGGCAGACCGCAAGGTCTGGGTCTTCCTCGGCGACGGCGAGATGGACGAGCCTGAAAGCCGTGGCGCGATTGACCTCGCGGCCCGCGAAGGCCTCGACAACCTGATCTTCGTGATCAACTGCAACCTGCAGCGGCTCGACGGTCCGGTGCGCGGCAACTCCAAGATCGTGCAGGAACTCGAAGGCGATTTCCGCGGTGCCGGTTGGAACGTGATCAAGCTCCTCTGGGGCAAGGGCTGGGACGATCTGCTGGAGAAAGACACTTCCGGCAAGCTGCGTCAGCTCATGGAAGAAACCGTCGACGGCGACTACCAGACCTTCAAGTCCAAGGATGGCGCTTATATCCGTAAGCACTTCTTCGGCAAGTACCCGGAGACCGCGGCGCTGGTCGAAGACTGGACCGATGATCAGATCTGGGCGCTGCGGCGCGGAGGTCATGACCCGCAAAAGGTTTACACAGCCTTCAAGAAGGCGTCGGACACCAAGGGTCAGCCGAGCTGTCTGCTGGTCAAGACGGTCAAGGGTCACGGGATGGGGTCCGCTGGCGAAGGCCAGAACACCACCCACCAGCAGAAGAAGATGAACGAGGATCAGCTGCGCGCCTTCCGCGACCGGTTCCAGATCCCCGTGAGCGACGAGGACGTGGCCAAGGCGCCCTTCGTCTCGCTCAACAACGCGCAAAAGGCTTATATCCTTGAGCGCCGCAAAGAGCTCGGCGGGGAATTCCCCAAGCGCGAGTGGCGCGACACGCCGAAGCTGGACATCCCGGCCCTGTCGAAATTCGATGGGCAGCTCAAGGGCACCGGCGATCGCGAGATCTCGACCACCATGGCCTTTGTCCGGATCCTGACCACGCTCTTGCGGGACAAGAATATTGGCAAACAAGTTGTGCCGATCGTCCCGGACGAAAGCCGGACCTTCGGGATGGAAGGCCTCTTCCGCTCGGCGGGCATCTACAACCCGATGGGTCAGAACTACACCCCCGAGGATGCCGACCAGATGATGTTCTATAAAGAGAGCATCGACGGGCAGGTCTTGCAGGAGGGGATCAACGAAGCCGGCGCCATGGCCGACTGGATCGCGGCGGCGACGTCGTATTCCAACCACGGCGTCCCGATGATCCCGTTCTTCATCTACTACTCGATGTTCGGGTTCCAGCGGATCGGCGATCTGGCCTGGGCTGCAGGCGACAGCCGCGCACGGGGCTTCATGCTGGGCGGGACCGCCGGGCGGACGACCCTGAACGGCGAAGGTCTGCAGCATGAGGACGGCCACAGCCATATCCTGGCGGGCACCATCCCGAACTGCGTCACTTATGATCCGACCTTCAGCTATGAAGTGGCCGTCATCGTCCATAACGGTCTGAAGCGGATGTATGTGGATCAGGAAGACGTCTATTTCTACCTGACGCTGATGAACGAGAACTACAGCCATCCGGATATGCCGATGGGTGTCGAGGATGACATTGTCAAAGGCCTGTACAGGTTTAAGAAAAACGCACGTCCGGGCAAGAAACATGTCAACCTGATGGGCTCGGGCACGATCCTCGTTCAGGCGATCAAAGCTGCGGAAATGCTCGAGGAAGACTTCGGTGTGACCGCGGATATCTGGTCGGCCACCAGCTTCAACGAGCTGGCCCGCGACGGTCAGGATGCTGCGCGCAACAACCGCCTCAACCCGCTGGCCGAACCGCAAGTGCCGTTCATCACCCAGCAGCTCGAAGGAGCCAAGGGGCCGATCATCGCCGCCACCGATTACATGAAGAACTATGCCGAGCAGGTCCGCGCCTTTGTGCCCGGGGACTACACCGTGCTCGGCACCGACGGCTTTGGCCGCTCGGACAGCCGCGTGAACCTGCGGCGGTTCTTCGAGGTGGATGCGAACCACATTGCAGCCACGGCGATGGTCCAGCTCTTCAAGGCGGGCAACATCACCGAGAAAGTCCTCAAGGACGCTTTGGCAAAATACGAAATTGACGGCGAGAAGCCGAACCCGCGGCTGGTCTAAGGCTGGGGACGAGAGGAGTTAAGAACATGGCAATCGAAGTCAAAGTGCCTGACATTGGGGATTTCACCGACGTACCTGTGATCAGCATTCTGGTCAGCGTTGGGGATGTGGTCGCCGAAGAAGACCCGCTGGTGGAACTGGAAAGCGACAAGGCCACGATGGAGGTCCCAAGCTCGGCCGCAGGTAAAGTCGCCGAGATCAAAGTGGCCGAGGGGGACAATGTCTCTGAAGGCACGCTGCTGCTGATCCTAGAAGGGGAGGGCGCGGCTGAGGCGCCCGCCGCCGCTCCTGCGGCAGCTCCGGCTGCGGCCCCCGCCGCTGCTCCGGCCCCGGCGCCTGCTGCTGCCGCAGCGCCTGCACCGGTCACCGATGCAGGCTTCGGCAAGGCGCATGCCTCGCCCTCCGTCAGGGCTTTTGCCCGCGCGCTGGAGATCGATCTGAGCAAGGTGAACGGGTCGGGCCGCAAGGGTCGTATCCTGCGCGAAGACGTCACCGCTTTCCTGAAGTCCTCCACCGCTCCGGCACCTGCCAAAGGTGGCGCTGCCGCTGGTGGCATGGGGATCCCGCCGATCCCGGTCGTGGATTTCTCGAAATTCGGCCCGGTCGAAGATGTGGAGATGCCGCGGATCAAGAAGATTTCCGGCCCGGCGCTGCACCGGTCCTGGCTGAACGTGCCGCATGTCACCCATAATGACGAAGCCGACATCACCGACCTTGATAAATACCGCAAGGAAATGGACACGATGGCCAAGGAAAACGGCTACCGCGTCACGCTTCTGAGCTTTGTCATCAAGGCCTCTGTCAGCGCGCTGAAAGAGCATTGGGAGTTCAACAGCTCGATCCATCCCGATGGCGACAAGCTGATCAAGAAGGACTACTACAATATCGGCTTTGCCGCCGATACGCCGAACGGCCTGATGGTTCCGGTGATCAAGGATGCGGACCGCAAGGGGCTGGTCGACATCTCCAAGGACCTGATGGAGCTTTCGGGCAAGGCGCGCGCAGGCGAGCTGAAAGGTCCGGACATGCAGGGCGCGACCTTCACCATCTCGTCCCTCGGCGGCATCGGGGGCACGTCCTTCACGCCGATCGTGAACGCTCCTGAAGTGGCGATCCTCGGTCTGACCCGGTCCAAGATGGCCCCGGTCTGGAATGGCGAGGAGTTTGTGCCGCGTCTGATGCAGCCGCTCTCGCTCAGCTATGACCACCGCGCGGTGGACGGGGCTCTGGCCGCACGCTTTGTCGTGACGCTCAAAACCCTGCTCGGCGATATGCGCAAGTTGATGTGGTAAGGAGACGGATCGATGGAAGTTAAAGTACCTGATATCGGTGATTTCTCCGATGTGCCCGTCATCTCGATCCTGGTTTCGGTGGGGGATACGGTCTCTGCCGAAGATCCGCTGATCGAGCTGGAATCCGACAAGGCGACCATGGAAGTTCCGAGCCCTGCCGCTGGCGTGGTCAAGGAGATCAAGGTGGCCGAGGGCGATAACGTTTCCGAAGGCACTGTGATCATGGTGTTCGACGGGGCGGGGGCGGCTGACGCGCCCGTCGAGGACGCGCCTGCCGCGGCCGCAGTCGCGGCGCCGAGCGCTGTGGCGGCCACTGGCACCGCAACGGGTCCGGGCGATGTCCATGGCGAGGTTGTGGTTCTGGGCTCCGGCCCGGGCGGCTACACGGCGGCGTTCCGTGCGGCTGACCTTGGCAAGAAAGTCGTTCTGATCGAGCGCTATCCATCGCTCGGTGGGGTGTGCCTGAATGTGGGCTGTATCCCCTCCAAGGCGCTCCTCCATGTGGCCAAGGTCATCACCGAGGCCGAGGAGATGAGCGGTCATGGCGTTAGCTTCGGCAAGCCGAAGATTGATCTCGACGAGCTGCGCAGCTTCAAAAACAGTGTCATCGGTCAGTTGACCGGGGGCCTGGGCGGGCTGGCCAAGGGCCGCAAGGTTCAGGTCGTGAACGGCTATGGCAAGTTCACAGGCCCGAACATGATCGCGGTTGAAGATGACGATGGCAAAGTGACCAATGTCAGCTTTGACCAGTGCATCATCGCGGCGGGATCCGAGCCGGTGAACCTGCCTTTCCTTCCCGAAGACGACCGGATCATCGACAGCACCGGCGCGCTGGAGCTGGCCGACATCCCGAAACGTATGCTCGTGCTGGGCGGCGGGATCATCGGTCTGGAAATGGCCTGTGTCTATGATGCGCTGGGCTCGGATATCACCGTGGTTGAGCTGATGGATCAGATCATCCCGGGGGCCGACAAGGACATCGTCAAGCCGCTGCACAAGCGGATCGAGGGCCGGTACGAGGGCATCAAGCTCAAGACCAAGGTCACTGCGGTTGAGGCGCTCAAGAAGGGCCTGAAGGTCACCTTCGAGGACGACAAGGGCGAGGTCACGACTGACACTTTTGACAAGGTGCTGGTGGCCGTTGGGCGCAAGCCCAATGGCAAGCTGATCGACGCTGAGAAGGCCGGTGTGGTCGTGGATGAGCGCGGCTTTATCGCCGTGGACAGCCAGCAGCGCACCGGGGTGCCCCATGTCTTTGCCATCGGTGATCTGGTAGGTCAGCCCATGCTGGCGCATAAGGCCGTGCACGAGGGCAAGGTGGCCGCCGAGGTCTGTGCCGGGCATAAGCGTCATTTTGATGCGCGCCTGATCCCCTCCGTGGCTTACACGGATCCTGAGGTCGCCTGGTGTGGCATGACGGAAACCGAAGCCAAGGCCAAGGGCATCAAGTACGAGAAGGGGGTCTTCCCCTGGGCTGCCTCGGGCAAATCCTTGTCCAACGGGCGTTCCGAAGGGATCACCAAGCTTCTCTTTGATCCCGAAGATGATCGCGTCATTGGTGCGTGCATCGTCGGAACCGCGGCGGGGGATCTGATCTCCGAAGTGGCGCTGGCCATCGAGATGGGTGCGGATGCGGTCGATCTTGGCCACACGATTCACCCGCACCCGACCCTGTCGGAGACGGTGAACTTCGCCGCCGAGATGTTCGAGGGCACCATCACGGACCTGATGCCGCCCAAGAAGAAAAAGAAAGCCTGACCTTTCGGTCACTGGCTGCTTTGCGCCCGGCTCGATCCGTTCGAGCCGGGCGCTTGCGTTTGCGGGAGGGCTGTTTACGGTTGGTTTGCAAAGATCGCTTTATACCGGTGTCATTGATTAATCCCGGACCGAGAGGTGAGTATGGACGTGACCGACCTGACGGAGTCCCAGCGCTACGCGGCGTTTTTGCTGGCCAACCTGCTTAAGCTCAAGGATTGCGCGCTCCATGCTCCGGAGAGTGACCGGGTGACGCGGACCACAGTGCTGCCGACCACGATTGACACCGTGGCGGATCAGCCCGGTCTGGGCCTCGAGTTCGGGGTTTGGCGGGGGCGGTCGATCAACCTTTGCGCAGCGGCGCAGCCAGACCGGACCTGGGTCGGGTTCGACAGTTTCGAAGGATTTCCCGAGGACGGTCGCATCGACTGGCAGAAGCCCTTCAAGGTCGTCGATTTGCCTGAGGTGCCCGAGAACGTGCAGCTGGTGAAAGGGTATTTCTCCGACACGTTGCCGGGATTTCTCGAGAAGAATGAAAAACCTGTCGCGTTTGTGAATATCGATTGCGACATCTACTCCTCGACGGTGGATGTTTTCACTGCGTTGGAGGCGAAGGGCCATCTGCGCCCTGGGTTGCCCATCTACTTCGATGAGCTGGTGAATTATGCCGACGCGCTCTGGAACGAGATGCTGGCGCTCTTCCAGATGCTGGAGCGGACGGGGCTCGGGTTTCGCTGGTTGGCTTTGGACAAGAACCTCTGGCTGCCACGCGAAACGCTCGAGATGATTCGGGACAAGACCTTCCCTACATGGCGAGAGCAGATGGGCGGGTCGTACTGGCAGCAGGCTTCGCTGGTGCTCACCGAGGGTGGGATCGACTACGGCCCACTCGGGGATGATCAGTATCTGGCCGAGGTGAAGGCCCTGGCTGCGCTTTATGAAGAGGTGTCGGACTTGCGCGTGGTGCGCGCGGAAGAGCTGCGTATCCAGAAGGCCAAAGAGCGCGAAGAGTTCGAGAAACGTCGCGCGGTGATCATGGAAGAACGGCGACAGGACCGTCTCAAGCTTCAGAAAGAGCGTCAGGCGGCCAATCTCGCCAAGCGCCGCGAAGAGCAGGCCCGCGCGCGGGCCGATGCGCGGGCTGCTCGCACGACCTGAAGGTCGGGTTCGGGCTTTCCTCTTTCATACTCTGTGACAAGGCTCTCGCGCCAAGACGACGCGGTGCCGAGCGCAGCCTTCAATTGCAACATTCTCGGGTTCATGGTTCATTGATCCCATTATCGAAACGGTGTCCGGATCTGTTCCGCGCGCCGCAAGTCTCTGAAATTTAAGAGGTCATCCATGGCGCAGCCCCTCGTTCTTTTGGGCCCCGGTCGCTCTTTCACGACAGTCGCAGCGGGCATGCTGGGGCAGCATCCCGAGCATTACGGCATGCCCGAGTTGAACCTGACTCTGGGCGAAACGGTGGGAGAGTTCCTGCGCAATACCGGGGGCGGGCGCAATGGGCTCGCCCATGGCATCGTGCGCGCCATGGCGCAGTTGGAATACGGCGAGGTGACCGAAGCGGGCGTGGATGAGATGCGCGCCTTTCTCTTCAATAATCCGGGGATGACGACCGCAGCGCTCATGGCTGAGCTGCAGGCGGCTGTCGCGCCAAAAGCAATTGTCGAGAAAAGCCCGTCTATCGTCGCTGATCCGCAATACCCGTTCCGACAGGATCAGATCCTGCCCGGAGCAAACTACCTGCATATCACGCGGCATCCGATGTCGGCGGGGCGCTCCATGATGACGGCGGAATGGTACGCCATGATCCTCGCTTCGCCGCTTGGCGACTCCTGGGACCGGCGCATGACGCCGCCAGTGCTCGACCCGCAAGTGCATTGGTTCGTCGCCCATGAGCGCATCATGGATTTTCTCGATACGATCGAGCCTGGCCGCCATATGCGGATTCGGGGGGAGGATCTGTTGACCGATCCGGATCACTGGCTGAAGAAGATCTGCGATTGGGTTGGGGTTGCATCAGACGCTGCAGCGGTTGAGGCCATGAAGCACCCGGAGACCTCTCCGTTCGCGCAGCCGGGTCCCGAGAATGCGCCTTGGGGGGGCGACCCGAGTTTCCAGGAAAAACCGGCGCTGCGCCCCTATAAGGCCAAGCCCGAACCCCTCACCGGGGCGCTGCCTTGGCGGGAGGATGGGATGCCATTTGCGGACCATGTGGTCGAGATGGCCAAGTTCTTTGGGTACGAAGACGGCTGATCTGCGCGAGTTTCTGGTCTTTTTAGGAAGTTGGAAACGATAAATTTGCAATTTGGTGCGATCCAAGGCCTAAGCTGTGAAGAGCAGCCAAGACCGGGGGCGCAGGTCCCACGGTGACCCGCGGGAATTCCGCGTGATTTTGCGCCAGAAGGCGCGCGGCCCATTGTGGCCGCATCAGCTCCTGAACGGAGCCTTTGAAGACAGGAGCACGTGACGTGAGCACGACCTTCGAAGCTGTGACGTCTCAGGTCAAACTGGTGATTTGGGATCTCGATGAGACCTTCTGGCGCGGCACTCTGTCTGAAGGGGGCATGACGGAGGTGGATGCCCATACCCGGATGATCAAGGCGCTGGCCGATCGCGGGATCATGTCATCGATTTGTTCCAAGAACGATTTCGACTCCGCCCGCGCAGCGCTCGAGAAGCTGGGTGTTTGGGAGTATTTCGTATTCCCCCATATTGACTGGACCCCGAAGGGCCAAGCGATCGCGAGCATCCTTGAGCGGGCCCAGCTCCGAGCCCTGAACGTCTTGTTCCTGGACGACAATCATATGAATCTAGAGGAGGCCGGATTCTTCAACGAGGGCCTGATGTGCGTTGAGGCAACCGGCGACCTGACGGGAATTCTGGATCTGCCGCAGCTCAGGGGCAAGGACGACACAGCGCATTCGCGTCTGGCGCAGTACAAGATGCTCGAGACCAAGCAGGCGGAGCAGGCGGCCGGCTCGCTCGATAATATGGCGTTCCTGCGCCAATCGCAGATCCGGGTCGAAATCATCACCGAGCTTGATCCACATATGGATCGCGTGCTCGAGCTGATCAACCGAACCAACCAGCTGAACTTCACCAAGAAGCGCGTCGAGACAGAGGATGCGCGCGCTGAGTTGGATGCGCTCTTGGCAACCTCCGGTGTTCATGCAGGGCTCGTGCGGGTGACCGACCGCTATGGCGACTACGGGATTGTTGGGTTCTTCGCGGCGCGGGTGAAGTTCAACGGCACCACTATGCACCATTTCTGCTTTTCCTGCCGGACCCTCAATATGGGGGTGGAGCAGTTTGTCTGGCGCCGGATCGGCGCCCCGGAATTCCCTGTGAAGGGGCCCGTCGCCAATCCGCTCGATGTTCATGAAGAGGTTGACTGGATCTCCGAGGC
The DNA here is from genome assembly GCA_038746545.1 of Pseudomonadota bacterium. Taxonomy (GTDB): domain Bacteria; phylum Pseudomonadota; class Alphaproteobacteria; order Rhodobacterales; family Rhodobacteraceae; genus Dinoroseobacter. Next base: position 149,600 of record JBCDKN010000005.1, read on the forward strand.
CTCCTCCTCGGATCAGGTATTCTCGGAGCAGGACGACCGGACGCTGTGCCTTGTAGGGGGCTGTGATCTTCTTCAGGTTTCCTTCTACTGCGGCACGAACCGGCATGAATTTGTGAACAAGGAAGACCGCGGATACCTCGTGCGCTACGATGACCCGGGCTTCTTCCTGAACCCTCGCAAGCCTCTGAAACATGATCAAACGCTGAAGAAATTTCCCGGTTGGTCCTATGACGATATGGAAGCCTTGGACCAAGCGCTCGGCGGCTCGGATGTGGTCCTGCTCTCGCTCTATTACGCGGTGCCGGGGGACACGTTCTTTACGTTTGGCGGCAAGGAATGGGGCGGAGAGTACTTGATCAAGGTCCCGCCGCGCACCCTGAAGAAATTCATCAAGTCCGATCAGGCCTTGTGGTTCGCCAAGAGCTTCTATCACCGGCGATACACGCTCGAGGAAAGCCTTGAACTGACCCGCCGCAGTTTGGAGCGGGTGATGAGCCTCATCGCCGGTAAGACGCAAGTGTTCTTGCTGACGGCTGCGACCAAAACCGGTGCGCAGGCCGAACGCACCGGTGAGATGCGGCATGCCTATAACGCCATGTGCCGCGCGTTTTGCGAGGGTCAGGATCAGGCGCATCTGGTGGATCTGGACACGCTCTTGCTGGAAGAGGATTTCCAGGACAGCGATCACTATACGCGGGCTGGGTATTTCAAGATCGCGACATGCGTCAATGACTTTATGATTCAATCGGGTCCCGCCCGGAGTTTGCCCGAGGTTGCCGCGGAGTAGGGCACGACAGCAATTCGGTTTCCGATTGGCCGCGTGGCGATCCCAATGGCGGCGCGAAATCAGGCATGCGCCCAGAGATTGCGCTATTTCCACGTTTCAAAGTCATCATATCGTTGCGTAAAGCGGCGAGTCTGGATACAGTTTTGGTGAGTGATAGTATGCGGCGCGAGGAGAACGCGTGCGGCGGCATGAGTAAACAATGAGGTTAACTGCGACAGGATCGAACGGCCCAGATCCTCACCACGATCAACACAACTTGCGAGAAATGCCACGAGAAGCTAGTTTGGGACCGCTTGCTGCTGTGACATTTGCTGCATTGCAATATTTCAGGTGCCTCGTACGGTGCCGCTTTGAAATAAGCGAGGTTTTAAGCCGGCCCTAACGGTTTTCTAACGTCCGTTTGATTTAGGAGACGGGTCAGGGCCGCGTGTTGATGCGCTGGGTGCGAACGTCTTCCATCTTGGCTGTTGACATTGGAAATTTGGGGTGTCGCCCCACTAAGCGTGCCGCCAGAGCGCGGCGGTTTGAAAAAGTGCTTTCGGGAGCGCAACTTATGCCACTGTATTCGAGTGACTTTCTGGTGTTGGCGTCGTCTGTGCCGAATGTGATCAGCCCTGCTGTCGCGATTTCGGCGAGCCGGGCCGGGCATGGCGGGCTTCTCGATCTGGAATATGCGGATCCTGCGGCGCAGGCGACCGGCAAAGCGCTGCAGATGCTTTGTGTGAAGGCTCGGGGCTTTTGGGGAGTGAAGGCTTCACAGGCCGACGTGGCGGAGCTGGTGGCGCGGCACGGTGACGCGCTGAGATCAGCCTCCTTGCTTGTGCTTGTGCCGGAAACGGGTTGCGCTCTCGCCGAGAGCGTATCGATCCTTCGGGCGGTTGCGCCGAATGCGCAGCTCTTGCTGGAAGTTTTGGATGACAGTCTCCTGTCGCAACTCGACGGTCTGTTGGTTGATGGGTTGGTGGCCAAGGGGCATGAGGCGGGCGGCCGGGTTGGAGACGATACGACCTTCCTGCTGGTGCAGCGTTTGACCAAGCTCACGACCTTGCCGGTCTATGCGCTCGGTGGCGTTGCGCCCAATACGGCGGCCGCGCTCAAAGTTGCTGGAGCCGCAGGTGTTGTGCTCGATTGGCCTTTGCTCGGGTTTGAAGAGGCGCAGGCTCCCGAAAACTTGCGTCGCAGTGTTCTGCGAATGGATGGCAGTGAAACCAATTGCCTGGGTCAGGATTTCGGTGCTGGGCATCGTGTCTTCTGGCGTGCGGACCACGCGCCAGCACGCAGCCTGGATGCCCAAGATATCCCAAACAGCGATCCGCGCGCCTTCCGGCAGGCGGTGCGCGAGGCCGTCATGTCGTCAGCTGGGAACGACCCGCTGTGGCTGGTCGGTCAGGATGCGGGCTTCGCCCACGGGCTGCAGGCGCGTTTTGGGACGTTAAAGGCTGCGCTCGACGGAATTGCCGCCGCAGCGGAAGACCTGGTGGCCAAGGCCAATGCTATGGCGCCGCTTGCGCCAGGCAGTCCGCTCACCACGACGACGGGCACCCGATACCCGATCATTCAGGGTCCCATGACGCGCGTCAGCGATGTCTCCGGGTTCGCAGTGGCTGTTGCCGATGGCGGCGCTTTGCCGTTTTTGGCCTTTGCGCTCATGCGGCAGGCCGAATGCGCAGCCCTTTTGTCCGAAACTAAGGCAAAGATTGGTGACAAGCCTCTGGGCGTCGGCATCCTGGGCTTCGTGGATGACGACTTGCGCGCAGAACAGACCGCAGTCATCACAGAACATAGGCCCGACTTTGCCCTGATCGCGGGCGGACGCCCCGACCAAGCTCTGGCGTTGGAGGCGGAAGGCATTCCGACATACCTCCATGTGCCATCCCCGGGTCTGCTGGCGCTCTTCCTCGAGAGTGGGGCCCGGCGGTTCATCTTCGAAGGGCGAGAATGCGGCGGGCATGTGGGCCCACGTTCGAGTGCCGTGCTCTGGCAGCAGGCCATTGACGCGATCCAAGACTACTATCCGGATAGCGCTGAGATTGATTGCGAGTTGCTCTTTGCCGGGGGCGTGCATGACGCGCAATCCGGAGCGATGGTGTCCGCCTTGTCTGCAGGTTTGGCAGCGCGCGGTGCGAAGATCGGTGTGGTGGTCGGCACGGGATACATTCTGACCCATGAAGCTGTTGAGACCGGCGCGGTTCTTGAAAAGTATCAGGAACTGGCGCTGACCTCCGCCAAGACGATGCTTTTGGAATCCGCGCCCGGCCACGCAACACGTGTGGTCAAAAGCCCGATTGTCGACGAGTTCTTCTCGGAGAAGGCGCGGTTGCGTGCGGCAAGCGTCGATCCGGATGAGATCAAGGACACGCTTGAGAAATTCAATGTGGGCCGCTCCCGCATTGCGTCGAAAGGGATCAACCGGAACCCTGAATTCGGCAAGGTCGAAGGGGCTGAGAAGTATGTCTCTGTCGACCCGGCCACGCAGGAACAACTGGGCGTCTATATGATCGGGCAGGCGGCGAGCCTGCATTCTGATCCCATGAGCATTGCAGAGCTGCATGCCGGGATCTGTTCCGGTGCTGACGAGGTCTTGGCGCAGGCGTTGCCCACTGCTCCCGAAGCGCGGGTGGAGCCGATGCCGGAACGGCCGGGCGCGCGCATTGCGATCACGGGCGTTGGGACGATCCTGCCCAAAGCCCGCGATTTCGCAAGCTACTGGGAGAATATTCTCGACGCCGTTGACGCGATCGAGGAAGTGCCCGAGCGGCGTTGGGATTGGCGGCGCTATTTCGATGAAGATCGCGATGCCCCCGACAAGATCTATTCCAAGTGGGGTGGGTTTATCGATGAGATCGATTTCAACCCTGTCAAATACGGCATCCCACCCAAGACGATGCCCAGCATCGAGCCGCTTCAGCTGTTGGCGCTGGAAACCGTCCGGCAGGCCCTCGAGAACGCGGGCTACAAGGATGGGGTGATCGACGATCCGGAACTGCGGCGCAAAACCTCCGTCATCATCGGCGTCGGCGGTGGGGCAGGGCCTTTGGGTCAGCGCTATGCCGTGCGCTCCTCCATGCCAGCGATCAATGGGCACATGACGGAAACCGCGGATGCCCGCCTGCCCAACTGGACCGAAGACAGTTTCCCGGGGATCTTGCTTAACGTAATCGCGGGGCGTGTCGCCAACCGTTTTGATCTCGGCGGTGTCAATTTCACGGTGGATGCAGCTTGTGGCTCGTCTCTGGCGGCGGTGATGATGGCGTCGCGTGAGTTGGAGAATGAGACATCCGACATGGTGATTGTCGGTGGCGTCGACAGCTTCCAGAACCCGTTTGATTTCGTGGCCTTCTCCAAGACGCGCGCTTTGTCGCCGCGCGGAAAGTGCCGGACATTTGACGCCAGCGCGGATGGGATCGCGATTTCCGAAGGGCTCGCGATGATGGTGTTGCGGCGTTTGGATGAGGCGGAAGCCTCGGGCGACCGCATTTATGCCGTCATGCGGGGCGTGGCCGGGTCTTCCGATGGCAAGGATCTATCGCTTACTGCGCCGCGCGCCGAAGGTCAGCAGGAAGCGCTTCGCCGGGCCTATGACCATGCGGGGATTTCACCGGGCACGGTTGGCGCGGTGGAAGCTCATGGTACAGGGACTGTGGTCGGGGACCGGACCGAAATCCAGAGCTTGTCGAAGGTATTTGCGGAATCGCGCCCGGAGACACAGTTCTGCGGCGTCGGCTCCGTCAAGTCGATGATCGGGCATACCAAGGCGGCTGCGGGCTGTGCGGGTATGATCAAGATGGCCATGGCGCTGCATCACCGCGTGTTGCCGCCAACCCTGAATGTGACCGAGCCGAACCCGTCTGCGGATTTTCCGAACAGCCCGTTCTACGTCATGACCGAGACCCGGCCATGGCTGAATACCGCGCCGACACCGCGCCGCGCGGGGGTGAGTGCGTTTGGCTTTGGCGGGACGAATTTCCACGTCGTTCTTGAGGAATACACAGGTGGCTACCTGCCCAAGCATCAGGCGCCTTTCCGCAAGAATTGGTCCCATGAACTTTTCCTGTTCTCCGCGGAGTCACAGACGGATCTCGCGGACAACCTGAAGCGCGCCTCTGCCGCGATGGCTCAGGCCTCGCGCGATATCCGACCGGCGGATGTTGCGGCAAGCCTCGCTGCGCTGTTCGATCCGACCGCCAAGGCGCGCTTCGCCATCGTGGCCAGTTCGCTGGATGATGCAAGCGCGCGGATGTCTCGTGCGGCCGAAGGGCTCCGTGGTGATCAGACAGATCTGCGCTCGATTGATCCGCAGGGCGCGTTTTTCTCATCCGATGCGCCACTGACATCGGCAGAGGTTGCCTTCCTTTTCCCCGGGCAAGGTTCGCAGTATCCTGGCATGGCAGCGGATCTCGCCATGACGTTTCCGCAACTGCGCGAGGATCTCGAGGCGGCCACCCGCAGCCTCGCGGGTCGTCTGGAAAAGCCCCTCTCGGACTACATCTATCCGCGCCCGACCCTCGATCCCGCGGAGCATGATGCCCAGATCGAGGCTCTCAAGCAGACTTTCGTTGCCCAACCGGCCATCGGCGCGGTGTCCCATGCGGTGCTCAATCTTGTCCGTGGCTTCGGTCTCGAAGCAACGCAGCTCGCGGGTCATAGTTTTGGGGAGTATACGGCGCTTCATGCGGCCGAGAGCTTCGATGCTGATACGCTGATGGCCCTCGCGCATGCGCGCGGTGATGCAATCGTCAAGGCTGGTGGCGATGATCTCGGAACAATGGCAGCTGTGAATGCGGGGCCTGAGGCCGTGCGCGCCGCGTTGGGAGATCTTGAAGGCATAACGCTTGCCAATATGAACGCGCCCGATCAGACCGTGATCGCGGGACCAACCCAAGCGGTTCACGCTGCGCAGCAGCGTCTCGCCGATGCTGAGTTGAGTGCGAAGCTTTTGCCAGTTGCCTGCGGCTTCCACTCGGACTGCGTTGCTCCGGCCCGCGATCTGCTGGCCTCCGCCCTTTCTGCGGCCACGATTGCCGCGCCTCAGACCAACGTTTTCGCCAATGCAACCGCTGCTCCTTATGCGACCGGGCCCGAACAGGTACGTGCGCAACTGACCGAGCATCTCGTGGACCCTGTCAATTTCGCCGGAAGCGTCGAGGCCATGCATGACGCGGGCGCACGTCTCTTCTTCGAAATCGGGCCAGGCGCTGTCCTTTCGCGCCTGACGAACCGCATTCTGGACGGCAAACCGCATCTTGCCTTAACCGCCGACATGAAGGGACGGTCTGGCGTTCAGCAGTTGCTGTGCCTGTTGGCCGGGGCTTCTACAGCGGGCTTGAAACTGGATCTTGCGCAGCTTTGGGCAGGGCGCGAGACCCGGCGTCTGGATGTGAAGACCTGGAATTTGACGGTTCCCGATCACCCTCAGCGTGCGATGCTGTGGAAGCTCGACGCGGCCAATGCGCGGCCCATTGATGGCGAACCACCGCGTCGTGGCTTTGCCGCCCGGATTGAAGAGGACCCGACCCCTGAGGTGCTGACCGCAGCTCCAACAACTGCTCCGCAATCTGCGCCAGACCCGCAGTCGGCAGCACCATCGGCGCCCGCGGCCCCTGCGCCGCTTCACCTCACATCCGCGCGCCCCGAATCTGTTAAAACAACACAGATCTCTGTCCCTACATCCCGAGTGCCTGCTTCAGCGAGAAACGATATGAGTGAGACGGTAATGCGACGCCATCAGGAGTTGATGGCGCAGTTTCTCGAGAACAATCGCGCGATTATGATGCATTGGTTGCAGAGCGGTAGCGCCGACGCACCCGCCGCTGTCCCTCAATTGGTGCCACCAGCAGCCGTGACGCCGATCCCGGCGGCGGTACCTGCACCACAACCTGCATCGGTGGTTGCACCGTCGGCAGCGCCATCCGTAGTGGCGCCAGCCCCGGTCGTGGAACAACCCAAACCTGCCGCGCCAGCGGTGACTGCTGAACAAGCGAATGCTGCCTCGTCGGCGATCACCGAAGATCAGGCGCGCGACGCATTGCTTGCGTTGATTTCGGATCGCACTGGTTATCCGATCGAGATGCTGGACCTGGATCTCAACCTCGAAGCGGATCTTGGTGTGGATTCCATCAAACGTGTCGAGATCCTCGGCGCTTTGCGTGCAGATCTTGTCCCGGATGCCGGCGATGCGGCCCGCGAGAAGATGGGTCCCGTATCTCGCGAACGCACGGTCCGAGGTATTGTCGCAAAGTTCATGGAAGTCGTCGCAGAGTTTGCGACGCCGTATTCCGACGCCACTCCTGCGCCAGTCCCGGTTTCTCAAGCAGCGCAAACGGTACCGAGCCTCACGGCGGATGCCGTCACATCGGCACTACTCGATCTGATTGCGGACCGCACGGGGTATCCGACGGAGATGCTGGATCTCGACCTCAATCTCGAGGCGGATCTTGGTGTGGATTCCATCAAGCGGGTCGAGATTCTTGGCGCGTTGCGCGCTGACCTCCTTCCCGATGCGGGAGACGCCGCGCGCGAGAAAATGGGACCAGTGTCCCGGGAACGGACCGTGCGCGGGATCGTGGCGAAGTTCATGGATGTGGCATCCGAGTTCGGTCCGACCCCAACAGCCGCGCCTGTTGTCGCAGAATCAACACCGGTTGCCGGAACGCCAACACTGATCCCCGCGACGGTGACGGTGGCTTTGCTGGACCTGATCTCCGATCGCACCGGTTACCCTACCGAGATGCTGGATCTCGACCTCAATCTGGAGGCGGATCTTGGCGTGGATTCCATTAAGCGGGTCGAGATCCTCGGCGCGTTGCGCGCTGACCTCCTTCCCGATGCGGGAGACGCCGCGCGCGAGAAAATGGGACCAGTGTCCCGGGAACGCACAGTGCGCGGAATTGTGACGCAGTTCATGTCCGTGGTTGCCGAGTTCCAGCCGGGTGATCCCACTGAGCCCGCGCAACCGGTCGAGGGGCCTGCGTCTTCTGCGCTGGAGCCGGACACCTGGAGACCGCGATTTATCATGTCCGCCCGCCCGATCCCGGCTGCCCAACCGAAGAGCTGGGTGGCTGCTGGGGCCACATACGTGGTGACTGATGATGAAACCGGCGTGGCGGAGGCTGTCGCCGCGCATATCGAGGCGCAGGGCGGCAGCGTGCGTCTTCTCAAGCCGAGCACGCTCGATTTCGGAGATGATGCGGCGTTGCGTTCTGCGGTCATAGAGATGGATGGCTCCGTTGCCGGGCTTTTGCATCTGGCCCCCTTGGCCAAGACACGCGGCTTCATGGAGATGTCGCGCGAGGAGTGGCGCGCTTCGGTCGATGCTGCGACGCGGGCATTCTACACCTTGCTAAATGCATTGGGCGAAGGGTTGAGTATCCGGCAGGACGGTCTCGCTCTCTGCGCAACCCAAATGGGTGGTGCGTTTGGTTTCGATGGAGCGATCCCTGCCGATCCGTCCTCGGGCGGCGCGCCAGGTCTTCTCAAGACCGTGGCCAAGGAATGGACCTCAGTCCATTGTCGAGCGGTTGATTTCGCGGCGGTAAGCTCGGTGGAAACGCGGGCCGCAGAGATCATCGCCGAGGCTGGACGTCCTGGCCCGGAGGTCGAGATCGGCTATTTGGACGGCGCACGTCACGCGCTCTTTGCCGAACCGGCGCCCCTGGGCGCAGACTCGGGCGTCGTGTTGAAGATCGAACCCGGAGCGGTTGTGCTCGTAACGGGCGGCGCCCGCGGCATCACTGCGAAGATTGCGCGCCATCTGGCCGAGTTGCACAAACCCCATTTCATCTTGGCGGGCTCGACGCAGCCGCCATCTGGGGACGAGCCGGCAGCCACCGCCGGGATCAGTGATCCACGCGCTTTGAAGGCCGCGCTGATTGCTGAAACCAAGGCGGCGGGCGGTGCGGTGACGCCTGCGTCGATTGAGGCCGCCTTCAACGCCTTGCTCAAGGCTCGCGATATTCGCGCTGCGCTTGCAAGTATCGAAGAGGCAGGCGCCACTGCTGAGTATATGGCTTGTGATGTGCGGGATCAGGATGCGCTCGAGGCGTTGGTGGGGGTGCTCTATGACCGGTTCGGTCGGATTGATGGGGTGATCCACGGTGCCGGAGTTATCGAGGATAAGCTTCTGCTCGATAAGACTGTGGATAGCTTTGACAACGTCACCAGGACCAAAACCGAGAGCGCTTTTGCCCTTAGCCGTGCTTTGCGGCCAGACAGTCTGAAGTTTCTCGTGTTCTTCACCTCTGTGGCCGGACGGTTCGGCAATCGGGGTCAAGGTGACTACGGCGCGGCGAACGAGACCGTGTCGAAACTGGCCCGTGTACTCGATGCGCACTGGGCGGGGCGTGTCACCGCCATCAGCTGGGGTCCTTGGGATAGCGGCGGGATGGTGTCGCCCGAGATCAAGGCACAGTTTGATGCCATGAAGATTGAGCCGATCGACCCTTACCTGGGAGTGCGCGCGCTCGAGTTTGAAATCACGCGTGGTGATGGCGCCGCATCGGAAGTCGTCTGGGGTAGGGGCCCTTGGGAAGACGATGCAGACGCTTATGCCGCGGCATATGGTGCGGGTGGTACAAGAGAGGCCGCTGAATGACATCACATGGTGGGCCTTCGCGCCCGCCGGAGAACGAACCGATCGCGATTGTCGGGATGGCGTCCATTTACCCCGAGGCCCCTGACACATCCACGTTCTGGCGCAACATTACCGATAAGGTAGACGCTGTCGCCGACGCACCGGATGACTGGTGTGGCGATCTGTTTCTCGATCCGGATAGCAAGGCAAATGATCGGATCTACACTAAGCGTGGCGGGTTCCTCCGCGACCTCGCGGTGTTTGACCCCCTTCGCCACGGCGTGATGCCCAATTCCATTGATGGCGGGGAGCCTGACCAGTTTCTTGCCCTGCAAGTCGCTGCAGATGCGGTTCAGGATGCGGGGTTCGAAACACGCCCGGTCCCCGGGGATCGTGTTGCGGTGATCCTCGGTCGAGGCACCTATATCAATCGCGGTTTCACAAGCGTCGTGCAGCACGGGATTATGATCGACCGGTTCCTGTCGATCCTGCAGAAGTTGCATCCTGATACGTCTGAGGCTGAGCTGGCCGACGTCAAGACGCAGCTCAAGGCCTCTCTCCCGCCTTTCAATGCTGAAATGGCCCCGGCGCTCGTGCCCAACCTCGTAACGGGCCGGATCTCGAACCGGCTCGATTTCAAGGGCGCGAACTATATTGTAGATGCCGCCTGCGCGTCTTCGCTCATCGCGATGGATCGTGGTGTGGCCGATCTGCGCGCGGGGCGCTGCGACATGGCGGTGGTTGGAGGCGTCCATGCCTCAACCCCCGCGCCCATCTATCAGATTTTTTGTCAGCTTGAGGCGCTCTCTCGCAAGGGCGCGATCAAGCCTTTCTCGGCGAATGCGGATGGTACGCTCCTTGCCGAGGGCGTGGGCCTTATGTGCATCAAGCGCTTGTCCGACGCCGAGGCGGCGGGAGACCGGATTTACGCGCTCGTACGTGGCGTCGGTGTTGCCAGCGACGGCAAGGGGCTGGGCATTCTCGCCCCGCGCATTGAGGGGGAGACACTGGCGCTCCAGCGAGCCTATGAGGATGCCGGGATCAGTCCGGACAGTGTCGGCCTGATCGAGGCTCATGGTACGGCTACTGCGCTTGGCGACGCCACGGAGGTTGAGGCTTTGACCGGCCTGATGGGCCCGCGCCAAGGCGAGGCCCCATCCTGCGCGCTGGGCTCGGTCAAATCGATGATCGGTCACTGCCTGCCCGCCTCCGGTTCTGCGGGGATCATCAAGTCGGCGCTGGCGCTTTACCATCGGACCCTGCCGCCGACGCTTCTGGACGAAGCCAATCCGGGCCTCGGGATCGACGACTCTCCATTTTATCTCAATACCGAGACGCGGCCCTGGATTCATGGTGCGTCTACCCCGCGCCGGGCCGGTGTCAACGCGTTCGGGTTTGGCGGTATCAACGCCCATGTCGTTCTCGAAGAGTACAACGGAGCCCCCCAACCGCAACCGAACCTGACGCGCAGCAGCGAGTTACTCGTGGCCTCTGCGCCCGATGCGGCGGGCTTGACGTTGCGGCTGACCGACATCCGCGACGCGCTCAGCGGTGGCACCCCGCTCGCAGAGGTTGCCCGTGGCCAGAACGCGGTGCCCGATGGTGGTCTTTGGCGCGCGGCCGTCGTGGCTCGTGACGTTGCTGATGCGGCCAGCAAGATCGACAAGATCCTGTCCCGGATCGGCAAGGGCAAGGACCGGCTCAAGGATCGCAAAGGCGCTTACCTGAACGCCAAGCCGCTGGGAGCCGAAGGCAAGGTGGCCTTCATGTTCCCGGGCGAGGGCAGCCAGCATGTGGGCATGCTACGCGACCTGATGTTGCACAAACCGTCCATGCGACACTGGTTCGATTTGGTGGACGGCGCGTTTGCCGGGCACAGCCGGAACTTACTGCCCAGTCAGGTGATTTTCCCGCCGCCCGACACGGCGGAGGAGGGCGGCGCGCTCTGGCGTATGGATATCGGTCCCGAGGCGATCTTTGCGGCAAACCAGGCGGTGGCTGCGCTCTATGATGAGATCGGTTTGCGCGCTGAAATGCTCGTCGGCCACTCGACCGGGGAGTACTCCGCCCTCTATGCAGGTGGGGTAACGCGGCGCGCGGACATGGCGCAGCTCCAGGAGGAGATGCGCGCGCTGAACGATCACTATGAGGTTCTGTCGGCAGAAGGTCTCATCGCCGAGGGCGCATTGGTCGCGCTCGGGGCGGTGGATGGGGCCGCGCTGGAGGATAAGCTGGCCGGGCGCGATGACGTTTACTTGGCCATGGACAATTGCCCAAACCAGAAAGTCGTCGCGGCCTTCACTGATGCCGGGCGCGACTATGCGCTGAGCCTCGCCCCCGCGCTTGGCGGGTTTGAAGAGCTTTTGCCATTTGCCCGCGCTTATCACAGCCCCGCCTTCGCGCCGTTCAGCGAGCGGTTGTTGTCGTTCCTCGAGGGTATGGAGATCGCGCCGCCGGATCGCCCCGTTTACTCTTGCTTGAGCACCGAAGTTTTTCCGCAAGACCCGCAGGCCATTCGTGCACTAACGGCAGAGCAGTGGTCGGGACGCGTACGGTTTGTCGAGACCGTGCAGAAGATGTACGCCGATGGCGCGCGGATCTTTGTGGAATGTGGGCCGCGGAACAATCTGTCAGCCTTCGTGAATGACATCCTTCGCGGGCAGGACCATCTGGCTGTGGCCGTGGATACGCCGTCGGTAAAGGGGTTGGACCAGCTCCATCACTTTGCGGCCCAGCTTGTGGTCGAGGGCGTCTCGCTCGATCTGTCCGCGTTTGAAGCGCCCGTGGATGGCGCGCCGGATTATAGCGGACCGAGCCGTCCGCAAGTGTTAAAGATGGGCGTGCAGCCCATGGATCTGTCAACGGTTCCAGAGCGCCCGTCGCCTGCTGCCTCTGACCCGAAGAAGGCGGTCGACGCGCCTGCCGCATCTCCGCCCGTTGCGCCGGCGCCCCTGACCGCACCGGCGACGTCCGCGCAGTCCAGTGTGGCCAACTCGCCGCAAGCGCCCGTTGCGTCCCAGGTTCCGGCTGCCGCGACAGCCCAGCATCCATTGATCCCGTCCACTATCCCTGCCACCGCAGAGGCGACCGAAGTGGTGGATGCGTATTTCAGCACGCTTGAGACATTTCTTGCGTCCGAGACCGAGATCATGTCGGCCTATCTTGGCGGTGTGACCCCGGCGCCTGTTGCCGCGCCAGCGCCCGTCGCCGAAGCTGCGCCGCAGCGCTTTCCGATGCTGTCTTCGGTCTCGCCGGCGCCCGACGGACGAAGCCTGACCGCACGGATCGAGATTAATCCGGCCACTGCGCCCTATCTCAAAGATCACAGTTTTGGTCGCGGCTTGTCACAGCAGGACCCGGCCCTGACCGGCTTGCCGGTCGTGCCGCTCACCTTCTCGATGGAGGCGCTGGCCGAGACCGCGGCCGCCCTGTGCCCGACCCTCACCGTGGTGGGCATGACGGAGGTGCGTGCCTCGCGGTGGTTCGCTCTCGACACGCCACCCCTGGTGGTGGAGGCTCAGGCGGAACTGCGCGAAGATGGGTCCGAGACCATTGTGCGGGTCCGGATCCGCACCGCAGATGGACCCGCCCTGCGTCCGATCCTGATCGAGGCAGATGTGCGTTTGGCTCCAGCTTATGCGGAAGCCCCGTTGGCCGAGGCGCTGTCTTATGGCGCGCCCCGCGACGTGGTCTGGAGCCAATCGGATGTCTATGAGCGCATCATGTTCCATGGTCCTAGGCTCTGGGCGGTTGAAAACATGGATGTGGTCGGCGCCGAAGGTGTCGAAGGCACGCTGGTCGGCCTGCCTCACGAGGATCTCTATTCGGGGATCGCCAATCCCGTGTTCGAAACCGATGCGATTACGCTCGATGCGGTGGGGCAATTGGTGGGGGTCTGGTCGGCGGAGATGCTGCCAGAGGCCTTCCATATCTTCCCCTTCCGGGTGGAGCGGCTGGACGTTTTCCGGCCCCGTCTCGCCCCCGGGGAACGAGCGCGCTGTCGGGCTCAGATCGCCCTTGTCGGCGGTGACGAGATGCGCGCCTATATCGACGTGGTGACCGCCGACAATCGTCTGCAATGCCGGATCGAGGGCTGGTGGGACAAGCGGTTCGAACTTCCGGATCGGTTCTTTCAGGCCAGATTGGCACCGGCGCAGAACCCGCTGTCGCGACCTTTGCCACTGCCGGGCGGTGCTGCGCTGCCGGAAGGTGTATCGCTGATGGCGTGCGACGACATTTCCGATGACTTGCTCGATGGCTCTGGCGGAATCTGGGCCAAGGTCTTGGCCGGACTTCTTCTGTCGTCTTCGGAACGGGACGCGTTCGCCGCAATGGCGCAGGCAACGGATAAGCGCCGGTGGGAGTGGTTGCGCGGGCGAGCGGCTGCGAAGGATGCTGTGCGGGCCTGTCTCGGGCTGGCGATCGCTCCTGCGGATCTGCCGCTGGTTGTGCCTGGCGAAGATGATGGACCGATCCTGGACCCGGCCTTCCCCGAGGCCTGGGGCCGTGCGCCGCTGATCTCGATCGCCCATAAGGGGGCGCAGGCCATCGCCGTGGCTGCTGATCCCGCACGTTATGCCGGGGTTGGCGTTGATCTCGAGTGGATCGCGCCGCGCACGTCTGCCTTTCTGGCGACCGCCTTCACCGCCGCCGAGCGCGCGATGATTGCGGCACAGACCGATCCCGCCGCGCAAGCGCGCATGAGCACCCGTCTCTGGTGCGCAAAGGAAGCAGTTGGGAAAAGCTTTGGGGTTGGATTGGCCCAAGCCCTTGATCGATTCGAGGCCCAGAGCGATGCACAGGGCGACCGCCCGGCCGTCGTTCGAGACCGGTCTCTAAATTTGGATATCGCGGTGACTGGACTTGCCGAGATTGCCCCCGATCTCATCGCCGCTGTCGTGCTCAGACCGCATGACTGATGACCGCACTAGCGCAGAGGAAACAGAAAATGGCTGCCGTAACATATGATGACGCCTACAAGGTGATGCAGGAGATTTTTGAGGATCTTGCGGATGATCTGGGCGAGGACGAGATCGAGCTGACCCCGGAAAGCAAGGTGCTCGACCTCGGTGTGGAATCGATCAGCCTTGTCTATCTGATCTCGGAGCTGCAGCAGAATTATGGCCTCGGTGACCAACTCTTCCGAAAGATGCGCGAAGAGGACCGACTTCTTAAGGATATGTCCGTAGACGATATCCTAAAATCTGTCGTCGAGCTGAGTGCCCGACAGAACGCCTGAGGAAGGACTGGATATGTCAGAGACAACCATTCAAACCGTGATCATCGGTCTCGACGGCGCGACCTACGATATGCTCGACCATCTGGTTGCCGATGGGATCATGCCAAATCTCGGCCAGATCATGGCGGAGGGCGCCCGCGGCATCCTCGCCTCGACCATCCACCCCCTGACGCCGCCCGCCTGGGCAACGCTGATGACGGGCCGATCCCCGGGCAATCACGGGGTCTTTGACTTTATCCGCGTAGATCGCGAGGGCTCGAAGCCGAGCTATACGCTGGCCACCTCCGCGGATGTGAAGGTGCCGACGATCTGGCAATTGGCCAGTGCCGCAGGCAAGCGGGCGACGACCCTGAACTATCCGGTGATGTTCCCGGCCAAACCGATCGATGGCGTGGTGATCCCGGGCTATGTGCCTTGGTCCTATCTTGGCCGCGCAATCCATCCGCGCGAGACCTTCAAGATGCTCAAGGCCAAGGGTGTCTTCAAGGCGTCCGAGATGTCCACGGATTGGCAGCACGAGCGCAAAGCGGTGCAGGGCCTGTCCGAGAACCAGCTGACGGATTGGGTAGAGTTCCACATCACGCGGGAGCAGCGCTGGCAGGATATTCTCCTGACCCTGATGGAGGAGGAGCCCTCCGAATTGACCGCGGTGCTGTTTGACGGGGTGGACCGCATCCAGCATCTCTGCTGGCACCTGATCGATCCGGCCACCCGCGATGACCACATGACCCCGGAGTCTGTGGCGGCACGCGAACTGGTTCTGCAGTATTTCCGCAACGTTGATGACTATATTGTTCAGATCATCGACAAGGCTGGTCCCCAGGCGCAGGTGTTTATCGTGTCAGACCATGGCTTTACACGGTCCGGAACGCGAATCTTCTATGCCAATACCTTCCTTGAGCATGCGGGTCTTCTGTCCTGGAACGAAGGCACACCTATGGATGACCAGGGTCGTGTGGCGCTGGACGAGAATACCGAGGCGAGCACGTTGATCGATTGGGGCAGCACCAAGGCCTATTCGCTGAGCTCGTCTTCCAATGCGATCTTCATTCGCCGCGCCGCGAACCCGGGTGATCCGGGTGTGACCGACGCGGAATACGAGGCGTTTCGCGACGATCTGATCGCACAACTTCTGGCTTTCAAGGACCCCGACACCGGCAAGCCAGTGATCAAATCGGTTTTCAAACGTGAGGATGCCTTCCCGGGCACCCAGACGGACCGCGCCCCGGATCTTACCCTGCAATTGCATGATTTCAGCTTCCTGTCGGTGCTCCGCGCCGATCAGCCGATCAAGGATCGGCGCGTGCCCTATGCCACGCACCATCCGGATGGGATTTTTGTCGCTACGGGGCCAGGGATTGAGGCCGGGGCCCGGATTGATCCGCTCTTTATCGCGGATGTGGCACCCACGGCGCTTTATTCCTGTGGTGTCGAGGTGCCATCGGACATGGAGGGGAAGGTTGCCGTTCAAGCCTTCGCTGATGCTTACAAAACCGATCACCCTGTGCGTTATACAGACAGCGACGAAGCGACAGCGGGCGAAGCCGATGACGCCGCGCTCACTGGCGATGCCGAAGAGCAGATCCGCGAACGTCTGAAATCCTTGGGATACCTGTAGGATCATGCCGAGGGCGTCCCTCCGCGGGCAGACCATCCACTACCAGCAGATCGGGACTGGCCCCGATGTGGTGCTGATCCATGGGCTGTTCTGCAACATTGCGTTTTGGTGGTTCCGCGTGGCCCCGAAACTCGCGGAGACCTGCCGTGTGACGGCCCTTGATCTGCGCGGGCACGGCTTTTCTGCCATGTCCGACGAGGGGTATCGGACGGTGGATCTCGCCGGGGATGTGATCGCCTTGATGGAGCATCTGGAGATTCAGGATGCCCACGTGATCGGGCATAGTTTTGGCGGCGCAGTTGCTCTGGCGGTAGCGACTTTGGATGCGGGCAAGGTGCGGCGACTGACCCTCGCGGATGCCTGGGTGCCCTCGCTGCAGGCCATGCCTCCGCTATCTGACACGAGCGCCTGGCCATCCTTGCAAAAACGCCTGCGGGCGCGAGGGATCGTGATCGAAGGAGAGTTGCCGCGCGTGGCGCACGGGTTCTTCGAGGAGCTGTTGGAGACCGATGCCAATGGCGCCAATGGTCAGCCGGGGGGCTTCGGAGATGCGGCTGTTCTGTCGGCGATGCCAGTGAGCACTGGGGCCAAACGTCGGCCGTCGCGGGCCATGCGGCGATGGCGAGAGCTGATGGCGCGGACCAATGCCCATGAGGAAATGCATGATCAGCGTGGGCTGGAAGAGGACAAGATCCGCAAAGTGCGCCGTCCGGTGGACCTGATCTATGGCTCCCGCTCTCGCTACCTCAAGACCCGCGACGGGTTGGAGCGTCTGATGCAGGATACCACTACCGTGACGGTGCCCAATGCAGGACATTTCTTTCCCTTGTTGAAGCCCGAAGCCTTGTTACATGCCCTAGACGCCCCCGAGACCCGGGTCCGACCCCTCCGTCGCAGACAAACCGAGCGAGCAAGATTTTGACGAAGCCGAAGAAAATCGCCGCCTCTGTCCCTCATGAGGTTCCGCGTGGTCGCCAGCCGCATCCGGATGCGGGACCGGCGCTGACCGCAGGAAATTTCCGGCGTTTGGCCAAGAACGGCATCGGCGATCCGGCGAATGCTTATGTTCATGGCATGGAGTATTTCGAGGGCCGCCTTTATTGCGGTATGACCCGCAACTCTTTCAAACTTCTCAACCTTTTCCCACCCATCGACCCGCCCGCACTAGATCCCTGGCCCGTGGATGTCCCGCCTAATGTACGGGATCTCGATATGCAGGGGCAGATCTGGCGCTGGACGCCCGAGAGCGATAGTTGGGAACTCGCCTATCGCTCCCCCCTGATCGAAGGCAAAACCGGGGAAGAGGCGCCGCGCGACCTGGGATATCGCGGCATGCGCGTGTTCCAGGGTAAGTCCGATAGCAAGCCGAACCTCTATGTGTCGACCATGTCGACGGTGTTGCGTGGTTGCGCGGCTCATGTCCTGCGCTCCGAGGACGGGCTGAATTTCGAGCCAGCCTGCGAGCCCGGCATCGGCAATGACAACATCTCGACATTTCGCGAGTTGGTGGATTTCGACGGATACCTCTATGCGCCGCCGGCCGGGGAAGGCATCCAGTTCAACTCTAACCGCACCGGGGTCCTCAAACGCTCCAATGATCCGAAGCCGGGGAATTGGGAAGTGGCCTGCGATCTGGGCTTCGGAGACAAGACCAACAACGGCATCTTCATGATGTCAAAGGCGAATAACCAACTTTATGCGGGGACGTTCAACCACTATGAGGGCTATCAGGTCTGGACCACGCCGCCTTGTGGTGACGGCCCCCTGAAATGGCGTCGGGTGATCGAGAAAGGGGCCTATCGTGGTCCACTCTCGGAGATTGCCATGGGCATGGTTGAGTTCAATGGCGCTCTCTATGTCGGTTCCTCTATTCAGAATGGCGGTTATGACCGGACCAACCTGGTTGGGCCCGGCGCGGGCGAAATCATCCGGATCTGGCCGGATGACAGCTGGGACCTGCTCATCGGGATGCCACGTGACACGCCGGACGGGTTCAAGTACCCGCTTTCCGGAATCGCGCCGGGTTTCGACAATATCTTCTCTGGCTACACATGGCGCATGTGCGTCCATGACGGCTGGCTTTATGTGACGACGTTTGACTGGTCGGTTTTCCTGCAATACGCGCACCGTCCGTCACCTACCGCCAAGCGCCTTGTGGATGCGGTGAGCTTCGAACAACTGGCCGAGGTTGGCGGGGGTTTTGAGCTTTGGCGCACGAAAGACGGCGTGAACTGGCAGCCGGTGACGATCAACGGGCTCAACAATCCCTACAATTACGGCGGGCGGACGATGGTATCGACGCCCCATGGCCTCGCGGTTGGGACAGCGAACGTATTTGGCGGGAAAAGCCCGGCGCGCTTTGCGTCCGGCTGGCAATATGTCGAGAACCCCGATGGCGGCACCGAGATTCTGTTGGGGGATGACGGGATCCAGCCCTATACCCCGCCAGAACGCTCTCAAACTGTGCCCGCGCAAGCCCCCGATATGGCGTGCGATGTGGCCGTCCTGGGGGCGGACGGCTATCTCGGGCGCCATGTGCTGCCCAAGCTTTTGGCCAAGGGTTACAAAGTGCGTGCGTTGGTCACAGAGGGGCGCGCTGACAAGCTTGATCCTCAGCCTGACCTGCAGATCATGGTCGGGGACTTGGGCGATGCCGAGACGCGCGATGCCTTTGTCAAAGGCGCGAAGATCGTCCTGCACATGTCAGATCAGCAACCCTCATCGGGACCCTACGAGCAGTTGCGCCAGGTGAATGTCGCCCAAACCCATGAGCTTCTGCGGGCGGTGAACGGCGCAGAGGCCTGCACGAGGTTTGTCTTCTGTAGCTCCGTTGCGTGTTACCAGAGCCAGTTCATCGAGAAGGAGTGGCCGATCCATGAGAGCGCGCCCTTGCGTGTTGACGGTGGAAATGACCTTGCCGACTACGGGATGACCAAAATTGCCGGTGAGAACCTGACCCGGTTCTACAGTCGCAAATTCGGATATGAGCATGCCATTCTGCGGCTCGCGCTGGTATACGGGATCGGAGATCCGGTGATCGACCAGATGGTCAAGGCGGAGGCGCCGGATCCGGATTTTGGACAGGATGATGCGGGCAAGTTTCCGCGCCAATTCGTGCATGTCTCCGATGCGGCCGAGGCGATCCTGCGGGCATGTTTTGAGGCGGATGCAAGGAATGATACGTTCACGGTCGCAGGGCCAGACATTGTAAGCTATCGCGATATCGGGCGCATGACCCGGATTGCGATCGGACGGGCGACCAATGACGATATGGATCCGGATCGGACCCGCGTCTGGCGTCGATATGTGCAGCAATACGATATCTCGAAGGGAAAAACGCATTTGAAGTTCTACCCTTCGGTTCCCTTTGCCGAGGGGCTTCGTGCTATAGTTGAGGCTGCACAAGCCAAGGGCGAACTGCCGCGCCCGGGGCAGAAACCCCGTTTGGCAGAGACCGGACCGCCCCAATCCGGGCGGCCCGGAGCAGATCAGGAGACGGCGCCGGGACCCTCGGCGCCGAATGAGGAACGAGGCGCGGCCATCAGCGCGCAATGATTGATTGAAGTCATAAGAGCGACAGAAGTCGTTCAACGAAACAGGAAGGAGTGCGGACGATGTCCCAAACCCCAGATTGGACCCCGAATGTGCAGCAGGTCGGGGGCGACCAGAACGAGGCGATGAATTACGTCAGGAGCCTGATGAAGGAGGGCCGCAACGACGAGGCCCGCGCCGAACTGCAAATGATGATGGAAGCGGACCCGCAGGACACCCGGGCGATGCTGGCCTATGGAGTGTCTTTGGTGCGCGAGAAGCGTCTTGATGAGGCCGCGCCCTATGTCGAACGCGTGCAGGAGATCGAGCCGACCAACACCACTGCGGCCCTGATGGCGGCGCAGATCGGTGTGCGGGGCGGCAACTCCGAGTACGCCGAGGCAAACTACCACAAGGCGCTGCAAGCGGATCCTCGCAACATGCGCGCTCTGATGGGTCTTGCCCGACTGCACAACCAGAATAAGAACCCCGAGGCGGCGATTGAGGTGCTCAAAACCGCTGTTGAGGTTGACCCGCAATCCGCACGTGTGCGGCGTCAGCTTGCGGCCCTCTTGCGCCAGAACAGTCAGGCGGATGAGGCCAAGGCGCAGCTTGAACATGCACTGGCCGCCAATCCCTCCGATCGCGGCACGGCCGTTCAGCTTGCGAATGTCTGCATGCGCGATGGGGACAAGGCCGAAGCGATCTCGATCCTCGAGAAGGCTCTCGAAGGGCAACCAGATAACCGCCGCCTGACCATGTCGCTTGGTCGCATGAAATTGCGGGCCGAAGACTATGAAGGCGCGGAGACTGTGCTGCGCCCCCTGGCCTCCAGCGAGCGCGGCGCCCTGGCGCGGATCGCACTGGTTCAGAGCCTGATCCCTCAGCACAAGCTGAGCGAGGCACGGTCACTGCTCGCGCGCAGCTCCCGAGGGAACAAGACGTCAAGTCTTGTACATCGTCTCTACGGCGATGCCTTTGTCGAGGAAGAGAAGTGGGACTCTGCTGAGCAATCCTATCGCGCAGGCGCTGCCGCCATGCGTCAGGGCGGGGACGAGCTGCTGGCGGAGATCGATGCCGCCAAAGCGGACAATCCCGGCGCATCCGGAGCGGCCCTGATCCAGATCTACAAGGACGTCTTCGCGGCCAAGCGCGCGGCGCAAGTGGCGGCCCGCAAGGATGAGGATCCGCGCGCGCGCCGCCGCGCGCGCCGCGCCAAGCGTCAGGAAAACCGCGAAGGTCCGAACGCATCCCGTCGTCAGCAGGTGCTGCAGCGTCTCGCCCAGCAGCGCAACGGCAACAACGCCAACGGCCAGCAGGCGCAGGGCGGGCTGCGGGCGCGCATTCAGGAACGTCGCGCTCAGCAACAGTCTGGGGCCGCTCCCCAGGCGGGCGGCAGCGCTGCCGTGACCGGTGAAGTTCTTCCGCCTCAGCAGGGTCAGGGCCGTCGGCGCAATGGAGGCCTGATGCGCAACATCATCCAGCGGCGCCGCGGCAACAACGCGCCGCAAAACTGACCAAGACAAGACTGAACTGTCCCGGGCGCGCGCGTGTCCGGGACGATACCCCTCCGGAGAGACCAAAGCGTGCGCATACTCGTGACCGGCCCAACCGGCGCCATCGGGCAATACGTGCTCGAAGCCCTGATGCAGACCGACCACGAGGTCCGGGTTCTGTCCTTGCCGGACAGCATGCACCGTATCAACTACCGCGATCGGATTGAGATCGTGATGGGCGAGCTTTCCGATAACACCGCACTATCCGAGGCGGTCGAGGGGGTGGACATCATCTATCATTGCGCACTTGTCGGCCCACCGCCGGCCAAATCCGCAAAGCACATGATGCATGTAAACGCGGACGGAACGAGGAACCTTCTCAGTCACGCCGTCGGGCGGGTCCAGCGGTTCGTTCTGTGCAGCTCCAGCGTGGTCTACACGCCCCACGAAAAGCCCTGGCAATGGCCCGTCACTGACGACACGCATCGCGAACCGTTTGGGGGCGCCCAGCAGATTGCGCATTCGGAATCCCTGATGGCCGCAGAGGATGCCGTGACCCGCGCGCATATCACCCACGGCCTCGACTATGCGATTGTCCGCCCGACTCTGGTGTCCGGTCGCAAGAGCTATTTCATTGAGCAAATGGTCATTGCGGTCCTGCGCACCCCGGATGGGCTCGATACATTGCGGCAGGTTTGGGACACGATGCAATGGGTGCACGGGTCGGACGTGGCCTCTGCAGCGTTGCTCGTTGGGGAGCATCCCGAGGCAGCTAACCAGCGGTTTCTCGTGGCCAATGGAGAACCGATCACGATCTATGACGTGCAGGCGCTGACCTGGGACATCATGAATGTTGGCAAGACCGACAATCCGTTCCGCGATGTGGCCGAGCGGAATAATCTCGGGCTGCGGAAGTACGAGCCTGGCAAGCTTCATGCCCTGGGCTGGACCGCGCGTATGGATGTGAAGGCCTGTATCTCCGAGGTCCTAGGGCGACTGGAGTTCTACTCATCCGCTGGCATCAAACTGCCACCACATCTGATTGGCGACTGAGCGCGTGAAGGGAAGTGATCGAAGATGAACGTGCTTGTCACCGGAGCTGAGACCTTTCTCGGCCTTCGTTTGGTTGCAGCTCTGCGTGCAGCGGGTCATATAGTGACGGCTTTCGCCACCGAACCCGCGGCGCCATCACGGTTTGCCGACGACCCGCGCATCACCTGGCGAGCGTGGCCGACCCGCAAGGACGCGTTTGCGAAGGCGCTCGACGGCATCGAACTGGCGCTGGCGGTGGACCTTTCTGTCCTGCCGGAGGACCCTACAGCCTGCCGGGACAAACGATTGTTCAAACTCATCGACGCCGCTGAATCGGCTGGGGCTTTTCGTCTTGTCGTGCTCAGCACGACCGAAATCTGCGCACCCCCAAAGGGCGTCGCAGGGCAGATCGATGAAGAGGCACCCTTGCGCGCTGAAGGGGAGATGTCCTTGCGGGCCCAACTGGCTGTCACCCTTGAGGCCCAGCTGGCAAAGAGCGCTGCCGAATGGGCCGTGCTGCGGACACCGATGATCCTCGATGCGGACAATCCTGCAGCCCGCATGTTCGTGCGCGACATTCTGGTCGAAGATGCGGCTGCCCCGGGGCGGTTCCACCCGGTGGGCAGTGACGATGTGATTTCGGCGCTTCTGGCCGTTGCACGATCGGACAAAACGCAAGGGCTTGCGACCCATGTCGGGGCGCCCATGGCGTTTTCGGACCGTGCGCTGGACCAGGAAATTGGCCGATTAGCGCGTGTGCTCACCGATGAGGCTGAACCCCATGACGCCTTGCGTCCGTCCCATCAACCGACCGTTGCCGTCTTCTCGACCGCTGCACTGGATGAGCGCACAGGTTTCGCCCCAAAGCAATCGATCTGGCCTGCGCTTTCACAAACGGTCCAAGTTGTGATCCATGACTTGCAGTCTTCCGGCTTGCTCGAATCGCTGCGTCGCAAAAACGGATTCGTGTCCCGTGCCTTAGAACTGGGTGACACTCCGCTTGTAGGCAAAACGGTCGTAATCACGGGCGCGACGCGCGGTGTCGGGCGCGCAACGACTCTGTTGTTGGGTAGTCTTGGAGCCACAATTGCGGCCGTCGATAGCAGCGCCAAGAGTGGGAATGCTCTGATCGAGGAGGTCGCAAGCGGGTTCAATGGGGTGCCCGGGACGTTTCTGGAAGCTGATCTCTCGAGCCTCGAAGCCTTGCGGGATGTGGCCATGGAGCTCTCGGCGCGCTTCCCGAAGATCGACGTGCTGATCCACAGCGAGGATCGCCGGTTCAACACCCGGCGTGACACTGCTGAGGGGCTGGAGATGACACTGGCACTCCATCACATTGCGCCGTTCCTGTTGTCAAACCTTCTCGCCGCTCCCTTGCAAGCGGCGGATGCAGCTCGGATCGTAATGGTCAGTTCCGATGAGCATCGCGATGCCAAAGGACCCGACGCGGAACAGGGTGCCTTTCAGGGAACAGATGCCTATGCGGAGGCCAAGTTTCAAAATCTTCAGGCGAGCTATGTGATGGCGCAACTGCTGGAAGATAGCTCGGTCACGGTCAACGCGATCAATCCTGGAGAAGCGCGGCCCGAAGCCGCTGGTGATGGGGAAATCCCGGATCAGCCGCAGCAGCGCGCGACTTCTGTCAAGGCATCCGCCATGGCGATCGTGACCCTGGCGACAGCACCTGAGTTTGCAGGCGAAACCGGTCTCTATCTGGAAATGGAGACGATCGGCTCGTCCGCGCCGGCCACCTATGACGAGGCGGCAGCGTGGAAGGTCTGGGAAGAGGCTGCCCGTTTGACGGGATTGAGGGACCGGGCCGCGGAAGGCTGACCATCTCGTCCGTTCTGCGTGCATCGGCGGCAGGTTCGTCAGAGGCCACCGCCGAGGCCGGATTGTTCAGAGTTTCGACCGGAAGAAGCTGATTGCAGCCCCGGCGCCGTTCAGATCACCGCGCGAGGGACCAAAGGTTTTTTCCCCGCGCTTGCCGCCCGCATGCCCTGGCCACCAGTGCCCCATATTCGGCACGGCACAAACGGTAACCTCTGCACCGCCTGAGCAACTCTTGTAGCTTTCGCAGCTTGCCCCCTGCAGGCGCGAGCTCGACGACTTCGAGCCGCAGCTATTGGCACCTTTCCAGAAACTCGCCATCTGCGAAACCGACGGCAACTCGGCCCCGCGTCCGGTCTTGTTCAAGGAACTCTTGCCACCCTGATAGGGGGCGATTGTGTCCTCAAGCCCGTGCATGATGAAGACCGAAACCGGCGAGCCGCGTCCGCAACCGCCCAGATCCTGCTTGACCGCGCCGCCGCCCGCGATCCCGCGGAAGCGGTCCGGCATCTGGCAGGCGACCTGTTGGCTCATCACCCAGCCGTTGGAAAACCCGGCGGCAAAGTTGCGGCTCTTGCTGATGGGACCGAAATTCTCGAGATCCTTAAACATAGCCTTCACGAAGCCAAGGTCGTCGATCTTGCGCCGCTGGGCCGGGCCGCAGCAATCGCCCCCATTCCAGGTCCGGCGAAAGCCCTCGGGATAGACGATAATGAAATCCTGCGCCCCGGAGGCGCGATGCAGGTTTGCTTGATCCACGAAACCTTTGCCCGATCCAAGCGCAGGGTGGAATGCGAAGATCACGGAGGTCTCGCGACCGGCGCGGACGCGGTCGGGGATATAGGCGCGGTAGCTCCGCTCCCGATTGCCGACCTTGATCGTCCGCTCAACCACTTCGAATTTCGCCTGCGCAGGCGTCGGCGCGGTGGTCGCAGCCACCGCCGCGAGAACCGCGAGGCAACTGAGTTTCAGGGACATAAACTGAAGAAGTCTGGTGCGCAGCATCATCATACCTTGTGTAACTTTGGCTGACGTTACCTTACACCAGTGCCCCTTGCTATCCGATAGTATCAGGCCGGCGCGGCGTCGAACTCTTCCACCGGATTGGCGAAATCATTCCCAATTGTGCCATCTCTGATCAACATCACGCCGATATAGCGATGGGTCGTGCCCGGGCAGGGAATCGCCTTGATATTGGGCAGCCGGGCGACATGCAGACTCTGCGTCGTGTCGATGGCATCTTCGGGCGTATAGTAGAGGCGGACGGCCTTCACTTTATCCGGGTTCGCCTCGATCAGAGGCCAGGCATCAAGATAGCGCGGCTCCATCCCTTGGCTGGTATAGAATTCCACCATGCCTTCCATGGCTCCAGGCACACGTTCGCCCGCGCCATTGAGCGCGTCGCGCGTGTTTGGATCCACGAAAGTCACCGTGCCTACGGTGATCACGTCATCGCAGCCCACCAGATAGCCATAGATCAGTGCCGCGTAACCGCCGATGGAGGCGCCGAACATGGTCACCCGCTTCGGGCCCATCTTCTTAATGAAATACTTCAGGAACTCGACTGTTTCGTCGAGATCGTTGCTCAGTCCGAGGATGCCGTTGTGGAACCCTGTGTGCACGCTGGTTTCGCGAAGAAACAAAAAGGTTTGCGGCAGATCGCGCGCGTAATCCTTGAAGTCGAAGGACTTGCGTCGCACCGCAGCGTTCGAACTGAACATAATGATAAGGTGATCGGGATCGCCGTACTGAACGGCAGCACAATCGGAAATAAATTCGAGACTCATGAGGGACCTGTGTCGCTGAATAGCTCTGGGAGTGTAGACTGGATGTATCACTACATCGCAAGCCTAGGGTGAATCCTAGCTTAAGATCTACGCATTTGCACGAACTGCGTCGTTTTGCAGGCGAAAAAACACCGTCTCGCACACCAAATAGCAGTAACTTGCCGTCAGTCTTGCACATGGCCCGGGAGTGATCCCTTGACCTGTAATGCGCGTGATGCGCGCAACATTAGTCAACTGCGACACGCTCTGTGATTGAAAAACAGACCGCGTTGTGGGATTTAAACCCTAAGGCCGATTGTGTTTTTTCAGCAGGCGGGACCCCATGCCCCGAGGCAATGCAGCGCTGGTGCCCGACGGGGCTCCGGCGAAACGATACAAGCTCAATCCAGATGCCAAGGTCTCCCGATCTGAGGGGGGCAAGGGCACGCACGGGTTCTACAAGGACGCGAAGTCCGGTCGGCTCTTCCGCCTCGGCACGGAAGAGTTCTTTTTGCTGTCGCAACTGGGCCGTGGCCGGAGTTTCGAACAGGCTGGAGCGGCGTTCAAGACATCTTTCGGGCAAGGCGTGCGCAAATCCACTGTGGCGGGCTTCGCTGCGCAGATGGTGGCTGCCGGGGTCTTGCTTGAAGACAATGGTGCGCCAACGGAGGCTGCCAGAGCCGAGGGCGGGCCAAGCCCGGTTGAAGAGGCCGCCGACGCGGAACTCGACGCGGACCTGCTGGCCTCCGAGCCGGAAACGCTGCCGAACCCGGATGAGGATATCGACGGGCTTGAAGACCTGATCTTCTCCGAGGCCGAGGAACAGCCGGTGCCAGGGGGCGACACGTCCAAGGCTGATGCAGGACAGGACACCTTGTCGCCAAGCATAGAATCCCCTGCGGCAGACACATCGCCGTCGAACGCACCGCCCAGCTTCCGCGCGGCCGCGCTTGCCGCGCGCGAGGCCCTGCAGGCCAAAGCGAAAGAGATCAAGCACGCGGCTGACGCCGCAGCGGCTGCCCAGTCTTCCGAGCCAGAGGCTAACGTCGCGCCTGCCGAGCAGGAACCTCCGGTGTCCAAAACAGATGCGTCGGATGCGGCAGCACAGCCAGAGGTGCCGTCCGCGACTGGAGAGACGTCCGACCCTGTTCTTCCGGACGACGTGGCATCGGCCCCAGAAGACACCGAGCAGGACGCGCCAGAGGCCGCCGCATGCGCTTTGCCCAGCTTTGATCCCAAAGCCTCCCGGTTTTCAGCGGGCCGAGCAACCGATCCGCGCGGGGCGGCAGAGACCAAGTCGGACGCGGATGCTGCCCAGACACGCGCTGCGGTTCCCACACCGCGCTCGGCTGCCGAACAACCTGAAGCGGGGGCTGACAAGCCGCGCTTGGATGGCACTACGCAGGGT
This sequence comes from Pseudomonadota bacterium, assembly GCA_038746545.1. Taxonomy (GTDB): domain Bacteria; phylum Pseudomonadota; class Alphaproteobacteria; order Rhodobacterales; family Rhodobacteraceae; genus Dinoroseobacter. The sequence goes on from JBCDKN010000005.1 coordinate 176,876, forward strand.
GCTGATGCGGCGAACCCCAGCGCCGCGCCCGGCACGGGTAAACCGGCGTCCAAGAAGCCAGTTTTCCGCAAAACCGGGCTCAGCGATGGTGTCCCGCACAAACCGGTTCCGCCCAAGCCCGGCACCCAAGGCGCACAGGCCCGGGGGCGCGCTGAGCAAACCGATGACAGTGCATCCGCCGCGGGACCGGGGCCCGAGGACGAGGCCCCGCAAATCGCCAATGCCGCTATCGCCGCGCGTAAGTTGAAATTCGAGCGTCACGCGGACCTCAAGTCGGATCCTGCGGTCAAGACCATCCGTTCGCTCTTCAATCCCACAGGGCTGTTCGCCGCGTTTAATGCGGTCTTTGGGTGGCTCGGCTGGTTCAAGTGGCTGCTCTGGCCGCTGACGATCTTTGCCTTCATGGCCGTGTTCAACCGGCTGTCGGAATACGGCACCAGTATCAGCGGCGCGCGGGGTGCCATTGACCTCTTCTGGCGGATCATCGCGTCGACCTTGACGGTCAACTTCTTCACGGCCTTTCTCACAGGGCTCGCCATTCACCGACAGGGCGGAGAGACGCCGGGCTTCGGGTTCCGGATGATGTTCTTCGTGATCCCGCGCTTTGCCGTAGATGAAACCGGGGTCCGGAAGTTGTCGCGCGAGGGGAAACTTGCGGTCTACGCCACGAGCATGCGCACGAGGCTCGCGATCTTCGCGCTGGGCACTGTGTTCTGGGCCTTTGCGCGCTCGTCCCAGACCGTGCTGCCGGATGTGGCGCTGCTGGTCTCGCAGATTGCGCTGATCACACTGGTTCTGACCGCTTTCCCGCTGTCATCCGGGGATGGCTATAAGTACCTGACCACCTTCTTCCGGCAGGAGATGCTGAAGCAGCGCGCTTATGCCTGGATGTTCAAAGGCAATCAGAGCAAGCTGGGCATCACGCTTCCGGACCCGACCCCGGGCGAGAAGAAGATCTTTGTTTCCTATATCATCGGCTCGGCGCTCTTTACCGGACTGATCCTGAGCTTTCTGGTGGTGTTTGTCTCGACCGCGCTGGTCGGGCGCTTCGGTGGATCTGGCGTCGCGATCTTCTTTGCACTGCTCGTGGCCTTCGGCATTTGGATCCTGTCCATGAAGGCAAAGAAGGAAGAAATGGCGAAGGCGACCATGAAGACAGTGATCGCCGAAAAGATGGCAGAGAAAGCCGCGCAGGGCGGGCGTGGTGGTCCCGCGGCCGGTGGCATGGCGGGAGGTTTCGGAGCCGGTGCGGCTGGCGGTGCCGGCGGCGGATTTGGCGGGGCAGCTGGTCCCGGGGCCTTTGCTGCGGGCGGCGGGGCCGCTGCGCAAAGCCGAGCCCTGGTACCTGTGCCCCAGGGCAGCCGCGCGCTTGCTTTGGGGCAGAGCCGCGAACTTGCTAAGGTGGGGCCTCGCCCCCTGCCGGGCCTCTATGCCGAGAACACCGCGAAATCCCGACGCAGCAAGTGGATCTTCCGTCTGAGCGCGCTGGTGCTCCTCGGGGCGCTCGCCTATGCGGCCTTCCAGCCCTATGAGTTCGAGGTGGGCGGTGATTTCGTGATCCTGCCAGATACTCGTTCCGAAGTTGGTGCCCGCGTCGCGGGTGAGCTGATCGAAATCCATGTGGCTGAGGGCGATGTGGTAGCCGAAGGGGATCTTCTGGCTCGGATGTCCGACTGGGAACCCCGGATGGAGGTCGAGGTCCGGCAGGCGAAGCTGGCCCAGGCCGAGGCGCGTCTCGAGGACCTGCTCGATGGCGCAACGCCCGAAGAGATCGCGATTGTTGCCGAGAGCGTCTCGCATGCGCAGGCAGAACTGCCCTTCTTGCTTTCGCAGGCCGAGCGGGCGCAAGAGCTTCTGGGCCGGAACGCCATCTCTCAGGTCGAGTACGAGCGGATCCGTATGCAGTACGAGACCGGTCAGGTCGAGCTGCGCAGTGCCGAGGCGCGCTATGCCGAGATCACCGCGCCGCCCACGACCACGGATGTGGCGGTGGCCGAGGCCGAGATCGAACGCCTGAAGGCCGAGCTCGCCTTTCACCGAGATCAGCTCGACAAGGTGGAATTGCGGGCCATTGCTCCTGGGCGGATCGTCTCCGAGAATGTGCATCTGCTCCGCGGCAAGTACCTCAAGGTCGGGGAGTTGTTTGTCGAAATCGAAGATCACGAAGTCGCCCGTGCTGAGGTGAGTGTGTCGGAGACCGATATCGGTCTGGTGCAGGTCGGCGATGTGGTCCGCCTCAAGGCCTGGGCCATTCCGGATGAAGAACGGATCGGCACGGTTGTCTCTATCGCACCCTCCGCGGAGGTGGAGGATTTCGGGCGCGTGGTGCGCGTGAAAACCCAGTTCCCGAATGAGGAGGGATTCTTCCGTCCGGAGATGACTGGTTTTGCCAAGATTGATGGGGCGGAGATGAAAACCTGGGAAGCTTTCACCCGTCTCTTTGTGCGCTTCTTCCTGATCGAGGTTTGGGGCTGGATCCCCTAGTGTCAGGACGCCCGTTCCCTATCTCTCAAACGCAAGGTGCGCGCGGATAGGGTCCCGCGATCTGCGCGCTGGGAACCGTCATCGGGGCGGGGCTGGGGGGAGTTGCCCCGGAGCAATCGCCTGTGACCAATTGCCCCGCTGGCAGAGAAGCCGCGCTCAGGCGCGGTTGCGATAGAGCGTGGGATCCACAGCCTCGGCCATGGCCCGCTCATCCAGTCCGCAATCGAAGAACTCGGCAATCCGCGCCGCCGAGGCGGCCGGGTCAGTCACGATCGTGCTGTAATCCACGAACAGGATTTCGATATTGCGCTGGGCCCGGGCCCATTTCTGAAAATCGAAGACCTCGCCCTGAAAAAGCTTGATCATCAGGTCCCGGTCTACGGCGTTGGGGTCGAGCCCTTCGCGCTCCAGCATCTTTTCCTGGCTGGCGACCACTTCGCCCAAGTCCCGTTGGAGAAAAACAATCCGGTAAGGCACGTCGATCGGCAGGTCGTAGACCAGCTTGTAGATGACCTTGACCACATGGCCGGTCGATTTCGCGACCCAACTGTCATCTTCTTTCAGGGCCTTGACCGGTTCGAACTCGAAATACCCCAGCGGGTTGTCGTCATTCGGCTCCCGCTCGTGATCCACCACCGGCGGAAAGCCCCCTGCGGTAAGCATCCGCATCATCATCGATGTGCCGGACCGGGGCAGCCCGGACACGACGGCCACAAAATCAACAGTGTCGTGCATGAAAGATCCTTCGTCGCAAATTTTCGCGGGGGAGGATGCGGCAGCATCCGCGCATGGTCCCAAAGAGTGTTTACACGCAAACCCCTAACGCGGCATACCGGAGAGGAGGATGGCGCGTCCATGCGCGCTGTGTCACATCAACGCATTCAAATCCCCGGATCGCTTTTCTCACAGGAGACTTTTGAAATGGCAAAGAAACCGGCCAGCACCCCGAAACCCGCCGCGAAGTCTACCCGTGCCAAGAGCACGACGGCGAAGGCTCCGGCGAAAGCACCTGCAAAAGCTGCAGCAAAAACAGCAGCGAAACCGGCGACGCCGAAAGCGGCCCCGGCAGCTGAGGCGGCGAAAGCCCCGGCCACTGGCTTTGGCGGCGGCGCCGCACCGGCGGGTGGCCTGCGCGGACGCTTCGGGCGTGGGCGCTTTGCGGCTCAGGCCCAGGGCGGTGGCGCCGCTGGCGCGGCGGGTGGTGCAGCTGCTGGCGGAGGCGCGGGCGGCGGTCGCTTCGGGGCTGGGGCCGGCGGCGGTTTTGGCGGCGGCCAAGGCGGATTTGGCAAAGCTCAGGGAGGCGGCTTCGGGGGCCGGTTTGGCCAGGGCGGCGGTCAGGCCGGTGGTCAGGGCGGTCAAGCTGGAGCCGGCTTCGGCGGGGGGCGCTTCGGTGGCGGTCAGGCGGGCCAGCAGGGCGCAGGTCAAGCTGGCGGCGGAGGTTTCGGCGGTCGTTTCGGCGGTGGCCAGGGCGCGCAAGGCGGCGGTCAGGCGGGCGGCGGCTTTGCAGGACGATTCGGCGGCGGCCAGGGCGGAGCCGGGGCGGCGGGCCAAGGGGTTGGCCGGTTTGGCGGCGGTCAGGGCGCTGCGGGTCAAGGCGGCGGCCGTTTCGGGGGCGACCAAGGCGCGCAGGGCGGTGGCTTCGGCCAGCGCGGACAGCAGGGCGGCCAACAAGGCGGTCAGGGCGGGTTCGGCAATGGCCGTCTCGCGGCCTTCCTCGCCAACCGTCAACAGGGCGGCCAAGCGGGTCAGCAAGGCGGTGGTTTCGGCGGGCGCTTCGGAGGCGGTCAAGCTGGCGGCCAAGGCGGTGGTTTTGGCCAAGGCGGCCAACAAGGCGGTCAGGGCGGGTTCGGCAATGGTCGCCTTGCGGCCTTCCTCGCCAATCGTCAGGGCGGTGGCCAGGGCGCTCAGAGCGGCCAGGGTGGCGCTCAGGGCGGCGGCTTTGGGGGCGGCCGACTGGCAGAACGCCTGCGCAATGCACAAGGCGGGCAGGGTGGCCAGGGCGGTCAAGCTGGCCAACAGGGCGGCGGCTTCGGCGGTGGTCGCTTCGCCAACCGTTTCCGCAATGCGCAAGGCGGTGCTCAAGAGAATGCAGCCCCAGGCAACGTGCAGCCTGGCCGGTTCGCCGGGCGCTTCGGCGGTGGCAATCAGGGCGGCGATGCCGCACCGGCGCAGGCAGCACCTGCTCCGGAAGCGCCCGCAGCCTCCAAGGCACCCGCAGGCGGTTGGACCAATTGGAAGACCGACGCGGCCAAGGACGACTGAGCCGGGTCGCACCGCACCTTGGAAAGGCGGCGTCTTCGGACGTCGCTTTTTTTCGTTCACCCAACACATGGCCCGTTGCTGCCCCCTGATCCGGACTGCGGAAATCCTCTCGCCAGGCGCGCCTGCATCTTGAGCGTTCCGTTGTTCCGTGCCTATTCTTTCAGCGGGCGACCAAAGCGCCCCAGCCCGGACACGGTCTCGCGCGGGTTTCAACTTGAAGCCCCCCGCGTGCCGATTTTCCGTTTGGGCGGATTACAAAAAACACCGATAGGGAGCCCACCTCATGACCGACCGCAAGACTTTATCGCCCCGCACGGGACTCTCTCGTCGCGCGCTGCTCAGCTCGGCCCTCGCCCTTGTGGCGGCGGGCGCTCTGGTACCCGGCGCACGCGCGGCAGAGCCGATCAAGGTTGCGGGGATCTACACCGTGCCGGTCGAACAGCAATGGGTGAGCCGGATCCATATCGCCGCCGAAGCTGCCGCGGCCGCAGGTCAAATCACCTATACCTTCTCGGAAAACGTCGCGAATACGGACTATCCGCGCGTCATGCGTGAATATGCCGAGAGCGGTGTTGAGCTGATGATCGGCGAGGTCTTCGCCGTTGAGGCGGAGGCCCGCGAAGTGGCTGCGGACTACCCGGAGGTTGCCTTCCTGATGGGCTCCTCCTTCCTGGAGGATCCGGGACTTGCGAATTTCGCAGTCTTCGACAACTACATTCAGGACGCCGCGTACCTGACTGGTTTGATTGCAGGTTCCATGTCTGAGGCGGGCAATATCGGCATGGTCGGCGGGTTCCCGATCCCCGAGGTGAACCGACTGATGCATGCCTTCATGGCGGGCGCACGCGAGACCAATCCGGATGTCACGTTCCAGGTCAGCTTCATCGGGTCCTGGTTCGATCCGCCCAAAGCAAAGGAGACTGCCTTTGCCATGATCGAGAACGGGGCGGACATGCTCTATGCCGAACGCTTCGGGGTGTCCGATGCCGCGCAGGAGCGCGGGCTGCTGGCCATCGGCAACGTGATCGACACCCAGGCAGACTACCCCGATACGGTCGTCGCCTCCGCCCTTTGGCATTTTGAGCCGACCCTGCAGGCGGCCATTGCCGCGGTGAATGCAGCTACGTTCGAGGCCGACAATTATGGCGTCTATTCCTACATGAAGGAAGGTGGCAGCAGCCTCGCACCCCTCGGCACGTTCGAGGGCAAGGTGCCAGCAGAGATCATGGATCTGGTGAAGGCCCGCGACGCGGCCATCCGCGATGGCAGCTTCACGGTAGAGATCAACGACACCGAGCCGAAATCCTCCTGATGAGCGGATCTTCCGGGGCGCGGACTGTGCTGCGCCTCGACAGCATTACCAAATGTTTTGGCGCGCTCACGGCCAATGACCGGATCTCGTTTGATCTGGCCGAGGGTGAGGTACTGGCCCTTCTCGGCGAGAACGGGGCGGGCAAGACCACGCTGATGAACATTCTCTTTGGCCACTACACCGCCGATGAAGGCGGGGTGGAGGTGTTCGGCCAACCGCTCCCGCCCGGCGAGCCACGTGCGGCGCTGTCGTCGGGGGTGGGGATGGTGCATCAGCATTTTACCCTCGCCGACAACCTGACCGTGCTGGACAATGTGATCCTTGGCACGCAGTCGATCTGGCGCACCGCACTTGGGACCGGGGCGGCTCGGCGCAAGCTGGCGGATCTGGCGACGTCTTTCGGCCTGGAGGTGGATCCGGACGCCCGTGTCGGGACCCTCACCGTGGGCGAACGGCAGCGGGTTGAGATCCTCAAGGCGCTTTACCGCGATGCCCGGATCCTGATCCTCGACGAGCCGACCGCTGTGCTCACCCCGCAAGAGGCGGACGCGCTCTTTGGCACCCTGCGCAAAGCGGTGGCGCAAGGCATGTCAGTGATCTTCATCTCCCACAAGCTCCATGAGGTTATGGCGATCGCGAACCGTGTTGTGGTCCTGCGCCATGGCAAGGTCGTGGGGCGCGTGGCGACCGCCGAGACCGACCGCCATAAGCTAGCCGAGATGATGGTCGGGGCCGAGATCGCGCCAGTCGCCCCGCGTCCGGCCACGCCTGGCCCCGCGCTCCTGAGCCTCGATCAGGTGAGCACGCCCAGCGAGGGCGCGGCCCCGGGGCTCGCCAAGGTCTCACTGGATTTGCGCGCGGGACAGATTACCGGGCTCGCGGGTGTCTCCGGAAACGGGCAGGTGGCCCTCGCGGACCTGATCGGCGGGCTGATCGCGCCTGCCTCGGGCGAAATGCGCCTCGGCAACGCTCCGGTAGAGGACTGGTCGCCGCGCGCGGCCCTCGCCCATCGCATCGGGCGGATCCCCGAGGACCGGCACAAGACCGGGACCATCGCCGATTTCTCTTTGACCGAAAATGCGATCTTGGAGGCTTATCCCAGCGCGGGCTTCAGCCGTCGCGGCTGGATGCGCTGGAGCGCGGCGCGTGACTTCGCGCGCGAGGTGATCGACACCTATGACGTGCGCTGCCCGGGGCCGGAAACGCCGATCCGGCTGCTTTCGGGGGGCAATATGCAGAAACTCATTCTGGGCCGTGTTCTGGAGGATGCGCCACGGATCGTGCTGGCCAATCAGCCCGTCCGCGGTCTCGATATTGGCGCGGTGACTTACGTGCAGGAGCAGCTGATCAAGGCCCGCGATGGCGGGGCGGCAGTGCTGCTGATTTCCGAGGATCTCGACGAGGTGCTGGCGCTGTCGGATGTGATCCACGTGATGTCCGAGGGGCGGCTGTCGCCCGAATTTGCGCGCGGCACCATGACCCCGGCAGAGCTCGGCGTCTGGATGGCGGGTGATGGATTTGCGGAGGGCTCCCATGCGGCTTGAACCGATTGCAGACCCGGGGATGGGCCGCACGCTGGGCTTGCCGGCGATTGCGCTGACCCTGACGGTGATCGCGGCCTCCGGACTGGCGCTGGTGGCCGGGGGCGATCCGTTTTCTGTGCTGGGCCTGATCGTGCAAGGGGCCGTGGGCTCGAAATTCGCCCTGCTGGAGACGCTGAACCGTGCGACCCCACTGATCTTTACAGGGCTCGCCGTGGCCGTCGCCTTTCGCGCCAAGCTCTGGAACATAGGGGCCGAGGCGCAGCTTTATGGCGGTGCGGTGATCACGGTCCTGCTGGGCACGGGGTTTCTGCCCTGGCCGTCGGGGATCCTGCTGCCGACGCTGGTGATCGCCTCCATGGTGACCGGCGCGCTCCTTCTGCTGGGGCCTGCGATCCTGAAGACGCGGCTCGGCGTGGATGAGGTCGTTACCACGCTCCTCTTGAATTTCATCGCGCTTCTCTTCGTCTCCATGCTGCTAGAGGGGCCCATGAAGGACCCGATGGGCATGGGCTGGCCGAAATCCGAACGGCTGGTGGCCGAGGCCCGCCTTCCGCGCCTGATCGAGGGGCTGCGGCTCCATTGGGGGTTCGGGCTCGCGTTGATCTCGGCGGGCGTGGTCTGGGTTATCCAGACCCGCACCACACTGGGGTATGAGATGCGGGCCGTAGGCCTCAACGCCCAGGCCGCGCGGTTCGCGGGCATCCCCGTAGGCAAGGTCATCCTGAAAACTGCCTTCTTGTCCGGCGGGCTCGCGGCCTTGGCCGGGTTCTCCGAGGTTGCGGGCCTGAAGGGCTCGCTCACTCTCGATCTGAGCCCGGGCTTTGGCTACACGGGCATCATCGTGGCGATGCTGGCACTTCTGAACCCGCTGGGCGTGGTGATCTCGGCGCTTTTCGTGGCGGGGATCTTTGTAGGCGCGGACAGTATGAGCCGTGCGGCCGGCGTCCCGACATACATCGCGGATATCCTGCTGGCGCTGGCGCTCCTGAGCATGGTGCTGGCGATCATGCTGACCCGGTTCCGGGTGGTGCGAGGCTGATATGGCAGAGCTGTTCGATATCCTGCTCTCGGCGAGCTTCTGGGCCGCGGCGATCCGCATCGCAAGCCCGCTGATCTTTGCCACTATGGGCGAGCTGATCTGCGAGCGGGCAGGCGTGCTCAATCTCGGGATCGAGGGGATCATGGTCGCCGGGGCCTTTGCGGGCTGGATGGCGGTCTATTCCGGCACGGATCTCTGGACCGGGGTGGCGATTGCGGCGATGGCCGGGATGCTCTTTGGCCTCGTGCATGCGACGCTGACCGTGCCCTTCGGGCTCAGTCAGCATGTCGTGGGGCTTGGGGTCACGCTGCTTGCGACCTCTGCCACCTATTTCGCCTATCGTGTGGCGCTGCCGGAGGTCTCCAGCCCCCCGCGGATCGAGGCGTTTCAGACCTATGAGGTGCCGCTCCTCTCCGACTTACCGCTGGTGGGCGAGGCGCTCTTTTCCCAGACGCCGCTGACTTATCTGGCCTTTGTCGTGGCGATCCTGACAGCGATCATCCTCTATCGCACGCCTTTGGGACTGGCGGTGCGCGCGGCGGGGGAGAACCCCAGCGCGGTGGAGGCACAGGGTCTGTCCGTCACGGGCTTGCGCATGGGAGCGGTGATCGTCGGCTCGGGCCTGATGGCCGTGGGCGGGGCGTTTCTGACCATGTCGGCGTTCAACTCCTTCTTCTTCGAGATGGTGAATGGGCGTGGCTGGATCTGTATCGCGCTGGTCGTGTTCGGCGCGTGGCGGCCGGGCAAGGCGCTTCTTGGCGCGCTCCTCTTCGCGGCGTTCGACGCGCTGCAGGTGCGGCTCCAGCAGACGCCTTTGGGCGCGGATATCCCCTATCAGGTCTTCCTTATGCTGCCCTATATCCTGTCAATTCTCGCCCTTGTGGTCATGTCGCGCCGCGCAGAGGTTCCCGCCGCGCTCATGGTGCCCTATAACAAGGGCACACGCTGAGGTGGTGCTCGCGCAGAAAAGACAGGCAAGCTCATGAAGTTTCGCGACTATTTCTACAACGAGGACCCCTATGCCGGCGTCGATACCGCCAGTGTTCCGCCCGATCGCCAAGGCTGGGGCAGTACGGCAGGCATTTTTGCCAAGCTCCTGACGGAGGTGAAACCGGCCAAGATTGTCGAGGTTGGCACCTGGAAAGGGGCTTCGGCCATCCACATGGCGGAGACTTGCCGAGATGCCGGGATCGAAACCGATATCCTCTGCATCGACACGTTTCTCGGGGCGAGTGGGCTCTGGCTGCGGGCGGGCTATGCTGAGGATACTCTCAAGATGCAGGCAGGCCTGCCGACGATCCACGCCACCTTTATGCGCAATGTGATCGATGCCGGACTGACGGATGTGATCACCGCCCTGCCGTTGCCTTCGCGGGAGGCGGCGACGGTGCTGATCAAGCGCCGGATCAAAGCGGATCTGATCTATATCGACGGAGATCATTCTTATGAGGGCTGTCTCGAGGACTTGCGCAGTTATCGAGACGCGCTGGCGCCCGAGGGGCTGATGCTCTGCGATGATTTCAGCTTCGACGGGGTGGCCAAGGCGATCACCGAGTTTGTCGCCGAGAGCGGCTGTGAGTTATTGGAAGTGGGCAACAAAGTTGTGCTGAGCTTCGGGCGGGATATCTCCGATCTGCGGCAATGGCAGACGGACATGCTCGCGCGGCAAGCCGCCCACAAGGCCCGCAAGGATGCACAGGCGCAGGCTGCAAGCGGAGGCTGAGCGGGCATGATCGACATTCTGGTGCAAGGGGGCACGCTGCCGGACGGGCGGGTGGCCGATATCGCGATAGCCGGGGACCGCATTGTCGACATCGCCCAGGGGATTGCGGCTGAGGCCGGACAGGTCATCGATGCGCGGGGCGATCTGGTCAGCCCGCCTTTTGTCGACCCGCATTTTCACATGGACGCCACGCTCAGCTATGGCACGCCGCGGATCAACGCGTCGGGCACGCTGCTCGAGGGGATCGCGCTCTGGGGGGAACTCAAGGCCCAGACCACGGTGGATGCCATGGTGGCGCGGGCGCTGGAGTATTGCGACTGGGCGGTCTCCATGGGCCTTCTCGCGATCCGCTCCCATGTCGATACCTGTGATGACAGCCTGAAGGGCGTCGAGGCGATGTTGCAGGTGCGTGAGACGGTGAAGCCCTATCTCGATCTGCAGCTTGTGGCCTTCCCCCAGGACGGGTTCTACCGCGACCCTACGGCGGAGGCGAACACCCTGCGTGCTTTGGACATGGGCGTTGATGTGGTCGGGGGGATCCCGCATTTCGAGCGGACCATGGCCGATGGTGCGGCGTCCGTGCGCGCGCTTTGCGAGATCGCGGCGGATCGTGGGCTGCCCCTGGATCTTCATTGCGACGAGACCGATGATCCCATGTCGCGCCATATCGAGACCCTGGCCGCCGAGACCATCCGCTGTGGGCTGCAGGGAAGGGTGGCGGGCTCGCACCTGACCTCCATGCATTCCATGGACAACTATTATGTCTCGAAACTGCTGCCCATGGTGGCCGAGGCCGGGATCGCGGCCATCCCGAACCCGCTGATCAATATCGTGCTGCAGGGGCGGCATGATACATACCCGAAACGGCGCGGGCTGACCCGGGTCAAGGAGATGCAAAGCTTAGGCATTCCCGTGGGTTGGGGGCAGGACTGTGTGCGCGATCCCTGGTACTCGTTGGGGACGGGCGACATGCTCGACGTAGCCTTCATGGGGCTCCATGTGGCGCAAATGACAGCACCCGAAGAGATGGCGCGTTGCTTCGAGATGGTGACCGAGACCAACGCAGCGATCATGGGGCTTGAAGACTACGGTTTGGCGAAGGGCAAGCTGGCCTCGCTGGTCGTGCTGGATGCAGGCAACCCGATTGAGGCCGTGCGGCTGCGCCCTGATCGGTTGGCTGTGATCTCCAAGGGCAAGCTTGTGGCGCAAAAGGCACGCAATGACAGCCATTTGAACCTGCCCGCGCGCCCGGACCGCGTGCGGCGTCGACATTGATCGGTCTGTGGCGCGGGCGGAGCCAGGAGTGCGGTACACATGTGCGCCGCACAGACGCGCCCAGAGAGGCGACGGAGGGCTTTTTGGCAAGCGCCATGTCCATGCGTGTCTCCGCGCGGTCCCGCAGGGACGGCGCCACCGGGTATCTGGCAGGGTCCAATGACCGGGGCCACTGACGCGCGCGAAGTGTTGCGCCGGGCCGGGCGCAATCCGTTTCGCCGCTACCCTGCGCCAGGGGCCGGGGCGGAGCGGCTCTATCCCCTCGCCGTGCCGGCGACCACACCCACTTTTCAGATTGCGCCCGAAGACAGTGTCTTCGCCATGGGCTCCTGCTTTGCCCGCGAGATCGAGACAGCCCTTGCCGCATCGGGCATGACGGTGCTCAGCCGGGATCTCGATCTTGGGCCGATTGGTGCCTCGCTCGAGGATCCGGCGAATTTCTTTAACGCCTATACCGTGCCGTCCATGGCCGCCGAGCTGGGCTGGGCGCTGGAGCGTGACCGCTTTCCCGGCGCGGAACTCTTCTATCCGCTTCGCGAGGATGACAGCGCCTACCGCGACCTGACGCTCGGTTCGGCAAAGCTCGCCTTTCCCCGGGCTGACATTCTCGCCTTCCGCGAGCGCGTCCTCGACGTGACCGCGCGGGTGGCGGAGGCCGATCTGCTGGTCCTGACCCTCGGCCATGTGGAGAGCTGGCGCGACACAGAGCTCGACATCCCGCTCAACATCGCGCCGCCGCCAGCCCTCTGCGCGCGGTTTCCGGGCCGCTTCGCGCTCGAAGTGCTGAGCTATGAGGACATCCTCGCTGGGCTGCGAGAGATCCACGATCTTCTTCTCCGAGCGCGGAGCAAACCCCTGCGCATGCTGCTGACCGTGTCGCCGGTGCCCTTACGCGCCACGTTTCGGGATATGGATGTGCTGCTGGCGAACAGCTACTCTAAATCCGTGCAGCGCGCGGCGGTCGAGACCTTCGTGGCGGAGACTGCGGGCGTGGACTACTTCCCGTCTTATGAATGCGTCACCCTGAGCGATCCGGCCGCGGCCTGGACCGAGGGGGATTTTCGCCATGTCGCCCCAGATCTGGTTGCGCGGATCATGGCCGAGGTGCGCCGCCGCTACATGTCGGGCGCGGGGCAGGGCGACAGCCTGCGCCAGGAGGCGCTTCTGACCAATGCCAGCCTCTTGCTGCGCATGGCGCGCCATGGAGACCTAATCGCGCTGCTGCAAGACGCGCCAGAGCGGCGCAGGACCCCGGCGCTGCAGCAGGCCTATGCAGTGGCCCTGCGCCGCAGTGACCGGATCGCGGAGGCTGTTGCGGCGATCTCGGATGTGGTGGAGCAGGATACGGAAGATCACCGCGCGCTTGAGCGGCTGATCCGCTGGCTTGAACAGCTCGACCGGATGGCCTTGGCGCGAGACTATCTCGACCTTCACGCCACGCGCTTTCCCAAACGGCGCAAATTCCGCCGGGGCCGCAAAGCCCGCAAGGCCGGTCGGAAACGCTAGACCGCACCCCGCCCGCGCTGCTGGTTTCTTGGGCAGGTGCCCCTCCTTGCAGCAAAAAATCCGGTGCAACGCTTGACCTTCGCGCGCCCCTTTCCGAACCTGCGCGCTGATCGCGCCTCCGGGCTGCGACCCAATCAGGCTCACAACCGGGCCATAACCACAGGGAGACGACGCGTGTATCAACGCTTTGCACAGATTTGCGCGGCTGGGGCTGTGCTCGCCGCTGCCACGACCGCTGGGGCTGAGACCAAGGTCCCCTTCGCACTGGACTGGAAATTCGAAGGCCCTTCGGCGGCCTATTTCGCCGCCGTGGATAACGGCCACTTCGGAGAGGCGGGCCTCGATGTAGCGATTTCGGCGGGCCAGGGATCGCTCGACGCCATTCCGAAAGTGGCCACCGGGGCCTTCCCCATGGGCTTTGCCGATATCAACAGCCTGATTAAATTCCTCGACCAGAACCCCGGCGCGCCGGTCATCGCGGTGATGATGGTCTATGACAAGCCGCCTTTCGCCGTCGTGGGCCGCAAGAGCCAGGGTGTCATGGCCCCCAAAGACCTTGAAGGGCGTGTGCTGGGCGCACCGCCTCCCGATGGGGCCTGGGCCCAATTCCCGGCCTTTGCAACGGCCAACGGCCTTGATGTGGATGCGATCACCGTAGAGCCCGTGGGCTTTCCGACCCGTGAGCCGATGCTGGCCGAGGGCAAGGTGGATGCGGTCACGGGCTTCAGCTTCTCGTCCTATCTGAACCTTGTGCGTCTCGGCGTGCCGGAGGACGATATCTCCACCATCCTGATGGCGGATTATGGGCTTGAGCTCTACGGCAACGCGATTATCGCCAATACCGAGTTCGCGGCCGCCAATCCCGAGCTGGTGACCGGGTTTCTTGGCGCGGTCGCAAAGGGCTGGAAAGACGTGATCGCTGATCCCGCGGCCGGGGCGGCCATGGTGCAAGACCGCAACCCGGCCGCCGATGTTGCGCTGGAGCAGCGTCGTCTCGAGCTGGCCATCGATGCCAATGTGGTCACCGACTACACCGAGGCCAATGGTATGGGCGGGATCGACCCGGCCCGGATGGAGAAAGCCATCGCGCAGCTGGCCGAGAACTATGCGTTCCAGTCCACGCCGGATATGAGCCTTTATTTCACGGATGCATACCTGCCGGATGCGTCCATGAGGATGCTCAAGTAACCCCATGACCAAGCGCCGGGGCGGAGACCGCCCTGGCCCCCGGGAAGGAGCCTGCGATGTCCGCCTCCATGATCGAAATCGCCGGCGTTACCCACGCCTACAAAACCGATAGCGGGCCGCTCCCGGTGCTGCGCGACCTCAGCCTCTCGGTGCCGGAGAACGGCTTTGCAGCCGTGGTCGGGCCGTCAGGTTGCGGAAAGTCCACGCTGACGCGCCTGATCGCAGGGCTGATGAAGCCCGACACGGGGGAGGTCCGCCTCCATGGCGAGAAGGTGAAGGGACCAAAATCCACCGTTGGCATGGCGTTTCAGAACCCCGTCCTGCTGGAATGGCGCACCATCCTCGACAATGTTATCCTCCCTTTGGAGATCGTCGCCCCGCGCATGGCGCGCAAGGACCGTGTGGCGCGGGCCGAGCATCTGTTGGAGCTGGTTGGGTTGGCGGGGTTTGAGGACAAACGCCCCTCGGAGCTGTCCGGCGGGATGCGTCAGCGAGCCTCTCTCTGCCGCGCTTTGGTGCACAAACCCGAGGTGCTGATCCTCGACGAGCCGTTCGGCGCGCTCGACGCGTTCACGCGCGAAGACCTCTGGCAGCTCATGCACACCTTGCGCGCGGAGGAGCCCTTCACCTCGCTCCTCATCACCCATGACCTGCGCGAAAGTATTTTTCTGGCCGATCAGGTGGTTGTCCTTTCCGGGCGCCCGGCGACCACCCAGCACATCCTCGATGTGACCTTCGAAGGGGAGCGGGTGCTGGACGACCTCTATACCCAAAAGGCGACCGATATGCTCGCAATCCTGCGGCACCAGATCCAGGTGGCCCAGGGGCGGGCCGAGACCGTGGAGGCTGCGGAATGAGAACCTTTCAGAAGATCGCGATCCCACTGGCGGCCATTGTTGCGTTTCTCCTGTTTTGGGAATGGCTGGTCTGGGTCAATGAATGGCCGAACTACAAGATGGCCTCACCGAGTGACCTCTGGCCCGCTTTTTGGAAGTTCCGAGGGCTGTTCTTCGAGTATGGCTGGCAAACGCTCTGGCGGACGGTGGCGGGGCTCTTGCTGGCGGTCGTGTTTGGCGTGGCGCTGGGTATGATCATGGGGTTCAGCCGGACCATGCGCGATGCGCTCTACCCGCTGCTGGTGGGGTTCAACGCGATCCCCAAGGCGACGGTGGTGCCGGTGATCGCACTGATGTTCGTGGGTCAGCACGACATGAACACGATCCTGATCGCGTTCCTGATTTCGTTCTTCCCGATCGCTGTGTCGGTCTCGATTGGGCTCAGCACGCTGGAGCCGGAATACCGCGATATCCTGCAATCTCTGGGCGCGTCCAAGACCACGATCTTTTGGAAGATCGCGCTGCCCAAGACCCTGCCGGAGTTTTTTGGCGCGCTGAAGGTCGCCGTGACTCTGGCTTTCATCGGGACGAACCTGATGGAGATCGTGGAGCCCCATGGCAAGGGCCTCGGGCACCTCTTTGACAGCGGCAAGATCAGCGCGGATTACCCGCTGATGTTCGCGGTGCTGATCGCTTTGGCGTTTCTGGGGATCGTCCTCTACTACATTGTCGTGGCGCTGGAGAAGGTCTTTGCGGGATGGGCCGAGCGGGCGGAGACCTGAAGGCTGGGTGGACAGCTGCAGAGCCTTTGGCGCGGGCGCGCTTGTTTCGAGGCGAAGTCTCTAGTGCACGCGCGCGCGTCCGTGCTCCTGTAGAGGGCGCTTTTGCGTTGCGATTGGACCTAGGCGAACGGATCCACCGGGTAGATCACCTCGCGCAGATACAGTCCTTCGGGGGGGCAGACCGGACCGCAAGCGGCGCGGTCTCTGGCCTCCAGCGCGGTCCTCACATCCTCTGGCACCCAGCTGCCTGCGCCGACCCTCTCCAGCGTGCCTACAATGCTGCGCACCTGGTTGTGCAAAAAGGAGCGTGCGCGCAAGTGGAACTGCACCTCCGTGCCATCGGGCAGGGGGATCTCGTCAATCGTGATCTCGTCCAGTGTCTTTACCGGTGAGGACGCCTGGCACATCACGGATCGGAAGGTCGTGAAGTCGTGATTTCCGATCAGATAGGCCGCTCCGGCCCGCATCGCTTCCACATCCAGCGGTCGTTGGACCCGCCAGACCAGACCCGCGTCATGGGTTGCGGGCGCGCGTCGCGCCAGCAGCCGGAACAGATACCGCCGCTCCACCGCCGAAAACCGCGCGTGAAAATCGTCCGCAACCTGCGAAGCGGCCAACACCGCCACGGGCAGGGGGCGCAGATGGTGGTTGAGCGCCTCGGAGAGCCGGAAAGGATCCCACTCCTTTTTCAGATCCACATGCGCCACTTGTCCGGTCGCATGCACCCCGGCATCGGTCCGCCCTGCCGCCGTGATCCCCGCGTGATCAGGCTGCAACTTGCGCAAGGCATCTTCCACCGCTTCTTGGACGGAGGGATGCTCTTTCTGGCGCTGCCAGCCGGAAAACGGCGCGCCGTGATACTCGATCTTGAAGGCAAATCTGGGCATGTCGCGTCGCATACCCCGGGGGCGCGTCCAAGACAATTCCGCAAATCCCTTTGCCGAAGGCCTTTGAACCCCGCCCTGTGCATCCTTATGTTAGGCCCCGAGCACGAAGGACGCGATTTTGGTATTCTCCACAGTAACCGACAGCATCGAGCGCGGGGTGACCGGGCTCACCGACGCTGTCTCCGAGACTTTTTTCGAACCGGTCATTCGCCTTGGCGTGACCGGCCTGAGCCGCTCGGGCAAGACGGTGTTCATCACTTCGCTGGTGGCCAATCTGCTGGAGCGCGGGCGCATGCCGCAGTTCCAGGCTGCGGCCGCGGGCGCGATCCAGAGCGCTTATCTCAAACCCCAGCCTGATGACACAATCCCGCGTTTCGAGTTCGAGAACGCGCTGGGTCAGATGACCGGCACCATGCCGCGCTGGCCCGAGAGTACGCGGACGATCTCCGAATTGCGGGTCTCGCTCCGGGTGCAGCCCCAAGGGTTTCTTGGCGCGCTTTCTGGGCCGAAGACCATACATCTCGATATCGTGGACTACCCGGGTGAATGGCTGCTTGATCTTTCGCTCTTGGACAAGAGCTTCGAGGCGTGGTCCGCCGAGATGCTCGCGCGATTGCCTCAGCGCCCGGGGGCGGAGGCGTTTCTGGCTGCTCTCGACAATGCAGCCCCCTCGGCAAAGCTGTCGGAACCCGAAGCACAGCGTCTCGCCGCTAGCTATACCCAGGCGCTCCATACGGCGCGGGAGGCCGGGTTTTCGGACTGCACGCCAGGGCGTTTTATTCTGCCCGGGGAGCTCGAAGGCTCGCCGGTTCTGACCTTCTCGCCTTTGCCCGCAGGAGCCTACGGCCGCGGCTCACTGGGTCGGGAGTTTGCCCGACGGTTCGAAGCCTATAAATCCCAGGTCGCAAAACCCTTCTTTCGGGACCACTTCGCGCGGATCGACCGTCAGATCGTGCTCGTTGATGCGCTGGGCGCGCTCCATGCGGGGCCGCGCGCGGTGGAGGATCTGCGCGGCACGATGGAGGATATCCTCAAGGCGTTTCGCCCGGGAAGCAATTCCTGGCTGACATCGATGCTTGGCAAGCGGGTGGAGCGGATCCTTTTTGCGGCCACGAAGGCCGACCATCTGCACCACACCCAGCATGCCCAGATGACCGCAATCATGGAGGCGCTGGTGCGCGATGCACGCCGCCGCGCGGATTTCGCCGGGGCCGAGACCGGCGCCCTGGCGATCGCGGCCTTGCGCACGACGGTGGAGGAAACCCGCACCCACAAGGGCCAGCCGCTCGATCTGGTGCGAGGCACATTGCTGGAGACGGGCAAGCAGGCGGCGTTCTTTGCAGGAGAGCTTCCGAAGGATCCGAATGCGATCCTCGCCCCGGCGCGCGAAGGGGCGGAGACCTGGCTCGATGGCGACTATTCAGCCATGCGGTTTGCGCCCGCGCGTGTGGCTCTCGCACCGGGGGAGGGGCCGCCCCATATCCGCCTCGACCGTGCGGCGGAGTTCCTGCTGGGGGATCGTCTGAGATGATCGAATTCCAAGACCGGAGGGTCCTGCCATGACCGCCAAGAAAGGCGCTGTTCTGATCGATCTCGAGGGGGAGGCCGCCAGCCCGGAGGCCCCCGCCCGCGATACGCCAGCCTCGGCCCCGCCCGTGCCGGACCTGCCCGGGGCCGCGCCTCGGGGGCAGGCGCTGCAGACTGTGGCGCAGCTGGCGGCGCGCCCGCCCTCTCGACTTTTGCGGATGTTTCTCTCGGCGCTCTTGGCACTTGTGCTCTTCATGGCCAGCGTGGCCGCGACCAACTTCGTCACCGGACTGTTGGCCAGCTCGCCCATCCTGGGCGCAGTGGCAGCAGGGCTCTTCGGGCTGGTTTGCCTCACGGCGCTGATGATTGCAGGGCGCGAATGGCTTGGTTATCGCCGGCTTGCGCGGCTCGACGGGATCCGGGCGGCAGCGGATGCGGCGTTGGCCGCTGGAACCCTGACCGAGGCCAAAAGCGTGGCGACGCGGATTTCGACGCTCTATGGCGACCGGCCCGAGCTGCGCGGTGCGCGGCAGGATCTCGAACACAGCGTCAAGGACCAGTTCGAGGTCGGAGCGGTCTATGAACTGGTGGAGTCGCATCTGCTCGAACCGCTTGACACCCGCGCCGAGGCCGAGATCGCCGCTGCCGCCCGGCAGGTGGCCACGGTAACGGCCCTCGTGCCGCTGGCGCTTGCGGATGTCATCGCGGCGCTGACCGCGAACCTGCGGATGATCCGCCGGATCGCTGAGATCTATGGCGGGCGCGCGGGCACGCTGGGAAGCTGGCGGCTGACCCGCTCGGTTCTGACACATCTTGTTGCCACGGGGGCCGTGGCTGTGGGGGATGACCTGATCGGATCAGTTGCAGGCGGCAGCGTTTTGTCCAAGATATCCCGCCGGTTCGGCGAAGGTGTGGTCAACGGCGCGCTCACCGCGCGGGTCGGGGTCGCGGCACTGGAAGTCTGCCGTCCGCTGCCCTTTGGCGAGACTCGCAAACCTTCTGTCACCGGATTGGTGAAACAGGCGCTCGGCGGACTATTCTCTAGCGCGACCTGACCCAAGACGGAGCGCTCGATGGACACCCTTGCCCCAGATCTCAACACCATGGTGCGCACACCGCTCGATCCGGCCCATGTGGCAGCCATGCGGCGGATCGGGACGGAGGTCCACTACGCCGCCGGGGATAAGATCACCAAGCTTGGGGACAAGCAGACCCATTTCCACTACGTCCTTGAAGGCGAGTTGGAGGCGATCGACCCCGTGACCGGCGGGCGCTATGGCAATGCCACCCTCGGTCCGAGCCAGTTCACCGGTGAAATCAGCTTCCTCAATGATGGCCGGATCATGCTGGCCAATCGCGCGGTGCAGGACACGCTCCTGCTGCAGGTGCCCCGGGCGGAGATGCTGCAGCTGATGTCCGAAGTGCCAGAGATGAGCGACATCATCGTCACGGTTTTCGCCGGGCGTCGGCGGCGTTTGCTCGAAAGCCAGCAGGCCGCGCTGACCCTGCTGGGGGCCAATCAGGACCGGCAGATCCGCCGCATCGCGGCTTTTGCGAGCCGAAACCGGATCCCCTATCGCTCGCTCGATCTGGAGGATCACGAAGCTGAGGATATCGCAGAGCAATGCGCGATCCTGCCCAAGCACCCTTGCGTGATTTTCGGCAAGAATACGGTGATCGAAGATCCCAGCCCGCGCCGGATCGCGCGACTGCTGGGCATCGACATGCCCCTGGGCGGAACCCATGTTTTTGACGTCCTGATCGTGGGCGGAGGGCCTGCGGGGATCGCGGCGGCGGTCTATGCCGGGGCCGAGGGGCTCAGCGCGCTGGTGGTTGAGGATCTGACCATTGGCGGGCAGGCGGGCACCTCCAGCCGGATCGAGAACTACATGGGCTTCCCGACGGGGATTTCCGGGGCTGATCTCTGTTGGCGCGGCGAGGTGCAGGCCATGAAGTTTGGCACGCGCTTCGCCATGCCCCGGCGCGCGGCCCATGTCACACCGCTCGAAGACGGAATTTTTTGCATCACGCTTGATGATGGCGAGGAGGTCTGCGCGAAGTCCATCGTCATCGCAACGGGGGTGCAGTACCGCAAGCTACCGATCCCCCGACTGGAAGAGTTCGAGAGCGCAGGTGTCTACTATGCTGCCACGGATGTAGAGGCGCGATATTGCCGGAACACGGATGTGGTGGTGATCGGCGGCGGCAATTCGGCAGGGCAGGCGGCGATGTTCCTGTCGCGGACCGCCCATCATGTGCATGTGCTTATCCGGGGCGACAGTCTTGCCGCCTCAATGTCCTCGTACCTGTCGGAGCGGCTGGAGCGGGATCCCGCGATCACCCTGCACCGGCGAACACAGGTCACTGCGCTGCACGGCGACGAGAAACTCGAGAGCGTAACGATCCGGGACGGACAGATGGGGCAGGACTGGACCCTGAAGACAGGGGCGGTCTTCGTGATGGTCGGGGCCGCGCCCAATACGGGCTGGCTCGACGGGCATGTGGCGCTGGACGAGAAAGGCTTCGTGCGCACCGGACCCGAGGTCGGAGGGCGCTCCACCTTCGAGACCTCCTGCCCGGGGATCTTCGCCGTGGGTGATGTGCGCGCGGGCTCGGTCAAGCGCGTGGCCTCAGGCGTGGGCGAAGGTTCAGTGGTGATCTCGAAGGTGTGGGAGCATGTGAACGCGCCCTAGGTCAGGACGCGCTCTGGCAAGGCTCAGCCCCGGTTGCGCCGGGCGCGGCGAGTCGCAAGAACCAGCGCGCCAAGGCCAAGCACCCCAAGTGCAAGGCTCGGCGGCAGCGGGATCGGAGCCACATAGACATAGGCCTGCACGCTGGCGAGCGCCGGGTCCGCCTTGGTATCGGCTCCGTCTTCATAGACGCTCAGTCCGATCTCATACTGGCCCGGCGCCGAGGGATCGAAGCTCTGATAGTTCGGCGCAAGGGCCCAGAAGCCGAAGCCGAGATTCTGGGACTGCTGGTTAACGCTTTGATCCGGCAGGAGGAAAGGTGTGCCGTCCAGTAGGAATGTGCTGACATCGGCATTGCCGATCTCGGGATTGAAATCCACCGTCAGGTAGACGTCGTAATCCTCGATTGTGCCGGTGCCCAGATCGACCGACCAGTCGATGTTCCAGAGCGCGAGGCCTGGATCACTTTCGCCGATCACGGTGCTGTAAATATTGGCAAAAGGCACGATATCTTCCGCGTAGCGGACCTTGGCCTTGATGCCGATCTCGATATCGTTTCCTGCCTCATTGTTCTGATCGATGTTGAAATGCGCGTTCGAGTTTCCCTGTCCGATGCTGAACGGGATATCGAGGGTGCTTGCCGAGGCGGCGGTTGAAAGCCCGGCCACAAGGGCGGCCGCGAGGCGGAAGGCTGTGATGCGCATTGGGGTCCTCTAGTCTTTTTGTGCCCCGATCGGGGCTCCGGGGTCTTTTGCTCGCGTGAGCGCGGGAGCCAGAGGATCGCGAGAACTGGTTAATTAATTGGAAACATTGATCAACCTCCCCGGGATCTGGCGGAAAAACTCAGTGGACCGCGAGGTCTTAGGCCTCCGGTCGCGGCGAAATGTTGCGATTGTCCCCATGGGGATAGGGGCCTATAAGCCCCCCATGACATGGTTCGCGGTGATCATTCCCCGAATTAGCAACCCGGCGCTCGCTTGATCCGAGCCGCCGGGCCAAGGCGTATGGGTTTCCGCGCCGCCCTCCTTTTTTGACCGATATGACGATACAGGATGACCGGACATGTGCGCCGACACGCCCAGTGCGAACCAGTACAAAGACACGCTGAACCTCCCGAAAACCTCTTTCCCCATGCGCGCAGGCCTGCCCAAGCGCGAGCCGGACTGGCTGGCCCGCTGGGAGAAGATCGGGGTCTATGAGCGCCTCCGCGAGAAGGCCAAAACCGAGACCCGGCCGGCCTTCACGCTCCATGACGGCCCGCCCTATGCGAACGGTAACCTCCATATCGGCCATGCGCTGAACAAGATCCTCAAGGATATGGTCGTCCGCTCCCAGCAGATGATGGGCAAGGATGCGCGCTATGTCCCCGGCTGGGACTGCCACGGCCTGCCGATCGAGTGGAAGATCGAAGAGAAGTACCGCGCCAAGGGTCGGGATAAGGACGAGATCCCGGTGATCGACTTCCGGCAGGAATGCCGGGCCTTTGCCGAGGGTTGGGTCGATATCCAGCGGGAGGAATTCAAGCGCCTGGGTGTAACGGGCAACTGGGACGACCCCTATCTGACGATGAACTACCATGCCGAGCGGGTCATCGCTGAGGAGTTCATGAAGTTCCTTATGAATGGCACGCTTTATCAGGGCTCCAAGCCTGTGATGTGGTCGCCTGTCGAGAAGACCGCGCTCGCCGAGGCAGAGGTCGAGTATCACGACCGCCAGACCGACGCGATCTGGGTGAAGTTTCCTGTGACTTCTGCGCGCGCTGTCGTGTCGTCTATGGAAGGCGCTCATGACACGATGGGTGGCGATGGCGATCTGCTGGCCGAACAACTCGAAG
Source organism: Pseudomonadota bacterium (assembly GCA_038746545.1). Lineage (GTDB taxonomy): Bacteria > Pseudomonadota > Alphaproteobacteria > Rhodobacterales > Rhodobacteraceae > Dinoroseobacter. Next base: position 199,765 of record JBCDKN010000005.1, read on the forward strand.
AGGCGACGGTCATCATCTGGACGACCACCCCTTGGACCATCCCGCAGAACCGCGCGATCTGCTTTGGCCCGGGGATCTCCTACGGGCTTTACGAGGTGACCGAGACGCCGGAGGAATGCTGGGCCGCCGTGGGTGAAAGCTACATCATGGCCGATGCGCTGGCCGAAGGTGCGCTGGGCCAGGCCCGGGTCGAAGGGTTCACCCGACGCCGCGATGTCTCGGCAGCCGAGCTCGGACGCCTGACCTGCGCGCATCCCTTCGCCAAAGCGGAGGGGGCCGGGGGCGAGTGGGATTTCGATGTGCCGCTCTTGCCCGGGGACCACGTGACCGATGATGCGGGGACGGGCTTTGTCCATACCGCGCCGAGCCACGGCGATGACGACTATGCCATCGGGGTCAAGCATGGCCTGCCCATGACCTATAACGTCCTCGATGACAGCTCGTATCGCGCGGATCTGCCCTTCTTCGGCGGTGAGTGCATCCTCAAGCCCAATGGCAAGCCGGGCGGGGCGAACAAAGCTGTGATCGCCAAATTGGTCGAGATCGGCGGGCTGCTCGCGCGTCAGCGGATCACGATCTCGGACGCCCATTCCTGGCGCTCCAAGGCACCGGTCATCCGCCTCAACCGTCCGCAGTGGTTTGCTGCGATCGACAAGCCCGTGGGCGATGGCAATGACAGCTATGGTGAGACGATCCGACAGCGTGCGCTGACCTCTATCGACCAGCTCGTGCAGTGGACGCCTCAGACCGGGCGCAACCGGCTCTATTCGATGATCGAGGCACGGCCCGACTGGGTGCTGAGCCGTCAGCGTGCCTGGGGTGTACCGCTCACCTGCTTTGTGAAGAAGGGTGCGCAATACACTGATCTGGATTACCTTTTGCGGGATCCGGCTGTGAATGCGCGCATCGTTGAGGCGTTTGAGAGCGAAGGGGCCGATGCCTGGTATGCCGAGGGTGCCAAGGCGCGCTTCCTGGGCAACGAGCATGACCCGGAGGCCTATGAGCAGGTCTTTGACATCCTGGATGTGTGGTTCGATTCTGGCTCCACCCATGCCTTCGTGCTGCGGGATCGCGAAGACGGGTCCAGCGATGGGCTCGCTGATCTCTACCTCGAAGGGACGGACCAGCACCGCGGCTGGTTCCACTCCTCGATGCTGCAGGCCTGCGGTACCATCGGGCGCGCGCCCTATCGCGGGGTGCTGACCCATGGCTTCACGCTGGATGCCAAGGGCAACAAGATGTCCAAATCCATCGGCAACACCGTCGCCCCTGAGAAGGTCGTGCAGCAATATGGTGCGGACATCCTGCGGCTCTGGGTGGCGCAGTCGGATTACACGGTCGATCTGCGGATTGGGGACGAGATCCTGAAGAACGTCGCCGACAGCTATCGCCGCTTGCGCAACACCATGCGCTATCTGCTGGGCGCGCTGGATGGGTTCACCGACGACATGCGGGTCGATCCGGAGGAGATGCCGGAGATGGAGCGCGCCTTCTTGCACATGATGACCAATCTCGATGAGCAGGTGCGCGTCGGCTACGAGAAATACGATTTCCAGGGCGTATTTCAGACGGTCTTTCATTTCGCGACCGTGGCGCTCTCGGCGCAGTATTTCGATATCCGGAAGGACGCGCTCTATTGTGACCGACCGGACAGCCTGCGTCGGCGTGCGGCTCTAACGGTGATGGACGCGATGTTCCACCGGCTGACCACATGGCTCGCGCCGATCCTCGTCTTTACAATGGAAGAGGTCTGGCTGGAGCGGTTCCCCGGCGAAGAAAGTTCGGTCCATCTACAGGACTTTCCGGAGACGCCGAAGGAATGGCACCATGCGGAGGCCGTGGGCCGCTGGGAGACCTTGCGCGGTGTGCGCCGGGTCGTGACGGGCGGGCTCGAACTGGAACGGCAGGCCAAGACCATCGGTGCCTCGCTGGAAGCGGCTCCAGTCGTGCATGTACCGGCCCATGTGGCGGCCATGATCAAGCCGGAGCTCTTTGCCGATACCTGCATCGTGTCCCAGCTGACCGTGTCGTCGGACCCGGTTCCGGAAGGGGCTTTCACCTTGCCGGATGTGCCGGGCGTGGGAATGGTCTTTGCCAAGGCAGAGGGACAGAAATGCCAGCGCTGCTGGAAGATCCTGCCGGATGTGGGCACGCATAGTCATCCGGGTGTCTGTGGGCGTTGTGATGACGCGCTAAGCGCATTGGATGCAGCCGGGTAATCGTCGGCGTCCGGGCGCATGGGCGTCTGGTGGGCATGTCAACCGGGCGGCTGCGCGCCATTGCGCGGCGTTGCGTTCTGGTGCGGCGCGCGGGCCGTGACGTTCACAGCTGCGCGATCTGAGACCTGAGGTCTCATTCAGGCCTTTCGCTGCTGGGCGCGAAGCTGCCAAGCTCTACCTGCTGCCGTATCGCGATGAATAGGCCTGACCATGACTGACACGACATACACTCCGCCCGCCATCTGGACCTGGGAGGGTCCCTCGGGTGGCAAGTTTGCCTCCACCAACCGCCCCATCGCCGGGCCAACGCATGATGCGGCGCTCCCTCGGGGCGCTCACCCCCTACGCCTCTACTCTTTGGCGACGCCAAATGGTGTGAAGGTGACAGTCATGCTCGAAGAACTGCTCGCCGCAGGTCATGCGGGGGCCGAATACGATGCCTGGCCGATCCGCATCGGTGACGGGGATCAGTTCGGCTCGGGTTTCGTGGAGGTCAACCCGAACTCCAAGATCCCGGCGCTTCTCGACGAGACCGGGGACACCCCGACCCGCATCTTCGAATCTGGTGCGATCCTCCTGCACCTGGCCGAAAAGTTCGACGCGTTCCTGACCGGCGCCGAGGCCCGGGCTGAAATGCTATCCTGGCTCTTCTGGCAAATGGGCAGCGCCCCCTATCTCGGTGGCGGGTTCGGGCATTTCTACGCCTATGCGCCTGAGAAATGGGAGTACCCGATCAACCGCTTCGCCATGGAAACAAAGCGTCAGCTCGATGTGCTCGACAGACATCTCGCAACGCGCGACTGGATGGCAGGCGAGACCTATACGATCGCTGATATGGCGATCTGGGCCTGGTATGGCCAGCTCGTATTGGGGCGTCTTTACGATGCGGCGGAATTCCTCGACGTGACGAGCTATACCCATGTCACTGATTGGGCGCAGCGGATCGACGCCCGCCCCGCAGTGCAGCGCGGGCGCATGGTCAACCGCCTCTTCGGCGAGCCGTCCATGCAGCTCCATGAACGCCATGAGGCCTCGGATTTCGACACAAAGACCGAGGATAAACGCGTCGCGGCGGAGTGACGCCCGGCCCTGAAGACCTCCGCGCCGCGCTCCTGGATCTGGCCCATCGGCGCGGCATGGGCAAAAGCTTCAGTCCGTCCGAGGCGGCCCGCGCGCTGGCCACGGACTGGCGCCCGCTAATGGCCCCGGTCCGCGAAACGGCGGCGAACCTTATCCGCGAAGGCCGTCTGGTTGCGACCCAGAAAGGCGCGCCCGTGGATCTGGAAACCGCAAAAGGCCCGATCCGCCTCGCCCTGCGCCCTTCTCATTGATCCTGAAATACTCCCGGGGTGCGGGGGCTGGCCCCCGCTGGTTCAGGCTTTCGGATGCGCGGCGTTGTACACCTCGAGCAACCGGGTCGCATCTACCGCCGTATAGGCCTGGGTCGTCGAGAGAGAGGCATGGCCCAACAGCTCCTGGATCGCGCGCAGATCACCGCCGGCCGCCAGAAGATGGGTGGCGAAGGAATGGCGCAGCGCATGAGGCGTGGCCGTCGCGGGCAGCCCGAGTTGCATCCTTGCTTGCTCCATCACCTTGGCCACGAGCCTTGCGTTGAGCCGCCCGCCGCGCACCCCGCGAAAAAGCGGATCCTCCGGTTCGCAGGCAAAGGGGCTGAGGGCGAGATAGGCGTTCACCGCGTTTCGGGCGGCGGGCAGGACTGGTACGATCCGCTCCTTGTCGCCCTTGCCGCGAATGCGCAGGACCTCGGGTAAGGGAGCGTCGGCCCCGGTCAGTCCCAGAGCCTCCGAGATCCGCAACCCGCAGCCATAGAGCAAGGTGACCACCGCCACATCCCGCGCCGCGACCCAGCCTTCCTCGGCTTGCAACTCGACCTGCGAAATCATCTGCAAAGCAGCATCCTCGGCCAAGGGGCGCGGCAGCTTGCGTTTGTATTTCGGACTACGTGCCGCGAGCACGGCTGTGGGTTCGAACCCGTCCCGCTCGCCCAACCACCGAAAGAAGGACTTCACCGCAGACAGCGCCCGCGCTAACGAGCGCGCTGCCAATCCGCGCCGGCGCTCGGCGGCCATCCAGGCGCGCATATCCGATTGCGAAACCTCTCGCAGCCGCGCCGCGCCGGATGCGCCGCCATCATGACCCGCGAGAAAGCCGAGAAACCCCGCCACATCCCGTCGATAAGCCGTCAGGGTGGTATCAGGCGCATCCTCGAGCCCGCGCAAATGGGTCAGCCACGCCTCCAGCAGCGCGGAGGTTCCAGGCTGCAGGGCGATCTCGGTCATTGGTTCAGGCGATCCAGCGCAGGATCGCGCGTTCGATCACATGGGCAAAAAATGCCAGAAGATCCGTGCCCTGATTGGGATGGAAAAGGTCCGGGTCGCGCGCTCCAAGTGCCAGCAGGCCGGGCAGGCGACTCTCGCCGAATTCCAACCGCAAAAGCGCCTCGGAATGGATCTCGTCCCCACGGGCGCCGTAGAGCGTCGGATCGGCCAGAGTGCGCAGGGTGACCTTGCGCGCGGGGAGGCCTTCGGGTGTGCCGATCATCTGGTCAATCGCGCCCGCAGGCGCCACTTGCAAGATTTCGCGTAGCGCATGAAGCGCCGGATCCGGCGTTTCCTCATGGCTTTCGAGCACCAACTGGACCGCATCGACCTTCAGCATCGCGGCGACATCGCCGCCGAGATTGGACAGGAAGGCGGTGAAGTCCACTGGCTCCAGCACACTGAGCACAGCCCGGTGGATCTGGTTCGTTCCCGCCAGGTTGTCATAGGCCGCCGCGATCACGCTGCGATGGGTATCCTCGAGCCGGTCCAGCCGGGCCTCGAGCCGCTCCATCGCAACGCCGCGCAGGTCGATGATATTGCCGCCGAGACGCCGCTCATTCGCGGCCATCAACGCACGCATCACGTCACGATCTTCAAGAATCGCGTCAGGGGCCTCGATGATCTTTGTCTTGAGATCATCGGGCATCAGGGCTGGTTCACTCATGGGCCTGCCGTTCTGTTATGTGTCTGCTCGTCTTATTTTGCGACGAGCTTACACCATCACAGAATCGTCTGGCCAGTTTTTTCCCAGTCTGAGAGGAAAGCCGCCAATCCCTTATCCGTGAGGACATGGTTCGCCATGGCCTTGATCACATTGGGCGGGGCCGTGGCCACGTCCGCGCCGATCAGGGCCGCTTCTTTCATGTGGTTCGCGCTGCGGATCGAAGCCGCGAGGATCTGGGTCTCGAACCCGTAATTGTCATAGACCGTGCGGATATCCTCGATCAGCTCCATGCCGTCGAGGTTGATATCGTCGAGCCGCCCGATGAAGGGGGAAATGAAAGTCGCGCCCGCCTTGGCCGCCAGCAGTGCCTGATTGGCCGAGAAGCACAGGGTGACATTCACCATGCGGCCTTCGTCGGTCAGGGTCTTGCAGGCCTTGAGCCCGTCCCAGGTCAGGGGCAGCTTGATGGTGATGTTATCAGCGATCTCGGCGAGCTTGCGTCCCTCGGCGATCATGGCGTCGGCTTCGGTGGCCACAACCTCGGCGCTCACGGGGCCATCGACCAGCTCGCAGATGTCTTTGGTGACCTCGGTGATGTCGCGTCCGGACTTCAGGATGATCGACGGGTTTGTGGTCACCCCATCCACCATGCCAAGGTCGTTCAACTCGGCGATCGCGGCGACATCGGCGCTATCTACAAAAAACTTCATGGGCTCGGTTCCCTCGGGGTTGCAGCACTGTTACCGCTCTCATAACGCAGGCGGCAGGACGTTGAAAGGGGCGCAGGGTGCGGTTTGAGACAGGAGATCTGATCGCGGTCCTGACCACGCAGCCTCTGGACCGGACCCTCGATTACAAGGCGCCGGAAGGCGGCTGCGAAATTGGTGATTTCCTCGAAGTACCGCTCGGGCCGCGCAAGGTTCTGGGCGTGGTCTGGGGGGCGGGGCAGGGTGGCTGGGACCCCGCCAAGATCCGCCCGGCGTTCCGGGTGCTCGACACGCCGCCCATGCGTGACGAGATGCGCGCCTTTTTGACCCGCGCCGCCCGCTACACTCTGACCCCGCTGCCTGCGATGCTGCGCCTGGCGACGCGGGCCCCGGGACTCGGCGATGCCATGTCCATGCGCAAGGTGCTCGTGCCCGGACAGGGGGAGCCTTCACGCTTGACTGACGCGCGGCTGCGGGTGATGGACGCGCTGGCCGAATATGGCGGCGCGCCGGTCACCCAGGCCGAGCTGGTCGCGGCCGCCGGTGTCAGTGCTTCGGTGGTCAAGGGACTGGTGGCTGCCGGTGCGATCCATGAGCAGGACACGCCCCGGGATCTGCCCTATCCGCCGCTCGATGTGGCGCGGCCCGGTAAGCCCCTGACCGAGGAGCAGGAGCGTGCAGCAGGCCAACTCCAACACGGGATCGAGTGCGGCGAGTATGGCACCACGCTGCTGAAAGGGGTGACCGGATCGGGCAAGACCGAGGTCTATCTCGAAGCGGTGGCAGCCTGTCTCGCCAAGGGGCGGCAGGCGCTGGTGCTCTTGCCGGAGATCGCGCTGACCTCGGAATTCCTCACACGGGTCGAGGCACGGTTCGGCGCACGCCCGGCGGAATGGCATTCCGGTGTGACCATGACCGAGCGGCGTCGCTGCTGGCGGATGGTGGCCGAGGGCGGGGCCAAGCTTGTGGTGGGCGCGCGCTCGTCGCTGTTCCTGCCGTTTCAGGATCTGGGCCTGATCGTCGTCGATGAGGAGCACGATACCTCCTACAAGCAGGAGGAAGGGGTGCTCTATAATGCCCGGGACATGGCCGTGCTGCGCGCCTCATTCGCGACGGCGCAGGTGGTTCTGGCTTCGGCCACACCGAGCCTCGAAAGCTGGGCCAATGCGGAGGCAGGCAAGTATCAGCGCGTGGATCTGGGGGCGCGGTTTGGCGATGCGGAGTTGCCTGAGATGCGTGCGATCGACATGCGGGCTGAGGATCTGCCCTTTGGGCGCTGGGTCTCGCCCAGCCTCAAGCGCGCGATCACTGCGCGCATCGAGGCGGGAGAGCAATCGCTATTGTTCATCAACCGTCGGGGCTATGCGCCGGTAACGCTCTGCCGGGCCTGCGGACACCAGATCGGCTGCGAGATGTGCGACGCGCGCATGGTTGAGCATCGCTTTCAGAAGCGGCTCATGTGCCACCAATGCGGCGCGACCCGGGCTATTCCCGAGATTTGTCCGTCCTGCGAAGCCGAGGGTAAGCTGGCCGCTGTGGGCCCGGGGGTGGAGCGTCTCGCCGAGGAGGCGACTGAGGCTTTTCCCGAGGCCCGGATCGCGGTGCTCTCCTCGGATCTTTTTGGTTCGGCCCGGGCGCTCAAGGCGCAGATTGCCGAGATTGCCGAAGGGGCGGCGGATATCATCATCGGGACACAGCTGGTGGCGAAGGGGCACAATTTCCCCCTGCTGACGCTTGTGGGGGTTATTGATGCGGATCTCGGCTTGCAAGGGTCGGACCTGCGGGCGGCCGAGCGCACATTCCAGCTCATGCGGCAGGTGGCGGGCCGCGCCGGGCGGGCGGAGCGGCGGGGCGAGGCTTTGCTGCAGACCTATCAGCCTGAACATCCGGTGATCCGCGCGATCCTGACCGGCGATGAGGAGGCCTTCTGGCGAGCCGAAGCCTCCGAGCGGCAAGCGGCGGGTATGCCGCCCTATGGCCGCATGGCCGGGATCATCCTCAGCTCACCGGACCTGCAGGAGGTGTTTGACACCGGCAATGCGCTGGCCCGCATGACCGGACCGATGACGGCGGCAGGGGCGACGGTCTATGGCCCTGCGCCCGCGCCCATCGCGCGGATCCGGGGGCGGCATCGTGTGCGGCTTCTGGTAACCGCCCCCAAAGGGGTCGCTTTGCAGGACGCGCTGGCCAAATGGACCGGCCAGATCAAGCCGGGGCCGAACCTGCGCTTGTCGATCGATATCGACCCGCAGAGTTTTTTCTGATTTCAGGGTGTGCCCGGATGGAGCGGGGTCAGGCCTTGGCGCGACGTCGAGTCAGACCCAGCGCGCCCAGTCCGGCCATCCCGAGCCACAACGCGGCGGGCAGGGGCACCGGGGCCACATCGGTCACCATCAGCTGCCCGGTGAGGGCGATGTCATGGGGCGCGCGCGCATCCACGGCAAAGAAACTGGTGCTAACGGCGGCGGAGAAATCGAGCGCGGCCACAGCCTCGAGGCTTGCATCCATGCTGTCGGAGTCGAACTTCCAGCCGAGGGTGAAGCTGCTGAGAGGCGCATCGCTGACAAAGTTGCCGGGGTTGAGATAGATCTGCACCGAGTTCAGTGCGTCTTTGTGGTTCACAACCACCAGATAGATCAGTGCGTCGGGGTGACTTTGATCCACGTGGACATCGCCAATCTGCGCCTGGAAGGCGTCAACCTGATACAGTTTTTGAACGTAATGCGGATAGACACTCGACATGATTTCAGGGCCGGAGACGGTGGCCGTGAAGCTGAGCATGTCCTTTTCGATCACACCGACGCCCTGCTCGGCGGTCTCGACCTGGCCGGTGCCTGAGATCTGGATGGATGCGGCGGGAGCGCTGAGCGCACCAAGTAAAAGCAGGGCGGTGGAAATCAGGAAAAGGCGCATTTGGAATCCGGTCTAAGAAGATCAATTAAGAGTTCCTTAACATAGATTAACGCTGGAATTCCTGAGACATAACGCCCTTGGTTAACTTTTTGAACGTGCTGCGCTGCAGCGCTGTCGCAACCCTTGTTGGGCGCGCAGATGCCCGCGCTATTCCGCTGGAATGCCCCGCGCGTCTCTCTGGTCGACCAGATGATCCGCGATCACCGCGCCAATCCACATACAGGTCAGCGCAAGCCAAGCGGTGCCGGCAAAGATCGAGCCCCCGGTCACGCCCGCGCCGATCGCGCAGCCGCCCGCGACCATGCCTCCGAACCCCATCAAGGCAGCTCCGATCATCGAACGGCCCATAGTGCCCGCCCCGTCAAAGCCCTGCAGGCGTAGGTCGCGTCGGCTCCATGCGGCGAGGAACGCGCCCAGAAAGACGCCTGGAACGAGACCGATATCGAACTCCAGCACCGGGTCAGGGATTAGAAAGAACATAAGCATGTTCGCCGAAGGCCCTGTAAAGGTGGCGCTTTCGATCTGCGCCGGGTCAAAGGCGACTTCGCTCAGGGCAAAGGTCAGCACCCAGCCAAGGGCCACTGCAAACCCCACGCCTGAGGCCATCACCAGCACCCGAGCGCCGATCCGGTTGCGCCGGGCGATCTCGAGCGCGAGCAAAGCGAGGAACAGACCCAGAGCAAGGCCGCTTTCGCGCGGCAGATGGGCCGCATCGAGCAGGTTCAGATTGCGCCCACCGCTGGTCATCCAAAGCGACGCGATCCAGTTGCGGGCAGGGGCCAGTGCCCCCTGCAACGCCATGATCGCCACGACCGCAAATATCAGCCCTGAGACCACCGAGCGCAGATTGCCCGTCGCCGCCAGGACCAGCAGTCGGCCTGAGCAGCCCCGCGCCAACACCATGCCAACCCCGAACAGCAGCCCGCCGACAATCGCCCCGGACCACGAGCCGGTCACAGCCATCATCCGCGCATCCTCGATCCGCATGAGTCCCAGGAGCGAGGCGCCCTGCACCCAGACAAGGGCGGTAGAGAAACACAAAAGCCACACGGCCATGCGATGTCCGAACTGGCCCCGAGCAAACTCGACACAGGCCGCGCGCAGGCAAAAGGAGGACCGCTGGGCCCCGATCCCAAAGACCATGCCGGTGATCAGGCCAAAGACCGCCGCCGTTGGTCCTTCGCCGATCTGTTCCACCAATGGCAGAATGTCCATGGCTGCTCCCCCCATCCGAAATCTGGCATTCGAAAACTGGAATGTGTTTGCCATGGCTGCGACGATGCGGCTTTGACCCAGATCAGTTTTTTCTCGCCAGCGCGGGGCCACGGGCGTAGACCACGGCCATGCGACTCGTGCCCCTCGCGCAAGCCCCGGACCTGCCCCGTTGGCGACAGCCGGTGACGCTGCTCTTTCTGATGGCTTTTGCGATGCCTATCGCCTTTGCCACCTGGAGCGCTCTTCTGAACAATTTCGTCATCGAGATGGCAGGATTTGACGGGGTCAATATCGGCTGGCTGCATACGGTGCGCGAGATCCCCGGCTTTCTGGCCGTGGGGGTAATCGCGCTGATCCTGATCATTCGCGAGCAGGTGCTGGGCTTGGCCTCCTTGTGTCTGCTGGGGCTGGCCTCGGCGATGACCGGGTTTTTCCCGAGCTATTACGGCATCCTAGCGCTCACGCTGCTCAGCTCGATCGGTTTTCATTACTACGAGACGGTCAACCAGTCCCTGCAGCTGCAGTGGATCGCCAAGGACCGCGCGCCCCAGACCCTCGGCTGGATCGTGGCGGCGGGTTCGGCGGCGTCACTGCTGAGCTATGGCACACTGGTGGTGAGCTGGAAGGCGTTCGATCTCAGCTACAGCTTTGTCTACATGACCTCCGGCGGGATCACGGCGGCCATCGCGATCTTCTGCATGATCGCCTATCCGCAGTTTGAATCCCCCAATCCGCAGAACAAGCGCATGGTGCTGCGGCGGCGCTACTGGCTCTATTACGCGCTGCAGTTCATGTCCGGCGCGCGGCGTCAGATCTTTGTGGTCTTCGCAGCCTTCATGATGGTCGAGCGCTTCGGCTTCGAAGTGCATGAGGTCACGGCGCTCTTTCTGATCAACTTTGTCGCCAACATGCTCTGCGCGCCCCTCATGGGCAAAGCTGTCGCCCGGTTCGGCGAGCGCAATGCGCTGGCTTTTGAGTATGTCGGCCTGATCTGCGTGTTTCTCGCCTATGGCGGGATCTATTGGTTGGGCTGGGGGATGATGGTGGCGGCAGCGCTTTATGTGCTGGACCATCTGTTCTTTGCGCTCGCCTTTGCGCTGAAGACCTATTTCCAGAAGATCGCGGATCCGGCCGATATCGCACCGACGGCGGCGGTGGCCTTCACGATCAACCATATCGCGGCGGTGTTTCTGCCTGCGTCGCTGGGTTATCTCTGGGTGGTGTCGCCGGGTGGAGTATTCTGGCTGGCGGCGGGGATGGCGGCCACGTCGCTTTGCCTTGCTTTGTTGATCCCGCGGCATCCGGCCCCTGGGCATGAGACGATCTTTCAGTCGCGATTGGCGGCGCCTGCGGAGTAGATCTGTTCAGGTCTGTTGCGCTGACGCGACCTGCCGCAATCCGATCCGCAACCCAACGCGGATCGCGACGTACTGGGCCACCAGCGCGAGCATGAAAATCAGTGTCGTCAGCCAGGTGACGGTCCCGAGGCTCGTCTCGGCGGCAATAAAGCTGAACTCGTTGGGCCCGCCCGCATGCATGTAGAGCCAGAGAAAGGCGAGGCTGGCGAGGCCCATGACCACGGTCGCGACCATGGCAAAGTGCCGCCGTTCGCAGGTCGTCGGGTTGCGCCCGTTCAGACGGGCAAAGAGCGCGCTCACCAGCACTGCCGCGAGCATGGCCCCGACAAAGGGCAGACCGGCGCTTGGCGCGACCCCCACCATATCCGCACCAACCGCGAGCCCATAGCTGAGAAAGGCGCTCGCCACGAAGAAGATGATCTGTAGCAGGCCGGTTTGCGTCATCGGGTCCTCCTTGCTGCGCCGTGCGGTCTCTGTCTGAGACGAGTTTGTCGGCCAAGCAGGGCGCGGGCGGGGCAGGGTCTGGGCAGGGCAGTGACCGTTCCGTGACCTCAGGCGGAGTGGAATTTGCGCCTCCGGATCCCTATATTTGTCCCACCCCCCAAAACAGGAGACCGCCAATGTTCTTCATGAGCCGCAAGAAAGCCGAAATGATCAGCGCCGCCGATGCCCTGCCCGGGCGCGCGGATGCGATCCCGACGGCAGAGACCCATCACATCTCAGGGCGTCCCCTGACGCTGGATGTGCCGGAGGGGCTCGAGGTGGCGATGTTCGGCATGGGCTGTTTCTGGGGGGTGGAGCGGATGTTCTGGAAGCTCGACGGGGTCTACCTGACCATGGTGGGCTATGCGGGCGGGTTCACCCATAATCCGACCTATCAGGAGGTCTGCTCTGGCCAGACCGGCCATAACGAAGTTGTTCGCGTGGTTTTTGATCCGGCGGTGATCTCCTATGACGCGCTGTTGCAGGTCTTCTGGGAGGGGCATGATCCGACCCAGGGTATGCGCCAGGGCAATGATATGGGTACGCAGTACCGGTCCGGGATCTACACGAGTTCCGACGCGCAGGTCGAGGCGGCACAGGCGAGCAAGGCGGCGTTTGCGCCGCGTCTGCTCTCGGCGGGTTACGGGGCGATAACGACCGAGATCCTCCCCGCGCCCACGTTCTACTTTGCCGAGGATTACCATCAGCAATACCTGTCCAAGAACCCCAATGGCTATTGCGGGATCGGTGGGACAGGCGTGAGCTGTCCGATTGGCACCGGGGTCGCGCAAGCAGGCTGAGCCGCGCGCTGGGCGCGACCGGGGGCCGGGCGCGCCGGGACACAGCGCAGCCCGGACGGGCAGCGGAGAGGGGCAACCCTTGCCCAGCACCGCGCTGCGTGGAATACCAACGGCTCATTCCTGCGCCCGACCATCACCGGGCCCACGTCCCGGAGCCCTGATCATGCCCACCTTCACCGCCCTCACCACCTTGCCTGGCAAGGCGGCTGCCGAACGTCTTGGCGACGCCCTCGAGACGATGACGCCGGAGCCCACCGGGGTCGGTGTGTTCGAGATCGAGGATGGGTCGGGTCTTTGGGAAGTGGGGGCTTACTTCATCGAGGCGCCCGATGTGGCGGGGCTCGCCCTGTTGGCCGCGGCATTCGAAGCAAAGCCCTTTTCGGTGTCGGAACTGCCCGAGACCGACTGGGTTGCCAAGGTCAAACGGGAGCTCTCGCCGGTCACGGCGGGGCGTTTCTTTCTTTATGGCAGCCATGATGCGGAGGCAGTCCCGGCTGATGCCGTACCGCTTCTGATCGAGGCGGCAATGGCCTTTGGCACCGGGCATCACGGTACGACGCAAGGCTGTCTGCGGGCCTTTGACGACCTCCTGACTCAGGGCGCGCCCATGGGGCCGGTGCTCGATGTGGGCTGTGGGACGGCTGTGCTTGCCATGGCGGCCGCGCGTGTCCTTGAGGATGCGCCCATCGTGGCCAGCGATATCGACCCCGTGGCCGTGGAGGTCGCCGAGGCCAATCTGGCAGCCAATGGCATGGCCGGGCAGGTCCAGTGCCTAGAGGCGAAGGGGCTCGACCACCCTGAGATCGCGGGTAAGGGTCCCTATATGCTGGTCTTCGCCAATATCCTGAAAGGCCCGCTGATCGATCTGGCGCCGTCCATTGCCGGCGCCACGGCGTCTGGTGGCCATGTGATTTTGTCCGGGCTGTTGAACGAGCAGGCACAGGACGTGATCGATGCCTATGGCGCGGCAGGGCTGGACCTGCAGGCGCAATGGGCGATTGGGGAGTGGACGACCCTGACCCTGGCCCGCCCCTGACGGCGCTCTGATCTTGTCGGGCGGGGTTTAACCTTAACGAAAGGTTACTCTATCCCGAGGGGGTTTTTGAAAAGTATCTTCAAATTCGAACTGAATTGCGGAGATACCCGATGTCAGACGATGACAATCTGGCTCTATTCGGAGACCGGGTGGAAAAGATCACCGCGGCCCATGAAGCCGATCGCAGGCCTGCGCGTAATCGGGTCAACCGGGGCTATCGCGGCGAAGGCTCGATGCTGCCGCTCGGCAAGATCCTTCTGGTATGTGTGCTCTATGTGGCGCTGAAGGGGCTGGCGATTGCCGTGATGTCCGAAGGGACGTACCGGACCCATGTCATGTATCTCGAGACCGGGACCATGACCGAACGTTTCGTCGGGGCCGCGCTCGCGCCTGACCGCCTCTCGCTTGAGCTGGCCCGACGCCTGTCGCTGTGATTGGTGATCCGGCCTGCGCGGTATAGTGCCCTGCCGGCCTCGCGGAACACAGATCCTGGACGACAGCAAAAAGCGCGCCCTGCAAGGCGCGCTTTTTGAGTTTTTCACTTTGGTTCTGATGAGGCGGCCGCCTTGTGGCCAAGCGCCGACAGGGCCGCGCTTTGCGTTCCGTTCAAGGACGGCGGCGCGAGACTTCCTCGATGTCGCCCGGGATCAGACCGACATCCAGCAACTCGCGCTCCGACAGACGGCTCAGCTCATTGCGGGTGACACGTGCGTCATTCCAAGCGATGATGGACCCAAAGAAGTGGGCGAGACCTGCCTCGAAACGGGGGAGGACGACATAGGGGCGGGAGGTGTCAAAAGCTGCCATCGGGCGAAACCTTATCTGTGGCGCGCGGCCAGTTTGAGTTGCTGTGTGTTTCGTTGTGAACTGCATCTAGACCCGGCACTTTGCCTATACAATGGGCAAAAAATGCATGACCAGCATGCAATTTCGGAATGGCTCTCTGAAAGCAGTAGGCTTCTGAAAAAGCGTCGTAAATTCGACCTCGCGAATGTCGCTTTCAGACTGCTTATCGGTCGCAGTGGGTCATTTTCGACATCTGAGGGTCGGGTTTAGGCTCCGTGCCGCCGGATCTATGACCTTGGCAGATGTTCGCGTTTCGTGCTAGTTGAAGAAAAACGAGCAGAAAAAGAGACAATGATGCGCGTGCTGGGGATTGATCCAGGCCTGCGAAACCTTGGATGGGGGGTGATCTTGTCCGAAGGGAGCCGGTTGCGACATATCGAGAACGGGCAGATTCGCTCGGAAGGCGTGGATCTGGCGGATCGGCTGCTCAGCCTGCACCAGCAACTGACCGAGGTCGTGGCGCGTTTGGAGCCTGATGCGGCTGCTGTGGAGCATACATTCGTCAATAAGGACGCGACCGGGACCCTGAAACTCGGGCAAGCGCGCGGGATTGCGCTCGTGGTGCCCGCGGCCGCCGGGCTGAAAGTGGCGGAATACGCACCCAACCACGTAAAGAAGTCCGTAGTCGGCGTCGGCCATGCAGGTAAAGAGCAGATCCAGCATATGGTGAAGCTGCAGTTGCCAGGCGTTGCCCTTGCGGGGCCCGATGCGGCGGATGCGCTGGCGGTTGCGATCTGCCACGCCCATCACTTGCAATCCCAGAGCAGTCTGGCCCGGGTCACGGCGATGTCTGCCTCATGATCGGGCGGCTGTCGGGGGTTCTGGTCTACCGGGGCAAGGATCACATCCTGCTCGATGTGCGCGGCGTGGCCTACATGGTCTATTGCTCGGACCGCACCTTGGCCGCTCTGCCGGGGCCCGGAGAGGCGGTGACGCTCTTTACCGAACTTCTGGTGCGAGAGGATCTGTTGCAGCTGTTCGGATTTCCGACGCTTTTGGACAAGGAGTGGCATCGGTTACTGATGTCGGTGCAGGGGATTGGGGCGAAAGCCTCCATGTCGATCCTGTCAGCTTTGGGCGCAGAAGGGGTCGGTCGGGCGATTGCTCTGGGCGATTGGTCCGCGGTGCAGAAGGCGCAAGGGGTTGGGCCCAAGATCGCGCAACGGGTGGTCAATGAGTTGAAGGACAAGGGGCCAGATGTGATGGCCATGGGCGCTGTGCTTGAGACCGTGGAGGCCCCGATCGCGGTGGCCGACCCCGGGGGCATCGAGCCCCCGGCGCCGGCGCGGTCGGCTGCGCCATCCGCCGCGACCGATCAGGCGGCGGCGCTCTCGGCGCTGGTCAATCTCGGCTACGGGCAGGGCGACGCGGCCAGTGCGGTGGCTGCGGCCTCGGGCGAGGGCGCAACGGGAGAGGCGGCGCTGATCCGCGCGGCCCTGCGCCTTCTGGCGCCGAAAGCGTAAGCGATGGCCACAGACCCCAACTTGCGGCCTGAGCCCCTGCCGGATGAACGCGATGGTGCCGACCGTGCTCTCCGCCCCCAATCCCTCGAAGCGTTTATCGGACAGGCGGAGGCCCGCGCCAATCTGCGGGTCTTTGTCGAGAGCGCCCGTCGCCGGGGCGAGGCCATGGACCATGTGCTCTTTCATGGTCCTCCCGGCCTCGGCAAGACCACACTGGCCCAGATCATGGCGCGCGAGCTTGGAGTGAACTTCCGCATGACCTCTGGCCCTGTTCTGGCCAAGGCGGGAGATCTGGCGGCGCTGCTCACCAATCTGGAAGCGCGCGATGTCTTGTTCATCGATGAGATCCACCGCCTGAATCCGGTGGTAGAGGAGGTGCTCTATCCGGCGCTGGAGGATTTCGAGCTGGATCTTGTAATCGGCGAGGGGCCTGCGGCGCGCACGGTGCGGATCGAGCTGCAGCCCTTCACATTGGTTGGGGCGACCACGCGGCTGGGTCTGTTGACAACGCCTTTACGCGACCGGTTTGGCATCCCGATCCGCTTGCAATTCTATACCGCACCCGAGCTGGAGCAGATCGTCGCCCGGGGTGCCCGACTGCTGGATGTGCCCGCGGAGCCGGACGGGATCGCCGAGATCGCCCGCCGGGCGCGCGGCACGCCCCGGATCGCCGGGCGGCTCCTGCGCCGCGTCGTGGATTTCGCGCTGGTCGAAGGCGACGGGCGGATCACCCGGCAGGTGGCCGATGGTGCGCTTACGCGTCTCGGAGTGGACCGCGCGGGGCTCGACGGGGGCGACCGACGCTACTTGTCGCTGGTGGCTGAAAACTACGGCGGCGGACCTGTGGGGATCGAAACGATCTCGGCCGCATTGTCGGAGGCGCGCGATGCGGTGGAGGAGGTGATCGAACCTTACCTCTTGCAGCAGGGCTTCATCCAGCGCACGCCAAGGGGGCGGATGCTTGCGCGCAAGGCCTGGGACCATTTGGGTCTGCCCATGCCGCGCCCGGCGGACGCGCCGAGCCAGACCGATCTTTTTCCAGATGCGCCCCCGGACGATCCGCCCGTTTGAGCCTGCGGGCGAAAGCCGCTATGTCCCGCGCGAGCGAGGCCAGACGAGGACGACCCGGTGCACCCAGACGAGATCGAAGCGCTGTTCACCCGCAGTGACGACACCTATCTTTGCGCGCGTTGGGGACGGCCCCAGGCCCCGGTGGTCTTCGGTGTGGATGATGCGACCCTGAGCGTGGTCAAGGGCGCGTTCGAGGCCGTGGCCCAGCTCGCTGGGGTGGAAATCGCCGAAACCGACCCGGAACTGGGCGCCAATATCATGGTGTTCTTCTTTGAGGCCTGGTCCGAACTGGTGGAGACGCCGAATATGGATCGGCTTGTGCCCGATCTCGAACCACTCGTCGCGCGGCTTGAGGCGCAGGACGCCAACCAGTATCGGTTTTTCCGCTTTGACCCGGATGGTGGGATCAAGGCCGCTTTTGTCTTTGTCCGGATGGACGCCCATCTGCGCGACGTGCCTGCCGAAACGTTGGCCCTGAGCCAGGCTGTGCAGACCATCCTGCTTTGGTCCGATCAGGCGTTTCTGGGGCAATCCCCTCTGGCCAGAACCGAGGATGGCGCGACTTTGCTGAAACCCGAGATCGCGCAGGTGATCCGTGCAGCCTATGATCCGATCCTGCCCGTGGCCGCCACCGATGCCAGCCATGCCCTGCGCCTGTCGGCCCGGATCGGGGCCCTGCAATGAGCGCGCACCGCTTCGATCTGCGGGTCTATTACGAGGACACGGATCTCGCGGGTATCGTCTATTACGCCAATTACCTGAAATTCATCGAGCGCGGGCGCAGCGAATACCTGCGCGCTCTGGGCGTGGATCAGGGGGCTTTGAAGGCCGAGACGGGGATCGTTTTTGCCGTGCGCCGGGTCGAGGCGGATTACTTGATCCCCGCGACGTATGACGATCACCTGTCCGTGACCACGCAACTGGCTGAGGTTTCGGGCGCGCGGATTCTCTTGGATCAGGCGGTCCTCCGGCGAACGGAAACGCTGTTTTCCGCAAGCGTGACAATCGTTTGCCTCTCGGAGACCGGGCGGCCCGCCCGAGTGCCCGCCGAGGTGCGCGCGGTCTTCGAGACCACGGCAAAAACACGCTAGAGCTCCTGCGACACCTTCCAAAGACGCCGCTTTGCGCGTATCTTGGACGCATAACACACGGCCCCAGAAGGCCGGAGAGCAGGATTGAGCAGGCCATGACACCCGAGATAGACTTCTCGTTTCTCGCGCTTTTCGCGCGCGCCACCCTGACCGTGCAGCTTGTGATGATCCTGTTGATCGGGATGTCCTTCTGGTCTTGGTCGATCATCATTCAGAAATGGATCACCTTCCGGCGTGCCCGCTCCGAGGCCGAGGCTTTCGATGCGGCCTTCTGGTCCGGTGACCCGCTGGATGATCTCTTTGATCAGATCGGTCCTGCCCCCGATGGGGCCGCGCAGAAGGTCTTTGCCTCGGGGATGACCGAATGGCGCCGGTCTCACCGCGAGACGGGGGATCTGATCCCCGGTGCGCAGCAGCGGATTGACCGCTCGATGGATGTGGCCATCGCCAAGGCGAGCGAGCGGTTGCAGAATGGTCTGAGCTTTCTGGCCACGACTGGGGCGACCGCGCCCTTTATCGGCCTTTTCGGCACGGTCTGGGGCATCAAGCACAGTTTTGAGCAGATCGCGATCCAGCAGAACACCAATCTCGCGGTTGTCGCGCCTGGGATTGCCGAGGCGCTTCTGGCGACAGGGCTGGGCCTGCTGGCGGCGATCCCGGCGGTGGTGGCCTATAACAAGCTCTCGGCGGATGCGGATCGCATCGTGGTCGGCTACGAGGCCTTTGCCGATGAGTTCGCCACGCTCCTGTCGCGGCAGTTGGACGCCTGAGCCATGAAAGCCGGGGTCTCATCCGGGGCAGGGGGCAGCGGCCGCAGGCGCGGTCGGCGCAGCGGGCGTGGGGGCGCCAAGCCCATGTCCGAGATCAACGTCACGCCTTTTGTGGATGTGATGCTGGTGCTGCTCATCATCTTCATGGTGGCCGCGCCGCTTCTGACGGTGGGCGTGCCTGTGGAGCTTCCTGAAACCTCGGCCAATGCTCTGCCGGGCAGCGAGGAGGAGCCTCTGACCGTCACGGTTGTCGCCGATGGCCGGGTGCTGATCCAGACCACCGAGGTACCGCGCGACACGCTGATCCCGCGCCTGCGGGCCGTGGCGGCGGAGCGGGAGGGCGACAAGATCTTCCTGCGAGCCGATGGGGCCATCAGCTATGCGGAGGTGATGCAGGTGATGGGCGCGCTCAACGCGGCGGGCTTCAACAATATCGGCCTTGTTACCGAGACCGGAGGGCCGTCGCTGGGCGGAGCGGATGCCGGGTCCGAGGGCTGAGGGCGCGTGCTGCGTCTGCCTCATATCGACACCGGGACCGCGATCTCGGGGGCGGGTCATCTGGGCCTCTTGGCCTGGCTCGCGCTCGGGGGGCTGTTCTATTCCGCGCCGGAACTGCCGCTGCCATCGGCGACCGATGTGACGCTTCTCTCCGAAGCCGAGTTCGCGGCGCTGACCAGCGCGCCGGAGGTGCCCGAGGTGGTCGAGCTGCCGCAACCCCCGGCGCCGGAGACGCCACCCGCCCCCGCTCCGGTGCAACCTGCGCCAGCCCCGGTCGTATCCGCGCCGCCGCCAGAGCCCGAACCGGAACCTGTGCCCGCGCCGCCTCCGGCCCCTGCGGCTCCGGCTCCGCCGCCACCCGCGCCCCGTGTGGCCCCGGAGCCAGTGCCGCTCCCTACGCCCGAAGCGGAGATCGCGCCCGAGCGGAGCGAGGCCGTGACTGCCGAGGCCGAGGGCGAGACCGCCACAGAAGCCGAGCGTGAAACCGCGCCAGAAGCGGCGACCACCCGGATCATCACCGAGGCCACGGAAACCGATCCGGACAGTCAGGCCGCCGATCCCACGCCCGAACTGACGGCAAGCCCGCGCCCCGCCGCGCGCCCGTCGCGACCTCAGCCCGCGCCGGTGGTTGCGGAGACACCGCCCGAGCCCAATTCCGATCCGGTGGCCGATGCGGTGGCCGCCGCCGTGGCCGAGGCTGCCGAGACCACGCCGGATCCCGCCCCCAGCACCCCGGCGCGCCCCGAGATCCCTGTGGGCCCGCCCCTGACCTCGGGCGAACGTGACGGGCTGCGGGTCGCGGTGCAGCAATGCTGGAATGTGGGGTCCCTGTCTTCGGAGGCCCTGCGCACGACCGTCGTCGTCGCCGTGGAGATGGAGCAATCGGGCCGTCCGATCATCGGCTCGATCCGGATGATCGACTCCGAAGGCGGCTCGGAGGCTGCCGCCCGCCAAGCATTTGAGGCCGCGCGGCGGGCAATCATCCGCTGCGGCAGCGCCGGATTTGATCTGCCGGTTGAGAAATACGGCCAGTGGCGCGATATCGAAATGACATTTAATCCCGAAAGGATGCGGATCCGATGAGACGAGCCTTTTTGAGTGCCCTGATTGCAGGTTTGGCCACCGCGGTATTGAGCGGACCCGTCCAGGCCCAGTCCAATCCTGGACCGCTGCGCATCGAGATAACTGAAGGTGTCATCGAACCCTTGCCCGTGGCCGTACCGCCTTTTGTGGCGGAAACCCCGCAAGCGACCGAGCTCGCCCGTCAGATCGCCGAGGTCGTGGCCGCGGATCTAGAAGGATCGGGCCTCTTCCGGGTGATCCCAGAAAGTGCCTATATCAGCCCGATCACCAGTTTCTCCTCGCCGGTGCAATACGCCGACTGGAAAGCGATCAATGCCCAGGCGCTGGTCACGGGCTCCGTCACCGTCGCCGGGGATGGGCGCCTCGTGGTGAAGTTCCGTCTCTTTGATGTCTTCTCCGACGCAGCCCTCGGCAAGGGGCTGCAATTCGTGGCCAGCCAGTCGAGCTGGCGGCGGATGGGGCATAAGGTGGCGGATGCGGTTTATAGCAGGATCACCGGCGAGGGCGGATATTTCGACAGCCGCGTGGTTTTCGTATCGGAACAAGGGCCCAAGAATGCGCGCGAAAAGCGCCTCGCGATCATGGATTACGATGGCGCGAATGTGCAGTTCCTGACCGATAGCAGCGCAATCGTGCTTGCGCCGCGCTTCTCGCCGACGGGCGACCGCGTGCTTTATACCTCCTATGCCACAGGGCGGCCGCAGATCACGCTGCTCGATGTGGCGCAGGTGCGCAGCCAGCCGATCGGTTCAGCCACGGGCGGGCAGATGAGCTTTGCCCCGCGCTTTGCACCCGATGGGCGTTCGGTTGTCTTCTCGCTGACCAATGGCGGCAATAGTGATATTTATCGGCGCGACCTGACGAGCGGGTCGCAATCCCGGCTGACAGCGACCCCGGCAATCGAGACCGCGCCAAGCTTTTCGCCCGATGGTCGTCAGATCGTGTTCGAAAGCGACCGCAGCGGGTCGCAGCAGCTCTACGTTATGTCAGCGTCGGGCGGCGAGGCACGCCGGATCAGCTTTGGCGCCGGACGCTATGGCACGCCTGTCTGGTCCCCGCGTGGGGATCTGATCGCCTTTACCAAGCAGAACCAGGGCCGGTTCCATATCGGGGTGATGCGGGTCGATGGCTCGGAAGAGCGGTTGCTGACCTCCTCCTTCCTGGATGAGAGCCCGACCTGGTCGCCCAATGGCCGGGTGATCATGTTCACCCGGGAAACCTCGGGCGCTCGGGGGGCGCCGTCACTCTACTCGGTGGATATCTCGGGGCGGAACCTGCGCCGCGTGCCAACCCCCGGCGCGGCATCGGATCCGGCCTGGTCGCCGCTCCTGCCCTGAGATCGGTCGGTGCGGGCCGCGCGGAACCATGTTAAACAGTCGTAAAGAATACAGAGCAGATGAGGAACGGGCCATGGAACTTGCAAAGACATCTTCGCGCGCGAGATTGAGCCTCGCGCTGGTCGCGGCGCTGGCCGTTTCGGGCTGTGCCGGGTCGGGCGGGCTCTTTGGCAGCGCCGGTGGTGCTGGGGGGGGCAGCGGACCGACCACAGCCGGCGCCTTTGGGGACCCAAGCTCGCCGCAGTATTTCCAGCAGGCCATTGGGGACCGGGTTCTTTTCGCGGTGGATCAGAGCACGCTCTCTCCTGAGGCGCAGCAGCTCGTCTCACAGCAGGCCGCCTGGCTCATGACCAACGGCGCCTATACGGCGGTGATCGAGGGCCATGCGGATGAGCAAGGCACGCGCGAGTATAACCTCGCGCTCGGGGCGCGTCGCGCCAGCGCCGTGCGCGATTTCATGGTGGCCCAAGGTGTCGCCGATAGCCGCCTCACCACGGTGACATTCGGCAAGGAACGCCCGATCGAGATCTGCTCGAATGAGAGCTGCTACGCCCAGAACCGCCGCTCCGTCACGGTTCTGTCGGCGGGGCCGAGTTCCTGAGCGGGCGCCGTCCATGACACGTTCCGTTCTCGCATATGCCACCATGGCTCTGTTTGCGCTGGCAACACCGCTGGCTGCGCAGGACCGCGCTCAGACCCTTGCCGATATCCGGCAAGAGCTGTCGATGCTTTATGTTGAGCTGCAAAACCTCAAGCGCGAGCAATCGACAACGGGTGCGCCGCAGATCGCACTGCCCTCCAGTGCGCTCGACCGTCTCAACACGCTGGAGAGTGAACTGTCACGCCTGACAGCGAAGACCGAGGAGCTGGAGTTCCGGATTGATCGCATCGTCAAGGATGGCACAAACCGGATCGGGGATCTTGAGTTCCGACTGGTCGAGCTCGAAGGCGGTGATCTGTCGACGCTGGGCGAGACGACCACCCTTGGCGGCGACGCGGCCCAGCCGAAGGATCCCGTGGTGCCGGTCGTGCCACCCGCCAGCGGCGCGCCGGAGCTGGCCGTGGCCGAGCAGGAGGATTTTGACGCGGCCAAGGCGCTACTCGAACAGGGTCAAGCAACGCAGGCGGCAGAGGCCTTTGCCGCCTATGCCAGTACCTACCCGGGCAGTCCGCTTGTGCAGGAGGCGCACTACCTGCGCGGTGAGGCGCGGGCCTCTGACGGGTCTTGGACCCAGGCGGCGCGGGCCTATCTGGATGCGTTTTCCGGATCTCCCGATGGCACACTGGCCCCGCTTGCGCTCTATCGGTTGGGGATCAGCCTTGCTGAGCTTGGTCAGCGCGAGGAGGCTTGTCTGACCCTGCGCGAGGTCAGTCTGCGTTATCCCGGCGGCACTGCCGCAGTGGATGCCAATACCGCACGTTCGGAGCTGACCTGCCCGTGACCAAGCCTGCCGCTCTGACCCGCGCCTTCGCGGATCAGATGGCGCAACTGGCCCCGGAGGCCCGGCGGATTGGCATTGCCGTCTCCGGTGGCGGCGACTCCATGGCTTTGCTGCATCTGGCCAAGGGTTGGGGCGCGACACAGGGTGTAGCGGTGCAGGGGGCAACGGTCGATCACGGTCTGCGCGCAGAGGCTGCGGAGGAACAGGCCTATGTTGCCGCGACTTGCGCGGCGCTCGGGCTGCCGCATCAAACCTTCCGTTGGACGGGCTGGGACGGGCGGGGCAATCTGCAGGCCGTTGCCCGCGATGCCCGTGCTGCTCTGCTTGCTGACTGGGCACGGTCGCAGGAACTCGATGCGATCTGCCTTGGACATACAGAAGATGATCAGGCCGAAACGCTGTTGCAGCGCCTGATGCGTGGGTCGGGCGTGGATGGTCTTGCGGCCATGTCCGTGCGACGACGGCGGCGGGGCGTGCTGTGGCTGCGTCCCTTGCTCGCGCAGCGGCGTGAAACCTTGCGCGCTTATCTCCGGGCCGAGGGCATCCGCTGGTGCGAGGACCCGAGCAATGCCGATGATCGGTTCGATCGGGTTCGAATGCGCGCTGCGATTGACACGCTCGATCTTGACACCGGGCGTCTGGCTCAGACGGCGCGGGCGATGGCCCGGGCACGAGAGGCACTCGGCCTGCGCGCCGCAGATGAGGTGCGCGCAGGCCATGTGCGGTTCGATTGGGGCGATGTGCTGATCGATCGCGCCCGGTTGGTGGCGCTGGACGCGGAAACGCGTCTGCGTCTTCTGGCCGAAGCCGTGCGCTGGGTCTCTGGCGCGCGCTACCGTCCGCGATTGGCCTCTCTGGAAACCACATGGGCGCGGCTCGAGCAGGGCGCAGCGCCCTTGCAGGGTTGCCTTTTCACATCCAAACGACAGCATCTGAGGATCAGTCGGGAGGTGGCCGCCGTCGCCGACATCCGTGCTCCCATGGGTGCACTCTGGGATGGGCGCTGGCGGTTTGTGCTGTCCGCTCATGACCCGCAGATTGGGGGGGCGGAGCTCCGCAGTCTCGGGGCCGAAGGGGTCGGGCAGGTGGGCCGCCCGGAAGACGGACCGCCTTTCGCGAGCCTCTGCGCGACGCCTGCCATCTGGGATGGGGATCGTGTTTTGGCGGTTCCGCGCCTAAATTGGGGGCTGTCAACGCGAATTGACACTCAACCTGACCCGTCTTCATTCATCTCAAGCCTGATTCCACATTGAACTGCGCCGTTCCGTAGCTATTTTAAGGTCAAGTCCGCAGAGCGTGTCCGAATGCGCCTGCCACCTTGAGGAGAAATGTCCGTGGGCAATTTGCGAAATGTCGCGTTCTGGGTTGTGCTGTTCCTGCTCATCCTGGCCCTTTTCAACCTGTTCAGCGGGGGGCAATCGACGGTCAATGCACGGTCGATCACCTATTCCGACTTTGTCGAGCGCGTGGAGCAGGGCGATGTTGCCAGCGTGGTCCTCGATGGCGAGCAGGTGATGATCCGCACCGGCGATGGTCAACAATATACCACCGTCAAGCCCGAGGGCGTGGATGTCACTCAGCTCCTGCTGGACGAGAATGTGCAGATCGAGGCCCGCGCCCAGGAACAGAGCGGGATCCTGTCTTATATCGGGACGCTGCTTCCCTTCCTGATCCTGATCGGCATCTGGATCTTCTTCATGAACCGGATGCAGGGCGGAGGACGCGGCGGGGCCATGGGGTTCGGCAAGTCCAAGGCGAAACTGCTGACCGAAAAGCATGGCCGGGTCACTTTTGACGATGTGGCGGGCATCGATGAGGCGAAAGAAGAGCTTGAAGAGATCGTCGAGTTTCTCCGCAACCCTCAGAAATTCTCGCGCCTCGGCGGCAAGATCCCCAAAGGCGCACTGCTGGTGGGCCCGCCGGGCACGGGTAAGACATTGCTGGCTCGCGCAATTGCGGGCGAGGCGGGTGTGCCCTTCTTCACCATCTCGGGCTCCGACTTTGTCGAAATGTTCGTGGGTGTCGGCGCAAGCCGGGTGCGCGACATGTTCGAGCAAGCCAAGAAGAACGCCCCCTGTATTGTCTTCATCGACGAGATTGACGCCGTTGGCCGGTCCCGTGGTGTCGGCTATGGCGGCGGCAATGACGAGCGCGAGCAGACCCTGAACCAGCTCCTTGTAGAGATGGACGGGTTTGAGGCCAATGAAGGCGTGATCATCATCGCCGCGACCAACCGTCGTGACGTGCTGGACCCAGCGCTTCTGCGTCCGGGTCGTTTTGACCGTCAGGTGACCGTGCCAAACCCAGACATCAAAGGTCGCGAAAAAATCTTGG
>JBCDKN010000006.1:0-210920 GCA_038746545.1 Pseudomonadota bacterium
GCACGGCCTATGAGCTGCGCCGGGCGCGCGAGCGCTCTCATATCCTCTGCGGTCTCGCCGTGGCGGTGGAGAATGTGGACGAGGTGGTCGCCACCATCCGCGCGTCCGCTGATGGGGCTGAGGCGCGTGAGAAGCTGATGACCCGCCGGTGGCCGGCGGAGGCCATCGCCGATTACATCAAGCTGATCGACGACCCGACCCACACCATGAACGAGGATGGGACCTACAATCTGTCTGAGACTCAAGCTCGGGCCATCCTGGATTTGCGCTTGCAACGCCTGACCCAGATCGGCGTCAAAGAAGTCACAGACGAGCTGCAAGAGCTTGCGGCCAAGATCACCGACTACTTGGACATCCTGCGCTCTCGCGACCGGATCCTGACCATCATTTCTGACGAGCTGAAAGAGGTCAAAGAAACCTTCGCCGTGCCCCGTCGGTCAGAGATCGTCGACTATGTGGGCGATCTGGAAGACGAAGATCTGATCGAGCGCGAGGATATGGTCGTCACCGTCACCTCGGGCGGCTATATCAAGCGCACCCCGCTGGTCGAATTCCGCGCCCAGAAACGCGGCGGCAAGGGCCTGTCGGGGATGAACACCAAGGAAGATGACGTGGTCACGACACTCTTTGTCGCGAACACCCACACGCCGCTTCTGGTCTTCACCACGGATGGGATGGTCTACAAGCTCAAGACCTGGCGTCTGCCCTCGGGCGGTCGGAATGCGCGCGGCAAGGCGATTGTCAACGTGCTGCCGATCTCGACCGGGACCTCCATAGCCGCGATCATGCCCGTGGATCGGGACGAGGAAGACTGGTCCGATCTGCAGATTGTCTTTTCAACCTCTGCTGGAGATGTGCGTCGTAACGCCTTGTCTGACTTCACGAATGTGAAATCGAACGGCAAGATTGCCATGAAGCTGCCGGAAGGCGTGAGCCTCGTGAAAGCGCGTATCTGTTCCGAGGATGACGATGTGATGCTGATCACCGCCTCGGGCCGCGCGATCCGCTTCCGCACCACGGATGTTCGGGTCTTCAAGGGTCGCGACAGCACGGGTGTGCGTGGCGTGCGCCTTGCAGATGGGGATGAGGTCGTCTCCATGGCCGTGATCCGCCATTTCGTCGCCGACCCGCAGGAGCGCGCCGCTTATCTCAAGATGCGCCGCGCCGTTGCCGGGTTGGCCGATGAAGCAGAGAGCGATGATGAGGACGCCGTAGAGGCCGGGCAGCTCAGCCCCGAACGCTATGCCGAGATGTCGGCGGCAGAGGATCTCATCCTGACGATCACCTCCGGCGGGACAGGCAAGATCAGCTCAAGTCATGACTATCCTGTTCGCGGACGCGGCGGTCAGGGTGTAACGGCGATGGACAAGGCCATGCGGGGCGGCCCACTCGTGGCTTGCTTTCCTGTCGAGCTTGACGATCAGATCATGCTCGCCACCTCCACCGGCCAGTCAATCCGCTGCCCTGTGGACGGGATCAGCTTCCGCTCTCGCGCGGCGGGCGGCGTGAAAGTGTTCAACACCGCTCCGGGCGAGCAGGTCGTCTCCGTCGCCTACATCGCCGATCAGGGCGAGGAAGATGGCGCCGAAGAAGGCTGAGCCGCCGTATCCTCGGGTGACGATCCGACATTTCCATCCCGCTTGTGAGCCTCTATATCGAGGCTCATGAGCACAGCAGATCACACACTCCACATCGTCGGCGGCGGCATGGCCGGGTCCGAAGCCGCTTGGCAGGCTGCCCAGATGGGCGTCAACGTCGTCATCCACGAGATGCGGCCCAAGGTCGAAACCTTTGCCCACAAGACCGGGCATTTGGCTGAGATGGTGTGTTCCAACTCCTTCCGATCCGATGATGACGAGCAGAATGCCGTGGGCCTCCTCCATTGGGAGATGCGCGCGGGAGGCGGATTGATCATGGAGATGGCGGATCGCCACGCCCTACCCGCCGGGGGCGCGCTGGCCGTGGATCGCAACCCGTTCGCGGCCTCGGTCACCGAGCGCCTTCTGGCCCACCCGAATATCACCCTTGATGGCGACGAAATCACCGCCCTGCCCGAAGATGGCCATTGGATCATCGCGACCGGTCCCCTGACCTCCGGTACGCTTGCCGAGGCGATTGCCGCCGAGACCGGGCAAGAGAGCCTCGCCTTTTTTGATGCCATCGCGCCGATCCTCTATTTCGATAGCATCGACATGTCCAAGGCGTGGATGCAGTCGCGCTATGACAAGGGCGAGACCGAGGAAGAGCGGACCGCCTATCTCAACTGCCCCATGGATCGCGACCAGTACGAGGCCTTCATCGACGCCTTGTTGGCCGCCGAGAAGACCGAATTCAAGCCGGGCGAGACGGCGGGCTATTTCGACGGCTGTCTGCCGATCGAGGTGATGGCCGAGCGCGGTCGCGAGACCCTGCGCCATGGGCCGATGAAGCCCGTGGGCCTGACCAATCCGCACCAGCCTCAGATCAAGGCCCATGCGGTGGTGCAGCTGCGCCGGGATAACGCGCTCGGCACGCTCTACAATATCGTCGGCTTCCAGACGAAGATGAAGTACGGCGCCCAGACCGAAGTGCTTCGCATGATCCCGGGGCTGGAGGAGGCGCGCTTTGCCCGGCTTGGTGGGATCCACCGGAACACCTTCATCAACTCGCCCACGCTGCTCGACGCGCAGATGCGCCTGCGCTCCAAGCCGCATTTACGCTTTGCGGGGCAAATCACCGGGGTCGAAGGTTATGTGGAAAGCGCGGCCATGGGCCTGCTCGCCGGGCGGATGGCCGCGGCCGAGATCCTCGGTCAGCCCATGGAAGGCCCTCCTCAGGAGACCGCTATGGGCGCACTGATCCATCACATCACCGGCGGGGCCGAGGCCAAGACCTTTCAGCCGATGAACGTAAATTTCGGCCTCTTCCCGCCGCTTGATGGGGTGCGCGGTGGGCGTCGGGGTCGCAAGGAACGCTACAAGGGCTATACGGACCGCGCCAAAGCCGCCTGGACAGACTGGCTCGGACAACCGCTCGCAGCGGAGTGATCCGGGCGCGGCCTAGACCCGATGAGAACGCGCTTTGCCCCTTCGCCCACCGGCCCGCTCCATCTCGGACATGGGTTCTCGGCCTGCACGGCGGCGGAGATGGTCGAGGCGGCGGGCGGCACCTTCCTTCTGCGGATCGAGGATATCGACCAGAGCCGCGCGCGTCCGGAATGGGAAAACCTGATCTATGAGGATCTGACTTGGCTCGGCCTGAGTTGGCCACAGCCGGTGCTCCGCCAGTCTGAGCGGCAGGCGGCCTATGATATCGCTCTGGATCAGCTCTGGGCAGAGGGGTTGCTCTATCCCTGCACCTGCACCCGCCGCGACATCGCCGAGGCCACGCGCGCGCCGCAGGAAGGCGCGCCGCTGCTGGGTCCCGATGGGGTGATCTACCCCGGCACCTGTCGCGGCCGGGATCGCAGCGGTCCCCGGCCAAAGGGCGCCGTTCTGCGCCTCGATATGGCGGCGGCGGGCGCGCGCTGCGCACCGGAGGCGCTGCGCTTTGTCGAAACCGGCGCGGGTCTGGCCGGGGAGCATGGGGAGATCACCCTCTCGCCCAGCGGCCTCGTGGAGCGGGTCGGGGATGTGGTGCTTTGCCGGCGGGACATGGCGACCTCCTATCACCTCTCGGTGGTGGTGGATGACGCCGCGCAAGAGATCACTCACGTGGTGCGCGGGCGGGATCTCTTCGAGGCGACGGCGATCCATGTGGTGTTGCAGGCGCTCCTGTCCCTGCCCGTTCCGACCTATCACCATCACCGACTGATCCGCGACGCAGCGGGCAAGCGGCTTGCCAAGCGCGATGACGCACGCGCTCTGTCGGCCTATCGCGCAGCTGGGCTCTCGGTGGCGGAGGTCCGTGCGCTCTGGTCCGATCCAAAGGGGTGATGAGCCCGGATCACAGCCTCGCAGCGTTTGGCGAGGGTCTTGCGATCCGCGCAATCGCGCACGGCGATCGGATCGTGGAACATCACCTCGACGCGGCCGTGGCGGGGTTGTGCCAGCATCTGCAGGAAATGCTCCCCGAACTCCATATCGCCCCACCAACCGTAGAACCGCGGGTCCCCCCCCTCGGGCGGGTGGTAGACCACGGTCACCGGCTGCACCGCGCTGCCCTCGCGCAGATCCGGCTGGAAGAACGCGGAAAACAGCGAGGACTTGAACGGCAGCACCCGGCGGCTGTCGCTGCTGGTGCCCTCGGGAAAGAGGATCAGGTGATGTCCCGCCTGAAGCCGCGCGTGAAAGGCCTGGGCCTGATCCGCCGTCGCACTGCGGTCGCGACGAATGAAGAGCGTACCCGTGGCCCGCGCCAGCCAGCCGATCCCGGGCCAGCCAGCCACCTCGGATTTTGAGACGAAATACACCTGCTGACAGGCATTCAGAACAAAGATATCGAGCCAGCTCGCGTGGTTGGCGACCTGCGCCCCCTGCCCGCGCAGCGGCGTGCCCGACACCTCGCAGCGCAGCCCCATCAGCCCGAGCGCGATCCAACAGACCTGCGTCGTGATATGAGGCGTGACCGGGCGGTGCATTCCAAAGATCGGCCGCTCGACCAGACGCAGCACGAGAAGCAGCACAAGCCCCCCGAACACGACCAGCGCCATGGGCAGCCCCCGCACAAGCACCCGCAGCCAATCCGTCGCCCCGAGACGGCGTGGCACCGGGGGTGATCCGTCCCCGTCCCAGGTGCTCATGAGGCGCGCTGGGTGTGAAAGGCCTTGCGCTTGGCGGACATACGGTTGGTGTCCATGACGAGGCAGACATCGGTGGTGTTGAAGGCATGGTCGATAAAGGCCCCGTCGCCCACGCCGCCGCCAAGCCGCAAATACGCCTTGATCAGCGGCGGGATGGCGCGGCTGGCCGCCGCCGCATCCAGCTGATCGGCAGGGATCAAATCCATCGGTTGAAAATGCGCGGGCTGGGCCGAAACCCGCAACGCCGCCGGCGCCAGATGCCGGTGGTGCAAAAAAGAGAGCGGCGCGCGCAGCGCCTCAACATCGATGCCGTGAAAACTCGCGACGCCAAAGAGCAGGTCCACTGCGTTTTCTTCGACATACCCCGCCAAACCCGTCCAGAGCGCCATCATCGCCAACCCGCTGCGATACTCTGCATGCACGCAAGACCGGCCCAGTTCCAGAAGGTTACGTCCCGATTTGCGAAGAAGATCGAGGTTATACTCACTCTCGGAATAGAAAGCATGCCCAGCTGGCAGCCGATCCCCGCGCAGCAAGCGGTACACCCCAACCACCCGATCCAGATCGTCCGCAGGCCGTGCCAGATCCCGCAAGAGCAGATGCTCACAAATGGTGTCGTGCTCGTCCCGTTCCAGCCGGGCGGCGTGGTCGACCAGCGCGCCAGTGCCTCCCAGCTCGTCCACGAAAACGTCGTAACGCAAGCGTTGAGCCGCTCGCATATCTGCGGCAGTCGCGGCGAGCGTGACATCGAAACGAGGAGTATGGCTCAACATGGCACGCTCTTTAACGCATTCCCGAGAACTTGCAACGGATCGGCGTCATGCTGCGTTGACACAACCTTAGGTTGTTGGTACCGTTAAGAAGTATTCGGTTTAGGAAAGTCACTCCATGTCAAAAAGCCGATCCAATGCAATGCGCGTGGCGTCCAGCACGACCTTGCCCTCATTCTCGAAATTGACCGTGATGCGACTGTTTATGTTTGACTGCACCTGCCCCACCCCCCACTCGGGTTGGTCGGGATTGCGCACGAACATGCCCGGTTCCAGAAGCGCGTTCATCTCTGACATGGCAGTGCATCCTTTCTTTGGAGGCGATCATGGGTAATCCGGGACAATCGAGCCAAGCGCAAGATCTCAGCGCGCTCATAGGATCCAGGATCTGTCATGATCTTATTAGCCCGCTGGGCGCTATCGGCAATGGGCTCGAGTTGTTGCAAATGTCCGGGGCGAGCGAAGGCCCGGAGATGGCCCTGATCGCCGAGAGCGTCGAGAGCGCGAATGCCCGAATCCGGTTCTTCAGGATTGCCTTTGGCGATGCGCAAACCAACCAGATGATCAAGGGCGCGGAACTGCGCGGCGCGCTCCATGGCAGCTATCAGGGCAGCCGCCTCGTGATCAATTGGCAGCCAGAGGATATGTTGCGCTCGGATGCCAAAAAAGCGTTCCTGATGTTGCAATGCCTCGAGACAGCCATGCCATATGGCGGAAAGGTCGAAGTGAGCGGGCGTCCGGGCGAGTTTGTGTATATTGGCAAGGCAGAGCGCTTTGCCTTTGACGAAATGCTTTGGAATGGATTGGCGGGAACAGCGCCCCTTGATCACCTCCGGCCCGCACAAGTGCAGTTTGCTCTGCTGCGCGAGCTGGGAGAGATCACGGGGCGGCCGATCCGGGTGACGCGGACCGACGAGACAGTGCTGACGGTCCACACCTGAGGCATTGCAACGATCCGGTCAGCTCCGGATCGTGCCATGCCCTTCGACAAGGTACTTGAACGAGGTGAGCTGTTCGGCACCCACCGGGCCGCGTGCGTGCATCTTGCCCGTGGCAATCCCGATTTCGGCTCCCATTCCGAACTCGCCCCCATCAGCGAACTGGGTCGAGGCGTTCCGCATGAGGATCGCACTGTCGAGCCTCTGAAAGAACCGGTCTGCTGTGGCGTCATTCTCGGTCAGGATGCAATCGGTGTGCTGCGAGCCGTAATCGCGGATATGGGCAATCGCGCCGTCTACACCGTCCACCACGCGGGCCGCGATGATCATGTCAAGAAACTCGCGCCCGTAATCCTCTGCCGTTGCAGCCACCGTTCCCGGCACCGCTTGCAGGGTCTCGTCCGCGCGAACTTCCACACCTGCCTCGATGAGATCGCTCAAAACCTGCGCGCCCTGCGTGTCAAACCAAGCGCGGTCAACCAGCACGCATTCCGCAGCCCCACAGATCCCGGTGCGCCGGGTTTTGGCGTTGAGGATGACAGCTCGCGCCTTCTCCGCATCCGCGTCGCGGTCAAGATAGATGTGGCAGATTCCCTCGAGATGGGCAAAGACCGGCACCCGCGCCTCGGCCTGCACCCGGCCCACAAGGCCCTTGCCGCCGCGCGGGATGATCACGTCAATCGTGTCGGTCATGGTCAGCATCTCGCCCACCGCAGCGCGATCCCGGGTCGGTACGAGCTGTATCGCCGCCTCGGGCAGGCCTGCAGCGCGCAGACCGTCCACAAGACAGGCATGGATCAGGGATGAGGAATGGAAGCTCTCGGAGCCGCCGCGCAGGATCACCGCATTGCCGGATTTCAGGCAAAGCGCCCCGGCATCGGCGGTCACATTCGGGCGGCTCTCATAGATCACGCCAATCACGCCGAGCGGCGTACGCACCCGGCGGATCTTGAGGCCTGTGGGCCGATCCCAGGCGGAGGTCACAGCCCCGACCGGATCGTCCTGAGCCGCTACAGCGCGCAGGCCCTGCACGATCCCGTCGATCCGCCCCTCATCGAGGGCAAGACGGTCCATCATGGCCGGGCTTAGCCCCTTGTTGCGGCCAAATTCCAGATCCTTGGCATTGGCCGAGATGATCTCGTCCCGCCGGGCCCAGACCGCATCCGCGGCCTTGGTCAGCGCCTCGGCCCGCTGCTCGGCTGGGGCAAATGCCAACTCCGCTGCGGCCAGCTTGGCTGCGGACCCGATTTCAGTCATCAGGGCGGGGATATCGGCAAAGTCTTTCATGACAGACCCTCTGGGGTTGGTTTGGACATTTGGGATACGAGGAAATCCCGGATCGGGCAAGACCGGCGCTTGGTCCGGTTCCATGAGAACGGCTGGTTTACAGGACCATATCGTCCCGATGCACCAGCACGTCGCGGCCTGGATAGCCCAGCACATCGGCGATCTCGGCGCTGCGCTTGCCGCGAATGGCGCGGGCCTCGGCGGCGGTATAGCGCGTCAACCCCTTGCCGAGCGCCTGGCCCTCGGGGCCGAGGATCGCCACCGGATCGCCGCGTCCGAACTGGCCGGAAACCTCAGTGATCCCCGCTGGCAGCAGGCTCTTGCCCCGGCTGAGCGCCGCATGGGCACCCGGATCCACGGTGATCTCGCCGCGCGGTTTCATCGCTGCAATCCAGTGCTTGCGCGCGGCCAGCGGATCAGTACGTGGCAGAAACCAAGTGACCGGCGCGCCGTCGATCAGGCCCTGCAAGGGGCGCAGGCGCGAGCCCTCGGTGATCGCCATGGCACAGCCCGCATCCGTGGCAGTGCGCGCCGCCAACAGCTTGGTCTTCATTCCACCCTTGGAAATGCCAGAGACGGCGTCCCCCGCCATCGCCTCGATCTCGGGTGTGATTTCCTTGATGACGTCGAACCGCCTGGCTGCCGGGTCAATCGCGGGATTGGCGCTGTAAAACCCGTCTACATCCGACAGAAGCACCAGCTGATCCGCCCCAGCCATCACCGCAACCTGCGCGGCGAGACGATCATTGTCTCCATAGCGGATCTCATCGGTGGCGATCGTGTCGTTTTCATTGACGATGGGCGTGACCCCGAGGCCCAGAAGCGTGCCCAGCGTGGCCCGTGTGTTCAGGTAGCGTCGGCGATCCGTGCTATCCTCCAGTGTCACGAGAACCTGCGCCGTGGTCTGACCATGGGGGGCGAGCACCTCCTCATAGGCCCGAGCGAGCCGGATCTGCCCGACAGCGGCAGCGGCCTGCGCCTGTTCGAGGGGCAAAGGACCCGTGCCGAGACCGAGCACCCGGCGACCAAGCGCGATTGAGCCAGAGGATACAAGGATCACATCCGAGCCGCGCGCTCGCGCCTCGGCCACGTCCTGCGCCAGTCCCTTCAGCCAATCCTGGCGCAAGGTGCCACTGCTCTGATCCACCAGAAGCGCTGAGCCGATCTTGACGACAAGGCAGCGCGCGGTCTCTAGGGCTGCCATGCCTCAGGCTCCTGCTTGGCGGCAATCTCAGCCTGCCGCGATCCTTCGATCCGGCGCCGCACGGCGCGTAGCACGTCCTGTACGCCTTCACCGGTCACACCCGACAGCTGCAACACAGGGAAACCACTGGCCGCTTGCAAGGCCGCGGCCTTCTCGGCGCGCTCCTCGGCGTCCAGAGCATCGATCTTGTTCAGCGCCGTGACCCGTGGCTTGTCGGCCAGCGCACCGCCATAGGCCTCCAGCTCGTGAATGATGGTCTGGTAGTCGGCGGCTACATCCTCGGAGGTTCCGTCGATCAGGTGCAAAAGGACCGCGCAGCGCTCCACATGGCCCAGGAACCGGTCGCCAATCCCCCGCCCCTCATGGGCGCCCTCGATCAGGCCCGGGATATCCGCCATGACGAACTCGGCGCCGTCGACCCCGACAACGCCAAGGTTCGGATGCAGGGTCGTGAACGGGTAATCCGCGATCTTGGGGCGCGCATTGGAGGTCGCCGCGAGAAAAGTCGATTTGCCCGCGTTGGGCAGACCCAAGAGCCCCGCATCCGCGATCAGCTTGAGCCGCAGCCAGAGCGTCCGCTCAACCGCTTCCTGCCCGGGATTGGCCCGGCGCGGCGCCTGATTGGTGGAGGATTTGAAATGCAGGTTGCCGAACCCACCATTGCCGCCCTTGGCAAGCAGAACCCGCTGACCGATACTCGTCATGTCGGCGATCACGGTCTCTTCGTCCTCTTCGAGGATCTCGGTCCCCACAGGCACCCGCAGCACGATGTCATCACCATCCTTGCCCGTGCGCTGACGGCCCATGCCGTGCTGGCCCGATTTGGCAAAGAAGTGCTGCTGGTAACGGAAATCGATCAGCGTGTTCAACCCGTCGACCGCCTCCGCCCAGACATCGCCGCCGCGCCCGCCATTGCCCCCATCGGGGCCGCCCTGCGCGATGTATTTCTCGCGCCGGAAGCTGATGCAACCGGCCCCGCCGCCACCGGAGCGGATATAGACTTTGGCGAGATCGAGGAATTTCATGACTTTGCCTTTGTGGGTTGCCGCCGCTCGTACAGGAACACGTCTGCGGGCTCAAGCCGGGCGCGGGAGGTCGCGATCCCCTGCCCCACATGGGCAAAGCCGCACGCCTCAAGCACCTTGCCGGAGCCCGGGTTGTCGGTGAAGACCTCGGCCCTGAGGAGCGGCAGATCGAACTGATCCATCACCGCATCGGCGACGGTGCCGACGGCTTCGCGGGCATAGCCCTGTCCCCAGCTATCGGGATCAAAGAAGTAAAAGATATGGGGCTGCGCGCTCACACCGATGGAGCCGATGAACCGCCCGGCTTCGGTCAGAACCGCCAGCCGGAAGCCAAGTCTGTCCTGCCACCGATCGCGCGCGATCAGCGCTTCGGCCTCGGCCAGCGGCCAGGGCACGGTGGCCACAAAGATGTTGGGTGCCACGCGCCGATCCCCGGCGATCCGGGCGAGATCGGGCGCATCCCCCATCTCGAGCGAGCGCAGGCGCAACCGCGCCGTCCGCAGGTTCGGCAGGCTTTGCTCAGTCATGGCTCCCTCCGCCGGTTGCACGGTCATACTCCGGCCGGTCCATCCGCATGCCCTTGATCGTCACATCGCGGTCGAGAGCCAGCGCGTGGATTTCCCGATCCGCGCAGGGTATAAAACCCAGTTTCTCCAGAACATGGGCGGAGCGGGCATTGCTCTCGTGATAGCCCGAGAGGAGCCCCGGCGCCTCCGGATCCGCGAAGTGCCAGTCGAGCACAGCCTGCCCGGCCTCGGTGGCATAGCCCTGCCCCCAGGCCGACCGGGCCAACCAATAGCCGAACTCGCGCTTGCGCCCGATGCAGCCGACCAAGCCACTGGCATCCTCGATCATCCAAACCTGCCCTGCATTCCCCGTATTCTTGGCGATGAACTCAACCGCATCCGTGCGGGCGTAGGGAAAGGGCGCGCGGGAGAGCCAGCGCACGACCTCAAAATCGTCGATTGCAGTGACAATCGCCTCGCCATCCGACTCCGTGACAGGGCGCAGACGGAGCCGGGACGTGGTCAAAAGATGGCCCGGCTCCTGCATGAGGTCAGTCCACCCGTTTGAGATAGGTCCAGGTTCGGACCTTGGCATTGCGCGCCACGGAGAAGGCCTCGGCATCGCCCAGATAGTCGAACCCCGCATTGGTCAGCACACGTGCAGAGACCGGGTTGTCCTGAAAAACCGAGCCAAAGATCGTCTTGTTCGCCAAGGGGTTCGCCGCCACCAGTGCCGCGACTGCCTCGCTTGCAAAGCCCGCGTTCCAATAGGCGGGCGCGACCCAGTAGCCGATCTCGGACTGGCCCCGATCCATGCGCTGCAGCGAGATCAGACCCAGCAGCTCCCCGCCGCCGAAATCGGAGGCGTCGATCACCCAGACAACTTCATCCGTGTCCGGTGCACAGACGCGCGCCACGAAAGCCTCCGCCGCCCCGGGGGGCAAGGGATGCGGGATCGAAGTCGTCGCCTCGGCCACGCGTTTGTCGCTGGCAAAGAGCGTCATGAGCCCCGCATCAGAGGGCCGGATCGAGCGCAACGAAAAGCGCTCGGCATTGATGGTCTGCACGCTCTCGGGCGCGGTTACGTCCATAGTCATGCTTGTCCTCCTCCGAACAAAACATACAGCACACTGGCCAGTGTCAGTCCTGCGAGCGCATACATCAGGCCGCGCTCGGCAGGTGTTCCGGCGACCCTTGCCGCCAATGCGGACCCTCCCCAGGCCCAAAGCGGCTGCAACAGGATCTGGCAGGAGATCAG
This sequence comes from Pseudomonadota bacterium, assembly GCA_038746545.1. Lineage (GTDB taxonomy): Bacteria > Pseudomonadota > Alphaproteobacteria > Rhodobacterales > Rhodobacteraceae > Dinoroseobacter. Next base: position 11,709 of record JBCDKN010000006.1, read on the forward strand.
GCAAAGCGCGATCGCCAGAGTTGCCTGGAATGCCGGGGTTCCAGGGTCGGTAAAGCTTGTGAAGCCCGCCGTGATCATCGCCCAAGCCTTGGGGTTGAGCGGGTGAACGATGAGTCCGGCGGCAAAGCCGGGTGCCACCACGTCCTCGCCCCGCGTGCCCGGTTGCAGCCGGATCTGCGTCACCCGCCAGGCGAGCCAGCAGATATAGGCAGTCGAGATCCATTTCAGTGTCTCGAAAATCCACGGATGCTGGGTCCCCAGCGCCAGAAGGCCAAAGCCCATGGGCCAGATGATCAGCTGCTTACCCGCGATCACGCCCGCAACAAAGGGCAACGCCCGGCGCAATCCGAACCGGGCGCCGGTGGTCATCAACGCCATGTTTGCCGGGCCGGGGGTTCCGACCTGACTGGCGGCGAAAACGAGGAAGCTGCCTATGGCGACACTCATACCCTCGGACCCTGATAGGGCAGCGCGATGCTGCGGTTGCAAAAACACGGGGCGCAAAACGAAAAAGACCGGCCTTGGAGGCCGGTCCGTCAGGAACCTGGGTCCTGAATTGGGAGCGGCTTACTCAGCGGCCTCTGCGGCTGGGAGCACGGAAACAAAGGTGCGGCCTTTGAAGCCTTTCTTGAAGGAGACATTGCCTTCCGCGGTCGCGAAGAGGGTGTGATCCTTGCCCATGCCAACATTGTCGCCCGGCCACCACTTGGTGCCGCGCTGACGCAGGATGATGTTGCCTGGAATCACGACTTCGCCACCGAACTTCTTAACGCCAAGACGGCGGCCAGCGGAGTCGCGGCCGTTGCGGGATGAGCCGCCTGCTTTTTTATGAGCCATACCGTGTGCCTCCTATCAGCTGTTTGCCAGTTCCTGGGCCTGTGCGATCCAGCCTTCGCGCTCGATCCGGCCCTTGAACGACAGTTTCTCGTCCATAGCAGCCACGTCCTCTTCGGTCCATGCTGCAATCTGCGCGAAGGTGGTCACACCCGCCTCGAGCAGTTTCTTTTCCAGCGCCGGGCCCACGCCCGACAGCTTCTTGAGGTCATCCGCGCCTGCGGGGGCCTCAGCCGCCTCTGCCTTCGGGGCAGCGGCTTTCTTCTTCGGCGCCGCCTTTGCGGCCGGTGCAGCGGCTTCGACAGCTGCGCTGGAGACCGACCCTGCGCCGATCGCTGCCTTGACGCCAGAGGCATCAGCACCGGAGGCGAGGATGTCGGTAACGCGCAACAGCGTCAGCTGCTGACGGTGACCCTTGGTCCGCTTGGAGCTATGCTTCCGGCGGCGCTTGACGAAGTGGATGACCTTCTTGCCTTTGATCTGTTCGATCACTTCGGCCTGCACCCCGGCGCCCTCAACGAGGGGCGCACCAACGGTGCCGTCAACCATGAGAATCTCGTTGAACTGGACTGTTTCACCAGCTTCAGCGGCAAGTTTCTCGACACGGAGGATATCTCCGCTGGAAACCTTGTACTGCTTGCCGCCGGTCTTGAGGACCGCAAACATATGAACTTCCTTCATTTTCTACCGCGTCCTGTGGCCCCGGATGCCCGGTGTTTGTGACCCGGTTCCCCGGATCGCCGCGAACAGCGCGCCTTGTCTTTGGCGTCATTCAAAGCTCCGCCACCGGGACGGGCCCAGCACGGATGGCGGCTTATCCTCGACATGCCCTTGCAAGTCAAGGCGTTTCAGGGCCTCTATCCCGCCATGCGCGTGCTTTTATGCCTTGTCGCCCTTGGAGCCTGCGGGACCGAGGCCAACCATCTGGGCAACCCCTTGCTCTGGCCCGTCACCCTGCCGGTCTCGGCGGTGGAAGAAGCCGTCTATTCAGCCCGCCGTGCGGAGGTGTCCGGCTTCGTCGCCGAGGCTTACCCGACGCTTCTGGACGAGATCCGTGCCGCTGGGGGACCCACCCTGTCCGAGGCCTTCGACGTGGCTAAGGTCCCAGCTGCCGCCCGCACCGAGGTCACGGCTCGGTTTATCCAGGACGTCGCGCTTTTCGAGCGCGATCAAGAAGCGCTGGTCGTGGCGCTCATGGTGTCGGGACCCTGATCGCCTCTATCCCCCCGACGTTCAGAGCTCTTCACTTGCCATGAAGCGCGAGGCCGCAGCCCCAAGGCCCCGCGACACCTCGATGAACATCTCGTCAAACCCGGCAAAAAGCGCGCGGGTAAAGGCCTGCCCCGCCTCGGAGCGCGACAGATCCAGATAGGCCTCCATCCGCTGCGCCTCCAGCGGCAGATAGGCGGTCAGCAGGAACGCGTAGAGCCATTCGGTCGTGTTCTCGCGGATCTCGCCCTCCTGTCCCCAGACATCCGCAAGAATATCGCTCTCGCTGAGATCACTGGGAAAGCCACCTCCTTCCATCAGACCGATATAGAAGGCGTAGTTCGAGTTGAGCGCGCCCACCACGTTCTGGTCCACGAGGTCGTTGATCTCGATAAAGGCGGTCACCTGATCAAAGGCCTCTGGATTGCTGGCTTGCAATTCGGGGATCTGAGCCTTGGTCGCATCCTCAAGATCCCGATCGAGAAACGCCTCGCGTGCCGCGATCTCCAGCGCGACGATCTCCACCCCGGTCTCGGAGCCATAGAACTCCTCCAGCGGCGTGAGCATGTCTTCGTCAAAACTATCAGCGAACCCGGATTTCAGGGTCTCGCGCATCCGGTCCGTGTCATAGACCGCGCTCACAGCTGCCTCCCACGAACTGCCGCCGGAGCCGCCAAGGAAATCCAAGGCCAAATCGTCCCCATAGACCAACCCTTCTTCGCGCATCAGCTCGAGCATCCGCTCCATACCGACCGCGTTTAAAAGCGCGTCGATCCGGGGCGAGGCCAGAGCGGTCAGAGGGGCGAGGGACAGACAGGCGCTCAGGGCGATGGCGTGACGCAGCATGGGACCTCCATTCGGGTGCTCCCCAAGAAATATGCAGTCGCGCCCGGGTTTCCAATGCGGGATTTGCGCAATTGCGTGAACCCGCTGGCGTGGATACTCCATTCCCTCTTGCACCCGCCCCGCCGCGCCGCTAAACGAGCCGCCACAGACCCTTCGCGGAGAGGTGCCGGAGTGGTCGAACGGGGCGGTCTCGAAAACCGTTGTGGGTGCAAGCCCACCCAGGGTTCGAATCCCTGTCTCTCCGCCACGGGCCGTCCAGAAGGGACGCGCCCGACAGACCCATCACCGATCAAGACGCGAATGTGATAGGTTCCGTGCGCAAGGTCTGATAGGTTCAATAGCGCTGCGACACTGGTCGGCCCCTGAGGCGCAGCTTTGATCGGGGTCAGCGGGGCACCCCGTTGTCCCCGATCCCAGCCTCTGCGCTCCGAAATCCCTGATCCCGGCGCACGCGAAACGGCTTGCCTTAAGCGGCCAACGCGTCGTCAATCGCTCCGGCCAGCATGTCCACCAGCGCCTCGATCTGGACCTCTTCGATAATGAACGGCGGTGCCAGCAGGATGTGGTCACCCAGTTTGCCGTCAATGGTCCCGCCACCGGGATAGCAGATCAAACCGCGCGTCATGGCCGCTTTCTTGATCTTCGCGCCGAGCTTGCGGTTCGGATCGAGCGGCGCTTTCGTCTCACGATCCGCCACCAGCTCAACCCCGCGGAAGAGGCCTCGCCCCCGCAGATCGCCCACATGGGGATGCTGGCCCAGTCGCGCCTCCAGATGGCGCTGCAGGCTGGCGCCCTTCTCGCGCACGCCTTCCATCATGCCAGGCGCCCGCAACGTGTCGAGCACTGCCCCGCCCGCTGCCGCCGCAAGCGGGTGACCATGATAGGTGTGGCCATGCTGAAAACTGCCGCTGCCCCCGACAATCGCGTCATAGATCCGTGCCGAGGCAAGCATCGCACCGATCGGCGCATAGCCCGCGCCCAACCCTTTGGCGACTGTGACGATATCGGGGCTGATCCCGTCCTGCTCGCAGGCAAAGATCGTGCCGGTGCGCCCCATGCCGCACATAACCTCATCGAGGATCAACAGCACGCCATATGCGTCACAGATCTCACGGATCCGCTGGAAATAGCCCGGCGCGGGCGGCACGGCGCCCGCTGTGGCTCCGACAACAGGCTCGGCCACAAAGGCCATGACTGTCTCGGGTCCGAGACGCTCAATCTCCGCCCGCAAAGCTTCAGCGGCGCGGATCCCGTAGGCCTCGGGGCTCTCGCCCTCAGCCTGTTCGCGATAGGTATAACAGGGCGGAATATGGGTCGTTTCGGCCAGAAGCGGCGCGTATTTCTCGCGCCGCCAGGCATTGCCGCCTGCGGCCAGCGCGCCCAGCGTATTGCCGTGATAGCTCTGTCGCCGGGCGATGATCCGATGGCGCTGGGGTTCCCCGATCTCGAGGAAATACTGCCGCGCGAGCTTAAGCGCGGCTTCCACGCATTCGGACCCGCCCGAGAGCAGATAGACCCTCTCGATCCCCGCCGGTGCGCAATCGATCAGCGCATCGGCGAGACCCTCGGCAGGTTCGGAGGTGAAAAACCCCGTATGGGCAAACGCGATCTTGTCGATCTGCGCATGGAGCGCCGCGCGCACAGCCGGATGGTCATGGCCGAGACAGGACACAGCCGCCCCGCCGGAGCCATCCAGATAGCGCCGCCCCTCCGCATCGATGATATAGCACCCTGCCCCCGCCACGGCAGTGGGCAGCGCGGCGGTGCTGCGCCCGAAAACATGGCCTGCCATGGGTCCTATCCGTTTCCACGCACGACAAAAACCGACTGCTTGGCGTGGCGCACTACGCGCGCCGCGTTAGGACCAAGCAAGTAATCCGCCAGATCGGGTCGATGCGAGCCTATGACAATTGCACCGACATCCAGTCTGTCGGCGGCACGGATGATCTCGTCATAGACCCGGCCATGCATCACATGGGGCTGCACGTTGACCTCCGCCGGGACGTTCTCCTCGACCCAGGCGGTCAGCTTCTCACCAACATCATGAAGCACGCGCTTCTCGAACCCGTCTTCAAAGAAGCTGCCCACAACCGAGAGGCCGAAATCCGGGACAACGGTGACCACATGCAGAACGCTATCGGGGTCACTGAGACGTAGCGCTGCGGGCAACGCGCCGGTCCAGCTTTGCGGGCTGGAGAGGTCCACGGGCAAAAGCAAAGTCTTGAACATGGGAGGCTCCTCTCAAAAGGCCGGCTTGGTCTGACGCCGCCGCTGCAGGGCGATCACGCCCCCCAGAAGCAAAAGCGCTGGAATGTAGAAGACCTGCTCGGGCAACTGCCGCTGTGGCACCTGGATCGAGGCGATCTCCACGGGCTCATCCGCGTAGAAGTCGAAATCCGCAAGGATCTCGGCAGTCTCCGTGCCGAAGGATGGCTCGTCCAGACGCACGGTCTCTCCCTCGGGGATCAGGAGCAGGCCAGAGGCGTTGATCCGCTCGGCCAGCGAGCCATCGCCAATCTCCATCAGCAGGGTCGTCTCGGCGACCTCCCCCGTGTTGAAATCCGGACCCCGGATCAACAGCCTCAGCGCATCGCCCGATTGGGCGGCCTCGACCACTTGCTCGAACTCCGCCGGCGGCGCGTCGCGGAAGGGCGGCTGCACCATGTTGAGCCAGACATTCGGCACGAACAGGGTGAAGGCCACGAGGAGCAGCGCGAGGCTTTCATGGATCTTCGACTTGGCGAGAAAATAGCCTTGGGTTGCCGCCGCGAAGAGCAGCATGGCGAAGGTCGCTACGATAAAGACCCCGATGGCCTGCACCACCCCCTGCCAGGTGCCCAGATCGACCCCGAAGAGGATCAGCGTCGGGTTGAAGATAAAGAGGAAGGGCAATGCCACAGTCCGCAGGCTGTAGAAGAAGGCGGTGAAACCGGTCTTGATCGGATCTCCGCCCGAGACCGCCGCGGCCGCGAAACTCGCAAGCCCAACCGGTGGCGTCACATCCGCCATGATCCCGAAATAGAACACGAAGAGATGCGCCGCGATCAGCGGAACGATCAGTCCTTCCTGCGCCCCAAGCGAAACCACCACCGAGGCCATGAGCGACGAGACCACGATATAGTTCGCCGTGGTCGGCAGCCCCATCCCGAGGATAAGCGAGAAGAGCCCCACGAGGATCAGCATGATGATCAGCACCCCGCCGGAGAGCTGTTCGACCAACCCGGCCAGCTCGGTCCCGATGGGCGTCTTCGTAACCGTGGCCACGATGATGCCCGCCGCCGCCGTGGCGACACCGATCCCGATCATGTTCCGCGCCCCTGCGATCAGGCCGTCGATCAGATCCTGGAACCCGCCCTTGAACTCGGCCGAGGCCTGATCTGCGAGCCCACGGAACATCGCCTTCAGCGGGCGCTGGGTCAGGATGATGAAGATCATCAGCGAGGTCGCGTAGAAGGCCGACTTCGCCGGGCTCTGACGTTCCACCATGAGGAACCACACGAGCACCACGATGGGCAGAACGTAGTGCAGGCCCGTCGCATAGACGTCCTTCACCTCGGGCAGCTTGATCTCGGTGGCGTTGGGGTCATCGACCTCCAGATCAGGACGGCGCGAGGCAATCGCCACCAGCCAGACATAGACCGCCAGCAGAACTGCCGCCATAAGCGGCCCGGTCAAGGCCGGTGCGACGGCTTTCAGCGCACCGACCGCATAGATTAGGATCGTGAAGGCCACGCCTGCAATAGCGAAGCCCACGAAGAACTTGACGATCATCCCGACGAAGCTCTTGGCCTCGCCAAGCGCCGGCATATCCTTTTTCAGCGCTTCGAGATGCACGATATAGACAAGCGCGATGTAGGAGATCACCGCCGGGATGAACGCGTGCTTGATCACCTCCACATAGGAAATTCCGATGAACTCGACCATGAGGAAGGCTGCGGCCCCCATCACGGGCGGCATGATCTGCCCGTTCACCGAGGAGGCAACCTCGACCGACCCAGCTTGTTCTGCCGAGAAACCTACCCGCTTCATGAGCGGGATGGTAAAGGTGCCGGTGGTCACCACATTGGCGATGGACGAGCCTGAGATCAGACCGGTCATGGCTGAGCCGACCACGGCTGCTTTGGCTGGGCCACCGCGCAGGTGACCAAGGCCCGCAAAGGCGAGCTTGATGAAATAGTTTCCCGCGCCCGCCTTATCGAGCAGCGAGCCAAAGAGCACGAAGAGGAACACGAAGGCCGTGGAGACCCCGAGCGGGATGCCGAACACCCCTGCCGTGTCGAGCCATTGGGCATTCATCAGAGCCGTGAAGGACAGCCCCTCATGCTCGATCAGGTTCGGGATCAGCCAGCCCTGCCCCATATAGGCATAGAGTAGAAAGAGCGATCCAACGATCGTCAGCGCCGGGCCAAGCGCGCGACGGCTGGCCTCCAGAAGGGTCAAAAGACCGATCGCGCCGATGATGATCTGCGTTTGCGTCGGAAGGCCGGAGCGTGCTGTCAGGGCCAGCGTGTCCGCCGCCCAGAAGATGTAGAACGAACAAAAGCCCCCAACGGCGATCAACACCCAATCAAAGATCGGGATGCGGTCCCGGGGCGAGCTTTTGAAGGCCGGATAAGCCAGAAACGCCAGAACGATGGCAAAGGTCAGGTGCAAAGGCCGCGTCTGGGACGAGTTCAGCACCTTGACGTATTCGGCAAACCAGAGCTGCGGCTGCGCGATCCAGAGCTGGAACAGCGACCAGACCAGCGCCAGCCCCGCGATCAGGAGCGCGACATTGCGATTTGACGGGTTGCGGGCACCGCTATCGGTGGAGGCGACGAGATCCTGCAGTTCCTCATCGGTGAACTGGCGGCCGGACTCGGACTGCGGGGGTTTCTCTGCCATCGTACGGCCTCATGAAAATCGGGGACTGAAAAAAGGCGCCCCGGGTCCAAGACCCGGAGCCGCCGATTGTGAAACGGACTGACTTAGTCGATCAGGCCGGCTTCCTTGAAATACTTCTCAGCACCCGGGTGCAGCGGCGCGGAGAGACCGGCAGTTGCCATCTGGGTCGGATCGAGATTGGCGAAGGCCGGGTGCAGACCGCGGAACTGATCGATGTTCTCGAAGACCGCCTTGACGACCTCATATGCGACCTCATCCGGCACATCCGTGGAGCTGACAAAGGTCGCGCCCACACCGAAGGTCATGACATCCGCATCCGAGCCGCGATACATGCCACCGGGAATGGTGGCCGTACGGTAGAACGGGTTGTCGGCAACCAGCTGGTCCACCGCATCATTGGCCACGGTCACGAGCACGCTGTCACAGGCGGTGGTCGCCTCCTGAATGGAGCCCGAGGGGTGACCCACAGTGTAGATCATCGCGTCGATGTTGTTGTCACAGAGCGCCTGGGACTGCTCAGCCGCCTGAAGCTCGGAGGCGACCGTGAAGTCATCCATGGTCCAGCCCATGGCGCCCATGAGCACTTCCATCGTGCCGCGCTGTCCGGAGCCTGGATTGCCCACATTCACGCGCTTGCCCTTGAGGTCCTCGAAGGTCGAGATGCCCGCATCCGCGCGGGCCACGACCGTGAAAGGTTCCGGGTGCACCGAGAAGATCGCGCGCAGGCCTTCGAACGGCCCCTGCTCCTCAAAGCGGGAGGTGCCGTTGAACGCATGGAACTGCCAGTCGGACTGAGCCACGCCGAATTCGAGCTCGCCGCCACGGATCGCGTTGATGTTGAACACCGACCCACCGGTCGATTCCACACCGCAGCGGATGCCATGCTCCTTGCGGCCACGGTTCACCAGACGGCAGATCGCGCCACCCGTCGGGTAGTACACGCCGGTCACACCACCGGTGCCGATGGAGATAAAGCTCTCTTGTGCAGAGACGCTCGCGCCCCCGAGCGCCGTCGCTGCCGCGACTACGGACGCTGTGAGATAGTGTTTCATGATTACTCCCGTTGGAAACTTTTGATTATGAGACACAGGATGAGCGCAATTCACAAAGGCCGTCAAGCGTAGCCTGCACAAGGTGTCGCACCTTGCCATACGTCAACTCAAGCGCCGGACCGACCGCCGTGCGCCCGCGTCTCAACCACCGCGCAACCCGGGTCAAACCCCCGGCGCAGGGTCTATTTGCGGCGCGATCTGAGGGGTGCGCAACGCCTCCTCGGCTCGGCAGGACTGAGCGGTAAAGCGCAAAGCATCGAGGCTTGGCATGAAGAAATACGCGCCCCCCTTCACGGTCACGAATTGCGGAACGCCCTTCAGCACCCGGCGATAGGGCTTGCGCGGAATGGTAAACCGGTCGACCGGCCCCACCCCGCCCCGCGGCGCGCGCGGCGTTCCGATGATCGGATCCACCTCTTTCTGGAGCCCCTGAAAGAACGCGTTGTTGCACCATGTCGATTGCATGAACTCGAACTGCCGCACGATGGAGGCCTGAAAGCAGATGAACTGAAGGCCGGTCTCGCCCTCTTCCTCGTATATCCGGGCCCGGCGCAGGATCCGGTGGCGCTGGGTGACATCCAGCGAGACCTTCTCGTTGCGAATATTGACCGCCCGGTTGTTGCCGCGCCGGACATGGGATCCGATGGGGCAGAACTTGCCATCCCGGTCATCGGTGAAATCAAAGCTGTTATTGTTGTTCTCCGCATCCGGGTTCGGCGCCAATGCCCGGCCATCCATGCCCCGCCCAACCATCTTTTCGGCCAGGTGGATCGGCGTGTCCTCCCCCTCGCCCGTGGCTGCCTCATTCACATAGTCCCAAAAGGAATCCACATGCTGCTCCAGGGTGCGGAACACCAGATAGGATCCATCCTTGCCGAAATCCCGCCGTTCATTCCATTCCGGGTGAGGCGGCAGGATGCCATCCGGGTCAAGCCCGGCACTGGTCGCGGGCGTCTCCGGCAGCTTGCCAGTCCCGTCCTCATAGCCAAGGATCAGCTCCCCCGGCGGCACAACCATCAGCTTGGCCTCCTTCGGCCGCTCTCGCTTGAGGAAGGTTTCGCGCGGGGTGCCTGCGACCACCGGCTGGCTGACCCCGTCGAGAAAGCCAAAAGGTTCCTTATGGGTCCGTTCCAGCCCGCCAAAACTATGATGGACGCAATCCGCACCGTTATTGGCGTTCAGGCACGCCAGCAACTCTTCCAGCGCGACCTCCTTGGTCGGCGCAAAGGACATCAGCACCCCGTGGATCTCGTCATGCCCGCCCCAGTTCCAATGCTTGGGGTCATTGGCATCTACATCGCCCAGAATGCGGCTCCGCTCTGGCGCGACCATGCCCCCGGTGAAGGAGTGGTCGTAGCTCTCGCCGAGAAACCCGTCACCGAGCAGCGCCTTGAGACCCGGTGCGGTGAAAGCGATATTCATGCGGTTCTTGACGTGATCTGCGGGCTGTTTCTCGGCCGCGGAGGTGATCCGCCCAGCCTCCAGCATTGCGGCCAACCAGTCCTGAAAGGCCCGCCGCCCGGTGACTTTGAAGAAGCCATAGGCGGCCTGATCAAGCTTGGTATAGCCGCGAAAGAAGATGCCCTGGATGTTCGGGCTCACACTGAGATCGGGATATTCCATATCAGACAAGCTCCAGCCAGGCGGTGTTCGTGCTGCCCTTGCGGGCCTCTTTCAGCGCCGCGCGCAAGGCGCGGTTGCGGGCGATATTCGTGACGCTGAGCGTGGGATAGGCGTTGTACCAGACCAACGTCGGGTACATGGATCGGCGCGCGAAATCGATGAATTGCGGCCCCATGGACGCCCCGCCCCAGAGCATCGCCCAGGTTTTGGGGAACCCTGTGGAATGGGCCCAGGCGAGGTTCAGCCCGTTGCTGGCCTTGAGCGTGAAATCGTCAAGGTAGCTGCGCCAGGACCCGTCATAATTGCTGACGAAGATCAGGCGGCGATTGTCATTGGCAAAGGACCAGTGAGCAAAATGGATCGTGTTGATCTCGCCCAGAAAACTCTTGTTGAAAATCAGCGCCACAAGCTGCCGCAGGACGCCAAAGGACATGCGCTTGGCCATTTGCCGACCGGCATCCGTATGCAAGTGCACAACGCTGAGCATATGGTTCGTGGGCACAAAGTCCTCGCCGATCTCAAGGGATCGGCGCAGGTCGGGATCCGGGCGCGCCTGATCCATCCGCGCGGTCCGCTCCGGGATCAGGTTGATCACCGCAAGCCCGAGAAACCCGATCGCATGACCGATCACGCTGGCTACGGCTTTGGCCTTGCCGGCAAGATCCATCTCGACGCCCGGATCCTTCAGGCTGTGCCAACGCTCCTTCGTGTCCGCATCCGCATCCAACGCTTTCAGCACCGCCGCCTGCGCAGTGGCCCCGTCCATTGGCGCGCCTGCGGTTCCAAGGGTCCGGTCCACCACCTCAAACACCGCCGCGTCGAGCAGGATCTGTTCACGGCTCATGTTGACCGCCGAGATAAACCCCGCCGCGGGACGGTGCACGCGCTTGAACATATAGGCGTGGAGCGTCTCCAACGTGCCATCCTCGAACCCCAGGCAGTGCCGGTAGAGCTCCAGGAGGAACGCGCCGCCGTCGCGTGCCTCGGCGGTTGCGATCAACGTTCGCAGGTGATCGCCGATCTCGCCGTCCACATTATGCTCGAAAAGCAACGACCAGCCATCCTGCGGATCGTCATAGAGACACAGCGACGCAAAATGCAGCTCCGGCATCGATTGAAACCCGAAATCATCGGTTTCAGCCCCGGGATAGACGTATTGATTGTCCTTGAGCATCGCGACGACCGCGGCCTGTTGACCGGGCCGCACACGCGCCACCACGGAGAATTTGTTGTGCATCGAAACCTCGCCTATCGCTGGAAATCGGAACGGACACCACATATCGACACCAATCTCGGCGGACCGGGTGCTCAAGGGTGTCGGATCGGGATGAACGGAGGGCTTGGTACAGCGGCGCGTCACCGCACAGATCGGCGTGTCGCGCGCGAACGGGGTCAGTCAACTGGATTGGTTGTGACGCCACCCGGCCCCCTTAATACAAAGAAACTGCGCTGAAAAAACACGCTGCGCATGATCAATAATATCAGGTTTGGTAGCACAGAGTTGCTATTCCGGCAACAGAGTGGCCCCTCTGCGGGCGCGCTGGTTCACGGGGATCAACTGCGCGGGTCGAGGAGCTTTCCAAGAATCGAGGCCCGGGTGATTTCACCCACCACGGCACCGTTTTCGACCACGTTGGTCGGAGAGTCAGAGCCGCGCGCCGCTTCCATGACCGCCCGGATATCCGCATCAGCGGGCACCTGCACGCTGTGCTCCCCGGAGCTCGGCTGCATTACGTCACGCGCACACAGCACTCCGAGCGGGTTCATATGCGCCACGAACTCCGCCACGTAATCCGTTGCCGGATTTGAGAAAATCTCCTGCGGGGTGCCGCATTGCACGATCCGGCCGCCTTCCATGATGGCGATGCGATTGCCGATCTTGAAGGCTTCGTCCAGATCGTGGCTGACGAAGATAATCGTGCGTTGAAGCGTCTCTTGCAGCTCAAGAAGCTCATCCTGAAGCTTGGTGCGGATCAACGGGTCGAGCGCCGAGAAAGGCTCATCCATCAGCAGGATCGGCGCTTCAGTGACAAAGGCCCGGGCGAGGCCCACGCGCTGCTGCATCCCGCCCGACAGCTCCTCGACCTTGCGCTCGGCCCAATCCGAAAGCCCCACCAACGCAAGTTGCGCATCCACGCGCGGCGCCCGCTCGGCAGCAGAGATCCCGGCCAGCTCAAGCCCCAGACCTACATTTTCGCGCACGCTGCGCCAGGGCAGCAGGCCAAACTGCTGGAACACCATGGCCACATGCTGGGCCCGCAGCCGGCGCAGGGTCGCGTCATCTGCATGGGTCACATCGACCATGCCACTGCCGTCATTGACATGGACCGCCCCGCGCACCACCGGATTGAGCCCGTTGACAGCCCGCAAGAGCGTGGATTTGCCCGATCCCGACAACCCCATGAGCACGAGGATCTCGCCCGATTTCACCTCCAGCGCGCAGTTATGTACACCAAGCACCTGCCCGGTCTCGCGCTGGATCTCGGCCCGGTCCTGCCCAGCATCCATGAGCGGCAAGGCGGCATTCGGTTCAGATCCGAAGACGATGGAGACATTCTCGAAGGAAACGGCTGTGTCGGTCATTTGCGCTCCACCCGCAGCACGCGGTCCAGAAGGATCGCGACCACCACGATCACGAAGCCACTCTCAAAGCCGAGGGCTGTGTTCACCTGATTGAGCGCGCGCACCACGGGCACGCCAAGCCCGTCCGCGCCCACAAGCGCCGCAATCACCACCATCGACAGCGACAGCATGATCGTCTGGTTCAGACCGGTCATGATCTGCGGCAGCGCGTAGGGCAACTCAACTTTCCACAATACCTGACGCGGCGTGGCGCCAAAGGCACGCGCGGCCTCCAGCAGCGGCGCGGGCGTCGAGGAGACCCCGAGATGGGTCAACCGGATTGGCGCCGGCACCACGAAGATCACTGTGGCAATCAGGCCCGGCACCATTCCGATCCCGAAAAAGATAATGGCCGGAATGAGATAGACAAAGGTTGGCAAGGTCTGCATCAGGTCGAGCAAGGGCCGCATGGCCCGGAACAGCCAGGGCCGATGCGCAGCAGCGATCCCGATGGGCACGCCAATCGCCATGCAGACAAGGCAGGAGGCGAGCACGAGGGTCAGGCTTTCGGTCGTTTCCTCCCAGTACCCCTGGTTGAGGATGAAAAGGAAGCCGAGCACCACCATCACCGTCGTCCCGCGTGAGCGCTGCAGGTACCAGGCGATGGCCGCGAAGGCCGCGATGACGATCAGGGGATGGGGCGTCTGGAACACCCAGAGCATCCCGTCGATCAGCCCTTCCATCACATCCGAGATCCAGTCAAAGACCGGCGCAGCAGTCACCTGGAGCCAGTCGAAGACCACTTGCGCCGTCTTGCCCACCGGGATCTTCGTTTCCGTCAGCCAGTCCACCCTGTTCCTCGCTCTTGCTTGTCTTGACCAGCGCTGGGGGCGTCACGCACGGCGCGGCGCCCCTGCAAGGGGCTCAGAGGTCCAGTGCCGCCTTCACAGCTGCCATGGCATCCCCGCCATCGGCCGTGGTCACGCCGCCGAGCCAGCCAAGAACCATGTCTGGGTTGGCTTTCATCCAGGCCATAGCCGCATCCGCCGGATCTTCTCCGTCATTGAGGATCGCGCCCATGATCTCATTCTCCATGGCGAGGGAGAATTTCAGGTTCCCGAGCAGCGCACCCACATTCGGGCATTCTGCGACATAGCCTGCACGGGTGTTCGTATAGACCGTCGCACCACCGAGGTTAGGGCCAAAGAAGTCATCGCCCCCGGTCAGATAGCCCATGTCGAAATTGGCATTCATCGGGTGGGGCTCCCAGCCGAGGAAAACGATTGGATCGCCACCCCGGGTCTCGCGCGCCACCTGCGCCAGCATCCCCTGCTCGGAGCTTTCAACCACCTCGAACTCCTCAAGGCCAAAGGCGTTCGCATCGATCATGGACTGGATCAGGCGGTTCCCGTCATTGCCCGGCTCGATGCCATAGATCTTGCCGTCCAGCGCGTCCTCATGGGCCTCAATATCCGCAAAATCCTTGATCCCAAGCGCCGTCGCTGCGTCATTGACCGCGAGCGTGTATTTCGCCCCCTCAAGGTTTTCGCGCACAGTGTCCACGGTGCCCGCCTCACGGTATGGCGCGATATCGCCCTCCATCGTCGGCATCCAATTTCCAAGGAAGATGTCGATATCGCCCTCGGCCATGGCCGTATAGGTCACCGGAACCGACAGAACCTTGATCTCGGTCTCATATCCGAGCACCTCCAGCAGCTCCGTCGTCGCGGCGGTGGTCGCGGTGATATCGGTCCAGCCTACATCCGAAAAGCTCACGGAGCTGCAAGCAGCAAAAGCGGGCATGGCGCTGCAAAGGGCGAGCGCCGAAATGGCGGAGGCGAGTTTCATGATGCGGGATCTCCCAGGGTGTTTTTCTTGATTGACTAATCAATAAAGAGAGGTTCTTGATCAGCCAGTCAACAAAAAAACTCCGCGCAACGGGAAAGAGAGCCGCGTGCCGAAATTGGGAATGGAACCGATCCGCCGCGAGGCATTGGTGCAGGCGATCATCGATGAGATCGGGGCCTCGGGTTCGCTGGACGTGCCGGTCAGCCGGATCGCGGCACGGGCGGGCATGTCGAGCGCCTTGGCGCATCATTACTTCGGCAAGAAGGACCAGATGTTTCTGGCCGCGATGCGCCATATCCTTCGCGAGTATCATCGCGAGGTCTGCAGCGCTCTGGCCGAGGCCCGGACCCCGCGCGCACGGCTCACCGCGATCATCGTGGCCAATTTCGCCCAGAGCTGCTTCACTCAGCCGACGGTCAACGCGTGGATGTTCTTCTATGCTCAGGCGCAGGCCTCCCCCGAGGCCGCACGGTTGCTTCGTCTCTATCAACGAAGGCTGCATTCGAACCTTGTGCACGCCTTGCGTCCGCTGACCGACGATCCGGTGCGCGTGGCCGAAGCCACCGCCGCGACCATCGATGGCATATATCTGCGCGCAGCCTTTGACGTGCAGCACTTGTCCACCGAAGGGTCCGAAATCGTCCTGTCCGTTGTCGACTCCATGCTCGGAGACCCCAAATGAGCTACAACACCCAGCCCACCGCGAGCCATTTCATCAATGGTGCTTATGTGGAGGATATCGAGGGCACGCCCATCGACGTGATCTACCCCGCCACAGGCGCGGTGATCGGGCGCGTCCATGCGGCGACCCCGGCGATCATCGAACACGCCCTGGCCTCTGCCAAGGCCGCGCAGGCCGGTTGGGCAGCGCTCAGCGGGACGGAACGTGGGCGCGTCCTGCGCCGGGCGGCAGACCTGATCCGGGAGCGGAACGAGGCGCTCAGCGTGCTGGAGACCTATGACACCGGCAAACCGATCCAAGAGACCAGCTTGGCCGACGCCACGAGCGGCGCCGATGCGCTGGAGTATTTTGGCGGCCTCGCCGGCAGCCTGACGGGCGAGCATATCCAACTCGGCGAGGATTGGGCCTATACGCGGCGGGAGCCGCTGGGGCTTTGCGTCGGGATCGGGGCCTGGAACTACCCGACCCAGATCGCTTGTTGGAAGGCTGCCCCGGCCCTGGCTTGCGGCAATGCATTGGTCTTCAAACCGTCGGAAACCACACCGCTCTGCGCCCTGAAAGTCGCCGAGATCCTGATCGAGGCAGGCCTGCCCCCAGGTGTTTTCAACGTGGTCAATGGCGCGGGTGCGACCGGCGCGGCGCTGGTCTCGGACCCACGCGTGGACAAAGTCACCCTGACAGGCTCGGTGCCCACGGGGCGCAAGGTCTATGCCGCCGCCGCCGAAGGCATCCGCCATGTCACCATGGAGCTTGGCGGCAAGTCGCCCCTTATCATCTTCGACGATGCGGATCTCGACAATGCGGTGGGCGGCGCGATCCTCGGGAATTTCTATTCCTCGGGGCAGATCTGCTCCAACGGGACACGGGTTTTCGTCCAGCGCGGCATCAAGGCGGCGTTTCTCGCCCGCCTCGCCGAACGCCTCGAGGGCGTCGTGATGGGGGACCCGCAGGACCCGGAGGTGAATTTCGGCCCCATGGTGAGCGCCGCGCAGCGCGACATCGTGCTGGGCTATATCGCCAAGGGCGAGGCCGAGGGCGCGCGACTGGTCTGTGGCGGCACGCCCGAGGATCGTCCCGGCTTCTTCCTGCCGCCCACGGTTTTTGCCGATGTCACCGACGGGATGACCATCGCCCGGGAAGAGATCTTTGGCCCGGTCATGGCTGTGCTTGATTTCGATGACGAGGCTGAGGTGCTGGCGCGGGCCAATGCGACGGAGTTCGGCCTCTCGGCTGGGGTCTTTACCCGCGATATCTCTCGCGCGCACCGGATGATCGCCGGGCTCGAGGCCGGGACCTGCTTCATCAATTCCTATAATGACGCGCCAGTGGAAATGCCCTTCGGCGGGGCCAAGCAGTCCGGTGTGGGCCGCGAGAACGCCAAGGCCGCAATCGAGCACTACTCGCAGCTCAAATCCGTCTATGTCCGCATGGGCATTGTGGAGGCGCCCTATTGATGGAAGCCGATTATGTCATCGTCGGCGCCGGCAGCGCAGGCTGCGCCATGGCCTACCGGCTGGCCGAGGCCGGGCGTTCGGTTCTGGTGATTGAGCATGGCGGGACCGATGCCGGGCCGCTGATCCAGATGCCCGGCGCGCTGAGCTATCCCATGAACATGCCGCGCTACGATTGGGGCTATCAGACCGAGCCGGAGCCCCATCTGGGCGGACGGCGGCTTGCCGCGCCCCGGGGCAAGGTAATCGGCGGATCCTCTTCGATCAACGGGATGGTCTATGTGCGGGGCCATGCCAAGGATTTCGACCATTGGCGAGATAGCGGTGCGGATGGCTGGGGCTATGCAGATGTGCTGCCCTATTACAAGCGGATGGAGGCCTGGGATGCGTGCGGCCATGGCGGTGATGCCAGCTGGCGCGGTAAGGACGGGCCGCTCCATGTGCAGCGTGGGAGCCTGTCGAACCCCCTGACCCGCGCCTTCATCGAGGCCGGGCGCGAGGCCGGCTACCCAGTGAGCGCCGACTATAACGGCCAGCAGCAGGAGGGGTTCAGCCCCTTCGACATGACCGTCCACAAGGGGCAGCGCTGGTCCGGGGCCAATGCCTATCTGCGCCCGGCCCTGAAGCGCGAGAATTGCGATCTGATCCGAGGCTTTGCCCGCAAGATCACCATCCAGAATGGCCGCGCCACGGGGGTCGAGATCGCGCGCGGCGACAAGATCGAGACGATCCGCGCCCGCGAAGAGGTGATCCTTGCCGCGTCGGCCTTCAACTCCCCCAAGCTCCTGATGCTGTCGGGGATCGGCCCGGCCTCCCATCTGGCAAAGCATGGCATCCCGCTCATCGCTGACCGGGCGGGCGTGGGTCAGAACCTGCAGGATCATCTGGAGCTCTATCTGCAGATGGCGGCGAGCCAGCCGGTAAGCCTTTATTCCTACTGGAACCTGCTCGGCAAAGCCTATGTGGGCGCGCGCTGGCTCTTCACGCGCTCAGGCCCCGGCGCTTCGAACCAGTTCGAAAGCTGCGCCTTCATCCGCAGCCAACCGGGCGTCGAATACCCGGATATTCAGTATCACTTCCTGCCCATTGCCGTGCGCTATGACGGGCAAGCGGCGGCCGAGGGGCACGGCTTTCAGGCCCATGTGGGCCCCATGCGCTCCCCCTCACGCGGCGCTGTCACCCTGCGCTCGGCGGACCCGATGGACGCGCCGAAGATCCTTTTCAACTACATGAGCACCGATCAGGATTGGGAGGATTTCCGGCGCTGCATCCGTCTGACGCGCGAGATCTTTGCGCAGGACGCCTTCAAGCCCTTCACCAAGCACGAGATCCAGCCCGGCGTGGATGTGCAGTCCGATGAGGATCTGAACGCCTTCATCCGGGAGCATGTGGAGAGCGCCTATCACCCCTGCGGCACGGCCCGGATGGGGCGGCGCGACGATCCCATGGCCGTGGTCGACCCGGACTGCCGGGTGATCGGGGTCGAGGGGCTGCGCCTCGCCGACAGCTCGATCTTCCCGCGGGTGCCCAATGGCAATCTCAACGCGCCCTCGACCATGGTGGGCGAGAAGGCCGCCGACCACATTCTCGGGCGCGCGTCCCTGCCCCCAGAAAACGCCGAACCCTGGATCAACCCGAACTGGCAGACCAGCCAACGCTGAGCCGAGAGGAGCCGCCCATGCCCACCGACGCCCCGCAGCCGAACATCCTGATCCTGATGGTGGACCAGCTCAACGGGACGCTCTTCCCGGACGGCCCGGCGGAGTGGCTTCATCTGCCCAACCTCAAGGCGCTCTCGGCGCGTTCCACACGGTTTGCGAATGCCTATACGGGCTCGCCGCTTTGCGCGCCGGGCCGGGCGGCTTTCATGTCCGGGCAACTGCCCTCGGCCACGGGGGTCTATGACAATGCGGCCGAGTTCCCGTCCGCCGTGCCAACCTTTGCCCATCACTTGCGCCGGGCAGGATATCAGACCTGCCTCAGTGGCAAGATGCATTTCGTCGGGCCTGATCAGCTCCATGGATATGAGGAGCGGCTGACCACGGATATCTATCCGCCGGATTTCGGTTGGACCCCGGACTATCGCAAGCCGGGGGAGCGGATCGATTGGTGGTATCACAATATGAGTTCGGTCACCGGCGCAGGTGTGGCCGAGATCACCAATCAGCTTGAATATGATGACGAGGTCGCCTTTCACGCGACCCGCAAGATCCAGGACTATGCGCGCAGCAAAGATGGGCGCCCCTGGTGCCTGACCGTGAGCTTCACCCACCCCCACGACCCCTATGTGGCGCGGCGAAAATACTGGGATCTCTACGAGGACTGCGACCATCTCCTGCCGGAGGTTCCGGCCATGGAGTATGCCGACCACGACCCCCATTCTCAGCGGATTTTCGACGCCAATGACTGGCGCAGTTACGACATCACCGACAAGGATATCCGTCGGGCCCGACGCGCCTATTTCGCCAATCTGAGTTATCTCGACGACAAGATTGGTGAGATCCTCCACACGCTGGAGGATATGAAGCAGGAGGCGATCATCCTCTTCGTCTCAGATCATGGGGACATGCTGGGCGCGCGGGGGCTCTGGTTCAAGATGTCCTTCTTCGAAGGCTCGTCGCGAGTGCCCTTGATGATCTCTGCACCCGGAATGGCACCGGGTCAGATCACCGCGCCAGTTTCCACCATTGATGTCTGCCCTACGCTCTGCGATCTGGCGGGCGTTGATCTGGCCGAGATTGCCCCTTGGATCCAGGGCGAAAGCCTCCTGCCGCTCGGTCAGGGGGGCGAGCGGACCGCGCCCGTGGCCATCGAATACGCGGCGGAGGCATCTTACGCCCCCATGGTCGCCCTGCGCTATGGCAAGTGGAAATACACCCGCTGTGCGCTTGATCCCGACCAGCTCTTTGATCTGGAGGCGGATCCCCATGAGTTGCGCAATCTGGCCGAGGATCCGGCCCATCAGGGCACCCGCAACAGCCTGCGGGCGAAGTCCGAGGCGCGCTGGGATCTCGCGGCCTTCGATGCGGCAGTCCGGGAAAGTCAAGCGCGGCGGTTGGTGATCTACGATGCCTTGCGGCAAGGCGGGTATTTCCCATGGGACTTCCAGCCGCTGCAAAAAGCATCGGAACGCTATATGCGCAACCATCTGGATCTCAACGATCTTGAGGGCGACCGCCGCTACCCGCGCGGAGACTGAACCCTAGCCGAGCGCCGTCGCGATCTGGCGCGCGAATTTCAGGGCTGCAACGGGCAAGGTGCGTCCGCGCAGATGCCCGAGGAGCAGCTCGCCCCCGGCCACATCCTTGTCCGAGATCGGGATAAAGGCCATGTCCGGGCGTGCGAGGCTGCTGAGCCCCACCGGGATCTGAAACCCGATCGCCTGTTCGAAGGCCGCATAGTGGCGCACCATTTCAAAGGACTCCGTCTCCACCACGGCGCGCAGGCGCTGCCCGGTCTTGGCAGCCGCCAGTTCCAGAAGTGCGCGCACCCCGTATTGCGGCCCCGGCAGCACCAGATCGTATTCCAGACAATCCCTCAGCCGCAGAACCGGACGGATCGCCAGGGGATGGCTGCGCGACATCACCGCCATGACCGGCTGGGGCACCGCATGGAGGATCTCGAAATCCACCAGATGTGCTGGCTCAAAGACCAGTGCCAGATCGCTTTCGAAACTGACGAGATCCCGTTCTGCCTGGATCCGGTCGCGCACATTGACGGAAAAGGTCACACCCGGAAAATTTGCCCGGTAGCGCGAGATCTGCTCGGGCAGGAAATAGGGCAGCAGCGCTTGGGAACAGGCGATCTTCACATGGCCGCGCCGCACGCCCGAAAGATCCGCCACCTGGGACGAGACCCGGGCCATATCCTGCCGCTGGCTGCGGATATGGTGGAGCAAAAGTTCCCCCGCCGGGTTGAGCCGCATGCCCCTGGGGAGCCGCTCGAAGATCTCGGAGCCGAACTCCTCCTCAAAAGCCTGAATGCGCCGGTTCAACGCCGAGGCCGTGATATTCGTGTCCTCCGCCGCCTTGCGGATCGAGCCCGAGCGATGGACCGCTTCGATCATCTCGTAGATCAGCAAATGCCGCATGGGGACCTCGCAAATAGCGCTGCATTTTTTGCATCAGTGCGGTGCGAATATAGCATTTGAGCGCAACGCACTGCAATGCGACGGTCCGCATTAACGATCCCCTCTCACCGAAAGGTATCCCATGGTTGCGACCCGCAGAGACTTTCTGAAGCTGACCGGCGGCACGGTTGGTGCCGCGATGCTCCCCTTCCTGAAAACCCTCCCGGCGCAGGCTGCGGCGGGCGATGTGCTGGTGGCGGTCACCGGCCAGACGATCAACTCGCTCGACCTGCACCGTACGGGCACGAACCGCGACTCCTATCAGGTGGCGGTGAATGTTTATGACCGGCTGGTAAGCTTTGGGACCAAACCCGCGCCGGGCGGTGGGTTGTCCTACGACTACGACGTGATTGAGCCTGAGCTGGCGGAAAGCTGGACCATCTCGGAAGACGGTCTGACCATGACCTTCAAACTCAAGCCTGACGCGACCTTCTGGGACGGGCGCAAGGTGACGGCCGCGGATGTGAAATGGTCCTTTGATCGGGCGGTGTCCGTCGGAGGTTTCCCTTCGGTGCAGATGCGTGCGGGCGGGCTGGAGCGGCCCGAGCAGTTCGAGGCGCTGGATGACGAGACCTTCGTGATCACCCTCGACCGCCCCTCCAAGCTCACCCTGCCCGATCTCGCAGTGCCGGTGCCCTTCATCATCAATGCCGAGGTCGCCAAGGCCAACGCCACCGAGGAAGACCCCTGGGCCATGGAATACCTCCACATGACCCCCGCAGGTTCGGGTGCCTACAAGGTCGCCGCCTGGCAGCAGGGTCAGCAACTCGTCTATGAGCGCAACGATGCCTGGGTCGGTGGCCCCCTGCCCGCCTTCAAGCGCGTGATCGTCCGCGAAGTGCCGAGCCCCGCCACAAGGCGTGCCCTGATCGAGCGCGGCGATGTGCAGATGTCCTTCAATATCCCGAACAAGGACGCCTCCGAGCTCGACGCCATGGAGGGTGTGGATGTTTACTCCACACCGATCGAGAACTGCATCCACTGTCTCTGCCCGAATTTCAGCTTCGAGCCGTTTCAGGACGCCAATGTCCGCAAGGCGCTGGCCTATGCGATCCCCTATGAGGCGATCTTCCAGACCGCAGCTTACGGACGGGGCGCGCCCATGTGGGGCGGTGAGGCCGAGATCACCGATACCGCCTGGCCGCGCAAATCGCCCTACATGACCGACATGGCCAAGGCCAAGGAGCTCATGGCCGCCTCGGGCTATGCCTCGGGCTTTGAGGTGCCGCTCTCGATCAGTCTCGGACTGGCGGATTGGATGGAGCCGACCGCTCTGCTGCTGCAAGAGGCGTTCGGGCAGATCGGCATCAAGGCCACCATCGAAAAGATCCCTGGCGCGAACTGGCGCACGGCGGCGCTGGTCGAGAAGCGCCTTCCGCTCCATCTGGAGAATTTCGGCGGCTGGCTGAACACACCGGATTACTACTTCTTCTGGGCCTACAAGAACGGGCATCTCTTCAACTCCTCGAACTACCTCAATGAAGAGATCGAGAAGCTGGTGGATGACACGCTGCACATCCCCGTGGATGACCCGGCCTATGCGCCTAATATCAAACGGATGTTCGAGATCGCCTTCGAGGATCTGCCGCGCATTCCGCTCTGGCAGCCGGCGCTGAACGTGGCGATGAATGGAGCGACCGATTACGAGTTCTGGTTCCACCGGCAGCTCGACATCCGGCCGCTCTCGGCCCCGTCGGCCTGATGTCCGACCGCACAAAAATGATCCTGGGCCGGGTGGCCCAGACGATCCCAGTGGTGGTGGGCGTTGTGGTGATCTCTTTTCTGCTCACCCGCGCTCTGCCCGGGGATCCGGCGGTCTACTTCGCCGGTCCCGCAGCCGACGCGGCCTCGATCGCCCAGGTGCGCGAGGCGCTGGGGCTGGACAAGCCTCTGATCCAACAGTTTTTCCTCTATGCGGGCGATCTCTTGCGCGGAGATCTGGGAACCGCCATTTCCACCGGGCAGCCCGTGCGCGCCGACCTCGCTGCGCGCCTGCCGGCCTCGCTCGAACTGACCCTGGTGGCGCTGATCCTGTCCTGCGCGATTGCGATCCCGCTGGGGATTCTCGCTGCCACGCGCCCGGGGACCTGGGTCGATCATCTCTGCCGGGTGGTGGTGACGGCGGGTGTCTCCATGCCGACCTTCTTCACCGGGATCGTGCTGATCTATGTGTTTTACTATCTGACGGGGCTCTCGCCCGCGCCGCTCGGACGGCTCGATTTCATCTATCTCTCTCCGCCCCATATCACTGGCTTCTACCTGATCGACGCCGCACTTGCGGGCGACTGGTTCACCTGGGTCGGTGCGCTGAAACAGCTGGTGCTTCCGGCAGCGACGCTCGCCCTCTTCACGCTGGCGCCCATCGCGCGGATGACCCGGGCGGCGATGCTCTCGGCGCTCTCGGCGGACTTCATTCGAACCGCGCGCGCCTCCGGGTTGGGGCGCCGCAAGATCCTCTATGGCTATGCGTTCCGCAACGCGCTTTTGCCGGTGATCACGACCCTGGGCATGGTGTTCTCATTCACCTTGGGCGCAAATGTGCTGGTGGAGAAGGTCTTTGCCTGGCCCGGCATCGGTTCATATGCGGTGGAGGCGCTGGTCGTTTCGGACTACGCCGCTGTGCAGGGCTTTGTCCTCGCCATGGCGCTGCTCTTCGTGCTTCTCAATCTGATCATCGACATCGCTTATGCGCTGATCGATCCGCGGATCGGGTTTTCCTGATGGCCGATATTACCACCCTGCCCCCGACCCGTCGCAAGGGCGACACCACGCTTGGGCATATTGCCTATGTGCTGCGGGACAATCCGGTGACCCTGCTGGCCTTCGGGATGCTCGGATTCTTCCTCGGCTGCGCCCTGCTGGGTCCGAGCCTCGCACCCTATGACCCACTGGCGACCAATGCCGCGCGCGCGCTGGAGCCGCCAAGCTGGGATCACTGGTTCGGCACGGACAATCTGGGCCGCGACGTGTTCAGCCGGGTTATCGTGGCCACGCGGCTCGACCTGACGATCTCGGTCGCCGCCGTCGCGATCAGCTTCGTGATCGGCTCAGTGCTGGGTGCGGTTGCGGGCTATTGGGGTGGGTGGCTTGATGCGGTGCTGAACCGGTTTCTCGACACGATCATGGCCTTCCCGCTCTTCGTGCTGGCCATGGGCGTGGTCGCAGCGCTCGGCAATACGGTTGAGAACATCATCATCGCAACCGCGATCATCAACATCCCCTTTTATGCGCGACTGGTCCGCGCCGAGGTCAACATCCGCCGCAACGCGGGCTTTGCCCAGGCCGCCAAGCTCGCCGGGAACAGCGATCTACGGGTGCTCGCCTTTCACATCTTTCCAAATTCTCTGCCGCCGATGATGGTGCAGATCTCCCTCAATCTCGGCTGGGCGATCCTGAATGCCGCGG
The DNA here is from genome assembly GCA_038746545.1 of Pseudomonadota bacterium. GTDB lineage: Bacteria > Pseudomonadota > Alphaproteobacteria > Rhodobacterales > Rhodobacteraceae > Dinoroseobacter. Next base: position 36,234 of record JBCDKN010000006.1, read on the forward strand.
GCCTTTCCTTCATCGGGCTTGGGGTCACGCCGCCCACTCCGGAATGGGGGATCATGGTAGCCGAGGGCGCGAATTTCATCGTCTCCGGCGAATGGTGGTTGGCGGTCTTTCCCGGCCTCTGGCTGATGCTGGCAGTCTTTACTTTCAACCTTCTGGGCGACGGGCTCCGCGACATTGTCGACCCGCGCAAGAGGACCTGAGCCATGCTGACGATCCAGGATCTGGCAGTTGGGTTTCGCACCCGCAAGGGCGAGGTGGAGGCTGTGCGCGGCATCTCCTTCGAGGTGGCCAAGGGCGAGACCCTGGGCATTGTCGGTGAAAGCGGGTCGGGCAAATCCGTGACCTCCTATGCGCTGATGCGAATCCTCGATGCGGGCGGGTCGATCCGCGCAGGCGAGGTCACCTATGGCGGCATGGATCTGCGCCGGGCCTCGGAACGGGACATGCGCGACATTCGCGGGCGCGAGATTTCGATGATTTTCCAGAACCCGCGCGCGGCTCTGAACCCGATCCGCCGGGTCGGGCATCAGATCGAGGATGTGCTGATCCAGCATGCCAAGGCCACGCGGCAGGACGCACGCGCCAAGGCCATCGCCGCGCTGGAGGCGGTGCGGATCAACGAGGCCGCCGCGCGCTACGAGGCCTATCCCTTCGAGCTTTCGGGTGGGATGTGCCAGCGGGTGGTAATTGCCATCGCGCTTGCCTGCGACCCGCAGCTGTTGATTGCTGATGAACCGACCACCGGGCTCGACATCACCACGCAAAAGGCGGTGATGGATCTGGTGGCCGAGCTCACCCGCAGCCGGGATATGACCGGGATCCTGATCACACATGACCTCGGTCTTGCATCGCAGTATTGCGACCGGATCGTGGTGATGAAGGATGGCGCCATCGTCGAAGAAGGCGCGCCCCAGCGCCTCTTCACCGCGCCGCGCCACGCCTATACGCGCAAACTGGTGGATGCGACGCCCCGGCTCGGCGCTTCGATCCGGGGGCTGCTGCCGCCCGAGGCCCGCACGGCTGAGCCGCGCCACAAGGTCCATGACCGCCCGCTTTTGGAGGTGCGCAACCTCGTGAAGACCTATCCGGGCAAGGCCGGGCCGGTGCAGGCGGTCAAGGACATCTCCTTTATGATTAAGGACGGCCAATCCGTGGGTCTTGTGGGCGAATCCGGCAGCGGCAAGTCGACAACTTCGGAGATGATCGTCCGGCTGCAGGACCCGACCAGCGGCGAGATCCTCTTTGACGGGCAGAACATCGCCAGCACGCCCTCGGCGCGGTTTGCCACGCACCCCGTACGGCGCGACATCCAAATGGTGTTTCAGGACGCCACGGATAGCCTGAACCCCCGCGACACCGCCGCCTCGGCCATTGCCGAGCCGCTGAAACGGATCGCGGGCTTGCGCGGGGCCAGGGCCGATGCCCGGGTGTCAGAGCTGGCACATCTGGTCGGCCTGCCCCAACCCCTGCTCAGCAGATTTCCGCACCAGCTCTCGGGTGGGCAGAAAGCACGCGTGGGGATCGCCCGGGCGATCGCGTTGGAGCCGAAGCTCCTGATCCTTGATGAACCGACCGCCGCGCTCGATGTGTCGATCCAGGCGGTGGTGCTGAACCTGCTGGTGGATCTGCGCGCGCAGCTCGGCATGTCCTATCTCTTCGTCAGCCATGACCTGAATGTGGTGCGCCTGCTCTGCGACGAGGTGCTGGTGATGAAATCCGGCGAGATCATTGACCGAGGCCCCGCCGCGCAGATCATGTCCCAGCCCAGCCACGCCTATACCAAAGCCTTGGTGACTGCCGCGCCGCAGCCGCCCGCCAAAGACGCCGCCTGACCCGGCCCAAGTAAGGACGCCCCATGCTTCATTCGCTTCCGCTCACCCTGCCTTCTCTGGACGCGGCCTATGCCGATGGGCTCAGCCCGGACGCTGTGATCGAGGAAGTCTATCGCCGGATCGCCGAGCTGGATGACCCGGCGCTTTTCATCCATTTGCGCGACCAAGAGGCTGTGCTTGCCGAGGCTCGCGCCCTGCCCGCTCGGGACGCCACGCAGCCGCTTTGGGGTGTGCCCTTTGTGGTCAAGGACAACATCGATGTGGCCGAAGTGCCGACGACCGCCGCCTGCCCGGCCTACGCCTATACGCCAGAGGAGGATGCGTTTGTCGTCGCTCGTCTGCGTACGGCGGGGGCGCTGGTGATCGGGAAGACCAATCTCGACCAGTTCGCCACCGGGCTCGTAGGCGTGCGATCCCCCTACGGCGTGCCGCGCAACTCGGTCGATCCGAGCCTCGTGCCCGGCGGTTCGTCGAGCGGCTCGGGAGTTGCCGTGGGCCATGGATTGGTGACGTTTTCGCTCGGCACGGATACGGCTGGGTCGGGCCGCACTCCTGCAGCACTGAACAACATCGTTGGACTGAAGCCATCCCTCGGGGCGCTCTCGGCCAGTGGCGTGGTGCCTGCCTGTCGGACCCTCGACACGATCTCGATCTTCGCCGCAACGGTCAGCGATGCCTATGCGGTCTTCGACGTGGCCCGCGCCTATGATGCCACGGATGCCTATTCCAAACCCTTGCCTGCCACGGCCCTCACTCCGCCCGCTGCTGGTCTGGCCATCGGGGTACCGAACGCCGCCACGCGGATCTTTTTCGACGATGCCGCACAGGCGGAGATGTTCGATGCCGCCCTCGCGCAGCTTCGCGCGCTCGGGGCCGAGATCCGGGAAGTGGATTTCACACCGCTCTATGATGTGGCCGAAATGCTCTATGAGGGGGCCTGGGTGGCGGAGCGCTACACCGTGGTCGAAAGTTTGATGGCAGAGGATCCGAGCGCGTTGCATCCGACCACGGCCAAAATCATCGGCGCCGCGACCCAGCTGTCCGCCGCCGACGCATTTCGAGGCCTTTATCGGCTGAAGGACCTCTCTCGGCTGGCCGAGGAGAGCCTCGACGGGATCGACATGCTCTGCGTGCCAACGATTCCGACCTTCTACACGCTCGCAGACCTGGAGGCGGACCCGGTCACGCCGAATTCTAATCTCGGGACCTATACGAACTTCGTGAACCTACTCGATATGTGCGGAATCGCGGTGCCGACCACCGCGCGCAACGATGGTCTGCCGGGCTCCGTCACTCTACTGGCGACCTCAGGTCAGGACGGTGCTATCGCCGGACTTGCCCGCGCCCTGGAGGGCGCCGAGCCGGGTATGCAAGTCCCGTCCATGCCCCAGCCTCCTGAAACGCGCGAAATCACACTTGCTGTCTGCGGAGCCCACATGTCGGGCCTGCCCCTGAACGGGGAACTGGCAAGCCGCGGCGGGCGGTTTTTGGAGGCAACCACGACGTCACCGGACTACAAGCTCTATGAACTGGCCGGAGGCCCACCCGCGCGCCCGGGTCTGTTGCGCGTCAGCGGCGGAGCCGAGATCGATGTCGAGCTTTGGGCCCTGCCAAGCGACCAGATGGGCAGCTTCATGGCCGGCATCCCCAGCCCGCTTTCGATCGGCTCACTCACCTTGGCGGATGGTCGCAAGTGTCACGGATTTCTCGTCGAGGCTGCAGGTCTCAGCGGAGCGCAAGACATCACCCGCTTTGGCGGTTGGCGCGGGTTTCTCGACGCGGACAAGGTCGCTTGAGATCGTTAGAACAGAAGATAATGGCGCACCTGAGAGGATTCGAACCTCTGGCCTCTGCCTTCGGAGGGCAGCGCTCTATCCAGCTGAGCTACAGGTGCGTTGCCAGCAGTCTATAGATAAACCCCTTGCCTGCCGCAATGGCTATTCGGCCCCCGCAGGAGAGTTCTCTTGCACCCGTCCGTGGCGGCGGCAAAAGCGCAATTGCCTTAGCCAAAGAGCTCGTGGCAGAGCTCCAGCGCATCGACCAGAACGTCGACCTCGGCCTCAGTATTATAGAGCCCAAAGGACGCACGGCAGGTGGCGGGCACGCCCATATGATCCATCAAAGGCTGAGCGCAATGGTGACCAGCGCGCACAGCAACGCCTTTCTTGTCGAGCACGGTCGAGATGTCATGGGCATGGGCCGCCCCGTCCAGCGTAAACGAAAAAATCGCCGCCTTATCCGATGTCTGACCCTGCACATTCAGCCAATTCAGCCCGTCGAGCCGCGTACGCGCATAGTCGCGCAGACGGTCCTCATGGGCAGCGATATTGCTCATGCCCAGTTCCATCATGTAATCGAGCGCCACCCCCAGCCCGATGGTCTGCACGATACCCGGGGTCCCGGCCTCGAATTTCATGGGCGGATCGTTGTAGCTCACCGCGTCCCGTGAAACCTCGCGGATCATATCGCCACCACCGATGAAGGGGCGCATCTCAACCATCCGCTCGGATTTAATGAAGATCGCGCCAGAGCCCGAGGGCCCGTAAAGCTTGTGCCCGGTGATCGCGTAGAAATCGCAACCGATTTCATCCACATCCACAGGCATGTGCACGGCGGCCTGACTGCCATCCACGAGCACCGCGGCGCCCTTGGCATGGGCGGCCTCGGTGATTGCCTTGACGTCCACCTTGCAGCCAAGAACATTCGACAGTTGGCTGATCGCCACCAGTTTGGTGCGCGGGCCGATCGCATCGATGACTTTTTGGGTGTCGAGCGCGCCGGTGCTGTCCACATCGACCCATTTCAGAACCGCGCCCTGCCGCTCCCGCAGGAAGTGCCAAGGCACAATATTTGCGTGGTGCTCCATGATCGACAAAACGATCTCGTCGCCAGGCTCAAAACGCGGCATCGCCCAGCCATAGGCCACGAGGTTGATCCCCTCGGTCGTTCCCGAATTCAGAACGATCTGGGTCTCATCCGCGACGTTCAAAAAACGGGCCACGGTGCCGCGCACGCTCTCATATTTCTCGGTGGCGAGGTTGCTCAGATAATGCAAGCCTCTGTGAACATTCGCATATTCCTCGGCGTAACCGCGCGTGACCGCGTCGATCACGACCTGCGGCTTCTGGGCCGACGCGCCATTGTCGAGATAGACCAGCGGCTTGCCATTCACCTCCCGCGACAGGATGGGAAACTGCGCGCGGATAGCATCGACGTCATACATTCAAAGGCTCCCGGGGAAGGACAGGCCGAGCATGGCCAGGATGAGGCTCATCGCGAAGAGGATACCGAAGGCGGAGATGATCACGCCGACGAGCACCAGACCCAGCGAGGTAAACCCGTGGATCACGGCGATGAAATTGACCAGCAGCCAGACAAAAAGAAGAATGCTGAGCAAACCGATCAGACCACCAATCAACGGAAAGAGCAGCAGGGCGACGATCTGCACCACTTGCAGGCTGAGCAAGATGAATTGAAGCCACGTGACCAGCGCCAGAGATTCCTCGAAGGACCCGCGCCCACCGAGCGCCCGCCCGATCACATGGACAGAGGTGATCAACACGACCAGCAGCGCGAATTGCACGAAGGTTGCCACCAGCGGGCTCATCAGGAACGGGCCGGTCATGGCCCCGTCCTGCAACCCGCCGCCCATGGCGAACACGCCGAGCTGACCGGTCAGTACCGACGCGACGACGACAAAACCCAATAGCTGCGCCAGCACATCCCGCGTCAGCCCCATGGACAGGATCGTGGAGGCCCCTTCCTGAGGTGTCTTTATCGTCTGAACCACAAGGCTCAGAACCGTATTCGGAGTGAAAGTCATACTGTGCCTCTGGTGCGCGCCGGACATCCTTCAGGCGGGCTGATCAGGGCGACGCTCGGCCTCCCAAATCCCGCTCATCCAGATGTAGAGGAATGCCAGGAGAAGCAACAGACCCGTGACGTTTTGTGCGGGACCTTGCCCGATAAAGCCCGAGACCAGCCCAAGAAGCAGCACAAGGGGCGCAATCGCCAGCAAGCTCCAGAACAAAGCAAGCCGCGCACCGTAGAAGCTGCCCTTGCCGCCGAATAGCCGCGCCACCAGATGGGTGAGCGCTCCGATGGCGTAAAAGGCCAGAGGTGCAATAAACATCCAGCCCATCAACGCACCGCCAAGACGGGCGTCGAGCGGAATGCTCGGATCGAGAAAGGCCTCGCGCGACAGGCGCGGCCACTGCGCCACGAAGAACAAAAGGCACGCCACCGTCAGGTAGATGAGCGCGCGCCCCTCGTTCGTCGGGCTGTCCAGTTGGCGCCGCAGAACCTCCCGCGGCGCCCTGTAGGAGCGCAAGATCTCGGTCGAGATGGCCATCAGCGGCGACGGGCCAGCCAGTTTCCGAGCCGCTCGTTGACCCCTTCTGCGAGGCCATCATCCTCAATCTCTTCGATCGCTTCCGCGAGGAAAGCCAACGTCATCAGATCGGTTGCCGGGCCTTCCGGGATCCCGCGCGAGCGCAGGTAGAAGAGCCCCTCCTCGTCGATCGCACCGGAAGTCGAGCCATGGGAGCAGGCCACATCATCGGCATAGATCTCCAGCTCGGGCTTGGCGAGGAACTGGCTGTCATCATCCAGCAGCAGAGACTGGCTGATCTGGTAGCCATCGGTCTTCTGTGCGCCTTCCTTGACGAGGATCTTGCCCTGAAACACGCCGATCGCGCCGTTGCGCAGCACCTTCTTGAAGACCTGACGGCTCTCGCAGTTCAGGGCGTCATGGGTGACGAACACCGTGTCATCATGGTGGAAATCTCCATCGCCAACGCAGCAGCCCGCCACATGGGCCACGCCATCATCGCCGGTCAGCTCGATCACCACCTCATTGCGGGTCAGAACCCCGTTCGCGGTCATGGTAAAGGACTTGAAGACCGATTCCGTGCCGAGACGCGTGAAGATATGGGTCGCCGCCTGACGCTCGTGATCCCGGCCTTGCGTGCGCACATGGTGAAACGCGCCACCATCGGCAATCTCGACCTCCATGCACTTGTTGAACCGCGCGGCAGCCGGACCGTTCTCGAGAACGGTGACCGAGGCCCCGCTCTCGACCTTGACCACATGGTGCAGGATCGCGTCCGAGGCTTCGTCCTCATGCAGGTAGATCAGCGAAATCGGCTTGGAGACGACACCGGTGGCACGGATCAGGATTCCGTCACTGGCAAAAGCCGTGTTGAGTGCCGCGAGCGGACGCTGGACCGGGTCCTGACCACGGGTTTCTAACACGCCATAGACATCCTTGGCCCAGTGAATGTCCGTAGACTGTGCCTCGGCCAAACGATCGATCTCGACATTCTTGCCCGCAAGGTCGTCAGAGGCAGCGGCATCAAAGATACCGTCCACGAAGACCAGCTTGATCCGGTCCAGCGCGTCGAAAATCGGCGTCTCACCGGGCTCGAACAGGGCCGCAGAGGGCGCGTCAGCCGAGACCAGACGGGTCGGGTCCGTGTATTTCCAATACTCGTCGCGGCGTCCGGGCAGCCCCATGGCCTCGACCCGGGCCAGAGCGGATTTGCGCGCCTCGCTGGACCAGACCCCACCCTCAGGCAGCGCGAGCCCCGCCAGACGGGCCTCCGTCGCGGTTTGCTTTGCTTGCGGCAGTGCCATTACGCCACCTCGGCCAGCAGGTCGGCATAGCCGTTGTTTTCCACCTCAAGCGCGAGCTCGGGGCCACCGCTCTTGATGATCTTGCCATCGGCCATGATGTGCACGACGTCCGGTTTGATGTGATCCAGCAGGCGCTGGTAGTGGGTGATCACGAGGAAGGACCGCCCTTCGGACCGCAGGGCATTCACGCCCTCGGCCACGAGTTTCATCGCGTCCACATCGAGGCCGGAATCCGTCTCGTCCAAGATGCACATCTTGGGCTCGAGCATCGCCATCTGCAGGATCTCGTTGCGCTTCTTTTCACCACCGGAGAAGCCCACATTGACCGGACGCTTGAGCATGTCCGCGTCAATCTTGAGGCTCTTGGCCTTGGCACGGACCTCCTTGAGGAAATCGGCCGCCGAGAGTTCGTCCTCGCCGCGCGCCTTGCGCTGTGCGTTCACGGCCGTGCGCAGGAAGGTCATGTTGCCGACGCCGGGGATCTCCACCGGGTACTGGAACGCAAGGAACAGGCCCGCCGCAGCGCGCTCTTCGGGCTCCATCTCAAGCACATCCTCACCGGCCAGCGACGCCTCGCCCTCGGTCACCTCATAGCCATCACGGCCCGACAGGACATAAGACAGGGTGGACTTGCCCGAACCGTTCGGTCCCATAATCGCATGGACCTTGCCCGGCTCAACCGTCAGGTCGACACCCTTCAGGATCTGCTTGTCTTCTTCTTCAAGTTTCACGTGCAGGTTTTTGATTTCCAGCATTTTTCTCTATCCCACCTTATCCCAGTGTCACGGCGGTGCCTGATGCTGAGACCATCAGCATGCTGTCACCGACAACTTCATAATCCAGATCGACACCAACGACGGCATTGCCGCCTGCACGGTGTGCGCGCTCTTCCAACTCGCGCATCGCCACGTCACGGGCGTCCTGCAGTTTGGCCTCATAGGCCCCAGAACGCCCGCCGACGATATCCGTGATGCCGGCAAAGAAATCCCGCACCACGTTCGCGCCCATGATTGCTTCGCCCACCACGACCCCGTGATATGCGGTTATCTTATGGCCTTCGACCGAGTTCGTGGTGGTCACAATCATGCGGTGCTGTCTTTCTTGTTTGCGTAGTGCATCTCATGGCCGAACCAGACGATGCCGATCAGACCCCCAGACCAGATGAACTTCTTCAGCGGTCCGAAGTTTTCGGTCGACATGCCGAAAACCTGCGGTGCGAAAAAGCACAGAATAAAAAGCAGGACCAAACCTGCGATATAACTACCCCGATAAAGCCAGCTCATGGGAAACTCCCTCTCTGTTGAACGGCGCCGTCCCTGATCGCCGGATGTTGCGGTGCCGAGGCACCTGTTAACGGCTTCGGTCCGGGGCAGGTCCGAAAGCCAAGTCTCGCGCGCGAGGGCGCGCTTATTTTCGCATTTCCAAAACCATCTTCGACAGGACCGAGGACAGCGCGACCGCAAAGGCCGCAGCGACCGCCGCCACGATAGGGCCACCCGCCTGCCAGAAGGGGGCCGTCACAACCATCAAGCCAAAGGTCATCAGAGCGGTCATGATCGCCCAGGGCCCACGCGGATGACCCGCACTCAGGAGCCATTTCCAGTTCATTTCTCGTTCCTCCGGCAGACAAATTGCCCAACCAAGCTGCCCAGAAATCCGGACAATCCGGCCAAGGCCAAAGCCTGCGCCATGCTCAACGCATCGGTGACCGCATCCACGGTCAGAGCAAAGAGCGCACAGAACACGCCCGCCACAGAGGCCGTGAGCAACATCGGCTTCATGTCTCGGTATCCCCGGATTTCGGCGCCGCAGGGAAGACATACTTCCCCGCCGCCCAGCCAATCCCGAGCCCGACGGCCAGTCCCAACACAGCGCCGATGGGCCCGTAGCCCTCGGAGCCCAGATAGGACAGCACGAAAGCCACGGCGAAAACACCGGGTCCGAACCATTTGGGACGCCCGCTACCGGACTTCTGCTGGTGCTGCTCACTCATTTTCCAAACCTGTCAAACGCGCCGCTTGCACGGGCCTTCGCAATGGCCACTTTCCGCGCTGCTTCTCTATCTCGCTCTCGCTGAGCAACCACGAACTTCATGTCTTGCTCATCCTCTCTGCGCTCTTGCCGCAACCACAATGCCAGGGCCAAAGGCGGTAAAATTCCTCCTACGGCGATGGGCCAGAACGCGAACTCTCCAATAAAATGGATCATGAAGAGCCCGCCTAGGAATGCCCCCAAGAAAGACAATAGCGGAAATCCGACGACCGCCCCGCACATCAGGACGCTCCGGGACATAGCGGCCCGGTACCTGTCTGCAGTCCGCCAACCACCGTTTGGCGGACTGGGGAGAGGTTCGTCGTCCAAAGCCAAGTGTTAGCCCACCGATCCTTCGAGCGAGATCGCGACCAGCTGCTGGGCTTCCATGGCGAACTCCATGGGCAGCGCCTGCAGGACGTCCTTACAGAACCCGTTGACCACAAGGGCGACGGCCTCTTCTTCATCCATGCCGCGCTGGCGACAGTAGAAGAGCTGATCGTCATCCACTTTCGACGTGGTGGCCTCGTGCTCGACCCGGCTCGAGTTGTTCTTCACCTCGATATAGGGCACCGTGTGTGCCCCGCATTTATCGCCGATCAGAAGGCTGTCGCACTGGGTGTAGTTCCGGCCGTTCTTGGCCTTCGGGTGCATCGAGACAAGTCCGCGATAGGTGTTCTGGGCCTTGCCCGCGCTGATCCCCTTGGAGACGATGCGCGATTTGGTGTTCTTGCCCAGATGGACCATCTTTGTGCCGGTATCAGCCTGCTGCATGTTGTTTGCGATGGCGATCGAGTAGAACTCGCCTTGGGTGTCATCACCGCGCAGAATGCAGGAGGGGTATTTCCAGGTCACGGCAGAGCCGGTCTCGACCTGGGTCCACATCACCTTGGAGCGGTCGCCCCGGCAATCGGCGCGCTTTGTCACGAAGTTATAGATACCGCCCTTGCCCTCTTCATCGCCCGGATACCAGTTCTGGACAGTGGAGTACTTCACCTCGGCATCCTCAAGCAGCACGATCTCGACCACAGCCGCGTGCAGCTGGGCGATGTCGCGCTGGGGCGCGGTGCAGCCCTCAAGATAGGACACGTAAGAGCCCTTGTCCGCGATGATCAGCGTACGCTCGAACTGGCCGGTGTTTTCCGCGTTGATGCGGAAATAAGTGCTCAGCTCCATGGGGCATTTCACGCCCGGCGGTACATAGACGAAGGAGCCGTCCGAGAAGACCGCCGAGTTCAGCGTCGCATAGTAGTTGTCCGAGACCGGCACGACCGAGCCCAGATACTTCTTCACCAGCTCAGGATGCTCTTTGATCGCCTCGGAGATCGAGCAGAAGATTACGCCCGCTTTCTTGAGCTCTTCCTGAAAGGTCGTGCCCACGGAGACGCTGTCAAAGACCGCGTCCACGGCAACTTTGCGCTCCTCTTCCGGGACCTCGACGCCTGCCAGCAGGGCCTGTTCCTTGAGCGGAATGCCCAGCTTGTTATAGGTTTCGAGCAGCTTGGGATCGACCTCGTCCAGGGATTTCGGCTTCTCGACCATGCTCTTGGGACGGGCATAGTAATACTGGTCCTGAAAGTCGATTTCCGGATAGTCGACCATCGCCCATTTCGGCTCGCTCAGTTCCTTCCAGCGCGCATAGGCGGCCAGACGCCATTCTGTCATCCACTCCGGCTCGTCATTCTTTTCCGAGATGAGACGCACGATGTCCTCGCTGAGGCCCTTCGGCGCGTACTCCATCTCGATCTCGGTTTCCCAGCCGTACTTGTAGCGTTCGCCGACCGACTGCACTGCCTCGACCGTTTCCCGGTCCACGCCTTCACGGACTTCAACTTCTGTCAGTGCGTTCATCTGGTCATCCTCTTCGGCCCCGCGGGGCGGTTATCTGTCGAACCGGTCACGCCGCGCGGGCCAAGTGCCGGTTTCTTGCTTTCAGCCACGCTTCGGAGAAGCGCAGCACATGTTCTTCCGTCGTCTCCAGACCGATGGACACGCGCAGGGCGCAGGCCGCATCGCTCTCGTCGAACCCCATGGCGCGCAAAACCCGGCTGGGTTTCACCTTGCCGCTGGAGCAGGCCGATCCCGCGCTGACCGCAAAGCCTGCAAGGTCCATCTGCATCACCTGGGTTTCGCCTTTCCACCCGGCCGATACGGCGCACACGGTATTGGCGAGTCGCGCAGTGTCTTTCCCGACAAAAATAGTCTCCGATGCGCCAGAGTGAAGACTTATTTCTAGAATATTTCTAATTTCTGCAACCCGATCCCAGCGTCCCGCCTCCAGATCCCGCTGCGCAGCACGCGCCGCGGCCCCGAAGCCCGCTATTCCGATGATGTTCTCGGTACCCGAGCGCCAGCCCATTTCCTGGCCCCCGCCTTTGATCTGGGCCGCAAGATCGGTCCCGCGCCGCATCACGAGTGCACCAATGCCCTTCGGGCCGCCGATCTTGTGGGCCGAGATCAAACCGATCCGCGCGCCGAGCCAGGAAAAGGCGAGCGGCATCTTTCCGAAGCTCTGGGTCAGATCCACAAGCGCAAGACCCTCCGGCAGGTCCTGGAGAATGCCCGTTTCCGAATTCGCCGATTGCAGCGCCGTGAGCGCGGGGTCAACCACCTCGACAGCGCCGCTGGCCGCGACCGACAGGTCGCTCTGACACCAGGCGGTCACGGCGTCATGCTCCACCTCCGCGCAGTGCAGATCCTGCCCTGCACAAGCCAGCGCCGCGCCCTCGGTGGCGCCTGAAACGAAGACCAGATCGCAATCCTCTGCCCCAAGCGCGGTCAGAATCTCCGCCCGCGCGCGCTCCATCAGACCTTTGGCGGCTCGCCCCTCCGCGTGGACGGAGGACGGATTGCCCACAAGATCCATGGCCGCCCCCATGGCCACCCGCGCCTCGGGACGCAGAGGGGCTGTCGCGTTATGATCGAGGTAGACCCGTTCAGCCACGCTCGCGTCCTTTCACGAAATGGTTTCGCCTTCATCGACGACGGTAAAGATCGTCGGCACCGCCGGGCATGGGGTAAGCTGGTTGCCAACCACATCCGACAGGCGTGTCTGGTGCAGGAAGACATAGACATGGGCGCTCAGCCCTTCCCAGAGCCGGTTCGTCATGGATTGCGCCCGGGACCCGGATTTCGCACCGGAGGCCCCTGCCCCGGTATGCATCGCGCTCACAGTTTCGTCCACGGCCTGCAGCACATCGGCCACACGGATCGAGTCCGGGGACCGCGCCAACCGATAACCGCCTCCTGGGCCACGTACTGACGTTACAAGCTTAGCCCGGCGCAGCTTGACAAACAGCTGCTCGAGATAAGTGAGCGAGATGTTCTGACGCTCGGAAATCTCCGACAGCGTCACCAATGTGTTCTCCGGCGCTTCGGCCAGGTCGGCCATTGCGACCATGGCATAACGGCCCTTGGTGCTCAGTTTCACGGATCTCGCGCCCCCCGATGGCACCGGTGCACATTGACCTGCGCTCCGGCTTTCCTTAATTGCACAGAACCAGTGTGCACACATTTGGTTTAGAATAGTTCTAGAATGCCCGAGCGAAGTCGTCAAGAACATGACGCCCCGCACCGGGCCCTGAGGCGGCGAGAGGACAGGCACGAATGCCCGAAGTGATTTTTCCGGGGCCCGAGGGGCGACTGGAAGGCCGATATCATCCGCAAAAGGAAAAAGACGCTCCCATCGCTATTGTTCTGCATCCGCACCCGCAATTTGGCGGAACGATGAACAATCGCGTGGTCTACAATCTGCATTACGCGTTCTACAACATGGGCTTCACCGTGCTGCGGTTCAACTTCCGTGGCGTGGGGCGCAGTCAAGGCGAGTATGATCAGGGCGTGGGCGAGCTGTCCGATGCGGCGAGCGCCCTGGATTACCTGCAATCGATGAACCCAAACTCCAAGCATTGCTGGGTCGCGGGCTTTTCGTTTGGGGCCTGGATTGGGATGTAGCTTCTGATGCGGCGACCCGAGATCACGGGCTTCATCTCAGTAGCCCCCCCCGCCAACACCTATGACTTCAGCTTCCTGGCGCCCTGCCCCTCCTCTGGTCTTATCATCAATGGCTCAGCGGACCGTGTGGCGGCCCCGGCGGACACGGTTTCGCTGGTGAACAAGCTGCACGAGCAGAAGGGCATCACCATCACCCATGAGGAAGTCCCCGATGCAGGCCACTTCTTCGAAGATCCGCATATGGAGACCATGATCGACACCGTCGATGGCTATGTGCGGCGGCGCCTGACGGAAACCACCCGTTAACCCATGCCCGCGACCGTCGCATTGCTGGTGGTCGCGAGCAACGAGGGCGCGTATCTCGCGGAATTCGTCCACCACCACCTGGCGATGGGCTTTGCGCCGATCGTCGTGGTGACGAACAATTGCACTGACAGCACCGTCGCCGTGACAGAGGCTCTGACGCGCGCAGATCCCCGGATCCGGCGGCATGACGGCGATTGGATCTGGCAGAAGCACCCGTCAAAGGACTTCCAGATGGTCGCCTATCGCACCGCTCTGGAGACGATCCGGGCGGAGCTTGGTCCCGGCGACTATCTCGCGCTCCTTGACGTTGATGAGTTTTGGACACCGCTCGACGGAACCGAGACCGTGCAGGCGCATCTTGCGGCGTTGCATCATCCGGATATCGTCGTGGCCAGTTGGTTCGTGCCGGACGCGGATCAGACCCTGTTCGCCCCGCCTCTGAAATTGACGCTCTCGGGCCGCCTCATGCCGCAGGTGAAATCGATCTGGCGCGCAGATCTTGAGATCACCCGGTTCAATCCGCATTTCGCCTGGGCCAAGGGGGAGAACCGCACGGTTTTTCTCGCCGGGATCCCGCTTGCACCGGGGACCGCGCGCCTTGCGGAGCCGCCAACAAGGCCCGGGGATGCCATGATCGTCCATCACATGTTTCGCAGCCGCGTCGAGTATCTCGCCTTTCTGCGCCGGGGCAACCCGACCGAGGATGGCGCGTTCAAGACCAATCGCCATGGCTATGATGTGTTGCCCCGCACGTTGAACCGCTGTCGGGTCGAGATTACCCCGGCGTTGGTGGCCCGGCACGAGGCTCTCACTGGATTTCTTGCCACGACCGGAACTGCGGAGGCGACCCGAGAAGGTCAGCGCCAGACTCTCCACCGCGCGATTGAAGGCGGCAAGACTTACCTTGCCCTGCCCCGAACAGAACGGGCGGCTTTCAAGGCCCCATTCCGCAACCTGCCCCTGCGCCGCACGATCTGGCGCGCGAGAAAGGGTCTGAAAACCTTTCGGGACTAATCTGCACAGAGTTTCTCCCCGGCAGGATTCCGTCCCATGAGCCAGATAATCGAGACTTTGGCCGATGCGCTGGCCCGCGACACCCTGCAAGCCGCGGCGCGGCTCGACAACGATCAGTTGATCACCGAGGTGGGCAAACAGCTCGGCGCAAGCTCCTCCACCATGGAGGAGGCGTATCAGACATATATCCGCGTGCGGCAAGCCGAAGCGCGGGCGCGGCGGTATCTCGAGTCGCACATGACGGATGGCGAAGGCGAGGCCTCAGGGGGCTGAGCCGCCCAAATCCTACGCCATACGCCTTTTGATTTTGCGCCGTATTGACATGCGTGATGCAGGGTGTCGCACTCCATGAGTCATTCCTTGTATACTATCGCATACAATGCCATGAGCCTTATGGCGCCAGTGCCCAATTCCCGCCAGCGAGGCCCCCATGTCCAAAATCAAAGTTGAAAACCCGATCGTCGAAATGGACGGCGATGAAATGACCCGGATCATCTGGGATTTCATCAAGACGAAGCTCATCCTGCCCTATCTGGATCTCGATCTGCTCTACTACGATCTCGGCATAGAGGAGCGGGACAGAACCGAAGACCAGATCACCATCGACGCGGCTGAGAAAACCAAGGAGGTCGGCGTCGCGGTCAAATGCGCCACGATCACACCGGACGAGGCGCGGGTTGAGGAGTTCGGCCTCAAACAGATGTGGCGCAGCCCCAACGGTACGATCCGCAACATCCTTGGGGGCGTGGTCTTTCGCCAACCGATCATCTGCCGGAATGTACCAAGGCTTGTGCCCGGCTGGACCCAACCCATCGTGATCGGCCGCCATGCCTTTGGCGACCAGTACAAGGCCACGGACATGAAATTCCCCGGTCCGGGCAAATTGACCATGAAATTCGTCGGCGAGGACGGAACGGTGGAAGAACGCGAGGTGTTCGACGCCCCTTCCGCGGGGGTTTTCATGGGGATGTACAACCTCGACGCGTCCATCATCGACTTCGCCCGCGCCTCTCTGAACTACGGGTTGAAACTGGGTTGGCCGGTCTACCTGTCAACCAAGAATACCATTCTGAAACAGTATGATGGACGCTTCCTTGAACTCTTTCAGAGGGTGTATGAGGAAGAATTCGAAGAGCAGTTCAAACAGGCCAGTATCTGGTACGAGCATCGGCTGATCGACGACATGGTAGCTTGTGCCATGAAGTGGAATGGCGGCTTTGTCTGGGCCTGCAAGAACTACGACGGTGACGTGCAGTCGGACACCGTGGCCCAGGGGTTCGGCTCGCTTGGCTTGATGACTTCGCAGCTCATGACCCCCGATGGCAAGATCGTCGAAGCAGAGGCCGCCCATGGCACCGTGACCCGACACTACCGTCAGCACCAGGAGGGCAAAGAGACATCGACCAACTCCATCGCCTCGATCTACGCGTGGACCGGCGGGCTGAAGCACCGCGCCAAGCTCGACGACAACGCTGCCCTCGCCAATTTCGCCGAAACCCTTGAGCGGGTCATCGTCGAAACCGTAGAGGCCGGGCATATGACCAAAGACCTCGCGCTGCTGGTGGGACCGGACCAGAAATGGCTCACCACCATGGGGTTCCTCAACGTTCTTGATGAACGTTTGAACGCAGCGCTCGCCGGTTAGGCAAGCGCCCCGCTTTTGGGCAAAAACACAGTCCGGGCCAGCGTTTTCGACTGGCCCGCCCCCCTGCGCGCGCGGTAGCAAACCCCATGCCCGCGCCCTTGCCCATCCCCCGCCCCGAGGACCTGAAACATACGCCGCTGGACGATGCGCAGGGCCTCTCTCTTGGCGTGCTGCTCTGCGCGGTCGGGCTGACCTTTCTCAGCCATCTCGGTCTTGTCACGGGGCAAACTGCCGGTCTCGCGCTGATCCTGTCCTATGTGTCGGGCATGTCCTTCGGGACGGTTTTCTTCCTTGTGAACCTGCCCTTCTATTGGATGGCCTATCGCAAGCTTGGGCTGGAATTCACCCTGAAATCCGTTGCCTGCGTGACAGCCCTGTCTCTCTCGACCGAAATCATGCCTCTGGGCTTCCGGATCGAGATGCTTGATCCCGCCCTCGGGGCGGTGATCTTCGGCGCCGCCACGGGTCTGGGGTTGCTTGCGGTGTTCCGCCACGGCGGCAGCCTCGGCGGTCTCGGGGTGATTGCGCTCATCGTACAGGACAAGACCGGGTTCAAGGCGGGGTATGTGCAAATCCTCTTCGACCTGGTTCTGTTTGCGGTGGCCGCTTTGCTCTTTCCCCTTTCCATCGTGGCCTACTCCCTGCTCGGGGCGCTGGTGCTCAACGGCGTGATCGCGTTCAATCACAACAAGCGCCGCTATATCGCAACCTGACCGCGCCAGCCGAGAGGACACCCCATGCACTACCTCATCCTGATCGGAGCCATCACCGCCGAGGTGGTCGCAACCTCAGCCCTGCAGGCGAGCCAGCAGTTTACCCGCCTCGGCCCGTCGCTCACGGTGGTGGTGGGCTACGGGATCAGCTTCTATCTGCTCTCGCTCACACTCAAGGTGATGCCCCTCGGAATCGTCTATGCGCTCTGGTCCGGGATGGGGTTGATGCTGGTCGCGGGAATCGGCTGGTTGGTCTTTGGGCAGCGCCTCGATCTGCCTGCCATTATCGGGTTGGTCCTGATCCTTGCGGGGATCCTCGTTATCAACCTCTTTTCCCAGACCGCGACCCATTAACGGAGCACTCTAAGCGCTTGACGAGGCGGGGGCTTTGCTCTGACACTCGGGCCATGTTGAAACATGCCCTGCTTTGCGCCGCCCTCGCCCTGGCCACACCGGCCAGTGCGGATCTCCGGATCAGCTATGCTGACGGAGACCGCCCTTTGTTTTCCGTCGCCGTACCGGATTTCTGGTCGATTGAGACCGGTGGCGCGCGCGCCATCTCGCCCCCGGACGAAGAGGCCGCCCTCCCCGTGCCGCAGATCGTGACCCTGCGCCCCACGGTGGAGCCGGATGTCTGGATGGGGTTCTTCTCTCCCCCAGGGATCAGCACGCTGGAAGGCGGGCTTGATTACCTCAGCGAGATCGAGAAATTCATGGCCTCCGACCCAGAGATCGTGTCGATCGCCAAGGACCGGGTTGCAGGTCTGCCGGCCCGCGTGATCAAGGGGACTGGTGTGCGAGATGGGGCCAGAATCGCCTTTACCATCGCGGTGATCGATTTGCCGGGATCCCGCGTAGCCATTGCCGCGGCGGTGGCCGAAATGGGCGCCGAACCCGCGCTCATCGATGAGATCAACCGTGTTTTCGCCAGCATGAGGGCCGGATCATGACACCTCGTTTTCTTTTGCGTGGCGCGCTCTGCGTCGGATTGATCGGAGGGTTGGCCGGGTGCCAGACCGCGGTTGGGGTCAGCTACGGCTATGGGTATTCGGATCCGTTCTACTGGAACCATTACTACCACGACCGCGATGTGGATATCGACATTGATGTCGACCGCCCGGACCGGCCGACGCGCCCTCCCGTCGCCAAGCCCCCGCAGGTTCGGCCGCCGACCCACAAGCCGGCGCCTCTGCCCGCGCGTCCCGCGCGGCCACGGCTGCGCTAAGCGCGATCAGACGTCTTCCAACGCGTCGACGACCACAAGTTCCCGCTGGGAGGCGCCGCGCGCGTAGCTGAGCGCCTCCTGATAGGCCGGGGAATTGTAGCAAGCAACCGCCCGCTCGCGGCTTTCGAACCGCACAACCACGTTGCGGGCCCGCTCCGGCCCTTCGAGTTGCGTGCAGCCGCCCCCCCGGGCCAGAAACACACCGCCATGATCGGCAATCGCCACTGTCGCACGCTTGGCATACTCGCCATAGCGCTCTGGGTCCGTCACATGCACATGGGCAATCCAAAACGCGGCCATTTCACTCTCCTTCAATCAGGGCTTCAACTGCGGCGATGGCGGCGTCCGCCTGACTGGGATCCTTGCCGCCCCCTTGTGCCATATCCGGACGGCCACCGCCGCCCTTGCCACCAAGAGCCGCCACTGCGGCCTTGACCAAGTCGACTGCGGACACTTTGTCCGTCAGATCCGCCGTGACACCCGCCGCGACGGCCGCCTTGCCATCCGCATCTGCGATCAGGAGGATCGCGCCCGATCCGATCCGCGCCTTATGTTCGTCAATCAGCGGAGGCAGATCACGACCCGACACGCCTTGCAGTGTTTGGGCCAGGAACGACACCCCGCCGATCTCCTTGGGCGCGGCGGGCGCATCGGATTGCGCCCCACCCGCCATGGCAAGATCACGACGCAGCTGCGCCACCTCGTTTTGCAGTGCCTTGCGCTCATCCAGGAGCGCACGCACACGGTCCGGCACATCCGCCGCCTGCGCCTTGAGCGCCAGCGCTGTCTCGGCCACTCGGTGATCTTGCGCGCTGAGATAGGCAAAAGCCTCCTGCCCGGTCAGTGCTTCGATCCGGCGTACGCCGGAGGAGGACGCCGTATCCCCCAGCGCGACGAAAACGCCAATATCCCCGGTCTGGCGCACATGAGTGCCCCCGCATAGCTCCAGCGAATAGGTCTCGCCCGCCACGCCCTTGCCCGAACCAGCCTGCTGACCCATGGAGACCACGCGGACCTCATCCCCATATTTCTCGCCAAAGAGGGCCTGGGCCCCCAGCTCCCGCGCGTCATCCGGCGTCATGATCCGGGTTTCCACAGGCGCATTCTGGCGGATATAGGCGTTTACATCGGTCTCGACCTTGGCCAGTTCCTCTGTGCTGAGCGCCTTGGAATGACTAAAGTCAAACCGCAATCGGTCCGCCGCGTTGAGCGAGCCGCGCTGTGCCACATGTTCGCCCAAGGTCTGGCGCAGCGCTTCATGCAGAAGATGCGTGGCCGAGTGGTTGGCGCGGATCGAACTCCGTCGCGCGGGATCGACCCGCATTTCGAGCACATCGCCCACCGCCAAGTCCGCGCTGTCGGGGGTGACTTTATGCGCGAAGAGGCCGCTCTTCTTCTGGGTGTCGGAAATGCTGCCGGACCCATCCGATTTCAGGTAGCTGCCCGTATCTCCAACCTGCCCCCCGGATTCCGCATAGAACGGCGTCTGGTTTAGAATGGCCCAGCCAGTGCTGCCGGCTGCGATTGCCTCCACCGTTGCGCCATCCTGCACCAAGGCCAAAACCTGCCCCTCGGCGAGCTCGGTGTCATACCCTAGAAACTCGGTGCTGCCATGGGCATCGGCCAGTTCAAACCAGACGGTTTCATCCGCACTTTCGCCGGAACCCGACCAGGCCGCGCGCGCCTTGGCCTTTTGCTCGGCCATGGCGGTGTCAAAGCCGTCAGTCTCAACCTCGCGACCCTTCTCACGCAGCGCGTCCTGGGTCAGGTCGAGCGGGAAACCATAAGTGTCATAAAGCTTGAACGCCGTCTCGCCGGGAAGGGCCGCGCCCTCCTCCAGCCCATCCACCGCATCATCCAGCAAACGCAGGCCACGATCGAGGGTCTGGCGGAAGCGCGTTTCTTCCAGGCTGAGCGTCTCTTCGATCAGTGCTTGTGCGCGCCCCAACTCCGGAAAAGCCTGGCCCATCTGCGCCACGAGAGCGGGAACCAAACGGTGCATAACCGGGTCCTGCGCACCCAGAAGATGCGCGTGGCGCATGGCGCGACGCATGATCCTGCGCAGAACGTAACCGCGCCCCTCATTGGACGGCATCACACCATCAGCAATCAAGAATGAGGTCGAGCGAAGGTGATCCGCGATCACCCGGTGATGCACATTGCGGTCTCCATACGGGTCGACTCCCGTCGCATGGGCGGACGCCTCGATCAGCGCCTTGAAGAGGTCCGTGTCATAATTGTCATGGCTGCCCTGCAATAGCGCTGCGATCCGCTCCAACCCCATGCCAGTGTCAATCGACGGCGACGGCAAATCCTGTCGCGACCCATCTTCGAACTGCTCAAACTGCATGAAGACGAGGTTCCAAATCTCGATGAAACGATCGCCATCTTCATCGGGGCTGCCCGGAGGGCCACCCCAGATGTGATCCCCGTGGTCATAGAAGATTTCGGTGCAAGGGCCGCAAGGACCCGTCGGCCCCATCATCCAGAAATTGTCGTTTGTCGGGATGCGGATGATCCGGTCGTCGCCCAGGCCCGCATGCTTCTTCCAGATATCTGCCGCCTCGTCATCTGTATGATAGACCGTGACCAACAACCGGGACTTATCGATCCCGAACTCCTTGGTGATCAGATCCCAGGCGAAGGGGATCGCATCTGCTTTGAAGTAGTCTCCAAAGCTGAAATTACCCAGCATTTCAAAGAAGGTATGGTGACGTGCCGTGTAGCCGACATTGTCGAGATCGTTGTGCTTGCCGCCGGCGCGGACGCACTTCTGGCTTGTAGTCGCCCGGCTGTAATCGCGCTGTTCAAGCCCAGTGAAGACATTCTTGAACTGCACCATCCCGGCATTTGTGAACATCAAGGTCGGATCGTTGCGCGGCACCAGCGGAGAACTGTCGACGATCGCGTGGTCCTGCGCGCCGAAATAGGTAAGAAAGGTGCTGCGAATGTCGTTCAAGCTAGGCATCTGGGCGTCCCGGATTGGAATGGTCTCGCAGGTTTATCTCTGCGGCCGGGGCCTGTCCACCTTCGGAAAAACACAAGGTGCGGACAGCAAAAAAGGCGACCATCTTGGGTCGCCTTGTTGCACGTTCATTCTGCCGGATCAGTCGTCGAGAACAGAGCTCTCTTCTTCGGGCATTTCGAAATCCAGCCCATGCGCCGCGCGGATCTTATCCTCAATCGACAAGGCCATGGAGCGGTTGTCACGTAGGAACTGCTTGGCGTTTTCCCGGCCCTGCCCGATCCTCTCATCTCCATAGGAGAACCAAGAGCCGGATTTCTGGACCACCCCGGCCTTGACACCGAGATCGATCAGTTCACCCATCTTGGAGATGCCTTCGCCATACATGATGTCGAATTCGACCTGCTTGAACGGCGGCGCCACCTTGTTCTTAACCACTTTGACCTTGGTCGTGTTACCCACGACCTCGTCCCGGTCCTTGATCGAGCCAATACGGCGGATATCAAGGCGTACGGAAGAGTAGAATTTTAGTGCATTGCCACCCGTGGTCGTTTCCGGGGACCCGAACATGACACCGATCTTCATGCGGATCTGGTTGATGAAGATCACGGTGCAATTGGACCTGGAGATCGCGCCGGTGAGCTTTCGCATCGCCTGGCTCATCAGGCGTGCCTGCGCCCCGACCTGCGCGTCGCCCATATCGCCTTCAAGCTCGGATTTCGGGGTCAAGGCGGCCACAGAGTCTACGACGACCATGCTTACAGCGCCGGATCGGACCAGAGTTTCCGTGATTTCCAGCGCC
The DNA here is from genome assembly GCA_038746545.1 of Pseudomonadota bacterium. Taxonomy (GTDB): domain Bacteria; phylum Pseudomonadota; class Alphaproteobacteria; order Rhodobacterales; family Rhodobacteraceae; genus Dinoroseobacter. Next base: position 58,355 of record JBCDKN010000006.1, read on the forward strand.
TGTTCGCCCGTGTCCGGCTGAGAAATCAGAAGTTCATCGAGATCAACGCCGAGGCGGCGGGCATACTGAGGGTCGAGCGCGTGCTCCGCGTCCACAAAGGCACAAACGCCGCCCTTCTTCTGCTCCTCCGCTACGCAATGGAGGGTAAGTGTTGTCTTCCCGGAACTCTCCGGACCGTAAATCTCGACAATACGGCCTTTGGGGATACCGCCGATCCCGAGCGCGATATCGAGACCGATAGACCCGGTAGAGGTCGCCTCGATCTCGGCTACGGGGCTGTCGGCGCCCAACTTCATAATCGAGCCCTTCCCGAACTGTCGTTCGATCTGGGCAAGAGCGCTGTCGAGCGCCTTTTTCTTTTCGGAATCTCGTTTGTCGGTCACGTCCAAAAGACTCGCAGTGGCCATGGTGTCGCCCCTTATCACATACCGCCCTGCGGGCAGCAATCTCTGCTTTGTTCTTGCCTTGTTCTCGCAATATGAGACCGAAATAGGAACATTTCAAGGCAAATCTTAACCATCTAACAATTTCGGAATTTGGTTAAGAAAAGGTTGCTTCCGCTTGCGCCATGAGGTCGCTCGTCGTTCAGACCGCGTCTTTCAGAGGCGCAGCCATAGACGGTGCGTCAAACTGTGCCTGAACAGTGGCAATCAACTGCTTCAGCGAGAATGGCTTGGGCAGGAATACAGAGTTCGGTATTCTCTCCTCATCATCTGAGAGCAGATCCTCTGCATAGCCAGAAACAAACACCACGGGAATTCCCGGACGGTCCACGAGGGCGCGCCGAACCCAACTTGGGCCATCAAGACCCGGCATGATCACGTCTGTGACAAAAAGATCCACTTCCAGCGCAGGGTTCTCCAGCAGCTCCAGTGCCGCCTCGGCACATTCCGCTTCAAGCACTGTAAAGCCGTTCAAGCGCAATGCCCGGGCAGCGAAGGCGCGCACGGGTGCTTCATCCTCGACAAGTAAGACAATGCCATCACCTGTTGCCGAAGGTCGATCAGGCGCGCTGGCCGCTGTCTCAGCGGCGGGAAGAGCTTGACCATGATAGGCAGGAAAGTAGATTTCGAACGCTGTCCCTTTGCCAACCACACTCTCCGCGAAAATGAAGCCTCCGGATTGTTTGACGATCCCGTAGGCCGTAGACAATCCGAGCCCCGTGCCCTCGCCAGTGCGCTTCGTGGTATAAAATGGCTCAAAGATCTTGCTGAGTTTGTCTTGGGGAATGCCGACCCCCTGATCGGTTACCGTCACGCAGGCATAGTCTCCGGCAGGAAGCGTTACGCGACCCCGCATCATCGGCGTGTCCAGTTCCACCGCGCGCGCTTCGATCGTGATCTCTCCACCGTCCGGCATCGCGTCGCGCGCATTGACCACAAGGTTCATCAAGACCTGCTCCAGCTGGCGCTTGTCGGCGCGCATCGGGCTTAGATCCGGTTCATTCATCAGAGTGAGGGTGACCTTCTCTCCCACCAGTCGGTTGAGAAGGTGGGTCAAATCCGAGAGGGTATCGCGCAGATCAATCAGCTCTGGCTGCAAGGTTTGCTTGCGCGAGAAGGCCAACAACTGCCCAACAAGGCTCGCAGCCCGATTTGCGTTCTGATTGATCTGCACAAGATCGCCATATTCCGGATCGCCCTGGTCGTGCCGCAACAGCAGAAGATCGCAGTGCCCCGAAATCGCGGTCAGTAGGTTGTTGAAGTCATGGGCAACGCCCCCTGCAAGCTGTCCAATCGCTTGCATTTTCTGGCTCTGAACGAATTGCGCTTCGAGGGTTTTCAACTCGGTCGCGTCATGCAAGACAGCCGTCAGGATCGGACCCTCAGCGCTTTGCGAGCGCATCAGTGTGACCTGCAGGAAGCTTTCCTCGGTCCCCTCCTTGACCCGCAACACTTCCGGCTGCAGCGAATGGGGCGCATGCAAGGCCTCCTCAATCCAGGAGCGGACGGACCGACCAAGCCCCGTGACGAGATCGACGAAATTGATATCTTCCCTTTGCTCTTCGATATTCAGGAGGGCCCGCGCATGGGCGTTGGCTTGCAGCAACTCGCCCTGGGGTCCAAGCTTCATTACAGCTACAGGCAATTCCTCCAGCCCCATATTCATGTCATGGGCACTGGTCAGACGCTGCATTGGCAGCAAGGCGATCTCGCGACGGCCGGCGGTCAGTTCCGTCTGGTGCAAGTAGACGGGGACCTGCCCATCTGGCGTGATAACTTCGGCCGTGCTGATATCGGCGGCAGGCGGCACCACGAACACAGCGTTCAAGTCTCTTGCGCGGCCGCCGATCATCCGGCGCAGCGCTTCATTCATCGATAGCACCGTCCCGGATTTCGACACGGACAGCACCGGGATCGACACCGATCCCGAGGTCGCGCCGTCGCGCGACGCCAGAGCTTCGACCCGGAAGAGCATCTGCCCGTAGGCATATTTGCGCAGGACGAAGCGCGCATGACCCCGACGGGTAACCGCATCCTCCACACTCATCGCTGCCTGATCGAGCCCGCGCCGCAGACGCCGCACCAAAGCCGCGCTTTCCGGAACCGTGGCTTGCAAAACGGCTACCAGCCCCAGTTCGCTCGCATTCGGGAAATAGGCTTTTGCAGCCCCGTTCATCCATAGGATCTGCTGATGAGCATCCAAAACGACGGATGGGCTTGAATCGCCCTCCAGGAACGTAAAGAGGCCCACCAGTTTCGGATCGAGACGCGTGCGGCTCATCCGGCGCCGGATTTGCAACAGGATCAAAAGCGCCACAAGAGTCACTGCGGACACGGCCAAAGACAGCTTGACCGTCGGATCCTGCAGCATCACGGCCAGACCTGATGTCACGACAGCCGCGCCCAATAAGACCGCAGCCTCCCGGATCGCCGACGATGTCTCGCCCGCAAATCTCTGACTTTCCAGCGTCTGATCGCTCACCCTGTCCTCCGGATCACCTTTAAGCACAGTGTTGGTCATCTGGACTTAAGCTTGGCTTAACACCGAAACAGTTTCAACCTTTGGTTGTTTCGAGGGCTGCTCAAACATCAAAAATGGCGTAGAAAAACCCATCTCCGGGGGCATTGGGCAACATCTGTTGCTGCTGCCGCAGGCGCGCTCGGGGCAAAGCATCGACCATCCAGGCGAGTTGCGCCATATTTTCTGCAGGCAGAACCGAGCAGGTCGCATAGACGAGAACACCGCCGGGTCGCACCAGAGGCAGGGCGTTTCGCAAAACCTCCTGCTGTGCAGTGACGTACTGCTCCAGACGCGCGGGTGAGAGCGTCCATTTCGCCTCGGGAGTGCGGCGCCACGTGCCGCTGCCACTGCAGGGCGCGTCACAAAACACGAGATCGAAGCCACCCGCGCCGTCGCGCCATTGCGGCAGCGCCACTCCGGCCCGCGTAGCACGCGGTGGGATATCCTTCATGCGCGCGGGCGCAATATCGTGGACGAAGATAGTGGCCTCGGTCCGGGCGGCCAAAGCCAGAGCCTTGCCCCCGCCGCCGGCACAAAAGTCAAGCACACGCCCGGAGGCTGGCACTGGGGTCGCAAGCGCTGCAGCTTGGGACGCGGCATCCTGGATCTCAACCAGCCCGGTCTTATAGGCGTCACCATGCGCCACGCGACGCGCCCCTTCGATCACGCGCAATGCTCCGGGAACTTCGGGGATTGGCTCGGCGCTAACCCCATCCGAAGACAGCTTTGCCTGCGCCGAGGGCACGCTGGCCTTGCGTAGGTTCACCCGCAGATCAAGCGGCGCGCGGGCGCGCAACGCGTTGCATATCTGCGCGGCCTTGTCGCCATAGACCACATCGAGCTCTGTCAGGATCCAATCGGGCATATCGAGCGCATCGGCCTGAGACAGATCGCCCGGCGCGGCAATTGCTTGCTGTTCGGCATCCGATAGCGCAGTAGGCGCATAGCCTTCGCCACTAAAGACCGCATCAACCGCCCCCGCGCCCGCCACGCATTGCCCGATCATCAGACCGCGCCCGGTCAGACCACCACCAAGTGCCGCGTAGCTGCGCCGCCGCCGCAGGACATCAAAGACCAGATCGCGCAGAGCGGCCCTGTCCTTGGACCCGGCGAACCGGTGCGCGCGCGTCCATTGGCTAAGGGCTTGCTCGGCAGGCTGGCCGTCCAGCACCGTATCGAGCACCTCGATCGCAGCCGCAACGCGGGCAGCGGGCGTCATGGGTCAGCCCATCCGGTAGTTGGGGCTCTCGCGGGTGATCTGCACGTCATGGACATGGCTCTCCTTGAGGCCCGAGCCAGTGATCCGCACGAACTGCGCTTGGGTTCGCATTTCGGCCACGGTCGCCGCCCCGGTATAGCCCATGGCCGCGCGCAGGCCGCCGACCAGCTGATGAACAACCGCGCCCGCGGACCCCTTATAGGGCACCTGCCCCTCAATCCCTTCGGGCACGAGCTTGTCGGAGGCCGCATCCTTCTGGAAGTACCGATCCGCTGAGCCGCGCGCCATCGCGCCGAGCGAGCCCATCCCGCGATAAGATTTAAACGATCTGCCCTGATAGAGGATGACTTCGCCCGGGCTCTCATCCGTCCCGGCGATCATGCTGCCAACCATGGCGCAATGGGCGCCCGCCGCGATGGCCTTGGCGAAATCGCCGGAGAACTTGATGCCCCCATCGGCGATCACCGGCGTGCTCGTGGCCTCGGCGGCCTTGGCGCAATCCATGATCGCGGTGAGCTGTGGCACACCAACACCGGCCACGATCCGCGTGGTGCAGATCGATCCCGGGCCGATCCCGACCTTTACGGCATCGGCACCCGCATCGATCAGGGCGCGGGTCGCCTCACCTGTGGCGACGTTGCCCGCCACGACCTGCACCGAATTCGATAGGGTCTTTGCGCGCTCCACTGCCTTGGCCACGCCTTCGGAATGACCATGGGCCGTGTCGATGATGATCAGATCCACGCCCGCCTCGACCAGGGCTTGCGAGCGCTCGAACCCGGCATCACCCACAGTCGTGGCCGCAGCCACGCGCAAACGGCCCAGCTCATCCTTGCAGGCATTGGGGTTCAGCACCGCCTGCTCGATATCCTTGATCGTCAGGAGACCGGTCAGCTTACCATCGCCGTCAAGCACCAGAAGCTTCTCGATGCGGCGGGCATGCATCAGCGACTTGGCCTCGGCCAGATCCGCAGGCTCGCGCAGGATCGCCAGATTATCAGAGGTCATCATGACTGAGACCGGCGTGTTGTCATCACTGGCGAAGCGCATGTCGCGGTTCGTGACGATCCCCAGTACTCGGCGGGCGTCATCCACCACGGGGAAACCGGTGATCTTATAGCGCTCCATCAGCGCCTTGGCATCGGCGAGAGTCTGATCCGGGCGCAAGGTAACCGGGTTATAGACCACCCCGGATTCAAACCGTTTGACCTGCCGGACCTGCTGTTGCTGCTCATCCACCGTAAGGTTGCGATGCAGCACTCCCATCCCGCCGACCTGTGCCATGGCAATCGCCATACGCGCCTCTGTCACCGTATCCATGGCCGAACTCAGCAGTGGAATGTTCAGGGCAATCGACTTGGTCACCAGGGTGCGCGTGTCCGCCTCGGAGGGCAGCACGGAGCTGGCGCCGGGTACCAGCAGCACATCGTCGAAAGTGAGGGCCTCGCGAATCTCCATCACACACTCCTGTCGGGGGCTTCGTTAGGCACGTCCCCCTCGCATGGATCGGCCCGGGGGACAAGGGGTGCGCCCTGACGCAGCCGGCGCGCGCAACCCACCTGTCTAGGCTTTGGGCAAAAGTGCCCGCGTCTCGGCTGAGAGGGTGCGAAACGCTGCGGCCAGCGAGGTCACGTCCGCTCCGACCCCGATGAACCGCGCCCCTAGACCGGCATAGCGGGACACCCCTTCGGGATCAAAGGAGAGGATTCCGGGCACCTTGCCCGCCGCATCGATCGCCTGCAGCGCCTCGGCCATGACCGCCTCGACCTCAGGCACCCCGGACTGACCCGTATACCCCATATCCGCCGCAAGATCGGCGGGACCGATGAAAAGCACGTCGATCCCGTCCACTGCGGCGATCTCGGGGATCGCGGCCACGGCAGCACGGCTCTCGATCTGGGCGATGGTGCAGATCTGCGGGTTAGCAGTCCGAACATACTTCGGCGTGAGCGAGTAACCCGAGGCGCGGGCCAGCGCCGCCCCATTGCCGCGCGTGCCTTCGGGGGGATAGCGCATGGCCTCGGCCACCTGCCGGGCCTGAGCGGCACTCTCGACCATGGGCACCATCACGGTTTGCACCCCGAGGTCCAGCACGCGCTTGAGAACCCAGTCCTCGCCCACGGGTACGCGCGCCACCGCATGACTGGCACCACCGCTGGCGAGCGCCCGGAACTGCGCGATCATGTCCCCGGGATCATTGGGAGAATGTTCCCCATCCACCAAACACCAGTCAAACCCGCAGCCCGCCGCCAGTTCCGCCACGGTGGGTGAGCCAAAGCCCAGCCAGACCCCGATTTGCGTCTCGCCGCGCAACAATGCCGCCTTCAATCCATTCTCTGGTGCCGCCATGTCCCCTCCCCGCATTTTGTATTGGACCTCGCCGCTCGGACGGCTACGGTCTGTGCCAGCAAACCTTAGATTTGCACCCAGGGAGAGAAAACATGAAAACGCTTTTGAAAAGCACCGTGATCGCGGGGCTGTCGCTGACCTTTGTGGGCGAGGCTCTGGCAACTGAGTGGAATGTGTCCGTCTGGGGCACGCGCCGCGCCTTTACCGAGCATATCCACAAGCTTGCCGAGTTGGTCGAAGAGAAGTCCGGCGGCGAGTTCACCATGAATATCAGCTACGGTGGCCTGTCGAAGAACCGCGAAAACCTCGACGGGATCTCCATCGGCGCCTTCGAGATGGCGCAGTTCTGCGCGGGCTACCACCGGGACAAGAACCCGACCATCACCGTGCTGGAGCTGCCCTTCCTCGGAGTAGCGAATCTCGACGAGGAGGTTGCCGTCAGCCACGCGGTTTATGACCACCCGGCGGTGCAGGCCGATCTCGGCCGCTGGAACGCCAAGCTGCTGATGACCTCGCCCATGCCGCAATACAACATCGCGGGTACCGGCAATGCGCGCGACAAGCTCGCCGATTTCGACGGCATGCGAGTGCGCGCCACGGGCGGTCTCGGCCAGGCCTTTGAAAAGGTGGGCGCGGTGCCGACCTCGGTGACGTCCTCCGAGGCCTATAACGCCATGGAGTCCGGCGTGGTCGACACAGTGGCCTTTGCCCAGCACGCGCACCTGTCCTTCCGTACTATCGACATCGCAGACTGGTGGACCGAGAACCTGAACCCAGGCACGGTGAATTGCCCGGTCGTGGTCAACACGGACGCTTATGCCGACCTGAGCGATGAGCATCGCGCGATCCTTGATGACTCCGTCGCCGGCGCAATTGATCACTATCTGGCGAATTACGGCGAGCTTCTGAACAAGTGGGAAGAGGTTCTGGCCGAGAAAGAGGTCCAGAAGATCACCGTGGATGAGGCCGAGATCGCCAAGTTCCGCGAAGTGGCGCTGCCGCTGCATCAGGAGTGGATCCAGACCATGACCGATCAGGGTATTCCGGGACAGGAGCTCTACGATCTGGTGCTGAGCACGCTTGAGAAGAAGCGGATGTCCAACTGACCTCCATATGACCTAAAAGGCTCCGGAATTTCCGGAGCCTTTTTCGAAAGTTGCCCCCATGTCTTCAAGTTCCGTCTTAACCGACGAAACCGGTCTCTCCCGTGCGGATCGCGCGTTGCTGAGGTTGGAGTCCGTCATGAACCTGCTGGGCGGGATCGTGATCTTTGCGCTGGTCGTGCTCGCCGTTTACAATGTGCTCGGCCGCAAGTTCTTTGGCGCGCCAGTGCCCGGCTATGTGGACTGGACAGAACAGTTCATGGCCACCTTCGCCTTTCTGGGCCTTGCCTTCTGTCAACGCGAAGGCGGGCATATCCGGATGGACATCCTGGTGGGTCAATTGCACGGACGGACCCTCTGGTTTGCCGAGTGTTTATCCTGCATTTTCATGTTGTTGCTGACCACTGCGCTGATTTACGGAACGTGGTTTCATTTCGAGCGCAGCTTCGACTTCAGCGCGCCGCTCTGGAGCCGGGACAGTTCCATCGACATCGCGCTGCCTCTCTGGCCCGCGAAACTGATCGTGCCAATCTCACTGGCGCTCCTTTGGTGCCGCCTTGTGCTGCAGACATGGGGGTTCGCTCGGGCCTTCCGGCGCAACGAGCAACGCCCCGTCGCCGTGCCCCTGATCGAAGACGCCTTCACCCAGGCCAGCAAGGAAGCGAAAACTGTCGATGGATAGCATCATTGACATGAAAGAGCTGCTCGACGGTATTGATATCTTTAATGTTTCCCTGTGGCTGAGCGGTCTTCTCGTTGTGCTGGTACTGATCGGAGTACGCGTCGCTTTTGCCACAGCGTTCATCGGTTTTGTCGGTCTGTGCATCTTCTTCATGGAAAAACAGGGGTTCGACCGGGGCCTGGTCACAGCCATGAAGCTCGCAGGTCAGGTTCCACACTCGAAATCAACGACCTACAGCCTGTCTCTCATCCCAACGTTTATCCTGATCGGGTATCTCGCCTATTATGCTGGTCTGACGCGGTTCCTCTTTGAGGCCGCGAAACGCTGGGTCGGCTGGCTCCCTGGCGGTCTTGGGGTCGCGACCGTCTTTGCGACCGCAGGCTTCGCAGCGGTTTCTGGTGCATCGGTCGCGACATCAGCGGTATTTGCCCGCATCGCGATCCCTGAAATGCTCAAGCTTGGCTATGACAAGCGATTTGCGGCGGGTGTGGTGGCGGCAGGCGGCACCCTCGCCTCACTGATCCCGCCTTCGGCCATTCTTGTCATCTATGCGATCATCGTCGAGCAATCCGTAGGCAAGCTTCTGCTTGCTGGCTTCTTGCCCGGCGCGGTCTCAGCCGTCATCTATGCCGGTCTGGTGATCGGGCTGGCGCGCTATCGCAAAGATCTTGGCCCCCCGGTTGGTGGCTTCACCTGGGGCGAACGGTTCTCGGCCTTGCCCGGTGCACTACCGATTCTCTTTGTGGTCTTCATCATCGTCTACTCGATCTATTTTGGTTGGGCGACGCCAACGGAGGCCGGAGCGCTCGGCGCTTTCGTGGTGCTGCTCATGGCGCTCTGGCAGGGCCTGCGCTGGGGGCAGCTCAAGGGCGCGTTGATGGAGGCCGCCAAGCTCACGGTCATGATCTTCACCATGATCTGGGGCGTTCTGATCTATGTGCGCTTCCTCGGCTTTGCCAAGCTGCCTGAGACTTTCGCAGATTGGATCGGGTCGCTGGACCAGTCGCCCTACCTGATCCTGCTGATGATCCTCGGGGCCTATGTGATCCTCGGCATGTTCATGGATGCGATCGGGATGCTGATCTTGACCCTGCCGGTGACCTTCCCAGCTGTGATCGCGCTGAATGGCGGACCGGATGTGACCCGCGAGGCGGCCGCCCTCGGGATGACCGCCGAGGAATGCGCGATCTGGTTCGGGATCATCGTTGTGAAGATGGCTGAGCTCTGTCTGATCACCCCGCCAATCGGGTTGAACTGCTTTGTGGTGGCAGGGGTCGCGCAGGACAACAAGCTGCCCATCTCGGTACAGGATGTATTCCGGGGCGCCTCGCCGTTCTTCGTGGCGGACGTGATCACCGTGGCCGTCCTGATTGCATTTCCGGGCATCGTCCTATGGCTGCCCAGCCTGCTCTGACCTTGCTGCTATGACCCGGGGGCGCGCCCTTGGGCGCGGTGGGGGCGAAGCCCCCTGAAAAGACCAACAAAGCCCCGCATCGGCGGGGCTTTTCCTTTGGGTCACTGTCCTTGACGTTTCAAAGCGGAGGGAAGCCGCCCGTGCGCTCCGGCAGCCGCTGCATCAGGGTCGGAGGGAGCTCCGTCTGCCCGGCATAGGGAGTAAAGCACCCTTGCGCCTGCCCCGCCTCCAACACCGCGTCATGCTTTCCCTTGGCAATCGAGAGATCCGCCTCGTAGTCCCGCCCTGCCGAGAGCGCGAAGAGCGCCGGCCAGAACAACACCAATCCCACCGTCATCACAGCCGTATCTGTATTGGCCTTGCTACGCTGATGAGCTGTCAGCTCCTGAACATGACCTTCGATCGCGCTCCGTTCTGCTGTCAGCGCATGACAGCTATAGCCCGCATAGACATTGGGGGAGACAAAGCTGCGCTGCACCTTCTCCGGAGGCGTCGCGCAACCGCTTACGGTCAGCGCTGCACAGACCAGCACCATCGTCACCTGTTTCATACCCGAGCCCTCGCCTCACGCCCTATCGGCGCAAGGGTGTCGAGCGACCGTGGCAGGATTGCGGCGGGAACCGTCCTACCGCGCGACGAACGCACTCAAATCGAACGGCTCCGCCGCAACGGAGCGCGCAGGATCAGTGCGGCGCGAACGTCACGTGATGCCCATCGGGATAGAGAAGCGACACCCCGTCCTTGAACACATGCACCTTGGTGGGATCCGCAGTCATCCGCGTCACCTGCCCCTTCAGATCCTTGTGGATCCCCTGAAGCTTGGCAATGCTCGCTTCCTGTCCCGAGGGGGCCTCGAAATAAAGCAGCGTCACCTCGCCGAGCGCCTCGGTGATCGCAACCTTGCCTTCGAAGAGGTAGCTGTCCGCCGCCGCGACCATATCCTCCGGGCGCACGCCCACATTCACAGTCGCGCCCATCAGGCTCGCATCGGAGGGGTAGTGCGAGACAGCCACGCCACCGCCGTCCATCTCTACCGTTGTCTGCGCGCCTGTCCCGGTTATCTTGCCCGGCAGCAGGTTCATCTTCGGGCTGCCGATGAACTGGGCCACGAACTCATTCTCGGGCTTCTCATAAAGCTCCAGCGGTGAGCCGACCTGTGCAATCCCGCCTCCGGCCAGCACGACGATCCGCGAGGCAAGCGTCATCGCCTCCACCTGGTCATGGGTCACGTAGATCATCGTGCTCTCGGGCATGGCTTCCTTGAGCTGGGCGATCTCAAGCCGTGTGGCCACGCGCAGCGCCGCATCGAGGTTCGAGAGCGGCTCGTCAAAGAGATAGACCTTCGGGTCCCGGACAATCGAACGGCCAATGGCGACCCGCTGGCGCTGACCACCGGAGAGCGCCTTGGGCAAGCGGTCGAGATACTGACCCAGCTGGAGCTTTTCGGCGGCGGCCTCCACGGCGCTGTCGATCTCTTCCTGAGATTTCTTCGCGATCTTGAGCGCGAAGGACATATTCTCGCGCACGGTCATATGCGGATAGAGCGCATAGGACTGAAACACCATCGCGATGCCTCGTTGAGCCGGAGGCACGTCATTCACCACCGTGTTGTCGATCTCCAGCGTGCCGCCGGTGATCTTCTCCAGCCCGGCGATCATCCGCAAAAGCGTGGATTTCCCGCAGCCCGAGGGCCCGACAAAGACGATGAGCTCACCCTGTTTCACATCCAGGTTGATATTGCTCAGAACATTGACGTCGCCATAGGCTTTGGCCACATCCGTCAGCTTCAAATCCGCCATTTCTCCCCTCCCTCTATTCTATCCGCCGCGCCGGTTCAGGCTGTCTTCAACGCAATGCAGGGCTGCCAGGGCCCCAGATGCACGCGCCCATCCGGGCTGGTGCCCGCGGAATTCAGCTCCGCACCGATCTGGGTCCAATTGCCCGCAGGCAGATCGACCACGCCGGGCGTGTCACTCATATTAAGCGCGTAGAACACCGTCTCACCGGCCCCCTCGCGCACAAAGCTCAGCACATCGCCCTCGGCCTTCAGCTCCGACAGCGCACCCTTGGCAAAGACCTTGTGATTGCGCCGGAAGGCGAGCGCTTTGCGATAGTGGTGCAGGACCGCATCCGGCGCCTGTTCCTGCGCGGAAACGGCCATGTTCAGATGCTCGGACGAGACCGGCAGCCAGGGCCGCGACGCCGAGAAGCCGCCCGTCTGATTGTCAGACTGCCAGACCATGGGCGTGCGGCAGCCATCGCGGCCTTTAAACTCAGGCCAAAACTCGATGCCGTAAGGGTCCTGCAGATCGTCGAAGGCCACATCCGCCTCGGGCAGGCCGAGTTCCTCGCCCTGGTAGAGGCAGACCGAGCCGCGCAGGCACATGAGAAGGGTCAGAATCCCGCGCTGCGCCCCCGGGGTCAGATCCCAGCGGGTCACATGGCGCATCACGTCATGGTTGGAAAACGCCCAGCAAGCCCAACCATCCGCCGCCACATCGGCGACCTTGCTCAGCACCTCGGAGACACGCGTAGCGGTCAGCGCCTCTTTCGACAGAAACTCGAAGGCGTAGCACATATGCACGCCGGTCTCTCCAGCGGTGTATTGGCCCAGAATCTCCAGTCCATATTGCGCGTCACCCACCTCGCCCACGGCAGCAATGGCCGGATACTCCTCCATCATCCCGCGGAACCGCGCGAGAAACTCGAGGTTCTCCGGCTGGTTCTTGGAATAGAGGTGACGCTGGTGATTGTAGGGGTTCACCGCAGGCGCGATCGTATCGTTGCGATCCGCGGGTGGCAGCGGTGGGTTATCCCGCAGCTCCGCGTCGTGAGTGTAGAAGTTGATCGTATCAAGGCGGAACCCGTCCACCCCACGATCCAGCCAGAACCGGCCCACATCCAGCAGCGCGTCCTGCACCGCAGTGCAATGGAAGTTCAGATCCGGCTGCGAGGTCAGGAAGTTGTGCAGGTAGTACTGGCAGCGCCGCGCATCCCATTGCCAGCCCGAACCGCCAAAGATCGACAGCCAGTTATTGGGCGGCGTGCCATCGGGCTTCGGATCGGCCCAGACATACCAGTCGGCCTTGCCATTGTCGCGGCTCGCGCGGCTCTCAGCAAACCAGGGATGCTGGTCGCTGGTATGGCTGAGCACCAGATCAATCATCACCCGCAACCCATAGATATGGGCCGTCTCGATCAGCGCATCGAAATCCGCGAGCGTGCCGAACATCGGATCCACATCGCAGTAATCGCTCACATCATAGCCGAAATCCTTCATCGGCGAGGTGAAGAACGGGCTGATCCAGATCGCATCCACCCCGAGCGAGGCGATATAGGGCATCCGCTCGACGATGCCGAGAAGGTCGCCGATCCCGTCACCATTGCTGTCCTGAAAACTGCGGGGATAGATCTGATAGATGACCGCCCCGCGCCACCAGTCGGCGTCGGCGGCAAGGCCCTTGGCCGCGCGCATTTGTGCCACTGCATTCATCGAGAGTTGTTCCTTACTTGACCGAGCCGGCGAGAAGGCCGCGCACGAGGAAACGTTGCATGGAGAAGAAGACCAGAAGCGGGACCGCAATCGACACGAAGGCCGCCGTTGCGAGGATCTCCCAATTGCCGCCTCTGGTGCCCAGAAGCTCGACGATCTGGTTGGTCATGACCGTGGTCTGGCCTGTAGCGTCGATCAGGAACACCTTGGCAACCAGAAGGTCATTCCAGGTCCAGAGGAACTGGAAGATCGCGAAGGAGGCCAGCGCAGGGAAGCTGAGCGGCAGGACGATCTTGGTGAAGATCTGGAAGTCCGTCGCCCCGTCCACCTTGGCGTTTTCGATGATGTCCCTTGGCAAGCCCACCATGTAATTCCGCAAGAGATAGATCGCGAGCGGCATGCCAAAGCCCGTATGGGCAAGCCATGTCCCCAGATAGCCTTTCCCGATCCCGATATTGTTGTGCAGGGTCAGAAGCGGGATGAGCGCCAGTTGCAGCGGCACCACGAGAAGCCCCACAATAATCGCAATCAGGAGCGCGCGGCCCGGAAACTCCATCCAGGCAAGGGCATAGGCCGCGAAGGCCGCCACGAGGATCGGGATGATCGTCGCCGGGATCGTCACGGTCAGCGTGTTGAAAAACGCCCGCGCCATGCCTTCGGAATTGCTCGGGTTGAGGAGCATGTTGTCGTAATTCGCGAGCGTGAATTCCGGCGGCGTGGTTGCGGTCACAAAGACCCGCTGGCCGCGCCCGCCCATCTGGTCATCATTGCCCGACCAGACATAGGCGCCATCCGATTGCACGGTGATGGTCTCGCCCTCGCCCAGATCCGCTGTCTCGCCCGCCGTATAGGCCGCGATGTTGCGGCTCGACGTGCCCCAGACGCTGATCACCGCATCGGTGATCCCTTCATCGGCAAAGAGGTTGCCCTCCACCACATAGAGATCCCCCTGCTGGACCCGGAAATCATCCGGGTCCGCCGCGCGCAGAGTGATGTTCTGTTCCGAAGCGAACATGGATTTCCACCAGCCGCTCGACGAGATCTGCTCCACCGTCCGGAAGGACGACACAAAGAGGCCGAAGGTCGGCAAGAGCCACAGGACCACAAGGGCCACGACCGAGATATGCACGGCCCAGGTGAGCGAGGATTTGGTTCCAGCGATATTGTCCATAATCTCCCCCCGCGCCTCAGCGCATTTCCTTGCGCGCGCTGTGGATGTTCCAGATCAGGATCGGCGTCACCAGAAGCATTATCACCATCGCGCTGGCTGAACCCACGCCCCAGTCATTGGCGCGGAAGAGCTTGTCGAACATGTAATTGGCGAGAACCTGCGTCTCCCATTGCCCGTTGGTCATGGCAAACACGATGTCGAAGACCTTGAGCACCACGAGCGTGATCGTCGTCCAGACCACCACCACCGTGGGCATGATCTGCGGCACCTTGATCTTGAAGAAAATCTGCCAGGGCGAGGCGCCGTCGATAATCGCCGCCTCAATGGTCTCTTCGGGGATACCGCGCAGGGCCGCCGAGAGGATCACCATGGCGAACCCGGTCTGCACCCAGACCAACACGATCATCAGGAAAAAGCTATTCCAGAACGGGATCGTCAAAAAGGTCACGGGATCGCCCCCAAGCCCAACTATGATCGCGTTCAGGATGCCGATCTGCTCTTGCTCAATCGGGCGGCCATCATAGACCAGCTTCCAGATCACCGAGGCGCCGACAAAGCTGATCGCCATGGGCATGAAGATGATCGACTTGGCGATATTGCCCCACTTGATCCGGTCCGTGAGCTGCGCTGCGATCAGACCGAAGGCGGTCGAGAGCGCCGGCACCACGATGAGCCAGAACATGTTGTTCCGCATGGCTTCCCAGAATTTCGGCTCCGAAGCCATCTGCGCATAATTCTCGAGGCCTACAAAGTCATAGCCACCACCCGGCACCCGCTCCATGAGCGACAGGCGCAGGGTCTCGACCACCGGATAGCCGAGATAGAGGGCCAGCACGAAAAGCGCCGGGAACAGGAAGATCCAGGGCCGGATCTGGTTGGCGCGGTTGATGTTGCGCCCCGCATTCTCCCCCCTGGCCGGGTAGAGCACTTTGTCCAGAAACTGGTTGGCAAAGTAGAAATAGCCGACACAGCCGCCAACGCCGATAATGATCGTAAAAAGTCCCTGAAAGGCCGGATGCATGGCCGCTCCCCCTGTTCCTGAAATGCCGTGGGGTTGCAGGCCGCCCTACGGGACGGCCCGCCTGTCTTGCCTGCGCTTACTTCAGCGCGTCCCAGGAGGACTGGATCTCAGAGGCCACCTCTGCCGCCGATTTCGCACCGGAGGAGTAATCCACCATGCCGGTCCAGAAGGTGCCGGCGCCCACACCGCCCGGCATCAGGTCGGAGCCGTCAAAGCGGAAGGTGGTGGCGTTGGTCAGGATAGCGCCCTGGCCGCGCAGGGTATCGCTGGCATAGGCGTCGGGGTTTGCAGCCTTGAACGGGGTCAGGAAACCATCCTGCGCCATCATCACTTCATGGGCGAAGGGTGTTTTCAGGAATTCGATGAACGCGCTTGCGGCCGGGTTCTCGTTCGTAATCGCAAAGAGCGTGCCTGCCCCAAGCACCGGACGACCGAGGTCTTTTTCCTCAAAGGCCGGGAAGTAGAAGAAGTCTGCATCTTCACCAAGCTCGGTGCCTTCGGGGAAATAGGCCGGGATGAAGCTCGCCTGACGGTGCATCATGCAGGAGGGCGGCGAAGCAAAGAGGCCCAGCGGGCTTTCGCGGAAATCCACCGAAGCAGTGTCATTCGCATTGCCGACCACATAGTCGTCATTGCGGGTGAAGGTACCGTATTCCTCGATCGCTGCAACGACCTTGGGATCATCGAAAGGGATCTCGTTGGCAACCCAGGCGTCATAGGTTTCCGGGCTCTGCGTGCGCAGCATCAGGTCTTCGACCCAGTCGGTCGCGGGCCAGCCCGTGGCCCCGCCGGAGCCGAGCCCAACGCAGAGCGGCGTCTGACCATCGGCAACCATCTGGTCCATCAGGGCCTTGAACTCCTCCATCGTCTCCGGAATCTCGTAGTCAAAATCCTCGAAATTCTCAGGGATGTACCAGACCAGAGACTTCACGTTCACATTGAAGAAGAAGCCATAGAGCTGATCGGTGCCCGAACCATCCGCGTAGGTACCGAGATCAATCCACGACTGCCCGGCGGCGTAGTTCTCGCGGATCCATTCGTCCGATCCCGCCGGCAATGGCGTCAGGAAGCCGCGCTCGGCCATGGTTGTGGCAAGACCCGGTTGCGGGAAGACGGTCAGATCGGGGGCAGAACCCGCTTCGGCGTCGATGACGATCTGCTGCTCGAGGCTGTCAGAACCCACATAGCTCGCATTGGCACCGGTCGCTTCATTGAAGAAGGCCACGAGGTTCGAGAAGGCGTCCGCCTCCCCCGCCAGCCACGGACCAAAGATCGCCAGGTCCTGCCCGGAAAGATCGGTTGCCGCGGCAAAAGCCTCATAGCTTTCCCAGTTGAACTCGCCCTCGCCCGGCGTGAAGGCGAGATGGCCGCCGGCTTGCGCCAGACCCGCCGACAGGGCGAGCGCTGCGGCACTCGCGTACAAGGTGAATTTCATGTCAGTCCTCCCAGACCAGCGTGCGCGTCGCACGCCCCATGCTTCAGTTAGCGCTAGAATCGCACCCAAAGCGCTTTGAATGCGCCAGACATCTCGCGTTGTCCCCATCCTGTCAATCTTTGAAAATCTGAACACGCGAATAATTTCATCCTGTGCGTAGCCCGTTTTGAAAAGCAAGATTGAAATTTAAGCTTTTGACGAATGTCCATTTACACGCTTACGGTGCAGGGACGGGCCACGCGAGACCACAGTCAGACCATGAATCTAAAACAGCTTTCCGAGAAACTGGGCCTGTCCCCGACGACCGTCAGCCGGGCGTTGAACGGCTATCCAGAGGTCTCCGAGACCACGCGTCAGCGGATCCAGGCCGCTGCAAAAAAGTACAACTACTTTCCCAGCACCCGGGCCAAATCGCTTGCGACCGGGCGATCCATGGCGATTGGTCACGTCATCCCAACCGATGCAAATTCCGAGATGGTGAACCCGATCTTCGGGGACTTTCTGGCCGGCGCGGGCGAGACCTATGCGGCGTCGGGCTATGACATCATGCTGTCGGCGGTGCGCGCCGAGAACGAACTGCAGGCCTATCGAGACTTTGCCGCCAAGCGCAGCGTCGATGGCGTCATCGTCCACGGCCCCCGCGCCGATGACCCGCGGATCGCGCTGCTGAAAGAGCTGGAACTGCCCTTCGTGGTCCATGGTCGCGCGCCTGTGGCCGATGACAGCTACTCCTGGCTCGACATCAACAACCGGCGCGCGTTTCAGAGGGCGGCACAACTGCTCATTGATCTCGGCCACAGCCGGATTGCCCTGATCAACGGGCAGGAAAGCATGGATTTCGCGCAACGTCGCCGGACCGGCTACGCAGCAGCCATGGAGGCGGCGGGATGTGCCCTGCGCCCCGAGCACATGGTGGCCGACGAGATGACCGAGGGGGTCGGGTTCAACGCGGCAACCCAGATGCTGCATGGGCCGAACCCGCCCACGGCCTTCCTCGTTTCTTCGATCATCACCGCGATCGGCGTGCGGCGCGCCATCGGGGCGCGCGGTTTGGTGCTGGGCCGCGATGTGTCTGTCGTGATCCATGACGACGAGATCAGTTACCTGCGCAATGGCGATCGTGAGCCGCTCTTCACCGCGACCCGCTCCTCCGTGCGCGCGGCAGGACGACGGGCCGGAGAGATCTTGCTGCAACGGATTGCGCAACCCTCGACCCCTCCGATACAGGAGCTTTGGGATGTGGAACTGACCCTCGGCCAATCCACAGGCCCTGCCCCCACCTGAGCCAGGAAAGACCACGGTTATGTCCCTGATCCGTTCCGACTATCCCAAAGGGTTTTTGTTTGGGGTGGCGACATCCGCCTATCAGATCGAAGGGCATGCCAAGGGCGGCGCTGGCCGGACCCACTGGGATGATTTCGCCACCGGTCCGGGCAATGTGGTGCGCGCCGAGCATGGCGCATTGGCCTGCGATCACTACGATCGGATGGAGGAAGACCTCGACCTGATCCGGGATCTCGGCGTGGATAGCTACAGGTTTTCAACGAGTTGGGCGCGGGTTTTGCCAGAAGGGCGCGGCACGCCCAATCCCGAGGGTCTCGATTTCTATGACCGACTGGTGGACGGCTTGCTCGAGCGCGGGATCAAGCCCGCCGCGACGCTCTATCACTGGGAGCTGCCCTCGCCCCTGGCCGATATAGGGGGCTGGCGGAACCGCGACATCGCCCACTGGTTCGGGGATTTCACTGCCACCATCATGGGGCGGATCGGGGATAGGGTCTGGTCGACCGCGCCGATCAATGAGCCTTGGTGCGTCGGCTGGCTCAGCCATTTCCAAGGCCACCACGCTCCGGGCCTTCGCGATCTCCGGGCCGCTTCTCGCGCGATGCACCATATCCTTGTGGCCCATGGCACCGCCATTGAGGTCATGCGGGATCTCGGCATGTCGAACCTTGGTGCAGTGTGCAACATGGAGTTTGCCGAGCCTGCCCCCGGCACAGATGGGCGCGACGCGGCGCTCTATGATGCGATCTACAACCAGTTCTTCCTGTCGGGCATGTTCCACAAACGATATCCGGCGGAGGTTCTTGCCGGGATCGAACCGCACTTGCCCGCAGGCTGGCAGGATGATTTCGACGCGATCAGCGCTCCGCTTGATTGGGTCGGACTGAACTACTACACCCGCAAGATTCTTGCGCCGGAGGACGGCCCCTGGCCCCGTCACCAGGAAATCGACGGCCCCCTGCCCAAGACCCAGATGGGATGGGAGATCTATCCCGAAGGGCTCTATCAGCTCCTGACCATGATGCGGGACCGATACACAGGCGACCTGCCACTTTATGTGACCGAGAACGGCATGGCTTCAGAGGTGCCTTTCGCCGATGCTGACCGGATCGCCTATCTCGATGCGCATCTGGCGCAGACACGTCGCGCCATCGCCGAGGGCGTGCCGCTGCGGGGCTATTACATCTGGTCGCTGACGGACAATTACGAGTGGGCTTTGGGCTATGAAAAGCGCTTTGGATTGGTCCATGTGGACTTCGAAACCCTTGCGCGTAGCCCGAAAGACTCTTACCGCGCGCTGGCATCTGGGTTAAGGCGTTAGCGCTATCAATCCGTTTCACCGAATCTGTGGAGCCTGATCAACCATGTCCACGACCAATCCTGGCCCCGCTCTCGTTGCCGATATCGGCGGTACCAATACGCGCGTCGCTCTGGCGGATGGCGCGATCCTGCGTGCGGAGACGGTGAAAAAATTCCGCAATGCGGATCACGGCTCGCTGGATGAGGTGCTGCGGCTCTACCTCGTCGAACAGGGACAGCCGGACTGCAGCGGAGCCTGTGTCGCGCTGGCCGGTCCGGTGCGCAACGGGGTTGGCGGGCTGACCAATCTGGAATGGCGGATGGACGAGGCGCTCCTTTCGGCGGCCACGGGGGCGCCCCATGTGGCGCTTCTGAACGATCTGGTGGCGCAGGGGTATGCTCTGCCCCATATGGATCCGAACCTGATCCGTCCCATCGTCACGCGCCCATCTGTGGCCGAGACAGAGACCAGCCTGATGATCGGGCTCGGGACCGGGTTCAATGCGGCCAGTGTGCTGCACGCGCCGGGCGGGAGGCTCGTCACCCCTTCGGAGGCTGGGCATTCCAACCTGCCGGTCCGCACGGATCAGGAGCTGCGCCTCTGCCGTTTTGTCGAGACGGCCCATGGATTTCCGGCGGTGGAGGACGTGCTGTCGGGTCGCGGGCTTGAGCGGGTCTACACCTTCCTTGGCCCCACGCCGGACCAGACCCCGCGCCTTTCTGCCGCCGAGGTCATGGCCGCAGCCGAGGCGGGTGAGCGTCAGGCGCTTGATGCGCTGGAGCTCTTTGTCGGGATGCTCGGGACCGTGGCGGGCAATCTCAGCCTAATCCATCTGCCATTTGGCGGCGTCTACCTGGTGGGCGGCGTGGCGCGCCATATCGCCCCCTATCTGGGCCCCATGGGGTTTGCCGAAGCCTTTGCGAATAAAGGGCGTTTTGCCGACTTTATGCGGGATTTCCCGATCTGGCTGGTCGAAGACGATTTCGCCGCCTTGATCGGCTGCGCAAGCTATCTCGAAGAACGGCGCGCGGCCTAGCCGGTCACGGTCTCGCCGGCCTGCTGTGCGGTCTTCGCGTTGCGCCATAGACGCGTCACAAAGGCCACAAGGAACACTCCGGTCAGGATCAGGATGATCGTCGGCGCTGGCGCACTGTCGAGCCAGAAGCTCGCATAAACTCCGGCGAGAGAGGCCAAAACCGTCACGGACACCGCGATCCAGAGCATCCGGTCGAAGCGGTTCGTGATCAGGAACGCGATGGCCCCCGGTGCGATCAGAAGGCCAATGGCGAGGATGATTCCCACCGCCTTAAGCACCGCGACGATGGTCAACGAGATCAGTGCCAGCATCCCGTAATGGAGCCAGGACACCGGCAGCCCCACTGCACGCGCCTGCGCGGGATCAAAAGCGTGCAGCAGGAAATCGCGCCATTTCACCAGCAGGACACCGGCCACCAGCACAGAGATCAGGCCCGCCGTCCAGAGATCCGCCGCCCCGATCCCCAGCATGTTGCCAAAGAGGATATGGTCCAGATGCATCTCCGTCTCGATCTTGGTGTAGATCACCAGACCGATCCCAAACATGCCCGAGAACACAACCCCCATGACCGTGTCCTGTTTGATCCGGCTGTTGGCCTGCAGATACCCGGTGGCCAGCGCACAGGTCATGCCCGCCGCGAAGGCTCCGACGATCAACGGAATTCCGGCGACATATGCCAGCACGATGCCCGGCAGCACCGCATGACTGATCGCGTCGCCCATCAGGCTCCAGCCCTTGAGCACAACGAAACAGGACAGGATCGCTGTGGGCACCGCGATGATGGCAGCAATCAGAAAGGCGCTCTGCATGAAGGGAAAGAGGAAGGGTGCGAGGAGGGTTTCGATCATTCTGCGGCCTCCAAGCGTTTGACCGGCTCAAGCGCAGGGGGCGTGTCAGTCCGCAACGCCTCTGCCGCGCGGCGGCGGGCGGCCCGGTAGCCATGCTTCGGCGCGAGGAAGAAAGCCAGCAAAAACAAGATGGTCTGCAGCGTAATGATGATACCGCCCGTAGCCCCATCGAGGAAGTAACTCGCATAGGCCCCGACAGCTGCCGTACCCGCACCGATGCCCACCGAGATCATCAGCAGCCGCTGGAACCGGTCCGTCAGCAGATAGGCGGTCGCTCCCGGCGTCACCACCATGGCAATGACGAGAAACGCCCCCACGGTCTGCAGCGCCGCGACCGTGCAGGCCGAGAGCAGAACGAAGAACATAAACTTGAGCCGCACCGGATACAGCCCGATGGACCGCGCGTGGTTCTCATCGAAGAAGGTGACCATCAGGTCCTTCCATTTGAGCAGGAGAAGGGCCAGCGAAACCCCTCCGATCAGCACCAGTTGCAGCGTGTCCGCGGGTGTGATCGCAAGGATATTGCCCAGCATGATCGTCTGGATATCGACCGAGCTTGGAGAAACCGAGATCATGAAGAGCCCCAGCCCAAAGAACGATGTGAAAATCAGCCCGATGATTGCGTCTTCTTTCAGGCCTGAGCGCTGGTTAAGGAACAACATCGCCCCCGCGGCGAGCCCGCCGGACAGAAACGCCCCGAGAGCAAAGGGCAAGCCGAGCATATAGGCCCCGGCGACGCCGGGCACGATGGCATGGCTCAGGGCATCGCCGATCAGCGACCAGCCCTTGAGCATCAGATAGGCCGAAAGAAACGCACAGACCGCCCCGACCAACGCGCTCACCCAGATCGCATTGGTCATGTAGCCATAGGCAAAGGGGGCAAGCAGCGTCTCGATCAACGGAACTCCTCCTCAGCTTCAGCCTCCGTTTCGGACGTGCCCAACGTTCGGGTCTTCTCGTCATAGGTGACGAGCGGGCGCTCATCATCGGTAAAAATCATCACCTTGCGCGCGTCGTCATCATCATGAAGGTCTTCGCCCTCAAGCACGAAATGGCGCAGCACGCCGCCAAAGGCACGCTCCAGATTGGCCTGGGTAAAGGTCGTCTCCGTCGGGCCAAAGCCCAGAACCGTGCCCTTCACGAGGATGGTCCGGTCACAGAACTCCGGCACGGAGCCGAGATTGTGGGTCGAGACCAACATGACCCGCCCCTCGTCGCGCAGGTCACGCAAAAGCGCGATGATCGCATCCTCGGTCTGCACGTCCACACCGGTGAATGGTTCGTCGAGCAGGATAACCTGCCCGTTTTGAGCCAGCGCACGCGCAAGAAAGACCCGTTTGCGCTGTCCGCCGGAGAGTTCCCCGATCTGGCGCGTGCGAAATTCCAGCATCCCAACCCGGCTCAGAGCATCGGTCACGGCCTGACGGTCCTTGGCCCCGGGGATCCGCAGGAACCCCATATGACCATAGCGCCCCATCATCACCACATCCTCGACGAGGACCGGGAAGGACCAGTCGACCTCCTCGTTTTGCGGTACATAGGCGATTTTGTTGGCCTTCAGCGCCTCGGCGACGGTGCCGCCGAGGACTTCGATGTCGCCCCGTGCCGTGGGCACGAAGCCCATGATGGCCTTGAACAGGGTCGATTTCCCGGCCCCATTCACCCCCACAAGCGCCGTGATCGTGCCACGGGGGATGTCAAAGCTCGCGTCATTGAGCGCCGTCATGCCGTTGCGGTAGGTCACGGTCACATTGCGGGCACAAAGACCGGGGGTATTCGTCTGTCCATCCGGGGTCGATGGGCGCATGGTCTTATCCTTGGGCTCTTCGCCTCAGTTCAGCGGGGTTGTCAGTCCCTCGGCGAGGGTTTCCGATGTGACCCGCAACAGGTCGAGATAGGTCGGCACCGGGCCATCCGCCTCGGTCAGGCTGTCTACATAGAGCACCCCGCCAAATGTCGCGCCGGTTTCGCGCGCGACCTGCTCGGCCGGGTCATTGTTCACGGTGCTTTCGCAGAATACCGCAGGAATGTTGTGCTCTCGCACGCCATCAATAACCTTGCGCACCTGCTGCGGCGTACCGGTCTGATCCGCGTTCATCGGCCAGAGATACAGCTCTTTCATGCCGAAATCGCGCGCAAGGTAGCTGAACGCGCCCTCGCAGGAGACAAGCCAGCGCTGCGTGGCCGGAACCTCCTGCACCCGCTCGCGGAGCGGAGCGATTGTGGCGCTGATCTCCTCTTTGTAGCTCTCGGCATTGGCGGCATAGATCTCGGCATTCTCCGGATCATGCTCAGAAAAGGCGTCGCGGATATTATCCACGTAAACCAATGCATTATCGAGCGACATCCATGCATGCGGATTGGGCTTCCCCTCATAGCTGCCCGAGCCGATCGAGACCGGATCAATGCCATCGGTCAGCGTTGCCGCAGGCACATCGCGCAGGTTGGAGAGGAATTGCTCGAACCACAGTTCGAGGTTCAGCCCATTCCATAGGATCAGATCAGCATCCTGAGCCCGGACCAAATCGCGCGGCGTCGGCTGGTATCCGTGGATTTCAGCCCCCGGCTTGGTGATCGAGACGACGTCGGCAGCTTCACCAGCCACATTCTGGGCCATGTCCGCGATCACGGTGAAAGTGGTCACCGCCTTGAACTTTTCGGCCATCGCCCCGCTGGGCAATGCCACTGTCGCCGCCAATACCAGCATCGCCGTCGTTCTTCCAAGCATCCGAGCTCTCCCTTGAGAGGTTAAATCTACTTGGAATGAATATGAGAATGATTTGCAAGAAGTAAACACAAAAAATAGCAGAACGCAATATCCATCTGAAATAAAGGAGTATTTTGCAGCTAGGCGTTGACCGGCGTGTTGCCAAGCAACCTTTCAAGCCCCGTATTATCCTTCACTAGGCTCTCCAGCGTGATGGTATCGAGGGATCGATAGAAGGCTGCGAGCGCTTCTCCAAGCGCCCCTTTGAGACGGCAGACCGAGACCAGCGGACATGTGCAATCCTGGGCATTGAAGCACTCGGCAAACGGCGCGCCCGCTTCAAAGACGCGGAACACGCCGCCGACAGTGATGTCCTCGGCACCACGGGCCAGACGAATACCGCCCCCGCGTCCGCGCACGGTTTCGATGAACCCGGTCTGGCCCAGCATGTTTATGACCTGTCCGAGATGGTTCTCGGAGGCGTTGGTCGCTTTGGCCACTTCCGAGGTCCGGATATTGCGGCCGGTGTTCACCGCGCAATACATCAGGGTTCGCATGGCAAGGTTGGTTCGGGTCGTCAGGCGCATGGAACCTCGTTCCTTTCCGGGGCATTCGCACTCAGGCGAGGGTTAAGTGGAGTGTAGGACCTGTCTTTGACTTGGATCAAGCGCCACGCAGGGACAAGCTGATTTGCCGCAAGGGAATAAGGCCCTGTGATGCGCTAAGCCCGGCATCTTTGCAAAATGGCAAGCCGCTGCGGGGGCGGTTTTCGCGTTTTGCCCAAATATCCGGCAAAAATGTGGTTTTTGGCCGCGACACCCGGCCCGAGGCTTGCCGAGGCCACAAAAAGGCAAGACATCTGCGCAATGGCTGAAGCTTTGAAGATTCTGGTGGTCGAACCCGACGAGCCGCGGGCCCGCATGATCATGGATGGTCTGGCCGAGGCCGGGAATGTCGATGTCACGGTTCTGGGCACGGCCACGGGTTTGGCGCGGCGCATGGCCGAGATCGCGCCGGACGTGGTTTTGATCGCCATGTCGAACCCGTCGCGCGACACGCTCGAGGCGCTCAGCGTGGCCTCGGGTTTCAATGACCGCCCGGTGGCGATGTTCGTGGATCAGACCGATGATGCCACCACCCGTGCAGCCATCGAGGCCGGGGTGAGCGCCTATGTGGTCGACGGCCTTCACAAGGACCGGATCAAGCCCGTGCTCGATGCGGCCATTGCTCGCTTCAACATGTTTGCCAAACTGCGCACGGAACTGGCTGCGGCCAAGACCGCCCTCGCCGAGCGCAAGACGATTGAACGGGCCAAGGGCCTTTTGATGACGGCCAAGGGGATCAGCGAGGATCAGGCCTATGCCATCCTGCGCAAGACCGCGATGGATCAGGGCCGCAAGGTCTCGGAAGTCGCCGAAGCCCTGGTCACAGCCTCGGATTTGTTGCGATGAGCCGGAGTATTCTAGACATCGGCTATTTGCCGCTGGTCGATGCCGCCCCGTTGGTGGTGGCCCAGAAGATGGGGTTTGCGGAGGCCGAGGGCCTATCGCTGAACCTGCACAAGCAACCTTCCTGGTCGGCCTTGCGGGACGGGGTCGCACTGGGGACGCTGGACGCCGCCCAGATGCTGAGCCCCCTGCCCGTGGCCATGTCTCTCGGACTGGGTGGTTTGCCCACGCCCATGGACGCACTCATGGTGATGTCCGTGAATGGCAATGTCATCGGCGTCTCGAACGAGATCGCGGCCAAGATGCGCACAGGTGGTTGGCAGGAGAGTTTCCGTGATCCGTTGGGCACGGGCAATCACCTGATCCGCGCCACGGGACGGCGCTTGCGCATCGGCGTGCCCTTCCCCTTCTCCATGCATGCGGAGCTGGTGTTCTACTGGCTGGGCGCGCTGGGGCTGAAAACGCCGGGCGAGCTCGACGTGCACACCATTCCGCCGCCTTTGATGTCCGACGCCATCGCCGCAGACGAGATCGACGCGTTCTGCGTGGGCGAGCCCTGGGGGTCCATCGCGGTGGAGAATGGCACGGGAGAGCTGATCCTGCCGGCCAATGCGATCTGGGCCTTTGCCCCGGAAAAGGTCCTCGGGGCCCGGCGCGACTGGATCGACGAGCATCCGGGCGAGACCCGCGCCTTAATGCGGGCGGTGGTTGGTGCAGCCCGGTGGCTGGGCGCGGAGGAGAACCGGCTTATGGCCTCCGAGGTGCTCTCGGAACCCGGCTTGATCGACGTCCCCGACGGGGTACTCGACCGGGCGCTCTCGGGACATCTGATCATGAAATCCCGCGCGCTCTCTCTGCACACACCGCGCTTTCTGGAGTTCTATTCCAGCGCGGCAAACTTCCCTTGGCGCAGTCAGGCGGCCTGGATCGCCAGCAATATCGCGGCACGCGTCGGGCTCGACCGGACCGACGCTATGCGCACGGCCATGGGTTGTTTCCGCAGCGATCTTTACCGGGCGAATCTCGCGGATCTGGGCATCGATATGCCAGGCGCTTCTGCCAAAATGGAAGGCGCGCTGAGCGAACCCACGGCTGTTGCCTCGGCCAAGGGATCGATCATTCTGGGCCCTGATGCGTTTTTTGACGGCACTGTTTTTGATCCTTCCCCGCAGGGTTGATTATTTATTGTGCAACCGCAGCATGAGCCGGTGTTTTCGCCAGGTGCGACAGAAATAACAGTTCAATTCAGAGGCGACTCGCCGCAATAAATGTCCAGCCGCGCCGGACAAGGACGTCCGCGCCCTGCACTTGCCCCGCGGATGGGGACCTTCCGGAGCAAAGCCGCTCGACCACTTGTGACTGACGTCTCAAGGCAGGTTCGCGCGGCTTTTTTGCGTTTTACCCCCGACATCCTCCCCGGGGATCAACCTAAGGAAACGACATGAAAAAAACGTTTGCTGCCCTGCTTGCCACCTCTGCGATGCTCTCGCCCGCCATGGCCGAGATGCTGCCGCTGGAAAAAGACGAGCTGAAGTTTGGCTTCATCAAACTGACCGACATGGCGCCCCTCGCCGTGGCCTATGAGAACGGTTATTTCTTCGACGAAGGCCTCTTCGTGACGCTGGAAGCGCAGGCCAACTGGAAGGTTTTGCTTGACGGGGTTATCTCGGGTCAGCTCGACGGCGCGCATATGCTGGCGGGTCAGCCTCTGGCAGCAACCATCGGCTTCGGCACCGAAGCGCATATTGTGACCCCCTTCTCCATGGACCTGAACGGCAACGGCATCACCGTGTCGAACGAGATCTGGGAGCAGATGAAGCCGAATATCCCGACCATGGATGATGGCCGTCCGCAGCACCCGATTTCCGCCTCCGCGCTGAAGCCGATCGTGGACAAGTACAATTCCGAAGGGAAGCCCTTCAACATGGGCATGGTGTTCCCGGTCTCCACACACAATTACGAGCTGCGCTACTGGCTCGCCGCGGGCGGCATTCACCCGGGCTTCTACTCCCCCGAAGATGTGACCGGCCAGATTGGCGCCGACGCGTTCCTCTCTGTGACGCCTCCGCCGCAGATGCCCGCGACCCTCGAAGCTGGCACCATCTACGGCTACTGCGTGGGCGAGCCCTGGAACCAGCAGGCCGTATTCAAAGGCATCGGTGTTCCGGTGATCACCGATTACCAAATCTGGAAGAACAACCCCGAGAAGGTCTTCGGCTTGACCGCCGAGTTCACCGAGCAGAACCCGAACACCACCCTGGCCATCACCAAGGCCCTGATCCGCGCCGCCATCTGGCTCGATGAGAACGACAACGCCAACCGTCCGGCCGCTGTGGAGATGCTCAGCCGTCCGAACTATGTGGGCGCTGACTACGACGTGATTGCGAACTCCATGACCGGTACGTTCGAATTTGAAAAGGGCGACAAGCGCGAGATCCCGGACTTCAATGTGTTCTTCCGCTACAACGCCACCTACCCCTTCTACTCCGACGCTGTCTGGTACCTGAGCCAGATGCGCCGCTGGGGTCAGATCGCCGAACCGAAGTCCGACAGCTGGTATGATGAAGTGGCCAAGATGGTCTACAAGCCCGAGATCTACCTCGAAGCGGCCCGCCTGCTGGTGGATGAAGGTCTGGCCAACGAAGCGGACTTCCCCTGGGACAGCGACGGCTACAAAGCCCCGACCCCGGCCGAAGATATCATCGACGGCATCGCCTATGACGGCAAAGCGCCCAACGCCTATCTCGACAGTCTGTCCATCGGCCTGGAAGGCGAGCAGGTCGTCGTGGGCACTGAAGTCCAGGGCTGATCCCGACCAAAACCAGCGCCCCTCTCCCGGGCGCGGCCCCTGCCCTCCGCGGTCATTGTCACTGCGGAGGGCACCCCCAAAGACACAACCGACCCGCCCTTCCCGCGCGCGCCTCCCCTTTTGCAGATTGCGCCGCCCCTATCCGGAGCAGACCCGATGACCACCGTCGATCCTGATTTCGCTGCGAAAGAAGCCAAAGAGGCCCGCCGCGAACGCCTGTTTACCCGTATCAACAAGGCTGATGCCTGGCTCAAGGTGCTCGGCCTCGGCTGGATCACGCCCATGGTCAAAGCTGCTGCAGGAGATAATCCCAAGGCACAGATGAAGGACATCTGGCAGCTCTTCTGCGTGCCGATCCTGGCGATCACCTTGTTTCTCGCGGCTTGGGGCACGCTCGCGCCCAAGGTGCAAACTTCCCTCGGTGCCGTGCCGGGCCCGGCTCAGGTCTGGGAACAGGCCGTGGCCCTGCATCAGGATGCGGCAGCCAAGGCCGAGAGCGAGCGCGTCTTCAACGAACGTGTGGACCAGCGCAACCAGCGCCTGATCGATGCGGGCCGCGCCGATGAGGTCAAGAAGATCGCCTATACCGGCGCGCCCTCCTATTACGACCAGATCTGGACCTCGATCCAAACCGTGTTCTTCGGCTTCCTGATCGCCACGGTTTTCGCTGTTCCGCTCGGCATCTCTGCGGGCCTGTCGGTCACCGCGAATGCGGCCCTGAACCCGATTATTCAGATCTTCAAGCCGGTCTCGCCGCTCGCATGGCTGCCGATCGTGACCATGGTCGTCTCGGCGGTCTACACGACCAATGACGGTCTCTTCGCGAAGTCCTTCCTCGTCTCCGCCATCACAGTGACCCTCTGCTCGCTCTGGCCGACCCTGATCAACACCTCGCTGGGTGTGGCCTCCAT
Organism: Pseudomonadota bacterium; assembly: GCA_038746545.1. GTDB lineage: Bacteria > Pseudomonadota > Alphaproteobacteria > Rhodobacterales > Rhodobacteraceae > Dinoroseobacter. The sequence continues at coordinate 87,549 of JBCDKN010000006.1, forward strand.
CGACAAGGACCTGGTGAACGTCTCCAAGGTTCTGAAGATGAACACCTATACCAAGATCACCAAGCTGGTGCTGCCTTCGGCCCTGCCCCTGATCTTCACCGGTCTGCGCCTGTCGCTCGGTGTGGGATGGATGGTTCTGATCGCCGCGGAGATGCTCGCCCAGAACCCCGGCCTCGGGAAGTTCGTCTGGGACGAGTTCCAGAACGGCTCCTCCAACTCGCTCGCCAAGATCATGGTTGCGGTTCTGACCATCGGCATCATCGGCTTCCTGCTCGACCGCCTGATGTTCACCATCCAGTCGCTCTTCACCTTCACGAATAACCGGTGATCAGACATGACCGCGATTGAATTCAAGAACGTTTCCAAGAGCTTCGGTGAAGGCGCCAACCGCGCGGACGTGCTCAAGGACATCAACCTGACGGTCAAGGAGGGCGAGTTCCTCGTGCTCCTCGGCTTCTCCGGAACCGGCAAGACCACACTGATCAACCTCATGGCCGGGCTCGAGCAGCCCTCCAAGGGCGAGGTCACCTTCAAGGGCGAGCCGGTCACCGGCCCCGGCCCGGAACGCGGCGTGATCTTTCAGAACTACTCGCTGATGCCTTGGCTGACGGTGAACGGCAATGTGCGCCTCGCGGTGGACACCATGTTCCCCGGTCTCAGCAAGGCTGAACGTCAGGCCAAGGTCGATCATTACGTAAAGATGGTGGGCCTCAGCCACGCCACCACGCGCCGCCCTGCGGAGCTGTCAGGCGGGATGCGCCAGCGGGTCAACGTCGCCCGGGCGCTGGCCATGAACCCCGAGGTTCTGTTACTCGACGAGCCGCTCTCGGCACTGGACGCCCTGACCCGGGCCAATCTCGCCGACGAGATCGAGGGGATCTGGGACGAAGAGAAAAAAACCTGTGTCCTGATCACCAATGACGTGGATGAGGCCATTGTGCTCGCCGACCGCATCATCGCCCTGAACCCGGACGGGACGCTGGGCGAGGAGTTCAGCGTGAACATCCCGCGCCCGCGCGACCGGGTCGAGATGAACCACCATGCGGGCTTCAAGAAGCTGCGCGCGGATGTCACCAAGTACCTGATGGATGTGGGCATCGACGCCAAGACCGAAGGCACCAAGATCCTGCCCGACGTCACGCCGATCCACGGTGTGCCCGCAGCAGTCGCCAAGGCCCAGGCCGGCATGATCGAGGAGCGCTTCCTCGACTTTAGCCAGCTCCACAAGATCTATCCGACGCCCAAAGGTCCGCTGACCGTGGTCGAGGATTTCAACCTCAAGCTCAACAAGGGCGAATTCATCTCCCTGATCGGGCATTCGGGTTGCGGCAAATCGACTGTGCTGACCATGGCCGCCGGTCTCAACGAGATCTCCAAGGGCGCCATCAAGCTCGATGGCCGCCATGTGGAAGGCGCCGATCCAGAGCGCGCGGTGGTGTTCCAGTCGCCGAGCCTCTTCCCCTGGCTGACCGCCAAGGAGAATGTCAGTGTCGGTGTGGACCGGGTTTATCCCCGCGCCTCTGCAGCCGAACGTCAGGACGTGGTCGAGTACTATCTCGAGCGTGTGGGCCTCGGCGACAGCATGGACAAGGCCGCTTCGGATCTCTCCAACGGCATGAAGCAGCGGGTCGGCATCGCCCGAGCCTTTGCGCTCAGCCCCAAGCTGCTCCTGCTGGACGAGCCCTTCGGGATGCTCGACAGCTTGACCCGTTGGGAGCTGCAGGAGGTCCTCATGGAGGTCTGGTCGCGCACGAAAGTGACCGCGATCTGCGTGACCCATGACGTGGACGAAGCGATCCTTCTGGCCGACCGCGTGGTCATGATGACCAACGGCCCGCGCGCCACGATCGGCAAGATCACCAATGTGGATCTGCCGCGCCCGCGCACCCGCAAGGCGCTGCTCGAGCATCCGGACTACTACACTTACCGGCAGGAAGTATTGGATTTCCTTGAAGAATACGAACACGGTGCGAAGCCAAAAAAGCCCGCACCGACCCCCAAACCCATTGCAGCGGAGTGAGCCACAATGACCCCGGACCAGATTACCCTCATTCAGGATAGCTTCAAGAAAGTTGCCCCGATCAGCGATGCAGCCGCCGAGATCTTCTATGGGCGCCTTTTCGAGATCGCCCCTCAGGTGAAGCCCTTCTTCAAGGGCGACATGAAGCAACAGGGCAGCAAGCTTATGGCGACCTTGGGTGTGGTGGTGAATGGTCTTCGGGATCTGGACAAAATCGTGCCTGTCGCCCAGCAGCTCGCCGTCAAGCATGTGGATTACGGCGTCAAGCCCGAGCACTACACACCCGTGGGCGAGGCGCTGATCTACACGCTCGACAAGGGTTTGGGCGATGAATTCACCCCGGAGCTGAAAGAGGCCTGGCTCGGAGCATACAGCACGCTGTCGGGCGTGATGATCGAGGCGGCCTACCCGTCCGAGAAGATCGAAACCGCCGCTCCGGCCAATACTCCGAAAAAGCCGTGGTGGAAAATCTGGGCCTAAGGTTAACGCCTAAAAGCCTTAAGAAATTTCACAAATCTGAAGGAGGGAACACACCGGATCATAAGGGAAATCTGATCAACTGACAGAATCTTCACGCAGAAATGGAGCATCCGCTATGACCCCTGCCGAAATTCGCCTGATCCAGACGTCCTTTGCCAAAGTGTTCCCGCTGAAAGCCAAGTTCGGAATGATGTTCTACACCCGCCTGTTTGAAATGGAGCCCGCGATCAAGGGCATGTTCTCCACGAGCATGGCCCGGCAATCCGAGATGCTCATGCAGGCCCTGGCTCTGATCGTGCGCGGGCTGCGCACCGACGGGGCCCTGCCGCCCAAGGCGGTCGAGATGGCTGCGCGCCACGGGCGCTACGGAGTGAACGAGCAGCACTATCAGAAGATGGGCGATGCCCTGATCTGGTCCCTGAGCGAAACCCTGGGCGACGCGTTCGACGCGTCCACCGAGGCGGCCTGGCGCAAGGCCTATGACCGCCTGTCCAAAACCATGATCAATGCTGCCGCCGGAGCGTCTCCGGGGGTGGAGTTAACGACCTGAAACCCTTGTTGGTCGGCTGACCCCGTGCGTCGGGGCGCCCACCGACCTTCCTGATTGGAGGGAGCCCATGACGCAAAAACTCGTCATCATTGGCGCAGGTATGGCCTCTGGCCGTGCCCTGGAGTCTCTGCTGGAGGCAGATCCGGACGCCTATGAGGTAACACTCTTCAATGCAGAGCCGCGCGGGAACTACAACCGCATCATGCTCAGCCCGGTCCTGTCGGGCGAGAAGACCTATGACGAGATCGTCACCCATTCCGCCGAGTGGTATGAAGAGAACGGTGTCACCTGCCGCTTCGGCGAGCGCATCGCCAAGATCGATCGGGAGCGGAAGGTCGTCGTCTCCGAGACCGGCGATGAGGTGGCTTATGACAAACTGATCTTCGGCACCGGCTCCAACCCCTTCATCATCCCCCTGCCCGGCCATGATCTGGAAGGCGTGATTGCCTATCGCGACCTGGAAGACACCGAGCGGATGATGTCCATGGGTCCCGACAACAAGGTTGTTGTGATCGGTGGCGGTCTGCTGGGGCTCGAGGCGGCGGCCGGGATGGCCGCACGCGGGGTCGATGTGACTGTGATCCATATCATGGGTCACCTGATGGAGCGTCAACTGGACGAAGCCGCTGGCTATCTGCTGCGTAAGGCGCTGACCGACAAGAACATCACCGTCAAGTGCTCGGCCAATTCCAAAGAAATCCTCGGCCAAGACGGGCATGTGAAGGCCCTGCTGCTGGATGATGGCACCGAGCTGCCCTGTGACCTCCTGGTCATGGCCGTGGGCATCCGCCCGAATACAAAGCTGGCGCAAGAGGCCGGTCTGGCGGTGGGCAAAGGTATCCATGTGGATGACCAGATGCTGACATCCGATCCGGCGATCCTCGCGGTCGGGGAATGTGTCGAACATGACGGCGCGATCTTCGGCCTCGTGGCCCCGCTCTATGATCAGGCAAAGGTGCTGGCCAAGACGCTGCTTGGAGAAGAGGCAACTTTCGTTCAAAAATCACTTTCGACCAAGCTGAAGGTCACGGGCTGTGACCTCTTCTCTGCCGGTGATTTCGCCGATGGCGAAGGCCGAGAAGACATCGTCTTCCGCGACCCGGCGCGCGGCGTCTACAAACGCCTCGTGATCGAAGAGAACAAGGTCGTGGGCGCCGTGTTCTACGGCGACACCGCCGACAGCAACTGGTTCTTTGGCCTGATCCAGTCCGGCGAAGACATCTCCGAGATGCGCGATACGCTGATCTTTGGCCCGGCTTACCAGGGGGGGGCCGCACTGGACCCTATGGCGGCCGTTGCAGCCTTACCGCTTGATGCGGAAATCTGTGGCTGTAACGGCGTATCCAAAGGCGACATCGTAGCGGCCATCGAAGGTGGCGCCACGGATCTGGGCGCTGTGCGCGCGGTGACCAAGGCCTCGGGATCCTGCGGAACCTGCACTGGTCTGGTTGAGCAGGTACTCGGCGTGACCCTGGGCGATGATTTCGTCATCCCGGCCGCGGCTTCCATGTGTGGATGCACCGACCTGACCCATGAAGACGTGCGTCGCATGATCAAGAGCCAGGAGCTCAAATCCATGCAGGCGGTGTTCCAGGAGCTTGGTTGGAAGACCAGCTGCGGCTGCCATGTGTGCCGCCCGGCTCTGAACTTCTACCTGCTCGCTGACTGGCCGGTAGAGTATCAGGACGACCCGCAAAGCCGGTTCATCAACGAGCGGCGCCACGCGAATATCCAGAAGGACGGCACTTATTCCGTCGTGCCCCGCATGTGGGGAGGGATGACCACGCCGGACGAGCTGCGCGCGATTGCGGATGCAGCGGACAAGTACAATGTGCCTACGGTCCATGTGACCGGCGGTCAGCGGATCGACCTGCTGGGCGTGAAGGGCGATGACCTGCCCGCAATCTGGAAGGATCTCAACGATGCGGGCATGGTCTCGGGCCATGCCTATGCCAAGGGTCTGCGCACGGTGAAAACCTGCGTCGGCAAGGACCACTGCCGGTTCGGCACACAGGACAGCACCGGACTGGGCATCAAGCTTGAAAAGAAGCTCTGGGGGTCCTGGACGCCCCATAAGGTCAAACTGGCTGTTTCCGGCTGTCCACGTAACTGCGCTGAAGCGACTTGCAAGGATATCGGGATCATCTGTGTCGATAGTGGCTTTCAGATCGGTGTTGCCGGGGCTGCGGGCATGGACGTGAAAGAGACCGAGCGTCTGGCCGATGTGACCACCGAGGAGGAGGCCATCGACTACGTCACCGCCTTCATGCAGCTCTTCCGCGAAAACGCCAAGTATTTGGACCGGCCTTATAAATGGGTCGCGAAGGTCGGGCTCGACTGGGTCAAAGAACAGGTTTTTGACGAGGCCACGCGCCAGGGTCTGATCGAGCGGTTTGAGCTGTCTCAGAGCATCTACCAGAAGGACCCATGGGCCGCGGAAGCCGCCGAGAATGCGGACAATTATCAGCCGATCGCTGATTTCAAACTGGAGGCCGCGGAATGAGCGATTGGATTGATATTGGGGCCCTTGAGGACATTCCCACCCGCGGCGCGCGGGTGGTCAAGACCGCCATGGGATGCGTTGCCGTGTTCCGCACCGGATCGGATGAGGTGTTTGCCCTGGAGAACTCCTGCCCGCATAAAGGCGGGCCGCTCTCCGAGGGGATCGTCCATGGCAACAAGGTGACCTGCCCTTTGCACAATTGGGTTTTCAGCCTCGAGACTGGCGAGGCGCAGGGGGCCGATGAAGGCACAGTGCCGACCTATCCGGCACGGGTCGAGGCAGGTCGGATCCTGCTGGAGACGCAGTTCCTGCAATCCCGGATGGCCGCCGAATGACACAGTCCGCTCCGAGCCCGACCTGCACCACCTGCCCCTATTGCGGCGTCGGCTGCGGCGTTCTGGCCGGAGCGGATGGCAGCATTGCTGGGGACCCTGTTCACCCGGCCAACCTGGGGCGCCTGTGTTCAAAGGGCTCGGCGCTCGGCGAGACCCTCGATCTCGAGGGTCGTCTTCTCGCCCCGCAGATCGGCGACCGCCGCGCGGGCTGGGACGAAGCGCTCGATCTGGTGGCGGACCGGTTCAAGGCTGCCATCGCCGAGCACGGGCCCGATAGCGTCGCCTTCTATGTCTCCGGTCAGCTGCTGACCGAGGATTACTACGTCGCCAACAAGCTCATGAAAGGCTATATGGGATCGGCGAATATTGACACGAATTCGAGGCTTTGCATGGCCTCATCGGTGGCCGGCCATAAGCGTGCTTTCGGCACGGACACCGTCCCCGGTCAATACACGGATTTCGAGGCGGCCGATCTTGTCGTACTGGTGGGCTCGAACCTCGCCTGGTGCCACCCGGTGCTGTTCCAGCGACTGCAGGCCGCCAAGCAGGCCCGGCCCGACATGAAGGTCGTGGTGATTGATCCACGCCGCACGGCCACGTCGAACATCGCGGATCTGCATCTGTCGATCCGGCCCGATGGGGACGCGGCGGTGTTCAACCTCTTGTTGACGGAAATCGCTCAGCGTGGCCTCACCGATGGCGACTTCGTAGCCCAAGGGGTGACCGGTTATGACGCGGCCCTCGCCACCGCCCAACAGACCGAGATTGCGGAAACCGGCCTGAGCGCTGCCGAGATAGCCGAATTCCTCGAGATGTGGTGCCGCACTGAAAAGGTCGTCACCTTGTATTCTCAAGGCGTGAACCAGTCCTCTTGCGGGACCGACAAAGTGAACGCCATCCTGAACTGCCATCTGGCAACGGGCCGGATCGGGCGCGAGGGAATGGGGCCGTTCTCCATGACCGGGCAACCCAACGCCATGGGTGGGCGCGAAGTGGGGGGTCTGGCCAATATGCTCGCCTGCCATCTCGACCTTGAAAATGCGGATCATCGCGACGCTGTGCAGGAGATGTGGTCCTCGCCCACCATCGCCTCGAAACCCGGCCTCAAGGCGGTCGATCTCTTTGAAGCTTGTGCCGATGGGCGGATCAAGGCGCTCTGGATCATGTCTACGAACCCGGTTGTCTCGCTACCGGATGCGGACAAGGTAGCCGACGCGATCCGGGCCGTGCCCTTCACCGTGATGACCGATATCATCGCGGATACGGATACAGGCCGCTGCGTCGATGTCCTGCTCCCTGCTACGGGCTGGGGCGAAAAATCCGGGACGGTCACGAATTCCGAGCGCTGCATTTCGCGCCAGCGCAAGTTTCTCACCGTCCCCGGCGAGGCACGTCCGGACTGGGATATTATCGCCGATGTGGGCCGCCGCATGGGCTGGTCCGAGGGCTTCGACTACCGCTCGGAAGCAGAGGTGTTCCGGGAGTACGCGGCGCTCTCGGCTCTTGGCCCGCGTTTTGCCAAGGATTTCGACATCTCGGGGCTCGCGAACCTGACTGACAGCGCCTATGACGCCCTGACCCCCACGGTCTGGCCGGTCCCGGCAGATGGCCCTGCGGGCGGACGCTTTTTCGCCAAGGGCGGGTTCTATCACGCGGATGGCAAAGCCAAGATGCTGCCCATCACACCGCCCGAAGCCCCGGTGACCCAGATGGCGTTCCCGGTACGGCTCAACACGGGCCGGGTGCGCGACCATTGGCACACGATGACGCGGACCGGCAAGGCCCCGCGGCTCGGGGCCCATATGGCGGAACCTTATCTGGAAATTCATCCGCAGGATGCCAAAGAGGCCGGGCTGGGCGAAGCGGAGCTGGTGACCGTCTCTTCGCCCCACGGTACGGCGACCCTGCGCGTGCTGGTCACGGACCGGGTGCAGACAGGTTCGGTTTTCGTCCCCATGCATTGGACGGACATTGTCTCGACGACCGGGCGGATCAACGCTGTGATCGCACCGGTCACGGACCCGGTCTCCGGTCAGCCTGCCTCCAAGGGCACGCCGGTCGCGCTCGAACGGTTCGCCGCTGGCTGGTACGGGTTTGCTGCCAGCACCGAGGCCATGACACCCACGCGCCCCTATGCCGCCATTGCCCGGACCAAATCCGGCACCCGCGCCGAGGTGGCCGGCATCAAACGCCCGAGCGATTGGGAGGCCGAGGCCCGCAGCGTCCTGGGTCTCACCACAGGCACCGCCTGCGTCATCGAGGACCCCGCGCGCGGCACGGCCCGCGTGGCGATCACCGAAGGCAACACGATCATCGGTCTTTTCTTCGCGGCACCCGACCCGGTCGCCCTGTCACGCAGCCACGCGGTCGCGCTGATCGGGGCGACCGAAGATCCCCTGCGCGCCTTGGCAGGCATTCCCGGCGCGGATCGCCCAGATGCCGGGGCCACAGTCTGCGCCTGCTTCGATGTGGGCGTAAACGACCTCCGCCGCGCGATCCAGGATGGCGCCAATACCGTCGAGGCGCTTGGCGCGTGTACCCAAGCCGGAACCAATTGCGGATCCTGCCGCCCCGAGTTGCAGGCCCTCATCGCCGGCACACCCACCCTGAAGCTAGCTGCGGAATAATGAGCCTCGCGCCCTATATCGCCACGGTCGCGCGCGGCCCCGGTCGGGCCCGTCCGCTGACCCAGACCGAGGCACAGGAGGCGATGACCCATGTGCTCGACGGGACCGGCGCGCCCGAGGCCGTGGGGGCTTTGCTGATGGCCCTGCGTCTACGCGGCGAAACCGCGGATGAGATCACCGGGTTTTCCGCCGCTTTCCGCGATCACCTGCGCCGCTGGTCCAAACTCGACGCGGATCTGGACTGGTCGAGCTATTCCGCCGGGCGCACGCGCGGGCTGCCCTGGTTTTTGCTGAGCGCACGGCTTGTGGCGGCGGCGGGCTACCGGATCGTGCTCCACGGGCGGAACGGCTCGGATGCGGCACTTCGTGCGCATCTCGGCCCGTTGGGTCTGTCCATGTCGCTCACGCCGACTGAGGCCATGGCCGCGCTGGAGGATGTGGGCATCGCCTATATCCCGCTCGAGGCGCTCTCGGCCCGGGCGACGGATCTCTTGGCCCTGCGCGACCATCTGGGCCTGCGCTCTTGTGTGAATACCTGCCTGCGCGTGGCCAACCCGGCAGCGGCTCCGGTCACGGTGCAAGGCGTGTTTCACCCCCCCTACCGTGAGCTTCAGGAAGCCGCCTGCGCGCGACTCGGGGACAGTGCCGCGATGATCATCAAGGGCGGCGGCGGCGAGTTCGAACGCTATCCTGGCAAGCCCGTGGTCTGCCATGGCTTTGGCCCGCAAGGCGCTTGGCATGATGCCCCGACAATCCTCGACGACACGCGCCGCCTGACCGAAGTGACGGATGATCCTGCGCATCTCACTGCCCTCTGGGAAGGGAAGTGGCATCATCCCTTCGCGACGGCGACCGTACTGGGCACGGCAGCGCTGGCACTCTGGACACTTGGCGCGACGCAGACCCTGGCCGAGGCGGAAGCCAAGGCTGCCACCCTCTGGAGCACGCGGCAATCCCGCCGCGCCGCCTGACCCGCGACTGACAGGAGATACGACCATGAAGACTTTTCCCATGTTCGTCCGGATGCGCGATCGCGATGTGGCGATCCTCGGCGGTGGTGAACAGGCCGCGCAGAAATGCCGCCTGATCCTGAAATCCGAGGCGCGGGTGACGCTCTATTGGCCTGAGCTGGACCCGGAGCTGGCCGAGCTCGCCAAGAGCGGCAAGATCCTGTGGCAGCGCGAGATCCCGAGCGTTGCAACGCTGGAAGGCGCAGCGCTTTGCTTTATTGCCACCGGCTGCCCCGGCACCGATGCCAGTCTGCACGGGCTCGCCGAGGCCGCACGGGTGCTCGTGAATGTGGTCGACCAGCCGGAGCTTTGCGAGGCCTATACCCCCTCCATCGTCGACCGCGATCCGGTTGTGGTGGCCATCGGCACCGAGGGGACCGCCCCCGTGCTCGCCCGCCAGATCAAGTCGCGGATGGAAGAACTATTGGAGCCTGGCTTGGGAGGGCTCGCGGCCCTAGCGGGGCGTCTGCGCCCTGCTGCGGCAGCGCGGCTACAGCCGCGCAAGCGCCGCGATCTCTGGCGCTGGGTGTTCAACGGCGCGCCCCGCGCGTCCCACAAATCCGGGGCCGAGCGAGAGGCCGCGCGCCTGATCAAGGATGCGATCGCTCAGGGTGGCGCGCCCGCCGCTGACGCCGGACGGATCGCGCTGGTGGGCGCGGGACCGGGTGGTGCGGACCTGATTACTTTGCGTGGAGTGCAGCGCCTGCAGGAAGCTGACATCATTTTTTATGATCGTCTGGTGGATCCCGGCGTACTGGAGCTTGCGCGCCGCGACGCGGAACGCGTGCTCGTCGGCAAGACCCCCGGTGCCGAGAGCTGGCCTCAGGATCGCATCAATCAGGTCATGGTGCATGCCGCACAGGAGGGCAAAACCGTTGTCCGCCTGAAATGCGGCGACCCGGTCGTGTTTGGCCGCCTCGAAGAAGAGGTTGCCGCGATCAAAAGCGCCGGGCTCGAGGTTGAGATCGTCCCGGGCATCACCGCTGCCTCTGCGGCCTCCGCACGGCTCGAGACCGGGCTGACCCAGCGCGGCGAGATCGACAGCATCACCTTCGTCTCCGGTCAGTTGCGCGAAGGGGCCCGCAGCCCGGATTGGGGAAGCCACCTGAAACTGGGCACGGCGATCGCGATCTATATGGGCGTCGGCAGCGCGCCCGAAATCCGAGACAACCTGTTGGCGCACGGCCATCGCAACAACTGCGCGGTGGATGTGGTGGCCAGCGTCGGCCATGAGAACGAGACCTGCTTGCAGACGACTCTCGGCACGCTCGAAACAGATCTGGCCAGCGCCGGGATCACGAACCCGGCGATCCTCTTTGTGCGCCACCCGAAATCCGCCGCCGCCGAGGCGCCCGGTCTGCGGGTCGCAAGCTAGTCCTGCGCCACGGGGTTCACGCCTTTGAACCCGGTGGCCACGACAAATTTCTCGGAACTGTCCGACCGGCTCGCCCCGGGTTTCACATTCGCGACCTTCTTGAAAGACTGCTTCAGGAGCCGTTGCAGGTCCGCCTCCGCACCGCCGGCGAGCACCTTGGCGACAAAGGTCCCGCCCTCCTCCAGGACGTCGAAGGCGAGATAGGCCGCCGCCTCACATAGCGCCATGATCCGCAAATGGTCCGTCTGCTTATGCCCGGAACTGGCCGCGGCCATGTCCGACATGACCACATCCGCGCGCCCACCAAGCCAAGCTTTGACCTGTTCATCCGCCCCATCGGCCATGAAGTCGAGCACATGGGTTTCGGCGCCGGGGATATGCTCCACCTCCTGCAGGTCCACGCCGAGCACCTGCCCCTGCGCCTTCCCGGCCTTCTCGCCGAGCGCGTTGGTGCGCTTTACCGCGACCTGGCACCAGCCCCCGGGGGCGCAGCCGAGATCCACGATCCGCGCGCCCGGCACGAGGAAGCGGTATTTGTCATCGATCTCGAGGATCTTGAACGCCGCGCGCCCGCGATAGCCCTCGCGCTTGGCGCGCTGCACATAAGGGTCGTTGAGCTGGCGTTCGAGCCAGCGGGTCGAGCTCAGCTTGCGGCCCCGGGCGCTCTTGACCCGCACGCGCAGGTCCCGCTGTCCGCGGCCTGAATTTCCGGCTTTCTTTGGCATCTGGTCCGATCCGTCAGTAGGGTCCGTCTTCGAGCACGCCATCCGCGCTCATCTGGGCATATAGCAGCCCCTCACGCAGCCCCCGATCCGCGACCGAGAGCCGGTCCGTGGGCCAGACCCTTAGGAGCGCCTGCAGAATCGCCGATCCGGACATGATCAGCGAGTGCCGATCGCGTCCGATCCGCGGATCCTTGCGGCGGCCTTCGGGACCCATGGTAAGATAGGTCTGGATCACCGTGTCGATCTGGTCCGAGGTCATGCGCAACCCGTCCACCTTGTTGCGATCATAGCGGCGCAGGTTCAAATGGCTCGCCGCCACGGTGGTGACCGTGCCCGAGGTGCCGATAATCTGGAACCCCTCGCGCACCTGATCGGTCTCGTTATAGGGTGAGAAATCGGCAAGGTTCTCTTCGAAGAACCAGCTCATCAGGGCAAAGCGCGCGGCGTCATCATCCACATCGTTGAACTGGTCCTTGAGCGTGGCCACGCCCAAAGGCACCGAGATCCAGTCCACCACCCGCGCGGGCGCCAGCCCCGGCGTCACTTCGTCAAACCCCGCATGGAGGCGCATGATGGCACTGGGGCGTTCGAGCCGGGGCACCCCGCTCAGATCGATCCAGACCAGCTCCGTGGAGCCACCGCCGATATCCACGACCAGAAGCTGCTCGGTCTTGGTGGACACGAGCGGCGCACAGGAGACCACGGCGAGGCGCGCCTCCTGTTCCGGCTCGATGATCTCGAGCGCAAGGCCCGTGTCCCGTTGCACGAGCGAGATGAACTCCGGCGCGTTGGTTGCCCGGCGGCAGGCCTCCGTCGCCACGAGCCGCATCCGCTGCACGTTGTGGGTGGTCAGCTTGCGTTGGCAAATCTTGAGCGCCCCGACCGTGCGCGCCATGGACGCGCGGCTCAGCCGACCAGACGCCTCCAGCCCATGGCCGAGCTGCACGGATTTCGAGAAACTGTCCACCACGTGAAACTGGTTGCCCTTGGGTTGCGCGATGAGCATTCGGCAGGAATTCGTCCCCAGATCGAGCGCCGCATAGAGATCTGCGGGATCGGGCTTGTCCTCTGTCGTTGCCACCGTGGCCGGGGACGCGCCCGGGCGGCGGGTCGAAGCCGGGGCGATCCCTTGTACCGGTTCCGCCGGATCCGGCACGGCACGAAGATGGGGTCTGGCCCGTCTCCGGGATCTTTTCGACATCGGTACAATCCTTGGTTGTTTAAAATCATATAGAATCGCAGGGTTTAGAGCAAGACGGCCCCGCGCCGGTCCCGGCTCATAAAAACCATGAGTATTTTTCCGATGCGCCGCTCTGGCCCCGCAGCTCCGCGCCCCATAGAAGAGGAAACCACTGCAATTGGTCGGTCTTGTCGCGGCGCATGTCGAAAATGCACCGCACCGGGTGCGACACCCGCGCCATACAGGACCTAGCCAGAGAGGAGGTCGGGAATGCCCGATGTGACCATCGTCTATTGGCGCGACATCCCAGCCCAGGTCATCGTGGGCAAGGGGCGGCGCGGCGCCAAGAAGCAACTGAGCGAACGCTTCGAGCAAGCGATCGATCGCTGTGCGATGAAGGTGGGCGCAGCAGGCACCGATGCCTATCTGGCCGAATGGAGGAAAGCAGCGCCCTATCCCGTGGATGGTGATCAAGCCGAGATTGCCGAGGCCGAAGCGGCCCGGATCGAGGCCGAATTCGACACCGCCGCGATCAAGGCGCTGATCGACAAGGACGGTTGGGCCTGATCCCCCGCCGCATATCGGAGGCCGTGATGGCACTTTTGCAGTTCAAGCGCCCCGGCCGCACAGCCGGATCCGACGGGACCCTCTCTGGGATCCTCGCGGGCTTTTCGATTGAGGTCATGCCCCGCACGGCCGAGAAGGTTGCCGATTTTCGCGCTTTGCTGCCCCAGGGCACGCGAGTTTACATCGCGCATATCGACGGCACGCCGATTGAGGACATGGTGCGCACTGCGGCCCGGCTCTCGGCGGACGGCTTCGACGTCATGCCTCATTTCCCGGCGCGCTCTATCCCTGATGCGACCACGCTGAGTGACTGGATTGCCAGGTACCAGGGCGAGGCGGATATCCGGCAGGGCCTGATCCTTGCAGGGGGCCGCCCGGATCCTCTGGGCGATTTCGACAACTCCATGCAACTGCTGGACACGGGTCTCTTTGACAAGGCGGGCTTCACCCATCTCCATGTGGCCGGGCACCCCGAGGGCAACCGCGACATCGACCCCAAGGGCGGCACGGCCGAGGTCGATGCAGCGCTGGCCTGGAAACAGGGCTTCTCCGAGCAGACCGATGCCAGCATGGCCATCGCAACGCAGTTTGCCTTTGAAATGGCCCCGATTGCCGCCTGGGCCGAGGGGCTGCAGGCGCAAGGCATCATCATGCCCGTGCATCTCGGGATCGCTGGCCCTGCCAAGCTGCAGACGCTGATCAAGTTTGCCATTGCTTGCGGCGTGGGCCCGTCGCTCAAGGTGCTGCAGAAGCGCGCCATGGATGTCACCAAGCTGGTGCTGCCCTACACCCCTGACGAGGTGCTGCGCGATCTCGTGGCCTACAAGGCCGCGAACCCCGACAGCCTCATAGACCAGGTTCACGTCTTCCCGCTGGGCGGGATTAAGACCTCCGCGACCTGGATTGCCGAGCAATCCGGCGACGCCACAACCGCCAGCCAGCAGGGATAACCCTTCGGAATGATAAACGCTTTGCTCTTCGATCTCGACGGGACCCTGCTCGCGTCGGACCCGCTCCACGCGCAGGCCTTCGTGGACCAGTTCGCCGAACATGGCCGCGAGATCGACGAGGCCTTCTACAATACCCGCATCCATGGACGCTTGAATGCCGAGATCTTTGCCGAGTTCTTTCCGGACGAGGATGGTGAGGCGATGGCCGCGGAAAAGGAGGCAGCCTTCCGCGTTCTTCTCGGACCGTCCTCGCCGCCCATGCCGGGGCTCGTAGCCTTGCTCGACCGCGCGGATCAGGCAGGCTGGGCAAAGGCCGTGGTCACCAATGCGCCCCGGATCAATGCGGAATTCATGTTGTCCTCCATTGGGGTTGCAGAGCGGTTCGACACGCTTGTGGTCAGCGATGAATGCGCCGCGGGCAAGCCCGACCCCGCCCCCTATCTCGAAGGGTTGCGCCGCGTGGGTGCCACACCCGAGACCGCCATCGCGTTTGAGGACAGCCCCTCTGGCATTCGCGCCGCCGCCGCAGCCGGCATCCTGACCGTCGGCATCCGCTCGACCCTGGATGACGCCACACTTCGGGGCGCGGGCGCCACTGCCACCTTCTCCGATTTCACAGACCCTGCGCTCGGGCCCCTGCTCGACCGCCAATCAGGAGCCGCCGCATGACGCGCACTGTCATCGAATCCAAGACCAAGACCGTCACCATTGGCTTTGACGAGCCATTCTGCGTGATCGGCGAGCGGATCAATCCCACGGGCCGCAAAAAGCTCGCCGCGGAGCTCGAAGCGGGCGATTTCAGCACGGTCGAGAAGGACGCGTTGGAGCAGGTGGCCTGCGGCGCCATGGTTCTCGACGTGAATTCCGGCGCGGTTTTCACCAACAAGATGGCCGAAGACCCGCGTTATGCGGACAATAACTTCGTCGAGCCGATGCTCATGAAAGAGCTGGTGAGCCGCGTGCAGGCACTGGTCGATGTGCCGCTCTGCATCGACAGCTCCGTGCCCGGCGCGCTGGAGAACGGGCTGGAGATGGCCGAGGGCCGCCCACTCCTGAACTCGGTCACAGGCGAAGAGGAGCGGCTGGAGGTAATCCTGCCCCTGGTCAAGAAATACAACGTGCCCGTGGTGGCGATTTCCAATGATGACACGGGCATCTCCGAGGACCCGGATGTGCGCTTTGCCGTGGCCAAGAAGATCGTCGAACGTGCGGCGGATTTCGGCATTCCGGCCCATGACATTGTGGTCGACCCGCTGGTGATGCCCGTGGGCGCCATGGCGACAGCCGGGCGGCAGGTGTTTACGCTGGTGGCGCGGCTGCGCGATGAGCTGGGCGTGAACACCACCTGCGGTGCCTCCAACATCAGTTTCGGTCTGCCCAACCGTCATGGGCTGGGCGCGGCCTTCCTGCCGATGGCCATCGCGGCGGGTATGACAAGCGCGATCATGAACCCGATCCGCGCCCAGGAGATGGAGGCGATCCACGCTGCCAACTTCCTCATGAACCATGACCCCAATGGTGGGCAGTGGATCAATTTCGCCCGCGTGCTCGAGGCCCACAAGGCCGGCACGCCCTTCCCGGAGGCTGCCAAAGCCGCCGCAGCCGGTGGGGGCGCACGTGGCGGTCGCCGAGGCGGACGCCGCCGCGCGGGCTGAGCCTGCGACCCCGGGGACGCAGGCAAAGCTTGCTTTGCAACTCCAACGGGGCCACCCTTTGCTGGTGATCCCCAAAGCCCCCTCCGACACGCCCGAACATCTGGGCTATGCGCCCCCGGGTCTGGGCAAAACGGCGCTCCGGCTCGGTATCAGGATTGTGGCCATTCTGGCGATCGCCTTTGTCGCGCAAGCGCTGATCACGCACGCAATGGACACGGCCGGGACCCTGCCGGAAGCCACGCGAGGTCCGGTACAACTCTCTGTCCTCCTGCTGGCGCTCACGCTCTACGCGTTGCTCATTGCCATTCCCTTCGTGCCTGGAATTGAGATCGGCGTGACCCTTCTGGTGTTGCAAGGGGCGTCGATTGCGCCCTTTGTCTACGGCGCGACGGTGCTCGGACTCGGGATGGCGTTTATGGCCGGACGGGCCCTACCCTATGCCTGGCTCCACGGGGTGTTTCAGGATCTGCGCCTGCGCAAGGCCTGCGCTCTGCTCGACCAGATTTCGGTTCTGAGCCCCGAGCGGCGACTGGCCCTGCTGCGCAGCCGTTTGCCCGATTGGCTTGGTCCGTATGTGATAAGGTACAGGTATCTGGCGCTGGCAGCCGCCCTGAACCTGCCGGGCAACTCTGTGATCGGCGGTGGCGGTGGGTTATCTCTCATCGCGGGTCTGAGCCGCCTCTACAGGCCTCGCGCGACGTTGCTGACAACTGCTTGCGCGGCGGCCCCGGTGCCCGTCGCCGTCTGGATTCTCGGACCCGGCATCCTCGGCTCCTGAAGGCGCGCGCCACCGCCGAAGACGGGTAAACACCCGGAGGACACGTTGACAATCCTGCGCCATTGCCGTCGAAAATAGCGGATCTTGCCGATATCTTTACCAATCGGATGCTAGGCGCGGGGGACCGCACCGCGAAAGAGAGATGCCATGAAAGCGATCCTGAGCCTGTTTCTGAGCCTCGCGCTCCTCGCCGCCTGTTCATCATGGCAGACCAGCTACGAGACCCCGGTATCAGTGGAGACATCGCAAAACTGGCGTTTGGGCGATGTGGTGGTAACCGTGCCCGAAACGCTCACTGTGAGCGAGGACAATGTCTACCTGCCCGACGCGGATATCGTCTGGCGGGAGGACCCCTTGGGTGACGGGTCGCGCTACGCACAGGTCGCGGAGATCGTTGAAGCGGGGGTGAGACGCGGGGCCTCGGGCCTCTCCGGCGCGACCCCCGTGCGGATCAAGGTAACCGTGGGCACGTTCCATGCCCTAACCGAGATCGCCCGCTACGGGCTGAGCAGCTCGGGCGTGCACAACATCACCTACGCCATGCAGGTGTTCGACATGCGCAGCGGTGCTGCCCTCACAGATGCCGAGACGATCCAGGCCGATCTTGTGGCACTTGTCGGTGATCAGGCCCTGGAGGCCGAAGCACAAGGCATCACCCAGAAAGTGCGGATCACCGATCACATCGCCAAAGTCACCGCAGGCTATCTCGGTATTGGGCCGGATGTGCGCTCGGAATTCGCGCGAGTCGGTCGCTAGACCCTGTTTTGAGCGCTCTTGAAGGGCGTTCATGATCATTGTGACGAGAATGATCCTTCTGGTGTCGGCTTTGCGCTTTAGCCGCGCGGTGGACGCTTTACATATCGGAGTGTGAAATCCTCAAAGGCGCTCCCCATGGCCAATGATACGCCCCCTGCTCAGGACCTCGTGGCATCTGCAGTCTCTGCAGATACTGGCGATGCCATGGTTGTCTTCACGCCCTCGGGCCAACGCGGTCGCGTGGCCAAAGGCACCAGCGTGCTCGACGCGGCCCGACAATTGGGCGTGGATCTCGACAGCGTTTGCGGCGGGCGCGGGATCTGCTCCAAATGCCAGATCACCCCGTCCTTTGGCAGCTTTCCGAAATTCGGACTGGAGGTCTCGGAAGACTCGCTCACCGAATGGAACGCGGTCGAGGCGCGTTATGACGACAAGCGCGGCCTCGCGAAGGGACGCCGCCTCGGCTGCCAGGCCTGTATCCGGGGCGATATGGTGATCGACGTACCGGCGACCAGCCAGGTTCACCGTCAGGTCGTGCGCAAGGCGGCGAGCACACGCGCCATTGCCATGGATCCCGCGACCCGCCTATACTTCGTCGAGGTGGCGCAACCGGATATGGACGAGCCTTCCGGCGATTTCGAACGGCTGAACGAGGCGCTTACGGCGCAGTGGGACCTTCCACAAGTGACGGCCCCCCTGAGTGTCCTGCGCAAGCTTCAACCTGCCCTCCGCAAGGGCGCGTGGCAGGTCACGGTCGCAGTCAACACGGCCAGCGCCCAGCCCATTCTGGTGGAGATCTGGCCGGGCTATCACGAAGGGCCTGTGTGGGGGCTCGCCGTGGATCTCGGCTCCACAACCATCGCCGGGCATCTCTGCGATCTCAGCACGGGGGAGGTCGCGGCCTCCTCGGGACTGATGAACCCTCAGATCCGCTTTGGCGAAGACCTGATGTCCCGCGTTTCCTATGCCATGATGAACGCGGATGGCGCGGATGCGATGACCGACGCGGTCCGAGAGGCCCTCGATACCTTGACCAAGGAGATCTGCGCCGAGGCAGGCATCCCACCGACCGATGTGCTTGAGCTCGTCTTTGTGAGCAATCCGGTGATGCATCACCTGCTGCTCGGGATCGATCCGGTTGAGCTGGGACAGGCCCCCTTCGCGCTCGCCACGTCCGGCGCGCTGGAACTTGCGGCATCCGAAATGGGTCTGACTGCAGCGAATTCGGCGGCGCGCGCCTACCTGCTGCCCTGCATTGCCGGCCATGTGGGCGCGGATGCAGCGGCCGTCGCGCTTTCCGAGGCACCAGACAAATCAGACGAGCTCGTCCTGATCGTCGATGTCGGCACCAACGCCGAGATCCTGCTGGGCAATCGCGACCGGGTCCTTGCGTGCTCCTCCCCCACGGGTCCCGCATTTGAGGGCGCACAGATCAGCTCGGGTCAACGCGCCGCCCCCGGTGCCATCGAACGGGTGGAGATCGATCCGCTGACGAAAGAACCCCGTTTCCGGGTGATCGGCTCCGAGCTCTGGTCCGATGATCCGGACTTCGCGACCGAGACCGCCGTGAGCGGCATCACCGGCATCTGCGGCTCGGGCATCATCGAAGCCGTGGCCGAGATGCGCATCGCGGGCCTTCTCGACCCGTCCGGCCTGATCGGCGGGCCAGAGCAGACAAGGACCACACGCTGCGTCGCCGAGGGGCGGACCTATGCCTACATACTCTATGACGGTCGGGCAGATGGTGGACCGGTGGTTACCGTGACACAGGGCGATATCCGCGCGATCCAGCTTGCGAAATCGGCACTCTATGCCGGAGCACGGCTCCTGATGGATGAGATGGAAGTCGAGCGGGTGGACCGGGTCACGTTGGCCGGGGCCTTTGGTGCGCATATCTCGCCGAAACACGCCATGGTGCTCGGCATGATCCCGGACGCCCCGCTGGACAAGGTTCAATCGGCGGGCAATGCGGCGGGAACTGGCGCGCGCATGGCGCTTTGCAGTCGGGCCGCACGCCGCGAAATCGAGGCTACCGTCGCAGAGATCAGCAAGATCGAGACCGCCATCGAGCCCCGCTTTCAGGAGCATTTCGTCGCCGCCAACGCGATCCCCCACGCCACGGCCTCTTTCCCTGAGCTCTCAAGGATTGTCACGCTGCCTGAGGTGAGTTTCAACGCTGGCGGCAGCGGTGAAGGTGGCGGACGAAGACGCCGCCGACGGGGATAAATGCGATTGACGACATCAGGCACCTTGGCTATGCCAACCGTCACAGCGCGGGTATGGTGAAAAGGTATCACGCGAGCTTCCCAAGCTTAAGTTACGGGTTCGATTCCCGTTACCCGCTCCAAGTCATGACACTGCCATGCCGAATACGCCCCCCGTTCTGACCCCGCTGCTTGGCCCTGCCCTGCGCGAGCATGGCGTGCCCGAGCCCTGGCAGTTTGGGATGGCCGACCGGGTGCGGTTTCATGAGCTGGACGCGCTGAACCATGTGAACAACGCGGTTTATCTCAGCTGGTTCGAAAGCCTGCGCGTCGCCTATCTGGCCGAATACGGGGTGTATAACTATGTGCCGGGCGAGCCACTTCTGGTGATGCGTGCGGTCGGCGTAACCTACCACGCGCCGCTCCATCTGGGCGAGACTTACATCACGACGGGCCGCACGGTCACTCTGGGGCGGACAAGTTTCCAGATGCACTACGGCGTCTTTGTCGAGGGGCAGCTCCGGGCCGAAGGCCATGCCGCGATTGTCCTTTTGGACGCCGATGGCAAAACCGGCGTCCCGCTGAGCCCGGATCAGCGCGCGGTGCTTGAAGCGCGCGACGGCGCAAAGCCTCGTCAGGCGTGAGCGCGCACGAAGCTGACCAGCGCCTGTGTTGAGCCATCCTTGCCCTCAGCGGACGCGTTCCCCGCAACCACCGGACCGAGAGCCGTTGCCAGCTCCTTGCCGAGCTCGACACCCCATTGGTCATAGGAGTTAATGCCGAGGATCACGCCCTCGACAAAGACCCGGTGTTCATAGAGCGCGATGATCTGGCCGAGGATGAACGGCGTGAGCAGCGGATAGACCAGCGTCGTCGAGGGCCGATTGCCCGGAAAGACCCGGTGGCGGGCCTGCCGGTCGCACTCGGCCCCGCTGAGGCCCTTGGCCGCCATCATCTCGGTCGCCACCTCGAAGCTCCGCCCGCGCAGGAGTGCCTCGGATTGCGCCAGGCAATTGGCCACAAGCAGCCGGTGCTGATGGGCCAGATCGGGTTCATGTCCCTTCGCCGCGAGGAGAAACTCGCAAGGCACAACCTGCTGGCCTTGATGGATCAGTTGGTAGAACGCGTGCTGACCGTTGGTGCCCGGCTCGCCCCAGACCACCGGGCCCGCAGTCCGCTCGAGCAGCGTTCCGTCCATCGCCACACGCTTGCCGTTGCTCTCCATCTCCAACTGCTGGAGATAGGCGGGCAGCCGCGCCAGACGCTGATCATAGGGTAGAACCGCCCGTGTCCCGTGACCGCTAATCTGGTGATGCCAGATCCCCACGAGTGCGAGCAGCACGGGCAGGTTTTCGGCCAGAGGAGCTTCGCGGAAATGGGCATCCATCGCGGCACCGCCCTCGAGGAATGCACGAAAATCCTCCGGCCCGACAGCCATCATCAGGCTCAAGCCGATCGGCCCCCACATGGAGTAGCGGCCCCCGACCCAGTCCTCGAAGCCGAATACGCGCTCGGGCGCGATGCCGAAGGCAGCGGTCTTCTCCGCGCTGGTCGAGACAGCCGCGAACTGCGCTGCCGGGTCGTCCACCGCCTTGGCCATCCATGCCCGGGCAGTCTCGGCATTGGTCATGGTCTCGATGGTGGTGAAGGTCTTGGAGGCAACGATCACCAGCGTCGTGGTCGGATCGAGCGGTGCAAGGGTCTCGGCGATCTGCGCGCCGTCAACATTGGACACGAAGTGAACCTTGGGGCCATCCGCATAGGGTGACAGCGCAATCGCTGCCATCGCGGGACCAAGATCCGAGCCACCGATCCCGATATTGACCACGTCGGTGATCTTGCCCCCTGCCCCGGTGAAGCCTCCACCGCGCACATCCGCACAAAACGCCACCATCCGGTCATAGGTCGCGCGCACCTCCGGCATCACATCGACCCCATCCACGGTCACGGATGCGTCCAGCGCCCGTAGAGCCGTATGCAGCACCGCGCGGCCCTCGGTCTCGTTGATCGCCGCGCCTGAAAACATCGCATCACGGCGCGCGCCCACCCGCGCGTCTTCGGCAAGCGAGACGAGCAGATCGCGTCCAGCGAGATCGATGTTCGTCTTGGAGTAATCAAAGACCATATCGCCGAGCCGGGCGGAAAATGCGGTCGCGCGGTCGGGATCCTCGAATAAGTCGAGGATCTTGCGGTCCTTGGTCTGGTCATGGTGGAAAGAGAGACGTTGCCAGACGGACATGATGTATTCCTTGAAAAGCGTTGGGAGTTATTCGGCCCAGTGCACCATCGCATTTGGCAGCACGGTACGCACCGGGGCATCTTCGACCGGGCCGGAGGCTGCGGCTTGATCCAGCGCCGCTTTCTTGCCGGGCCCGACAATCAGGATGTGGGTTTTCATCGCCTGCTTGAGCACAGGCGCACTAAGCGTGATGCGTGGCTCGGGCGCGCCGGGCGCACGCATGGCCACCAGCGGTGGCGCATCATCACTGAGCGCGAGATCGAGCTGGTCCGCGCCGGGAAAGAGCGACGCCGTATGCATGTCCTCGCCCATGCCCAACAGCAGCACCGAGATCGGCAACACCCCGTCGAGACCTTCGGTTAGTGCCCCAAGCCCCTCTTCGGGGGTGGCCGCGTCGGAGACAAGCGGGATCAACTTTGCCTTCGCTGCGCGCCCAGTGAGAAGCCGCTGGCGCAGAAGCGCGGTGTTCGAGCGGTCGGAGCTTTCGGGCACCCAACGCTCGTCATTGAGCAAGACATTGACCCGCGCCCAGTCCAGATCCACAGCGCTCAGGATGTCGAAAACGGGGCCGGGCGTTGTGCCGCCAGGAACGCAGAGGGTCGCGCGCTCATGGGTCAGCAGGCACTCCTTCAGGTCGGCGGAAATCCGGTCCGCCAACCGCATCATCAGCAGGTCCCGATCGGGATAGGTTTCAAGCTGCATTACGCCTCCAAGTCGCGCCAGCGACGTCCATCCCGGTGCAGCAACATCAGGCTGTCCTCGGGTCCGTTTGTGCCCGGGTGATAGCTTTGCGGGCGGTCACGGCGCGCGCCCCATCCAGCGATCAGCGGGTCGGTCCAGGCCCAGGCGGCCTCTACCTCGTCGCCCCGCATGAACAGGGTCTGGTTGCCGCGGACCACGTCCATGATAAGCCGTTCATAAGCATCCGGCATCTCATTTCCGCTCTCGCCCAGGGCATCGGCGAAACTCATGTCGAGCGGCACATCAATCAGCCGCATTCCGCCCGGGCCCGGCTCCTTGATCGTGACCTGCAGGGTCATGCCCTCGTCGGGCTGCAGGCGGATGGTCAGGATATTCGCGCTCCGCCCGGCATCCGCGCCAAAAATCGAGTGCGGCGTCTCTTTGAAAACCACGACGATTTCGGACATCCGCGCCCGGAGCCGCTTACCCGTGCGCATATAAAACGGCGTGCCATTCCAGCGCCAGTTGGCCACATGGGCTTTGATAGCAATGAAGCTCTCGGTGTTCGAGTTCGGATCGCCCACCTCCTCGAGATAGCTCGGCCCATCATCCCCATCGCGATACTGGCCGCGCACGAGGTCATCGGGTTCCACAGGATCAAGCGCGCGGATCACCTTGAGCTTTTCGTCGCGCACCGCGTCCGGGTCGAAATGGCTGGGCGGCTCCATGGCGATCAGACACAGGAGCTGCATCAGGTGGTTCTGGACCATATCCCGCATGGCCCCGGACTTGTCGTAATACTCGCCACGCCCGCCGACGCCCACGGTCTCGGCCACGGTGATCTGGATGTGATCCACAAATTGCGCGTTCCAGAGCGGCTCAAAAAGCACATTGCCAAACCGCACCGCCATGAGGTTCTGCACCGTCTCTTTTCCGAGATAGTGATCGATCCGGTAGATTTGATCTTCGTCAAAGAAGGTCGCGAGCCCGGCATTCAGAGCCTTGGCCGACGCGAGATCCCGGCCGAAGGGCTTCTCGACAACGATCCGGGCCTCCTTGGTCGCGATCTTGTGCAGGTGCAGACGCTCGGCCAGATCCCCAAAGAGCGCCGGAGCCACAGAGAAGTAAAAGGCCTGCACCTTACCCTCACGCATCAGACCGGCCAGCTCGGCCCAGCCGCCCTCGCCCCTCGCATCAATGGCGACGTATTCCAGCATGGCGAGGAACTCGTCTACGCGCGCCTCGTCTTCGCAGGATTTGGGGGCGAATTCATGCAGTGCCTCGCGGGTGAACGCCCGGTACGCCTCGGCATCCATTTCAGACCGGGCCGCACCAACGATCCGTGCATCCTCGGGGATTTGCCCGGCCAGATGGCGCCGGAACAGCCCGGGCAGGATCTTGCGTCGCGCCAGATCCCCGGTGCCTCCGAAGACCACAAGATCAAACACCTCAACCGGAATTACGCGAGTGACCATACCGCTTTCTCCACAGGACATATCGGGTTGCGCAAGCGCGCTATCGTTAGCGCTAACGCAGCCTAATTACGTGGCGCGCGCGTGCCTGTCCAGCACGCATTAAGAAAAGGATGCCTTCACAACAGCGTCACTACAAGTGTCATGGCTTTTCTCTTTTGCGGATGCAGCGTACCTCTAGGGTGCAACACGGAGACCACGATGAAAGACCTCGCAGCCAACGCCGGTAAATTCCAGGACCCGTATGTCACTGCTGCGGGCGAGCCGCGGGCGTCTGTGGCCCTGACAAAGCCGGACACGCTTTGGTTCAATACGGGTACCCTGTGCAACATCGCGTGTGTGAATTGCTACATCGAGAGTTCGCCGACCAATGATAAACTGGTCTACATAAAGGCCGCCGAAGTACGCGACTATCTCGACCAGCTTGAGACACGGAACTGGAATGTGCGCGAGATCGGCTTCACCGGTGGTGAGCCCTTCATGAACCCCGAGATGATCGAGATGGCGCGCGATTGCCTGGCGCGCGGCTACGAGGTTCTGATCCTGACCAATGCCATGCGCCCGATGATGCGCAAGTCCATGCGCGCCGGTCTGCTGGAGCTGCAAGAGAGTTATGGCGAGAAGCTGACCCTTCGGATCAGCGTCGATCACTGGTCCGAAGCGCGCCATGACGAAGAGCGCGGCAAGAGCAGCTTTGCCCGCACCCTCGAAGGGATGGACTGGCTGCGCGATAACGGGATCCGGATGGCCGTTGCCGGTCGCACGGTCTGGGGCGAGACTGACGCCGAAAGCCGCGACGGATACGCCGCCCTTTTCGAGGCGCGTGGCTACCAGATCGACGCCCGGAACCCGGGTCAGACCGTGTTGTTTCCGGAGATGGACGAGACCGCCGAAGTGCCCGAGATTACAACGGGATGCTGGGGGATCCTCAACAAGTCACCTGACGATATCATGTGCGCATCGTCGCGTATGGTCGTCAAACGGCGCGGGGCCGAGAAGCCCACCGTGCTGGCCTGCACGCTGCTGCCTTACAGCCCGGAGTTCGAACTTGGCACGAGCCTGGCCGAGGCGGAGGGATCGGTGCAACTCAACCACCCCCACTGCGCCAAGTTCTGCGTGCTGGGTGGGGCAAGCTGCTCGGCCTGACATTCCAGATCAGAGCGGAGTGACGCGCACCTGCTGGGTGATCATGCTGGCAAACCCTTCGGTCTCCATGAAAGCCACGTCGCAGGCGTCTCGCCCGACAGCAATCAGCACCATCTGATCCGGCGCGCACATGCGGGTCGCATCCACGAGCCGCCACGCCCCGTCCAGCCAGACTTGTGCCACCGCATGGAAATCCTCCGGAACCACCCCGAGGCCATAGACCGAAGCATAGCGCGCCGGAATATTCGCGGCCCGGCAGAGGGCGCAAACCATGTGCGCGTAGTCGCGGCAGACTCCCTGACGATCCACGAAGGTCTCCATCACCGTGGTTTCCGCATCGGAACTCGCGGGGACATAGATCATCTCTTCGTCGATCCAGTCGAGGATCGCCGCGAGCTTCGCGCCCCCGTCCAGCCCGCCAAAACGCCGCTCGACAAAGGCCGTGAACTTGTCCGACTGGCAAAACCGCGAGGGCCGCAACGCGCACAGCGCCTCGCCCGGCAGATCATGCAGTGGTGTGGCCCGCAAGCGGGCAAGATCCACAGTTGGGCGGCTGATCTCGACCTCGGCGCGATAGCCAAGCCACATCTGATCGATGCCAATCTGCGCCCAGCTGCGCTGTCCCACGCGGCCTGACCCTTCGACATGGCGAATCTCCGCGTGGTCAATGTCGAGATGGCTCCGGTGAACGGTTTGATCCCCGGTTTCGGCCACTTCCAGCGCCAGTAGAACGCGGCGAGACGGATCCAGCTGGTAATTCATCGACACATCGATTTTGAGCTTCACGGGCGGGCCCCATCGAACATCAATACGGAACTGCGCCCGCGGATTGGGACGCCGGTGAGGAAGTCGGAAAACAGGAAAAGCACCCGCAGCGCCGCAGCCCTGCGTAGGGCGTCCTTAGGCCAAGGCAGGCGGAAAAATCAACGGTGAATCTGCCCGTGACGGGACGTAACGGCAAGCAAGGCCGATAGCGGCCTCACGCCTCCAGTTCAGCATCCCAGTAGAGGAAGTCCATCCAGCTTTCGTGGAGGTAATTGGGTGGGAATTTCCGACCCATGTTCCGCAACTGCTCCGCCGCCGGTTGGCGCGGGGTCTGGCGCAGGGACATGCCCGAGGCGCGCAGGGATTTCGACCCCTTCTTGAGATTGCATTTCGAGCAGGCCGCGACCACGTTTTCCCAGCTCGTTACACCGCCACTGGCGCGCGGCACCACGTGGTCAAAGGTCAGATCTCCCTTCGCGCCACAGTATTGGCAGCAGAACTGGTCCCTCAAAAACAAATTAAAGCGCGTGAAGGCCACGCGCTTTTGAGGTTTCACATAGTCTTTGAGAACAACAACCGACGGGACCCGTATCTCGGTGGTAGGGCTGCGGACCACATCCTCGTATTCCGCTAGGATCGTTACCCTGTCGAGGAAGGCCGCCTTGACCGCTTCTTGCCATGTCCAGAGCGACAGCGGGTAGTAGGACAAAGGCCTATAATCAGCGTTCAGCACAAGGGCCGGATTGTGGCGGAGGCTTTGGGGATCTCTGACAAAACTCGTTCGAAACTCGCGCTCGATCGTCTCACTCATGGGACTCCGTCTCCGCCTCGTCTATCCAGGTCTGGACCAAGGCGGGACACCCCGCCCCGTTCGCTTGCTATTACTATATATGGCGTTCGCCACCTGACAAGCCCCGCAAATACGGTACTTGCTTGCAAGAGCTAAGGTCCGAGTATGACGCAGATGTGACGGCCAACGACGCGCGTGCGATGGGTGCGCAGGCGTGCCCTAGCTCTCCTCAAGCCCCAACTTGTCGCGCATGAAGGCCAGCGCCACCGAGAGCCCGTCCGGCGCGATCCCGTGACCCGTGCCCTTGGAGACATGGGCATAGACCTCGAACCCCGCCGCCGAGAGCGCGTTGCCCGCCTCCGGCAGAGAGGCTGGTGGCACCATATCGTCCTGATCCCCGTGGATCAGCAGGATAGGCATTTTGACCTTCATCTCGTCTTCGAGCCGTTCGGGCCCCAGCAGGCGCCCGGAAAAGCCCACGACCCCGGCCACGGGCTCATCGCGGCGGGGCGCCACGTGGAGGCTCATCATCGTGCCCTGCGAAAAGCCCAAAAGCATGAGGTTGTCGGGGGTTATCCCTTCATCCTCAAGTACAGTATCCAGAAACGCGTTCAGGTCTTCAACCGCCCGCTCCATGCTCGTGGCGGCTTCTTCCTCCGAAGAGCCGTCGAGCCATGGGATCGGAAACCACTGGAATCCCATGGGGTTGTTGACGCAGACCTCCGGCGCGTTAGGGGCAACGAAAGCCGTGTCGGGCATATGCGGCGAGAGTGGATCGGCCAGCCCCAGCAGGTCATTGCCATCGGCGCCATAACCATGGAGCAGCACAACCACCCGCTTGGCGGTGCCTTGTGCAGGACCCTTGCGGCCCATGTCCAGAATACGCGTCATCGAATGCCCTCCCGGTTCTTGGCCACATGGTAGTAGGCCCAGAGCCCGCGGGCCGCAACCGCCCGCCAGGGGGACCAGGCCGCGGCCATCTCCCGCAGGGCCTTCTCGCTGGGCCGCTCCGGCAGATCAAAAAGCACGCGGGCCGATTCCTGCAGAGCCAGATCAGCGGCGGCAAAGACATCCGCCCGCCCGAGCGAGAACATCGCATAAATCTCGGCGGTCCAGCGCCCGATTCCGGGCACTTCGATGAGGGTCGCGACAACCGCATCCGTCGGCGCATCACGCAAATCGGCAAATCCGATCCGCGCCTCCGCCAGCGCCTTGGCATAGCGGACCTTCTGGCGCGAGAGACCGCAGGCGCGCAACTCCTCCTCCGTCGCCCAGAGCACTTTGCGCGGCCCGGTGAGCTTCGCGGCCTTGAGCCGGGCCCAGATCGCATTGGCCGCCGCAACCGAGACCTGTTGGCTGACAATCGCCGAGAGCAAGGCCTCAAACCCATCCGCACGCAGGCGCAGCGGCAAGGGCCCCGTCGCCGCGAAGGCTGTTGCAAAGCGTGGCTCGATCTCGGCGAGATAGGCGCAACCCTCCGCCACGCATTCCGGGGTTTCGATTATGCGTCCGATGGACATCTGCATTCCTCAATCCAGGCCAAAGCCTCGGCGACTGTGGCAACCTGGGGCAAATCCGACAGGTCCGGTCGATCAATCATGATTACCCGGATCCCAAGCGCGCGGGCCGCGTCCAGCTTGCTGCGACTGGCTGCCCCGCCGGCGTCTTTCACCACCAGAAGGGTCACGCCAAGCCCCTGGAACAGAGCGATTTCCTCTGCTTCGGGAAAGGGCGGACGCCCAACCAGGAACGCGCCGTTCGGAAAAGGAAACGCCTCCTCGGGCGGGTCGATCTGACGACACCAGCACCGGGCCGCCTGCATCTGGGCAAAGTCCAGCAAGGTCTGCCGCCCGGTGGCGAGAAACACACGATCCTCGGGCCCGGGGATGCTCGCAGCTTGGGCTGTGTCTGGCACGCGGATCCAGTTATCCCCGGCGCGCGCCTGCCATCCCGGACGGCGCAACATAAGATAGGGCACCCCCCGCTCGGCGGCGACCGCAGCGCTGCGCCGAGACATGGCAGCGGCGAAAGGGTGAGTGGCGTCGAGAACTGCGTCGATCCCGGCATCACACAGGTACCGGGCGAAGCCCGCCGCCCCGCCAAACCCTCCGATCCGCGTGGCCACACCGTCCAACTCCGGCGCGCGGGTCCGCCCCGCAAGCGAGACCGTGAGCGCCACGCGCCCGGCGAGCGCCCGTGCCAGATCCCGCGCCTCGCTGGTCCCGCCCAGCAGCAGAACATGTTTCATTCCGCACGCCCCCAGATCGCGCCCTTCCGGTCAATCACCACGGTGTCCACAGTGACCTGCGGCCCGACCAGATCGCGCAGCCGCACGCAGGCGATCTCGGCCACATGTTCGGCCAGCGGTTCTCCGGCGATCTCCAGCGCCTCGAGCGCAGTGTTGCAGGTTGCGAGCCTCGGGTCGTCCATGCTCTGCGCCAGCGCCGCAAGGTCTACTTGCGAGCGCTTGGAGTGCAAGTCCACAGCCCCTTGGGCGAGCTTGGTCATCTTCCCGATCCCGCCCCCCACGGTCAGGCGCGGCACCGGGTTCTTGCGCAGGT
This sequence comes from Pseudomonadota bacterium, assembly GCA_038746545.1. Taxonomy (GTDB): domain Bacteria; phylum Pseudomonadota; class Alphaproteobacteria; order Rhodobacterales; family Rhodobacteraceae; genus Dinoroseobacter. Next base: position 116,918 of record JBCDKN010000006.1, read on the forward strand.
ATTTAACCATGCCGCCGACGAAATCGCCCATATCCAGCATGGCGTGATCCGGCAGCGCGTGGAGCGCTTGCACCGTCGATTCCGACGTGGCCCCGGTGGTCCCGGCCACATGGGCAAGGCCCTCGGCCCGGGCGACGTCAATGCCGCGATGGATCGAGGCGATCCAGGCCGCGCAGGAGAACGGGCGCACGACGCCCGTGGTCCCTAGGATGGACAACCCACCCTTGATTCCGAGACGCGGATTCCAGGTTTTGGCCGCAAGCTCTGTTCCGCCGGGGATCGAGATCGTGATCTCAACATCCGGCGCACGCCCGACTGCGGCGGCCAGCGACTGGACGACCTCGGTCATCATGGCGCGAGGCACCGGGTTGATCGCCGGCTCGCCTACGGCGATGGGCAACCCGGCCTTGGTCACGTGACCAACCCCATCGCCTGCGCGAAACCGCACGCCCCCCGCTCTGGCGCGCACCCGCGCGATCACCAATGCGCCATGGGTCACATCCGGGTCGTCCCCCGCATCCTTGGTGATTCCCACCTCGGCCCAGTCCGGCCCGGAAGCCCGGTGCGCCAGTGCAAAAACCGGGGTCTCGCCCTTGGGAAGCGTGATCGTGACGTCAGCGGGGAACGCCCCTTCCCACAGCGCCATCAGCGCAGCCTTGGTCGCCGCGGTCGCACAGGCCCCGGTCGTCCAGCCACGGCGCAGCGTCTGTTCAGGATCGGGCTTGCGTGTCATCGGCGCGACTATACGCCCCCGTTCAGGCTGCGCAAACAGGCTCTATTGCGTCGCTTGGCCTCTTTGCGGTTCGGAATTGCGCTGCCATAACAGCGCCATGAGCGACTCTCTTTTCTCTCACCTGCCCGAGCTCGAACCGGGCTGGGTTTGGCTCTGCGGTGCTGGACCGGGCGATCCCGGACTTCTGACCCTGCATGCGCTCAATGCCCTGCGGCAAGCGGATGTCATCGTCTATGACGCGCTGGTGGATGACCGGGTTCTGGACTGGGCAAATCCAGCAGCGGAAAAGATCTATGCGGGCAAGCGCGGCGGCAAGCCCTCGGCCAAGCAGCGGGATATTTCTCTGCGGTTGGTGGCGCTGGCGCGCGAAGGACGGCGGGTGCTGCGCCTGAAGGGCGGTGACCCGTTTGTCTTCGGACGTGGCGGTGAGGAAGCCCAAAGCCTTGTGCAGCACGGCATTCCGATCCGGATCATTCCCGGCATTTCAGCGGGTATTGGCGGGCTGGCCTATGCTGGCGTGCCGGTGACACACCGCGATGTAAACCAGTCCGTGACCTTTGTAACCGGACACGATCAAAGCGGCGCGACCCCCTCGACCCTCGATTGGGAGGGGATCGCCCGAGGCAGTCAGGTCATCGTGATCTATATGGGGATGAAGCATATCGCGCGGATCTCGTCCGCGCTGATGGCAGGTGGTCGTGCGGGGGATGAGCCGGTTGCGGTGGTGACCTCTGCGGCGACAGAGCACCAGCAGGTTCTGGAGACAACTCTCAGTCGCGTGGCCGAAGACATCGCTGCGAGCGGCCTCACCCCGCCAGCGATCATCTGCATCGGGCGCGCAGTGCTGATGCGGCAGGTCCTCGACTGGCAGGCCATGGCCGCAGGCGCAGCCGCCCGGGATCTAGACCCGCTCGGACGCGGACGCCCGGCGGAGGCTGGATGACCGCAGATCCCGGGCGCGGACTGATCCTCGCCGCCCCCGGCTCGGGCGCGGGAAAAACCACGGTGACCTTGGGCATTCTGGCGGCCCTGACCGCCAGGGGCGTGCCGGTTCGCGGCGCGAAATCTGGCCCCGACTACATTGACCCGCAGTTCCACGCAGCCGCCACTGGGCGTCCGTGTGTCAATCTGGATGCCTGGGCCATGGCGCCGGAGATGATCCGTAGTCTCGCCACGGGCCCCGGAACGCTCGTGATCGAAGGCGCGATGGGGGTGTTTGACGGGGCCGTGGATGGCAGCGCCAACGGACGCGGATCCTGCGCGGATCTCGCGCGGGTTTTGAACCTGCCCGTCGTGCTGGTGGTGGATGCCGCGCGCATGGCCCATTCCATCGCGCCGCTGGTCGCCGGGTTCGCGCGGTTCGACCCCGAGGTACGGATCGCTGGCGTGATCCTGAACAAGGTCGGCTCAGCCCGACATGAAGCTCTGTTGCGCGCGGCTCTCTCGCCGCTGGACATCCCGGTGCTGGGCGCGCTTCACAGGGATGCGGAGCTTGGCACCCCGTCGCGTCATCTGGGCCTTGTTCAGGCGCAGGAGCGCGCGGATCTGCGCAGCTTTCTGGACCTTGCCGGAACCCGGGTGGGCGAGGCTGTGGATCTGGACGCGCTCTGTGCACTTGCCGCGCCTCTGCCCTCTGCTTTGCCAGCCTCCGACCAGACCGGGCATCTAAAGCCCTTGGGCCAGCGGATCGCCGTCGCAAGGGATGACGCCTTTGCCTTTGCGTATCCGCATCTGTTGACGGCCTGGCGCAGGGCGGGCGCCGAGCTGCTCGAACTCTCGCCTCTTGCGGATGACCCGATCCCCACGGATGTGGATGCCGTCTTTCTGCCCGGAGGGTACCCGGAACTCCACGCGGGGCAGCTTGCAAGCGCGACAGTGTTCCTCGACAGCCTGCGCTCAGCGGCGAAGGACAGCGTTCGGATTTACGGGGAATGCGGGGGATACATGGTGCTGGGAGATGGTCTGGTCGATGCGGCGGGCACGCGGCACGCCATGGCTGGGCTCTTGCGGCTTGAGACGTCGTTCGCCGCACGAAAGCTGCATCTGGGCTATCGCCGTCTTACCCCTTTCGGCGGTGGGTTCGCGGGCGCATTGACTGGCCATGAATTTCACTACGCTCGTACGCTGCATGCCGAGGGGGCGCCGCTCTTTGCCGCTCGGGATGCCGCAGGCGAAGCCCTGCCTAAGATGGGTCTGCGCATGGGGTCCGTGGCCGGCAGCTTTGCCCATCTCATTGCACCCGCATGAACCTGCCAAGCAAACCAGCGCGACCGAAAGGCCGCTTCCCCCGCCCCCTTCAACCCGTTAGCACTGCGCCATGACCATGCTTACTGATACGGCCCCGATGGACGACGCCCGCGCCAAGCGCAATGTGGCGGTCCTCGTGGCGGCGCAGGCCTTTCTCGGCAGCCAGATCACGATGATCTTCGTGATCGGCGGGCTGGCCGGTCAGATGCTGACGCCGCATCCCTGCCTCGCAACCTTGCCGATCTCGCTGATCGTCTTCGGGTCCATGGCCACGGCCCCTTGGCTTTCGACAGTCATGCAACGCTATGGACGACGCACCGGTTTCGTGATCGGCGCGCTCGGCGGCGCTTTGGGTAGCGTGATAGGTGCCGTGGGTCTCGCCACGGGAAATTTCTGGATCTTCCTGCTCGGTTCCTTCCTGACCGGAAGCTATATGAGCGCGCAGGGCTTTTACCGCTTTGCGGCAGCCGACACGGCCAGCGAGGGGTTCCGGCCCAAGGCGATCTCCTATGTGATGGCCGGTGGGCTGGTGTCGGCGCTGATTGGGCCGCAGCTGGTGAAAGTAACGACCGATCTCTTCGTGGTGCCGTTTCTCGGCACCTATCTCGTGGCCCTGGCGATCAACCTGATCGGCATTGGCCTCTTCTTCTTCCTCGACATCCCAAAGCCCGCCCCCGCCAAGAAAGGCCCGGAGGGTGGCCGGAGCCGCCGCGTGATGCTCCGCGATCCCGTGATCGTGACAGCAATCATCTGCGCCATGGTGGCCTATGCATTGATGAACCTCGTAATGACCTCCACGCCGCTGGCGGTGGTGGGCTGCGGTTTCACCACGGGCAACGCAGCGGATGTGGTGAGCCTGCATGTGATCGCAATGTTCGCACCGAGCTTTTTCACCGGCCATCTGATCAACCGGTTCGGGGTCGAGAAGATCGTGGCGACGGGTCTCTTGATCCTGGGCGCGGGTGGCGCGGTGGCGCTGTCAGGAGTGGCCCTCGGGAATTTCTTCATCGCACTCGCGTTGCTGGGCGTGGGCTGGAACTTCGGCTTTATCGGCGCAACCACCATGCTCGCCTCCGCTCATAGCGCGGAAGAGAGAGGGCGGATTCAGGGCCTGAACGATGCAATCGTCTTTGGCTGCGTGACCATCGCCTCGCTGGCATCAGGCGGGCTGATGAACTGCTCGGGCGGCGATGTGGTGGCGGGCTGGACCGCCGTGAACCTTGCTATGGCACCGCTCCTGGCGCTGGCAGGCGGGGCGCTGATCTGGCTGGTTCTGAAGCCCAAACCGGCGACATGAGGCGCGACAGGCCGGGGGCTTCAGCCGCCAGCCACCGCGCTACCAGCGACCCGTAGCGCTGATCCAGGCGAGCTGCGCGCGCTTGGCAAACTCCGATCCGCCGAGCACACCCGCCGCCACATCTTGCGGCTGCGACGCGGCCTGTTTCAGGATCGACTCGGCCTGCCAGCCGGCCAGCAGTGCAGGCAAGGCCTTTTGGGGGACTGCCTCGCGGGCCTTGCGCGCCTCTCTGAGCCGCGCCAATCCGCGTTGCGCGAGGTTGGCAACCGCCTCATTGCGCCCGTCAAGCAGGGGCAGCCGATTGCGTGCCTCAAGCTCTGGCACCGCCCGAAGATACCGCGCCAGCGCTGCCGCCCATCCCTGCCCCCGGAGCGGCGTTTCGGCCTCGGGTCCCGCGCCCAGAAGCCGTCCCAGGGTCCAGACCAGCCCGGCTCCGGTGTCTTCGAGATACTGATCCAACGCGTCTGCATCCTTAAATGGCTCGCGATAAATCTCCCATCGGCGCGCCACAACGAGGGCGTCGAGCACCGCGCAGGCCTGTGCGTCCAGCACCGCGTCCAAGGGCGCGACCACTTCATGGGCACGCGGCGCGGCCCCGGCCCCGATTTCTTCCAGCGCGTCACGCCACCATTGCAACCGCATCTCGGCGATCATCACCTCTTCGGTGACCCAGGGCGCGCGGCTGACCTCCAGGTTGAAGGCATAGACGGGAAAGAGCACCGACCGCGCCGGCACGGGCGAGGCCATCGAGGCGAGAAACCGCTCTGGATCCCCGCGCTCCACAAGCGCGGCGCAGGCGTTGAGCGTCATTCGGCCGCCAACGCCTGGGACGTCGCGCCATCGCGGATGAGCTTCCAATGGATCGCCTCGACCAGAGCCTCGAAACTCGCATCCACTATGTTGGCGGACACTCCGACTGTAGACCAGCGCCGACCCTGTCCGTCCTCACTGTCGATCAGGACGCGGGTCACCGCCTCGGTGCCACCATTGGTGATGCGCACCTTGAAATCCACGAGCTTCAGGTCCTCGATGAACCGCGTATAAGGGCCCAGATCCTTGCCGAGTGCCTTGGCCAGCGCATTGACCGGGCCACGATCGCAGCCGGTCTCATCCATGGATTCCGACACAGAGAGCATCTTCTGGTCGCCGATCTTCAGGACCACGACCGCCTCCGACAGGCTGACCATCTGGTTATACTTGTTCTTGCGCCGCTCCACCGTCACCCGGTAGCGTTTGACCTCGAAGAACTCCGGCAGCCCCTCCAGATGCCGCCGCGCCAACAGCTCGAAACTCGCTTGGGCACTGTCAAAAGCATAGCCGATATCCTCGCGCCGCTTGACCTCCTCCAGCAACCCGCCGAGGCGCGGATCGCCCTTGGCGACCTCGATCCCCGCATCCGCCAACCGCTTGCGCAGGTTCGACTGACCAGCCTGGTTCGACATCGGGATGACCCGGGCGTTTCCCACGGCTTCGGGGGCGATATGCTCGTAGGTGCTGGGATCTTTGAGGATCGCCGAGGCATGCAGGCCCGCTTTGTGCGCAAAGGCCGAGGCCCCCACATAGGGCGCGCTTTTGCTCGGCACCCGGTTGAGAATGTCATCCAGTGTCCGCGACACCCGGACAAGGTCCGTCAGCGCCGCCTCGCTCACACCCGTTTCGAACCGGCTGCGATAGGGCTCCTTCAGAAGAAGCGTCGGGATCAGCGCCACCAGATTCGCATTTCCGCAGCGCTCGCCCAAGCCATTGAGCGTGCCTTGGATCTGCCGCGCGCCAGCATCGATCGCAGCCAGGGAGTTGGCCACGGCGTTGCCCGTGTCGTTATGGGTATGGATACCCAATTGATCCCCGGGCACGCCGCCGGCGACAACCGACGCTGTGATCTCCCCAATCTCAGCCGGCAGACGCCCGCCATTCGTGTCGCAGAGCACAACCCAGCGCGCCCCCGCCTCCAGCGCGGCGTGGAGGGTTTCCAGAGCATAGTCCGGGTTGGCCAGATACCCGTCGAAGAAATGCTCCGCATCGAAGAGCGCCTCGCGCCCCTGCGCCTTCAGATGCGCGACAGAACGGCGGATATTCTCGGTGTTCTCGGCCAGATCGATCCCGAGCGCGCGGGTCACGTGGTACTCATGGGACTTGCCCACAAGGCAAACCGAAGACGTGCCTGCATTCAGGACCGCTGCCAGCACATCGTCATTTTCTGCCGAGAACCCGGCGCGCTTGGTCATGCCAAAGGCGGCAAAACGAGCATGGGCAAAAGCGGGCCTGGTGGCAAAGAACTCCGAATCCGTGGGGTTCGCGCCGGGCCATCCCCCCTCGATATAGTCGATCCCCAGCGTATCCAGTGCGGCGGCAATCTGCTGCTTTTCGGCAGTCGAGAATTGCACGCCCTGGGTCTGCTGACCGTCGCGCAGCGTGGTGTCATAGAGAAAGAGCCGCTCGCGGGTCATGTCTGCGTCTCCAGCTTCGCCGGGTCGAAGTCGGGCCCGGGGACCAACTCGACCCCGGCCTTACTCATGCGCACCTCGACCCCCGCGGCCAGTAGCGCGGATTTCAGACGATCCACCTCGGCGAAATCCTTGCTCGCCATGGCAGCCTCGCGCGCAGCCGCGAGGCCCGCCGCATGGACTGAGAGATCCACGTCCGGAGCAGCAGCCCACGCACCCATCCCGTCAGTCAAGAGCCCCATTAGCTGCGCCGAGGCCAGCAATCCGGGCATGTCGCCGTCCCGGTACAGCTGGTGCAACCCTGCAATGGCGCCCGGCGTGTTAAGGTCATCCACCAGTGCCGCCATGACGGACGGGGACGCGGCGGGCGCGGGCTCGATGCCCGCAACCGCCGCGCGCCATTTTCGCAAGACGCCTGTCGCCTCATCGCGCTTGGCGGCGGTCCAGTCCATGGGCTTGGAATAATGGGTGCCCAGAAACACCAGCCGGATCACCTCGCCGGGGACCCCGTCTTCAAAGAGATCCTGCACGGTGAAGAAATTGCCCAGAGATTTGGACATCTTCTTGCCTTCGACCTGCAACATCTCGTTATGCATCCAGACCTTGGCGAACTCGCCCTCCGGATGGGCGCAGCAGCTCTGCGCGATTTCATTCTCATGATGGGGAAACTGCAAGTCATTGCCGCCGCCATGAATGTCAAAGCTCTCTCCCAAAAGCTCGCGGCTCATAGCCGAACATTCGATATGCCAGCCCGGACGCCCGCGCCCCCAGGGGCTGGGCCAGCCCGGCGTCTCGGCATCGGACGGCTTCCACAGCACGAAATCCATCGGATCGCGTTTATAGGGCGCCACCTCCACCCGTGCGCCCGCGATCATGTCATCCACCGACCGACCCGAGAGCGCACCATAGGCCTCGTAGCTGCGCACATCGAAAAGCACATGGCCCTCGGCCGCATAGGCATGACCGCCTTGAATGAGGGTCTCGATCATCGAGACCATCTGCGGAATATATTGGGTCGCGCGCGGAACATGGGTCGGCTCCAGCGTGCCGAGCGCGGCCATGTCCTCAAGATACCATGTGCTGGTCTCGTCTGTGATCTCTTTTATCGAGCGGCCAGTCTCGGCGGCACGGGCGTTGATCTTGTCCTCCACATCCGTGATGTTTCGAACATAGGTCACCTTCTCGGGCCCATAAACGGCGCGCAGCACCCGGAACAGCATATCAAAAACCACTGCCGGACGCGCATTACCCAGATGGGCGCGATCATAGACGGTCGGCCCACAGACATACATCCGCACATTGCTGGGATCGAGCGGGACAAACGCCTCTTTCCGGCGTGTCTTGGTGTTCGTCAATTGCAGAGCCGTCACGATTGCTGCCTTCCTTCCCGGGGGGCCATGCCGGGCACGCGCCCGACTGCGAGCGCTTTAGCAACTCCGCTGCCCGGTTGGAATAGAGGACCGGTGACCAGATAGGTTCAAACACCTTCCCCGTACGGAAAACGGGCCCCGAAGGGCCCGCTCCATGCAGCACACTGGAGGAGAAAAGGTCCGTCCAGATCCGAACCCGAGGGCGGCTCAGAAGCGGAAGGACAAGCGTGCCTGCAACGTGGTGGCGTCCACATCGACGCCGGATCCATCGAAATCATCGAATTCGTGATAGAGAAGCTCACCGCCGAGGGCCCAAGCTTCGGTGATTGGATAATCCACGCCCGCGCCGATGAAATAGCCATCATCACTACCGAGATCATCCGTCCCTGCCCGGGCATAGCCACCGGTGGCATAGATCAGGGCCGGACCCGCCTCGACACCTGCGCGCAGCTTAAGCCTCAGAACATCTTCGAGCGTGGCCGCACCGCCCAGATCGATATCAGCGATGTCATAATCCAGCCCGGCCCCGACCACGTAAGATCCGAAGTCATAATCATATCCGAGGATCAGACCGCCAATGGCGCCATCCCCGTCCACGCCGGAGGCGGATGTGTCCACTTCGCCATAGCCCAACTGCACACCGCCATAAAAGCCGGTCCAATCCGTACCGGGCGCAGCCACTACGGGCGGGAGCGGCGGCGGCGCGATCACCGGGTCCTCCAGGCTGCCTGCGAGGGCGGGCGCGCTGCCCATCCCGATCACCAGAGCGCCAACCAGCGCGGGCGATGAATACTGCTGTGTCATGCAAGTCTCCTTTGCCTCTCCGGGTCCCAATGCCCGGTCTGTTCGTCGAGCTAGGCAGCCCCGTGCGCCGTTCCAAGGGCGGCCAAGCTTTCGTGATGGGATCGGCCAGTTCTGGCTGACGTGGGGCCGAATAAGGGCGCTTTTTCAGCGGCTTCCCGCCGGTTCCTTCACAAGGCAATCACATTCTGCGGCGCAGGCGGTGATCGACCGATGCAAGACAAGGCTGGACAGGACCCGAGAGATGGGGAATGAATTGAACACTCGTTCAAATCCCGGAGAGGCCCATGGACATTCAGGAACACAAAGTGCTGGTCACCGGCGGGGCTTCCGGACTTGGGGAGGCCGCGGCCCGCCATCTGGCGGCCCAGGGCGCCCAGGTCGCCGTGCTCGACCGGGATGCCGCCCGGGGTCACCAACTCGCGGCAGAAACCGGCGCGCTCTTTGTCGAGGTCGATGTGATCGAAGAGGACAGCGCGGCGGCAGCCGTCAGAGCAGCCAGTGCCGGGCTGGGCGGGCTCAGCGCCTGTGTGACCTGCGCGGGGATCGCAACCAGCGTAAAGACGCTCGGGCGCGACGGTCCCCATCCACTGGACGCGTTCCAGCGCACCATCGACATCAACCTGGTCGGCACCTTCAACATCGCCCGGCTCGTCGCTGCCGAGATGGCGCGCAATGCGCCCGATGCAGATGGCGCGCGGGGCGTGATCGTGACCACCGCCTCCATCGCCGCCTATGATGGCCAGAAAGGCCAGGCGGCCTATGCGGCTTCCAAGGCCGGCGTGGCGGGGCTTGCGCTGCCCATGGCGCGGGATCTGGCCCGGGAGGGGATCCGAACCATGTCCATCGCGCCAGGGATTTTCCGAACCCCCATGCTGATCGGGCTGGGGGAGGAGGTTATGGATGCGCTGGCGGCCGATGTGACCTTTCCCAAGCGGTTGGGCGATCCGGTGGAATATGCCCGGCTCGTGGCCTTTATCCTGACCTGTGGATATCTGAACGGCACGACCATCCGTCTCGATGGTGCGCTGCGCATGCCCTGAGCAGGACGCGAGAGCGCCGGACACATCTGCCCGGCGCGGACCCGGGCAATGATACGCGGCGCGTCTCAGGCCTCTGGATCGAAGGTCAGCGCAACCCCGTTGATGCAATAGCGCAGGCCAGTCGGGTCCGGCCCGTCGGGGAAGACATGGCCGAGATGGGCCTCGCAGCGATTGCAATGGACTTCGGTGCGCGTCATGAACCAGCTCTTATCCACGCTTTCGCCCACCATCTCCTCATCCAACGGCTGATAGAAGGATGGCCAGCCCGTTCCGCTGTCAAATTTGTGGGTTTGGTCAAACAGGGCCGCGTCGCAGCACACGCAGCGATACGTGCCCGGGTCCTTGGGGAAGTTCTCGTGGCTTCCCGCCCGTTCCGTGCCATGCTTGCGCGTCACTTTGTAGGCCAAATCACTGAGCTGGTTGCGCCACTCGTCTTCGCTTTTGACAATTTTTTCCATCGGTCCTCCTGTCTGTTTCATCTCGGGGTCACGTTCCGAAGCCATGCAGCGCGCAACCGGGATTGAAGCTTACGCCCATAGATATAGTCTGGGGCGCGACCGCCAAGGCCCCACGAGGTGACGATGTTGCGATTGACCAAAGGCCGCTACGCCGCGCGCCACGCCGAAACCGAGGCCGAGGTCGCGGCCTGCCAGCAGTTGCGGCACCTGAGTTTCGTGGAGGGCACCGGGGCCATGGCCCGCGCCGGAGGGTATGATCGGGACGCCTTTGATGCGGCCTGCCACCATATGATGGTCGAGGAGACCGCGACCGGCACGCTGGTCTGTTGTTTTCGCATCCTGCCTCTCGCCCATGGCGGCCAGATTGCCCAGAGCTACTCTGCGCAATTCTATGAGCTTTCGGCGCTGGAGAGTTTTGAGGGGCCGATGATTGAGCTCGGTCGGTTCTGCATTCATCCTGGCCACACGGATCCCGACATTCTGCGCATCGCCTGGGCGGCCCTGACCGCCTATGTAGATGCCCGAGGTATCAAGCTGCTCTTTGGCTGCTCGTCTTTTCAGGGCACCGATAGCGCGCTCTACACGGATGCCTTCGCCCTGCTGACCGAAAAGCATCTGGCCCCGAAACGCTGGCTGCCCCGGGTCAAAGCCCCACGGATCTTCCCCTTCGCCAGCGGGCTCGCACGGGTCAAACCGGATCTCAAGCGCGCGATGCAGGCAATGCCGCCGCTCTTGCGGACCTATCTGCTCATGGGGGGGTGGGTCAGTGACCATGCGGTTGTCGACCGCGATCTCAATACTTTGCATGTCTTCACCGGGCTCGAGATCGGGGCCATCCCCCCTGCCCGTGCGCGGCTATTGCGCGCTACGGCAAACGCATAGAGGCCCCGCGCTGGTGGAGCGCTATCCCGGATGGCAGGGGCGGTTCAGCGTCATGGCGCGCCCGGATCACTCCAGAAGTTTGGCCTGAAGCCGTTTCAACATGCCGCGCACGATCCAGCGATGGGCAATTCCGACCGGCAGCATGTAGGCATGTCCGAACCCGTTATGGACACGGACCGAAGAAGTAACCGAAATCTGCGGACCGGCCATGGAAATGCAGGTCATCACGTCCAGATGGCGATCACGCGCCGTCAGCACCAGAGACTCGTTATCCACATGTTCTACAAGGAAAAAATCCAGGCGATCACCAGCGGAAACCGCCTGCACCGCCGTGCCACTGAAGCCCCCGATCGGTTTGACCCCAAACAGGACAGACACCCGGTCTCGCACCCAGAAGGCCACGGCCAGAAGCGGTTGCGGATCTTCCACCATCACATTCCACGCGGCCAGCGGTGTTACCTCCCGGCAGAGATGTAAGGACTGCACATCGAAATAATCGAGTTCTGCTTCCGGGGCGAGAATCCAAGCGTTGCTATCGGCAAGAGCGATCATACGCCCAGTCTAGCCGCACTGTGGTGCACCACAATGCGTCAGGTCCGGCACAGGCCCAGGCCAAACAAAAAAAGGCGCCCAAGAACGGACGCCCCTTTGTGACATATGGCGATGCTCTACGCGTTGGCTTCGCGGATCTTGTCGGCAGCGTCCTTGTTATAGGCCACTTCGTTGTCATCAAACATCGTGTCGAGCTCACCCGACAGGGTCATCTCGGTGATGATATCGCAGCCGCCCACGAACTCTCCCTTGACATAGAGCTGCGGAATGGTCGGCCAGTCCGAGAAATCCTTGATGCCCTGACGCAGTTCTTCATCGGCGAGCACGTTCACATCCGTGTAGTCGACGCCCATGAAGTTGAGCACCCCGGCCACACGGCTGGAGAAGCCGCATTGCGGCATGGATTTCGTACCTTTCATGAAGAGAACCACGTCGTTCCCGGCTACGGTCTCTTTGATGCGCTCGTTTGCGTCACTCATCATCTTGTCCTTTGGCATGGTGAGGCACGAAGGATCGTGCATATTCCTGTGGATCTCTGGGCACGCGGATGATGGTCGAATGACCGCCCCCCGGTCCGCCAGAATGGTAATTTGCCTCGATTTTGGTATAGCCAACGCCCGGCGCACTGCCCCGCTCCGGTGGGTTGCGCTCTTCGTCCTGCACCACCCAGATCGCCCGGATCAGCAGCACGCCCAAAAGCGCGCCCGACAAGACAACGATCGGCGTCGTCCAGGCGAAATCGAACATCATCCAGGCGCTTTGGTGGTCAGGGCAAGGGCGTGCAGCTCCCCGGCAGAGCCATCCATCTTGCCCTTCAGCGCGGCGTAGACAGCGCGCTGCTGTTGGACCCTGTTCTTGCCGCGAAAGCTCTCATCGACAACCATTGCGGACATGTGGACGCCATCGTCGCCCTGAACGTCGATTTGCGCATCGGGAAAGGTTTCTCGCAGGAGCGCTTCGATCTCATCGGCCTGCATCGGCATGGGCTTAATCCTGATTTTTTCGTACATGTATAGTAGGGTGCTCACCCTGATCCTGCAAGGTCAGGACCCGAGCGTCCAGAGGCTGCGACCAGTCCTGCACGCCTCGGACGCAAAAATCTTGCCCTGCCCACAGGGTGGGCGGTCTTGCCGGTCCAGCCTGTCAGGCGACCGCTTCGGCAAAGGCCCCGCGATAGAGCGCGCTCAGCTCCGCCAAGGACGTCTTGGTCCCGCCAAGGTTCACCTCATCGCCGCCGAACCGGCCAACGGTCTCGATCGGCACGCCGGCTTGTCCTGCGGCCACCATCAGGGCCTCAGCCGCGTCATAGCTGCAGGCGATCAGGTAGCGCCCCTGATCCTCGCCAAAGAGCGCCCCCATCTCCGCCGCGTCCAACGAAACTCCAAGCCCGGCCGCCTCGGCCATCTCGAAGGCTGCGAGTGCCAGCCCGCCATCAGCCAGATCCGTGCAGGCCGAAATCCAGTCGCGATTGTCGAGAATGAACTGACCTGCGGCGCGCTCTGCGGCGAGATCCACCTCCGGCGCGTCGCCATCCTCGCGGTGGAACACCTCCGCAAGCAGAGCCGATTGCCCCAAATGCCCCTCGGTCGCGCCCAGAAGCAACGCAAGTTCCCCGGCGGCGGGCTGACCGGCAATCGCCTGTTCGGTCTCAGCAATCAACCCCACCGCGCCAATGGTCGGGGTCGGCAGGATCCCCTGCCCGTCCGTCTCGTTATAAAGGCTGACATTCCCCGAAACGATCGGCATATCGAGCGCCGCGCAGGCCTCGCCGATCCCTTGGATCGCCCCCACGAACTGGCCCATGATCTCGGGCTTTTCCGGGTTGCCGAAATTGAGGTTGTCGGTGGTTGCCAGCGGTGTGGCCCCAACGGAGATCAGGTTGCGATACGCCTCGGCCACGGCCTGCCGCCCGCCCTGCACCGGGTTGGCACGCACGTAGCGCGGGGTCACGTCACTGGTAAATGCCAACGCCTTGTCAGTGCCGTGAACACGGATCACACCCGCGCCCAGACCGGGCGTGCGGAGGGTGTCGGCCATGACTTGCGTGTCATACTGCTCCCAAACCCAGTGCTTGCGGGCATAATTCGGGCTGGCCAGCAACGCCTTGAGCCCATCGACGGGATCGATGGCTGGCACCGGATCCATCTCGGCCGCCGCCGGTGTCGGCACCCAGGGGCGATCATATTCCGGCGCGCTGGACGCGAGCTTCGAGAGCGGCAGGTCCGCCTTGGTCTCGCCATTCAGCACGATCAGGAAGCGGTCCTCGGCTATCGTCTCGCCAACAATGGCGAAGTCCAGATCCCACTTGTCGAAAACCGCCTTGGCCTCTGCCTCCAGCTCCGGGTTCAGCACCATGAGCATCCGCTCCTGGCTTTCGCTGAGCATCATCTCATAGGCGGTCATGGCCGCCTCGCGCACGGGCACGCGCTCGAGGTCGAGCCGAATGCCAAGGCCCCCCTTGTCGCCCATCTCCACCGCGGAACAGGTCAGGCCCGCAGCCCCCATATCCTGGATTGAGATCACGGCGCCGGTCTTCATCAGCTCCAGCGTCGCTTCCATCAGGCGCTTCTCGGTGAACGGGTCGCCGACCTGCACCGTGGGACGCTTCTCCTCGATTGTGTCGTCGAACTCGGCGCTCGCCATCGTGGCGCCACCGACTCCATCGCGCCCGGTCTTGGCCCCGAGATAAACAACGGGCATGCCAACCCCCGAGGCCGCCGAATAGAAAATCTTGTCCGCATCCGCGAGCCCGGCTGCAAAAGCATTCACCAGGCAATTGCCGTTATAAGCCGCGTGGAACCGCACCTCTCCGCCCACGGTGGGCACGCCAAAGCAGTTGCCATAGCCGCCGATCCCCTCAACCACACCGGCCACGAGCGATTTCGTCTTGGGATGGCTGGTCTCACCAAAGCTCAGCGCGTTCATGGCCGCCACAGGCCGCGCGCCCATCGTGAAGACGTCGCGCAGAATCCCCCCGACCCCGGTCGCAGCCCCCTGATAGGGCTCGATATAGGACGGGTGATTGTGGCTCTCCATCTTGAAAACCACGGCCTGCCCATCGCCGATATCCACCACGCCCGCATTCTCGCCGGGCCCGCAAATCACCTGCGGTCCCTCGGTCGGCAAAGTGCGCAACCACTTCTTCGAGGACTTGTAGGAGCAATGCTCATTCCACATGGCCGAGAAGATCCCAAGCTCGGTAAAGCTGGGCGCCCGCCCAATGATCTCGAGAATGCGATCATACTCCTCCGGCGACAGCCCATGGGCCGCAATCAGATCAGGGGTTATCGCAGGTTCTGAGACAGGGGCAGTCATGGGCGCAATCCTCCGGTTTCGGACTGCGCGCGTCTTAGTCCAAGCCGCGCGGAGGGGAAAGGGGGCATGGCCCGCCTTCACCAATGAGCCGCCGCAAAGGCTCAAATTGCGCGCATATGGCCAACTTAAGTCTCCAAATATCCCCGCCGGAGGCTCCCGCACTCTACCACAGGCGCGGCCGCAGATCTTCTGCGCTCCAAGATCCCCATTGACCCCGCGCCCTGCGCCCCATACCTCCGCGCCATGGCACGTCCCCCCCTCCTCCAGTTGAACGAGATCCGCCTCGGATACGGCGGCAATCCGATTTTTGCCGGGCTTGATCTCGTCATCCAGCCCGGCGACCGCGTGGCTCTTGTGGGCCGCAATGGCTCCGGCAAATCCACCCTGATGAAGGTCATGGCCGGTCAGGTCGAGGCTGATACGGGCACGATCACCGCCGCCCCCGGCACATCCGTCGGCTATATGGAGCAGGACCCGGATCTCTCCGGCTTCGCCACGCTGGGCGATTTTGCCCGCGCAACGCTCGATCCGTCTGAAGCCTACCGCATCGATGTCGCCGCCGAGGGGTTGAAACTCGACCTCGACATCTCAACCGAGGCGGCCTCGGGGGGCGAGCGGCGACGCGCGGCGCTTGCGCGCCTTCTGGCCGAAGCACCGGACCTGATGCTGCTCGACGAGCCTACGAACCATCTCGACATTCAGGCCATCGCCTGGCTTGAAGAGCATCTGCGCAGCACGCGCGCCGCCTTTGTCCTGATCTCCCACGACAGAGCCTTCCTGACTGCGCTGACCCGCGCGACCCTCTGGATCGATCGAGGCGTGGTGCGTCGGCAAGAGCGTGGCTTTGCCGATTTCGAAGCCTGGCGCGACAAGACCTGGGAAGAGGAAGACCTCGCCCGCCACAAGCTCGACCGCAAGATCAAGGCCGAGGCCCGCTGGGCGGTCGAAGGCATCTCCGCCCGCCGCAAGCGCAATCAGGGCCGGGTCCGTGCGCTGGGAGAGCTGCGTCAGCAACGCGCTGATATGATCCGCCGTCAGGGCACGGCGGATATGGCCCTCGAGGCCGGCAAAAGCTCCGGCAAACGGGTGATCGAAGCGCGCGGCATCGCGAAAAGCTTTGGCGACAAGACCATCCTGCGCCCCTTTGACCTGCGCGTGCTGCGCGGGGATCGCATCGCCTTCGTCGGCCCCAATGGCGCGGGCAAAACCACATTGCTAAAGATGCTTACCGGGGAACTGGCCCCAGACAGTGGCAGCGTGACGCTCGGCACCAATCTGGAGACCGCCGTATTCGATCAACGTCGCGAAGGTCTGGATACCGATGCCTCGCTCTGGGAAAACCTCACAGGCGACAAGGAGATGCGGGTCTCGGGCCGCGCCGATCAGGTGATGGTGCGCGGCACCCCGCGCCATGTGGTGGGCTATCTCAAGGAGTTCCTCTTCACGGACGATCAGGCGCGCAGCCCCGTGCGCGCGCTCTCGGGCGGGGAACGCGCACGGCTGCTCCTGGCGCGAATCATGGCGCGAGAAAGCAACCTTCTGGTGCTTGACGAACCAACCAATGACCTCGACATCGAAACGCTGGACCTTTTGCAGGAGATCCTGTCGGATTATCCCGGCACCGTCCTGCTGGTCAGCCACGACAGGGACTTCCTCGACCGGGTCGCCACCACCACGATCGCCATGGAAGGCGATGGGCGTGCGACGGCCTATGCGGGGGGATGGTCGGATTACCTCAGCCAGCGGGCCGAAGCCGTGCCCGCTTTGGCAGGACCCGCTCAAGCCAAACAGACGGCCAAAGCGACGGCGAAACCCCAGCCAAAGGCCGAAGCGCCGGGCGCGTCCGCCCCGTCAAAGACGGGGCTCTCCTTCACCGAGCGTCACCGTCTCGACGCGCTACCGGGGGAGATTGATCGCCTGAGCGCCGAAATCACCAAGCTCGAAGAGTTCCTCGCCGCGCCGGATCTCTACACCCGTGAGCCGGTGAAATTCCAGAAAGCCACCGAAGCGCTGGTCGAGCGCCAGACCGCCCTGCAAGACGCTGAGGATGAATGGCTCGAGCTCGAAGAGCGCGCAGGCGGCTAGCCCCACTTGTCCTCGGCCTCGGGACGGGTAACCTTCCCACATCCCATCCGGAGCCTCGAATGATCGGCCGTAAACCCGACCTTGTCTGCATCGGCGCGCAAAAGGCCGCCACGAGCTGGCTGTACCGGGTCTGTCAGGCGCGCTCGGATATCTGGGTGCCGCCTTTCAAGGAAGTCCATTTCTTCGACCACAAGTTCTGCCCCGAGAACCGGAACTGGATCCGCGCAGGCCTTGTGCGTGGCGTGGACGCGTCGATCCGCCGCCATACCAGAAACCAGCCCGAACCAGATCCCGAGTATCTCGCCTATCTCGATCGGCTGGTGACCCAGCCAACGCATAATGGCACGTGGTACAAGGCGGTTTTCTCCCGAGCCCCGGCGCGGCAACTCTGTCTTGATGTGACGCCGGAATACTCGACGCTCCCTGAAGAGGGCGTAGCCTTTGTTGCGAATTTCCTCCGCGAAGCCCGCTTCATCTACATCCTGCGCGACCCGGTGGACCGGGCGCTTTCACAACTGCGCATGAACCTGTCGCGCCGCAAGATCACCCCGTCGAGCGTCAGCGCCTGGATGCGCCACGCCAAGGATCCCGCGATCCTGAACCGGGGCGACTACCAGACTTACATCCCCCGCTGGGACGCGCAGTTCGATGACCGCCGCCTCCTTTATTTGCCCTATGGTCAAATCAGCAGGGATCCCGAGGGCATCATGCGCCAGATCGAGCGCTTTGTCGGTCTGGAACGCGAGGACCCATGGGGCCTGCGCAGAAAAGTCCATGTGAGCGAGAAGATGGAGGTGCCAGAGACCGTGCGCGCCTACTTGGGCGAGGCGCTCGCTCCGCAATACGCGTTCCTCGAAGCACGGTTCGATCGCGCGTTCGCCGCGCGCCTCGGCCCCGAGAGCTCCTGAGAGAAGGCTTAGTTCAGGAAGCTGCCTGCATCGATATTACCGATGTTGCCAAGCAGCTGACGAATCACAGAAATGCCTTCGATGTTGCTGTCGGTCACGCGACGATTCAGCGGGATAATCTCTCCATCGGAGAGGGTGAACCGTTCGATATTCTCGACGGTTCCCCCATCATCGAAGGAGATCGCCACGACTTGCCGGTCAATCTGCTGCGGCGCGCGATAGGCGAAGTATTCCCAGCGCGTGCCGACGAAGTACCAAGCCTGATCTGCGATCACCCCTTGCGACACAGGGCGACCGACCGTCTCTTCGACGGAGCTGCGATCATCGATGCCCACAGCGATTTCGGCCAGTTCATCGTCAGTCGGGACATAGCCCGAGTTGCGATAGGTCGCGGAACAGCCCACAAGGGACAGAACGAGAATCGCTCCCGCAAGGCTTTTGCCGAGCCAAGAGCCGACATATCTGGTGTTCTGGCACGTCCCCATGTGCAAATCGCGTCAACAACCCTGAGCAGATGTTACAAGCAGCCCCCGTGCGATATCGAACTCTGCCCGCTGGATCAAGCGCTCCTCCCCTGGCGGGAGGCGATCCGCGCAGAAGTTTACTGAGCCGTGAGGCGCGCCTGATCCGGGCCGGGTCCACACGCAGAGCCGAAGCTCGCCCTGACCGAACCGACTGCCCCGCCGAAAGGAGCCCCTGATGACCGAGCGTCCGCATCCCGCCCCCACTCCGGTGACTGACACCCACCAGAAGGCGCCCACAGTACTGCGACTGGCGGATCTGCCTACGCGCAAGCCCACGCGGTTCTCGGTCGCGCCAACTGAGGCCGAACTGGCGGTGCTCGCAGGCGAGATGGAACTCAGCGAGCTGCGCAAGGTGCGGCTTGCGGGCACGCTGCAGCCTCTCGGTAAGGCAGACTGGATCTTGCAAGCCGAGCTGGGCGCTACCGTGGTTCAGCCTTGCAGCGTGACGCTCACCCCTGTGAGCACACGCATCGAGGAAACCGTTGAGCGGCGTTTTCTGTCGGACTGGGCCGAGCCCGACGGGGCCGAAATCGAGATGCCCGAGGATGACAATGCGGGCCCAGTGCCCGCCGCGCTAGATCTTGCGGAGCTACTGGCCGAAGAGCTGGCACTTGCCTTGCCGCTCTATCCACGCGCCGAGGGGGTCGAGCTTGGCGAGGCTGTCTTCACGGAGCCCGGAAAGGCCGCGATGACCGACCGCGACGCGCACCCGTTTGCGGCCCTTCAGGGGCTGCGTGTGGTGTCGAAACCCGACAGCTCGGAGGAATAAGCCCCCTGCGGCGCCAGAGCTGCGCGAAATAGGCTTGCGACACCCCCATGTCACGGTTTAAACGCGGCGCACAAAACACTTGCGCCCTATCGGAATCACAGTATGTTCCGCGCCTCGCTCTGAGCTTGCGCTGAACACCGGTCGCGTGAGCGGATCGCATGGCGCAGCGCGCCACCCAAGAACACCGGGGCACTGCCCCCAGAACCCGAGGTTGAGACATGGCAGTCCCTCAGAATAAGATCACAAAGTCCCGTCGCGGTCAGCGACGGTCCCACGACGCGCTCGTCGCAGGCAATCCAAACGAGTGCCCGAATTGTGGTGAGCTGAAGCGCCCGCACCACGTGTGCGCGTCCTGCGGCCACTACGCAGAGCGTGAAGTCATCGCGCAGGCCGACGAAATCGATCTCGACGACGACGCGGCCTAAGCGGACGAAATGCGCAAACCGAGGTAAGAGCGCATGGCCTCAGGGACCTCGCAGGGCAGAACGCCCGCAGAGACAGGGGGCCAAGCGGACCCGGCCCCGCATGGGCTGACGGGCACCGTCATCTCGGTAGATGCTATGGGCGGCGATCAGGGACCGGCGGCAATCGTCGCCGGCCTGTCTATCGCAGCTGACAAGAACCCTGACATAGCGTTTCTTTTGCACGGCAAAGCCGATGTGCTCACGCCGCTTGTCGCCAAGCGCAAGGAACTGCTCGACCGGGTCGTGATTCGCGCCACCGAAGATGTCGTCACCATGGACGACAAGCCGAGCCAGGTGATGCGCAATGGGAAGGCCACCTCGATGTGGAGCGCTATTGACGCTGTCCGCAACGGCGAGGCAACGGTCTGTGTCTCCTGCGGAAACACCGGCGCGCTGATGGCGCTGAGCATGGTTCGGCTGCGCAAGGCACCCGGCGTCAACCGCCCTGCGATTGCCTGCCTCTGGCCCTCCCGTGCCGTTTCGGGGTTCAACGTGATGCTGGACGTGGGCGCGGATATCAAAGCCGATGAACAGGATCTGCTGGCCTATGCTCTTATGGGAGCCTCCTATGCGCGCAATGGCCTTGGCCTGCCCTTCCCGCGGATTGGCCTGCTCAATGTGGGCACGGAGGAGCACAAGGGCCGTGCCGAGCTCAAGGCCGCCCATGACCTGATCTCCGATGCTGCTGAGGACAACCGGTTCGAGTTTGTAGGGTTCGTCGAGGGCGGGGATATTCCGTCGGACCGCGTAGACGTGATCGTCACCGATGGGTTCACGGGCAATGTCGCCCTGAAGACCGCCGAGGGTACCGCCGCGCTGATCCGCGACTTCCTGACCGAGGCCTTCAAAAAGACCCCTTGGTCACAGATCGCAGCACTTCTCGCCTATACTTCCTTGCGGCGACTGTCGAAGCGGATTGACCCGCGCAGGGTGAATGGCGGCGTGTTTCTTGGTCTTAACGGTACCGTGGTGAAGTCGCACGGATCCGCCGATGCCACAGGTGTCGCAGCGGCCATTAAACTGGCCTTCATCCTTGCTCAGTCAGGGTTCACGGAACGTCTTGCCGCACGGGTTGCCTCCGCGGGCCGCGCGCGCGACACTGAACAGATTGAGCGCAAAGAGGTTTCAGGGTCCGCGAATGGGTAAACGCGCAGTAGTGATTGGCGTCGGGCATTATCTGCCGAAACGCATTGTACCGAATACCGAACTCGAAAAGACGGTCGACACCACGGATGAGTGGATTCGCACCCGATCGGGTATCGAACAGCGGCATTTCGCGGCGGAGGGCGAGAAGACATCTGATCTGGCGACCCATGCTGCCGAAGCGGCGATTGCCCAAGCGGGGATTGATGCGGACAGCATCGACGCGATCATCGTGGCGACCTCGACACCGGACCTGACCTTTCCCTCGGTGGCCACCATGGTGCAAGCGCGGCTGGGCATGACCATGGGTTATGCGTTTGACGTGCAGGCGGTGTGTGCCGGGTTTGTTTTTGCACTGGCCAATGCGAATGCACTGATCGTCTCCGAGCAGGCCCGCCGCGTTCTGGTGATTGGGGCCGAAACCTTCAGCCGGATCATGGACTGGACGGATCGGAGCACTTGCGTGCTCTTTGGCGATGGCGCAGGTGCCGTGATTCTTGAAGCCCGCGATGGTGCGGGCAGCTCCGCAGATCGCGGGATCCTGGCCACAGACCTGAATTCCGACGGGCGCCACAAGGATATTCTCTATGTGGATGGCGGGGTCTCGGCCTCCCAGACCACAGGGTATCTGCGGATGGAAGGCAAAGAGGTGTTCCGCCACGCCATTGAAAAGCTCGCCCAGACTGCCGAAACCGCGCTTGAGAAGGCCGGGCTCGGGACTGAGGATGTGAACTGGGTTGTGCCGCATCAGGCGAACCTGCGGATCATTGCCTCGACCGCGCGCAAGATGGGCGTGGGCATGGACCGGGTCGTCGTGACCGTGCAGGAACATGGCAATACATCCGCCGCGTCAATCCCTCTCGCATTGTCGGTGGGGGTCGCGAACGGCCAGATCACCGAGGGTGATATCGTCGTGACCGAAGCCATCGGCGGCGGGCTGGCTTGGGGATCGGTGGTTCTTCGCTGGTAATGCGGTTACAGCGCCCGTTTTAACGGCTTCTCAAGGCCAATCTGCAACCCCTTGATATTGACTCGAAAACCGCGCCGGGCATACTGCTTGTACCGAGATGGATGGGGGGACGTATGACCGACAAGACACTGACACGCATGGACCTGAGCGACGCGGTATTCCGCGAAGTCGGTCTGTCGCGCAACGAATCCGCCCAATTGGTCGAGAGTATCCTCACGCATATGTCAGACGCGCTTGTGCGCGGAGAGAGCGTCAAGATCTCTTCCTTCGGCACATTCAGTGTCCGGGACAAGTCCGCCCGAATCGGTCGCAACCCCAAAACCGGGGAGGAAGTGCCGATCCACCCCCGCCGGGTTCTGACCTTTCGCCCCTCGCACCTGATGAAGGAGCGTGTCGCGAATGGAAACCGGGCCAGCTAAGGGCGGCTCGGGCAGAACACGCGGCACCTCGGAGGGATGATGGAGAAATCTGCCGACGCGTTTCGGACCATTAGCGAGGTCGCCGACTGGCTCGGCGTCCCGACCCACGTGCTGCGCTTCTGGGAGAGCAAGTTCTCCCAGGTCAAACCCGTCAAGCGCGCGGGGGGGCGTCGGTACTACCGGCCCAATGATATGGCCCTGCTCGCCGGAATCCGGGTGCTGCTGCATGATGATGGCATGACCATTCGCGGGGTGCAGAAGCTTCTGCGCGAAAAGGGCGCCAAGCATGTTGCGGAGATGTGCGATCGCAGTCTGACCGAGGCGCCAGTCGCCCCGGAAGCCGCCCCCCCGGAACCGGCTGCTGCGGCCGCGCCGCCTGCGGATGACACAGTGGTTGAGCTTTCGGCCAGCGCCTTTACCGGCAGCTCTGACGCCTCTGCCCCCGCCACAGAGAGCGAGCGAGACCCCTTGCCGCTCTTCACCTCGCGCGCGGCGCCCGCCGCCGCGAAACCAACTCTGCCTGGCGCCAGCCCGCAGACGCCTTCGGGCCTCAGCAAGGTCGCGGCCACCTTGCGGTCCGCTGCGCCTCAGACCAAATCCGTGTCGCGCGAACAGGCGCAGCAGTCGGTATCCGCGCTTCTCGCACTCAAGGCCCGCCTGACGGAAAGCCGGGCGGATGCCGAGACCGGTTAACGCAAGGCCTTGCCTGCCCCGCGGGTAAATCTTGCCCAGAAAGCCGCGAAATACGGGTTGCCCCCGGCGCTCAAACGGGTAAACACGCGGGAGTGTCGGGCTATGGCGCAGCCTGGTAGCGCGTCCGTCTGGGGGACGGAAGGTCGCAGGTTCGAGTCCTGCTAGCCCGACCATTTCGACACTGCTCCGGCGCGCGCCGTCCGCCGCAGGACGCTGCGACGGAGGCGACCATGTCCGTGCCGACCTTGCCCAACCCGGGCGTCCTACCTTGCCAGACCCTGTCCGAAATGATCTCTGCCGGTGCGATCTCCGCATCGCCCGCGATCGCCGATGGCCAGGTGCAGCCCGCGAGCCTCGATCTCAGGCTGGGGACGGTGGCCTACCGCGTGCGCGCCTCGTTCCTCGCGGGCGAAGGCGCCACCGTGGCCGAGCGGCTCGCGGATTTCGAGATGCACCGGATCTCTCTCGAAGAGGGCGCGGTGTTGGAGAAGGGCTGCGTCTATGTCGTGCCCCTGATGGAGCATCTCGACCTGCCGGAGACCGTGCAGGCCGTCGCCAATGCCAAGAGCTCGACCGGACGGCTCGATCTCTTGACCCGTACAATTTCCGATGGTGGCACCGAGTTTGACCGCATTCCTGCGGGCTATTCCGGGCCGCTCTATGCCGAGATTTGCCCCCGCTCCTTCTCGGTCCTGGTGCGTCCGGGCATGCGGCTCAACCAGATCCGGTTCCGCACCGGGCAGGCCGTTCTGAACGACGCTGATCTGCGCGCCCGCCATGCAGCGACGCCGCTGGTCTCAGGCCCCGCGCATATCGATCAGGGGTTGGGCTTTTCTGTCGACCTGCGTCCAGCGACGGGCACACTGGTGGGCTACCGCGCGAAGCCCCATACGGGTGTCATCGATCTCGAGAAGATTGGGCACTATCCCCCCGCCGAATACTGGGAAGAGGTTCATAGCGACCAAGGCCGGATCATTCTCGATCCGGGCGCGTTCTACATCCTCGTGAGCCGCGAGGCCGTGCATATCCCGCCCGATTGCGCCGCCGAGATGGCCCCTTTCCTGGCGATGGTTGGCGAATTTCGCGTCCATTATGCGGGCTTCTTCGACCCGGGCTTCGGCCATGCTGCGGCCGGGGGCGCAGGCTCACGAGGTGTTCTCGAAGTCCGCTGCCACGAAGCGCCTTTCGTGCTGGAGCACGGACAGATCGTCGGGCGGCTGGTCTATGAGCGGATGGCCGAGGTGCCGACCGTGCTCTATGGCGCGGGGATTGCCTCCAACTACCAGGGTCAGGGGCTGAAGCTGTCGAAGCATTTCGCCACCCCAGCACCCTAGCGCCCTTGTTGCTTACAGTTCCGGGATGAGCCTCACCGCCCCTCTCTCCGCGGTACTGGCATTGATGGCCGCGGTCGGAGTGATCGGCGCGAACGGTCTGTTGCTGTCGCCGATCGCCAGTGCCATTGCCGCGGATCTTTCAGTCACAGCGGATGCCGTTTTACTGGCCTCAGCGTGCTACGGGCTGGCTACGGCTGCGTCGGCCTTGGGGCTGGCTCCCCAGGTGGACCGCGTGGGCGGTGACCGCGCCCTGCGGATGGCACTTATGGCACTGGCGCTCGGCGCGCTGCTCAGTGCGCTGGCTCCCGGGCTCTGGATGATCTGGCTCGCACAGGGGGTCTGCGGACTCGCCACTGGCGTCGCGCTGCCATCGGCCTACACGCTGGCGGCTCAGATCGCCCCAAAGGGGGCCGAAGCGAAGACCATGGGTCGCGTGCTGGCGGGCTGGACCCTGAGCCTTGTGATCGGCGTGACCCTGGCGGCGGTGGTTGCGGATCTGCTGGGGTGGCGCTGGGTTTATGGTGGGTTGACGCTGGCCACGCTCGGCCTTGTAGCGCCCCTGCGCAGCCTGCCGATAACGCCCCCGCGCGGAACAGTCACCAGCCCGTTTAGCGCCTTGCGCGTGCCCGGGATACGCGCGGCCCTCCTCGCCATGGGTGCGCTGATGCTGGCCTTCTACCTCTGCTATACCTTCATCGGCACTCATGTGACCGAAGCGCTCGGGCGTTCGACCACGGCGGCCGGGCTTGTCGCCTTGAGTTATGGCACAGGCTTCGGATTAAGCACCTTCGCCGATCCGTTGATCGATCGTCTCGGGCCGCGCCGTGCTGCTATCCCGCTCTTTGCGGTGACAATCCTCCTCTATCTGGGGATGAGCGGTGCAGCCGTGAGTTACGCGGCTCTGATCGTTGTGGCGTTTGTCTGGGGGCTGACCCAGCATCTGGGCCTGAACCTCGCCGTGGGACGGCTCACGGCACTGGAACCCCGTCAACGCGGCGCGATCCTCGGGCTGAGCAGCGCGGTGACATATCTGGCGGTGTTTGGCGGCGCGAGCCTCGGGCAACAAATCTTCGAGCGTCATGGGTTCAGCGCCCTGCCTCTTCTCAGTGCGGGATTGCTGGCGGGTATGACACTCGAGGCCCTTCGGCGCCGCGCCTAGTCCTCGAACATCTCGCTCTGATCCTCATCATCTTCGCCGGGTTCGTCCTCTGGATCACCGCCCGGCAGCGGACGGCTCTCCAGCAGGCCCGCCGCGCGCAGATCCGACAGACCCGGCAGATCACGGGCGTTCTCGAGCCCGAAATGGTCGAGAAAACTCTGCGTTGCCACAAAGGTGGTCGGGCGCCCAGGTGTCATGCGACGGCGACCAAACCGGACCCATTCCAGCTCGATCAGCTGATCCAGCGTACCCCGGCTGACCGAAACACCACGGATCTCTTCGATCTCGGCCCGTGTCACGGGCTGATGATAGGCGATGATCGCCAGCGTCTCGATAGCGGCCCGGCTTAGCTTGCGGGTCTCGACCACCTCGTTCTGCATTAGGAACCCGAGATCCGGCGCGGTCCGCATGGCCCAGGCATCGCCCACACGCACCACATGAACCCCGCGCCCCTCATAGCGCTTGCGCAAACGGGTCAATGCCTCAGCCGCATCGCAACCATGGGGCATGCGCGCCTGCAACCCACGTACGGTCATGGGCTCGGCGCTGGCAAAGAGGATCGCTTCGACCATCCGCTCCTGATCGCCCATGGGCGGGGCCTCGAACAGGCTCTCTTCCGGTCCGTCCGGTGCCATTTTCGGCGCCTCTGCGCTGTCGTCCTGCATCACGCCTCCGGCTTTCGCTTGATCTGAATCGGGGCAAAAGTGTCGCCCTGACGCAGCTCGATCTTGCCCGCCTTGGTCAGCTCCAGCGAGGCGGCAAAGGTCGCCGCCGTGGCCGAGCGCCGACGTTTCGGGTCCATCACCCAGCCCTCGGGCAAATAGGCCGAGAGGTCGGTCCAATCCCCGGCAAACCGCACCATGGTCTTCATCCGATCGAGCGCCTGTTCCATGGTCAGAACCGAGTCCCGATCAAAGACGAAGGGGCGAAAATCATCCTTGGTCCGGATCCGCGCATAGGCCTGCATCAAATCCATGAGCGTCGCCGAATAGGTCACGCGGCGGGAGCGGGTGACCTGCTCCGGGATGCCGCGGGCGAAGAAGTCCTTGCCCAGCCTGTCGCGTGCCATGAGCTTGGCCGCCGCCTCCCGCATGGCTTCGAGCCGCTCGAGCTGGAACGCCAGATGCGCAGCCAGATCCTCCCCCGAGGGGCCCTCATCCGCCGGGTCCGGCGGCAGAAGGAGGCGGGACTTCAGAAAGGCGAGCCAGGCCGCCATGACGAGGTAGTCCGCCGCGAGCTCGATCCGCAGCTCCTTGGCCTTCTCGATGAAGGTGAGGTATTGCTCGGCCAGCGCCATCACCGACACCTTACGCAGATCGACCTTCTGGGTGCGCGACAGCGACAACAGCAGGTCGAGCGGCCCTTCGAACCCGTCCACATCCACGATCAGGGCCTCGGCCGCAAGCCTGTCCTCGACACTGGCCGGGGCCAGAGAAATCTCACCTTGGGGGTCTGTCATCGGCTCTTTCGGCCCTCAGCGCGCTCAGAACGGCTCCAGGGCCATACGTTCGGCGTCCAGAGCCGGGATGTCAACGGGCGCAGGGGGCTGGCGTTCGGCAAGGGCTCGCTCGGCCCGGAGGCAAGCGGCCCCGGTCATCGGTGGCAGCGCCTTGTGCAGACGCGCCATCTCGGCCAGATCGCCATTGCAATGAAGCACCAGATCACAACCCGCCTCAAGCGAAGCCAGGGCCCGCCAGGGCAGATCGCCTGACAGCGCCTCCATGGAGATATCATCGGTCATCAGAAGCCCGTCGAAGCCAATCTCATTGCGGATGAGATCCATCATGATCGGCGAGACGGTGGCCGGGCGCTCTGCATCGAAGGCCTCGAAGACCAGATGCGCGGTCATGCCCATGGCCATGTCATTCAGCGCCACAAAGGGCGCGAAATCCGTGGCGCGCAGGCTAGCGGCAGCGGCAGAGACCCGGGGCAGATCCAGATGGCTGTCCACCGTGCCCCGACCATAGCCGGGCAGATGCTTAAGCACCGGCAGCACCCCGCCCGCGCGCATCCCCTCCGCCATCGCCCGGGCATTTGTGACGACCTGCGCCACATCCGTGCCGTAACAGCGGTTGCGCAGCACAGCATGGGTGTCATCTAGCGCGATATCCGCAAGCGGCGCGCAGTTCACATCGATCCCAACCTCGGCGAGATCCAGCGCGATCGCCCGCCCGCGCAGCCAGAAGGCTCGCGCCGCGTCGGGTGCTGCAGCCTGATCCAGAGCCGGGGGAAAGCCGCGCCACGCAGGCGCCGCCATGCGGGCGACGCGCCCCCCCTCCTGATCGATCATGATCGGGGCGTTCCAGCCCACTGCCGCGCGCAGGTCGGCCGTCAGTTTCGCGATCTGCGCGCGGTCCCGGATGTTACGCGCAAAAAGAATGAAGCCCCAGGGCTGACAGGTCGCGAACAGCGCCGCCTCCGCCTCTGTCAGCTCTAGCCCCGCGCAGCCGAAAATCACCGCGGTCGGGCGCGGCGCGTCTGGTTGCGTCACTTATAGACCACCGGGATGCAGGCCATGTTCTCGGCCAGAAAGAGCGAGCAGAATTGGCGCGCATCGGCGAGATCCTCGAACCCTGTGGCGCGGAGACGATAGAATTGCTGCCCCGCGCGCTCGGCCTGCTGGATCACCGGGGCCTTGCCTACAAGGTAGTCAGAGAACTGGGCCGAGATCCTCTCCCATTCGGAACGGGCCGTGGCGTCATCGTCAAAGGCGCCGAACTGCACCATGCGCGTGCCGAGCGCAATCGTGTCGGGCTCGACAAAACTCGCAGGCTTGGGCGCAGAAATCGCGGTGAAATCGAGACCAGCCCCGGCGCGGCTGGCAAAGGCCACCACCGCCGGTCGGGCAACAGGGCGCGGAGAGCGGGCGATGCCCGGCTGGCTCGCAGGCACGATCTGGAGGCGGTTGGCCTCCTCCTCGGCCACGAGATCGCGGATCAGGTTATCCACCGCCAGTCCCGTTGTGTTCGTCGCGGGAACCTCGGCGGCCTCGCCCGCAGGCTGGGCGACATCAATCGGCTGTGCGGCCACGGCCTGCCCCTCGGGCACGGCCGGTGTCGCCGTGCTGAGATCGATGGGCGACGGTGCGAGGATGATCTGGTTGGGCGGCGCTTCGGCAACACCTTCGGCCTGCACGGCATTCACGGCAAGGCCCTGATGCTCGGCCTGACGGCCACCGGGGTCATCGGGCTGAATGCGCATTGGGCCTTCGAGGGCGCGGATCACCGGCACCCCGGCCACATCGCGCATCGCCAGATCATAGCCCCACATGCCAAGCCCCGCGACCAGAGCCAGAGAGGCCACAGCCCCCGCGCTGGTCACAAGCGGACCCATTGCACGGCCCAGAGGGGCCGGCCCATCGACGGATTCGCGCCCATCATACGCCCCGTAGGCGTCGCTCTCATACACGGTCATTGTCCTGCCTCTCACATCCCTCCGCAGCGCAGGAGGGTCGTCGACTGCTCAGATCCCGAGGCGGCGCGCTTGGTTTTTGGTCAGCGCATCTCTTCCACAGGAGCTACGCCAAGGATACCAAGACCGGTCGAAATAACAACGGCGCAGGCCCGCGCGAGCGCGATTTTCGACTGTGTTGCCTCTGCGTCACTCTCTTGGAAGAAGCGCAGCTCCGGCGCGTCATTGCCCTTGTTATAGAGCGCGTGAAGGTTCGACGCGATGTCGTAGAGCGCGAAAGAGATTCGGTGCGGCTCGTTGGTCCGCGCCGCAATCTGCACCAGACGCGGCCACTCTGCGAGGGATTTGGCCAGCGCCAACTCCGCCGGATCGCTCATCCCCGAGAGGTCCGCGCCCGTAAGGGTCGGATCGTCGACATCGAACCCCGCCTCCCGCGCCTTGCGGATCACAGAGCAGACCCGGGCATGGGCGTATTGCACGTAGAACACCGGGTTCTCGCGGGATTGCTCCAGCACCTTGTCGAAGTCGAAATCGAGCGGCGCGTCGTTCTTGCGGGTCAGCATCACGAAGCGGGTCACATCCGGGCCCACCTGCGCGACCACATCGGCGAGGGTAACAAAAGTCCCGGCACGCTTGGACATCTTGAAGGGCTCGCCGTTCTTGAAGAGCCGCACGAGCTGCGTCAGCTTGATGTCGAGCGGCGTCTGCCCCTCGGACAAGGCCGAAACCGCCGCCTTCATCCGCTTCACGTAGCCGCCATGGTCCGCGCCAAACACGTCAATCAGCGCGTCATAACCCCGCTCGACCTTGTCGAAATGATAGGCGATATCGGGCGCGAAATAGGTCCAGCTGCCATCGGATTTCTTGATCGGGCGGTCAACGTCATCCCCGTGGGAGGTGGAGCGGAAGAGCGTCTGCTCCCGCGGCTCCCAATCTTCAGGGACCTTGCCCTTGGGCGGTTCCAGCGTGCCGCGATAGATCAGCCCCTTCTCGTCGAGATCGGCAATCGCCACTTCGATCCGGCCCGTGCCATAGAGACTCTTTTCCGAAAAGAACGCATCCATCTTGACGCCGAGGCTCGCCAGATCCGTGCGGATCAGGTCCATCATCGCATCGGTAGCGAAGTCCCGGACCTCCTGCAGCCAGAACTGCTCGCCCTTGTCGACAAAAGCGTCGCCGACCTTGGCCTTGAGCGCCTCGCCCACAGCAATCAGGTAGTCTCCGGGATAGGTGCCATCCTCAAACGCGACCTCCTGCCCATGAGCCTCAAGATAGCGCAGATAGACCGAACGCGCGAGGACATCGACCTGCGCACCACCATCATTGATGTAGTATTCCCGCGTGACCTCATAGCCCGCGAAATCCAGCAGGCTCGCCAACGCGTCGCCAAAAACCGCGCCCCGCGTGTGCCCCACATGGAGCGGCCCGGTCGGGTTGGCGGAGACATATTCCACATTGACCCGCTTGCCCTGCCCCATATCTGAGCGGCCAAAGCTCGTTCCGGTTTCCAGCACGGTGCGCACCAGCCCCTGCCAGACCTCGGGCGCGAGCCGCAAGTTGAGAAAACCTGGCCCCGCCACCTCGGCACTCGCCACGCGCGGGTCGGCGGCCAGCTTGCCCGCCAACGTATCGGCAATGTCGCGCGGCTTCATCTTGGTGGGCTTGGCCAGCACCATTGCCGCGTTCGTGGCCATGTCCCCATGGGCCACATCGCGCGGCGGCTCCACCGCCACATTGGCAAAGTCCAGCCCCTTGGGCAGGACGCCCTCGGCTTGCATCTCGCTCAGCGCAGACAGAACGCCCGCGCGCAGATCGGTAAATAGGTTCATGGTCGGTCTCGGATTAGGATCGGCTGGGGTGTAGCAACAAGCCCCGCCGGGTCCAACCGAAATCACAGGGAGGCGCGCGCCTCGCTTGCCATTTCGCCGAGCTTGGCATGGGCCTGCAGGGCGTAGCGGTCGGTCATGCCCGCGATGTAATCCGCCACGATCCGCGCCAGATCCGTGCGCGTGCGGGTCGCGAGGATGTCCGGCTGCCACCGCGCCGGCAGCAGGGATGGATCCGCGAGATAGGCCGGGAAGAGGTCATTGACCACACAGGTCACCTCGGCCCGCTTCGCCATGACGCTGGGCGCGCGATACATGCGGGTGAACAAAAAGGCTCGGATCTCGGTCAGGCTCTGCCACATCTCGGGCGAGAAGCGGATGACCGCGCGCCCCAGTTCGCGCACAGCTTGCGCATCCTTCGGCGCGGCGTCGGCCAGCCCGGCCTTGCTGGTCGCGATCACGTCGGCCACCATCATGCCAAAGACACGGCGCAGGGCCTCATGTTTGCGGCGCGACGGCTCCAGCCCAGACCACTTGGCGTCCACCTCCGCATAGGCGGGCCCCACGAGGGGCAGATCGAGAATATCGGCCTGGGAAAACAGCCCGGCCCGCAGGCCATCCTGCAGATCGTGGTTGTTATAGGCGATATCATCGGCCAGAGCGGCCACTTGCGCCTCAGCACTTGCATGGGTGCCAAGCTCCAGATCGTGGCGCAGCACGTATTGCGCAAGGGAATGGGGCAGCTCGCCGGTCACAGGGCCATTATGCTTGGCAATCCCCTCAAGCGTCTCCCATGTAAGGTTCAGCCCGTTGAACTCTGCATAATGGCGTTCGAGATCCGTGACGATCTTGAGCGCCTGGGCGTTGTGATCAAACCCGCCATAGGGCGCCATAAGCGCGTCCAGCGCGTCCTCGCCCGTATGGCCAAAGGGCGTGTGACCCAGATCATGGGCGAGCGCGACCGCCTCGGTCAGCTCGGCGTTGAGCCCTAGCGCTCCCGAGATCGTGCGCGCCACCTGGGCGACCTCGATCGAGTGGGTCAATCGCGTGCGAAAGAAATCGCCCTCATGCTCCACAAAGACCTGGGTCTTGTGCTTGAGGCGCCGGAACGCGCTGGCATGGATGATCCGGTCGCGATCCCGCTGAAAGCAGGAACGAAAATCGCTCTCGGGTTCCGCATAGAGACGTCCGCGCGAACCTGCCGGGTCGCACGCAAAGGGCGCTCTCATATGATCTGCCTGTTCTTGTTCTCTGTTTTGCTGCATCTTATATGACAAGACGTCCCTCAAGAACAGATGAAGCGAAGCCATGGATCTGACCCTTCCCCCCACCGTGACCGAGCGCGCTTTTGCGCGGCTTGCCGAGATCAATGCCGACGGGGACGCTGTGAAGGCCCTGCGCGTGGCGGTTGAGGGCGGCGGCTGCTCTGGCTTTCAGTATGAGATCAAGCTCGACGATCCGGCGGAGGATGACCTGATCCTCGAAGGGAATGGTCAGAAAGTGGTCGTGGACGCGGTGTCCCTGCCCTTTCTCGAAAATGCCGTGATCGATTTCACCGAAGAGCTGATCGGCGCGCGCTTTACTATTGAAAACCCCAATGCCAGCTCAAGCTGTGGCTGCGGGACCAGCTTTTCCATGTAAGCCGTCGGGGCCGCCCGCCTTTCTGAACTCCTGAAACAGATCACGTGCCGTCGCGCCTTGAAGCGCGCCTACTCGGCGGCAGGCGTGTCGGACGTCGGCGCTTCGACCGGCGCGTCTGCCGGGGCATCCGCCACTTTTTCAGTCTTCTTGGGTGCCGGTGCCTCTGCGGCAGCCTCTGCCGGGGCGGCGACCGGTGCGTCATCCGCCTTCTTGCGCCGCGACCGGGTGCGCGGTTTGCGCGCTGGTTTGCTCTCCGGCGTCTCCACGAGACCCGTATCCGCGTCTGATCCGGCGCTCAGATCGATGACCTCGGAGGTCGAGCGGTCGCTCTGGGCCGGGGCCTTGGGCTGCGGCGCGGTTTCGGGTTGCGGGGCATCGCCCGGATCCTGAGATCGCGCCTGGTCCTGTCCACGGTCACCGCCCCGGTCAGACCGCTCCGACCGTTCGGCATTGCGCTGGTTGTTGCGCTGTTGCTGCTGTTGTTCCTGCTGCTCGCGGCGGGCTTCCTGCTCGCGCATGGCCTCGCTCAGCATGCGGGTGTAGTGCTCGGCATGCTGCTGGAAGTTTTCGACCGCCACGCGGTCGTTGGCCAGCTGCGCGTCGCGCGCGAGCGTCTGGTACTTGTCGATGATTTGCTGCGGCGTGCCGCGCACCTTGCCTTCGGGACCAGAACTGTCGAAGACGCGATTGACGATGTTGCCAACACTGCGCCGATTGTTCTTATTCCGCGACCGGGATTTCGATGATCTCATATCAGGTTTTTCCGCCTTTGTGGCAGTCGGAGATACCGCCCAAGGGGCCTATCCAGCTTTATCCGTCATTGCAGCGAAGCTTCTGCCTGCGCCACGGATATCGGTGATGATTTGGGTTATACGAGCGGCCCTCGCCGTGCGAGGTCGCGCTACCCGTGCCGTTCAGTAAGCATGTGCGCGCGCGTGGGGCAAGCAAAAAACGGTGTTTTTTACACCAATCCTATGGGGAAACGCGATTTCTCCGTGCGAACGCGATCTAGATCAAGTTCGCAACGACCACACGGTCCTTGCCGTTAAGATCCCTTAAGACGTTTACCGTTTCAATTCCGGCACCGGCCAGCAGTTTTGGAACGGATTGTCCCTGATCATGGCCAATCTCAAGCAAGAGGCGCCCGCCCGGTTTCAAGGCTTTCTCAACCTGCGCGGCAATGGCGCGATAGGCATCGAGTCCATCCGCCCCGGCCTCAAGCGCCCCGCGAGGTTCCCATCGCTGGACCTCTGGGGCGAGGGACGCGTAGGTCGCCGCATCGATATAGGGCGGGTTAGAGACGATCAGGTCAAATTGCTCGGGCACCTCGGCGAGCCAGTCTGACCGACGGAACTCAGCCCGGTCGCTCAGGTCCAGCGCGGCAGCGTTCCGGCGCGCCACGGCAAGCGCAGGCTCCGAGATATCCACACCGATCCCCTGCGCGGTTGGGCGTGCCGCCAGCAGCGAGAGCAGGATGCAGCCCGAGCCCGTCCCGATATCGAGCACATGAGCGAAAGGACGCGCGAGCGCCGCCTCGACCAGCGTCTCCGTATCCGGGCGCGGGTCCAGTACTTCGGGCGTAACCTCAAACGCATGATCCCAAAAGGCACGGACCCCAATGATCTGCGACACCGGCTGGCGCGCGACACGGGCATCCACCGCATCTTTCAAGAGATAAAGCGTCCAGTCATTCGGGGCTTCGCGGGTCTGAGGCTCGGTGTCTTCTTCGCCCTTGGCATAAGCCCAGTCAAACAGGCGCCGATAGTCCCCCGTCGGATCCGCCACCCCGGCCTCGGTCATGGCGCGAATGGCCTCTCCCTGCCCCGGGATCACGTATCCACCTCCGCAAGCAGACGTGCCTGATCATCGGCGATCAACGCGTCGATCACCTCGGTCAGATCGCCCTGCATGACCTGATCGAGCTTGTAGAGCGTCAGGTTGATCCGATGGTCTGTCATCCGTCCCTGGGGGAAGTTATAGGTCCGGATCCGTTCCGAACGGTCGCCCGAGCCGACTTGCCCCTTGCGCTCCGCCGAGCGTTCCGCATCGGCGCGCTGACGCTCTAGGTCATAGAGCCGCGCGCGCATGACCTGCATGGCGATCTCGCGGTTGCGGTGCTGGGACTTCTCGGAGCTGACCACGATGATCCCCGTGGGCAGATGGGTGATGCGCACCGCCGAGTCGGTGGTGTTCACATGCTGCCCGCCCGCGCCGCTGGCGCGCATGGTGTCGATCCGCAGGTCGCTGGCCGGAATGTCGAGATCGACTTCCTCCGCTTCGGGCAGAACCGCGACTGTTGCAGCAGAGGTATGAATCCGCCCCCCGCTCTCGGTGACGGGCACGCGCTGCACCCGGTGCACGCCGCTCTCATATTTCAGCCGCGCAAAGACGCCAGGCCCGGCCACATTGGCGATCACCTCCTTGATGCCGCCCAGCTCGGTCAAGTTCTCTTCCACGATCTGAAACCGCCACCCCTGCCCTTCGGCATAGCGCTGATACATCCGCAAGAGATCCCCGGCAAAGAGCGCCGCCTCTTCGCCGCCTGTCCCCGGGCGGATCTCGATCATCGCCGGGCGGGCATCAGCGGCATCCTTGGGCAAAAGCGCCAATCGCATGGCATGTTCCATTTCGGGAATGCGGGCCTTGAGCTCCGGCAGTTCCTCTTCGGCCAGCGCGCGCATTTCAGGATCATCCATCATGGCCTCAGCCTCAGCGAGATCCTCCAACGCCTTGTGATAGGAAGAGATTTCCTCAACCACGGGCTTCAGTTCGGCATATTCGCGCCCCAAGGCAGCGATGTCCTCGCCCGCCGCACCAGAGGCCATGCGTGCCTCGATATATTCGAAACGCTCGGTGATCTGGGCGAGTTTATCCGTGGGAACCATGGCGCGGGTTGTGCCGCCCGGCCCCGCCGGGGTCAAGAGGCTCCGGACACCGAGCGCGCAGGCCTAGCTCCCGAGTTGCGCGAGCCAGCCCTCGAGCCGCTCTGCGTTCACACCCAGATCCGAGCTGCCGAAACGCAGGCGCCCATAGGCGACCAGCTCTGCTCCGTCGCCGGAGGGGATCGTGGTGACAGAGGTGAAATCGGGAAAGCCGAAGATCAGGGACCGGGTCGTATAGGTGACGCGGCCCTCCGCGACGCTGCCTGCGATCCGGCGCGTCCTCGGCGTCTCCAGCGCAACCGCATCGACCCGCGTCAGCAGCGCCTCGGGCGTTTCCGCGAAAACCGGACTGTTCAGCGTGCCATCTGAGCGCACCAGCGCCGATCCCTTGCCGTCGCTCAGGCTCAGATCCGTGGGGTCCACGTGCCAAGCCTCGGCCTCCGTGGGCGCCAGACGGAAATACCCCATTACCCCGACCACGGCGAACATCGCCACGATGATCAGCACGCCTATCCAATTGCCCATCCCAATGCTCCTTCTTGGCTCTGCCCCCCTGAGGTAAGGGGTCCCCCGCTCAGCGCAATAGCCCTCAGCCCCGCCGCGTCCAGGCCCAGAGACAGAGGATCTCAGTCAAAACATGCGCCCCGGCCACCGCCGTTGCCCCGGACGGATCATAGGGCGGAGAGACCTCGACAACATCCCCCCCGACCAGATGGATGCCTGCAAGATCCCGCATCAGGATCGCCGCCTGTCCCGCACTCAGCCCACCCCAGACCGGCGTGCCGGTCCCGGGGGCCGTGCCCGGGTCGAGACAGTCAATGTCGAAGGTGAGGTACGTCTTGTGAGTGCCCAGAATATCACGGATTTTCGCGGCCGTAGCCCCAGGACCAAACTCATGCACCTCGCGCGCATCGATCACATGAAACCCGAGATCGGTGTCATTGGTGGTCCGGATGCCGACTTGCACCGAGCGGCTTGGGTCAATCAGCCCCTCTTTGACCGCCTTGTAGAACATCGTGCCATGGTCGAGCCGGTCAAAGTCATCATCCGGCCAGGTGTCGGAATGGGCGTCAAACTGCAAGAGCGACAAAGGCCCGTGTTTCTCGGCCATGGCCCGCAAGATCGGATAGGTGATGTAATGATCTCCGCCCATGGTCAGGGGCGCGGCCCCCGCCGCGAGGATCCCGGCAATATGCGCGGTGAGCGCGGCTGGAAAGCCCGCCGCCTTGCCATAGTCGAACGCCAGATCGCCGTAATCCACCACCGACAGCTCGGTCATCGGGTCAAAGCCCCAGCCATAGGGCGGATCGAAGGGTTGCAGGCTGGAGGCTTCGCGGATCGCCCGCGGCCCCAGACGACAGCCGGGCCGGTTCGTCACAGACAGATCAAAGGGCACGCCCGTGACGGCCACATCCACACCGGTCAGGTCCTTGGTATAGCGCCGCCGCAGAAAGCTGAGCGCCCCGCCATAGGCCGCCTCATAGCTCAGACCCCGCGCCTCGCGCCGGGTGAATGCGTTGTCGACCTCGCCCGACGCGTCCTCGAGCGCCATGGTTCAGGCCGGGCCTGCGCGCTCGGCGGCCTGCGCCTCGACCGCATCGGCGACCGCCTCAGCCCGGGCGGCAAGCTCGGCCATGCCCTCGGCCACACTGGGCGGGATCATCGGCACTTCGATGCGCTCGGGCTCAGGCGCGGGCGCATTGCGCAGGGCCTCGAGCGCGCCCATGGCTTCGGCCAGCTTGGCCTCGGCGGCATTGGCCTTGTCTTCCATGGCAGCGGTCTTGTCGGCGAGCATCAGGCCCGCCATCAGCAGCATCCGCGATTCCGGCATCCGGCCCAACTGGTCCGACAGAACCGAGGCCTCGGCGTTCAGCATTTGAGCCGCCGATTGCAGATACGGCTCCTCACCCGGCTGACAAGCCACGGCAAAATCCCGGCCGCCTATGGAAATGGTCACTTCGGGCATGATCAGGCCTCCTGCGCGATCGGGGCCAGTTCGGCCAAGAGGGTTTCGATGTCCCGGAGATCCGCTGCACGCGCGGTCTGCAGTGCTTCAAGATCCGCGACCAGCGCCTTGTTGATCACATCCGGATCCGACAGCCCCTCGGCCGCGGCGGCCCGCAGATCGGCATTCACGCCCTGCAGGGACTGGATGGTCGAAAGCAGATCGCCCTTTTCCGCATCCGCCTCAGCGAGCTTGGTGCGCAGCGCCATGACCTCGGCCTCGATCTCTTTGGCGGCACTCAGCTGAGCCTGTACCCCTGCAAGCTCGGCTGCCAAAGCATCCGCGCGTGCCTCTGCCGCAACCAGCTCGGAGTTCTCCTGGGGGGCAGCCAACGCATCGACACCAGTACGTATGCGTTCCAGAGCAACGGCGATACGCTGCTCCAACTGAGGGATGTCGCTCATGACGCGCCTCTCCTGTTTCTTCTCTTTTTCGTTCTCGGTCATGTGTTCCCGCGGCCGTACGGTCCTGACCTGGATGCCGCGCACCTTTCGGACCTGCCGCGCCAATGCCCCAACAGCCCGGCGCCGGGCGATTCGATGGGATCGGCGAGCGCACGTTACCAAGCAGGTCGCCCAAATGCGCCCCCCCATTTCGGGGGGAGGCCTGTCCCTGCCCCTTCCATCGTCCCAGATCTGCCCGCAAAGGTTGCACTTTGCCCGCCGATGGTTAAAGAGCGGCCCACGGCGTCGCGCCGACCCGTTGAAATACGAGCCGAGAAGGACGAAGCCTCCGTGGATATAGCTGCCCTGCGCTCTGCGCACCCTGAACACTGGATGAAAGCGACCGCGATCCGGAGCCTGACCCTCGATGCGGTGGCTGCCGCGAATTCGGGGCATTCGGGGATGCCGATCGGGATGGCCGATGTGGCCACCGTGCTGTTTGACAAGCACATGAAGTTTGATGCGAGCGCCCCCGACTGGGCGGACCGCGACCGGTTTATCCTGTCAGCGGGCCATGGCTCGATGCTACTCTATTCCCTACTGCACCTCACAGGTTACGAATCTATGCCCCTGTCGGAAATCAAGAATTTCCGTCAGCTTGGCGCCTCGACCGCCGGGCATCCGGAGTTTGGCCATGCGGCCGGGATCGAAACGACCACCGGCCCGCTCGGCCAGGGGATCGCGACCGCCGTGGGCTTTGCCATGGCCGAAGAGATCCTGCGCGCGCGCTGGGGCACCAAGATCATGGATCACCACACCTGGGTGATTGCGGGCGATGGCTGCCTGATGGAAGGCGTCAGCCAGGAGGCGATTGCCTTCGCCGGGCGTCAGGAGCTGAGCAAGCTCATCGTGCTCTGGGATGACAATGGCATCACCATCGACGGCAAGGTGGACTTGTC
Source organism: Pseudomonadota bacterium (assembly GCA_038746545.1). Taxonomy (GTDB): domain Bacteria; phylum Pseudomonadota; class Alphaproteobacteria; order Rhodobacterales; family Rhodobacteraceae; genus Dinoroseobacter. The sequence goes on from JBCDKN010000006.1 coordinate 155,635, forward strand.
GGACCGCACGGATCAGCTTGCGCGGTTTGCCGCCTCTGGCTGGGACGTGTTCTCCTGCGATGGGCATGACCCCGCCGATATCGACCGCGCGATCACCGAAGCCAAGGCCAGCGCCCGCCCGGCGATGATCGCCTGCAAGACCCATATCGCCCTCGGCCATGCAGCGCAGGACACCTCAAAGGGGCATGGCGCGCTGACGGATGGCGATCAGAACGCCGCCGCCAAGAACGCCTGGGGCTGGACCGCTCCGGCCTTTGACGTGCCGGCAGACGTGAAATCCCAGTGGGAGGCCATCGGCGCACGCGGTGCTGCCGAGAAGGCGGCCTGGGAGGCGCGCTTCGCCAAGCTCTCCGGCGCCAAGCAGGCCGAGTTCACGCGGACCTTCGCAGGCGGGCTGCCCAAGAAGCTCAGCGCGACGATCAAGGCGCTGAAAAAGCAGACCTCCGAAGACGCTCCCAAGGTGGCCACTCGTAAAGCGTCGGAACTGGCGCTCGGCGTGATCAACCCGATCATGCCAGAAACCGTCGGCGGGTCGGCGGATTTGACCGGGTCGAACAACACCAAGACCGCCGATCTCGGCACCTTTATGCCCGAGAGCCGCGATGGGCGTTACGTCTATTACGGGATCCGCGAGCATGGCATGGCGGCTGCGATGAACGGCCTGAGCCTCCATGGCGGGCTGCGCCCCTATGGCGGGACCTTCATGTGCTTCACCGATTACGCGCGCGGGGCCATGCGCCTCTCGGCGCTGATGAAGCAGCCGGTGGTCTATGTAATGACCCACGACTCGATTGGTCTGGGCGAAGACGGCCCGACCCACCAGCCGGTGGAGCATCTCGCCATGCTGCGCGCGACACCGAACACGATGGTTTTCCGTCCGGCGGACGCGGTCGAGACCGCCGAAGCCTGGGAACTTGCGCTGCAACAGACCGAGACGCCGTCCGTGCTCGCCCTGTCGCGTCAGGGCCTGCCCACGGTGCGGACCGAGCACAAGACCAAGAACCTGACAGCGCAAGGCGGCTACGTGCTGGCCGAGGCCGAGGGCAAGCGTCAGGCGATCCTGATGGCCACGGGCTCCGAAGTGTCCATCGCCATGGCGGCGCGGGACCTGCTGCAGGCCGAGGGGATCGGCACGCGTGTGGTCTCCATGCCCTGCTGGGAGCTCTTTGAAGAGCAGCCCGACGCCTATCGCCGCAAGGTCCTTCCCGCAGGGCCGGTGCGTGTCGCCGTCGAAGCCGCGATCCGCTTCGGCTGGGACCGCTGGCTTTACGGCGAGCGTGGGAAGCGCGAAAAGGGCGGTTTTGTCGGCATGCATGATTTCGGTGCATCGGCTCCGGCCAATGAGCTTTACGCACATTTCGAGATCACGCCCGAGGCGACCGCCGCAAAGGTCAAGGAGATGCTGGCCTGAGAAGGCGTCGCGCGGGCGGTAGCGCCCGCGCTAACCGCTCAGGGCAACCAGGGCGGCTGCACCTCTCGGATCACCACGTCCAGCGACCGCACCTGCATCTCATAGCGCAGATACCCTGCCCGGTTCGTGAACACGTCCCGGTCACCGGATGTCGACAAAAATACATCCAGACGGCTGAGAATGCCGCCGCTAAATGGTACAGAAAAGCGACGGTTGCGCGAGGCATCCTCTGGGATCTGGGTCGTCACCCGGTTGCCAGTCGAGGGTGAGAAGCTTTCCACGATGAACCCGTCGGGCGCGGTGTAGATGGCGCGCACATCCCGGCTTCGCTCGCTTGCGGTCGTGCGGTCATCTTCGACTTCGCGGGCCGTGAACTCCACCACTTCCAACAGGATTTGCCGCCCATCGGAGGAGCGGCGCGGTTCCGCCCTGAAAAACAGATCCGCCGGTCCGTCATCATTGTCGAATTCACCATCGCCACAGGCCGAAGAAGAGGCGCATCGCGGGCTCCACCGTGCGGCACTGGAGCCCACATCCCTCGGTACACGGCGCGGCTGCCAGTCGAGTATTGCGAGTTCTCCTTGGCCGCCAACCGGCTGCCCATTCCACAACATCTGCAGTTCGTCCGCCGGTGTTACGAAGAGTGCCGTGAAGAGCGCCGGATTAGACAGGTTCAAAGTGGCGTCGTAGTTGCTGACATTCGAAACCGGAACCGATTGGAAGCCACCCTGGGCCAGTGGAATGGTGTATTGGAATCGGTTTTGCCCGTCATCCGCCTGCCCCAACCCATAGCCAAAGAGCCGGACGGATCGCCACGACGAGGGTCCTCGATTGAGGTCAATCGTGCTTGGGATCGCGCCGCAGAGGATTGGTGGCGGCAAACTCGCATCGCGACCTTGCAATTCGCGCTCAACAAATCTGAGCACCTCCCGCGCGCGGGCCTGGAGCAGATCGATCTGGCATTGAATGCCCGTGTTGACCTGCGCGACCGCGATCCCACTGCCGTACTCCAACACATCGCGCAGCGTATCAGGCAAGGTCGCATCGGTCCCGATCTGCGCCAGGATGTCGTTGAAGATATTCGCCACATCGGCAGTGGACGAGGACAGCGCCCGCTGTCCTTCGTCGAGAATATCGAGAATCCGCTGAGTGGCCGTATCGACCGCGTCATCAACAATATTGTCGACAGGATTACAGGCAGCGAGCAGGACAAACCCGGCGCCCAGGAGAGACATGCGCAACGTCATGGCTTTGCTCCTTCGAAAAAAGGTTGCTTCAAAGTCGTCGTTTAAAAAGGTCGTGAAATGCACTTAGACAACGCCATGGCTTTGCCGGTCTGTCAAGAAAACCTGCTCCCGCGCGGGGGATGAGAGACGATCCTCCGAAAAAGGCTATCTGTGCATGCCCTCAGAGGAGCATCCGCCTAGGATGCGCGCACTCTCTCGTGCATATCCCTTGATCGCTGTCAGGCGCGGCGCAAGAGACCGGTGAGCCGGGTTATGACCGGCACAATGGCGAGACCCAGCAGGAGACCAAAGATCCCGTCCAGCGTCGCGGTGACCAGCCATTCAACAAAGCCCTGAGCAGCGCTCAGCCCGTGGGCCACACCCGACGCGATGCCATGGATCGCATACACTGGTCCTGCAACTCCGAGCGCTTCCAAGCTGTGCAGAATGATCGATCCGCCGACCCAGAGCATGGCCGCGGTGCCGACGATGGTCAGCAGCTTCATGAAGGTCGGCATCCAAGTCACGATCCCCCGCCCAAACGCTCGGGTCGCGGAGAAACGGCCCTCTTTTGCCAGATGCAGCCCCACATCGTCGGCCTTCACGATCAGCGCCACGCTGCCATAGACCAGCACCGTGATCCCCAAGGCCACAAGCGCCAGGGCCACGGCCTGAAACAGCACGCTGTTCGGTGGCAGCGCCGCGAGGGCAATTGTCATAATCTCAGCCGAGAGAATGAAGTCGGTCTTGATCGCGCCCGAGACCTTAGCCTCCTCCAGATGGGCGGCGGTGACGGGCGGGCCTGTCTCGTCCTCGGAGCCGTGATGGCTTGGAAAAAAAACATGGAGGATCTTCTCCGCCCCCTCAAAGCAGAGATACGCGCCCCCCAGCATCAGCAGCGGGGGAATCATCCTGGGTGCGAAGGACGCAAGCAGGAGCGCGACCGGCAGCAGAATGAGCAACTTGTTCTTGATCGAGCCCTTGGCGATCCGCCAAACGATGGGTAATTCCCGTGACGCCTCAAAGCCTTGGACGTATTTCGGCGTCACCGCCGCATCGTCGATGACCGCCCCCGCCGCCTTGGCCCCTGCCTTGCCCGCCTGGGCCACCACATCATCCAGAGAGGCCGCCGCCACCTTGGCCAGGGCTGCCACATCATCCAGCAGTGCTATCAGTCCGCTCATCGCTCTCTCCTACCTGCCTCTTGTTAACGCATTCCGCCCAGAGGAGTTGCGAAATTCCGCCAAGGCGTTAGCGCCAACAGCTTATGTTTTCGCTAACATATTAATGTAGCGACATTTTTTCTCTTTTTTCTGCACCTGCAACAGGCTAGGTCAATGGCAGAATACGACGGAATACCGCGGCCCACATCCCCCGGGCCCAAGCGACCGGTCCGGCGCGCACCGCCCGGATCAGGGTCGCCAATGCTTGAGGAGCGTGTGAGATGACGATTACTGTAGGGATCAACGGGTTTGGCCGCATCGGGCGCTGCACGCTGGCGCATATCGCAGAAAGCGCGCGCAACGATGTGCAGGTCGTGAAGATCAACGCCACCGGGCCGATCGAAACCAACGCGCATCTCCTGAAGTATGACAGCATTCATGGCCGCTTTGGCGGCACCGTGAAAGTGGATGGCGACAATCTGGATCTGGGCCGTGGCCCGATGAAAGTGTTCTCGACCTATGATCCGACCGAACTGGATTGGTCCGGTGTGGACGTGGTTCTGGAATGCTCGGGCAAGTTCAACGCACGTGACAAGGCGGCGGTCCATCTCGACCATGGCGCCAAGCGCGTGCTGGTCTCTGCCCCGGCCAAGAACGCCGACAAGACCATCGTTTACGGCGTGAACCACCGCAGCCTGACCACCGATGACCACGTGGTCTCCAACGCCTCCTGCACCACCAACGGCCTCGCGCCGCTTGCCAAGGTGCTGAACGACGCGATCGGCATCGAGCGCGGGATCATGACGACGATCCACAGCTATACGGGCGACCAACCGACGCTCGACCGTCGTCACAGCGACCTCTACCGCGCGCGCGCCGCAGCCATGGCGATGATCCCGACCTCCACCGGGGCGGCCAAGGCGATTGGCGAAGTGATCCCGGAGCTTTCCGGCAAGCTCGACGGCACCGCCCTGCGCGTGCCCACGCCGAATGTCTCGGCTGTGGATCTGACCTTCGAGGCGGGCAAGGACGTCACCGTCGAGGATGTGAACGAGATCGTGCGCGAGGCCGCTCAGGGCCATATGGGCGCCGTGCTCGCCTATGACCCGGAGCCCAAGGTCTCCATCGATTTCAACCACACCACTCATTCCTCGATCTTCGCGCCGGACCAGACCAAGGTCATTGGCGGCCGGACCGTGCGCGTCATGGCCTGGTACGACAATGAGTGGGGCTTCTCCTGCCGCATGGCCGACACCGCCGCAGCGATCGGTCGCCTGATCTGACCCCTCTTTGAGATTTGTCAGCCTGCTGAAGGGCGCTCCTGCGGGAGCGTCCTTTTTCGTGATGCCTCTGTGGTGCAGGTCGGACACGCCACCGCCAAGGGTCCACGCGTCCGTTTCAGCCGCTTGCAACCGCCAAATGTTAGCGGTACCATTCGCGCGACCCACGCTTGGCGAGGGATCTTCAGCAATTGGGGGGCGCAGATGGCTGTGCAAGTGGCGATTAACGGGTTTGGTCGAATCGGACGGAATGTCCTGCGGGCCATCCAAGAATCCGGCGATACCGATATCGAGGTGGTCGCGATCAATGATCTTGGACCAGTGGACACCAATGCGCATCTGTTGCGCTACGATTCTGTCCATGGCCGGTTCCCAGGTGAGGTGACCGTATCTGGCAATTCCATCGATGTGGGCTCCGGCCCGATCGAAGTGACCGCGATCCGCGAGCCCAAGGACCTGCCCTGGGCCCATGTGGATATCGTTCTGGAATGCACCGGGATCTTCACGGCCCGCGACAAGGCCGCACTGCATCTGGAAAACGGCGCCAAGCGCGTGCTCGTCTCGGCCCCGGCCTCGGGCGCAGACAACACCATCGTCTATGGCGTGAATCACAAAACCCTTTCGGGGTCGGACATCGTCGTTTCCAACGCCTCCTGCACCACAAACTGCCTCGCACCCGTGGCGTCGGTCCTGCAAGAGGAAATCGGGATCGTGAAAGGCTTTATGACCACGATCCACAGCTACACGGGCGATCAGCCCACGCTGGACACCATGCACAAGGATCTCTACCGCGCCCGGGCGGCGGCAATGAACATGATCCCGACCTCCACCGGAGCCGCGCGCGCCGTGGGACTGGTGCTGCCTGAGCTGGACGGAAAGCTCGACGGCGTCGCGATCCGCGTGCCCACGCCGAATGTGTCAGTGGTTGACCTGACCTTCGAGGCCGCGCGCGAGACCACTACCGAAGAGATCAACGCGGCCATGAAGTCCGCCTCCGAAGGCCGGTTGGCAGGTGTGCTAGGTGTGACCGATGACAAGCTCGTCTCCATGGATTTCAACCACGACCCGCGCTCGTCGATCTTTGCAACGGACCAGACCAAGGTGCTCGAGGGCACCATGTGCCGGGTCCTGAGCTGGTATGACAACGAATGGGGCTTCTCGAACCGCATGGTCGATACGGCCAAGGCGATGGCGAAGTTCCTCTAAGCCTCAGGCGCGATGATCGGGATATGCGGAGCCGCTTCGTGCGGCAGCAGTCCGGTCAGACGCGGATCATCAAAAACCTCGACCTGCTGGCGTATCGGGCGAAAGCCCGAACGCCGATAGAGCGCCAGCGCGCCGGGATGATCGAACGTGCAGGTATGGACATGCATTCGTGTGATCGGCTGTGACCAGGCCATGTCGATCCCGCGCGCGATCAGGGCGGTGCCCAGCCCCCGCCCGGTCATCCCGGCCTCAAGGCCCAGAAAGGCCAGCTCACAGGCCCCCTCCTCCCGAAAATCCAACTCCAGCAGCCCGACCGTCCGCGCCTCCTGACGCAGTTCATGCACCTGCACCGCCGGGTCGTGGAGAATGCCCGACAGCTCCGTGTCGCCCATCTTGAGCCGCGAGCACCAGAGCCAGCCCAGGCCACCAACCCGATAGAAGAGATCCCGATACGCAGCGAGATCCGGCGCGGACACATGGCATAGCGTCAAATTCCCGAGCGCGCGCGCCGGCTCAAGCTCAGGGTCCAATGCCGGGCGCGCCGTCATCTCCAGATGTGTGACGATCGCGGCAACCTTGCCGGCGGGAATGTCCGTGAAGCCATCCGCTTGGGTCATACGCCTTCCTCTTGAACCTCAGGGCGACTACAAAATATGCAACCGCAGCAAAGCGTAAACACCGGGTAAACCCCCTTGCATAAAACGCATAACGGGCAGACCGAAATGAATGTTGTTCTGCAGCGCAGCATAGCCCATCTATTCCGTGTGAGCGCTAACGCTTGCAAGAAACCCTTATCTCCCTGGAGTGTCTCTATGACCAACATTCTGCACACGATCCGCTCCGCCGCCGCCAAGCGCATGGCTTATGCGCGTACGGTTTCGGAGATCGAAGCTATGCCGTGGGAAACCGCCCACGACCTGGATATCGACCGCACAAACGCGCGCGCCATCGCCCGCAAAACCATCTACGGTTACTGAGCGGCCCGCATCATCTTGGACCCGAAACGGTCCAACAACGCAGCCTTTACCGGGGACGTCACAAATGGCGTGACGTCTCCGCCAAGTCGGGCGATTTCCTTGACCAGTTTCGAGGCGATCGCCTGATGCTCAGCTTCCGCCATCAGGAATACGGTCTCGATGGAATCGTCGAGCCGCCGGTTCATCCCAACCATCTGAAATTCGTACTCGAAATCCGCCACGGCCCGCAGGCCCCGGATAATCATCGACGCCCCGACATCACGGGCGCAATCGATGAGCAGGTTCTCAAACGGGTGCGCTACGATCTCGATCCCGAGATCCTTGGAAATCTCGGCGCACTCCGCCTCAAGCATGGCGACGCGCTCATCGAGCGAGAACATCGGCCCCTTGTCGCGGTTGATGGCCACGCCAATCACGAGCCTGTCCACGAGGCTCGCCGCTCGGCGAATGATATCCAGATGACCAAGCGTGACGGGGTCAAACGTCCCCGGATAAAGTCCGATACGCATGGCTGTCTCCTTAAACTTTCCGCACGGGGCTAAGCGCGGCCTCGATGTAGACCGGGCGTGGCGTGGGTGCAATCACGTGGGCTAGAAGCCCATGATCATGCCTTCCAGCGCTTCTTTCTCCATACTGACCTCCTGCAGGCGCGCCTTCACCGCATCGCCCAGAGTGATCACACCAACCATGGCACCATCCTGCACCACAGGCATGTGGCGGAACCGCCCATCGGTCATCTTGCGCAGCACCATGTCGGCGCTGTCCTCGGGCTCGCAGGTCACGGGATCCTTGGTCATCATTTGACCCACCGTGTCTTCCATGCAAGTCGCGCCCCGGGCCCCCAGCTCCCGCACGATATCCCGTTCCGACAGCACGCCCTCGGCGGTCTTGCCATCGCTGGAGACCACCAATGTCCCGATCTTGCGCGCAGACAGTGTCTTTGCAGCATCGGTTACGCTCGCGTCCGGCGTGATCGTCACGACCTCGGAACTGGCCTTGGACTTCAGGATTTGATGTACCAGCATGAGCGATCCTCCAAATGTCTTTCCTCAAGCGTCGCCGGGGGCACCGCGCTCTGTCAAGCGCTGCGCTCAAGTCGGGCGAGTTCGTCGCGGAAAAAACCCGCGAAAACCCGCGCAATCCGCTGCAGGGCTACGACCTTTTGGTCATCCGCATGGCGCACGAGGTAAAAACTCCGGGTCAGTGAGATGCGCTCCGGGAGCACGCGGATGAGTTCTGGCGCGGCGGGGGTGGCGAAGTCGTGGACGATCCCAAGCCCCGTGGCCGCCCTGAGCAGGTTGAGCTGCACGGCCACGGAATTGGAGCCGAGATCCGGGCGATCGAGCCCCACCTCAGACAGGTAGTCCAGCTCCCGATCAAAGACCATATCCGGGATATAGCCGACGATCCGATGGGCGCGCAGGTCCTCGGGCCCGGTCACCGGGGCGCGGGCCACCAGGTCCCGGTGGCCCATCAGATGAAGCCGGTAGTCGCTCAGCTTCTGCACCGTGAGCCGCCCGGTCTCCGGGGGTGAAACCGTCACAGCAAAATCCGCCTCGCGCTTGGAGAGGTTGATCACCCGGGGCAGCGCGATGATCTGCAGCTCGAGCCGCGGGTGCTGCGCCAGCATGCGCGCGCAAACCGCGGGCAACAGGTAGTTCGCACAGCCATCCGGCGCGCCGATCCGAACCGGACCGGCCAGATCCTCCCCCTGCCCGCCAAGCGCGTCACCCATGGCCCGGGCCGCGCGTTCGGCCGCTTCCGCATGGGGCAGATAGCGCACACCCGCCTCGGTGAGCTGATAGCCCTGAGGTGACTTCACAAAAAGCACCGCATCCAGCTCCGCCTCGAGCCGCGCAACGCGCCGCCCCACAGTCGCTGGATCCAGCCGCAGGGACCGCCCCGCCGCCGTCAGCCCCTCGCCGCGGGCCACATGCAGGAAAATCCGCAGATCATCCCAGTTCAATGCCATAACGCACCTGCAAAAACGCAAAACCCATTTGGCAATCTGCCGCTTCTGCAGGCAAAAATGCAAGCTATGATAGGATCAATCGGAAATGGGAGAGCGTTATGGAAGAGCTGAGCCACTATATCAACGGGGCCCGCGTGGCCGGGACCTCCGGCCGGTTTGCCGATGTGATGAACCCCGCCACGGGCGAGGTGCAGGCCAAGGTGCCGCTGGCCAGCGCGGACGAGCTTGACGCCGCCGTCCAGGCCGCCGCTGCCGCGCAACCGGCCTGGGCCGCGACCAACCCGCAACGTCGCGCGCGGGTGCTGATGGAGTTCGTCCGTCTTCTAAACCGCGATATGGACAAGCTCGCCGAAGCTTTGAGCCGCGAGCACGGCAAGACCTTGCCGGATGCCAAAGGCGACGTGGTGCGCGGGCTTGAAGTGGTCGAGTTCTGCATCGCTGCGCCGCATTTGCTGAAGGGCGAGTTCACCGATAGTGCGGGTCCGGGCATCGACATGTATTCCATGCGCCAGGCGCTCGGCGTTGTGGCCGGGATTACACCGTTCAACTTTCCCGCAATGATCCCAATGTGGAAGATGGCGCCGGCGCTGGCCTGCGGGAATGCCTTTATCCTGAAGCCGTCCGAGCGGGACCCTTCGGTGCCGCTGATGCTGGCAGAGCTGCTCACCGAGGCGGGTTTGCCCGACGGGCTCTTGCAGGTGGTGAATGGCGACAAGGAGGCGGTGGACGCCATCCTCGACCATGACATCATCCAGGCCGTGGGCTTTGTCGGCTCCACCCCGATCGCAGAGTACATTTATTCGCGGGGATGCGCGAACGGCAAGCGCGTGCAGTGTTTTGGCGGCGCCAAGAACCACATGATCATCATGCCCGACGCGGATATGGATCAGGCTGCCGATGCGCTGGTCGGCGCGGGTTACGGAGCGGCGGGTGAGCGCTGCATGGCAATCTCGGTCGCAGTCCCCGTGGGCGATGAGACCGCCGATCGTCTGATCGAAAAACTCGTGCCGCGGATCGAGGCACTCAAGGTTGGCCCCTACACGGCAGGGACGGATGTGGATTACGGTCCCGTTGTCACCGCGGCGGCAAAGGCCAATATCGAGCGGCTCGTGCAATCGGGCGTCGATCAGGGGGCCAAGCTCGTAGTGGATGGTCGCAATTTCAGCCTCCAAGGCTATGAGGACGGGTTCTTCGTCGGCCCCCACCTGTTCGACCACGTGACCAACGACATGGACATCTACCGGCAGGAGATCTTTGGCCCGGTCCTCTCGACCGTGCGGGCGCAATCCTATGAGGAGGCGCTTGGCCTCGCCATGGACCACGAATACGGCAATGGCACCGCGATCTTCACCCGCGACGGGGACGCCGCCCGGGATTTTGCCAACCGGATCAATATCGGGATGGTTGGGGTTAATGTGCCGATCCCCGTGCCGCTCGCCTATCACACCTTTGGCGGCTGGAAGAAATCCGGGTTCGGCGACCTGAACCAGCACGGGCCCGATGCCTTCAAGTTCTACACCCGGACCAAGACGGTGACCGCGCGCTGGCCCTCGGGCATCAAGGAAGGCGGCGAGTTCTCGATTCCCGTGATGGAATAACTCAGCCAAGGCAAGATTGGATCAGGGCAACCCGCCGGGGTTGCCCTTTTTCATGTCCGGCGGTCTTCGGGGAATCGCCCGCAGGGATCGCGCCAAGAAAAAAGCAGCCCGGAGGCTGCTTCGATCACTTGCGATGATGCATACAGAGGCGTTCAGCGCTGGCGACGACGCCGTGCAAGGCCGAGACCGCCGAGACCTGCCAGAAGCAGACCCGCTGTCGCGGGCAGCGGCACGATGGTCGGATCGTCGATCAGGCCAACTGTGATGCTCTGGATGTTGAAATCGTCGAACTCGCCGAGCACGAGATCCTCGGGGAACTCGAAGAACGCACTGATTGTCAGCGTCGTACCAGTGACCCCACCGAACGAGATGAACGGATCCTCGTTGCTGATATCCACGAGGGTGTCGCCATCCACCGTGATCGACCAGTCGTCATCCGCATCCACGAAACCGAAATCGATGGCCTCGAAAATCACCTCTTCGTCGAATACGAAAGTGATCGCCTCGGCCTGGAAAGCATCGATGGACGGGTCATCGAACGGGTTGCGGGCAATGCCGATCCCTTCGGACGCGTCCTGCGTCAGGACCGGGTTACACAGCGCTCCGCAGAAACCCGCGGTAAAGGCTTCGACCGTGCCGGAGACGGTTCCGTTGTCGAAAGTCCCGGTCTTGGAGCCAATCCCGAGGACCTCCCCGCCGGTAAGGTTGATGACCGTCGAGGCTGCGGCAGGCGCGGCCAGCAGGGCAAAGGCCAATGCGGCCCCGGCGAAGAGAGACGTTTTGTACATACCCAAAACCCTTAAAAAGTTCCGTTTCTTGATTATGCCACGAATCACGCGTCATTTGTGTAAAAATGACCTTACGTCACCCGGGTGAAACAGCGCCTAGCGCAGGTTTGCTTAATGTATAGCTAACAACAGCTTAAACTCTGGGCGTTCGGCGAAGAATTTCCCGGCGTGCGGGTGTGTCGCACCGCCTGTGGATGTGGGCAAAGGGTGATTCTTTCGCTGGGCCGACTCGGCGACTTGCCCCTATTTTCTTGATGTTCGCGCCTCCGCAGGACAGTCTGATCAGGACTTGTGCAAGAGATTGATCGCGCCCCGAGCGCCTCTGCGCGCCCTCGCCGCCCCGGCCCGCAAGGAGGCACCGCCCATGTCCCGTCCCGCATCCATCAGCAGCCCATCCCCTGCCTTTTCTCTTGGGATCGAGGAGGAATACCTGCTCGTGGATCGCGACAGCCTGCGCCTTGCCGAAGCCCCTGAGGCGCTCATGGAGGCCTGCAGTGCCAAGCTCGAAGGTCAGGTGAGCCCGGAGTTCCTGCAATGCCAGATCGAGATCGGCACCGGGGTCTGTGCGACAATCGCCGAGGCGCGGGATGACCTGCGCCGCCTCCGAAGCACCGTGGCCGCCGAGGCCGCGCAGTTCGACCTCGCGCCGATCGCGGCCTCCTGCCATCCCAGCGCCGATTGGGCCGAACAGCATCATACCGACAAGGAGCGGTACAAAACGCTGCAAAAGGATCTGGGCGGCGTGGCCGAGCGGCTGCTGATCTGCGGGATGCATGTCCATGTGGGCATCGAAAGCGATGACACGCGCATCGACCTCCTTCCACAGTTCTCTTATTTTCTACCCCATCTGCTGGCACTCTCAGCCTCCTCCCCGTTCTGGAAAGGCCGCGATACAGGTTTGGCTTCCTACCGTCTGACGGTGTTCGATAACCTGCCGCGCACGGGCCTGCCCCCGGTCTTTAATTCCTGGGCGGAGTACCAGCGCGCCGTTCAGGTCCTTATCAATCTCGGACTGATCGAGGACAGCACCAAGATCTGGTGGGACCTGCGCCCCTCCCACCGCTTCTCGACGCTGGAAAGCCGGATCTGCGATGTCTGCCCCCGGCTGGAGGACACGTTGAGCATTGCCGCCGCGACCCAAGCGCTGATGCGGATGCTCTGGGGGCTCAAGACCAGCAACATGCGCTGGCGCGCCTACGACCGCTTCCTGATTTCCGAGAACCGCTGGCGCGCACAGCGCTACGGCGCCATGGGCAGCCTGATCGATTTCGGCCGTGGCACCGTGGTCGAGAGCAGCGATCTCGTCGAGGAGATGATCGAGCTCGTCGGCGCGGATGCCGAGGCGCTGGGGGCGTTGGCCGAGGTTGAGCGTCTCCGCGAGATTGCCCGGGACGGCTCCAGCGCGGACCGGCAACGGGCCGTGCGCCAGAGCGCGCGCGAAAATGGGGCCAGCGATGCAGAGGCCATGGACGCGGTCACCCGCCATTTGATCGAGGAGTTCCACCGGGATCTGTGATCTCGCCTACCACCCGGACGCAAGCGCGCAGTCGCGCGGATAAAGCTTGCATCCGGGCCCGCCTCCGTGAAAACTAAACGCACGTTCAATTCCAGTGGGTCGGGGAGGACCGGATGGATTTTTCACTCAGCGAAGAGCAATCCGCGATCTTTGACATGGCCCGCGATTTTGGCACCGACCGGATCGCGCCCAATGCCCTGGCCTGGGAGAAGGACGGGACGATCCCCAAGGAGCTCTGGCCCGAACTGGCGCAACTCGGCTTTGGCGGGCTCTATGTCTCCGAAGAGAGCGGCGGTGCGGGGCTGACCCGGCTCGACGCGACCTTGGTCTTCGAGGCGCTCAGCATGGCCTGCCCCTCGGTCGCGGCCTTTCTGTCGATCCACAACATGTGCGCAGCCATGCTCGACAAGTTCGGCGCGGACCCGGTGAAGGAGAAGTTCCTGCCCCGGGCGCTGACCATGGAGACCTTCTTTTCCTACTGCCTGACCGAGCCCGGCTCGGGCTCGGACGCGGCGGCGCTGAAAACCCGGGCCGAACGCACGAATGAGGGCTACCGGATGACCGGAACCAAGGCTTTCATCTCGGGCGGTGGCTATTCGGACGCTTATATCGTCATGGCCCGCACGGGCGATGCGGGGCCTAAGGGAATTTCTGCTTTGATTGTTGAGGATGGGGCCCACGGACTGTCCTTTGGCGGGCTGGAGGACAAGATGGGCTGGCGCTCTCAACCCACGCGGCAGGTACAGATGGATGACTGTCCGATCCCCGCCGAACACCTGCTTGGAGAGGAGGGCCAAGGTTTTCGCTACGCCATGATGGGGCTTGATGGCGGGCGGCTGAATATTGCGGCCTGTTCGCTCGGGGCTGCGCAGGCCGCGCTCAACGCAACGCTGGCCTATATGGGCGAACGCAAGGCCTTCGGCAGTTCCATCGATCAATTCCAGGGGCTGCAATTCCGCCTCGCGGACATGGAGATCGAGCTGCAAGCCGCCCGCGTCTTCCTGCGTCAGGCCGCGTGGAAGCTCGACACCGGCGCGCCCGACGCCTCGACCCATTGCGCCATGGCGAAGAAGTTCGTCACCGAATGCGGCAGCAAGATCGTCGATCAGTGCCTGCAGCTCCATGGCGGCTACGGGTATCTGGCCGATTACGGGATCGAGAAGCTGGTGCGCGACCTGCGAGTGCACCAGATCCTCGAAGGGACCAATGAAATCATGCGCGTCCTTGTGGCCCGCGCCCTGCTCTCGGCCCGGGCATGAGTGATATCTCCATCCGCAAGGACGGCTGCGCGGGGCGGATCACCTTGCAACGCCCGCAGGCCCTGAACGCGCTGACCTATGACATGTGCCTCGCCATCGACGCCGCCCTCCTGCGCTGGCAGGCGGACCCCGAGATCGCGGTGATCCTGATCGAGGGAGACGGCCCCAAGGCCTTCTCTGCCGGGGGCGATATCGTCGAGATGTATGAGACCGGGACCAAAGGCGATTTCAGCTATGGCCGGACCTTCTGGCGCGACGAGTACCGGATGAATGCGCGGATCGCGGAATACCCCAAACCGGTGGTCTCGTTTCTCCAAGGCTTCACCATGGGGGGTGGCGTGGGCGTCGGTTGCCATGGCAGCCACCGGATCGTCGGCGAGAGCAGCCAGATCGCCATGCCGGAATGCGGGATCGGGCTGATCCCTGATGTCGGCGGGACCTATCTGCTCGCGCGGGCACCGGGCCATCTGGGCGCGTATTATGGCATGACCGGCGCACGCATGGGCCCGGGCGATGCGATCCTGACCGGGTTTGCCTCGCATTACATGCCCGAAGCGGACTGGGAGGCCTCCACGGCCGCGCTCGTGGCCCGTGGTGATGTGACAGAACTGGAAGGCGCCTGCAATGCGCCACCTGAGGCACGCATTGCGCCCTTTCAATCCGAAATCGATGCCGCTTTCGATCACCCAACCGGGGCAGCGGTGGCCGCTTCCTTGCGCGCGCAAGGCAGCGAATTCGGCAAGAACGCGCTCTCTGGGCTGGGCCGCGCGGCCCCGTTGTCGGCGGCTTGTGCTCTCGCGCTGATCCGCGCCGCCAAGGGCGGCGACCTGCGCGCGGCGCTGCAGGCCGAGTACCGCTGGACTTGGCGCGCGGCGGAGCACGGGGATTTCCTCGAAGGCATCCGCGCACAGGTGATCGACAAGGATCGCAGCCCGAACTGGCAACATGCGGGGCTGGACGCCGTAACTGAGGATCGCGTCGCTGAAATGATCGCCCCGATTGGCCCACACGAGCTCACATTTGACGGAGAGACCCCATGAAAATCGGATTTATCGGCCTCGGCAATATGGGTGCGCCCATGGCCCGGAACCTTGCTGCGGCGGACCACACGGTGACCGGGTTCGACATCGCCGGCGCCGTACCCGAAGAGCTGAGCGCGGCCAGCACAGCCGCTGAGACCGCGACCGGGGCGGATGTGGTCATTACCATGCTGCCCAATGGCGCGATCCTGCGCGCGGTAGCGGCCGAAATCCTGCCCGCCATGACCAGGGGCGCGGTGCTGTTGGATTGCTCCACCGTAGATGTGGCCTCGGCCCGCGCCGTCGCCGCAGAGGCGGCGGAGGCCGGGCTTGGCGCGCTCGACGCACCGGTTTCGGGCGGCACCGGAGGGGCGAGCGCCGGGTCCCTGACTTTCATGGTTGGTGGCGATGACGGGGCCTTTGCGACGGCCGCGCCGCTCTTTGACATCATGGGTCAGAAAGCCGTGCATTGCGGCGCGGCCGGTAATGGTCAGGCGGCCAAGATCTGCAACAACATGATTCTCGGCGTGACCATGATCGCCACCTGCGAGGCCTTTGCGCTGGCCGACAAGCTGGGGCTCGACCGGCAGTCGATGTTCGACGTGGTCTCGACCTCATCCGGCTATAGCTGGTCGATGAATGCTTATTGCCCGGCCCCCGGTGTCGGCCCGGAAAGCCCGGCGGATCGCGACTATGCCCCCGGATTCGCTGCCGCGTTGATGCTCAAAGACCTGCGACTGAGCCAGCAAGCCGCCGAAGACGCGGATGCGGACACGCCCATGGGAGCGGTAGCCACCGAACTCTACGAGGCTTTTGCCGAAGCAGAAGACATGGGCGCCAAGGACTTCTCTGCCATGTTGCCGCGCTTTGCGGGCAAAGGGCGCGGCTGACCGCGCCCCCCGTACCCAAAGGTCCTAGCGCCCTTCGAACGACGCAGGGCGCTTTTCGAGAAAGGCCAGGACCCCTTCGCGAAAGTCGCGGGTATGGCCCATCTTGCCCTGCAACCGCGCCTCCAGCGCGAGTTGATCATCAAGGTCGTTGTTGAAACTGTCCCGCAGGGCTTCCTTCACGGCCGCATAGGCCGCGGTCGGCCCCTTGGCGAGATGCGCAGCCCGCCCGCGCCAGACCGCGTTGAATTCGTCATCGGCTACGGCCTCCCAGATCATGCCCCAGTCATCGGCCTGCCGTGCAGTGATCTTGTCGGCAAAAAGCGCGGCTCCCATGGCCTTGGCAAAACCCATCTGGCGCGGCAGCCAATACGTCCCGCCCGCATCCGGGATCAACCCGATCCGTGTGAAGGCCTGCAGGAACACCGCCGACTCCGTCGCAATCACCACATCCGCCGAGAGCGCCAGATTGGCCCCTGCCCCCGCCGCCGGTCCGTTCACCGCCGAGATCGTCGGCACGGGACAGTCAAAGATCGCGCGCAGCATGGGCACATACTCATCGCGCAAGGTCCGCTCCAGATCGAGATTGGCCGCCGTGGCCCGGTCTCCCAGATCCTGGCCCGAGCAGAACGCCTTGCCCGCCCCGGTCAGCACCAGCACCCGCGCTTCGGCACCCGCGAGCTTGACCGCATCGGTGATCTCAGCGCGCATCTGCGCGTTCAGCGCATTCATCACATCGGATCGGTTCAGGGTCAGCACGCCGATCCCGTCCTCCAGGGTCAACTCGATGGTCTGATAGGTCATGCCGGGCTCCTTAAAGGCTCTCTGTCGGAGCGCAGAGTATCAGGCCAAGCAGCACGGGAAAGCGGGACGCTGGGTCATTTTCTGCCCAGGTCCCGCTTTGGCTCAACTGGCCATGGGCCAGAAGACAGTTTCAGTGTTCCAGAACGGATGGCAGCGATGCACCACGGTGGCGAAGCTCCGGTTCCTCACCTGGTCCGGGGTCGCATGCAGCTTCCACGGCCCGAAATCGAACACACCATCCTCGCGCAGTGTTGCAACATCGAGGAAAACCACGTCGATCACCGAGTAATGTGCCGGTGTCCCGATCCGCCATTCCAGCCGCACAAACGAACAATCCCGAAGCCGCATGGCATGGCCCCAGACAAGGCTGCGGTTCTCGATGTCCCGCTCCACATGAGTGACCACGGTCTTTTCGACCACCGGAAAGAAGCGGCCCTCAATCTGCCCGCCGAAGTAGCTGGCAAACAGAAACAGCATACCAAAAAACACGGCCATCAGGCTCTTAGCCATGGAGGAACCCTCCCTTCAGCGCATAGGCCAGCAGCGCCAGCAGGAACGCGCCAATGATCAGCCGCACCAGCCATTTCAGCGTGTCCTCTATGGCCGTGAGGCGGCTTTCCACATTGATACGATGCACCTCTTCGACCGCATTGCGGGTCTCTAGAATGTTCAGCCGGTTCTCGATACTGCGTGCCCAATCCTCGTTCATGATTGGGCCTTCCACTCTGCAAGAGCCGGATTGCTCTCCGACGCAACCTCCTCTGCGGGCTCCAGCGCCACCGGCGCGGGCGGGCGCGCCGCCTTGGCCATTGCCACGGTCTTGGTGATAGACTTCTGGAAGTCTTGGGATTTCGACTGATGCCGCGCGCCAAAGTAGAAAGACACGATTGCTCCCAGCAGCCACCAGAGCGGCTCGGGCACGAGGGCCATGCCCTCCATCCGGGCCGCGAACCAAGCCGGGTCCGCCATGGCCGAGATGAACAGCCCCAACGTCCCGAAGGCCAGCGCCGGGCGCGGCACCCGGTTGAGCCCGTCGATCACTCGGTCAAAGCGGCTACTATGGCTATGAGCGAACTCGGCGGCGAACTGCGCGAGCGCACCGGTGGTCAGGGCATGCTCGCGCTCCGCACCGGCCTCGGCATTCTCGCGAAAGATCTCGATCGTCTCTTTGACGGCCTTGTTGCCATCGCCAAAGACAAAGCCGAAAAGCTTCGCGATCAGGCCCATGCCGAAACCCGAGCGCGATGCTCGGCCTCCGACAGATGAAAGCGCGGTGAGATGAATTCCTCGGCGCGGGTGATCCAGCCGCCCTTGCCGCCGTCGCGACGGCGCGCGTATTTGCGCGAGGCCGCGCGGCGGTCGCCGATCCGATAGTAATAGTTCCGTCGGGCGATCCCGTAAGCATCCACCAGATGCGAGGGCGCTGCATCGTGGGCCGCGTGGGCGGCCTTGGCCGTCTGAGGCCCCATCACGCCATCCACAGCCACATCGAGCCCCATATCCCGCAACAGGCGCTGGAGGATCTTGATCGCGTTGCTGCCGGCGTTGACATACATGTCAAACACCGTCGCATGCAGCGCATCGGGCAACAGCCCCAGCTTCGGCCCGTTGAAATACCGGGTGATGAAAATCTCGATCGCCTGCGCTTCGCTCAGCGCGCGCACATCGGTCGGCGTCACCGCCCCATCGCCGTTCAGGTCCAGCCCGAGACGCCGCATGGTGTGGATCGTGACCCCGAAATTCGTGGCCCCGCCCGGATCATCGGGGTCGTTGACATACCCCCCTTCGCGGGAGACGATCTCGCGGGCGAGTTGTTGGACATCGCGCACAGCATGCCCTCCTGCACTTGTTAAAACTTGCAGGAAGACTCAGCGAGACTGGTTAATTTCTATAAACCTCTCCGCGCGTTGGCCGTTGCATGGTCCGGCGCGGATCAGCAGATCAAGAGCCGCTGGTTGAACCGTATGCGTCGCCGCTGCTGGCGCTCGGGTCTTGATAAACGCCCTGCTCTTTCAGCGCGTCGATCACTTCTTTGGGCATATAGGTCTCGTCATGGCGCGCCAGAACCTCGGTCGCCACAAAGACCCCATTCTTGAGAGAACCCGTGGCCACGGTCCCTTCATTCTCTCCAAAGAGATCTGGCAGAACGCCCGTGTAGCTGACCGGGACCGAAGCCCCCCCATCGGTCACGTTGAACGTGATCGTCTCGGAGGTACCCCGTACCAGCGTGCCAATCTCGACCAGCCCACCGATGCGAAAGACCTCGCTCTCGGGCGGCGGGGCTTCGGCCACCTGACTTGGAGAGCGAAAGAAGTTGATCCCATCCCGCATCGCATACCCGATCAGGGCCGTCGAAACCGCGAGGGCAACGGCCGCGATGGCAAGAATCTGAATCCGGCGTTTCTTCTTCAACCCACGCATCGTGGCCTCCGCTGCTCAGGGGCGCGTCAAGGAAAGACGGGAGCCAGCATGAGGCCCGTCGTCTCCTCAATATCTAACATCAGGTTGGCGTTCTGCAACGCTTGGCCCGAGCTGCCCTTGGTCAGATTGTCTAGCGCTGCGATGACGACAGCCCGCCCGGGCAGCCGGTCTGCAACCACGCCGATATGGACGAAATTTGAGCCGCGCACATGACGCGTGGACGGGTGCTCCCCTTCGGGCAGAACGAGGACAAAGGGCTCATCCTCATAGGCATCTGCCAGCGCATCATAGACCTCGGACGCCTCACCTTTTACATAAACAGTGGCAAGTATACCTCTGTTTGCAGGCAATAAATGCGGCGTGAATTGCACATGAACCGGACGTCCTGCGATCTCGGAAAACTCCTGATCGAACTCGCCCAGATGGCGATGCGTGCCCCCCACCGCATAGGCATGGGATCCCTCGGACAGCTCCGCATGAAGGAGGTTTTCTTTCAGCGAACGCCCCGCCCCGGAGACCCCAGTTTTCAGGTCGATAATGATCTCATCAAGGTCGATTACCCCAGCCGCGATAAGGGGTCGCAGGGCGTATTGACCGGTCGCCGCGTTGCACCCAGTGCCCGCCACAAGCCGCGCATCGCGGATCTGGGCGCGGTAGAACTCGGTCAGCCCATAGACCGCCTCCTTCTGCAAATCGAGCGCATCATGGGCCCCGCCATACCATGTCTCATAGGCCTCTGGATCACGAAGCCGGAAGTCCGCCGAGAGATCCACGATCTTCACATTGCCGGGCAACTTGGCGATCACCGCCTGGCTTGTGGCATGGGGCAGCGCGCAAAAAACAAGGTCCACGGCGGCGAAATCGATCTCGTCGATCTTCACGAGATTGGGCAGATCCAGATGGCGCAGGTGCGGAAACACCGTCCCCATCGCCTGCCCGGCCTTGCGGTCGGCAGACAGCGCCGTAATGCGCATTTGCGGGTGAGTGGCGATCAGGCGGACAAGCTCAGCGCCGGTGTAACCGGACGCCCCGAGGATAGCGATATTGAACATGGGTGGTCTCTGACTGGCGAAAGGACTTAGACGGAGGACGCGGGCTCAGCCGCGCGGAACTCGATCTTGCGTCGGAGGAATTGCGTGGCCTTGTTGGATACCGATTGCGTGTCCCCAGTGGTCAGGAAGCCAGATGTCGTTCCGGATCCCAGCATCTCGGGACGCCGTTGAAGGTAGTCGGCAAGGCTCTCGGCGACAAGGCTGGCCTGACTGTAAACCTTCACATCCGCGCCGAGCGCGTCCTGAAAGATTTCCTGCATCAGCGGGTAGTGTGTGCATCCGAGGATCGCGGCCTCCGGATGGGGCATGCGCCGCTTGAGCGCCTCCACATGAGAGCGCACGAGAGCCTCGGCGAGGATCATGTCACCGTCCTCAATCGCATCAACCAGGCCACCGCACGGCTGCGCTTCTACATCCACGCCAATCGCGCGGAAGGCCAGCTCCCGCTGGAACGCGCGGCTGGAAACAGTCGCGGGTGTCGCAAAGAGCGCCACATGCTTCACGGCCACTTCCCGCGGGGGCGAGTTATCCCCCCATTGCCGCTCTGTCAGGGCCTCGATCAGAGGTACGAACACGCCCAGCACACGCTTATCTTCGGGAATCCAGCTTTCTTGCATCCGCCGCAGAGCCGCGGCCGACGCCGTGTTGCAGGCCAGAATGACCAGATCGCAGCCTTCATCCCAGAGCTGTTCCACCGCATGGGTTGTCAGGTCATAGACATTGTCCGCATCGCGCACGCCATAGGGCGCGTGCCGGTTGTCGCCGTAATAGACGAACGGCACCTCCGGCAGACGCCGGGACACGGCGTCCAGCACCGTCAGCCCTCCAAGACCGCTATCGAATACACCGACTGCCATCAGATCCTGTGCTTGTCTTCGAATTCATGACCATAACCGTGCTCAAGCAGCGGCTGTGGCGACAAGCGATAGGTCTCCTCGCGCAGAAAGTCCATCATTCCCTTGGGATTTGACAGATAGGGCGCCAGTGCATCACGCCCGAGCGGCTCTCCCACGACAATCCGGACAGGCCCCCCGACCCGCGACTTGAATTCCTTGATTAGGAGGGCCGTGCGTAGATTGGCATGCAAATGGCTCGCGAGTTGAAAGAGCCGGGAGTTGTGCCCTTCGAAGAAGATCGGCACAACCGTCGCCGCGGACTTCGCGATCATCCGCGCGGTGAAGCTGCGCCAGCCCGGATCCATTGGATAGCCAAAAGGCGTGGCCGAGGTGCTCACCGTGCCACCCGGGAAAATCCCAATCGCGCCGCCGCTGTCGAGAAAGGACAACGCCTCCCTTCGCGTGGAGATGTTCAGGGCGACAGCCTCCTTGGTCTCATCGAAACTGATCGGCAGGATGATTTCCTCGAGATCACGCGCCTTGCGAAAGACCTGATGCGCAAGGATCCGGTAGGCGTCCCGCCGGTGGCTCAGGATCTGGCCAAGCATCAACCCGTCGAGAATGCCGTAAGGGTGGTTCGCGATCAGCACCAATGGCCCCTCGCTGGGGATGTTGCTCAGCGCGCCGCCGATCACCTCAAGCGAGAGGCCGTAGCGCTCAGCCATCACGTCCCAGAAATTCCGACCCGCCGCGACCTCGTGCTCGTAGCCTGCCGCCTGCTCAATCAGACGCAACCGCCCGGTGGCATTCTCGGTCACGCGGATCAGTGCCCGCCCCACCTTGGATTGGGCCGAGGATGCATAACTGATTTCACGTGCCACTTCGCGGGTTGTGGACATAGCCGGCTCCACTGGATCTGACGTTCCCTGTAACGCAACTGGCGGGACAGCTCCAAGCTTATTCCGCAGCCTGCGCCAGCCCAGCCTCCGCCCCGTCAAACGCCGCCCAAAGCTCCTCGCGGCGGCGATGCATTGTTGCCTCAGCTTGCGCCTTGACCGGTCCGAAGCCGCGTACCATGTCCGGCCAAGAGAGAAGCGCAGAGGCTGCATCCTGCCGCGCTGGCGTGAAGCCTGCCTGGACTTTGGCCAGATCTGCCTCGTAAAGCTTGATCAACGCCCGCTCCCGCTTCCGCTCAGCGGTATACCCAAACGGGTCGAGCGGTGTGCCACGCAGGACCTTCATCGCGGCAAGCGGGCCATAGAACTTCTCGATCCACGCTCCGAAGGCGCGCTTCACGGGGCGCCCATCCGTGCCGGTCCGCGACAAGAGAGGCGGAGCCAGGTGATAGGTCAGGGTCAGATCGCCATCGAAGCTTTCCGCGGCTTTGGCTGCTGTCTCGCGCAAGAGCCGCGCGACTTCATATTCATCTTTGTAGCTCAAGACTTTGTGGTAGTTCAGCGCAACCACTTCCATGAGCGCTGGATCGGTCACAGCGTCCACGACACGCCGGTATTTTCGTGCCAGCCGCGCCGACTGATATACGCGCAGATGATCCTCGCGGAAGGAGATTTTTTCGGCAAGGGATTTGGGCCGCGCAACCACTTCCGAGGCCAGCAACTGCGTCGCGACCTCCGGGTTAAGCACTGCCCAGCGACCATAATCAAAGGCGGTCTTGTTGCGCTCCACCGCGGCCCCGTTGAGCTCAATCGCCCGCAGGATCGCGTCGCGCCCGAGCGGGATCAACCCCTGCTGCCAGGCCGCCCCGGTCACCAACATGTTTGAGAAAATCGAGTCGCCCAGCAGCTTGCGCGCCAGCTCCGAGCTGTCGAGGAACGCGACCCCCGTCGCCCCGAGCCGCGCCTGCAACGAGATCTGCAGGTCCGGTCCCGGGATCCGGAACTCCCGGTCCCGGGTGAAATCGCCGGTCACAATCTCGTGGCTGTTGACCACGGCCCGGGTCCGCCCATGGGTCATCATCCCCTGGGCCTTGCCGGTGGCGGTCACCACAAGGTCCCCTCCGATCACCGCATCCGCCTCGCCTACCGAGACGCGCACGGCGCTGATGTCTTCGGGACGTTCGGCGATCCGGCAATGGATCTGCACCGCGCCCCCCTTCTGGGCCAGCCCGGCCATTTCCATCATGCCGACGCCCTTGCCTTCCAACCGGGCGGCCATGGCGAGCGTCGCACCGATCGTAACCACTCCCATACCGCCGACCCCTGTGATCAACAGGTTGTGGGTGCCCGAAATCGCGGGCAGCACCGGATCCGGCAGCGCACCGATCTCTACCTCTGCGGTGGCAGTCTTGCGCAGCTTGGCCCCCTCGACAGTCACGAAGGAGGGGCAGAACCCCTTGAGGCAGCTGAAATCCTTGTTGCAAGCGGATTGATCCACCGCGCGTTTGCGGCCCAACTCCGTTTCGGCGGGAACGATCGAGACGCAGTTCGACTGCACGCCGCAATCGCCACAGCCCTCACAGACATCCGTGTTGATGAAGACGCGCTTATCCGGATCCGGAAAGAGCCCCCGTTTGCGACGGCGACGCTTCTCCGCCGCACAGGTCTGAATGTAGAGGATCGCCGAAACGCCCGAGGTTTTGGCGAGATCTTCCTGCACGCGCATCAGATCGTCACGCCCGCTGCGCGGCAGATCACTGGGAAAGGCCGAGAAATCAATCTCTTCCTTCTCGTCATAGACAATGTGGATATGGCGCAGCCCGATCCCCTTGAGCTCCCAGGCGATGCGCGCCGCATCGAGCCCGCCATCATTGGTCTGACCGCCAGTCATGGCCACGGCGTCGTTGAACAGAATCTTGTAGGTGATGTTGCTGCGCGCCGCATGGGCCGCGCGGATCGCCTGAATGCCAGAATGGTTATAGGTTCCGTCCCCGATATTCTGGAAAACGTGGTCGCGGGTGGAGAATTTTCCCTCCCCGATCCAATTGGCGCCCTCACCGCCCATATGGGTGAAACCCGCCGTATCGCGATCCATCCAAAGCGCCATGTAATGGCACCCGATCCCGGCAAAGGCATGGGCCCCTTCGGGCACCTTTGTTGACGTGTTATGGGGGCAGCCGGAGCAGAAATACGCCGTCCGCTGAGCCAAATCCTCGGTATTGTCCGCGCGCATGGCCTCATTGAGCCGCGCGACGGCGGCCTCGAGAGCCTCGGAGCCGCGCCCCTCCTCAACAAGCACCTCGCCCAGCTTCTGGGCAATGGTCACGGGGTCCAGCGCACCATAGGCCGGGAAGAGCACCTCGCCCGGCGCTTTCTCACCGCCATAAACCCGTCGTCCGCGCCGGTCGTTGAAGATCGTCTCCTTGACCTGCACCTCCAGCAGTTTTCGCTTCTCCTCGACAACCACGATCAGGTCGAGCCCCTCGGCCCAATCGAGAAATCCGATCCGATCCAGCGGCCAGGTCATGCCCACCTTGTAGGTGGTGATCCCCAAGGCCTTGGAACGGTCCGCATCGATGCCCAACAGGTCTAGCGCATGGCTCAGGTCCAGCCAGTTCTTGCCCGCCGCGAGAAAGCCGATCTTGGCACCGGGCTCACCGTAAACCCGTTTGTCGATCTTGTTGGCATGGCCGAACGCTTCGGCGGCATAGCGTTTCTGACCAATCAGGCGTTCTTCCTGGGGGATCCAGTTGTCCACTAGACGGATGTTCAGCCCCCCTTCGGGCAGAACGAAATCCGGCGTCACGAACTTCATGCGATCCGCGCGCCCATCCACGACCGCTGTGGCCTCCACCGTATCCTTCATCGCCTTCAGACCGACCCAGACCCCGGCATAGCGGCTGAGCGCCCAGCCAAAGAGCCCATAATCGAGGATCTCCTGCACGCCTGCCGGGGAAAGAACCGGCATATAGGCGTCCAGCAGCGCGAATTCCGACTGGTGGCAGGTGGTGGAGCTTTCTCCCGTATGGTCATCGCCCATCACGAAGATCACGCCGCCATGAGGGGAGGTCCCGGCGAGGTTGGCGTGCTTCATCACGTCGCCTGTCCTGTCGACACCCGGGCCTTTTCCATACCACATGCCGAAGACGCCATCATGGCGCCCCTCGCCGCGCAGCTCGGCCTGCTGTGTGCCCCAGATCGCGGTGGCGGCCAGATCCTCGTTAAGCCCAGGCTCAAACTCGATGCGGGCCGCGCGCAGGGCGTCGATATTCTGTCCCATCTGCTGATCCACAGCCCCGAGCGGGGAGCCGCGATATCCAGTAACATATCCGGCGGTGTTGAGCCCCGCCGTCTCGTCCCGCGCCGCCTGCATCAGGGTCAGCCGCACAAGCGCCTGCGTGCCATTCAGAAGAACCGGAGACGCCTCCAGATCCAGCCGATCAGACAGATTTACCTCAAGCAAACTCATCGCGATCCCTCCCAGACGGTCAAAGCTGACCCTAATATAGGTCAAATTTCCTGACCTACAAAATCAATTTCGCGCCAAAGACTTCATTGCGCGCAGAGCCCCCTTGCGGGTAACTGTTAGCGCAAAATACAACCTACAGGGACACTATCGGACCATGGATTGGGACAAACTGCGGATCTTCCACGCGGTCGCGGATGCGGGCAGCCTGACACACGCGGGCGATTCCCTGCATTTGAGCCAATCGGCCGTAAGCCGCCAGATCCGCGCGCTTGAGGAAAGCCTCAACACGATCCTGTTCCACCGCCATGCCCGCGGGCTGATCCTGACCGAACAGGGTGAGCTTCTGTTTGATGCCACGGCGGCCATGTCCAAACGGCTCGAGGCCGCCTCGGCCCGGATCCGCGATAGCGAGGAGGAGGTATTTGGCCAACTTCGCGTCACGACCACGATCGGCTTCGGCTCGCTCTGGCTCGCGCCGCGCCTGTCGCGCCTCTATGAACGCTACCCGGATCTCAACGTCGATCTGATGCTCGAGGAACGCGTACTCGACCTGCCCATGCGCGAAGCAGATGTAGCGATCCGCATGAAGGAGCCGAGCCAGGCGGACCTGATCCGCAGGAAGTTGATGACAATCCGCATGCGGCTCTATGCGTCGCCCAGCTATCTGGCGCGCAATGGTCGCCCCTCGAAGATCAGTGACATCTCGGATCACCGCATCATCTGCCAGAACAGCGATAGCGCACAGGTGAGTGCGGGCGGGCTGCTGGTGCGCGAGATCTTTAACAACGATGTCACTCATTCTCTGATGGTGAACAACTATTTCGGCGTGTTGCAGGCCGTGATTAATGATCTCGGCATCGGCGTGCTGCCAGACTACCTCGTCGCCGATTTCCCGCAGCTCGAACAGGTCATCCCCGATTTCGAGAGCAGCGATGTCCCGGTCTTCCTCGCCTATCCCGAAGAGCTCCGCCACTCCAAGAGAATCGAGGCGTTTCGCGATTTCGTGGCCGAGGAAGTCATCGCCTATCGGCGGGCAAAACGCGACGCGAACGAATAGCTATGCAATTCTGTCATAGCGGAATTGCGCACCTGCGGCATTTTTCATTCTTGATTGAAAATGAGGCGCGTCCTATCTGATGTGCATAGGACAACGGCATGTTGTTCTATACCTCCCTGTTGGACTTAGGCCGAGCTTATGCTCGGCCCTTTTTTTTGCCGATTTCTCAATCCGATACCCGCCTGATATGCAAGCCCCATAAAGGCACGCGACCGGGTTGATCCCGTAATCCTCTGATTTTCGGGCCTCGGGATAAGGGCCTACGCTGCATCCGCATCCGGCTCTGAGAGTTGCCGCGCCCACATCGCCGCGTAGCGCCCACCATTGCCCACCAGCACATCATGAGTGCCCTGTTCGACCACCACGCCATTCTCCAGCACGATGATCCGATCCGCCTCCACGACCGTGGACAGCCGGTGGGCGATCGTGATCACGCTACGCCCCTGCCCCATGGCCGCCAGACTGTCTTGAATGTCCCGCTCCGTCTCGCTGTCCAGCGCTGAGGTCGCCTCGTCCAGCAACAGGATGGGCGGGTCCTTGAGAAGGGTTCGGGCAATCCCGACACGCTGTTTCTCGCCCCCCGACAGTTTCAGCCCGCGCTCGCCCACTTTGGTCTCATAGCCCTCGGGAAGGCTTTGAATGAAGTCATGGATCTTGGCGGCTTTGGCCGCGGCCTCGATCTCGGATCGGCTGGCGGAGGGCCGTCCATAGGCAATGTTATAGAGGATCGTGTCGTTAAAAAGCACCGTGTCCTGAGGCACCACGCCGATCTGCGCATGCAGGCTTTCCTGCGTGATGTCGCGCACATCCTGCCCGTCAACCCGCAGCGCTCCCTCGGACACATCATAGAAACGGAAGAGCAGCCGCCCGATGGTTGACTTCCCCGACCCCGAGGGCCCCACAATCGCCACGGTCTGGCCTGCGCCCACCCGCAGGCTCACCCCTTTGAGGATCGGACGCGCGGCGTCATAGCCAAAGACCACATCCTCCAGCACCACCTCGCCGCCCGTCACGTCGATCCCCGGCGCACCCGGCTTGTCCTGCACTTCGGCGGGCTGTTCCAGCAGGTCGAACATATCCCCCATATCGATCAGCGCTTGCCGGATTTCGCGATAGACCGTGCCGAGGAAGTTCAGAGGCTGCGTGATCTGCAGCATATAGGCGTTGACCATGACAAAATCGCCCACGGTCAGGTCGCCCCGCTGCACCCCGAGCGCAGCCAGCACCATCACCCCAACCAGCCCCGAAGTGATCAGCACTGATTGTCCGAAATTCAGAAAACCCAGAGTATAGCTGGTGCGCAGGGCAGCGGCCTCATAGCCTTCCATGGCGCTGTCATAACGTTCCCCCTCGCGCCGCTCGGCCCCGAAATACTTGACAGTCTCGAAGTTCAGCAGGCTGTCGATCGCCTTCTGGTTCGCATCGGTATCCTGACGGTTCATTTCACGCCGGATCCGCACGCGCCACTCGGTGACCTTGAACGTAAAGGTCACGTAGAGCGCGATGGTTGCGGCCACGACAAGGAGGTAACTCGCGTCAAAATACACAAAGAGAATGATCGAGATCAGCGATAGCTCAAGGATCAGCGGACCAATCGAAAACAGCATGAAACGTAAGAGAAATTCGACGCCCTTTACCCCCCGCTCGATGATCCTGCTGAGCCCACCGGTTTTACGCGTGATGTGATAGCGCATCGAGAGACGGTGAATATGGGTGAAGGTTTCAAGCGCGAGGGTTCGCAGGGCCCGTTGCCCGACCTTGGCGAAGATCACATCCCGGAGTTGCTGGAACCCCACGGTCATCAGACGCGCCATCCCGTAGGCCACCGTGAGACCCACCGCCCCAACCGCCAGCAGCATCGGCCCCGAGGGCGCGTCCCCCGCAAGGGCGTCTACGGCCAGTTTGTAGAAAAACGGCGTTCCCACTGCGATCAGCTTGGCCATGAACAGGGCCGCCATAGCGAGCACGACGCGGCGCTTCACCCAAGGCATGCTGTCGGGCCAGAGATAGGGCGCAACGCGGCGGATCACCATCCAGCCGCTGCGTCGTGTTTCGCTGTCACTAAGATCGTCAGAAAGTCGGGCACCGCGCATGCCCGGCACCCTAGACAGCGCCCGGCGGGAAGGCCAGAGGGCTTACTGCTCCGGCACCGTAAAGACCTGCCCCGGATAGATCAGATCCGGGTTGCGGATCCGGTCACGATTGGCGTCAAACACCCGCACATATTGCGTCCCCTCACCGTAGTTTTCACGCGCGATCTGCCAAAGCGTGAAGCCCGGCTGGACCGTCACGATCCCGGCGACGGAACGCGCGCCCACCGCTGCGTCGCGATCCGCAGGTGCGGAGGCGCTTGGAGCTTCGGCCAGGGCATCTTTAGGGGCGGGGTCTTGCGCGGTTTGGCTGGCCGCTGCGGCGCGGACGGCGTCTTCGGGGATGGCACGCTCAAAGGGTGTTTCGAACCGCGAGACGACGGTCCCGCTCTCATCCACTTCATCCGCGCGCAGGGTATAGAGGCCGGATTTGATGCCGGTCACCCGGGCTTGCCAGATGCCGGCCTCGGCCACAGAGGCGCGGTGTGCCAACGCATTGTTCAGATAGATGCGCACCTCGCGCCCCGGTACGGCGCGCCCGAGCAGGATCACTTCCCCGCCAGCATCGTATGAAATCGTATCGATCACCACGTTCCGCGATTTGGGCGCGCCCGGACGCTCGGGTTGAGCCCGTGGTGCAGCGGGCCTGGCTACCCCGGCCTCGGTCACGATCACAACCTGCGGGGCTTGCGCCACTGTGGCCTCTTCTGGCGTGGTCTCGGTGCGGGTGGCGCTGTCCGTGCCGGACAGCGCCGACACGCTCCGCTCCGACGCGTCGGGCGATGTGGTCTCGACAGATGGCGGCAGCTCGGCATCGGTCCGCAGGATCGCCTGCGGGACCGAAGGGGCCAAGGCAGCTGGTCCTGCAAAAGGCGAGACCAGCGCCGTTTCCTTGGACGCCACCACCGTGCCGGAGGTCCACTCGGCCTCGAGCGTCATGGATCGCGCAGCAACCGACGGTGCGAGATCGAACAGGGCAACGAAATTGCCTCGACGATCTGCCGTTGTTTCCGCCACGGTTTCGCCATCTACGAGCACGCGAACCGTCTCGCCGGGCGCAGCGTTGCCAGCAACCACGGCCCCACCGGCGGGATCGACGCGAATGACGTCAAAGGCCGGAGCCTCGGTCGGCGCTTCAGCTGTCTCCGCTATCTCGGGCTTTGGGTCAGGCTCTGGAGCAGTGGCAACGATCTCAGGTTCGGCGGGCGCAAGCTCCGGATCGGTTGGCGCGATCGCAGTCTCGATGGGTGCGGGTTCCGGGGTCTCCGTATCCGTCTGCGCCGGAGCAACAGGTTGTGCTTCGGGTTCAGGTGCGGTCTCTGTCACGACTTCGGGCGCAGGTTCCGGGGCCTTCTCTGGCGTGGCCGCAGGCGCGGGATCCAGCGCTGCCGTCTCGGGTGTGTCCTCCGGATCAGGGCTGAACACGCCCCAGGCGAGCAGGCCCGCCAGCACTAGCACAGCCGCCGTCAAGCCCCCGGACAGGATCTGGCTCATCCCGCCGCCGCGCGCTGTCCGTGAATGGCTTCTGCCCATCTCCGCTCTCCGGTTTTGCACGACCATGCCCGGTGATGACAGGTCAAGATCATGCGTTTTGCGAGATACAGTACCTTATGCACATGTTTACAAAGGGGAAAGGGTCAATCACACAGGCGTGTAGCAGTATAGACCCCCCCGGAGATGGAAAACATGGCCTCGATATGTGTGTTTTGCGGGGCCCGCCCGGGCCTTGACCCAGCCTATGAAACCGCCGCGACAACCCTGGGAGCATGGCTCGCCGAGGCCGGTCATCAGCTCGTCTATGGGGCCGGTGATGTGGGTCTGATGGGGCATGTAGCCCGCGCGTGCCAAGAGGCCGGGGGCGATACGTTCGGGGTTATTCCGACGCATCTTTTGGAGATGGAAGTGGGCAAAACCGACCTCAGCCGCTTTGTTGTCACGGAGACGATGCACGAGCGTAAGAAGGTCATGTTCACCAATTCCAACGCGATTGTCGTGCTGCCCGGTGGCGCCGGCTCCCTCGATGAGTTCTTCGAAGTTCTCACCTGGCGGCAGCTAGGCCTGCACGTCAAGCCATTGTACCTGCTAAATATTCATGGCTACTGGCAGCCACTGATTGATCTGGTCGATCACGTGATTGCGCAAGGCTTCGCCAGCCCCAGACTGCGCGAGATGATCACGGTCTGTGCGGATCTGGATGTGCTGAAAGCCCGGCTGGCGGCAGATTTGGCGGCCTGACACGCCAGCAGGGCACATTACAGATCAGTGGCACACTAGTAAGCGAGGCGGGAACACACATGAAAGAGCCTCGGGCAACGAAACGCACCGTAACCACTGATCTGCCCCGCCGTCATGACAGAGCCCCGTTAACGTTCCGTGAGTAGATCACGACTTTTTTGTAACAAGAGCCGGGATCCGCTGGTTTTTCGCTATTTTGTCGCAGGCCTGGGGCGGATCAGCGTGGCAAATCTGCCGCTTCAGCTGCCAATTTCGTGATGCCATCCCAGTCGCCAGCTTCCATCAGATCCGCGGGAGCCACCCAGGATCCGCCCACACAGAGCGTATTGGACAGGCCTAGGTAGGTCGGTGCATTGGCCAGAGAAACCCCACCCGTCGGGCAAAACGAAACCTGCGGCAGGGGTGCGCCGATGGACTTCAGCGCGGGCGCACCACCATTGGCCTCAGCCGGGAAAAACTTCTGCACGGTGTAACCCCGCTCGAGCAGCGCCATGACCTCAGTCGAGGTCGCCGCCCCCGGAAGCATCGGAAGATCCGCAGCTTCCGCTGCGTCGAGCAGCGTCGGCGTCGCTCCGGGCGAAACGCCGAAAAGCGCGCCCGCTGCCTTGGCCGCCGCCACATCCGCAGGGGTCAGAAGGGTCCCGGCGCCGACCACGCCCCCCTCAACCGTTGCCATCTCGGCAATCGCCTCCAGCGCCACGGGGGTGCGCAACGTGACCTCGAGCGCGGGCAAACCGCCTGCGACAAGTGCCTCGGCCAGAGGTCGCGCATGGGCCAGATCATGGATCACCAGCACCGGGATGACCGGGGCCAGCCCACAGATATCGCGCGCCTGGGCGCTTGCTTCGCTCGGGGTCATGTCGTTCTCCTTAAACCACCACGCCAGCGCCACTGCTGGCCGGGCCAACGCTGCTACGGAATACATCGAACAGCTCGCGTCCGATGCCATGAGCATTCGCGCTGAGATCCGGCGTCGCCGGGGCGCGAGTGTCGACGCCCGGCTCGAGCACCTCGAGCACACCATTCACCGCATCCACACGGACCAGATCGCCCGTCTGCACCTTGGCCATCAGGCCACCATCCAACGCTTCGGGCGCCACATGGATCGCGGCGGGCACCTTCCCAGACGCACCGGACATGCGTCCATCGGTGACCAGCGCCACCTTGAGCCCCCTGTCCTGCAACACGGCGAGAACCGGTGTCAGCGCGTGCAGCTCGGGCATGCCATTGGCCTTCGGCCCCTGGAAGCGCACGATCACCACCGTGTCTTCGGTGAACTCGCCAGACCGGAACGCAGCCTTCACGGCCTCCTGGCTTTCGAAGACCCGGGCGCGGGCCTCGATCAGGTGCCGCTCCGGGGCGACAGCGGACACTTTCATTACGCCGCGCCCGAGGTTGCCCTTGAGCTCCTTCAAGCCACCGCTGGCCGCGAAACCATCTGTCGCCGGGCGCAGGATCTTGGCGTTGAGGCTCTCGCCCGGCCCATCTTCATAGCGGATCCGACCGTCGATCAGCTTGGGCTCACGGGCATAGTCCGCCAGACCGTCCCCGGCGATCGTCTTGGTATCGGGGTGTAGCAGACCCGTCTCCAGCAACTCGCCGATCATATAGGACAGACCGCCAGCCGCATGGAAATGGTTCACATCTGCCAGACCGTTGGGATAGACCCGTGCCATCAGCGGGGTGACTTCCGACAGATCTGCAAAATCCTGCAGGTCGAGCAAGACGCCCGCCGCCCGCGCCATGGCGGGCAAGTGGATCACGAGGTTCGTCGAGCCCCCGGTGGCCATCAGCCCCACGATCCCGTTTACAAAGGCCTTGGCATCCAGCACATCGCACACCGGCCGATAGTCATTGCCGAGCATGGTCACCGCGGCCAGCCGCTCCGTCGCAGCCTCCGTCAGCGCTTCGCGCAAGGGCGTTCCCGGATTGACAAAAGAAGCACCCGGCAAGTGCAGCCCCATGAATTCCATAAGCATCTGGTTCGAGTTTGCCGTGCCATAGAAGGTGCAGGTGCCCGGCCCGTGATAGGAGGCCATCTCGGCCTCCATCAGCTTGTCCCGCCCGATCTCTCCGGTGGCAAATTGCTGACGCACCTTGGCCTTTTCGTCATTGGGCAGACCGCTGACCATGGGTCCAGCAGGAATGAACACACCCGGCAGATAGCCAAAGGTCGCCGCCGCGATCACCAGCCCGGGCACGATCTTGTCGCACACCCCGAGATAGGCCGCCGCATCAAAGGTGTTGTGGCTCAGCGCCACACCGGTCGCCAAGGCGATCACATCGCGCGAAAACAGGCTAAGCTCCATCCCGACCTGGCCCTGGGTGACCCCATCGCACATGGCGGGAACCCCGCCCGCCACTTGGGCAGTCGCGCCAACCCGGCGCGCAGCCTCCTTGATCCGGTCCGGATATGTCTGGAACGGCTGATGGGCGCTCAGCATGTCATTATAGGCCGTGACGATCCCGATATTGGCGCTGCGTTCCGCAACCAGCGAGTCCTTGTCGCCCCCCATCGCTGCATAGGCATGGGCTTGGTTGCCGCAGCTCAAATGCGCGCGGCGCGGCCCGTCGTCGGCGGCGCGGCGCATCCGCTCCAGATAGGTTGCCCGTGCTTCGGCGCTGCGCGCCTCGATGCGGGCGGTGACCTCGTGAACAGTGTTATGGAGTGCCATGGATGTCTTCCCTCCGCATCACGCGACTATGGGGCGCGTCTTAGAGCGTTAGCGCTAACTTCGCAATGCCCATAAGGCTCTCGACAAAGATAGCGCCCCCAGCGGCGCGCGCAACGACCGCGCCACGTCGTCAAAAAACGTGGCCCTTGCAAGAACGCGATAGCGGGCATGCAAAGACCACCCCTACTCGTTTGCGGCGCTGCAGCGTAAATCATGGACAACCAAGCCGGAGTAGATGCTATGAAACCTGTTGTTGCCCATCGCGAACCCGTCGATCTGACCGCTGTCGAGCGTCAGGCCCATGATCTGCGCGCCCAAGCCACCGCTGCGGCTTTCCGCAGTGCCTGGAGCTGGCTCGGCGATCATCTGCATTTCGGCAAGTCCCCCAGCGCCAGCTAACCGCCTGTCGCGCGTCTGATCGCGCGACACGCCACGCGGGCCTGGTCGCTTGCGCTCTTTCCCAGACTTGCGAGGCAGGATAGGGAGGCGCATGTCTGACTCCTCCACGCTGCCCCGCATTCGCCTGAAACCCAAAGCCGACGCCCGCGCCCTGCGCTATGGCGCGCCTTGGGTCTATGCCGACGATCTGGTCACGGACCGCCGGACCAAAGCCCTCGCCCCCGGAAGCGTTGCCATCCTCGAGGATGCAGAGCGCATGCCGCTGGGGCTCGCGGCGATCTCGCCGGGTTCCAAGATTATCGCGCGCATGCTGGATCGCGATCTGGGCGCGCAGATCGACCGCGCTTGGTTCACGGCGCGGTTGAGCGCGGCCCTGCGGCTTCGCGATCAACTCTACACCACTCCCTATTACAGGCTCGTCCATGCCGAGGGCGACGGTCTCCCTGGCCTGATCATCGACCGGTTCGGGGACACATGTGTTCTGCAACCGAATGCGGCCTGGCTTGAAACCCGCCTAGAGGATCTGACCGCCGCGCTGCAGGCTGTGACCGGCGTGCGCCATATCCTGAAATCCGCCTCTGGACGCACGCGCAAGCTCGAAGGGCTCGACGATGTCAGCCTGCCGCTGCTCGGCACGCCGCCGGAACGCATCGAAGTTCCCATGAACGGCGCGATTTACATCGCCGATCTGGCCGCAGGGCAGAAAACCGGCCTGTTCTACGATCAGCGCCCGAACCACGCGTTTGCGGCCAAGATGGGGCACGGGGGCAAAGTGCTCGACGTATTCAGCCATGTGGGCGGGTTCGGCCTTGCTGCTCTGGCCGCAGGCGCCCAGAGCGCGCTGGCTGTGGACGGCTCAGCCGCCGCACTGGACCTGGCAGCCGAGGGCGCGGCTGCCATGGGTGTCAGTGACCGGTTCGAAACACGGAAATCCGACGCCTTTGCTGCGCTCGACGGGTTGAATGCCGAAGGGGCGAAATTCGATCTGGTGATCTGTGATCCCCCTGCCTTTGCCCCGTCCAAACCGGCGCTGCAGCAGGGACTGCGAGCCTATGAAAGGGTCGCCCGCCTCGCCGCGCCGCTGGTGACACCGGGCGGCGCGCTAATGCTGTGCTCCTGCTCCCACGCGGCGGAGCTGCCGAAATTCCGCGCCTCCTGCTTGCGGGGGATTGGGCGCGCCGGGCGCAGCGCGCAGATCCTCTATTCGGGCGGGGCCGG
The DNA here is from genome assembly GCA_038746545.1 of Pseudomonadota bacterium. Lineage (GTDB taxonomy): Bacteria > Pseudomonadota > Alphaproteobacteria > Rhodobacterales > Rhodobacteraceae > Dinoroseobacter. The sequence goes on from JBCDKN010000006.1 coordinate 191,089, forward strand.
TCCCGACCACCCGCTCCACGCGCAGCTGGGCGAGACGGGCTATCTCAAAGCGATCCTCTTCCGCCTCCTGCCATGACGGTGCGGGTCCTGCTCGACACCTGCGTTCTCTACCCGACGCTCATGCGACAGATGTTGCTCGCGGCAGCCCAGGCCGGGGCGTTTGAGCCGCTCTGGTCCCCGCGGATCTTTGATGAATGGCGCCATGCCGCCGCGCGCTCTGGCCCAACAGAGGCTGCGCATGTGGGGACCGAGATCGCGCTCATGACCTCGTCGTTTCCCGCGGCGTCCGTGACGCCCGATGCGGCGCTGATCGAAACGCTGTCTCTCCCGGATCCGGGAGATCGCCATGTTCTGGCCGCCGCCCTCGCGGGTCAAGCCACGGCGCTTCTTACGGCCAACCTAAAGGACTTCCCGACCCGGACGCTCAGCCGTCATGGCCTGTTGCGCTATGCCCCAGACGGCTTCTTTTGCGAGATCGTAGCGGAACAGGGCCTGCGCGCGACGTTGACAGCGCCTGTTGAGGTCGCCGCCACCCAGCTTGATCAAAGCCCCAAGGCTCTCCTGAAAAAGTCGCGCCTGCCCCGGCTCGCCAAGCAGCTGGGCTATTAGGTCGGCACGACCCAGCGCTCTTCCAATGCTTCGATGGCCCGGATGCGCTGCTCGGTCTTGGGATGGCTCATCAGCCATGCCGGGGCCTGCGCCCGTCCGGCCCCGGTGGTCAACCCCTCAAGCTTGCGAAAGAGCGATTTTTGCGGCTCGGTCCCGATACCGGCCTTGGTCAACAGCGCCGAGGCATAGGCATCCGCCTCATACTCGTCGCCGCGCGACAGACGCGCGGCCAGTAGAGACACCAACATGTTTGCAATCGGCACCCCGACAAAGGGGATGAACCGCCCAAGCACCGTGGCCAGCGCCACGCGGATCGCGTTCTGCCCGGAGAAATCGATCATCCGACGCCGCGAATGCCCCAGCGCCACATGGCCCAGCTCATGGGCGATGACCGACGCCATCTCTGCCGCAGTGACCTCGCCGGTCTGGTACTTGCGAAAAAACCCGCGCGTGATGAAAATCCGACCGTCAGGTGCCGCCAACCCGTTCACCGGATCCACCTCGTAGATATTGACCTTGATCTCCTTGAGATCGAGCGCCTCTGCCATCCGGGCCGTGAGTTTACCGAGTTCACGGTCGCGCAGAGGCGTTGAACGCTTGTCGAGTTCACGCGCGGTGCGCTTGGCCCCGATCAGATACAGGCCGAGTCCATAGAAAATCGCCAGGAGCAGAGGGGTGAGTTTCAACATGGGTTAGATATGGGGTGGGCCTTGCGCGCAACAAGTGCCTCAACCCGCACTCCGCCCGGCACGACCGGCCCGCCCGCCCCTGCGACGGGGCGCAGGAGGCTCTTCCATGGCGGCGCTGAGCACGGCCGTCATAGGATGTTGCGGGGCGTCCGGGCCATAATGGGCCAGAAGAATTGAGACGTCCTCCCGCGGATCTGAGGGCGATTTCGAGCCGAGCGCCCAGTCCAGAAAGACCGAGCGACAATCCCAGATCGTGATCCCCTCGATCCGGTAAGCCTCCCTGATCAGGTGGCGCGGATCGAGCTCGGTCAGCACCGCCGGATCAAAAACAGGCTGCGCGGGGGTAGTTTCGACGGGCGAGCGGTCTTCTGATTGGGTCACGGCTGCAGCTCCTCAATTGTCTTTCAGCCCGATGTAGGCATGGGCTGGGTCGCGGCAAGACGGTCCAACACCGTCGACACAACCTCGGTACTTTGCGCGGCCCCTTCGGCCAGGGCGTCGGCAAGCGCGGGCATGTCCGGGTTAGCAGTCTGGCGCAGGACGAAATCGCGTCCCCCCGCCCCGACCACATCCGGGTCCAGGGCCCGATCGCTCAGGAGGCGCGTGGCCTGCTGCACCTGCCGCAGGCGCGTGACCTGCGCGGCGAGACAGGCGGCCTCCGCCTCCGTCAGAAGCGCGGCCTGTGCACCAGCAGCCAGCTGCGCCGCGGTTTCCGCGCCGGGCGATCCGGCCACAAGCGCCACGGTCTGGGCCAGCAATTCGATATCCTGCAAACGGCCCGGCCCAAGCTTGGCCTCAAAGTCACTCTCAGCGGGTTTGGCCGCTTCAAGACGCGCGCGCATATCTCTGACATCTTGAGATATTTCCGCGCCACGACCCGGCCCCTTCCGTTGAAGAAGCGCACAGCGGAAGACCTCGAAATCCGTCGGCAACGAGCCCGGGTGATCTCCGGTCTGCGCCACAATCCGGGCCCGGGTCAGCGCGAGATGCTCCCAGGTCCAGGCGTCGCGATCCTGATAGCTCTGGAACGCATTCCAGGATGTGGCGACGGGCCCCTGGCGCCCTGAAGGGCGTAGCCGCATATCGATCTCATAGAGCCGCCCCTCGGACATGGGCGCCGAGAGCGCGGTGATCATCGCCTTGGTCAGCTTGGCGTAGTAGGGTCCGGGCGCAAGCGGACGGGGGCCGTCGGACATTTCCTGTCCTTCGCCGTCATAGATCACGATGACATCCAGGTCCGACTGCGCCGTCAGCGTTCGCGCCCCAAGCGACCCCATCCCCACCAGCACCGCGCCCCGGCCGGGCGGCTTGCCATGGCGGCGTGCGATCTCCTCGGCGACGCGCGGCCAGAGACAGGCGAGGATCACCTCGGACAGGTCCGTATACTGATGCGCCACCACCGGCTCCGCGATCAGGCCGCGCAGGTGGTGCACCCCAATCCGGAAGTGCCATTCCTTCTGCCAGCGTCGCGCAATGTCGAGCTGGCTTTCATAGTCCCGCGCCCGATCCAACCGTCCGGAAAGGTCCTCGGCCAGAACCGAGCGCCCGGGCCAATCGTCGAAGAACGGACCTGCGATCACCGCATCCAGCACCGAAGAATTGGCCGCCAGATACCGGGACAGCAGCGGCGCGGTCGCGCAGATATCCACGATCAGATCAATGAGCGACGGATTCGCCTCAAAGAGAGAAAACACTTGAACCCCGGCGGGCAGGCCTTTGAGAAAACTGTCAAAATTTCGCAAGGCCTCATCGGGACGTGCGGCATCATCCAGACGAGAGAGGATCTCGGGGCGCAGCCGGTCAAAGATCTCCACCGCGCGCGGCGACCGCAGGGCGGGATAGCTCGGCCAACGGTCGAGCACGTCCTGAACCTCCGGCGCGATCTGCGGCGCCTCGGGACGAGACGTCCCGCTGCGCTCAGGCGCGAAGAACGGCTCGGTGAGCGCGGCCACCTCGGCCAACCGATCCGTCAGAGTTGCGCGCAAGGCCGCCACGTCGCCCTCGCCCATGAGACAGGCAAGACGGCGGAACCCGTCCTCGTCTTTGGGCAGGGCATGGGTCTGGGAATCGAGCACCATCTGCACACGGTGCTCCACCTCGCGATGGTGACGGTAATGCGTGCTCAGGCGTTCGGCATCCTCCGGACTTACCCAGCCCTTGGTGGCGAGCACAGCCAGCCCCTCAACTGTGCCGCGCACGCGCAGGTCCGGATCGCGCCCGCCCGAGATGATCTGCCGGGTCTGGGTAAAGAATTCGATATCGCGAATCCCGCCACGCCCGAGCTTCATGTCATGCCCCTCAAGCACAATTCCGCCGTCCCGCGCGCCATGGAGCCCCTTATGGGCCCGGATCCGCATGCGCATGTCATGGGCATCTTCGATGGCGGCAAAATCCAGATGTTTTCGCCAGATGAACGGAGTCAAATGATCGAGATAGCGCGCGCCGGCCGCCAGATCGCCCGCCGAAGGCCGAGCCTTGATATGGGCGGCCCGCTCCCATGTGCGGCCAAGGGATTCGTAGTAGCGTTCCGCCGCCTCCATGGCGATGCAGACCGGTGTCACCGAAGGGTCGGGCCGCAACCGCAGATCGGTGCGGAACACATAGCCATCGCCCGTATGATCCGCCATCAACGCCACCGTCTTGCGGGTCACCCGGACAAAGGCCGCCCGCGCCTCGGCATAATCCGACGGATCAAACCGCGTCTCGTCAAAGAGACAGATCAGGTCGATATCCGACGAATAGTTCAGCTCATGGGCCCCCATCTTACCCATGGCGAGCATGACAAGCCCGGCAGCGCTCTCCACCGCATCCTCGCCCTGCCCCGGCACCTTGCCCCGGCGCAGCTCCGGCAGCAAAGAACTAAGCAAAGCCGCCCCGAGCGCGCGATCGGCAAACTCCGTGAGCGCCCCCGTGACCTCTTCGAGGGACCAGACCCCGGTGAGATCCGCAAGCCCGATCAGCAAAGCAATCCGACGCTTCGCGCAGCGCAGGGCGACCTTCACCTCGTCAATTGGCCCGGTCGCGAGCCCGGCAATCAACCCTCTGCGCGCGCCTTCCGGGTCATCCAACGCCGGGATCAGCCAGTCAGCTTCCTTGGCGAGCAGCGTCTCGAGATACGGGCTCGACCCGGACATTCCAACCAGAGCCTCGCGCACCGCGCCTGTTGCGTCCGGAACATACCGCGCCACGGCCTCCTGCCCTCTTGCGAGGTCATATGCCAAGGGAACACGGATGATCCGGGCGTCGATACTCATGTCGGGACCCTGCGGGTGCCGAGTGCAGCCGTCAAGCCGGGTCGATGCGTGCGATCAAAAAAGGAAAATGGTGGGTGATAAGAGATTCGAACTCCTGACATCTTCGATGTGAACGAAGCGCTCTACCACTGAGCTAATCACCCGTGGGCGTGGGTGTAGCGAGACTGCGCGGGCTGTGCAAGCTTTCAAATCTGCGGAAATCAAAAGAAGCGAGTTGATCCGTGTTAACCAAACGTAATCAACACAATGGCTGCGCAAGGACCGGAACAAACCGATACGCGGTGGGGGCGCGCCGACAATTAACAATTTGACAGCTGCGACTGCATCCACGACCGTGAGCCCCCTCAAGGAGGAGTTACTTATGATTGCAATAAAGTATTCTGCACTGGGCTTAGCTTGCGCCCTATTCGCCACAACAGCGACGGGAGCCACCGTTTCGGATCTTGCCCAACGTTTGGACGTATTATCCACAAGCTATGTGCTGGATCTCGGAGAGGTGAATGAAGCCGCACCGGCCAATGCGACCGCGCTATTGGCGTTTTGGAATTCCAACGGCCCGAATGCGCCGGCTGACCCACAGATGGTGTTGAATTTTTCTGTCAACGCAGCCTTTGTCACAACTATTGATCTGTCGAGCAATAACGGGTTCAGTGACCCATTGGACGTGGATATTTCCGGATTGCTGGTGGATGGCGTGAACACGTTCACCTTCGACATTCGCGACGACTTTTCCGGAGGTGATCCGGGAACCTTTGCGGTGAAGGACTTCACCGTGACGTTCCGCGAGGACGACGTCGCTCCTGTTCCGTTGCCTGCGGCTCTGCCGTTGATGCTCCTGGGCCTCGGTGGTCTCTACGGACTGCGCCGGCGCCAAGCCTGATCAACCTCGGCGCGCGCACTTTTTTCGTGCGCGTGCCTAGTATATGAAAGTGCCATGGTTGCGTCTCTGGCGCGCCATTTTTCAGTCACACGGTGCGGATACATCAAATTCATCGCAAGTTTTTACCGAGTGACCGCCATGACCCGTACCGCACTGACCGCCGCCTTGATCGCAGGGCTCCCTTTCGCCGCAAACGCTGCTCCGGTGCAGTGGACCGTCGCCGATGGCGGCAACGGCCATTACTACGAGTTGATCACGACGAAGGAGACCTTCGCCGATGCGTCCGCCGCGGCGCAAGCCTCAAGCTTTGCCGGGGTGAGCGGGCATATCGTGACCATCACATCCGCCGAGGAGCAGGCTTTTCTCGACGGTCTGAATACAGCACAGGTCGAGGCCTGGATCGGCGCCTCGGATACGGATCAGGAGGGCGTCTTTGCCTGGATCACCGGCCCCGAGGCGGGCACTGTCTTCTACACCACCAATGGAGGCACCCAGACCTATGCGAACTGGAACCCGGGCGAGCCCAATGACTGGGGTTCGGGCGAAGACTACGTCGAAGGGTGGTTCGGCAGCGCCAAGGACTGGAACGACATCAAGGCCAGCAACAAGAACGCCTATATCGTGGAGTATTCTGTCGTGGCTCCGATCCCGCTGCCGGCAGCCCTGCCCTTGATGCTTTTGGGCCTCGGCGCCCTTGGCTACGCACGCAAACGCAAAGGCTAACTCTTTCAACCTGTACCAGGCGGGAGCGTGGGTCGCATGGCGATCTGCGCTCCTTTTTGCTTTGCAGACACTCCTGGAGGCAGACCGAAACTGCGCGCGGCACTTGCGGAGCGTGAGACCCAGTTCCCGACAACAGCGCAGCGCCGCAACGAAAAAACCGCCTCCCGGTTTCCCGGAAGGCGGTCTCTATGTTTCTGGCTCAGGGCTTAATGGGCGACAGCGCCCTGCCCCTGTTTCTCGGCCATGGCCTTCTGGGCAGCGGCGGCCTCTTCGGCCTCCTCATCCCATTCGATGGCCTCAGGTGCTGCAACCAGCGCCTGCTTGAGAACTTCGGAGACATGGGACACGGGAATGATGGTCAAGCCATCCTTCACATTGTCCGGGATCTCCGGCAGGTCCTTCTCGTTCTCCTGCGGAATGAGCACCGTGGTGATCCCCCCGCGCAGGGCCGCAAGCAGTTTCTCTTTCAGGCCACCGATGGGCAACACATTGCCGCGCAAAGTCACCTCACCGGTCATCGCGATATCCTTCTTGACCGGGATCTGCGTGAGCACTGACACGATGGACGTCACCATCGCGATGCCCGCGCTCGGCCCGTCCTTCGGGGTGGCCCCTTCGGGCACGTGGACGTGGATGTCCCATTTATCGAACCGCGGCGGTTTCACCCCGATCTGCGGGCTGATCGAGCGCACATAGGAGGAGGCCGCATCGATGCTCTCCTTCATCACGTCGCCCAGCTTGCCGGTGGTCTTCATGCGACCCTTGCCCGGCAGACGCAGCGCCTCGATGCTCAGCAGGTCACCGCCCACGGAGGTCCAGGCCAGCCCGGTGACGACACCGACCTGATCCTTCTCTTCGGCGAGCCCATACTTGAACCGCTTGACGCCCAGCATGTCCTCGAGGCTGTCCTCGGTGACCTCGACGGTCTCGGCCTCTTTCTTGACGATCTTCGTCACGGCCTTCCGGGCGAGTTTTGCAATCTCACGCTCGAGGTTCCGCACGCCCGCTTCACGGGTATAGCGGCGGATGATCTCCTGCAGGGCCTCATCGGACAGAGAGAACTCGTCCTTCTTGAGCCCGTGGTTCTTCACCTGCTTGGAGATCAGGTGCTGCTTGGCGATCTCGGCCTTCTCGTCCTCGGTGTAGCCCGCGAGCGAGATGATCTCCATCCGGTCCAGAAGCGGGCCCGGCATATTGTAGGAGTTCGCTGTGGTCAAAAACATCACGTTCGAAAGATCATACTCGACCTCCAGATAGTGATCGACAAAGGTGCCGTTCTGCTCCGGGTCCAGAACCTCCAGCATGGCGCTGGCCGGGTCGCCCCGGAAATCCTGGCCCATCTTGTCGATTTCATCGAGCAGGATGAGCGGGTTTGTGGTCTTCGCCTTCTTCAGCGCCTGAATAATCTTGCCCGGCATGGAACCGATATAGGTCCGGCGGTGACCGCGGATCTCGGACTCGTCGCGCACGCCACCCAGAGAGATCCGGATGAACTCACGCCCCGTGGCCTTGGCCACGGACTTACCCAGCGAGGTCTTGCCCACACCCGGCGGCCCGACGAGGCAGAGGATCGGCCCTTTGAGCTTCTTCGAGCGCTGCTGCACCGCGAGATACTCGACGATCCGCTCCTTGACCTTTTCCAGCCCGTAGTGATCCGCGTCGAGCACCTCTTGCGCTCGGCTCAGATCCTTCTTCACGCGGGATTTCGTGCCCCACGGAATGGACAGCATCCAGTCGAGATAGTTCCGCACCACGGTGGCTTCGGCGGACATCGGACTCATATTCTTGAGCTTCTTGATCTCGCCATCGGCCTTTTCACGGGCTTCCTTGCTCAGCTTGGTTTCGGCGATCCGGCCTTCGAGCTCGGCCACCTCATTGGCGCCGTCCTCGCCATCGCCGAGCTCCTTCTGAATGGCCTTCATCTGCTCATTCAGATAGTACTCGCGCTGGGTCCGCTCCATCTGGCTTTTGACGCGGGATTTGATCTTTTTCTCGACCTGCAGAACGCTCATCTCGCCCTGCATAAGGCCATAGACCTTCTCCAGACGCTCCGCGACGCTCAGGGTCTCCAGAAGCTCCTGCTTCTGAGCGACCTCGATCCCGAGATGACCCGACACCATATCCGCAAGCTTGGCGGGCTCGGTGCTGTCGGCGACGGCGGTCAGCGCCTCTTCGGGGACATTCTTCTTGATTTTGGCATAGCGCTCGAACTCGGCGCTGACCGAGCCGACAAGCGCGCGCAGGGTATCCGCGTCGCCCGCATCCTCGTCCAGCAGGACTGCGTTGGCCTCAAAGAAGTCGTCATTATCGGTGTATTCAGTGATCTCAACCCGCTGACGGCCTTCAACCAGCACCTTGACGGTGCCATCAGGCAGCTTCAGCAACTGCAGCACATTGGCCAGAACGCCGAAGCTGAAGATTCCTTCCGGGGTCGGATCGTCCACGCTCGGGTCAATCTGGCTCGACAGCAGGATCTGCTTGTCATCCTTCATGACCTCCTCAAGCGCGCGCACGGATTTCTCGCGTCCGACGAAGAGCGGAACAATCATGTGGGGGAAGACCACGATGTCGCGCAGCGGCAGCACCGGGTAACTTTGATTGAGTGTCTCAGACATGCTCGGTCCTTATATTGGGCAGACAGCCCGGGTCCCTGACGGCAACCGAAGGGCGTCTCCTGATCTGGCTTCCTTACGTGGGGCAGCCTGCGCGGCTTTTCAATGCGCCTACTCACCGACGAAGGTCTTCTACCAGGGTTAAGGGGGGACATCGCCCTGGCGACTCAGGTCGTGATGCAGAGCATGCACCCCCCTGTCCACACCTGCAAGCGGCTGAGACAGGCCGATCGCGCGGAAGCTGTGGATATCCTCAGGGTTTCGCGAATTCCGGGTGCTTTACGGCGGTAACCGCGCAGATTGTCTGGATCTGCCCCTTTTTCGCCCGGTTTGCGCCTGTGCCGCGACACGCCCTGGACTTTCTCTGGTGACGCGAGGGAATGACGATGATCCACAGCCTCTATCGCCAGCGCAGGCGCATTCTCGTCTGCGCAACCGCCTTTACCCTGACGGCCCTGATCGGCACCATGACGGATGGCCGCGCCTTTGCGCATGTGCCGTTCTGGGCTCCGCCCGTGGCAACTTTCGTGTTCTTCGGATTGTGTGCTTTGGGGCTGGCAGCGCTCGTGACCGCACTGCCTCAGATGCGGCGGCTCTGCGAGGTGGTTGCGTTGTTCACCCTCGTCGAGACTCTCTTTATATGGATCCTGCCCGAGGCGAACAGTGCCCTGTCGAACCCGGTGCTGCGTCTGGCCATCGCAGCCACCGCAATCGCACTGATCTATCTGATCTTCTATGGGCGGCTTCTGGATCAGGTCCCGGCGCTCTTTGCCTTTGGCGCGCGACACAAGACCCAGATCAGCGCGCCACCCGAGCGTGTCTGGCAGCAGATCGCCCCGCCATCGATCTCGGGCCATGATAATGCAGACAAAAAGCCAGATGATGCCGCAAATCCGGCCGCCGCTCCATGTCACTATCTATGGGCGCATCCCCCGGACACGATCACGGTCATACTGCTCGAACGCCCATGGCGGTGCCGCTTTGCGGTCACACCCGAGCCTACCCCTTCGGCGCGCGCGGCCGGGATCTATGACTTGCGTCTGCGCCCGACCTCGCGCGGGGTTTTGCTGGAGATCGGACTCTACCAGACCGGCATCCCCCTTGGAGAGGTATTGCGGCTTTGGCTGGATGACGTGTTGGGCGCCGAGATGGCCCAGCTGAAGGTCGAGGCCGAAGATCACGGCGCGACCGTCAAGAGCCCGCAGCGCTTGACTGCGACCCTGCCCGCCTAGCTCGCCTCGACTGCGATGGACCTGCCCGCCAGAGCAGATCCTCAGGAACTCCTCAAGGAACGCTCAAGATTGGCGGCTCGGAACCGCCTAAACCCCCTTCAGAACCGGACAGGCCGGCAGATCCCTGCGGGGGCTTCCTGTTCATTACCGATATGAAGGACATACAAATGCTCAAGACCCCACTCTCGGCCGCGCTCCTTGCGCTGTGCCTAGCCTACCCGGCAGCGGCTGCGATCACGCAGTACTCGAACTACAGCGACTTTACTTCCGTCACGATCATCGGTGAAACGGGTATGGATATCGACCAGTCGACCGACTTCGCTTCGAATACGGCGGGCGGGTTCAATGGCCCAGTCACCGAAGAAGGGGTCGGTACCTTCCCCGTCTCCACCGACCCGATGGTCTTCACCAAAGTGCTGGCCTACGAAGTCGGCATGACTTTCGGCAACGACCAGAGCGCGCCGGGCACACAATATACCGGCATCTTCGACGTGGTGCTGAGCGCCTATAGCGGCACGGATTTCGTGGGCAGCGTCACCGTGGTGTCGAACGGCAATGACCTCTCAGATCAGTTCATCGGCTTTGGCAGCACGACGCCTTTCGACCGGGTGGAGCTGGACTATGAAGGGACCGCGTCCCGTGGGCTCGCCCGCTTCATCACCGAGGTTCAGTTCGGCCTCGACCCGGTGGCCCCCATCCCCTTGCCCGCAGGGCTGCCGCTGCTTCTTGCGGGGCTGGGCGGGCTCGGTCTTTTGCGCAGCCGCCGCGCCTGATCGCGTTTTTTCGTCACGAGTACCTCCGCGCCGTCATCGACCTGCTGGGCGGCGCGGTTTTTCCCACATATCATCGGCCTATCCTTGGTCGGCCCCCTTCATGGATCACGACTCGTCCTGTCAATGCGGGCGGCTTGCCCGACGCGGCCTCTCCTCTCCGCGCCCCCAAAGGGCCTCCTCCCTTGGCAGATTAACCAAAATCGGCGACAATATAGGTATTGTGTAGAGATTGGGAGGAGTATTTATGACCATTTCACGCATAGGCGTCACACTTGCGGCGCTCGTTATTGCCACGCCAGGCTTGGCCGCAGTCACACCCTATACCGACTATTCAGACTTCGTTTCCGTCAATATCGTCGGCGCCGTCGGAGGGGATATCGAGACCTCCACGGATTTTTCCTCTAACACCCTTTTCGTGCTCAACAACGCGGAGCCAGGCGTCCGCGGCGACCCGAGCGGGGGACCGATTGAATTCACGGACATCGCAGCCTTCGAAGTCGGCATGACCTTTGGCAATGACCAAATCACGGCCTTTGACCCTAACAACATCGCGACGTTCGATGTGACCCTTGAGGCTTTCGCTGGGGCAGCATCTCTCGGAAGCGTTACGGTCACGGCAAATGGCAATGACGACTCGGATCAATTCATCGGCTTTTCCTCGATGAGCGCCTTTGATCGAGTTGTGCTGGAATATGGCGCGGGCTCCGTCGGCACCGCGCGCTTCATCACCGAGGTGCAGTTCGGTCTCGACCGGGTGCCCCCGGCTGTGATCCCGCTTCCGGCGGCTTTGCCCCTTTTGCTGCTGGGCCTCGGCGGTCTGGGCGTCATGCGCGCCCGCAAAACGGCCTAAAACCCCGGGCGGCGGTCCTTCCGCCGCCTTTTTTCACGCAAATCTTTCGCGAAACCCAGGCTTCACGAAAGAAAACGTCGCGCAAACCCACGTTCGGGTCACTTTATTCAGGATTTGGCGGTTGACGCCCCGGGACTCGGGACCTAATGTCCCGCGCACGGACGGAAAGGACGCAGGAAATGCCCGCTATTGTCGTACTTGTAGGAATTTGGCGCATGGGCCGGTAACGGAAACCCTACCGATCCCCTTGCGCCCCCGAGTAAGACCGGGGGTTTTTTTATGCCCGACCCGCACGACCCCAAGGCCCTAAGGCCCGCGTGAAGCAAAGGAAAAGATGATGAGCACGCAGATGACCGGCGCACAGATGGTGGTTCAAGCCCTGAGAGATCAGGGTGTCGACACAGTATTCGGCTATCCGGGTGGGGCTGTCCTTCCAATTTACGACGAGCTCTTTCAGCAGTCCGACATCAAGCACATTCTGGTGCGCCACGAGCAGGCCGCGACCCACGCTGCAGAGGGCTATGCCCGCGCAACCGGCAAGCCGGGTGTGGTGCTGGTAACCTCTGGTCCGGGCGCGACCAACGCGGTGACCGGCATCACGGACGCGCTGATGGATAGCATCCCCATGGTGGTTCTGTCGGGTCAGGTGCCGACCTTCATGATCGGCAATGACGCCTTCCAGGAAGCCGATACCGTGGGCATCACCCGTCCTTGCACCAAGCATAACTGGCTGGTGAAAGAGACGGATATGCTGGCGGACACGATCCACCAAGCCTTCCATGTGGCGACCAATGGGCGCCCCGGCCCGGTGCTGGTGGACATTCCCAAGGATGTGCAGTTTGCCGAAGGGACCTATGTGCCGCCGACCAAGGCCGATACCCGCCACTATCAGCCCCGCGTGAAGGGCGATATCGAGGCGATCACCGCCATGGTCGAGCTGATGGAGACAGCCGAGCGCCCGATCTTCTACACCGGTGGCGGTGTGATCAACTCGGGCCCGGCGGCGAGCCAGCTCCTGCGCGAGTTTGTGGCCGAAACCGGCTTTCCGATCACCTCGACCCTGATGGGTCTCGGCTCCTACCCGGCCTCGGGTGAGAACTGGGTCGGCATGCTGGGCATGCATGGGCTTTATGAGGCCAATCTGGCCATGCATGGCTGTGACCTGATGCTGAATATCGGCGCCCGTTTCGACGACCGGATCACGGGACGCGTTGCGGATTTCTCGCCGAATTCCAAGAAGGTGCATGTGGATATTGATCCATCCTCGATCAACAAAGTCATCCGCACCGATGTCCCGATCATCGGCGATATTGGTCATGTGCTCGAAGATGCCCTGCGGATCTGGAAGGCACGCGGTCGCAAGACCAACAAGGCTGGCCTGCAGAAGTGGTGGGCGCAGATCGAAGAGTGGCGCAAGGTCCGCTGCCTGGACTTCAAGAACTCCGAGACCACGATCAAGCCGCAATACGCTCTGCAGCGTCTGGAGGCCCTGACCAAGGACCACCCCAAGCGCTATGTTGCGACCGAAGTGGGCCAGCATCAGATGTGGGCGGCACAATATCTGGGCTTTGACGAGCCGAACCGCTGGATGACCTCGGGGGGGCTGGGCACCATGGGTTATGGCTTCCCGGCCTCGATCGGGGTGCAGGTGGCCCATCCGGACGCGCTGGTGATCAACGTGGCGGGTGAGGCAAGCTGGTTGATGAACATGCAAGAGATGGGCACCGCGATCCAGTACCGCCTGCCGGTTAAGCAGTTCATCCTGAACAATGAGCGTCTGGGCATGGTGCGCCAGTGGCAGGAGCTGCTCCATGGGGAGCGCTACAGCCATTCCTGGTCCGACGCCCTCCCCGATTTCGTGAAGCTGGCCGAGGCCTTTGGCGCCAAGGGCATCCTCTGCAAGGATCCCAAGGATCTGGACGACGCGATCATGGAGATGCTCGAATATGATGGGCCGGTCCTCTTCGACTGCCTGGTCGAGAAGCACGAGAACTGCTTCCCGATGATCCCGTCGGGCGCGCCCCATAACGAGATGCTGCTGGGCGAGGCCGAAACCCAGGGCGTGATCGGCACCAAGGGCGCCGTTCTGGTGTGATCCAAATGCGGGAGCGCGCTGCTCCCGCTTCCACACGCCGTTTCGAGTATTAAAACAAGACCAGCGCAACGCGCTGAAACGAAAGCAAACCGATGTCCCCGCTGAAGATTGAACAAGGCTCCTCGAAGCATTCCGCCTATGACCTGCGCTCCACTTTTGGGGACCATCAGGAAACCCACACGCTGGCTGTCGTTGTCGATAACGAGGCGGGGGTTCTTGCGCGGGTGATCGGGCTGTTTTCCGGGCGCGGGTATAACATCGAGAGCCTTACCGTGGCCGAGATCGACCATGAGGGGCACCGCTCGCGCATCACCATCGTGACCACGGGCACGCCGCAGGTGATCGAACAGATCAAGGCGCAGCTGGCGCGCATGGTGCCGGTCCACGAGGTCCATGACCTGACCGTCGAAGGCGCGAGCGTCGAACGTGAACTCGCACTCTTCAAGGTTGCGGGCACGGGCGACAAACGGATCGAGGCCCTGCGCCTGGCCGAGATCTTTCGCGCCAATGTGGTGGACAGTACGCTCGAAAGCTTCGTGTTCGAGATCACCGGCACCCCGGCAAAGGTCGACGCTTTTGGCGATCTGATGCGCCCCCTTGGGTTGAGCGAGATCGCCCGGACAGGCGTTGCAGCCCTGTCCCGCGGCACCGGCATTCCGGACTGATCCCGCGCGTTCACAGCAACAGTTCCCGCCGGAACATGTCGCTGTGAGATAATCGAAGTCGGGAATTCACGCGAAATCGGCCCCTCGCGCCCCCTAAGCTCGTCTCAGGTCTGGAGAGGAGCTGCCGATGTCGGATGCCTTGAGTGCGGTGTGCCAGCCGATCACATCGGCGCGCGGCCTGCCCAATGCCCATTACACGGATGAGGCCCTCTTTGCCCGCGAGAACGATGTTCTGCTCGCCCGCAACTGGGCCGGGCTGGCGGTCGCCTCGGATGTACCCGAGCCGGGCGATGCGGTCCCGCTGAACTTTTGCGGCCAGCCTCTACTGCTTGTCCGGGACAAATCCGGCAAGGTACGGGTCTTTCAGAATGTCTGCCGCCACCGCGGCATGATCCTCGTAGATGCGCCGCGCAAGATCGAAGGTGTGATCCGCTGTCCCTATCACTCCTGGTGCTATGGCACGGATGGACGTCTCGTCACCACGCCCCATGTGGGCGGTCCCGGACAGAACACCCATGACGCCATAGATCGCAGGCTGCTTGGCCTGATCGAGGTGGCAAGCCACATCTGGATGGATGTGGTCTTTGTCAATCTCAGTGGTTCCGCCCCGCCCTTCGACGTGGTCCACGCCGATCTGCTCGCCCGGTGGCAGGAATTCGACCAGCCGCTCGCCCCGGGAGGAGCTGAGAGCCGTTTCAGCCTCGAGGTTGCGTGCAACTGGAAGCTGGCGGTCGAGAATTACTGCGAAAGCTACCACCTCCCTTGGGTCCATCCTGGGCTGAACGCGATCTCCCGGCTGGAAGATCACTATAATATCGAGCAGCCGGGCGCATTCTCCGGACAGGGCACCGAGGTCTATCAACAGTTCCGCACACCCGATGGCGCAGCGGCCTTTCCGGACTTCGACGGCCTCGGGCCCAAATGGGACACTGCGGCGGAATACATCACACTTTATCCCAATGTCCTGCTCGGGGTGCATCGGGACCATGTCTTCTCGATCCTGCTGATTCCGGAAAACTGCGCCCGAACAACTGAACGGGTGCATCTGTCCTACGCCGCAACGGACACCGATCCGGAGCTCCGCGCGGCAAATGCAACGCAATGGAGGGCAGTCTTTGAAGAGGACATATTCGTGGTCGAAGGCATGCAGCGTGGACGCAACGCCAGCGGCTTTGACGGCGGCGCGTTTTCCCCGGCCATGGACGGCCCGACCCATTGCTTTCACGCATGGGCGGCAGCGGCCTTGCAGGAGGTTTCCCATCATGCTGCAGAATAAGCAGGCCCGACAGGACGACCGCGCGCTCGATCTGGCACTGCAGGCGGCCCATGCCCGGTCTGACAAGAAGATGCTGATTGCGCTTTACGCAGCGGCGGCGGCGCGACGGCCCGAGGCGGCCGCGTATTTTCTCACCCACGCCTATGTCTATGCTCTAGAAAGTGGCGCGCGAGATGCCGCGCCCTTGCGGGCGCGGCTGGTTGCGTTAGGAGCCGAGGTCTAGCGCCCAACGCACGGTGCATGAGGTCCCGTGAGTGCGCGAGGTTTAGCCGCCCGCCGGATAGAGCCCGCCTTCCTGCGCCGCGACCAGCTCTTCCGCATCGACGGCCCCGTCTGCATTGGCGTCCATGGTGGTGTACGCTTCTTCTGTCAGTGTCGGGAATCCGACGAGCAGTTCGGCGAAGGAATACATCCCGTCACCATCCGTATCCATCTCTGTGCTCGCGCTCACGGCGGTTGCCGTCGCAATCAGAGCCGACGAGGCGATCAGTCCGAGGAACATGGATTTCATTGTGTGTGTCTCCTTGAGATCAGTTTTCGAAGACCGCGTTTGCCGCGCCCTTCACGTCCCTAGAGCCAGGAACGCCTGCCTTTATCCGGACCCGAACAGCGCGCGGCGCGTTTCAGCATGGCACCGCCCAATCCGCTGAGAAGCGCGCGCAGAACTCTGCCGATCAAGCCCTGCAGAACTCCGCTCGGCAGTTTTCCTCGTATTGAGAGCCGCTCGGACAATGCGCAGCTTTGGGTCATGACACAGTTAGCAACCCCTCCCCCCGCCACCACCGAAGCCGCACTCGTGGCTTTGATCCCAGGACTGACCCGGGCCGCCCGGGCGCTCGTGCCCTCGCAAAGCGATGCGGAGGACCTCGTGCAGGAGGCTCTGCTCCAGGTCTGGAGCCAGCAAAGCGCCGGGGCCGAGATCGAAGCCCTGCCCGCCTATGCCCGCGCCACCTTGCGCAATGCCACGCGGCGGCGCGGACGCTTGCCTGCGACCGATGCTCTGGTCGAAACCGATTGGGTGCATGAGACCGCCGAGACCGGCCCGCGGCGAGTGGCCTTTGCCGATGTGATGCAGGCCATTGCGGGCTTGTCTTCAGAGCAGCGCGCCGTCCTGACTGCCGTCGTGATCGAGGGACAGGATCCGCAAGACGTGGCCCGGAGCCTGGGCGTAGCCCGGGGCACGGTATTGTCGCGCCTGGCCCGAGCGCGTGCCAAGCTTCGGGCCCTATGCGAGCTGTCCGATGGGGCCGAGGCTAGCAGCCTCTTGCCGCGACAATGTAATGGGGATTTCTAGACTTACTGTTCGGGGAGAGTTGCGCGGAGCAAACGCCTTCCTGAACGCAAAACGCACCGCGCCGAGATCTACGGTGCGGTGCGCCTTAGGTCATGTGGTTCGTAGACTACGCCAGCGCCTGTTGTCTGCGGCGGCGAGCCAATGTCAAACCACCTACAGCGACCGCAAGCAGCGGGAGCGACGCAGGCAGAGGAACCGGGGCGACGGTGAGAGCCTGACCAACTTGGTAGTAGTCATTCTCGTCGTCCGACAAGTCCGCGAAAGGTGCGGGCGAGCCATTGTTAGGTGCAGCGATGAAAATCGCGTCCTCTTTGTAGAGGAAAGTCGTGTCGCCGAAAATCGCTGCGACAGCACTGCTGTCGAAGCTCAGGCCGGGACCCGCGGGCTGACCAAAGAAAACGAACCCCAGCGTAAATTCTTCGACGGAGTCAGTTGCTTTCGCGAGCCCAATCGTTCCGTCGGACGTGATAGTCCCGCCGACACCGACGGTCGCGCCGCCGACATAAAACGAATAGGTTTTGGCAAGTGCAGGTTGCGACAACAACAACCCAACCACCGTTGCGAGTACAGAGAGTAGTTTCATGGTAGTCCTACTGGATAGTAACACGTGCGGCCGCCATGGTTCCCCATACCGTCCGCACCTCATAGTTTCTTAACCAATTCATGAGCTCAACGAAAGCATTAAGTTTATTGAGGATTCTCGCCTCGCAAACCTCGAAACGCCTTGTTTTTAAGCGCGTTGCGCGGGATTCCGGCCCTCCCAGCACCATGATCTCGCTGCTCTGCAGCAGATTGTTTCTGCGGCCGCACGCCGCAAGCGTGCTGCGCCGATGCCAGTATCAACCCTGAGTTGCAGAACTACAGGATCGCTCAATGCTGCGATCTTGGGTCGGTGTTTCGAACGGTCTCACAGAGCCTCGCCCCCCTTGGAGAAGGCCTGCTTAGAGACAACCAAATGGCGATCTTGCCGCTCAAAACCTACTTTCGGATCGTGATCCGCCCAGCGGACATTTCGATCCGCGCGCCATCCATTGCGCTGGTCCAGTCGACACGCGTAGCCGCACAGGACACATCGGTGCGACTGGCCGCTTCTGCGCCTTTCACGAACGGAAACTTAGCCGTGGAGAAGCGAAGTGATTTCCCAGCCAAACTGTATCGAATTTTAGAGGAAATCTCCCGCAAGTCTCCTAGCGACGATGCGCTATAGCGCCCATTCTTGAAAGGCTCGACCCAACCAATTCCGCAAACCGCGACCTTTCCATTATTGTTGATCGCTTTCACGCCAATTACCATGTCGCCATAGTTACTGCCACCCAAACCCATGTAACTATATGTTTGGTCTATCTTTTGTGCGAGCGCCCCCGACCCGAGCATCGTGGAAACGGCCAGAGCCCCCATAAAACAGGCGAAAGATTTTTTCATTGATCTACCTCAACTGACTTGCGCACATTTCCTAGGCTTGGAAAAACGTTTCAAAACGCAAACATCACTTTGCCCAATCAATTCAAAAAGGAAATCCGCCCCATTGCCGCAGGGCAAGAAAAAAAGCGACCCGAAGGCCGCCTATTGAGTTTCGCAAATCAGGCTCGTCATTATACCGCCCGTGTTTTCTGCCTGCGGCCTGACCGCGTCAAAGGCGAGCGCACCCGCCTTGGAACTTTTGTGACCCATGGGGGTGGGTCACAGAGCGCCCTGGGGAGGAGGCCGAACTGTCTCCGTCCAGGTCACCCAAGCGGGTCGGAGATCACGAGGTCCCCGACCCGATTCTCATCAGCTACAGCCCGAGGTGGCGCCACAGGTGTTGCACTTCATGCAGGTACCGTTGCGCACCAGCGTGTAGTTGCCGCACTCGCCGCAAGCCTCGCCCTCATAGCCCTGCATCTTGGCCTTGGCGCGGGCATCCATCCCGGTGGAGACCGAGGTCTCGGCACGGACCGCTGTCATGGTCGCGACCTCGCCGCCGCCAATCGTGCCGGTGACCGGGATCTCTGCGACCGCAGGCTGTCCGCCCCCCTGCAGCACGACCAGTTCTTGAGGCATGCGCTTGCGCAGATAGCCCGTTGAGCTGATCTGCTTGAGCACTTCGAGGGATTTGCTTGCCGCGTTGTCGGACATCTCCTTGACGTTGGAGACCCCTTCTTCCTCGCCGCGCCCCAGATCGTCGAAGCTCGCGCCGGTGGGCTGGACATGGGCCAGATCGGTCCGGTCCAGATAGCTCACCGCCAGTTCGCGGAAGATATAGTCCAGGATCGAGGTCGCATTCTTGATGCTGTCATTCCCCTGAACCATCCCGGCCGGCTCGAACTTGGTGAAGGTGAAGGCGTCCACGAACTCCTCCAGTGGCACCCCGTACTGCAGACCAACCGAGACCGCGATAGCGAAGTTGTTCATCATCGCCCGAAAGCCCGCGCCTTCCTTGTGCATGTCGATGAAGATCTCACCGAGATTGCCGTCGGAGTATTCGCCTGTCCGCAGATAGACCTTGTGGCCCCCGACAACCGCCTTCTGGGTGTAGCCCTTGCGGCGCTCGGGCATCTTCTCGCGATGCGAGCGGATAATCTCCTTCACGACGACCTTCTCGATGATCTTTTCGGCGACCACCTGGGCTTTTTCCATGGAGTTGCCGGTCTCGAGCACCTCGGCGGCCTCTTCATCATCCTCGACCAGGGCCGCGGCCAGCGGCTGGCTGAGCTTGGAGCCATCGCGGTAGAGCGCATTGGCCTTGGTGCCGAGCGACCAGCTCAGTTCATAGGCCTTCTGGCAATCCTCGATGGTTGCGTCATTGGGCATGTTGATCGTCTTAGAGATCGCGCCCGAGATGAAGGACTGGGCCGCCGCCATCATGCGGATGTGGCTGTCCACGCTGAGGAAGCGCTTGCC
>JBCDKN010000007.1:0-185054 GCA_038746545.1 Pseudomonadota bacterium
ATGCGGACCGGATCACCGGCTCCATGGAGCGGGCGCTGGCCGAGACCAACCGACGCCGCGCCAAGCAGATCGCCTATAACGAGGAACACGGCATCACCCCGGAGACGGTGAAGAAGAACGTCGAGGACGTGCTGGCCGGGCTCTACGAGGGCGACGTGGACATGAACCGCGTCACCGCCAAGGTCGACAAGCCGCTGCATGGCGGCAACCTGGAGGCGGTGCTGGACGGGTTGCGTACGGATATGCGCAAGGCCGCCGAGAACCTGGAATTCGAAGAAGCCGCCCGCCTGCGGGACGAGGTCAAACGCTTGGAGGCGGTCGATCTGGCCATCGCCGACGACCCGCTGGCGCGCCAGTCAGCCGTTGACGCGGCAGTAGAAGAAAGCGCCAAAGCTGCGGGCCGGAGTACAGCCGGGAGGCCCGGGCAAAGGGGTGGAAATGTGAAGCGGCGGAGAAAGCACAAATGACACAAAATCGGATCGTACTAGAGCGCTGATCTGGCATTGAGTCGGTTCTATTAAGCGCATATGCTGCGGGTCAGTCTATGTCCTCAAGCACAAAAGGCAGAGAACGAGAGGGCTTCATCGAAAGCTTTCTCTCTGAATTGCTCCCGCCTGTCTATCGGTTTGGTTCGGGTGATGCGACGGACTCATTTGGGAGACGCAGTGGCCAACTTGATGTTGTCATCGAATACCCGTTCGCCCGCTCGCTTCCTAGCGTAGGTAACAGCAATCCAACGCGCTTGTATCTTGCGGAAGGTGTTGCCGCAGTGATCGAGGTAAAGTCTGACATCGCCAACCAATGGCAAGAGGTTCTAGCTACCAGCACTAAACTCTCACACTTGGAGCGCCGGTTTAATGCCACGGTTTCAATGGGAAATGCACCGACTAAGAGCATTCCACTCTTTGCTGTGGGATATTAGGGTTGGAGCAAAGAAGAAACTGTTTTGGAGAAACTCAAAGGAAACCAGCAAATCTCCGGCATTTTGTGCATCGAAACTGGTATCTTCGCGTCTCAGCCGCATCATGGAGGCATAGTTGCGTCCGGGCCCTGGGCCCTCTGGGCGCTTATTTGTTCCTTACAGAGCGTTACAGTCTCATTACAGTCGGCGTCTACAGATCCGCTCAGATACGCGTTATGAAATTTCCAGACAGTGCTTTCAAACCGGAAAGGACAGCAGCGCGTTTGATGATCGCAGAGTAAGAATGAATTCAGAAAACAAAATGCCGGCTCGTCGCCGAACCAGCCGGTTTTCTTAAGTCCCCAAATATCCCGGGGAGAGCGCGAGAGGGGCTGGCCCCTCTCGCCGGGGCGACGGGCGCAGCCCGGCGCAAACCCACCTTTCAGAAATCAAATAACTCCATCAGGAAGCTCTCTTTTTTCTTCCGTCGCGGCGCACGTCCCCCCGGATAGTCGTCGTCGAAATCCCGCGTTGGTTTCGGGGCGGAGGCCGGGATGGAGCGCTCGATGATCTTGTCCAGCTCGCCGCGATCCAGCCAGACGCCGCGGCAGCTTGGGCAGTAGTCGATCTCGACCCCGCTGCGGTCGGCCATCACAAGCTCGGTTCCGTCGATCGGGCATTTCATGGGCGTCTCTCCGTGTTGCTCCCTCTACAGATGGGGATCAAACGGCGGGTCGCAAGTTCAGGCGAACATCCCCATGATCTCGGCATAGAGCGCATCGACCTCTGCCACCGCCGCCCCCTTGCGCGCGGCCTCGGGCGCGCCGAGGCCCTGGCCCAACGTCTCGGCATAGACGATCCGGTTGGCGAGCTGCGCATCGGCGAGATCCGCGCTGGTCTCGGCCGCGGCCTCTGCCACTTCCGCCCCGAGCCGCGTCCCCGCCCGCGTCCGGTTCAACACCAGAAGCGTCGGCTTGCCCACGCGGTCCGCCAGATCCAGCACGCCCTCGGTCGCCCAGAGATCCACATGGGAGGTCGCGACAGGGACCACCACCAGATCCGCCGCCCGCAGCGCCGGTTTCAGGTCGCTATCCACCTTGGGCGGCGTGTCGATGATCACCAGATCGCAGGATTTCGCGAGCTTGCCGACCTCGTAGCCCACGCCCCAGGCCGAGGCGGTGGAAAACTCCATATCCGGCTCTCCGTCCAGAAGCTCCAGCCGGGTCATGAACCAGCGCCCGAGCGAGCCCTGCGGGTCGGTGTCGATAACTGCCACGCTTTGCCTCGCACGCAGGCCAGCCACCGCCAGGTTGACCGCCAGCGTGGTCTTACCCGATCCCCCCTTTTGTTGAGCAATCGTTAAGATTTTACCGGTCATGCTGCCCCCCATGCGCTCTTGCGGTCACAACTTGCGGTGATTCTGAGGGGGGTGCACGCGAAATATGGGGGCAGGCTGGACAGATGCGCTCAATTGTCGGGAATTTAGGCAAGAGATGATCCGACCGCTCCTTCGCCTCCTCGCACGATCCGGTTGCGCAGCACTGTGTGTGTCTGCGGCGCTGGCAGGTCCGTGGCCGCAGGAGGATGGGCGCCTCTTTGTCACCGCCGCCCAGGAAACCGCCGGGGAGGAGGAGGACTGGGTCGCCACGCTTTATGCGGAATACGGGCTGACCGAGAACCTCACCCTGGGCTTTGACGGCAGTGCGACGGCCTTTGTCGCCGAGGGCTACGCCTTTGCCCGCTACCCGGTGTTTCAAAACGACGGCCCGAACCGATTTGCGATCCTCGGTGGCGTCGGCGCTTCGGGCAATCTGGTGCGGGGGCCAAAGCCGCTCTGGGTGATCGGGGCGAGTTGGGGACGCGGGCTGAGCTATCCCTTCGGCAATGGCTGGACGGCAGTGGATGCCAGCGTACGGTTCCGTCACAAAGACAGCTTCGGCAGCAAGCGCCTGATCAAGGTGGACGCGACCATCGGCTGGCAGCGCGAGAACAAGCACCTCGTCTATCTGCAGCTTCAAACCTCGCAGGAGTACGACCAAGATGCGATCGCCAAGCTGGTGCCGACCTATGTCTGGCACTTCTCCGATCTGTTTCAGTTGGAAACAGCGGTTACTCTGCCCGTGCTGGGGGACGAGGATCCGCGGGTCAAGCTTGGCATCTGGTCCCGCTTCTAGGGCTCAGTCGAACACCTCCGCCACATCATAAAGCACGGGCTCAAAGCTCCGGCAGAGCGCGCTGATCTCACGATTGCGCCCGCGCATCTCGTCGGTGCGCAACATCGCCTGAAAATTCTCGCGCCGGACCCATTGACTGTAATTGGCGATGCGGGTCTGGGCGTCATTCACATGCAGGCCCGCCGAAATGAAGCCGGGCTGCTTCGAAATGAAGGATGCATAGGCCTCGGTCAGCGCTTCGAGCAAGTCCTGGCAGGTGCCGGGCGTGACCTCGAAGGTGGTCACGACCGTTTGCAGATCTTTGGATTTGGAAATCTGTGGCATGGCGGGGTCTCCTCTCCCGCCATTCTAGCACAGATTGGCTACGCGCCTTAGCGGATCACATGAACCGAACACGGAGCATGGCGAACCACCCGCCCGGCGGTCGATCCGAGGAAGAAATCCTGAATCCCTGGTTTGTGGGATGTGAGCACGATGCAATCGATCCCCTGCGCGATCGCGTAGTCCACGAGTGTCGCGCCGGAATGGCCGGTGACCACCTTGACCGTAATATCATCGGGCATGCCCAACTCCCCGGCTAACGCGGTCTCGTATTCCTTGATCTGCGCCTTGCCATGATCATCCGGCAGGTACTGCGTGGCGTAGCTTGGCAGGGCCTCCAGCACGTAAAGCGCCGTGATGTCAGCGCCTTCGGCACAGAGCGCCCGCGCCAAGGCCAGCGCATCGCGTCCGGTTTCCGCATGATCCACATCAACCGCGACTAAAACGTTCTTGTACATGGGATCGCTCCTTGTCTCATCCACTGGCTTTCGCGACTGTTCTACCAAAGCTGACTCGTTCGCACCTTGATTGAAATCATGATCCGGAGATGCCGATGGCCGACAAGATCAACCCGATCCGCCCTACGGATGACGACGCCCGCTCCCTTGCGCGCACTCTCATCCAAGCGGCACGGTTCGGTGCCCTGGGCACCGTCGACCCCGAGACCGGCGGGCCCATGGTCACCCGTGTCGCGGTGGGTACAGCCCCGGACGGACGCCCCCTGACCCTGATCTCCGAGCTTTCGCTCCATACCAAGGCCCTCAGCGTTGATCCCCGCTGTTCACTCCTGCTGGGAGAGCCCGGGGAGAAAGGCGACCCGCTGACACACCCACGCATTACCCTTCAGATGGGCGCGGGTTTCGTGGCGAACGGGACGGCCGACTACGCCGCGCTGCGCGATCATTACCTCACCACGCATCCCAAGTCGCAGCTCTACATCGACTTTACGGATTTCCACTTCGCGCTGTTCGAGGTGCACTCGGCGGCGCTCAACGGTGGCTTCGGCAAAGCGTTTTCTCTGACGCCCACTGATCTGGGTCTGGCCTGAGGGGGCTACCAACCCCGCGTGCCGGGCCCACCCTTGACCGTGCCGCGCAGGTTTGGTGTCACCCAGCCTCCGTAGAAAGCGCCAGGCTGCTCGGTGACCAGCAAATCTCCGACAAAGCAGGCCTCCATCCGCTCGGGATAGAAAGCCACGTAGTCTTTGATCGCAGCAAAACGCTGGGTCGGGGCGGCATAGGCCCAGGCCGCCTTATGGCTCACCATCCCATTGGCAGAGACATCGAAATACTGCGCCGTCCCCTTCCACTCGCAAAAGGACCGGCCCGGTGCCGGGATCAGTGCGCCAGGACGGATGTCTTCCGGCGGGAAGTAATAGGTTGGAGCATGGTGTGTTTCGAGCACCCGCTGCCCGGCCTCGGTTTCGGCCACCACCGTACCCGACAGGATCACACGCAGCCGAACGCCCACTGGCTCGAGAGCAGGCGGGCGCGGGTAGTCCTGAACGTTCTCAACCGGAAGGACCGTCATGGAGTGCAATCGCGATGGGAGGGTGCCGATGCCTGCAAGGCTACCAGACACCCCCCTGCGAAACCAGTCCTTAGACCGGGCGATCCGCGCGCACGGTCACGTGCACAGTGCCCTTGCACTCTTCTGGCCAGTTGAGCCGCACCTGATCCTTGTCAGGGCCATGGTTGAAGTTCATCGTCGGCATCGCATAGACGAGCTGGCCCGTCGTGGTGGTGATGTTGCCCTCGGCAATCACCCCGGTGACAAAGCGCGCGCGCCCTTCGAAAGGCAGATAGCCATCGGTCGACAGCACCCACTGCCTGGCCTCGGTGTTCTGCTCCAGAGGCAGCGTCACCGGGTTCACCGTGATCCGGTCCACCGCATTATAGGCATTGGCATCGAAGGTCACATTGCGCGTCCGGCTTACATCCAGCGGCGCGATGGAGCTATCGACCCCGTCCACCCGCTCGATCGTGCCATTGATCGACTTGAACACATTGTCCGAGACGCTCAGCCCCTGAATGAAGTGCCCCGCGCCGAAAGGCTTGATCTGGATGAACCGGAACCAAGCGCCCGCATCATTCACGGTGAAGATGTTGCCCGTGACCGTTAGGCCCCCAAAGGACAACTCCACGCCGAAATCAGGCTCCGCGTCATGCTCGTTGGTCCATTCCAGCGTGCTGTTGTCCAGATAATTGCCCGTAAACGTCGTCTTCACATTGAGGTTGGTCAGCACAACGCCCGCGGTCCGCGGCCCGTCCGAAGTACCATCCCCCTGGAACCAGTGGTTCCCGGTGAAGATATGACCTGCGCCATGCACCACCATGAAATGCTTGAACCGCACCGCACGATTGTCCCGGATCTTGGCGTCATTGGCATTGATATTGATCCCGATCGAAGCACGATCCGGCACATCCAGATCAATCTCCGGCGACAGGAACTGGCAGCGATCCACGTGCAGGTTCTGGCACCCGACCCCGTGCGAGGTAATGCCCCGATCCTTTGGTTTGGTGAAATCGCACTCCTCGACCGCAAACACGTCCCCGTCCGGTGCCAGAAGAATACCCGAGGCTTGCTCGTTCAGACGCAAATCGATGTTCTGAAGCGTGAACTTCGCCAGTCGCGAAAAGCCACTGAAATCTAGTGCGTATTGGAACTTGCGGAAGGTGTAGGTCTGCGTGCCCTCAGCATCATAGAGAGGCTGGCTCAGGGTCACGCGCCCCGCCCCCACATTCACCTCGCGCACATAAACCTCACGACCCACGCCTGTGCCCTCGACAAGACTGCCGGGCACGATCTGCGCCACATTCACAACCCCGCTCAGCTCGAACGGGTTTGACGCGGCGTAGGTCGCACGGGATGTCGTCACGACCGTATCCCAGGCCGGGCTGGCCGAGCAGTTGAACTGCCCGTTGCGGATCACGCGACGGATCGTGAAAGTGTCCTGATTGCCGACGGCCGCATGAATATCGATTGGCTCCGTCAACTCAATGGAACGTCCGCAGAGATCCAGCGCATCGTGGTCCGAGAAGTTCATGTAGCACTGCACCGCCTTCTTGAAGGCCAGAACCTCATCGCCGAACGCGTCGTAATAGGCGTTCAGGTCGAAGTTCCGTGTCAGGGACAGTCGCTTGTCATCGGGCATGGAAACCGTGCCCTCGAACCGGGTCTCGGCGGTCATGGTCACATTGCTCGTCAGGCGATAGATCCCCTCGGGCACCAGAACGCGACGGCCGTTGGCTGCGGCATCCGCGGCGCGGAAAGCGAGTGTATCATCGGTGACGCCATCGCCCTTCGCGCCGTAATCCTTGACGTCGACCCAATCCATCATCTTGCGCAGATAGACCGTGGTCACATCCTCGATCCGAATGTCGTCGATGCGGATCAAACCGCCATTGGGACCTGTAAAGTCCACGCCGAAATGACCATAGATCGGCGTCGTGCCCCAGACGAGGTCAACCCCGCCCCGGCTGCCGCTGCCGACGATCGCGCTGATCTCAAAGACCTCGCCATAGGCGTCGAGCGCGACCAGAGGACCGTCCTCGACAATACCGCCGACGCTGGAACCACCCGCGCCACCGGCCCAGGAGCCGATCCGTGCATTCGGCAGCGCGCCGGAAAGGACTTTCACCCGCGCCGTGATGCGCAGATAGCACCCCGGGAGGATCGGCGTCTCGCCCTTGTAGCGCACGCGCGTCAGGTCATTCTGTTTCTGGATCTCAAGGCAGCCGCCGAAATCCGCATCCGCAGGAACAAGGGTGGCGTTGGAGGCACCCTCCCAGGTTGCGGTCGCCGGTGTGCCATTGCCCTGGGACCAGACCTCCAGCCCATCCGCAAATTGCGGCGGCATCAGGTCCAATCCATCCGTGATCGCCTTGTTCATCCGAACCCCTTTCACATGGCAGACAGGCGCAACCGCCCAGCGCGCCCACGCGCCGGGATCATCAGGGCTGTGCTCTGTCGAAAAATTGCGCCGGATGAGACCGGCATTGCGCGCAGATTACGGCCCGTGCCTTAACGAGTTTGAAACCCTGCGCGCGCTCAGCCTCGGCGCAACACCAATGACCCAAAGCCAGCGGAGATCAACAGTCCGAGACCTAACAGGGCCACTCCGTCGGGCAGATCTCCGAAGAAAACCCATCCCAGCGCTGTTGCCGCAATGAGCTGGAAATAGACAAACGGCGCCAGCTGCCCGGCCTCAGCCCGCTGGAACGCCACGACCAGCAGCAGATTGCCCAACATCGAGCCGCCCGCGCTCCAGATCACAAGACCGACCAGGGGCACCGTGAACGCGGGGATCGTCGCAATACCCAGCGGCGCAAGCAGCAAGGCCGCAATCACCAGCTGCGATAACAGCAATGCAGGGGACGAGGCCACGCCGGCCACCCAGCGGCTCGCCACAAGAAACAACCCGTAGAACACCCCCGCGGCCACCGCAAAAGCCAGACCCGGCGTCATCCCGAAACCAGGCTTGACGACCAAAAGAACACCAAGAAAACCAATCAATAACAGAACCGTACGGGATGTACTCAAACGCTCTCCGAGCAGCAGACCCGACAGGAAATACGATAGGATCGGCCCCACGAAGAATGCACCGAACACATTGGCCAGCGGCTCGGTGCGCAGGGCCGACAGGATACACGCCACGCCACCCGCAATCAGCGCGCCGCGCAACCAGATCTTCGGATTGCGATAGAGCCGCAGGTCCAGCGAACGCGCCAGAAACGGCAACACCATCAACGCGCCGAGGGCAAACCGGCTCCAGCCGACAAAGAAGGGCGAGACCCCTGACGCCACCAGGATCTTACCCGCCGTATCCCCGAAAGGGATCAGGCTCATGGCCAGCAGCATGATGGCGACGGTGCGTGCCATGGGGTCTCCGATCCGTATGCGCGAGGGGGCGTCCCGGGTGAACCTGCCTTAGGACACAAAGAGTTAACGCCTTCAAGCGGACGTCATGTCGCTTGCCCGGCGGGCTGCGTTGCGCTTTAGTCGCGCCATGACCGGACCGCACACGTCCCTGACACGACGCGGCATGCTCGGTGGCCTCCTCGCCGCCGGGACTTCGCTCGCGCATCCGTCCCTCGCCCAAAGCACTTCGCCCCACCCGACCCCGCGACCGGCGAGACTTTGGCGGCGCAGTCTCGCAGAGCTGGACACGCTTGTGCGGCAAGCCGGGCTCGGCGGACAGACAAGCCTGACCGTGCTTGATCTCGAAACCGGACAACCCCTCGAAGGCTATGCCAGCGTCATCGCCCTGCCACCGGCCAGCGTCGCCAAAGCGGCCACAGCACTTTATGCTCTGAGAGTGCTGGGCCCGTCCCATCGCTTCGCAACACAGATCATGGCCGATGGCCCCATTGCAGCAGGGCGGCTTGACGGTGACCTCTACCTGCTGGGCGGAGGCGACCCTGTACTCGATACCGCCGCGCTAGAGAAGCTTGTCGCGCAACTCAAATCCGCGGGGATCACCGAGGTGACCGGCGCGTTGCGGGTGGCGGACAGCGCCCTGCCCGAGATCCGGACCATTGATCCGGGCCAACCCGACCATCTGGGCTACAGCCCCGCGATCTCGGGCCTGAACCTCAATTTCAACCGGGTCTACTTTGAGTGGCGGCGCCTCGGAAGCGAGTATGCGGTGACTATGGATGCCCGCGCCGGAAACCTGCGCCCGCAGGTCCGTGTGTCTTCCATGTCGGTGCAGCCCCGGGACGTGCCGATCTACACCTATGAGCGGCGCGGGACCGAAGACCACTGGACGGTCGCTCGCGGCGCGCTCGGGGTCGAAGGCGGGCGTTGGCTGCCCGTGCGCAACCCTGCGGGCTACGCTGCAGATGTGTTCCAGACCCTCGCAGGCGCACAGGGGTTGCGCCTGACCCTTGGCCCTTCAAGCTCCAGTCTGCCCGCCACTGCCCGGGTGATCGCCACGCATCACAGCCCGCTCCTCACCGAGGTGGCCCGGGGGATGCTGAAGTATTCCACGAACCTGACAGCGGAATG
Organism: Pseudomonadota bacterium; assembly: GCA_038746545.1. Classification (GTDB taxonomy): domain Bacteria; phylum Pseudomonadota; class Alphaproteobacteria; order Rhodobacterales; family Rhodobacteraceae; genus Dinoroseobacter. The sequence continues at coordinate 9,406 of JBCDKN010000007.1, forward strand.
TCTCGGCCTGAGCACCTCCCGCGCGCTCGGGGCGCAGCCGGACAGCCTCGCGGCCTCCGGCGCGCAGATGTCTGCCTGGCACCGCGCGCAACTTCCCACCAGCTCGGAGCTTGGCTTCGTTGATCATTCCGGCCTCGGCGAGCGGTCGCGGATTTCCAGTGCAGACATGGCGATGCTTCTCGCCACCCATGGCAGCGAGGCCGCCCTTGCGCCGCTGCTGAAACCCTACCTCACACGCGACAGCAAAGGGCAAACCCTCGTCGTCCAACCGGCCCACGTGGTCGCCAAGACCGGCACGCTGAACTTCGTCTCCGGGCTCTCGGGCTACATCACGCCTCGGGCAGGCCGCCCTCTCGCCTTCGCCATTTTCTCCGCCGATCTAGATCGTCGCGCCCGCCTCACCCGGGCGGAGCGTGAACGGCCCGACGGGGGTCGCGCCTGGGCGCGCCGGGCGCGCAAACTGCAAAACGACCTCGTTCTCCGGTGGAGCCGACTGGCCAGCGCCTAGGCCTCCAGCTCCGCGCGCAACCATGCGATAAGCTGCGCTGTCTTCGGATGCAGATCCCGTGCCATGCCGCGAAAAACCGACAGCTCCGCCGGGCGCGCCACCTCCGCCAGACAAGGCCGGATCAATTTGCCTTCCGCGATCATCCCCTCGGTCGTTCTCCGCCAACCCAGCGCCATCCCCTGCCCCGCAACTGCTGCCTGCAACGCGAGCGGATAGCTGTCGAAGGCCGCCAATCTCGGGCGCACCACCGCCTTCGCCCCGACCTGCGCGAACCAGTCTTGCCAATCCATCCAATCCTGTGGCGCCACCTGATGCGCCAGAAGCGGAAACGCCATCAAATCCCCGGGCGACAAGGGCAGCGTCCGCCCAGCGACCAATCCCGGCGCACAAACCGGAAAGATATCATCCGGCGCCGTGAATATCAGCCGGGCCGATCCCGAAGGGCGCCCCGTGGTCTGCATCGCAACATCAAACATCTCCTGACTGTCCGTCAGGGGGGCCAGACTGCTCACGACACGCAACTCCGTGCCCGGATGACGCTCGTGAAACCGCGACAGCCGGGGCATCAGCCAATAGAACGCCTCACAGAGCTGGCAATGGAGCACCAGTTCCCCGCCCCGCCTCTGGCCCTGCAACGCGGAAAGCTCCTCGGTGATCTCCGACAATGCTGCACTGACAACCCGTCCCAACCGTGTCCCCGCCTCCGTCAGGAAAACCGCCCGGTTGCGCCGTTCGAACAAGGCCAGCCCGATTTCGCGCTCAAGGGCAGCGATCTGTTTGCTGATCGCGGTTTGCGTCATGCCCAGCTCCTCCGCCGCCAGCGAGAAACTCTCATGGCGCGCAGCCGCCTCAAAGGGCTTCAATCGGGTCAGAGGAGGGAGCGGCACAGCAGTTTATCCATTCCATTTGGTTATGAAAATTATACTATAAATCCTTTTTCATAAGCAACGGTACATGATTTACACGGCACACCAAATGCAAACCCGGAGTCAGGCGGTAATGGCCTCCAATCCCCCAGCCTACCAGACGCAGAGCGCTGTTCTCGCGATCATCCTCTCCGTCGCGGCCCTGTCCCTCGGCGATGCGGTGATCAAGGGCTCGGGTCTGACCCTGCCCCTTTGGCAGATGCTCATCCTGCGCTCGGCGCTTGTAGTTCCGGTGCTGCTCGGCCTCGCCCTGCACCGCCGCGCGCGGATTTTGACGAATCTCCGCTGGACGGCCCTGCGCAGCCTCCTGCTGGTCTGCATGTGGCTCAGCTACTACGCGGCCTTGCCCCTGATGCCGCTATCCCTTGCAGCGGCGGCCTTCTATACGGGCCCGCTCTTCATCGTCGCACTCTCCGCCTTGGTGGCGCGGCACTGGCCTGTGGGGCCCGTGATCGTCGCCATCGTCGCGGGGTTCTTCGGTGTCCTTCTGATCATCCGGCCCGATACGTCCGGTTTTGCTCTGGGCACGCTGTTGCCTGTTCTGGCGGCGATGCTTTATGCCTGCGCCATGGTGCTGACCTCTGCCAAATGCCGCGCCGATGACCCGATCGCACTGGTCCTGTTTCTGAACCTGAGCTTCATCCTCTGCGGCGGGGTCCTCGGCCTCTTTTCGGGCCGCGAAGGCTCCTTCCTTCTGGGACCCTGGCAAGCGCTGACCCCGCCGCTCATGGGCGCGGTGTCGGTCCTGGCCATTCTGATCCTCATCGGCAGTCTCGGTGCGGCGATCGCCTATCAGAAAGGTCCCCCGGCCACGGTCGCGGCCTTCGACTACAGTTATCTGATCTTCAGCCTCGCCTGGGGCGCGGTGTTCTTCGCCGAATGGCCGAGCGCACTCGGATTGATCGGTATCGGCATCATCCTTGGCGCAGGCCTGCTTGCCCTCCCACGGCGACAAGGCTGAACATGCCGGTCACCCCCGGCGTCGCACCCATCACCGAGCCCTGAGCCATGAGCAAAACAGGGGCAAACCAGCTGACAACAGGGTGACCGCGGGCATATGCAACGCGGGTTCGACGTCACAGGTCACCATCTTGAAGACAGTCGGTCAGATCATGTTGGCGCGGGTCACACCTTCTGTGGAGCGAGCACGCAATCCGCCCGCGCAGTTTCAACGCGCGGCACCGGAGCCCTCCGAGGAGCACCTGCCACATTCCACGGCTATGGATCGAAAGCATCAAAAATCACCCCCCCAAACTCTGGTTCGAACCTCATCAAAACCGCTCAGGCCACATCCACATCAAAGGCAGCGCAGCTCGCCAGTCGGTTCCCGTCAAAACGCGTGTCGAGTGAGATCGAAAGCTCCTTGGACAGCATCGCAACAGCCGCAGGACCTGCCCGTCCAAGGCAAACAGAGTTCGCAAAAAATTCATTTTAAAACAATCATCAATGGACCTCTCAGGCCTCCTACAGACATGACTCAAATTGACCCACCCAAGCCCAATACTGTTCTGCGACGTCTTCAAATCCAAGGGGCGCCTCTGGACCGGGACGCCGCTATGACCTAGGATGAGCTGATCCAAGGAGTATCCTGCCAATGACCAAGTAAATCCCCAAGACACCGCCCAAGCGGCATTTGGATTTACTGCAGGAGTGCACCATGCAACCCGTCATCTATGATGTGGCCGTCTCTCTGGACGGCTTTATTTCCGGTCCCGATGGGGACATTTCCCGGTTTGCGCAGACCGGTCCCGTTGTCGAGGATTACGCAGCCCGGCTGGCGAGCTACGGCACCGCGATCATGGGTCGAAGGACTTATGAGTTCGGCTATGCCTACGGGCTGGAGCCCGGCCAAAACCCATACCCCCATATGGAAACGCTGGTCTTCTCCCGAACTCTGGAGCTACCGAAGGACAGCGCCATTTCGGTCGTTTCCAACACCTGGGTCGACCGGCTCGGTGCCCTGAAATCCCAGGCAGATCGCCCGATCTATCTCTGTGGTGGCGGGGCTTTTGCGGGCTGGGCGCTGGATCAGGGCCTGATCGACAAACTGATCCTGAAACGCGCGCCATGCTGTTATGGGGGCGGTGTGCCGCTCTTTGGCGCAGCACTACCGCGCGGTTTCAAGCGTCTGAGCAGCAAGAGCTATGAGAATGGCTACCTGCTCGAGACCTTCGCCCTTGACTGACCAAGTCCGCCGCTCGCCTGACACAGGTCAGGCGGGCAGCCTCCGGGCTCAGGCGCCGACCCCCGGCATGCGCAGCAATTGCACCCCGTTGATCCGCCAATCGCCGCCATTGCGCACCATCTGATACTCCAGCAGGTGCAAACCACCCTGCCCGTCGCGGATCATCACCTTCTGGTAGAGCAGCCCGCCCCGATCCTCGAGCTCGAGATACTGCACATCCGCCGGACGCCAGACCATCGGATAGCCATTGCGTACCATCATCCCAAAGCGCTCGGAATTGCCGAACATGCCCTGAATGTTCGGCGAGGCATAGGTGAAGGCCTGGGCGAAATCATCGGCCCGGAACGCATCAATCTGGCTCTGGATCGTGTCAGTGATGCCTGCGCGCTCCTGGGCTGCAGCGGGCGCACCACTGGCCAGAAACAGCGCAAGGACAACAGGGGCCAACAGGCCTGCAAGGGTAGGTCGCATTGGGTCTCTCCCGGGGTCTGATCCCCGGGAAAACTAGCCCCCCGCCTTAACCGGTCAACTCACCGGCAAGCGCCGCTTCGATCAGCGCCACGGTCTCATCGACCCCGTAAAGCGCAATGAACCCGCCAAAGCGCGGCCCCTGGGACGCGCCCAGCAGAACCTCGTAAAGCGCCGTGAACCAGCCCCGCAACGGGTCGAACCGCTCGCGACCACAGGCAAAGACCTCCGATTGCAAGGCCTCGGCATCGAGCCCACCCTCCCAGGTCTTGAGCCGGTCGCGCAGATCCTCCAGCGCCGCGCGCTCCAGATCCGTCGGGGCACGGTAGGATTTCGTGGGCTTCACGAAGTCATTGAAGTAGCGCACCGCAAAGCCCGCCGCCGCATCCAGATCCGGATGGGTCTCGGCCGAGGCCTCGGGCGCATAGCGCTGGATGAAGCCCCAAAGCGTGCCCTTATCCTCCGCCGAGGCGACGCTGGCGAGGTTCAACAGCATCGCGAACGGCACATCGAGGTTCGAGGCCGGGACATCCGCGCCGTGGATATGGAACACCGGATTGTTCAGCTGGGCCTTGGGTTCCTGCCCCGGATAGCCGCGCAGCTGTTGATGATACTCATCCACCGCCTTGGGGATTACGTCGAAATAGAGCCGCTTGGCCGTCTTCGGCTTCTGGTACATGAAATACTGCAGGCTCTCCGGCGCGGCATAGGTCAGCCACTCCTCCATGGAGAGGCCATTGCCCTTGGATTTCGAGATCTTCTGCCCCTGCTCGTCATTGAACAGCTCATAACTCAGGCTTTCGGGCGGGCGCTTGCCCAGCGCACGACAGATCTTGCTGGACTGCGTGACACTGTCGATCAGATCCTTGCCCGACATCTCGTAATCCACGCCCAGCGCAGCCCAGCGCATGGCCCAATCGGGCTTCCACTGCATCTTGACGTTACCGCCCGTGACCGGGATTTCGACCCGCTCGCCATCGGGCTCCTCATAGACGATCGTGCCCTTGGCCACGTTCCGCTCCAACGTCGGGACCTGCAGCACATGGCCCGTCTTGGGCGAGACCGGCAGGAAGCAGGAATAGGTCGCCTGACGATCCGCGCCCAGCGTCGGCAGCATGATCTTCTGAATGTCGTCGAACCGCTCCAGCGCGGTCAGCAGCATCTCGTCGAACTTGCCCGAGGTGTAGTACTCCGTGGCACTGACGAACTCATACTCGAAGCCGAAACTGTCGAGGAACTCGCAAAGCCGCGCATTGTTGTGCTGCGCGAACCCGGCATGTGTGCCAAACGGATCGCGCACCTTGGTCAGCGGCAGGTTCAGATCCTGCGCCAGCTCTTCCTGCATCGGCACATTGCCGGGCACCTTGCGGAACCCGTCCATATCATCCGAGAAACAGATCAGCTTGGTGGGAATGTCCGACAGCACCTCGAAGGCCCGGCGCACCATGGTCGTGCGCGCGACCTCGCCAAACGTCCCGATATGGGGCAGCCCGCTCGGCCCGTAGCCTGTCTGGAACAGCACATAGCCCTTCTCCGGCGCGCCCTTCGCATAGCGTTTGAGCAGCCGCCGCGCCTCTTCGAACGGCCAGGCCTTGGAGGACATAGCAAGATCGCGGGTCTCAGAAGAAGAAGCGGACATGGGGTCTGGGTTCCTTGCTTGGCGAGCATTCGGGCGCCCGCATCCGCGCTGCCTATTGCGGGCGCGGCCTCGGGTCAATATCTAGCCATTACGCACTGCGAAAGGACCCAGACAGATGACCGCGAACCCGCTTCTCAGCCCGCAAGACGCCCTTGTCGCGCTCATGGTCGCCGCTTCCGCCTCGAATGAGGACATTCAGACGTCGGAGCTGGTGAAGATCACCCAGATCATCAACCACCTGCCGATCTTTGCGGCTTTTGATGCGGATCGCACGCCGGTCCTGAGCCGGCTGGTCTTTGACCTCTTCGAGGAAGAAGACGGTCTGGATGCACTCTTTGGTCTTCTGCGCGACGCCCTACCTGCGGAGCTGAACGAGACCGCCTATGCGCTCGCATGTGACGTTGCCGCCGCCGATGGGCAGTTGGACGAGCCCGAGCTGCGCTTTCTCGAAGAGATCCGGTTCGAGCTGAATATCGACCGCCTCAGCGCCGCAGCGATCGAACGCGGGGCAAGCGCCCGGCACCGCACCCTCGACTGACCGATCCGGGCCCTGCGCCCGCATTCCGGCGCTTTTGCCCTGACCACTTCCGCGAGTTGCTGGTTCACCGCCCAGAGCATGACGCATAGCGCAAAAGGACTGTGGCGTGGATTTTGGTCAATCTGTTTTCTGGTCCTGATCCCGGATATTGATGCGACCTCCCGCGTTCTCAGGAGCGCTGCCTCTACCTTCAAAAGGGTCTCTGGGCACTTGTGAAGGTCGCATTGCCGGGTCTTGGCCTCTGCTAAAGGTTGATCACGGGTCCCAAGGCCCCGGCCTCTGCCCCCGCCGGACGCCCCAACTCCCTTGCCTCAAAGATCGTGCAGAACGACGCGCTTCGGGGCATTGTCTGGCCGGCGCGGGCCGGTTCGGCTCAGGGCCGCGACGCCCAATCGCCCGCCGCCCGGATCGCGGAAGAGGAGCTGTGATCCATCGGGATCGTGGCAAAGGCCCAGGCGGGTGTCTCGGACAGGCCAAGGTGATGCATCTGGTCCCCCCGCAGTCGCGCATGGGCAAACACCCGCGCCGCGGGCGAGTTGAGCGCCGCTATTCTCTGTCCCGGCCGCGCCAGAACGCCCACGGGCACTTGCGCAAAGATCGCGCGCCAGTTCTCCCAATGGTGAAACTGTGCCAGGTTATCCGCGCCCATCAGCCAGACAAATCGCAGCCCCGGCATCCGTGTACGCAGGGCCGCGAGCGTCTCGGCGGTGTAGCGTGTGCCCCGCCGCGCCTCGAGATCTGTAATTCGCACCAAAGGGTGATCCATCACCGCCCGCGCCCGCGCCATCCGCGCCCCCAGCGCTGCGGGCGCATCGGGTTTGAGCGGATTGCCCGGGCTCACCAGCCACCAGACCTGATCCAGACCAAACCGCCGCAAGGCTTCGCGGGTGATATGTGCATGGCCCGCATGGGCCGGATCAAAAGATCCGCCCAGCAATCCCACGACCTGCCCCTGCCCGGCCCAGGGCTGTCCTGACCGCATGCGGCTCTCCTTTTGCCAGTGGCGTGTTTGCGGCCTGATCCCGGTGAAGTCAAATCAAGTGTCTGGACCATGCGCCCAGACAGCCTAAACTCGACCCCATGAGATGGATAAGATCAGCTCTTCTCAGCACCTTCGCTGCGTGTCTGTGCCTGCTCGGCGGGCCCGCCCCGGCACAGGTCCATAACGACCGCAACACCGCGTTGCGGAACGCGGTCGTTTCGCTTGGCCGCTGCACGGGCACGCTCATCACCCCGCGGGTGATCCTGACGGCGGCCCATTGCATCCCCGCCGCCCTGCGCGAAGAGCCCCCTGATGACAGGGCCAAGGACCGCTGTCTCGCCCTGCCCAACCAGCATTCCCTCGCGCAATCCCCCCATGAAGATCCGTTCCAATGGACTGCGTTCGAGGCCCGCGCCGCACCGACCGCCCGCTTCGGCGCCGATAGCGGCGCGCGCCGCATTGTGATGCGCGCCGATGCCTACAGCCTGCCCCGCTGCGCGGATATGGCCCTCCTGCGGCTGGCCCATGATGTCCCCGAAGCCGTGGCCCGTCCGATCCCGGTGCTGGTCCTCGCGCCCCATCGCCAGGTGCCGCCACCTTGGCGGGACATGACCCTGCGCCACGCGGGCTGGGGTGCTCCCAAGGGGGCATCCGTCAAAGGAGCTGTCCGCCAGACCGGCCCCGTACGCGGCTTCAGCAAGACGCGCTGTAACCTCGTCGCCCTCCCCCCCGTGCGCCCCAATGGCGAAAGAATCCTCACTGGCGACAGCGGCAGCCCCCTCCTGGCCAAGATCGACGGCCCGAACGGCAAGGAGGAACACGTGATCGCCGTGCTCTTTGCCAGCGGCATCCCCGACCGGGCCGCTTGTGGAGCCCGGGATCTGCGCGTCCCGCGCCGCCACGGCACCTACACGCCCACATGGCGCAAACAGGTGCCCGAAACAGATTCCACCGATCTCGGCCTCTGGATCTCCCACCTCGCCCCCAGCGCTGTGCGGATCTGGCCCGAACTGACCCGGCTGAGCACGGTCCTGGAATAAAACGCGCCCGCCCCTCGGTGACGCAGGATCATCCTGCGCCCAAACCGACGCCGCTACGCCCCGCCGGGCAAAACCGTAACCGCATCCCCGAGCGCGATGCGCCCGTCCGCGAGCACCTCCGCCACCATGCCACCATGGCCGCGCACAGCGGAATAGCCTCCATGGCCAAAGGCCTCCTCCATGCGCGAACAGGGCGCGCAGATCCCCTTGACCCGCAGCACCACCGACGCGCCAATCCGCAGTTCGCGCTCCCGCAGCGAAAGCAGGTTGAGCCCCGACACCACGAGGTTCCGCCGCAGAAACTCCGGCGGAACCGGGCCGCGTCCGAGATAGGCCCCAATGGCGGGCAAATGCTCCGCCTGCACCAAGGTCACAGCCCGCTTGCCCGGCTTCGCCCGGTCCCCCGCAAGCCCGGCGGTCGTCACCTCGACCGCCTCGACCACCGCCATCTCGACCCGCCGCGCCGGGCGCAGGCCGATCCAGTCGAGCCGCCCCTCCTGCGCATGCCGCGCCATCATCTCGCGAAGCTCAGACATGCCCGCCTCCCGTTCTACTCTGACGCCCCCGCGCGCGGGCCCCCTGGACCTGCAGGGGCCTGAACACATTCCGACCGGAATGGAGCGCCCCAACACTGGGGGTCCTGCGCCAATCTACACCTGCGAGCGTCATCCCAATGCGCGCCTCGCTTAGCCTCTCTCAACTTTCTGAAAGACCTGCCCGTCAACCTCGTAGGCCCGCGCGCGCACCGGAACGATCTCAAGATCCGTGATCTTGGCCCGATCCTGCGTCTTTTCCACAGAGACTTGCAGAACAAGAGAGGCCGCGATGGCCTCATGCCCGAACCCCCAGAGCAGACTTCCGAGCGAATAGGCGATCGGAACGATGCGATCCCCGTCGTGTGTCCGGTAGAGCTGCACCGGCTGTGCCACATGCGGGTGGTGGCACACGATCAGATCGGCGCCGAACTCGGCCAGGTCCTGAGCTGCCTGCTGCTGCGCGCGCCGCGGAAACATCTCGAACTCATAGCCCCAATGGATCATCGCAACGATCAGGTCACAGCCTGATTGCTTGGCCTCGAGGATTTGCTGCCTGAGCAAGCCCGTATCCGGGGCTTCGTGTTTGGACGACAGGTTTGCGACCAACACATCCCGCGCGCTGTCCTCGGGCAGGGAATGGCCGTTTGTCCCAAACGTACAGGATGCAAGTCCGACCGTGATGCCGTTCCGGTCCAGCGTCTTAATGCGCGCCGGATCCGCCCGCGCGTCATGGATCCCAACCTGCTGAATGCCGCGCGCGTCCAAAACAGACAGTGTGGTCTCAACCCCTTCTGCGCCCATATCCAGAATGTGATTATTGGCAAGGTTCAGCACGTCGAAATGCCTCCCGCCATAACTGGTCAGCACATCGAACTGCGCCTCGGACGCACATTCTGTGGGCGGTCCGGCATCCCCGATCACTTCGTCGACCAAAGGCTGCGTGGTGACGGGCGACTCGTAATTGGCGATGGTGACGTCGCTCCCGGACAAGAGATCCGCCAACCCGGCATATACCTCATCTTTCGCCACATCGGCCCTGTGACATCTCAAAACATCGCCGAAGAAACTCAAAGTGACCATTTGGGCCCCATCGCCATCAGCAGAGGAAATCTGAGCCTGATTGACTGTCATGAACTCGGAGGTCTCCAATTCCGCCTCTGGCAGCCCTACCAGGTTCTTGCTTTTGTAGACCCAGTAGAGATTATCCAGGACGCCCATTTGCGTGATATCGCTGGCGGACCCCTTTCTTGGTGTTTTCCAAAGCCCGAGCCTTTCCACGGCCCAAAGCAAAACAGGCACGACAGGTTTCAGCAAAGGGTTTGTAAATCGCAGGACTTCATAGGGGGTGTTTGGGATCAGCGACATATCGGAGTTTCTTCCTCACCCGGTTGCGCGGGGCTGACGCCTTCGACCGCCCCCAATTGCTGAGCCCAAATCACCGCACAGCGCCAACCGGATGGAAACACAGACGCGACTGCAAAACCAGACCATCGACAGTGTCCCCGGATCGAAGCCGCGCGGCGACGCTTGGGGGCCGTCCTTGCTCAGCGCCGTTTCAATCCCCGTCCGTTTCTTCGCTGCTATGCAAGTTTCAGCACACGTCCTGCCCCGCGAAGGATACGGCCAGAGCGAAACGCAGCCGCATCCCTTGCAGGAGCGCCCCATTCTCCGGGCAATCTCCCTCCATTGCCCCGCCCGCCGAGACTGGATAGAACCCGTGAAAACCGGAACCTTCAGGGCGGAGTGACCCATGGCAGCCTATCAATACGTGTACCACATGGATGGCGTCTCCAAGACCTATCCCGGCGGCAAGAAATGCTTCGAGAACATTCGTTTGTCCTTCCTGCCCGGCGTCAAAATCGGCGTTGTGGGCGTCAACGGCGCCGGTAAGTCCACCCTGATGAAGATCATGGCCGGGCTGGACAAGGATTTCTCTGGCGAGGCCTGGGCTGCCGAAGGTGCCAAGGTCGGCTACCTTCCTCAGGAGCCCCAGCTCGACGAGAGCCTCACCGTGCGCGAAAACGTCATGCTCGGTGTGGCCGAGAAGAAGGCCATCCTCGATCGCTATAACGAGCTGGCCATGAACTACTCAGACGAGACCGCCGAGGAGATGGCCACGCTCCAGGACGAGATCGACGCCCAGAACCTCTGGGATCTCGATGCCCAGATCGACGTTTCCATGGAGGCCCTGCGCTGCCCCCCCGACGAAGCCATGCCCGAGAACCTCTCCGGCGGGGAACGCCGCCGCGTGGCGCTCTGCAAGCTCCTGCTCGAAGCGCCCGACATGCTGCTGCTGGACGAGCCGACCAACCACCTCGACGCGGAAACCATCGCCTGGCTGCAAAAGCACCTGATCGACTACAAGGGCACCATCCTGATCGTCACCCATGACCGCTACTTCCTGGACGACATCACCGGCTGGATCCTCGAACTCGACCGCGGCCGCGGCATCCCCTACGAAGGCAACTACTCCGCCTGGCTCGAGCAGAAGGCCAAACGCCTCGAGCGCGAAGCCAAGGAAGACAAATCCCGCCAGAAAACCCTCGAGCGCGAGCTCGAATGGATCCGCGCTGGCGCCAAGGCCCGCCAGGCCAAGCAGAAGGCCCGGATCAACGCCTATGAGGAACTCGCCGGCCAGTCCGAACGCGAGAAACTCAGCCGCGCCCAGATCATCATCCCCAACGGCCCCCGCCTTGGCCAGAAGGTGATCGAGATCGACGGCCTCTCCAAAGCCTATGGCGACAAGCTCCTGATCGAGGACCTCTCCTTCTCCCTCCCCCCCGGCGGCATCGTCGGCGTGATCGGCCCGAACGGCGCAGGCAAATCCACCCTCTTCCGCATGCTCACCGGCCAGGAAGAGCCCGATGGCGGCAGCCTCAGCTATGGCGACACGGTCGAGCTCTCCTATGTCGACCAGTCCCGCGACGCGCTCGAAGCGGACAAAACCGTCTGGGAGGAAATCTCCGACGGCGGTGAGATCATCCAGCTCGGCGACGCCCAGATGAACTCCCGCGCCTATTGCTCGGCCTTCAACTTCAAGGGCGGCGACCAGCAGAAAAAGGTCGGCCTCCTCTCAGGCGGTGAACGCAACCGGGTCCATATGGCGAAACTGCTGAAATCCGGCGGCAACGTCCTCCTGCTCGATGAACCTACCAACGACCTTGACGTGGAAACCTTAAGAGCTCTTGAAGACGCCCTCGAGGACTTCGCAGGCTGCGCGGTGATCATCAGCCACGACCGCTTCTTCCTCGACCGCCTCTGCACGCACATCCTGGCCTTCGAGGGCGACGCACACGTCGAATGGTTCGAGGGCAACTTCGAGGCCTACGAAGAGGACAAGGCCCGCCGACTGGGACCAGACGCCCTGGAGCCGAAACGGGTGAAGTATAAGAAGTTCACCCGCTAGGGGGAGCGTCCGAGAAGGCTGCTCGGAGTCGAAATGTGCGCGAATGCGGTTCGGCGCAGCCAAACGGTGTACGCACTTGATAGGTCTGACGTCAGACCACGAAACTCACGCCGATCAAGAGTAGATTTAAAACTAAGCATTGTGGCGGAATTTCGCCTGTCAACTAAATTTAGTTCTAGACTCTACATCTGCGGCAAATTCGGCTCTTGCCAAATCAGTCTGTCAAGAGTCATTTTAGCACTACATGACTTCGGAACACGCTTTGTGTTTTGAAAGGTAGCTCCCGTTCAATGCGGGAGCTACCAAAAAAGTCATATATACAGGGAGGTTAGCCTGGTCGTCCGCATTATTTTGTGGATAACCCAGGAAGAACCGCAAAATGTAGTTGACCTGTGGCGTGCAGCATCCGATGCTGTGCGCACAAAGGCGTGTTCCGAAGTCATGTTCCTAAGCGCCTTTGTGTAACTGAAATCGCAGCAAGGAGATTTGTGCGATGAACTACTACTCGAAGGCTCGTGCTCCTATCGGCACAACCGCGCGTACCGGTGAACGCTGTCCTGAAAGCGGCATTTGGAAAGTAGTCGGGACCCCGACCACAACGGCACCCATTGCCAAGAGCAATGTGATGCCGCCCTACGCCAATCGCGCAGTGACCTGGAAACTCATCCAGCACGCATAGCAAAGTTTGAGGGCCGACTATCGTCGGCCCTCATTTCTGTTGGCAGTTTAGGAGACATTAATGCCTTTCGTGAATTCGTCGGCAATCCACCGGATCGAATGGGAAAACGGAACCCTATCTATTTGGTTCTTAGATAGTGGCCGATATGACTACTTCGGCGTTGAACGCGGCGTATTCAATTCTTTCCTGAACGCTCACTCCAAGGGTTCGTTCTTTAACAGTCACATCAGGGACCGGTACTAACCACGCCCGCGCAAAGCGCGGGCAGCGCCCGACCCGCCCCCCAGGGCGGGCGCTTCGCTTCCCGCCCTCGGGCCGGGCGCTGGTCTCAGTTCAGATGTGATGCAAAAGACAAACGTCCCCGGCGCTCCGCATCTATTTGAACTCAGGCGCTTCACGAACAAGGTCTTTGAGCCGTGCCAGAGCGCTTGGTTCGTGTTCCCGGACTTCAAGCCAATACTGCGTGTCATTCAGCGGCGCCCAGACGAGCATCACAACCCTTTCATCCTCGTCGGTGAGAACAAAGTTCTCAATACGAGGATCCAGCACTTCAAGCTCTCCTAGAGCGGCCTCGCTAATCGCGTGCCCATCGTACACCGAGAACAGCGTCTCTTTCGCGAAAGGGTTAGGGATGGTTGACTCGGACGATGGCCAGAAAATTGCGAGAACAAGCATCTCTTCATTTGTTTCTTTGAGAAGAACTCGCATGAGAAAACCCTTTTCCAAAGAAACATCAGAGCAACTCTGGTAGAAATCAAAAGACCTGTGCCCCGCACTGAGAGGGAAGCCTCTTTTTCCTAATCCTAGAACGCTTTACTGTAAGTTTACGAGAATAAAGCAGCACTGCTCCAACACTGGCAACAGAAGAGCCTTTGATTGCTCCGCCAGATTTACGACGACTTGGCAAAGCATGGGCGCTGGTCTCGCGCCCAAAGAAACACTCCAGAAAAGCGCCCGCAACACTCCGCGCGCTCAACGCTTGCCCGGGAAGCGAAACCGGTTCTTACTGGCGTCACACAACACGGATGGACCCCATGACCCGCTCTTTGATCGCTCTTCTTCTCGCCCTGCCCCTTCTCGCCGCCTGCGCGCAGGTGGACCCAGAGGTCGAGGCCGATGTCTCCGAAGCCGAGGCCATGGTGAACGACCTGCCCGGCTGATCTCACCCGGACAGCGCCCTGCCCGGTAGGGTCACGAGAAAACCGGGCGGTTCTGAGCGCGTTCAGGCCTCAAACCGTCCTCGGACGGTTTGGCGCTACGCGGATCGGCCTTCCGCCCGCGCGTTCGCGCCTTGAAAGGTCCACTGGACGTTTCACCGCCTCCGGCGGCTCGGCTGGCGCTCCGCGCGTTCGCAGCTCAAAAGGTCTCCCAGGCCTTTTGTCGGCCTGCGGCCGAACCGCTGCTCACTCCCCCGGCAACCTGACCCCGAGGGTTTCCTTGCGGCTCCGGGCGAAGCGTTCCTGTTTATAGACCTCCGCGATCCGCATCTGGACATAGGTCGCCAGCAGCCGGTTGATCCGCGTCTGGTATCCCGGCCCCATGGCCCGAAAGAACTGCGCGACGCTCGTATCAAGCCGCAGGGTGATCTTCTCTTTCTTCTCATAGACCGGCACATCCGCTTCCAGCGTGTGCCACGCCTCCGGCACCAGCCGCTGGATCTCGCCGATCCAGTCGTCATCCCGCGACAGACCATAGAGCGACAGAGTCAGCCGCTCCCGCGCGAGGCGCTGGGTCCGGGTTTCGCCCTTGGCATCGTGCCAGAGCGGATGGGGCGGCAGGTTAGGCATGGCGCGGGCTCCGGGCCGGGTTTCAGGGTAAGTTCTCCAGCCGTCAAACTCACCCAGTTTGGTTAACAGCGTCTGAGACCACCGCGCGCCCATGCCCGACACTTGCCCGACACATGTCCGACAGGGGGCCGACGCCCCGCCGACAGGGGGTCAGACCCTTCGACGCCCCGCAACGCCCCAATGCGCGACGGCCAGCCCTTGCCCCTCCTGAAAAATCCCGCCTAAATGCCTCCGACACCAACTCGGAGAAGAATCCATGAAGATCAAACCCTTCCTCGCCATCCTGCTCACAGCCCCCTTCCTGCTGGCCGCCTGCAACACCGTCGAAGGCGTCGGCGAAGACCTCTCCGACGCGGGCGACGCCATCTCCGAAGCGGCACAGTAAGCCTTCACACAAGACCCAAGCCCCCTCACAGCTCCGCCAGCGCGGCGACACAAACGGGCGCGGGCCGCGCGCCCGCCCCATATGGGGTCCATCACAATGAAGGACCCCGATATGCCTCGTTTGTCTTCTATTTTGGTCGGTACAACCCTCGCGGTCGCGGCCCTCGCGCTCGCCAATCAAACCGGCCTGCCCCGCGCGCACGGCGCTCATCCGTTCTGGGCCACGCAGGTGCTTTGGATCGGCGCGCCGGTGGGATTGGCACTCGCCCTCCTGGGCCTTCTACGCAACCGCCACGGGATCATGGCGCTCGGCGGGCTCGCCCTCTCTGCTGCAGCCTTTGGCGTAGCAACCTATGGCCGGATGGCTTTCGCGGCCTCCTATGCCGAGGACACCCTGGCCGGACAGCTGTGGTACTTCGGCTGGATCGCCTTCGCCACAGGGGGAGCGCTTACGCTCGCTGCCCTGCCCTCGCTGCTCCTCTCCCGCCGCGCTGTCCGCGCTTAACGCGGGTCAAAAACTGCGGGAAAGCCCAAAAATACGTCGCCAAAACCGCGAAATGCGCAGGAATTCGCCTTGCCTTTTGTCCCGCGCAGCCACACATGTCGTGGGCGAATGAGGCGCACTCGACCCACTGTCTCCCTAACGGCTTCAGTTTCGACCTGCACGACATGACGCCGAGGCTGCCGCAGATCCGCGGGCAGCGATCTTTGAGGAGACAAGCGGATGGCCACTGGCACCGTGAAATGGTTCAATGAAACGAAGGGCTACGGCTTTATCGCACCCGATGGGGCGAGCAAGGATGTGTTCGTGCATATCTCTGCTGTCGAGCGCGCTGGTCTGACCGGCCTGAAGGACAACCAGAAGGTGACCTTCGATATCGAAGCTGGCCGCGACGGCCGGGAGAGCGCGACGAACCTCGCTCTGGCGTAAGCCAAACCACAAAAGTTCCGGGCGCGCAGAAATGTCGCGCCCTTTTCTCCCGGGTATACCGGGTCTATATCCCCTCCATGTTTGCTGACCTGCTCAAACGTCTGACGACGCCCGCCACCGACCCTTTTCCGGAACCGGATGCGCAGCTTGCCATGGCCGCTCTGCTGGTGAGGATTGCCCGCTCGGATGGCGACTATGCCGAAGCAGAAATTGCGCGGATCGACAAGATCCTCGCCACCCGTCACACTCTGTCCCCCTTTGAGGCAGCCAAAATGCGCGGAGACGCCGAGGCCCTCGAAGCGCAAGCCCCCGATACGGTCCGCTTCACCCGTGCGATCAAGGATGGCGTGGTCTATGAGGAGCGGATCGAGGTGATCGAGGCGCTCTGGGGCGTTGTGCTGGCCGATGGCGTGCGCGACCCGGAGGAAAACTCGCTTCTGCGCCTGACCGCGAACCTGCTGGGTGTGAATGACCGCGACAGCGCGCTGGCTCGGCAACGGGTTGAGGCCCGGGGCTAGGCCGCCGTTCCCGCTACGGCTGTTCCGGGACGCCAAACTGCGCGCAAAAGCGCCGTTCGCCCCAAAAACCATCGCTTTCCCGTACGTCAGGGTCCGCGCCCGCTTGCATTCTGCTGCGTTCTTCGCCCTACTTTTGCAAATTGTTTGAAAGGCGCGGCGTGACAGACACAACAGCCCCCGTGATCGAGATCCGGAACCTCCACAAGGCCTATGGCGCGCTTGAAGTGCTCAAAGGTGTCAGTATCCGGGCGGAACGGGGGGATGTCGTGTCGCTGATCGGCTCGTCCGGGTCGGGCAAATCCACCTTGCTGCGCTGCTGCAATCTTCTGGAACATAGCCAACAGGGCGACATCCATTTCTGCGGTGAGCCGGTGAGTTGGGCTGGCACAGGCGGCGCGCGCCAGCCAGCGGACAAGAAACAGGTGATCCGCATCCGCACGAACCTCTCGATGGTATTCCAGCAGTTCAACCTGTGGTCCCACATGACGATCCTGCAAAACGTGATGGAGGCGCCCGTCACCGTGCTGGGCCAAGACCCGGCCGAGGTCGAGACCCGCGCCCGCATGCTGCTCGACAAGGTCGGGATCGGCGACAAATGCGAGGTCTATCCGGCTCAGCTTTCAGGCGGACAGCAGCAACGCGCGGCGATTGCCCGGGGCCTCGCGATGGAGCCTAAGGCCCTGCTCTTTGACGAACCGACCTCGGCGCTTGATCCTGAGCTGGAACAAGAGGTGGTCAAGGTCATCAAGGATCTGGCCGTCGAGGGCCGGACCATGCTGATCGTGACCCATGACATGCGGCTCGCGGCGGATGTGTCAGACCATGTGGTGTTCCTGCATCAGGGTCTGATCGAGGAACAAGGCCCACCGGATGCACTCTTTGGTTCGCCGAAATCCGCGCGTCTGAAACAGTTCCTCAGCGCGACTGTTCCGCACTGACAACCCATAGCATACCAACCACCTGGGGAGACCTTAAATGAAACACCTTGTCCTTGGTTCCACCCTTCTCGCGCTCGCGGCAGGGGCAGCTTTGGCAGCAGGCCACAGCACGACCATTCGCCTGGGCACCGAAGGTGCATACCCTCCGTACAACTTCATCAACGATGCTGGCGAGGTGGACGGTCTTGAACGCGAGGTCGGCGACGAGGTCTGCGCACGGGCCGAACTGACTTGCGAATGGGTGACCAATGACTGGGATTCCATCATCCCGAACCTCGTCTCGGGCAATTACGACACCATCATTGCCGGCATGTCGATCACCGCAGAACGCGACGAGGTGATCGATTTCACGCAAAACTATGTCCCGCCCGTCCCCTCCGCCTATCTTAGCAGCATGGCCGATCTGGATGTGTCCAGCGCCGTGATCGCGGCGCAGACTGGCACGATCCAGGCGGCCCATGTGGCGCAGTCTGGCGCGACACTGTTGGAATTCGCCACACCGGACGAAACCATCGCTGCCGTCCGCAACGGCGAGGTCGATGCGGTTCTGGCCGACAAGGACTTCCTGACGCCCTTCGCCGAAGAATCCGCCGAATTGATGTTCATCGGCGAAGATGTTTCCCTCGGGGGCGGCATCGGGATCGGAATTCGCGAGAGCGATCCGGAGCTCAAGGCCAAGCTCGACGCGGCGATCCAGTCCATGAAAGACGACGGATCCTTGAACAAACTAATCGAAAAGTGGCTACCCGGATCTGCCCTCTTCTGATTGGAAACAATCCAACCGCATTCCGGGGCGCGACTTGACAGGTCGCGCCCCTTTTTGCTGCTTTGGTTAACAGGAGTACGATTTGAGGAGGACTTTCATGAAAAAGCTTGTTTTGGGCTGCCTGTTTGCAGCCATGGCGACGACCGGACATGCCGCCACATTCTCGGCAACGGGCGCATCCGCGTCGAGTGAGTTCAACAGTTCATTCGATGCCGGCAACACAATCGACGGCTCGGGCCTATCGGCCGCGGGCGACCCCGCCGCGACCCACAGCGACTATGACCGGACCAACCATTGGACCACGGCGAGCGGCACGAATCCCGAGGACGCCTCCATCGAATGGAGCTTTGCCGGTCCGTCTGATCTGGGCGGGGTCTATATCTGGAACCACCGCTCCAACGTCATCGCCAATAATGATGGCTACGAACCGGTGGTCTTCGACCTGACACTTCTGAACGGCAACACCGTGATCGAAAGCTTTGACAACGTTGCGCTGCTGCCCGACACGGACAAGTCTCAGGCCTTCACCTTCGACATGGTGGTGGGCAATGTGACCAGCGTCCTCTTCGAAGTGGAAGAAACACAGAGTTCTACCAATTTCACCGGTCTGGCCGAGGTTCTGTTTGACGACGCGCTGATCGCGGGCGCGACGCTTCTGACCAACACCACCCCGATGCCGATCCCCTTGCCCGCAGGCGGTTTGCTTCTGCTCAGCGGAGTGGCAGGGATCGCAGCCCTGCGGAGAAAACGCCGCTAGGAGCGCAGGATTTGTTGTAATCCCGCCCAAGCTGGAACATCGTAAGCATCGGGGCGCCGCATTGGGTGCCCCGGAATCCGCGGGGCTTGATGTTTTCCTATTGCACTGATCCGTCGACCCTCTCCGGTTTGAATTGGCTGTCTTGCTACCTGACCACCGGGAAGCACATGGCCTTTTACTACAGCTTTGGAACGGTACTCCTGTTGCTTGCGGTGACCGCTCCGGCGGCGCTGCTCTTCGGGTTTGGCGGGGCCGTGGCCGCCCGGTCCAGCGCATTGCCTCTGCGCTGGTTCGGCAAGGGCTACACGGCCATGGTGCGGGGCATCCCTGACATTGCTTTCTTCCTGTTCGTGCCGATTGCCCTCGATCAGGGGCTCGAATACCTCCGGCACCATGCCAAATGCCCGGACTGGACCGAGGCGATCCGGCAGGGCAACGATTTCGTGGTCTGCGCTGAGGCCAAGCTGCCTCTCTCGACCAGTGCGCAATGGGTGCATGAGGCCTATGGGTTCTCGCTGGCGGTGCTGGCCTTTGCCGTCGTGTTCGGGGCCTTTGCCGCCAATGTCCTATACGGAGCGATGCAAGCCGTACCCCGCGCACAGATGGAGACCGCCGAGGCCTATGGCATGACACCGCGCCAGAGCTTCTGGCGGGTGATGGTCCCTCAGATGTGGATCTACGCCCTGCCCGGCCTGTCGAACCTGTGGCAGATCCTAGTGAAAGCTACACCGCTCCTGTTCCTGCTGGGGGTCGAGGACATCGTCTATTGGGCCCGCGAACTGGGCGGGTCGAAGACCGCGCGCTTTACCGACTATCCCCACGGAGACTGGCGTCTTTACTATTTCATGGGGCTTTTGGTGTTCTATCTGCTGCTGACCTCGATCTCTGAGCGGCTCTTTGGCAAGCTGATGCACAAGCTCAGTCACGGGCAGGCCACCATGGCCGGTGAGGCCCAGCGCAAGGCGGCTCCGGCATGAGTTGTTGGCAGACGGTTCAAGACTACGCGTTCCGCTCCCTCGGCTATGGGGAACGGCTGCTGCCGCGTTCGGATTTCACCCTGTGTGAGCAGTTCACTCTGATCGGCTCCGGCCTGATCTGGAACATCTATTTCGGAGCCTGCGCCCTCGCGCTGGGGTTCTTTCTCGCCACGCTCGTTGCCCTCGGGAAGGCCTCTGCCATACCTTGGTTGCGCCGACCGGCAGAATGGTTTGTCTTCGTCTTCCGGGGCTCGCCGCTCTTCATCCAGTTCTTTCTGGCCTATTTCTTTTTCATCCAACTCAAGTCGGTCTCGGGTTTCTTCGATCCCTTCACCTCGGCCTGGGCCGGGGCGCTGGTGGTGCTCTTCTTCAACACCTCCGCCTATGCCGGCGAGATCTTCTACGGTGCCCTGCGCTCGGTGCCCAAAGGCGATCTGGAGGCGGCGGACGCCTACGGTCTCGCGGGATGGACGAAGTTTCGTCGGGTGACATGGCCGACCATGCTGCGCCTGGCTTGGCCGTCGTACACCAATGAAGCGATTTTTCTCTTCCATGCGACAACGCTGGTCTTCTTCGCCGGCTTTCCGGCCTTTCAGCAACGGGGCGACGCGCTCTATTACGCGAACTACTTCGCGACCAAAACCTTCAACCCGTTCATCCCGTATCCGATCGTGGCCTTCTACTTCATCCTGCTGACGCTCGCGGTCATCACCGGATTTGGCCTCGTGAATCGCCGTCTCAACCGGCATCTGGCCCCGCAAAAGCGCCCAAAACTAAAATATCGTCCACAGCTTATCCGTTAATCTTTCGACCACGCTTGCGGCATTAGGATTAACGAGACTAGGCTGACGCAGGGAAACACTAGGTCAAGATGGATATCGGCATTCTGCAATGCGGTCAGCCTCCGGAGGAGGTGCAGTCTCGCCATGGCGGATACGAGACCCTTTACCCGCAGCTCCTCGAAGGCGCGGGGATGCAATTCACGACCTATGATGTCGAGAATATGCGCTTCCCCAGCGCCCCTACCGATCAGCAAGGCTGGCTGGTTTCCGGCTCGCGGCACGGCGCCTATGAAAGCCACTCGTTCATCCCCGAGTTGGAGCGTTTCATTCGCGCAGCCTATGCCGCCCATATCCCCATGGTTGGGATCTGTTTCGGGCATCAGGTCATTGCCCAGGCGCTTGGAGGTCGGGTTGAACCCTTTGCCGGTGGCTGGGCCGTGGGTCGTCAGGGATATTACTCCGAATGCCTCGGGACGCTCTATCTCAACGCCTGGCACCGGGATCAAGTGGTCGAGGCGCCGCCCAGCTCTGAGACATTCGTCTCAAGTGCCTTTTGCGCCCATGCTGGTCTGGTCTATGACACCCGCGCCTGGAGCGTGCAGGCCCATCCGGAATTCACACCGGAGGTGCTGAGCACACTGATCACCTCGCGCCGGGCGATCGACAATGTTCCCGCCAGCCAGCTTGACACGGCGGCGCTCCAAGTGGATCAACCGGTGGACAACGCAAAGATCGCAGATGCGATTGCCGCCTTCTTCCACTTGGACAGGACCCCGGATCATGGCCGAAACGCCGCTTGAGCGGATGCTCACCGCCGTCCCCGAGACGGCCCGGGACTACCTAGATGGCAGACGTTTGGACGAGGTGGAGTGCATCGTCTCGGACCTTGCCGGTGTGGCGCGGGGCAAGGCGATGCCAGCAGGCAAGTTTGCGCGGCAGATGTCCTTCTTCCTGCCCAATTCGATCTTCTTCCAGACCATCACCGGCAGCTGGGCCGAGGCCGCGCTCGATGGGTTCACCGAGCCGGACATGGTGCTTAAGCCCGATCTGAGCACGGCGATGCCCGCCCCCTGGACCGCAGATTGGACCCTGCAGATCATTCACGACATCGAGGATCAGACCGGCGCGCCCATGCCCGTGGCACCGCGCAATGTGCTCAAGCGGGTGATCGGGCTCTATGAGGCCCAGGGCTGGACGCCGGTGGTCGCGCCGGAGATGGAGTTCTACCTCACCGCCCGGAACGTGGATCCGGCCATCGCAATCCAGCCGCCCATGGGCCGCACGGGCCGCCGGGCCGCAGCGCGGCAAGCCTATTCCATGTCCGCCGTGGATGAGTACGGACCCGTGATTGACGATATCTATGACTTCGCCGAGGCTCAGGGGCTCGAGATCGACGGCATCACCCAAGAGGGGGGCGCAGGCCAGATCGAGATCAACCTGCGCCATGGCGACCCGCTGCGCCTGGCCGATGAGGTCTTCTATTTCAAACGCCTGATCCGCGAGGCCGCCCTGCGCCATGACTGCTTCGCGACCTTCATGGCCAAGCCGATCCAGGACGAGCCGGGCTCAGCCATGCATATCCACCACTCGGTGATCGACACGGCAACCGGCGCGAATATCTTCACCGCCGAGGACGGCTCGGAGACCCCGGCCTTCCAGCATTTCATCGCCGGGCTACAGCAGCATCTGGCGAGCGTTGTGCCGCTTTATGCGCCTTATGTGAACAGCTATCGCCGCTACGTTCCGGACAATGCCGCGCCGATCAACCTCGAATGGGCGCGGGATAACCGGACCGCCGGGTTGCGTGTTCCCGTGGCCTCGCCCTCCGCCCGGCGGGTGGAGAACCGGCTGGCAGGCATGGATTGCAACCCCTATCTCGGCATCGCCGCCTCGCTGGCCTGCGGCTATCTCGGCCTCGTGGCACAGGCCATCCCCAAGCCGCAATACATCGGCGACGCCTATTCCGGAGCCGATGATCTTCCCCCCGAACTGGGAGCCGCGCTCGATCTCTTTGCTGAGGCCGGGGAATTGCGCGAGGTGCTCGGGCCCGAATTCTGCCGGGTCTACGAGATCGTCAAGCGGCATGAATACGGCGAGTTCCTGCAAGTCATCTCACCATGGGAGCGGGAGCATCTGCTTCTGAACGTCTGAGGTGAACCTTCTCGACGTGAATGATACGCCCGGGAGTTACCCCCCGAGCTACTACGCACAGACCACGTCTCTTCTTGCTCCGTTTCCCAGCGCCCAAGGCAGCATTCATACGGATATCTGCGTGGTAGGCGGTGGCTATACCGGGCTGTCGGCAGCGCTGCATCTGGCGCGGCGAGGCTATGACGTGCTGGTCCTCGAAGCGCAACGCTTTGGATTCGGTGCCTCGGGACGCAATGGCGGACAGGTCGGCTCGGGCCAACGCCTCGACCAGGAGGTGCTCGAGGCAAGCTACGGCATGGAACGCGCGCGGTTTCTTTGGGACAGCGCACAAGAGGCCCGAGCCCTCGTCGACAGTCTGGTGGCGGAGGGCATCGACTGCGACCTGAAACCCGGGGTGATCTATGCCAGCGAGCGGTCCAGCGACATTGCGTCGGCCCATGCTGCCGCAACGCATCTCGCCGACCGCTATGGCTACACGACCACTCCGCTGGACGCGGCGGCGCTCCGGGCGCTGGTGGACAGACCGGCCTATTGTGGCGGAGTGCTCGACCCAGGGGCGGCTCATCTCAGTCCGCTCAAGCTGGTCCTTGGTATGGCTCGCGCCGCTCAGGAGGCGGGCGCGCAGCTCTGCGAAGGCAGCCGGGTCACTGCGATTGCCGATGCGGGCCCCCATGTACAGATCACGACGGCCGGGGCGAGCATCACTGCCGAGCACGTGATTCTCGCCGGGAACGGCTATCTCGGCGATCTGGAACAAGGCACCGCCGCCCATGTGATGCCGATCAATTCCTATATGGTCGCGACTTCCCCTCTAGGAGATCTCGCCGAAACGCTGCTGCCTCAGGATAACGCTGTGGCAGACAGCCGCTTTGTCGTGAACTATTTCCGCCTGTCGCCGGATCGGCGCCTGCTCTTTGGTGGCGGGGAAAGCTATCGCTATCGGTTTCCCAAGGACATCGCAGCAAAGGTGCGGCGGCCTCTGTCGCAAATCTTCCCGCAGCTGGCAGGGGTTCAGATTGACTACGCGTGGGGCGGCACGCTCGGCATCACCCGCTCCCGCTTGCCATATGCTGCCCGTCCCAGCGCGCGGGTTCTCAGCGCGGGCGGGTATTCCGGGCATGGGCTGGCACTGTCGCTCTGGCTTGGTCGGGCCATGGCCCAGGCGATCGACGGCGATCGCGACCGTTTCGACCGCTTCGCCGAGATCCCGGCACAGGCCTTTCCGGGCGGAGCAGCCCTGCGTGGCCCGCTCCTGATGGGGGCTATGACGGCAGCAGCCCTAGGGGACCGGATGCCTTTCTAGGATCCAGCTGCGCGCCAGCGGCGGCGCGCCACGGATCAGCTCATACCTGAGAGTTTCTTCTGAAGATCCGCGAGTTGACGCTTAATATCGTCAATATCCGAGCTCTCCTCGCTCGGTGTCTCTTCTGCCTCTGCGCCGGGCATGGTGCTGGGCGTTTTCCAGCCCCCCATCATGGTTTCGAGAAAGGCGCGTTGCTGCTTCTGCATCTGATCGAACCCGGGCACAGCGGCCATGGGATTGGGCATCCCACCGAGGTTGTTGATCATCTTCTCCTGGCTGTCGCGCAGCATCTCAAAGGACGCGGCCAGGAACTGCGGCACGACAGAAGTGGACTGTCCGGCATAGCTGCGCACCAGATCGGTCAGCACGGAGATCGGCAAGACATTCTCGCCGCGGCTCTCATGTTCCGCAATGATTTGAAGAAGGTACTGACGGGTCAGGTTGTCGCCGCTCTTGAGGTCGACAATCTGGACCTCACGGCCATCCCGAATGAACCGCGCGATATCTTCCAATGTGACGTAGTCACTCGTCTCCGTGTTATAGAGACGGCGGCTCGCGTAACGCTTGATCAGCAGCGGCTTCTCAGTTTCTGCCACAAGACCCCTCCTTCTTTTGGCGGTGCAGCGAAGCTTAGGGCAGCGCTGCAGAAAAAGAAAGAGGGGCTGAGCCAATCACGGGGCGCACGTGGTTAAGCGCTCCGAATTCGGAAACAATCGCGGGATTACTTGGTTTTCCGGCGCGTAGCGGGCTTTTTCTTGGGCGCCGGAGCAGGCTTGCTGACGGCGGAGGCGATCTCCTCCTGCATGTCTTTGGTTGCGCCCATCATGAGCTCAACCGTCTCCATCTGCACTTTCTTGGCGATCTCGGCATAGGCCGACATCATCTCGGCGGACATTTCCGCCTGCGCCGCGGCGAACTCGCTCATGGCTTTGGTGTAGTCGGCCGGATCCGCCTTGGAGGTGGTCACGTC
Source organism: Pseudomonadota bacterium (assembly GCA_038746545.1). Lineage (GTDB taxonomy): Bacteria > Pseudomonadota > Alphaproteobacteria > Rhodobacterales > Rhodobacteraceae > Dinoroseobacter. The sequence continues at coordinate 34,577 of JBCDKN010000007.1, forward strand.
GCCCATCTTGCTCAGCGTGTCCTTAGCCCATTGGGCCGAAACTTCGTTGGCGCGCTCAGCCGCTTCCAGCGCAACCTGGGACATCTTGTCGGCCAGTTCGGCGGAGTTCTTGAACGCGCCGGTCATGGCGCTGTTGTCCATCTTGTACGCCGACAGCATGTCCGTGATGTACTTGGTGAAATCGTCGTTCTTGACCATGTTCTATTCCTCAGATGTGTCCCGGTAAGACCTTAACAGATCGCGCATGGACTGTACGGAAAGGCCGCGGGATCCACCAACAGGATTCTTCTGCAGTGCAGCGTTATGCCCCAGCCCCTATGAAAAAAAGAGGTGAGCCTTGCGGCCCACCCCTTCTAACGGAACACCTGATTGGGAGGAGGAAGGTGTTCTGTTACAGGCGCTTACTTTGCAGCAGCGACTTTCTTGGCTGCGGAAGTAGCTTCAGCAGTTGCTTTCTTGACAGCGGCGGTGGTCTCTTCCTGGACTTCCTTGCCAGCGGCCAGCATCAGCTCGACGGTTTCCATCTGAACCTTCTTGGCAACTTCAGCGAAGGCAGCCATGTTCTCGGACGCCATTTCAGCCTGTGCGGAGGCGAAATCGGTCATTGCTTTGGTGTAGTCGGTCGGCTCGGTTTTCGCCGCGGTGACGTCGCCCAGCTTCGAGATGGTTTCTTTGGTCCACTTGGTGGAGATCTCGGTCGACTTGTCAGCAGCTTCCAGAGCCACTTTGGACAGCTTTTCGCTCAGAGCAGCGGAGTTCTTGAAGGCGTCCGTCATGGCGGATGTGTCCATCGGGAACGAAGCCATCAGGTCGGACATGTATTTGGTGAAATCTTCAGCTTTAGCCATTGTTTCTCTCCTCGGCGCTTCCACCCGACCGCCGGGTGTCTTCTGCGTCTGGAGAAATATATACGTGCTGCACCGCAGCAAATCAAGCCCTGATTGCTGCAGTGCAGTATTTTTTAAATTCCCATTTATCAGTCAGTTGGCGTGGAAACCACGTAGCTTCCCGGCGCCGCAGCAAGAACAGGGTGAGTCGCGTCCCCTGGTTCGCGCGCCGGAATCTGGGCCCCTGAGCGGCGCTTCAGCCAATCGGACCAGCGCGGCCACCAGGATCCTTCGTGGAACTCGGCCTCTGCCAGCCAGGCCTCATCCTCGCCCATGGGACCGTCATTGGTGTAGTGGCCGTATTTCATCTTGCTCGGCGGGTTCACGATCCCGGCAATATGACCCGACTCAGAAACCACGAAGGTCTTGTCGCGGCTGCCGAACTGCTTGAACCCCGCATATGCCCCTTTCCAATGGGCGATATGGTCTGTCTCGCAAGCAATCGCATAAGCCGGGGTCTTCACGTCGCTCAGCGAGATCGTCTCGCCGCAGAGCTTGAATTCGCCCTTCGCCAGCTTGTTGCCCTGACACAGGTCACGCAGATACTGCACCACCATCTTGCCAGGCAGGTTCGTGCTGTCGCCGTTCCAGTGGAGCAGATCAAAGGCAGGCGGGGCCTCGCCCATCATGTAGCTGCGGATCGCGGGACCATAGACCAGATCGTTGGCGCGTAGGTATGAGAAGGTCCGCGACATGAAGAAGGAATGCAGAAAGCCCTTGTTGGCCACCTCCCGTTCGATCCCGTCCACGAAATCGTCGTCCAGGAAAACGGCCATCTCGCCCGCATCCTCGAAATCCGTCAGCGTTGTAAAGAAGGTCGCCGAGCGCACAGACTTGTCCCCGCGCTTGTTCATCAATGCCAGCACCGAGGTCAGGGTCGTCCCGGCGATACAGTAGCCCACAGTGTTGACCTGCTTCTCGCCGGTGATCTTTTTCACCTCTTCAATGGCGGTCAGATACCCCTCCTCAACATAGGTATCGAGGCTGACATCCGCATAGCGCTCATCCGGGTTCACCCAGCTGACGACGAAGAGCGTATATCCCTGCTCCACGATCCACTTGATCAGGGAGTTCTTGGGCTTCAGATCGAGGATGTAGAACTTGTTGATCCAGGGCGGGAAGAGGATCAGTGGCGTCTTGCAAACCGTCTCGGTTTTCGGCGCGTACTGGATCAACTCGAACATCCGGTTGCGAAAGACGACTGAGCCCTCTGTGGTCGCCAGATCCTGCCCCACATGGAAGGCTTCGGGATCCGAAAGTGTCACCAGATGCTCGCCGTGATTGGACTCAATGTCGCGGACCAGGTTCTCCATCCCCCGTACGAGGGACTCGCCATTGGTCTCAACCGCCTTCTCAAGCGCATCCGGATTCGTCGACAGAAAGTTCGCCGGCGAGAACAGATCCACGATCTGCTTGGAGAAGAACTCCACCCGTTTCTTGTCATTCGGCTCCAGGTGATCGAGGTCGGCAACAGCCTTTTCAATCGTCTCCGCAGAAATCAGATACTGTTGTTTTACAAAGTTAAAATAGGGGTGCGTGTCCCAAAGCGGGTTCTTGAACCGCCGGTCTCCCGTGTGCTCGTCATGAGGGGCGGCAAGCTTTCCCTGGGCCAGCATCTGCTGGGCCTCCACCACATGCTTCAGCGTCTTGCCCCAATACTGAACCTGATGCTCCATCAGCTTGGCCGGGTTGTTCAGAACCTCCGACACATAGGCAGATGCAGCCTTCATATAAACGTCCGATCCGGGCCCCTGAAGGCCGGTATCGTGCGACTCTCGCTGCGAGATGGCTCGGACCAATCGTTGCGAAAGATCCTCCATTCTCGCAACATTCGCATTCAATTTCTCTAAGTTTTCGCCCATATCTTCGCCTGCGACGCTGCGCTCCTTCGACTCGGTTGTCATACCACCACTTTCCCCGTATGTTCCGCGACCTGAGACTATCGTCGCCTGCACGGGGGGGCAAAGCGACGAATTGATCCGGTCGACCGGGAGTGAAGGAGACGTCGTGAAGTACCTCGTGACATACGATCTGATGGAAAGCGCGCGAAATACCAATGAATGGCTAGGGGCAACCGCTCGCGCAATGGCCTCCTATCCGGCCACGGGAATGATCCCGAATCCGTTCTTCAAAGTGATGGCTGGCTGGGGTGAAGTGACAGAGCGGACCTTTGCCCGGATGGTCGCAAAACCCGACTGGGGCATCCGATCCGTGGTCGCCGAAGACGGTCGCGATCACCTGGTCGAGACCGAGATCGTGGTTCCACGCCCCTTCGGAGATCTCATTCGTTTCAATGTGTTAGGCCGCCCGAAGAAGCGCCGGAAGGTGCTTCTCGTGGCGCCGATGTCCGGCCACTACGCGACGCTCTTGCGCTCGACCGTGCTGAGCCTGCTGCCCGATTGCGAAGTCTACATCACCGACTGGCACAACGCCCGGGATATTCCTGTGTCCCAAGGCAAGTTCGACGTCGAGGACTACACCCTCTACCTCGTCGACTTCCTCAAGGAGATGGGGCCCGACACCCATGTGATTGCCGTGTGCCAACCGGCGCCGCTGACCCTTGCAGCCACCGCATACCTGGCAGGCGAGGAGCCGGACGCTCAGCCCCGCTCTCTGACCCTGATCGGTGGCCCGATCGACCCGGATGCGACGCCGACCGAAGTGACCGATTTCGGCAACCGCGTGACCATGGGTCAGCTTGAGCAAACCATGATCCAGCGCGTCGGTTTCAAATATGCGGGCGTGGGCCGGTTGGTCTATCCGGGTCTGTTGCAACTTGCGTCCTTCATGTCGATGAACGCCGAGCGTCATTCCAAGGCCTTCACCGATCAGGTCGTGCGCGTCGCCAAGGGCGAAGCCACGGACCACGATGCCCATAATCGCTTCTACGATGAGTATCTCGCGGTCATGGATATGACGGCGGAATTCTACCTCTCAACCGTAGAGCGGGTTTTCAAAAACCGCGAGATCGCCAAGAATATCTTTACCGTGAACGGCGTGCAGGTCGATTTGGGCAAGATCACCACCGTGGCCGTCAAGACGGTTGAAGGCATGGATGATGACATCTCAGCGCCTGGCCAATGCGTCGCTGCGCTTGACCTGTGCACGGGCCTGCCGCAGTCGAAGAAGGCCAGCCATCTAGAGCCCGGCGCAGGACATTACGGCATCTTCGCCGGTCGTTCCTGGCGGAACAACATCAGACCTCTGGTGTTGGAGTTCATTGACGCCAACAGCGATATCGAACCCAAGGCCGCCAACACAAATGCGGGTACCGCAGCGAGCTGAGCCACCCGATTTACGAATTGAAAAACACCGCCCTTCAGGGCGGTGTTTTTCATTTATGCCAACGCATTACACTGCAATCTTGAAGTCCCGCCTCAGGTCAGTCGCGCCGATGCACGCTTTGCTCCTTCGGACAGAGATGCCAGCTTGGCATAGGCGATATCCGGGTCCACCGCCCCGTAACCGGCAAAGGTCCCGAACCCGCAATCGGAGCCCGCGATCACCCGCTCGGCCCCGACGATTCCGGCAAAGGTCTCAATCCGCTGAGCGACCAGCTCTGGGTGCTCCACGAAGTTCGTCGTGCTGTCGACCACACCGGGCACAAGGATCTTGTCATCGGGGATCTCGGCCTTGCGGTCTCGGAACACTGTCCATTCATGGGCGTGTCGCGGGTTCGAGGTTTCGAACAAGATTTGTTGTGCCCCTACCCCCATCAGCGTGCTGAACACCTTGTCCATATCAATGTCGCAAACATGGGGTCCCTCATAGTTGCCCCAGCAAATATGAACCCGCACCCGCGACGGATTGATCCCCGACAACGCATGGTTCAACGCCTCCACATGGCTCGCGGCTATCTTGAGAAATTCAGCGTCAGACAGGTCATTGAACAACATGTGCCGCGACAGGGCGAGATCCGGGCAATCAAGCTGAAGGTAAAGTCCGGCATCCACGATCGTGCGATACTCTTCGGCCATGGCATCCGCGAGCGCGGCGAGATACGCGTCCCGTGTCGGGTAAAAATCATTCTGCAGAAAAAGCGAGATGACCCCCGGAGATGCGGCGTTCATGAAGCCTTCGGTAGCACCTTCCGCTGCCATCCCGGCCTTGAGGTTGGCAATATCGGTCTCGAGTTCCCCCTGCCCCTTGGAACGGACCTCGCCAACACACTTGGGGCGGGCATAGGTGGGTGTGCCCCCATCGTCTTTCTGCCGTTCGAGAAAGGCAGGAAAAAGCTTCAGATCCGCCGGGGCGTTGCGTTTGCTGTCCCCGGCAAATCCCGTGTAGCGGTCTTTCACATAGGTCGCATAGCTGATCTTCGAGGTCTCTCCATCGCTCACGATATCGATCCCTGCTGCGACCTGCTTGGCCACTGTCTCGGCACTGCCCTGGGTCATGGTCGCGGCGAAGGCTTCCGCGTCATAGGTTGCCCCCTGTTCGCGCGCGAAGATGAAGTCTACGACATCCTGGCTGCGGGGCAAACTGCCCACATGTGTTGTCTTGATCGCCACCATTTTTCCTCCTCGCTCGATCGTGTTGGCCCGAAGGGGCTGTACAGGTCGCGCCCCTCAGCCGGTCGCCAACAGGATCTGCTTCCAGATCGCTGTCTCGTCATAGATCGTATAGTCCCGGCGAACACGGGGTTCCGCAGCACCGAAGCTGCCAAACTCCATATGGGTGATACCGAGAATATAGACCTCGGCCCCGGTCGGCGCCCCGAACGCGCCCCAGCCATCATGCCGCCCATGAAGCGACCAACGCAGCGCCGCCCGCGGCGGCATCATCGGGTCATCGCGCCCGATTTGGTGGTCAATCCGGAAGGTCGCCGAGGGGAAGGCCGCCCGCAGCGGCATCCAGAAGCGATCCACTGCGCCATGGGAATGGCCTGTCACGCCGCCCGGGTACTCAACTTGACAAGCTCGGTCATAGGTCTCGGGGATCGCAGCCATATCCGCGCCCATAATCCGGGTCAGGATCTCCGCCGCACGCATGCCCCAGGGATCGTCATTGCCCCGCCCTGAATAGGGCCCCGGCAGATCAATCTCCGGGTTGAGCGGTCGGGTGCATGTCTCGGGTCCGCCCTCGCGCAGGATCTGATCGGCGGCAAAGCCCTTGGGATCCCACCCCATCTGTCGGACGATCGCGCCTTGATCGCGGATCAGCCACTCATCATCGATCTTGTTGTCGCGCGCATGACAATCCGCAAGGATCCGGTAGGTCAGCCGTTTGCCGGTAGCAGGCCCATAGGCCCCGTCGCCCAGATGGGTCGCTGTGCTCAGGATCCGGTGCGAGCTGAGCATGCCGGACTCCGGCGTTCCAGACCAGATCACATCCTCGCCCAGAAGCGTCCGATCCGGAAACTCGGCCAGCGTTGCCATCGTCGCCGCAATCACGCCCTCACTGCCGGTCACCACCGAGGCGGGCGCGCGCACGACGATATCCGGCGCGTAATACTGGTGCAGCGTCGCGATCCCGCGATCCTCCCAGATCTCCTTGGTGATCCCGATGATGTAATCGGGGAAATCCCGAAACTTGGGGTCAAAGCCCTGCATTTGGCCATCCTTCCGGCACGCGTGCGGAGGTTCGCAACACGAGCCTGCCAGTGATTTCTTTCTTCTCCGGCGGGCGATCCGGATCCTCGATCAGGCCGAGCATCAGGTCCACTGCCTCCGAGACCATGCGGTTCGAAGGTTGCCGCCATGTGGTCAGCTGGTAGGCCCCCCATTCCGCGAGCGGTACGTCATCGTATCCGACCACGGAAACATCCTCGGGAACGCGCAAGCCGAGCGGACCACGCAAGGCATCGAGCACCGAAAACGCCATATGGTCATTGCCGACAAAGATCGCGTCCGGCGGCCTGTCCTGCTGAAACAGCGTTTGCGCCGCCTCCGCAGCTTCGGCACGGCGGTAGTGACCGTCGAGCACGCCACAAGGCTCGTGCCCCAGCTCTCCCAATCCCGCGAGAAAGCCCGCCTCCCGGTCCCGCCCGGTGCTCGAGCCGGTCCAGCCCGTGATATGGGCGATCCGCTGATGCCCGCCTGCCACGAGAAAGCGTGCGACCTCGCGTGCGCCGTTGAAATTATCCGAGGTCACAGATGACAGCCGTGGATCGTCCTGCCCCCGGTTGAAGAGCACCACCGGGATCCCGGCCGCCTCGCAGCGGGCCGTGATCTCGTCGGACATGCCAACCGAGGCGGTGATGATCCCGTCCACCTGGTAGTCCAGCAGCTCGCCGATCACCTGATCCACCTGCGCGCCGGTGCCCGAGGCCATGAAGATCAGGATGTGATAGCCTTTATCCTGCAGCGCGGTCGAAAGCCGCTCCAGCGCATCGGGGTAAAACTGGTTGTCGAGATAGGCGACCACAAGGCCGATGATCTTGGATCGGCCGGTGATCAAGGACCGGGCCAGCACGTTGGGGCGATAACCCAGCCGGTCCGCCGCATCCCGCACCTTGCGCGCGGTCTTGGGTGAGACCGAAGCCCCTGGAGTGAAAACACGGCTCACAGCAGACTGGCTCACGCCCGCTGCGCGCGCCACATCCGTGGATGTGATCCGGTCACGCGCCATGGTCAACCACTGGTCCAGCCGCCATCGACCAAAAGGCCTGTGCCCGTAACCATCGCGCTGGCGGGGGAGCACAGGAACACAACCGCGCCCATGATGTCCTCGACCTCAGCCACGCGCGGCAGTTTGATCTTGCTCATGATCCAGGCGCGTTTTTGTGGGTCCGCAAAGGTCGGCTCGGTCAGGGGCGTCCGGATGAAAGTCGGGCAGAGGCTGTTGACACGGATTCCGCGCGAGCCGAACTCCTGCGCCATGGCCTTGGTCATCCCCTCCACCCCGTGTTTCGAGGCGCAATAGACTGCGCGGTCGAGCCCGCCCACATGCCCCATCTGGCTGCTGATCTGAACGATGCTGCCCCCCTCGGGCATTTCCCGTGCCGCGTTGGTCGCAAGGAAATAGGCCGCCCGCAGGTTCACGGACATCACCGCATCGAAGTCGTCCGGATCCGTGTCGAGGGCTGCGGAATGGCGCGCCAGCCCGGCCGAGTTCACGAGACAATCGAACGGATCTTGGGCCGCAAAGAACGCGGCCTGCGCCTCCAGATCTGTCACATCCAGCGCCTGCGCCTCGGCAGACCAGTCCTCAGTCCGCATCTCAGCCACCACATCTGCCAGCGCGTCAGCCCCGCGGGCGGCCAGCACTACATGGGCCCCGGCCTCGGCCAGCGCGACGGCGCACCCCAGCCCGATCCCGCGCGAGGCCCCGGTTACCAGGGCGCGGCGTCCATCCAAACGAAATGAAGGGGTGCGGGGGAGGGTCATCGGGGCGCTCATTGCAAACCTATGCAAGCCCAAGTGCTAGCCTGAGCGTCGCGCCCTGTCGAGGGCTCAGGTGGGATAATTTATGGCGCGAAACGGCGGGAAATCCGCATAGCGTGCTGCCCTGTCCGGCGGTGGTGGATGCTGCGCCGAGGCCAGCAGGCCCTTGGGCCTGATATAGGACAGGATGCGTTTGCGCGGCTCTTCCCGCCAGGTCAGGTTGAAGGCCGCCGTCTTGGGAAAGAAGTAAGCTTCGTGAAAATCGAGATGGTCCCAGAGCCACCACGCCAGATCTCGCCAGTCCCGCCCTTCCGCATAGCGCCGCGCGAACCACGGGATCGACAGGCTGGTGCAGGCCCCCATCCGCCCCTTCGCGTCTCGCCGATCCCAGATATGACCCGCGTAGTTCTTGGGGTTCGCCGCACATTTTTGAGGGCGGACAACAGTGGCCCCGAAATGGTTCAGTTCCGGCGCGCGATAAGCCGAACGGATATCCACAGGCCCAAAGGTTTCCACCAGAGGATCGAGCAGGTTGACCGCCAAAGCCCGTCCGGCCTCGATCGCGAGGCTCGGATTGTCCGGAATGTTTGATATCTGATGGAAATTTGCAATTTCGGACCCCAAGAAGTCTCGGAATGCAAAATATCTACTCAGACGCACCCGGCCCAAATTCTCCAATCCAACATAGGTTCCGGGCTTCTTTCGCGGAATGCGGGTCGAATCCGAGACCATGGGAACTAGATCCCTGCCCGCTTTGGCAGTTCAGCCATGCGCGCCATCACATCGACCCCGATCTGGCGATAGAGGTCGAGCAAATCGACCAGCACCCAGTTCTCGCGGATCAATCCATCCTCAAGACGCCAGAAATCGAGTGAGCGCAGGGTCACCTCCTGCCCCGATGGCGCGATGCCAAGCCAGCCATCGCCGGTGATCGTCTGGGCCATGTTGGGCCACCCGGTCACGCCCACATAGGCACCCTCCCCAAAGAAGTGATGGGTGGTTTGTTCTGGATACGCCCCCCTGTCCGGCATGGCCTTGAGAAACGGGATCTGGTGGTGACGGCGGAACCCATCGGATCCGCGCCCGGTGCCGATCCCGGCGGGGCCGTACCACATCATCTTGGGATGCCAGTACCTGCCAAGCTCCATGACCTCGGGCCCGCCTTCCTTGGGGTGCCGGATCATCGCGTTGAGCATGGCAACCACGTGGGCGCAAGACGCAGCCCCCTCCGGGCCATGGGGGCCAAGCCCGCTGCCATCGGCGGGTCCCGGCACGCACCAGTCGCGCCCAAGGCTGGGCACCATTGGCCAGACGCCCGCCTGCATCATCAGTTCCGGCACATCCCAGATCGCCTGCATCTCGACGATCCGTCCCGCCTCAACACGGAAAAACTCGTGAAACCGCATATGCGCCACCCGCCCGGTCGGGGGGATCCCCACAAACGGCTGCGAGAATGTGCCGAGATACATCCCGCCACAGCCGATCCACTGGGCGCCGTCATGGTCCACGCCAGCGATCTGGATATACTCGCGCCGCTCGCCATCGGGCATGGCCACCGCCAACGGTCCTAGCCCGCCATACCAAAGCCCGTCCCAACCGGTCAGATCTCCAAGCGGGTGACACAGATGGATCACAGCGCCATCGGCGAAGCAGGCGCGCCCCGCCGCGGCCCCTTGGGCGAGATCGTGATAGAGTGCTTTGCGAAACGCGGCGATGGCACCGCTGTAATCCGGAGACGGGGACATCCGCAGCCGAACTCAGGCCGCCCCGGCCTGAGCCAGAACCGCTTCGACCGTAGCTTCGATCAGCGCGAGGCATCGCGCATCGGAAAACCGGTGATCCGCCCCTTCCACCAAGGTCAGATGCATATCCGGCCCCTCCGCATGATCGAGCAGCCGCAGCGCGAGCCGTGTCGGCACGGTTTCATCCCCCGTCCCATGGAGAAACCGGGTCACCATGGGCAATGGCAGCGGGTCACGCAGCACGAGGTTCCGGCGCCCATCCTCGATGAATTTGCGCGTGATGATGTAGTCGCTGTCCTCGTACTCCGAAGGCCGCGCGATGAATCCGTCGCGGTCCATCTGTGCCTTCTCAGCCTCGGACATGCCTTCCCACCACTCATCCTCGGTAAAATCCGGTGCAGCGGCGACAGTGACCAGCCCCACCACCCGTTCGGTCAGAGCCTTCGCCATCCGCAGGGAAATCCAGCCGCCCATTGAGGAGCCCACCAGCACCAGCGGCCCATTAGTCCGGGCCATAAGCATCTCGAGCGCATCATCACTCCACTCACCAATGCAGCCATCGACGAACTCCCCGCTGCTCTGCCCGTGGCCCGAATAGTCAAACCGGAGATAGGCGCGCCCCGTGCGCTGCGCCCATGCCTCGAGATGAAGCGCTTTGGAGCCCTCCATGTCCGATTTGAGCCCGCCAAGGAACACAACCATGGGGCCCGCGCCCTCGGTGAGATGATAGGCGAGCCGCCGGTTCTGGGGCGTCTCAAGATAGGATGGGCTGGGCGCGGTCATGATCAGGCGGGTCTCCTTCGGCAGGTCTTGCAACAGGGTTAGACAGCCATTCCGGCGCGCGCAACCATGCTCAGGTCAGGGCCAGCTCCGGGTCGCGGGCCAGATGCAGACGCAGAGCCGCCGCGCGAGCAAACCGCCGGGTGAGGGACGTGCGCCGCGCTCCGGGCAGTTTATGCTCGGCGGGCATGCGCTGGATCTCGGCATCATAGGCATCTGCCAGAATCAGCCCGGTATCCTGGGGCAAAAGTTCACAGGGAAAGGCCCCATCCACCGCCCAGAAATACCGGTCACACCATTCCAGATAGCCGCCCCACTTCGCGTCGGAGGTGAAATCCGCGCGGCTCGACTTGCACTCGACCACCCAAAGCTCCCCTTTGGGACCCAGCCCCATCACGTCTACACGCAACCCGCGTTCGGGCGTGAACTCCTCCAGGCAGGCGAAATCGAGGCTTCGCAAATGGCGACTAACGCCGCGGGCCAGTTTCTGGCCGGGTTGGAGCTCCTGAAGCATATCCGAAAATATGAACAAGAAGTGAACATCTGTCCAGTCGTTTCGCGCTTGTTTGGGGTCGATCCACGCCCTATGTACCGTTCAAGGCGGGTACTGCCGTACTCGACATGGGCCAAATTCCGGTGGCCTTAAGCAACTCCGAGGGAGCTGGCTCTGTGTGGACCGTGGTCCATTTACCTGGCGCCCACCTGTATATACAGGTCCTCGGGAATTAAACGCCTCCCCGGTACAGGGTGGTCCCGCCGCTTTCTCAGATCGGTTGCCGTTCCTGCAGGTCTGGCCCGCGCTTGCGCGGTCGCCGCACCACGGGGATTGGGCTGGGTTGCAGGCGTGGTGTCGGCGCGCGTTTTCCCCCACGGGGCGTGTTCTTGTCTTCGGGCTCGGCCATCCGCATGACCGCAATGGCGAACTGCACACCGCAAAAAACAACCGCATTCGAGATGACCAGCATGGCAGTGACCAGAATGGCCTCGTTGGAATTGGACACGAGGGTCCAGAGACCCCCGATATCAAAAAGATACAGCATCCCGACAAAGGCGATGGCGATGCCAAAACCGATGAAGCATTGACGGATGTAGAGACGGACGAGTTCGGGCATGGGGGCGCTCCCTTTCGCATCTAGAAGTAGCATCGCGCGCCGCCAATGCCAGAGGCAGGCCAAGGACACGCGGCGAATTGCCAGCCTTTGCCCTTGATTTGAGCCGCCTGTCTTCACCGCGCCTGGTTTGCCCGCCCCTGTGACACGCCCCGGCAGGCTGGCCATGGACGCGGCCCATAAGCGCCCTAGCTCTGCGGCAACCACAGGAGAGTGTTCATGCCCCAAGCCCAATCCCGTCTCACCGCCGCCCTCGGGCTCGTCGGCCTGAGCCTGTCAGCCACAGTCGCCAGTGCCGATGTCTCAATTGCCTTTGACGAGGGCGCACCCAAGGATCGCTTCATGATTGTCTACACCGGGGACTGTCCCCTGGGGCCAACGGATGTGATCGTCGACCTCGAAGGTTCCGATGGCGCTCTGATCTTCGATGTGGCCGAGGGCGGCGCCGGGGTGGAGGTTTTTCAACCCATTGAAGTCATTCTGGGATCAGAGGATATCGCCGGGATCAGCGAGATCCGGGACGGCGACCGCAGTGTCACCATCCGCTTCGACCGGATGATGCCCATGCAACATGCCGCCTTCACGGTCGATGTGGATGACAGCGCTGGGAGCCGCCCCACGGTGGTCTCGGGCGCCGAGATCCGCGGTGCCAAGGCGCGGGTTGCGCAATCGGGCGCGGGTGTGCTGGAGGCGACCTTCGACGAGACTTCCCGCGCGCTGGTGCGCGTCCCGGGTTGCATGAGCTGAGATTCTCCCGAGACAGCTTTCTGCCCAGGTTTCCAGCGCGACTATTTCGCGGGCAGGGTGCATTCTGCTTGCGCAATCAGGGTTTTTCTATAGGTCGGTTCTGCGAGGTAACGCGGATGGATTATGACTTTTCAGACAACACTGGCGTCGCCAGCCCCGGTAGAGCGTAGCGCACAGGACTGGGTCCGCATTCTGGCGGCCTATCGCACCCCGAACACCGCCCGGAGCATTTTCGAGCTGGTCGTGACCCTTGGCGGGTTTCTGGCCCTTTGGGCGCTGGCGGTATGGGCCCTGCAGAGCAGTGTGCTCGCCGCGATCGTCATTGCCATGTTCAACGGTGTCTTTCTGGTCCGCCTGTTCATTATTCAACACGATTGCGGTCACGGGTCTTACCTGCAGAACCGCAAGGTCGCCGACTGGCTTGGGCGCAGCATCGGGGTTCTGACCCTGACGCCTTATGACTACTGGCGCCGGACCCATGCGATCCATCACAGCGCCTCTGGAAATCTGGATGCGCGCGGGATCGGGGATGTCACCACCCTCACCGTGGCCGAATACAAGGCCCGCGGCGTGCTGGGAAAGCTCAAGTACCGGGCGTATCGGCATCCGCTGACCCTGTTTGCGATCGGCCCTGTCTATCAGTTCTTCATCCAGCACCGCCTGCCCATCGGGCTGATGCGGGCGGGGGCGCGGTATTGGATCAGCGCCATGGGGACGAACCTGGCGCTCGCCTGCCTGATCGCAACGATCTGGTATCTGGGTGGCTCGGCCGTGCTGCTGGCGATCTACGTCCCCACAGGGGCCGCAGCGGCCGCACTGGGTGTCTGGCTCTTCTACGTGCAGCACCAGTTCGAAACGACCCACTGGGATGACGCAGAGGATTGGCAGCTGCACGAGGCCGCCCTCGCGGGCAGTTCGCATTACGACCTGCCCAAGCCCCTGCGCTGGCTGACCGGAAATATCGGGATCCACCATGTGCATCACCTTTACAGTCGGATCCCGTTCTATCGGTTGACCGAGGTTCTGCGAGATCATGGCGCGCTGGTGGAGATCAGCCGTCTGACCCTCTGGGAAAGCTTTGGTTGCGCGCGGCTGCATCTCTGGGATGAGAAAACGCGGCGGCTGGTGTCCTTCCGGCAGGCCCGCGCGCTCTAGCGCGGGCGCACGCTTCAGACAAAGGCGTCGGGCCGCGCCTCGCGCGCCATATGGTCGAGCACCGCGTTGACGAAACGCGGCTCCTTGCCTTCGGGAAAGAAGGCGCGCGCCACATCCACATATTCGGTGATGACCACTTTGGGCGGCGTGTCCGTATCCGTCAGCTCGGCCCCTGCGGCCCGAAAGAGCGCGCGCAAAGTCGGATCGATCCGATCAATGGGCCACGCCTCGGCCAGGGCCCGGTCAGTCATCTGGTCAATCTTCGCCTGGAGGTTCACCGCGTCGCGGACAATCCGGCGAAAGAGGTCCACATGGCCCTCGGCCATCTCCACCTCGTCATAGGTCGCGCCAAAGCGGTGATCCTCGAACTCGCGGATCACGTCATCGGTCATCTGCCCCGAGACTTCCATCTGGAAGAGCGCCTGCACCCCATAGAGACGCGCTGCGGATTTCGCCTGCCGCTTGGCAGCAACCTTGGCCGGTACCTTGCTCATGCGGTGGTGGCCCCGTCATCGGAGCCGGCCACGAGGATGGTCTCGGATTTGGGCTTGAAGCCGACGCCCTTGGTCTCTTGCGCGTAGGAGCGCGAGAGGGCGATCAGATGAAGTGCCGCTACTGCAGCACCGCCGCCCTTGTTCTGCCCCTCGGGATCCGCGCGCACCAGCGCCTGCGCCTCGTTCTCAACCGTCAGGATACCATTGCCGAGGCAGGCCCCCTGCAAACCCAGCAGCATCAGCCCATGGGAACTGTCATTGCACACCGTCTCATAGTGGGTGGTCTCGCCGCGGATTACGCAACCCAGCGCCACATAGCCATCGTAGTTCGACTGGACATGGGCGATCCGGATCGCCGGCGGGATTTCCAGCGCTCCGGGCATCTGGACTACGTCATAGCTGGCCCCTGCCGCGTCGAGCACAGCCTTCGCGCCGGTCAGAAGACCGTCCGCGATCTCCTTGTAATAGGGCGATTGCACGATCAGCAGCTTCACTGGCTTGTCGAAGCTCGGGGTGGGCAGCTCGGTATGGGCGTCAGACTGGGCCATGATTAACTCTGCATCGGGATTTTGCGGGTGCCCAGGATCGTGAGGCCGTAAGCCTCCAGACCGATCACCTTGGGCGACGGGGAATTGGTCAGAAGGATCAGCTCCGACAGGCCCAGCGAAGACAGGATCTGTGCCCCGAGCCCGTATTGGCGCAAGGTTTGCGGCGAGACCTCGCCATCGGCCACGAGCTTCATAGTGGTGTCGCGCAGAAGAACAACGACACCGCGCCCCTCTTCGGCAACGCAGCGCATGGCATCGCCGAACTCGCCCGCGCGCCCGGCTCCGCCAGTGCCCACGATGTCGAGCATCGGATCGAGCGCATGCATCCGCACAAGAACCGGCTCGGGCGTGGTGATGTCGCCCTTTACCAACGCGATATGCTCGGCGCCTTGGGTCTCGTCGGTATAGATCCGGAGATCCCAGTCGCCGCCGAATTCCGAAGAGAGCGTGCTCTGCTTGGTCACCTTGACCAGGTTGTCGTTGCGGCGACGATAGGCGATCAGGTCCGAGATCGTGCCGATCTTGAGGTTGTGCCGCTGGGCAAAGGCCACAAGATCCGGCAGGCGCGCCATGGAGCCGTCATCATTCATGATCTCACAGATCACCCCCGAGGGGTTTAGACCGGCAAGTCGGCTGACATCCACGGCTGCCTCCGTATGGCCCGCCCGGACCAGAACGCCGCCATCGCGGGCGCGCAACGGAAAGACATGGCCCGGGGTCGCGATATCCGACGCGCCCTTGGAGGCATCGATCGCCACAGCCACCGTCAGGGCCCGATCCGCCGCCGAGATGCCCGTAGACACGCCCTCGCGGGCCTCGATGGATACGGTGAAGGCTGTTTCGTGGCGCGAAGAGTTGTGGGATGCCATGAGCGGCAAACCCAGTTGGTCAATCCGCTCGCCGGTCAGGGTCAGACAGATCAGGCCCCGGCCATAGGTCGCCATAAAGTTGACCGCATCTGGTGTCGCCATCTGCGCCGGGATCACCAGATCCCCTTCATTCTCGCGGTCCTCATGGTCCACAAGAATAAACATCCGGCCATTGCGCGCGTCTTCGATGATCTCATCGACGCTGGAAATCGCGTCGGAGAAGTTCGTCTCAAGTATCTCGGCCATGGTCGCTCCTATCGTGCTGCGCGCCAGATACCTCAGCCGTTCGGGAAGCACCAGAGCGACCGGACGTCTCTTGGGGCGCGCGCGCCGCTTAGCCCCATTCCTTGAGCCGCGCCACATAACGCGCGAGCGTGTCGATCTCGAGATTGATGCGGTCGCCAACGGCCACATCGCCCCAGGTCGTGGCGGATTTGGTATGCGGGATGAAGTTGATCCCGAACTCCGCGCCGTCCACCTCATTCACCGTCAGGGATGTGCCATCAAGCGCCACTGAGCCCTTGGGCGCCACGAATTTCGCCAGAGCGTCCGGCGCGCGAAATGTCACCCGGGTGCTGTCGCCCTCGTCCCGCATCGCGGTGATCTCGGCTACCCCGTCCACATGGCCGGACACGATATGTCCGCCCAACTCGTCACCAACCTTCAGCGCCCGCTCAAGATTGATACGGTGGCCGAGGGCCCAATCACCGATATTGGTCTTGTCGACGCTCTCGGCACTGATCTGCACATCGAACCAGGGGCCCGTCTCGGCATCCTTGCCGGTTTCAATTACGGTCAGGCAAACCCCGTTGCAGGCGATTGACGCCCCCAGATCAATTCCCGCCGGGTCATAGCTGCAGCCGATGCGGGCCCGCAGGTCGCCCTCCTGCTCCAGCGCGCGAATGGTGCCGATATCCGTGATGATGCCTGTGAACATGAACCCAACTCTCCCGATGGTCAGCGCCTAGCGCACAGCTAGCGGCCCGCACCGGATCCGGCAAGACTTCGCTGCAAACCCCGCGAGAGACAGGCTGTCGTTTACTTAATGGAAACCATTCTATTCCTTCTTGGACACGGTATGACCCCCATACCGCAGCGACGGACTGGAACACCGGTGCACCCTATCGAGATCTCCCCCCCCTCCAGCCAGAGGCGGATTCTGTTTCTGCAGGGTCCACATGGGCCGTTCTTTGCGCAGCTTGCGGATTTGCTGGCGCGCTCCGGTGCGGTCTGCTGGCGCGTTGGATTCAACGCGGGCGATGCGCGTTTCTGGACCGACAAGGCCAGATACCTCGCCTATGATGGCGCGCCAGAAGATTGGCCACAG
The DNA here is from genome assembly GCA_038746545.1 of Pseudomonadota bacterium. GTDB lineage: Bacteria > Pseudomonadota > Alphaproteobacteria > Rhodobacterales > Rhodobacteraceae > Dinoroseobacter. The sequence continues at coordinate 51,560 of JBCDKN010000007.1, forward strand.
GCCTTCGCGCAGATCCTGACCGAGCGTGCGATCACCGATCTGGTCCTCTACGGCGATGTGCGGGCCGTTCACCGGGAGGCAATCCGGGCGGCGGAACGCCAGAGACTGCGGATTCATGTCTTCGAAGAAGGATATCTGCGCCCCTCCTGGGTCACCTATGAACGGGGCGGAGCGAACGGCTTTTCGCGCCTGATGTCGCTGCAGATCGGCGAGATGACGGCGGCCCTGAACGGGCATATGCCCGAGTTGCCCGCGGCCCCCGCGCGCTGGGGGGATATGCGTCAGCACATGTTTTACGGCGCGCTCTACCATTTCCACGTTCTCTTCCGGAACGCGCAATATGCGACCTTCAGACCGCACCGCGCGCTTAGCGTGCGGCGCGAGTTTCTGTTGTATCTCAAGGTTCTGCTAAAGCTTCCTGCGACAATGCTTGAGCGCTGGCTTGCGACCCGGCGGGTACGCGTGGGCGGCTTTCCCTATCACCTCTTTCTGTTGCAGCTCGACCATGACAGCGCCTTTCAGGCCCATAGCGACTATGAGAGCATGTCCGAAGTTCTGGCCGAAGTGATCGAGGCGTTTGCTCATTCTGCCCCCGGGCATCATCACCTCGTCTTCAAGGCCCATCCGCTGGAAGATGGCCGCGCTCATATCCGCGCCGAGATCGCGCGGATTGCCCGGCGTTTTGGCCTGTCGGAGAGGGTGCATTACGTGCCCGGTGGCAAGCTTGCCCGGATCCTCGATCAAGCACGCTCGGTGCTGACGGTGAACTCGACCGCTGCGCAGCAGGCGCTCTGGCGGGGGCTACCGGTGAAATCTCTGGGACGGGCGATTTATGCCAAGCCGGAACTGGTTTCATCCCAACCCCTGCATGCGTTCTTTCAGGACCCGATGCCGCCCGACATGCGTGCCTATCGCAATTTCCGGCACTTCCTGCTGGAGAGCAGTCAGGTCACTGGCGGGTTTTACTCCGCCGAAGGACGGCAGCACCTTTTGCGGCAGGTGGCGGACATGATCCTGTCCGCCAAGGACCCCTATGAGGCGCTCGAAACCGGCGCTCCACGCCGCCGCCACCCCCTACGCGTTGTCAAATAACCACGGTCCTGCTGCTGTTTGGCGCAGGGGTCGGGTTCCTCCTTTTCAAAGTCTGACCAGATACCTAGGGTTTTCGGAAAAATGCACGCAATGCGTCACGAGGAGCAGAAACATCATGTTCGGCAGAACAAGTCTCATTGCCCGCATCGGCCGGGCAAGCATGGTGCTGGTTGTCGCCGGTGCGGTGGCCGCCTGTGGTCTACCGCGCAGCGGCCCGGTCAAAAACGAACTGTTTGACGCATCAGTCACAGAGATGGGCGATGCCTTTATCGTCCCTGTGAACGACGCCGTCGCAGAACAAACCGTCCTGCGGGATCAGCTTGGTTTTTCAAGCAGTTTCCTGGGTGCGGGCACCGTGAGCCCTGATGCGATCCGCCCGGGCGACACGCTGGGCCTGACGATCTGGGAAAACGTGGTCGAAGGCCTTCTGGCGCGCGGCGGGGCTGCGGCCTCTGTGATCGACCAGGTGCAGGTGGACAGCGCCGGCTTTATCTTCGTGCCCTATGCGGGCCGGATCATGGCGGCCGGGAACACCCCCGAAGCGCTGCGCGGCATCATCACCCGGCAGTTGGAAACACAGACACCGGATCCGCAGGTCAGCGTCCGTCGGATCGCAGGTGATGGCGCGACCGTCACCGTGGTCGGCAATGTAAACGGCCAGGGCGTCTACACAATTGAGCGTCCGACCCGGACCCTGTCATCCATGATCGCCCGCGCGGGTGGTGTGAATGCCGAGTTCGCCGACTACGAGCAGGTTCTCGTGCGCGTCATCCGGCAGGGTCAGATCGGCACGATCTGGCTCACCGATCTCTATAGCAACCCCGAGCTTGATATCGCCCTTCGTGGCGGTGACCGGATCGTGGTCGAGCAGGACCCGCGCAGCTTCATCGCATTGGGTGCGACCCGCGGGCAGACACGAGTCCGGTTCGACTCTCAGGATCTTACGGCGCTCGAAGCACTGGCGCAGGTGGGAGGCCTTGACCCGAACCTCGCGGATCCGACCGGCGTCTTCATCCTGAGGGAAGAGAGAGAAGAAGTCGCGCGCCGTGTTCTGGGTCGCCCGGAACTGCAAGGCGAACAGCGCTTGGTTTATATCCTCGACCTGACCCAACCGACCGGGCTTTTCATCGCTGAGGACTTCCTCGTGAAGGACAGCGACACGATCTACGTGACCGAAGCCCCGATCGCCCGTTGGAACAAGACTGTCAGCCTGCTGCTGGGTGCTGTGGTTCAGCCCGCAGCCAATATCGAAACGCTGACAAGCAACTGACGCGGGACAGCGACAGACCAGAGGGCGTGCGCGGAGACCCGTGCGCGCCCTTTTTCCGTCCGGAAGGGCCAGTCCATCTCTCCTCGCTCAGTCACCTGACCGACAGCAATCTCCGCCGGATTCTCGCTTTGGCAGGAATGGATCTGCGGATTGGGCGCCCCAAACCGGGCGGGCATGTTGCCATTTGGGGTCGGTCTCCCCGCACATCTGCCCGGGGCGAGGCCTTGGTCCGACATAGCGGTGCGACCCCGCTTTATCTGGAAGACACGTTTCTCCGCTCGGTTCTGCCGGGCAAGGCCGGAGGGCCCCGACACGGGATCACACTCGACCGCCAGCGTCCCTATTATGACGCTTCAGGCCCCAGTGACCTGGAGAGACTACTGGCAACCCATCCCCTGGAAGACACCGGGCGTGGCACCGGGATCATCTCAGCACTCAAAGCGGCCGAACTCAGCAAGTACAATGCAGTGAGCACCGCCCCGCCACAGATCAAGCCAGGCTATGTTCTGGTGATAGACCAGTTGCGCGACGACGCTTCCATTCGCTACGGCGGTGCAGATGCCCAGCGGTTCGATACAATGCTGCAAGCCGCACGCGACGAGCACCCGCAGCGCGACATCCTGATCAAGGGACATCCGGCCGCCAGCGCGTCGCGGCCCGGACATCTGGGGCCGGATGCGTGTGGGCCTTGCTCGGTCTGGCCCCTGCTCGCGCAAGCGTCGGCAGTCTTCACCGTCAGCTCACAACTGGGGTTCGAGGCCATCCTCGCGGGGCACCGCCCCCATGTGTTCGGCCAGCCTTTCTATGCGGGATGGGGTCTCAGCGACGATCGTGCACCCCTGCCCCGCCGCCAGCGTGTTCTGAGTGCTGCGCAATTGGCCCTTGGAGCCTTAGCGCTCTACCCGATTTGGTATGACCCCTATCGCGACCGCCTCTGCGAGATCGAGGAGGTCATCCCCCAGCTTGCGAGCCGCGCCCGAGCCTGGCGCGAGGACCGCCAAGGGTATGTCGCTCATGGCATGCGTCTCTGGAAGCGGCCTACGATCCGGCGCGTGTTCGGCAGCGGCGCACTCTCGTTTCCGCGCAACCCGATCGAGACCGCCAAGACCACGGGCAAGCCCATCCTCAGCTGGGCCCAAGCGGTCACGCCAGAGATGACTAAAGCGCGTGAGCTCGCACTTTTTCGCGTCGAGGACGGGTTCCTGCGCTCCAAGGGGCTGGGCGCGGCGCTCACCCCGCCCCTATCGCTCGTACGCGACAGCACGGGCATCTACTACGACCCTGCTCAGCCCAGCGATTTGGAGGCCTGCATCACACGCGCCGCTACGCGCGGGGCCTCGGCACGGGGCAAAGCCCTGCTGGCCCGACTGCAGGCGAGCGGTCTGTCAAAATACAATATGGGTGGGAGTGTTCCTCCGATCACGCCCACCGGAAAGCGCGTTGTTCTGGTTGTCGGGCAAGTGGCGGATGACGCTTCGGTGACCTTGGGCAACGCGGGGGCGGTCAGGGACCTACCGCAGCTCGTGGCTGCGGCCCGTGCTGCCCATCCGGATGCCTTTCTGATTTACAAGCCTCACCCGGATGTCGAGGCGGGTCTGCGCCCCGGGACGACCGAGAGCGCGCAGGTCGATGCCGTCGCGGAAGCGTCTGACCCGATCGCTTGCGTGAACGCGGCGGATGAGATCTGGACCCTCTCTTCACTTTTGGGATTCGAAGCGCTGATCCGGGGGCGCGCGGTGACCTGTGCCGGGGTGCCCTTTTATGCGGGCTGGGGACTGACCGAAGATCTGGCCCCCCCTGCGCATCCGGTCTTTGCCCGCAGAACGGCCCGACCGGATCTCGCGGCCTTGGTGGAGGCGGTGTTGATCGACTACCCGCGCTACCACGATCCGGTCACAAACCTGCCCTGCCCGGTGGAGGTCGTCCTCGACCGGTTGGAGGCGGGGCCGCCGAACCCGGATCCTCCGCTCAGGGTCCTGTCAAAACTACAGGGTGTATTGGCCTCGCAATCCTGGCTCTGGCGCTAGAGGCGCTGCCATTCCGACAGGATATCTGCGCCAACAGCACTGCTGCGCAGGCGAGTGAAACGCGGGGCGTCTGCGAGCGCATCCAGCCCCATGGTGCCCAACCCGGGACGGCCATCCGATCCGATTGCACACCCCGCGTGGAACGCCGCCAGACGGTCCACCTGCCCGGCCCGCAAGAGCGACGCCCCTAGCGCTCCACCACCCTCGCAATAGATCCGGGTGAGGCCGCGGGCTGCGAGTTCAGCCATCATCGCGGCGGGATCCAATCCCTCAATCCCATCAGGAACAGGGATGCAGGTCAGGCCCAGACCCTCAGCCTTGGCAATCCGTGCTGCGGACGCGTCAGGCCCGTGACAGATCCAGACCGGCGCGTCGGTCGAGGCAGTTTCCGCGAGCCGCGAGGGCAACGGGATGTCGAGCTTTCGGGCCGACACGATCCGTACCGGCTGCTGCGTCACGCCAAGGCCGCGCACGGTCAGCATTGGATCATCCGCTCGGGCGGTTCCCGCCCCGATGAGAACCGCATCATGGCGCGCCCGCATGGCATGCCCGGCGCGCCGCGCCTCCGGCCCCGTGATCCATTGGCTCTCGCCGGAGGATGTGGCCAGCCGACCATCCAGCGTTAGCGCAAGTTTGAGCGTCACCATGGGGCGCCCGACCGTGGCGCGCAGCAAGAAACCCGCGTGGTCCTGATGGGCCAGTGTCTGAGCGACGCCCTCGGTCACTGAAATCCCGGCGGTGCGGAGCATGTCATGACCGCGCCCGGAAACCCTTGGGTCGGGATCCTGCAAAGCGGATACCACGCGCGCCACGCCCGCCGTGATCAAAGCTTCGGAACAAGGGCCACTTTTCCCGTGATGAGAACAGGGCTCGAGCGTGACATAGGCCGTGGCCCCCTGGGCCGCGAGCCCCGCGGCGCGCAGTGCCATGACCTCCGCATGAGGGCGGCCGCCCGGCTGGGTCCAGCCGCGCCCGACCACCCGGCCCTCAGGGCTGACAAGTACGCAACCCACCGCCGGATTAGGCCAGGTACGCCCCATGCCCCGCCGTCCGAGCGTTAGCGCAACCTGCATCCAACGCAGGTCTGTTTCCATGGCTCAGTTGTCCGGGCTGGTGGGAGGCCGCAGCTCGCTGACGAACTTGTCGAAATCATCCGCTGCCTGAAAGTTCTTGTAAACACTGGCAAACCGGACATAGCCGACCGTATCGATCCGGGCCAATGCCTCCATCACGATCTCACCGATCGTCGTCGAGGGGATATCCGTTTCGCCCATGCTCTCAAGCCGGCGAACAATGCCGGAGATCATCTGATCCAGCCGGTCCGGCTCAACGGGACGTTTCTGCATGGCAATCCGGATAGACCGCTCAAGCTTGTCGCGGTCGAAGTCCTCGCGCTTGCCCGAGGACTTGATGACAATCAGATCCCTGAGCTGCACCCGTTCATAGGTGGTGAACCGACCACCGCATGCCGGACAAAACCGTCGCCGCCGAATGGCCACGTGGTCTTCCGCCGGGCGCGAGTCCTTCACCTGCGTATCAACATTTCCGCAAAATGGGCAGCGCATGGTTGCTCCCTCGTGTTCCTGCTCTTGGGGTTGGCCCCCAGTTATCCACAGGCACTATAGGTAGCTCTCTATGGCTTGGGTAGAGGGCAATTGGACAGGGCTTATCTTGGGGGCAAACCTGAGTCCGGAATGCCGCAGTTTGGCGTGATTCAGCGCAGAAGCGCCGTGACACGCCGCTCATGCGGGCGGTTGCGATGCTCCACCAGATAGATCCCCTGCCAGGTGCCAAGGGTCATCCGCCCGTCCACCACCGGGATCTGTAATGAGGTCGGTAGGAGCGCCGCCTTGATATGCCCGGGCATATCATCGGGCCCCTCATAGGTGTGGGTCAGATAGGCCATGCCCGGATCGGTGGTCGGTGGCACCAGACGGTGGAAAAACGCCGTCAGGTCGGTCTGCACCTCCGGGTCTGCGTTCTCTTGAATCAGCAAAGAGGCCGAGGTGTGCTGGATCTGAAGGGTCAGCAGGGCTTCCGCCGCGGCCTGCGCTGCCACCCAGGCAGCGACATCCCGGGTGAACTCGATCAGACCGGGGCCGTGGGACAAAAGAGTGAAAACATGATGGGCCATGGGCGGAGTGTTCCGCGCATGGCCCGGTGGAGCAAGCCGAAACTGTCCCCAATGTCCGGCATCAGGTTACAGCACCATGGCACTGATCCTGTCCGATCAGGTCTGGGGGGACATGCCTTTGCGACGCATGACCACGAGACCGCCCAATCCACCAAGCAGCAGCAGCCCCGCCGCTGGCAGCGGCACCGGAGCGACCGACGCGGTCAGACGCACATTGTCGATGATGACACCCTGATTGTCGCCACCTTCATGAGAGAAGATGATCGAGGCATTCTGCAGAGCCAACCCGCTAAAAGTGGCGCTTGTCGAGGAATAGGGTACCGAGGGACCACTCACGACAAGAGTTTCTGAAAGGGACGAAAGACCCCAGTTCAGTGTGTTGGTCCCGGTGCCATTATTGGTGTAGTCGAAGGACAGCGTGTAGGTCGTCTGAGCATCGAGATTGAAACTGGCGATTGAGTTGATCGCGCCCGCCGTTCCACTGGAGCCATCCAGATCGACGCAATTCGTGCCGTTGCTACAGAAACCACCAAAAGTGCCGGGCCCGAGAACGTCGACCGTGCCGCTGATCAGAGCCCAATTCGACGGGGTGGTATTCAGCCCAAGCGTCGCGGTTTCGAAGTCATCGAAGAATAGCGTGGTGTCAGCGCTGGCCGCGCCCGCAAGCCCAAGGGCGGTGAGAAGTCCGAGCATTAATCGACGCATGAAAAGTACCCTGCTGTGTTTACTCTCCCTGAATACTAGGGGGCACGGGCGTCGTCTGTGAAACAGTCACGGTTTGCGGCGAGAAACGCGGCGTATTAGGCGCTGATGTCAGAACAATCCATCACCAAGCTGGTCGATTAGCATCTTGGCCTTGGTCACTGCTGCCGCATTCGCCTCGTCGGCGGTTCCAAAATGATCCGCACGAATCAGGGTATGTGACTTGCCATCCTTCTCGATCACAGCCGTCAGACGATACTGCCCGCCTTCCTTGACGCTTTGCGGGGTGATGGTGAAGCCCTCATGCGTTTCGGCCTCGGGCCCGGTCGGTTCGGATTTGCCAAAGAGTTTGGAAAAAAGTGCCATGAGTCGTCTCTATTCTTGGTGCTCGCTCTAGTCGTCCCGCCGCCGACGTTCTGCAGGTTTGCAGAAAGACTTGCCGGCATTCACGCTGCGGTTCTCCCCGACACGGTTCGGATTCAGCGTCACGCCACCAGACGGCAACCCCTGGGCCTGAGCCCGGGGCACAATATCGAACAAAACGCTGGTCGCCCCGGAGCGGGTCGCACTGGGACCTTCGGCCCGGCTTATCACCAATCGATCACTCGGCTGCGCGCGCAAGAAGCGCTGCGCAAATTCCGCTGCAGCACAGAAGTATTTCATGCCTGAGGCGCTTGGCTTGGCATAAACCTCCAGCACCGATCCTTGCTCGGCGCTGAGAATGACACCGAACTCATTGATCGCACGATAGGGCGACTTGGGCGTATAGCGCTCCGTAAGGCTCCGGGCTTCCGCAGGCAGGCTCAGCATCGCCAACGCGACCGCAAGGCTCAGCGCTGAGATCGCGCGCGGCAAAGCTCCTCGGTGCAAAAACCGAATTGTGGATCGAACGGTCATGGCCTACTCCGCTTAGATGTCAGGCTGTGTTGTGGCCCGTTATAGTTGCTGTTCACAGCAAGAGTAGCCGCAGTCGAGCGGTGGGAACAATAACGCTTGAGTGTAAACGCGCGCGCAGCGCTCAGGGCAGGACAACGGCTGCTGCCATCAGAACCATACACGCCCCTAATAGGCATAGCAGTCGAACGGATTGTGTCACGGTCGCTCCCCCGGTCTGTCACTGCCCTATGGTAACCTCGCCAGTCAGAGTGACCACAGTCAACCGGCGTCCGTTTCGCTTGAAAATGTGCCGCTAAGCGCAAAACCGCCGAGAAACGAGGATCGACCGGATTTCGCCAGGGCTGTCGATCATCGGCGCCCGATTATTGTGCGGTGTTGAATCTCCAAGAGCATCTGCCGGGATCAGTTCGAAACCGACAGCGCGGCGATTATCGCGGACCTGGCTTGGACCAAAGCCCCTGGTCACACGAACGTAGTCCTTTGGCTCCGCCCGCAAAACGGCTTCTGCGTATTTCGCGGCTGCGCAGAAGTAGTCTCGCCCCGCCGCACCGGGGCTATCCCAGACCTCAAATTGCGCTGGCCCATCGTCGAGAGGCGCAACCTTGTGGCCGTTGGGGGCGGAATACGGGCGCTTGGCGGAGATGGTCGGGCTCGGGATGCGGTCACGGAACACGTAGGCGCAGAACACCACGAGCGCGACACCGAGGACGAAGATGAGGAATTTGCTACTCATGAAAGAGCTAGGCCGTCCGGGCGTGCCAACTCAGCACGCCCGATACGCTTACTGATCGAGGAAACTGCGCAGCTTGCGGCTGCGACTTGGGTGCTTGAGCTTACGCAGCGCCTTGGCCTCGATTTGACGGATCCGCTCGCGGGTCACGCTGAACTGCTGGCCGACTTCTTCGAGCGTATGGTCTGTGTTCATCCCGATCCCGAAGCGCATCCGGAGCACGCGTTCTTCGCGCGGGGTGAGCGAGGCCAGAACCCGGGTCGTCGTTTCTTTCAGGTTCTCCTGGATCGCGCTATCGAGGGGCAGAACCGCATTCTTGTCCTCGATGAAATCGCCCAGCTGGCTATCCTCCTCGTCGCCAATCGGCGTCTCAAGCGAGATCGGCTCCTTGGCGATCTTCATCACCTTGCGAACCTTCTCCAGCGGCATCTGGAGCTTCTCGGCCAATTCCTCCGGCGTGGGCTCCCGTCCGATCTCGTGGAGCATCTGCCGCCCTGTCCGCACGAGCTTGTTGATCGTCTCGATCATATGGACCGGGATCCGGATCGTCCGGGCCTGATCCGCGATGGAGCGGGTAATGGCCTGACGAATCCACCAGGTCGCATAGGTCGAGAACTTGTAGCCGCGACGATACTCGAACTTGTCGACAGCCTTCATCAAGCCGATATTGCCTTCCTGGATCAGGTCGAGGAATTGCAGACCCCGGTTCGTGTATTTCTTGGCGATCGAGATCACGAGACGCAGGTTGGCCTCGACCATCTCTTTCTTGGCCTGACGGGCTTCTTTCTCACCCTTCTGGACTTGCTGCACAATGCGGCGGAATTCGGTGATATCGACGCCCACATAGGTGCCGACCTGCGCCATGTCGGCGCGCAGATCCTCGATTTTCGCGCTGGACCGCTCGATAAAGGCCTGCCAACCGCGCCCGGGCTTTGCGGACATCCGGTCCACCCAAGTGGGATCAAGCTCGTAGCCGCGATAGGCCTCGACGAATTCACGCCGGTTGATCCGGGCCTGATCCGCCAGTTTGACCATATTCGAGTCGATGGACATGATGCGCCGGTTGATCCCGTAGAGCTGGTCGATCAGCGCCTCAATCCGATTGTTATGCAGGTGCAGCTCATTCACCAGCAGCACGATCTCGGCGCGCAGCTTCTGGTAATTCGCCTCATCCTCAATCGAGAAACTCTCATCCTCGTTCAGAGTCGCCGAGATCCGCAGATCCTGCATATCGCTGAGCTGAGTGTAGTCTCGCGCGATCAGGTCGAGCGTCTCGAGCACTTTGGGCTTGAGCGCGGCCTCCATCGCAGCGAGCGACATATTGGCCTGATCATCCTCGTCATCCTCGTCCTCGGTCTTGGCGATGGGATTGCCATCGGCATCAAGCTCGGGTTCGTTGGTCTTTTCGGACGGGGCGCTCGGGCTGTTGGCGGCCATCTCGACGACGGAGGAGCTCTCCTCATCCTCGTCCATGGCGCCGCCCATAGTCGCCTCAAGGTCGATTACATCGCGGAGCAGAATGTCTTCGGACAGAAGTTCGTCACGCCAGATCGTGATCGCCTGAAATGTCAGCGGGCTCTCACAGAGACCGGCGATCATTGTGTTGCGTCCGGCCTCAATCCGCTTTGCGATAGCGATCTCGCCCTCGCGACTCAGCAGTTCGACCGACCCCATTTCGCGCAGATACATCCGCACAGGGTCATCGGTCCGGTCCAGCGCCTCCGACGAGGTGGTCGAGACAGCAACTTCGCGAGATCCGGAGGCTTCCACCACCTGCGTGGAATTCGACGCCGGGGTCTCCCCCTCTTCGGCCTCGTCTTCCTCGATGATGTTGATCCCCATCTCTGAGAGCATCGACATCACGTCTTCGATCTGTTCGGAGCTGACCTGGTCTGGAGGAAGCACCTGATTGAGCTGATCGTAGGTGATGTAGCCGCGCGCGCGCGCCTCGGCGATCATCTTTTTGACGGCGGCCTGGCTCATGTCGAGCATGGCTTCGGCGTCCTGGTCGTCGGTCTTGCGGTCGTCAGTGTCTTTGGCGGCCATTCATGTTTCCTTGATTAAAGGGGAGCGTGCCGGTTCATCGTTCTGTTCCACCCCGTATGCGAATCAGGTCGTAAGTGATTCGCGCTTCCCGCTTTTATCCGTGTTTACTTAACTTTCCGTGCGGGGTCAGCCCCCGTTTGTCTGTCCTTTGCCAAAGCTGATGCCATTGAGCAAGTCGTCAAAGGCGCTGCGTTCGTCTCGACTGATTCGCGCACCGTTCTCGGCAATATCGTATTCTGTCTTGTCATCCTGGGCGACGCGGCCTGCGGAGTTGCGGGCCTCGGCGGCCTGCCCGAGCCGCCATGTAATTTCTTCGTTCGATGCCGAGGCAAAATCCTCGATGGCTTCTTCCAGTTCCCGTTGCCATCCCGCCTGTGCCGAGAGCTTGGCAAAAGCCGCCGCGACCGAAAGCCGGGCAACCTCTTCGTCGCAGTCCGGGCGCAGGGATGGTGCAATCTGCACATGGCGTTCGCGCAGGATGAGATCAAGGGTCTCGCGGCAATTGGGATCCTCGAATGTGATCCGCGCGCTTCGCGACTCGGGATCCGTGGCCGTCAGCGCCATCGCGATCTGCCCAAACCCGCTGGATCCGAACCGGTGATCCATCAGCGCGGTTTCAAACTCGTCGATCAACGTCGGATGGATGCAAAGCGTGGCGAGGATCAGCGCCTCCTGCAGCTGCTCATCCGCATGCGAGGTCACCAGCGCCGAGGCCTTGAGGTTCGCCGTCGGGCGCTCCGGACCCTTGGATTTCCAGCCACCGCCCCGGCTCGGGCTGCGTCCGCCCGAGGGGCCGTGGCGCGGTGCATCGCCGCCGCCATAGCCAAAGAGGGCATCAAGCCGGGCTTTGATCTCTTGCCCGTAATGCTGCTTGATCGAGGGATCCTTGATCTTCGCCACAGACATTCGCAGTGCCTTGCCCAGTGCGGCCTTCCGCTCGGGGCTGTCGAAGGCGCGGCCCTCAGTTTCGCGCTGCCAGATCAGGTTGAGCATCGGCTGCGCTTCGCGCAAGAGCGTGCCCATCGCCTCGGGCCCGTCCTGACGGATCACGTCATCCGGGTCCTTTTTTTCCGGCAAGATGCAAAAGCGCAGGGATTTTCCCGCCTCGATCAGCGGCAGGGCCAGATCGACCACCCGCTGTCCCGCTTGCAGCCCCGCCCGGTCCCCATCCAGCGCGAAAATCGGCTCGGGAGAGATCCGCCAGAGCAGCTCAAGCTGTGGCTCGGTCACCGCCGTCCCTAGGGGCGCAACGGCGGCCGGGAAGCCCGCCTCTGACAGCGCGATCACATCCATGTAGCCCTCAGCCACCACAAGCATGTCGGATTTGCCCGAGGCCTCCCGAGCACGGGCATGGTTGAAGAGCACCCGGGACTTGTCGAAGAGCTCGGTCTCCGGCGAGTTGAGGTATTTCGCGCCGTCCTCAGGGTCCATGGCGCGCCCGCCAAAAGCGATGGCCCGGCCCCGCGCATCGCGGATCGGGAACATGATCCGGTTGCGAAACACGTCGTAGGGCCGACCGCCCTCTTTGCGCGACGGTTTCGCAAGACCTGCCCCGAGGATCAGGTCCTCGGCCACGCCCTTGCCGCCCAGATGGTCCCAAAGATGCTGCCAGCCTTCGGGGGCAAAACCGATTTCCCAGCGATCGCAAGCCGCCTCCGACAGACCCCGCCCGGCCAGATAGGCCCTCGCGTCGCGTGCAGCGCCGGTCTTGAGGTTGAGCTTGAAAAACTGCACCGCCTGCTCAGCCACATCGCTCAGCTGGCTGCGTCGGTCTGCCTTGGCCGCCGCTTGTGGGTCGCGCGCGGGCATGGTCATGCCGGCCTCGGCGGCGAGGATCTCCACCGCTTCCATGAAGCCCACATTCTCGGTCTCGCGCACGAAGGAGATCGCATCGCCCTTCGCATGACAGCCAAAGCAGTAATAATATCCTTTGCGATCATCCACATGGAAGGATGCGGTCTTTTCCTGGTGGAAGGGGCACGGGGCCCACATATCGCCCTTGCCCTGCTGGGATTTGCGCATATCCCAGACAAGCTTACGCCCTGCCACCTGTGCCATGGACACGCGACCGCGCAATTCATCAAGGAAACCGGGTGGCAGACTCATCTGGGAAATATCGGTGCCCTGCCCTGCGAAGTCCAGCGCCAGTGCAGAGAGAATTCTTCAGCGCAGCGCCAGCTGGTGGCGCGCTGCGAGCCGCGTCATGTCCTTGCGCATGGCTGCAAGCGCCGTTTCCGCATAGGAGCGCATGACCCAGATCTCGATCGCCGAGGGCAGTCGCAGAAAAAGGGCCGCCATGTGGTGCCACTCAGTCCGGGCCGTGGCATGGATCGGAAACGCCTGCGGGCGCAGATCCAGCGGCGTACCGCGCGCGAGCACATCTTCGGCCCCCGGCCCGCCAAGTCGAAGACGCGCCCAGCCATCGGAGATGTCGATCATGGCCGCCAGTGTGGGCGGCACAGCGCCCTCGGGCATTGTCCCCAAGGCAAAGACTTGCGCGCGCCCGGCCCAGATCAGCCAAAGATCCGCATTATGCACAGACTGCCCAGGCCCGGGCAGCGCCATTCCGGTTGCGCGCTGCAGCGCTTCGGACGCCTCTACGCCAAGCGCGGGATAGGGCAGAATGGCATGGACAGGTTCCGGCGCAGGCTCGGTCAGGACCCACGGGCCGATCTGGACGGGTTTGAGACAGCCAAGCGGCGTTTGTGGAGTCAGGTCAGGCACGGGCGCGCGCTCCCTCGGGGTCATAGGCCACGGGGCCCGCCACCCGGCACTCGACCTGCACCCCGCGCAGGTGATCCACAAGACGCACCGTCTCCCCCAGTCGCGCCGGTCCAGCACGCAGGAACCCGAGCGCCAGCGGCATGCCCAGGGTCGGGGAGACACAGGTGCTCGTGACATGACCCTCGCTGTTTTGCGGGGTGATCTCCGCTCCCACAGGGAAGAGATGCGCGCCAGCGGGCAGCTCGGTCCGTCCGTCCAGCGGACGCAACCCGACAAGTTGGGGCCGGTCCGGATCCGTAAGGCCCGGGCGCAAGCGCCGTGGCGCCGATGAAATCCTTGTCCATGGCGATCATCCGACCCAGCCCCAGATCTATGGCTGTTGTCCGACCGTCTATCTCTGCATGGGTGAGAAACCCCTTCTCAATCCGCAGCACATTCAGCGCCTCCATCCCATAAGCCCCGCCCCCCAGCGCCTCCGCCCGGGCAACCAGCGTTTCATAGAGAGCTGCCCCATATCGCGCGGGTACGGCGAGCTCGAACCCAAGCTCCCCGGAAAACGAGATCCTGAAGAGCCGCCCAGCTACGCCTTGCAGATCCACCTCCCCACAAGACATGAATGGAAAGCGGGACGCGTCCGGAGCCTCAAAGAGGAGACGAGACAGAAGCTCGCGCGCCCGCGGCCCAGCAATGGCGAACTGCACCCAAGGCTCGGCCACAGACACAAAACGCAGCTGTAGCTCGGGCCGCAGGCATTGCTGCACAAAGTCGAGATGCTGCATCACCTTCCCCGCCGCCGCTGTGGTCGTGGTCAGCACGTAGTGATTGGAAGCGAGACAGGCGACCGTGCCATCATCCATGACATGTCCGTCCTCGCGCAGCATGATCCCATAGCGGCACCGCCCGGGTCGTATCGTCGAGATCGTGTTGGCGTAGACGAAATCGAGGAAGATCGCCGCATCCGGCCCCTGCAGCTCTATCTTGCCGAGGGTGGAGACGTCGCAAATCCCCACGGCCTCGCGCACGAAGCGGACCTCCCGGTGACAGGCGATCCGCCAGTCCCGCTCGCCCAGGCGGGGGTAATGGCTCGGACGGTACCAAAGCCCTGCCTCCAGCATCGGCGCTCCGCTGGCGACGTCGGCGGCGTAAGAGGTCGTGCGGCGTTCGGGCGCGAACCCTTTGCCCTGCGCCCCCGCGCCCATCGCCGCCAGCGTGACCGGCGTGTAAGGCGGCCGGTAGGTGGTTGTGCCGGTCTCCGGGATGCCGCGCCCGGTCGCATCGGCCAGCACCGCCAGCGCGAGAAGGTTCGAACTCTTGCCCTGATCCGTGGCCATGCCCTGGGTGGTGTAGCGTTTCATGTGCTCCACGCTGGTGAGGTTCTCGGCTGCGGCCTGTTGCACATCCTTCACGGTGACGTCGTTCTGGAAATCGAGCCACACGCGCGCCTTGCCTGGACGCGCCTCGTCCACCGCATAGGTCGGTGTGATGGCATAGGGCGCATTCTCGGCCTCGGGGATCGGCGGCATCGCCACACGCATCCCGAGTTCGGACATCGCCTGCCGCGCTCCCTCCGCACCGGACTGAAGGGCCCCAAGGGTCGAGAACACGCCCGCAGCCGCCCCGACCGCCGCAAGCCCGGGCACGGCGCCCGCCTTGGGTACAAATGCGGCAAGATCGGGATCCCAGACGGGCCGGCCGTTCAAGTGGCAGGTCAGGTGCACTGCCGGATTCCAACCGCCGGAGACGCCGAGGGCATCCACCGCCAGCCGTGTCTCGCCAGTGGCGGTCTGTACCGTGATTTCCTTCAGGCCAAGGCGCCCCTTGGTCCCGATAACCTGCGCCCCGCGCAGAACAGGATAGTCGCCCTCAGGCGTTTCAGGACGGGTGTCGATCATTGCCACGATCTCCAGCCCTGCCGCTTGCAGATCACGGGCCGTGCGATGGGCATCGTCATTATTTCCAAAGACAGCAATGCGTTGCCCCGGCGCAGTGGCGTAGCGGTTGGCATAGCTACGCAAAGCCGCTGCAGACAGGATCCCGGGCCGGTCATTCATGGGAAAGGCAATGGGGCGCTCCTGCGATCCGGCGGCGAGGATCGCGCGGCGCGCTGTGATGCGCCAGAAACACTCGCGCGGCAGGGCCTCGGGCGGATTGGCCAGATGCAGCCCCACACGCTCCAGCGCGCCGAAGGTCCCGCCATCATAAGCACCGGTCACGGATGTGCGCATCATCCGCCGTACACGACCCGTTGCCTCCAGCTTGCGGACCATCTGCGCGGCCCAGTCTGGGCCAGACAGACCGTCCACCGTCTCGCGCTCAGACAAAAGCCGTCCGCCGCACATGGTGTCTTCTTCGGCCAGGATCACATCCGCGCCGGCCTCCGCCGCCGCAAGCGCTGCCATCAGCCCCGCCGGACCCGCGCCGATCACCAGCAGATCACAATGGGCGAAAGCCTTCTCGTAGGGCTCCCGGTTTGGCTGCCCCGACAGCGCCCCAAGCCCCGCGGCGCGGCGGATCAGCGGTTCATAGACCCGCTCCCAGAACCGGCGCGGCCACATGAAGGTCTTGTAGTAAAAGCCTGCACCAAGAAAACGCGCTGCAAGATCGTTCAGCTCCATCACATCGAAACGCAGGGAAGGCCAGCGGTTCTGGCTGCGGGCATAGAGGCCCTGATGGAGCTCGATCTGCGTGGCGCGTACATTCGGGACCTGCCGCGCGAACTGGCCGACCTGCATCAGCGCATTTGGTTCATCGGACCCCGCAGACCAGAGGCCGCGCGGGCGGTGATACTTGAACGAACGGCCCAGAACCCGCACCTCGTTTGCCATCAAGGCCGAGGCGAGCGTATCGCCCGTGAACCCGCCCATCCATGCATCGTCGAATTGAAACCGCAGCGGTTTGTCGCGGTCGATCAGACCTCCCCGGGCCAGCCTCATGTCGCGCCCCCACCCTGCCTTCCGCCTGGGACCAGACGGGTGTCGAGGATCTCATGACTGCGCGTGTCGCGCTGCACCAACAGCCAGGCTCCGCAACCAGTCCCGTGGTACCAGAGCTCCGACGTCGCGCCCGCCGGATTGTCCCGCAGGTGAAGATAGACGTCATAGCCCGCCGCATCCCCGGGCTCTGGCCGCGCCAGATAGGTCTTATCCCCGAGATAAGTGAATTCTCGCAGGTCACGCGGGCCGCAAAGGGGACAGGGAATGCGCAGGTCGGACGCCTCTCTCGTTGTGCCTTGGCTTCACTAAAGCCGCCAGATCTGCGCCTGACAACAGATCCGCGACGCGCGACACCTTGTTTTGCGTCGCCCGGCAGGTGAATCGCGCAGGTCTTTTGGTCTGCCGGTTACGGGGAGCTCTCGGAGGGTGCGTAGGACTTCGGGTATCTTTCCCCCAAGCCACAGGATGCCCCATGGCATTTTGTTTCCGCGCTTACCCCAGATCATCAGACCATATCCCGGGCGCTTCGCCGGTTCAGCACCCTGAGCACCGGATACATAGCGATTGCAGCGCTGAGCGCGTGCGGAACCGGAACGACCACCGGATCGCCGACACCCACAGATAACGTACTGCGGGAAGGCGACTTGTCCGGAACGATTGTGCGAGACGAGATCATCCCGTTTTCGGCGACCTTCATCATCGCTGGGAACCCGAGCGAAGACATCAGCATCACGGGCGAGGTTCAGGACCGCGTTGTCCGGCTGGATTCCGACGACACCCTCGTGTTCGCACCGCGCATCCGCAACGTCACGGCGTTCTTGTCCGGCTTGAGTGTCATCAACCTCGACGAGGTCACATCCACCGGCTCCGGCCTTCAGGACGTGACCCTTTCTTACCGCACCGACGGCCCCGGCGCGGTCCAACCCGCGACCTTCAGCCGGTCACCGGACGGCGACAGAATTACCCATACGTTCAGCCTGTTTACCTCTGAGACGGAGCTGGCTGCCGCGGGTCAGCCCGTCACGGATCATTAGCTAGAAGCTATGCGGTTCATGTGGATCAAAACAGGTGCCACCGAGTTCACACCCAACGGGACGATGACGATCGATGTGCATTTGCGAACCTACAACGGACAGCGCGAGCAGGTGATCGTCCTGACAGGCATGCCCGCGCCCGTGCGTCCGGACGCGCCCTAACCCGCGCCTAGTGCAGATTGTGCTGGCTACCTGTCGCCTCTTCATCAATCAATTGGCCGGTGCGAAACCGGTCCAGACGGAAGCGGCGGGCGACCTCGTGGTGCTGGTCCGTCGCTATCAGGTGTGCCAGGCACCAACCCGAGGCCGGCACCGCCTTGAACCCGCCGTAGCACCAGCCTGCATTGACATAGAGGCCATCCACCGGGCTGTGATCGATGATCGGCGAGCCATCAGGGGTCATGTCCATGATCCCGCCCCAGGAGCGGAGCATCTTGGCCTTGCCGATCATCGGCATCAGAGTCATGCCCGCCTCCACCACATGCTCTGCCATGGGCAGATTGCCCCTCTGCGCATAGGAAGCGTAGAAATCCAGATCGCCACCAAAGACCAGTCCGCCCTTGTCCGACTGGCTGATGTAGAAATGACCCATCCCATAGGTGATGACCTGATCGATGCAGGGTTTGAGCCCCTCGGTCACAAAAGCCTGGAGCACGTGGCTCTCGATCGGCAGGCGAAACCCGGCCATCTCGGCCACCTGACTTGAGCGTCCCGCCACCACCATGGCAACCTTCGGCGCCGCGATCGGACCGCGAGAGGTTTCGACACCCTGAACAGCGCCGCCCTCGATGCGGAAACCCGTGACCTCGCAATTCTGGATCAGGTCAACGCCCAACCGGTCCGCTGCCCGGGCATACCCCCAGGCGACTGCATCATGACGCGCCGTCCCGCCCCGCTTGTGCCAAAGCCCACCGTAGATCGGAAAGCGTGTCTGGTCGTAGTCGAGATAGGGCAGCATCCGGCGCAGCGCCTCACGATCCAACAGGGTCGCATCGTCCCCTTGGGTGATCATCGCATTCCCTCGGCGCGCGGCGGCATCCCGCTGTCCATCCGAATGAAAGAGATTGATAATACCCCGCTGCGAGTGCATTGCGTTGAAGTTGAGATCCGCCTCCATCCCCTCCCATAGCTTCAGGGAATGGGAGTAGAACTCCGAATTCCCCGGCAGCAGATAGTTGGCCCGGACGATGGTGGTGTTCCGCCCCACATTGCCGCCGCCCAGATAGCCTTTCTCAAGCACCGCGACCCGCGTCATTCCGTGGTTTCGCGCAAGGTAATAGGCCGTCGCAACGCCGTGCCCGCCACCCCCGATGACAATCGCATCATGAGCGGGTTGCGGCGCAGGACTGCGCCAGAGGGCCGGCCAGCCGCGATTGCCGCTCAGGCCCTGTTTGAGGATTTCCAATGCCGAATAGCGCATGGCGGTTCGGTTTCTCCGATGCAACCGAGGGTCTGACCGCCAGCTTAGCAAAGCCCACACGCCATGCACGTCCTTGATACCGTTGGGGCATGATGAGCGGCGCAAGGGACCGCGAAAGAGGCGCTTAACGCGCCCTTCATTCAACCGGGTGCATAGAGTTGCGCGACTTTGCAGCGCTGTAAGTCGGCAGGATTTGAGAGGCTTGTCTCGGTTCTTGACCACCATTGCCCGATTTCCGCCGCAATATCGCAGAGACTGACGGGGCGGATTTGCGTTCCGCGAAGCGTGTGAAAGTAGGTGTGTGATGAGACTGGGCGCAAGCGACGGCGATGATCCCAAAGCCCGCGCGACCCCCCTGCGCGCATTGGTGCGGTTCTGGCAGGATGAAGCCGGGGTCCTGACCGGATTCTCTCTCTATATCTTCATCCTGATGATGATGATCGCGGGTCTGACAATCGACATCATGCGCTATGAAGCCGTGCGCACTCGACTGCAGGCCACGTCAGATCGCGCCGTGTTGGCGGCAGCCGATCTTGACCAAACAACCGATGCGGTCGCCGTGGTCGAAGACTATTTCGAAAAGGCCGGGATGTCCGACTATCTTGAAGGCGTGCAGGTGGCCAAGGGCCTGAACTACAAGGAGGTTGAGGCGCGGGTGAGCGCCGAGATCCCGACCTGGTTCATGAACATGTCCGGGATCGACACCCTGAATGCCTTCGCCCGAAGCAAGGCCGAAGAGCGGATCCAAAACATCGAGGTTTCGCTGGTGGTGGACATCTCCGGCTCCATGGGCAGCAACAGCAAGATCCAGAACCTGCGGACCGCGGCTGACAAATTTGTTCGCACGATGATGGCAGCAAATGACAACATTACCGAGGACGGGACCGGGCTGACATCGGTGTCGATCATCCCCTACCACGCGGTGGTGAACGTCCCGGATTACCTGCTGGCGAAGTACAATGTCTCGAAGCAGCAGGAAGTGACCAACTGCGTGCGGTTTGCGCCGAGCGACTTCCAGTCGATCTCACTCAGCACGACGGATGCGCTGGACCGTCTGGCGCATTTCGATCGAAACAACAGCAATCTCTACACTCAGAACGGCGACCGCAAGATCGGCCGACCCTGGTGCCAGATTGGCGATTACGGTGCGATCCTGCCGCTGTCGACAAGCCTGACCGACTTGACGGGCAAGGTCGCGTCTCTGGGTGCAGGCGGCAATACGGCCACGGATCTCGGAATGAAATGGGCGGCCGCTCTGCTCGATCCGGGCTCGCAGGATGTGGTGACCGACCTGATTGATGAGGGTCATCTGGATGGCGCTCTGGCCGGGCGGCCTGTGGCCTATGAGGACACTGAGACGATCAAGGTCATCGTGCTCATGACCGATGGTGAGAACACGTCACAATACGACCTGAAGAACAAGTTCAAGGGCACTATGTCCCCAGTCTGGTGGGATGAGGACAGCGACGAATTCTTTGTCTATTTCCAGAACCGCGCGGACCAGAACAAGCAGCCATGGTGGGATGTGGGCCGCACCCCGGAAAGCGACACGAACGGCAATGACGCAAAATACGGCGACGGCGACTGGGATCCGCAGATCGAGCGCCCCGATGCCCGGCAGCTCAGTCATGCAGAGCTCTTTGGCACATTCAGCGTGCGCTACGTGTCGGAGTATTTCTTCCGGGTGGAGAATGACAGCCAGTCAAGCATCCGCAACGATTACCGCAACGCCGTGACCCGCTACACGGGGAACAGCACCGCAGATGACTATACCGAAGTGCTTTGCGACAAGCTCAAGGCCAAGGACGTGGTGATCTTTACCATCGGCTTTGAAGCGCCGGCCCGCGGTCAGACGCTGATGAAATACTGCGCCTCCTCTTCCGGTCACTACTTCGATGTCAAGGGCGTGGAAATCTCCGAAGCATTCAGCTCTATCGCCAACACGATCCAGCAGTTGAGGCTGTCCCTGTGAAACGCGCTTTGCGGCATTTCCTGCGCGATGACGAGCGTGGTACGGCCACGATCGAATTCGTGATCGTGTTTCCCCTGATCATCGCGGTGTTCATGTCGACCTTCGAGGCCGCCATGCTGACCGCGAAGTACACGATGATGGAACGGGCGCTGGATCTGACCATTCGCGAGCTGCGCCTGAACGCTGACACCCCGCTCGATGAGAGCGATGTGAAGGACATGATCTGCCAGGAAACGCTGCTCATCGCAGATTGCCGCTCAACCATCGTGGTGGAGATGACCGAGATCAATCCACCGGTCTGGAGTTGGCCTGCGACCCGCGCGGCCTGCGCCGACCGGATCAACGACACGCTTCCTGTGGTGACCTATACCCAGGCCCAGGCGAACAAGCTGGTTCTGGTGCGTCTCTGCACAATCGTGGATCCCTGGTTCCCGCTGACCGGGCTCGGGCTCGCCCTGTCCAAGGATGCCAGTGGCGGCTACCAGATGACCACGGCTTCGGCCTTTGTGGCTGAGCCCTGAGGAGCGTCTGATGAGAGCCTTACGTATACACCTGCTCACCAGACGCTTTGTCCGAGAGGATGAGGGACTCGTCATCACCGAGTTTCTCTTCGCCATGTGCTGGCTCTGCTGGTGGTATGTCGCGAGCTTCGCGATTTTCGACGGGTTTCGCCAGTACAACGCCTCGATCAAGGCGACCTACACGGTGGGCGACATCCTCTCCCGCCAGATGGTCGAGATCGATGAGAATTTTCTCGACGGGCTACAGGGGCTCTATGAATACCTGATCAAGTTCGGCAGCGACTCGGAGCTTCGCTATACCTCCCTGAAATGGGTCGACGCGCGCTCGCAATACGAGGTGGACTGGTCCTATGCAACGGGCACCCGCGATGATCTGACGACGGCGGATCTGGCCAGCATGACGAACCGGTTGCCCGTTCTGGTCGATGGCGAGCATGTCTTGCTGGTAGAGAGCTGGTCGACCTACAACACCCTGTTTTCCGTGGGCGTAAGCCAAGGGTTGGAGTTCAACAACTATATGGTGACCTCGCCGCGCTTTGCGCCGCGGGTGGTCCTGCCCCAGGGCTAGCCATCTCCCCGGCTCGACAACGTCAGCGCGATCGTTTCGGCGATGACGTCGCCTTGCGCCTTGTGCGTCACGCCGCCCACGCCGACAAATCGCCCGAGCCGCCAGTAGAGCCCTGGTTGCCATGCGCGCGGCCGGGGTCCCGCAAGCCGCAGGAGAAACCCGTTCGAGGGTTTGAAGGCGAAGGCTCCGCGATTCACCGACACAATCTCGGAAAGCAGGCAAATCACCTCGCCATCCGCGCGGTAGAGCCCGTCCTCGCGCAGCTCCAACCCTTGCGGGCGTGCCTGAACCATGGTGATCCCGAGCCATCCAGCCCCTGCCGTCATCACGCCCAGAAAGATCAGCCATCCCGTTGCGGCAGGCGGATGCAGCACCAGCACGTAGCCCAGCAGAAACGCCAATAGAAACAGCATTGCGGCCGAGACCCCTCGCTTGAATGGCGCGGGTGTCAGATGCAACACCGGCCGCTCGGGCAGCTCGAAGTCATCGGGCGCGCTCACAAGGGCACCGCCAGGGCCTCGGCCCGGCCGGTTTGGCCGTCGGACACCATCTGCCGTACCATGGCGAGGTAGATCCGTTCGATCTCGGCGCGATCAAGACGCCCGTCATCGCGGTACCATGTGGTCAGCCCGGTCAGCATCGCGATCAACGCCATTGTCGCCAGCTTCGTATCCGGCACCGCAAACAGCCCCGCCGCCTTACCCCGTTTCAGGATCGTCTCCAGTAGTGTTTCATATTGCAGGCGTAGATCCGCGATATGGGCGAAGTTTTCCGGCGTCAGGTTGCGCAGCTCCATATATGAGATGAAGACCGCTTCGGCCCGATCGAGGTGAAAGGTGATATGAAACCGCGCGAAAGTGTCCAGCGCTTCCTGGGGCGGTCCGCTCAGATCCAGCGCGGAGACCGCCTCCATCAACTCTTCCATATGCACCCGCATCAGATCAAAGAGCAGCGTCTGCTTGTCCGGCGTATAGAGATAAAGCGCCCCGGCCTGCACGCCGACTTCGCGCGCGATCTGGCGCATGGATACCGCCGCAAAGCCATCCCGCGCGATCAACTGCTGCGCGGCTGCGCGGACCTTGGGTCCAGTGATATCTGAATGGGATCCGGTTTTCCGCGCCATGGTCCGAGCCTAGGTGAACGCTTGTTCAATTGACAGCGGCTTTTTTCACTTTAGCGCCCGCACCTGGCAACCTAAGGTGCCGCCATGCGCCGAGCCCTCCTTTCCATCGCCACCTTTACCCTGCTGCTGGGCGGTTGCGCGGACCTGACCTTTCTTGATCCGGCGGTGACAGAGGCTGGACGCAACGACCCGGCGCCCGAGCTTTTGCCACGCAACCAGTTGAACCTGCCCGGAGCCGACGATGCCACACCCAGCGAGGAAACCGAACGGCTTCTGAACCGGGGTGCGGCCCTGCAAAGGCGCGCCGCAGCGGCACAATAGAGCTACCGCGTTGCACGCGGCGGTTTGATTGATTACGAGAACGCCAGTTCTGTTCGCTTATCGCTCACCCTCGGAGGCAGCCCCATGACGTCCCCTCTTCGCCTAGGCATCGCCGGGCTCGGCACAGTTGGTGCCGGTGTCGTCAAAATCGTAGCCGGCAAGGCCCAGCTGTTGAGCGCCCGCGCCGGTCGCCCGATCGAGATCTCCGCCGTTTCCGCCCGTAGCCGCGACAAAGATCGCGGTGTCGATCTGAGCGGATACAGCTGGGAGGATGATCCCGTCGCACTCGCAACGCGCGATGATGTGGATGTTTTCGTCGAACTCATGGGTGGCGAGGCCGGAACGGCGAAGGCCGCGACCGAGGCCGCACTCAAGGCTGGCAAGGACGTTGTGACCGCCAACAAAGCGATGCTCGCGGTTCATGGCCAGGAACTGGCCGAGTTGGCCGAAGCCGCGGGCCATGTCATCCGCTTCGAGGCGGCC
This sequence comes from Pseudomonadota bacterium, assembly GCA_038746545.1. GTDB lineage: Bacteria > Pseudomonadota > Alphaproteobacteria > Rhodobacterales > Rhodobacteraceae > Dinoroseobacter. Next base: position 75,557 of record JBCDKN010000007.1, read on the forward strand.
GTCGCCGGGGGCATCCCCGTGGTCAAGGCACTGACCGAAGGGCTAGCGGGCAATGACATCCTGCGCATCATGGGCGTGATGAACGGCACCTGCAACTACATCCTCACCCGGATGGAAGCCGACGGTCTCGGCTATAACGCCCTTTTCGAAGAAGCCGGGAAGCTTGGCTATCTCGAGGCAGACCCGACGCTCGACGTGGGCGGGATCGACGCGGGGCACAAGCTGGCTCTGCTGGCCTCCATCGCCTTTGGGACCAAGGTGGATTTCGAGGGCGTGGAGCTCGAAGGGATCGACCGCGTCACCCTCGAGGATATCCGCCACGCCGCCGATATGGGCTTCCGGATCAAATTGCTCGGCGTGGCCCAGCGCAGCGGGCGCGGGCTGGAGCAGCGCATGCGCCCTTGCCTCGTCCCGGCGACTTCTCCGCTGGGGCAGCTCGAAGGCGGCACGAACATGGTGGTCATCGAAGGCGATGACGTCGGTCAGATCGTGCTGCGCGGTGCGGGCGCGGGCGAAGGCCCTACGGCCTCCGCCGTTCTGTCGGACATCATGGATATCGCACGCGGCGACCGGATCTCGACCTTTGGTCAGCCGGCGACGTCGCTGGTCACGCCGATCCGCGCGCAATCTGCCGTTGCCGCACCCTATTATCTCCGGCTCGAGCTGGAGGATAAGCCCGGCGCGCTCGCCAAGGTGGCCAGCGTACTCGGAGATGCAGGAGTTTCCATCGACCGGATGCGCCAATACGGCCATGAGGATGCGTCGGCCCCAGTTCTGATCGTAACCCACAAGGCCGCCCGGAACGCAATCGACGCCGCACTCGCGGCCCTGCCCAAGACCGGCGTTGTCCTTGGAGATCCCGTCGCTCTGCGTATCGAGGCCGATTGACCGGCCCATTTGCCGCTGTGACGAAAGCGCCATCCCGCCCAGCTCTCTCAGGCGCAGGGTTTTCTTTGCAGTGCAGCATCGGTATCCATACGCCAGCGACTTATTCTGCTGACAAGGACTCCCCATGACCGCCGCTGCCGATTTTAACGACCGTTTGCTTTCCCTGGGCCTCGCCCGTGTCGCCGAGCAGGCTGCCCTCGCATCCGCTAGCCTGATCGGGCGCGGCGACGAGAAGGCGGCGGATCAGGCCGCCGTGAACGCCATGCGCGACCAGCTCAACATGCTCGACATCAATGGTGTCGTGGTGATTGGAGAGGGTGAGCGCGACGAGGCGCCGATGCTCTATATCGGCGAAGAGGTGGGCACGGGATCCGGCCCGGCGGTGGATATCGCGCTCGACCCGCTTGAAGGCACGACCTTGACCGCCAAGGACATGCCAAACGCGCTGACCGTGATCGCAATGGGCCCGCGCGGCTCCATGCTGCACGCGCCGGACGTCTATATGGACAAGCTGGCGATCGGCCCGGGCTACCCAACCGACACTGTGACCCTCGACATGAGCCCGGCCGAGCGCGTCCATGCCCTCGCCAAGGCCAAGGGCGGCTCTCCAGAGGATGTGACCGTCTGTGTGCTCGAACGTCCGCGCCATGAAGAGACCATCGCCGAGATCCGCAAAACCGGTGCTGCGATCCGTCTGATCACCGACGGTGATGTTGCCGGGGTGATCCACTGTGCAGAAGCCGCGATCACTGGCATCGACATGTATATGGGCTCCGGCGGCGCACCCGAGGGGGTTCTCGCGGCTGCGGCCCTGAAATGCATGGGCGGGCAGATGTATGGCAAGCTTCTCTTCCGGAACGAGGATGAAATTGGCCGCGCGCGCAAGGCAGGGATTGAGGATCTCGACCGAGTCTATACCCGCGACGAGCTGGTGACCGCGGATGTGATCTTTGCCGCGACCGGCGTGACGGATGGCTCTGTCGTGTCTGGGATAAAGCGCGAGGTTGGCTACCTGACGACGGAGACGATCCTCATGCGGTCCAAGACCGGATCCGTGCGCCGGATGATCTACCGGAACCCGACCACAGCCGCCTGACATGACCGACACCCCTGCCTATCTGGGGGTTCAGGCGTCGATCACGGGTCGGCGGTGGACAGGTCTGTCATCGGATCAGGACCGGGCAGCCGAGCATCTGGTGCAGGCGACCGGCCTGCCCGATGCCCTGTGTCGGGTGCTCGCCCGGCGCGGTGTGGCCCCGAACGAGGTTGAGGCGTTTCTCGCGCCGACCCTACGGGATCTTCTGCCGGATCCCCGCTCGCTGAGAGACATGGAAGCCGCAGCGGCCCGTTTGAATGCGGCTGTGGCAAAGACTGAGCGCATCGCGATCTTTGCCGATTATGACGTGGATGGCGGATCCTCGGCCGCGCTACTGCTGTCCTGGTTGCGAGCACGCGGATGCGACGCGACCCTCTATATTCCGGACCGGATCGCAGAGGGCTACGGACCGAACACCCCCGCGATGACGCGGCTTGCGACGGCCCATGACCTTATCCTCTGCGTGGATTGCGGCACGCTCTCCTTCGAGCCGATTGCTGCGGTGTCGGGCGCGGATGTCATCGTGCTCGACCATCATCTGGGCGGCGAGGAGCTTCCAGAGGCGCTCGCCGTGGTGAACCCGAACCGGCAGGATGAGGATGGTGCGCTAGCCCATCTTTGTGCCGCGGCTGTGGTGTTTCTCGCGCTGGTCGAGGCCAACCGGCAGTTGCGCGCGGCAGGGGACACACCCCCCGATCTGATGGGGCTACTCGATCTCGTGGCGCTGGCCACGGTTGCCGATGTCGCGCCCCTGACCGGGGTGAACCGGGCCTTTGTCAGGCAAGGCCTGTCGGTGATGGGACGCCGAGCACGCCCGGGCCTTATGGCATTGGCAGATGTGGCACGGCTCGACACGGCACCCTCGGCCTATCATCTGGGCTTTGTTCTCGGACCGCGCGTGAATGCCGGTGGACGTATCGGAGCCGCGGATCTCGGTGCGCGGCTCTTGTCCACCGCCGATCCCCATGAGGCCGCCGCACTGGCCGAGCGGCTCGATGCGCTTAACACCGAACGGCGGGAGATCGAGGCCAGCGTCCGCGCCCAGGCGCTTGCGCAAGCAGAGGAGCGCGGACTGGACTTGCCACTGGCCTGGGCGGCGGGCGACGGCTGGCATCCGGGCGTGGTCGGCATAGTGGCCTCCCGCCTGAAGGAAACCGCTCAACGTCCCTCGGTTGTAATCGGGTTTGACGGCGATGACGGCAAAGGGTCGGGCCGCTCGGTCCCCGGCATCGATCTTGGCGCAGCGATCCAGCGGCTCTCGCAGGAAGGCCTGATCGAGAAAGGCGGCGGGCACAAAATGGCAGCCGGGCTGTCTCTGTCCCGGGCGCAGCTGGACCCGGCGATGTCACGGCTCTCCGAATTGCTGAGCCAGCAGGGTGCGGATGCGCTGGGACCCAGCGCGCTCAAGCTCGACGGGGTACTGGCACCCGCGGCGATCACGCCTGAGCTGATCACCCAGATCGAGGCCGCTGGTCCCTTTGGCGCCGCCGCCCCGGCCCCGCGCTTTGCCCTGCCCAATGTGCGGATCAGCTTTACCAAACGGGTGGGCGAAACTCATCTGCGAGTGACCTTTACGGGGCCTTGCGGAACGCGCATGAACGCCATCGCCTTCGGTGCTTTCGAGAGCCCGCTTGGCCCGTTTCTATCCGCGCTGGACCCGCCGCCGCTGCACCTTGCGGGCCGGATCGAGATCAACACCTGGGGTGGTCGGCAGACCCCGCAGCTACGGATCGAGGACGCGGCCCCAGCCACCTGAGGCGCGGCAAAATTTGCCACGCAAATTCGTGCATTTTCCGCTTGCGCGCGTCGAAGGCTTTGCCTAGTAACCTCTCCACGATCCGAGTGGCCCGTTCGTCTATCGGTTAGGACGCCAGGTTTTCAACCTGGAAAGAGGGGTTCGATTCCCCTACGGGCTGCCATTTTTTGATCGTATCGCGTTGATCTGAAACGCCTCTTCCTCGGCTAACTTACCTACAGAAAATCAGAGTCGCGCCCGTAGCTTCACGTCCGGATCGGTGGGATGACTCGCGTGGTTGCATCACGCTTCCAAGGATGCGCGCGCTCCTTTAGGGCAGGAGCGCGCGGATCTCTTCCAGAAGCGGTGTGTTGACCGCACGTGGCCCCGGATCCCGTCGAGCGACATGGCGTTTTGCCCCGGGCAGGCGCGCGCCCTCAATGTCGCCATAGCGTGCCACGAAACCCTCCGTCTGCGCAGCCCATTCCTTCGCGGAAAACACATCCGGCGACATCGCGAGAATGAACTGTCCGCCTTGCGCAGGGCCCCCATCGCCATTGTCCCGTTCCTGCGCTTCGAAGGAGAACGCCTCCCCGACCATGGGGCCAGAGAGCAGTTCGATCATCAGCGCCAGCGCCGACCCTTTATGCCCGCCAAAGGGCAAGAGCACGCCCTTCGCAATCTGCGCCGCGTCGGTGGTTAACTCCCCCTCAGGCGACAGACCGGTCCCGAGAGGGACCTCGTGCCCCTCGCGGGCGGCAATCTGCACCTCGCCCATGGCCATGGAGGCCGTCGCCATGTCGATCACGATCGGGGCCTGCCCCGGGCGTGGCCAGGCAAAGCCGAACGGGTTGGTGCCAAAGATGGGCACCCGCCCACCATGCGGGGCTACCCAGGGCAGGTAAGACACACAGGTGATGCCCACGAGCCCGGCCTCGGCCAGGGTCTCGATCTCGGGCCAAAGAGCCGCGAAATGGTGGCAGCGCTGGATAGAAACACCGGCAAGACCAAAGGTCCGGGCAGCCTCGATCAAAGGCGGCAGGCAGGTCTTATGAGCCATGGGCGCAAAGGCATTGCCCGCATCGCAGCGCATGACCGCCGGCGTCGCCGCGTTCAACACGGGGCTCGCATCGCCCTTTACCTTGCCGCTTTGCAGCGCCTTCACATAGCCGGGCACGCGGAACAGGCCATGGGACAGGGCCCGGTCCCGCTCGGCCCGGGTCACCGTTTCGGCCACCGCGGCGGCATTGGCGTCATCGGCGCCGTGAGCCTGCATAACTGCAAGAACCAGCGTGTGGATGTCGTCCAGCGACAGATCGGTGGTGGGTGCTATGGGAGTGCTCCAACATTCTCTTGGATGGCGGCCTTGTAAAGCGCGCGGATCCGCTCGGTCATGGGTCGCGCGCCGGTGCCAATGGGCTTGCCATCGATCTCGCTCACCGGGGTTTGCGCTCCGAAGGTCCCAGTCAAAAACGCTTCCTCCGCACCATAGGCCTCATAGAGCGAATAGTTCTTCTCGAAGACTGGTATGCCATCCGCCCGGCACAGGTCGATCACCTTTTGCCGGGTCACCCCATTCATGCAGTAATCCCCGGTCGAGGTCCAAACTTCGCCTCGGCGCACGATGAAGAAGTTACAGGCATTGGTGGTGTTCACGAACCCATGGGGGTCCAGCATCAGCCCCTCATCCGCGCCCGCCTGCTCAGCCTGCAGGCAGGCGATCACGCAATTCAGCTTGGAATGGCTGTTATACTTGGCATCCTGGGTCATCGGCAGACCCCGCGCCTGGGGGACGGTGGCCAACCGGATGCCCCGGCTCTGGAGCGCTTCGACCGGGCGCGAATGCTCCATGATAATCACCAGCGTCGGCCCTGAACGACTAAGCGAAGGATGCTGGAAAGGTTTGTCCTTGATCCCCCGCGTCAGCATCATCCGGCAATGGGCATTGTCGGTCATCCCGTTCGCCTCGGCAGTCATCGTCAGCGCTGCGAGGATTCCATCCGCATCCATCCCCACATCCAGCGAGACCGCTTTGCAGGAGTTGAAGAACCGGTCCATATGCTCGTCGAAGAACCCCCATTTTCCATTATAGAGGCGCATCCCCTCCCACATCCCATCGCCCAGCATGAAGCCGCTGTCATAGACCGAGACCTTGGCCTCATCCCGGTGCAACAGCGCGCCATTCACATAGATCTTGATATCGCGGTTGCGGATATCGTCCTCGGCGCTGTGGGTGGTGTGCGTGTCTCCGGTCATCGGCACGGGTCTTTCTCAGTCATAGGGTTTCGTATTGCTCTGGGCACCGCGTCATCTGTCCGCGCGTTTCGCCCGCTGCTCGAGATAGGCCCCATAGCGCGACAGGCCGAAGGCAAAAGCGAAATAGATCGCGCCCACAAAGACATAGACCTCGATGAACTGTCCACTCCAATCACCTCGCCCGATGGCAGCGTTGGCCGAGGCCATGATCTCGAAGAAACCGATGATCGTCACGATCGAGGTCTCCTTGAAGGTAATCACCACCTGGTTGATCGTCGCCGGGAGCGCATTGCGGAACGCCTGCGGCAGAAGGATCAGGAAAACCACGCCGAAATAGTGAAGGCCAAGGGCCGCGCCCGCCTCTTCCTGCCCTTCGGGGATCGCCTGCAGGCCTGCACGGATGATCTCGGCCTGATAGGCGGAGAAGAAGATCGTGAAAGCGATGATCACCCGCATCAGCTTGTCGCCCTGCGCCCAGTCCGGCACCACGAAGGGCACGACGACAGCGGCCGCAAACAGAAGGGTCAGCAAGGGCAGAGAGCGGATCGTGTCGATGAAAAGCCCAACGACCTTGCGGATCACCGGCAGTTTTGAACGCCGCAAAAGTGCGAGGCAGATCGCCAGCGGCATGCCGAAAACCAGCGCCGAGGCAAAGAGCAGCACCGTCAGGGAGAGCCCGCCCCATTTCTCGGTTGTCACCACCTCCAGCCCCAGAAACCCGCCATACATCAGCGCGAGGAAGGTGCTGAAACCCAACACCCAGAGGATCGCCAGACGGCTCATCTTCCAGAACCACGGGATGCAGGAACAGACCGCCACGAGAATGATGGCGAGGCAGGCCAGGGCCGAGCGCCAGTGTTCTTCGTACGGGTAGAGCCCGAAGAGGATCAGCCGCCCGCGCGCGTTGATCACCGCCCAGCAGGCCCCGCTCACCTCGCGGCAGGCGGCACCGGATTCGGCCTCGAGCACCGTGTCGACCAGAGCCCAGTCGAGCACCTGCCAGAGGGCCCAGGCCACGCCGATCCCGAACAGCAGTGTGATCAGCCCGTCGAACCATGTGGCGAACATGCGGCGGCGGATCCAGCGGAGCGCGCCCAGTTGGACCGGAGGCGCGGCGGGCGTGTCGGTGATCATCGCCATCAGTCTGCCTCCCGTCCCTTGATCGCAAGCCGCTTGTTAATGACGTTCATCACGGTCCCGATGGAGAGGTTGATCAGCAAAAATCCCGCCATCAGCAGCCCCAGCAACTCCATTGTCTGGCCGCTCTGGTTGATCGACGTGGAGACGATCATGAAGTAATCCGGGAAGCCGATCGCGATGCCGATCGTGGTCGCCTTCATCAGCCAGATATACTGGTTCGACAGCGCCGGAAGCACCGCGCGGATGGCCAGAGGGATCCGTACCAGACGGTTGACCTGCCATGGGCTCAGGCCCAGCGCCATGGCGGCCTCGGTCTTGCCGACATCCACCGACAGGAAGCCGCCGCGAAAGATCTCGCCCACATAGGCGGCGCCAAACACCGTGATTGCGATCAGAAGGGCCGAGAATTCCGGTTTGATCGCAAATCCCCCGGCAAAGCGCAGCCCCTTGAGCTCCGGAATCGAGACCAGGGCCGTATCCGGTGTGCGCCCGGTCAGAAGAAGCACCAGAAAAAGCACGAAACCAACGCCGAGAAGGCTTGGCCAGAACAGGTCGGGGCGCAGCTTTCCTTGCAGGGACAGCCGACGCAAGATCCCCCAGAGCAGCGCCAGCCCCGCCGCCAAGAGCACCACATCCCAGAGCCCGAAATCCAACCCCGGCAGCATGATCCCGCGGTTCGAGATGTAACCAAGACCGCCGAGCGAAATCGCCTCACGCGGGCGCGGCAGATGGGTCATCACCGCGTACCAGAAGAAGGCCTGCAGGATCAGGGGGACATTCCGGAATACCTCCACATAGACAGTGCCAATCAGGTTGAGCACCGCATTGCTGGAGATCCGCGCCAGCGCCAGCACGACCCCGAGAATGGTCGCGAAGAAAAGCCCCAACAGGCCGACCACCACCGTGTTCAGCAACCCGGCCGTCAGCATCCGCGCATAGCTTGAGCGGTCTGAGACCTCGATCAGGGCAAAGTTGATGGGCCAGCCTGTGCTCCGCTCCAGAAACCCGAAGCCGGTCGCGATGCCTTGGGACAGAAGGTTGTCACGGGCAATCACGGTGAAACTGACCACCAGCCCGACCACGACCACCAGGAAGGTGCCCTGGATCAGCCAGTGCTTGATGTTGATGCGTTTCGGAGCGGAATGAGCCATAGCCAATGAAAGGGGCGGGCCGCGCTGTGCAACCCGCCCCCGTCTCCTTTAGTCGAGAACCAGCGGATAGAGCATGCCGCCATTGGTCCACAGATGGTTCTTGCCGCGCGGCAGTTTGTAGGGGCTGTTCTCGCCGACGGTGCGGTCATAGATCTCGCCATAGTTCCCAACGGCCTTGATCATGTTGTAGGCCCAATCGTCGGACAGGCCGAGCCGCTCGCCCACACCCGGGCTGACGCCCAGCAGACGCTCGACCGAGGCCGAGGGCGGGTTGGCGCGGATCTCATCCACATTGGCCATGGTGATGCCGTTCTGCTCCGCCATCAGCAGGGCCGAAACCATCCAGTTGATGATGTCGATGAAGCCGTCATCCCCTTCGCGGGCGGCAATCCCTTCGGGCTCCAGTGCGAGCACCTCGTCGAGGATCGTGAAATCATCGGCATTGGGCGCGTTGAAGCGCGTGGCCGCGAGGAAAGGCCCGAAGCCCGCCAGTGCATCGCAGCGCCCGGCATAGAGCGCTGCACGCAGCTCCTCGCCCTTCTCGAAGTTCAGCGCCTCATATGAGATCCCGCGCGCGCCCATATAGTCCGCCACGATCCGCTCGATCGAGGTGCCCGCATTGATGCAGAACACGCCACCTTCGAGATCCGCGGTGCTCTCAGCCCCGATATCCGACCGTACGAGGACATTGGTCGGTCCGATGAAATAGGTCCGCCCGTATTGCAGGCCAAGCTCGGTATCGCGACTCTGGGTCCAGCCGGTCACCTTGATAATGACGTCGATATCGCCCGATTGCAGTGCCGGGAACCGCTGAGCCCAGCTGACCGGGATGATCTGGAGCGCGTCTGGCGAGCCGAGAATCGTCGTGGCCAGCGCCTTGCAGAACTCGATATCGAACCCGGTCCATTCGCCTTGATCATCTACTTCGGCGAAGCCCAGATAGCTGCCGTTATGGCCGGTGCACAGCAGCGTGCCACGCTCTTTGATCGCTGCGACCGTCGGGCCGGGATCTGCGGCCTGGACCACGCTGGCCATTCCGAGCAAAGCCGCCGTTGCGGTCAGTCTTGTGAGTAGGTTTCCAATCATTTGGTCCTCCTGGAGTTGGACGAGTTGTTATGCGTTGATGCTGGGCAGGTGATGAGACGCCGGAGCCTCCCTCCTCTGCTGTGCCTGTTGGATGAGTTGCTCGCGCGGCAGCGCAAAACCGATCCCGGGCCCGACTGGCAGGGCAAAACGCCCTTGTTCACAGGCCGCGTGCAGTTGGTCGAAAAACACGTGATGCACGTAGTGATACTCCACATGGGCGATCTGCAACGAGGCCGCCGCCATATGGGCCGCTGCCAAAAATGCGAAGGCCGTCGAGGAGACTTCCAGCGACAGCTCAACCGGCGTTTCCGACACCAGATCGCAAAGCGCCCGGATGCGGGTCACACCGCCCACGGCAATCGGGGCAACCTGCAGAAACCGCACGCAGCCTTCGGCAACGAGCTGCTCCTGCAATTCGGGGCGATACTCGGCCTCCACGGCCATGACCGGGACACCGGCAGCTGTCAGTGCCCGCATCCCCGCCAGATCCGTGGCTGCGACCGGGGACTGAAATGCGAGGATCCGATCCGCCGGCAGGCGATCAAAGAGCGCCCGCGCCTCCTCTGCCGAATAGCTGTAGACGCCATCGATGATCAGGCTGCGCCCAGGCGGCAAGGCGCAGAGTGCGGCAGCCACCCGGGCGGCGTCATCGGCGGCAGGCAAGGCCCCGACCTTCATCTTGGCCGTTTCGTGCCCCATCGCGACCATACGCGCCATCTCGGCTTGCAGATCCGCCGCCGTCTTGTCCACGCCGTAGAGCCCGCCACTGCCATAGACCTGCGCTGTGCCAGGGCCCGAAGGGTCAAGCAGATGCCACAAGGGGCGCTCCGCGTGACGCGCGCGCAGATCCCAGACAGCGAGATCGACCCCCGAGAGCGCTGAGCTCAGGATCCCGTGCCGCGCGGTCAGGGTGGCCTTGTCCAGCATCCGGCCCGAGATCTCTTCCAGCGCATCGAGCGGCGCACCGAGAAACTGCGGCACGACCTCGGTGCGCAGGAAGGCGACCAACGCATCGGGCGCGGCATCAAAGCACCAGCATTCCCCGATCCCTTTCTGCCCGGTCTCATCCCGCAACAGGACGAACACGGCGTATTTGTCGGACCAGCGGATCGCCGGGTTCCAGACCTTGCCGCCCAGCGCGTTGCAATGTGTGTAGATCTCGACGCTTTCGATCCGGCTCATGCTGCCCCCTCCGGCCAGAGGTCGAGAGCCATCAAACGCTCTTCGGGCTGATGGTGGAGCGCCTTCAGGAAGCGGTCGTGAAACTGCATCGTATGGGCATGAGCCAGTTGATCGGCGAGGGCGACATCCTGCGCCTCGATCGCGTCCACGATGTCGAAATGCTGGTCCCGCAGCAGGGATCTGTCCCGCTTCGTGTCAAGATAGTCGATATGGATATGCAGAAGCCGCCGTGTCTCGGACAGCAGTTCTCCATACTGCCGCTGGACAACCTTGTTCTTGCTGGCTGCTCCCACCGCAGCGTGAAAGTCGTAATTCGCCTGAATGATCGCCAAGCCACCCCCGGCAATCGCATGCTCATTATAGACGGTCGCAAGCGCACGGAGCCGGGTCACATCCTCTGAATTGCGATGTTCGGCGGCAAGCCGCGTTGCAAAGCGCTGCTGGACATCGAAGGCCTGAATGAATTGCGGGAAGTTGCGCAGGTCAACCGGCGCGACCACGGTGGAGCGATTTGGCAGCGTCTGCACTAGACGTTCGACCAACAGCCGGTTCAGCGCCTCTCGCACGGGCGACCGGGAAACCCCGAACCGTTCCGAGAGCGCGGTTTCATCCAGCGGGCTTCCAGGTTCGAGCTGAAGCGTCAGGATCTCGGTGCGCAAACGATCGCAGATCTCCGTTCCGGCCGACCCCCGTCGATACGTCTTGCGCTCCATCTCAAGCCCTTTCCCGAGTCGCAGAAAGCGTTGCATACAATGTGTCGACAAATCAAGAGAAACGGGGCCTGGCGCTACAATTCGCGCAACATGCTGATGTCACGGGCGTTTCAAAATCGCCGAGGCCAGCACCCTTCCCGCGTCGCTCGGAAAACCGGCACGCCCCTTAGGCACCGGGCTCCTTGACCGACTCCATGGCCACGTATGTCGAGGAATTGGACACATATGGCAGGGTCGAGATACGCTCTCCCAAAACCCGACGATACTCCAGGATGTCTTTGGATCGGACCTTGAGCAGATAGTCGAACGGCCCCGCGATCATATGGCATTGCTCGACCTCCGGCAGGTCCTGAACAGCCGCATTGAAAGCACGCAGCGCGGCCTCCTTGGTGTCGCTGAGCTTCACCTCGACAAAGGCCACATGACTGCGATCCAGCTTCACAGGGTTCACCACCGCCCGAAATCCGAGGATGTAACCATCTCGGATCAAGCGATTGAGCCTTACGGTACAGGGTGTTTTGGACAGACCGAGCCGTTGCGCCAGTTGCGTGATCGTCATTCGACCATCGACGGACAACTCGTCGATGATCTTACGATCCATTAGGTCAAGATCACTATTTTGGTTCATTCTTCAAGTCTTCACTCACCAATTGCCATCTAAATTTGGTCAATAATCTCGCACAAGTCACGAAGTAAGTGAAACTGACCTCATGACCGATGGTATGCTCTGCGAACCACCCCAAGGAGCGCAGAAATGAGCCAGCTGTCCCAAATCCGATCCGAGATCCGACGTTTGCACCGCGCCGATGAAACAGAGACTCTTTCGGCACTGGCTGCGGCGCATGGGCCCGATGCGCCGACACGGCGTGCGGCCTGTGCAGCGGCCGAGAGCCTGATCCGGGACATCCGCGCCAGTGGCACACCGGGCCTGATGGAGGTGTTTCTCGCCGAGTATGGGCTGTCCTCTGACGAAGGCGTCGCCCTTATGTGCCTTGCCGAGGCGCTGCTGCGTGTCCCGGACGCGGCCACGATTGACGAACTAATCGAGGACAAGATCGCGCCCTCCGCCTGGGGCGCGCATCTGGGACAATCGAGCTCGTCCTTGGTCAACGCCTCCACCTGGGCGCTTATGCTGACGGGCAAGGTCTTACAGGAGCCGGGGGCCCATGGGTTGGCCGACACCCTGCGCTCGGCAGTCAAGCGTCTTGGCGAGCCGGTGATCCGCACCGCCGTCAAGCGCGCCATGAAGGAGATGGGACATCAGTTCGTGCTGGGTCAAACCACGCAGGAAGCCATCGCTCGCGGCAAGGGGATGGAGAAGCAGGGTTTCACCTATTCCTACGACATGCTGGGCGAAGCCGCGCTGACGGCGCAGGACGCCGAGATCTACAACGCCGCCTACGCGGATGCGATCACGCAGCTTGGCGCCCATGCAACCCATGGGGACACACGGCAGAACCCGGGCATCTCGATCAAGCTGTCCGCCCTGCATCCGCGATATGAGCTGAGCCAACGCGCGCGCGTAATGTCGGAGTTGGTGCCGCGCGTCGCCGCACTCGCCCTCATGGCGAAATCGGCGCGGATGGGCCTCAACATCGACGCCGAGGAAGCGGACCGTCTGGACCTGTCGCTCGACGTGATCGAAACCGTTCTGCGCGACCCCCGGCTTGCGGGATGGGACGGGTTCGGTGTGGTGGTGCAGGCCTACGGCAAGCGCGCAGCAGCGGTGATCGACTGGCTCGCGGCCCTCGCCGCGGAGCTTGACCGTAAGATCATGGTCCGACTGGTAAAGGGCGCTTACTGGGACACCGAGATCAAACAAGCGCAGGTCGATGGGGTACCGGATTTCCCGGTCTTCACGCAAAAAGCGGCGACGGACGTCTCCTATATCTGCTGCGCGCGCAAGCTGTTGGACCATGCGGACAGGATCTATCCGCAATTCGCCACCCATAACGCGCATACGGTCTGCGCGATCCTGGAGATGGGCGCGCCGCGAGAGGCCTATGAGTTCCAGCGGCTCCATGGCATGGGCGAAACCCTGCACAAGATCGTTCTGGACCGCCATGAGACTCGCTGCCGGATCTACGCGCCCGTGGGGGCTCACAGTGACCTGCTGGCCTATCTCGTGCGGCGCCTTCTGGAAAACGGGGCGAACTCGTCCTTCGTAAACCAGATCGTAGATGCAGATGTGGCCCCGGCCGAGATTGCAACCGACCCGTTTGCACTGCTCGATGAGGCACCCGAGACCAGCGATCTGGTGATGAAGCCCGGCAATCTCTATCAGCCAGAACGTCCGAACTCCGTCGGATGGGATCTGCGCAATCTTGATGACATCACCACATTTCACACCGCGCGCGACCGGTTCAAGACGCAGCAATGGCATGTGGGGCCTATGATTGCGGTCCCGGCGGCAGCGCTGGAGAGCACCGATGTGGTCAGCCCGAACGACCCCAGCGACGAGTTGGGCACTGTGGCGCTCGGCACGCCTGAGGCGGTGGAACAAGCACTGACCCATGCGACTTCATGGGAAGAGACACCCCCGGCTGAGCGGTGCCGAATCCTGAACCGGGCGGCGGACCTTTATGAGGAAAACGCAGGCGAGATCTTTGCCGCGCTTTGCCGCGAGGCGGGCAAGACCGCACTCGACGCCATCGCCGAGATCCGCGAAGCGGTGGATTTTCTGCGCTACTATGGCGCCGAAGCCTTGCGCCACGGGGATCAGCCAGCGCGCGGGATCATCACATGCATCTCGCCCTGGAACTTCCCTCTGGCGATTTTCTCGGGTCAGATTGCCGCCGCGCTGGCGGCCGGGAACGGCGTCATTGCCAAGCCCGCCGATCCGACCCCGATCACGGCGACGATCGGCATCCGCCTGATGCGCGCAGCGGGCGTGCCAGAAACCGCATTGCAGTTGATCCCCGGAACTGGCGCGATCGTCGGGGCAGGTCTGACCACGGACCCAAGGGTCCATGGCATCTGCTTCACCGGCTCGACCGGGGTTGCCCAGACCATCCACCGCGCCTCTGCCGCGACGCTGGAGCCGGACGCGACCTTCATCGCCGAAACCGGCGGGTTGAACGCGATGATTGTGGACTCCACCGCCCTGCCCGAGCAGGCGGTCAAGGACATCGTGGATTCCGCCTTCCGCTCCTGCGGGCAGCGCTGCTCGGCGCTGCGCATGCTCTACCTGCAAAAAGACATCGCCGAGGGATTCCTTGAAATGCTCTATGGCGCGATGGACGAGCTGGAGGTGTCGCACCCCTGGAGCCTGTCCTCGGATCTGGGTCCAATCATCACCGAGACAGCCCGCGCAGGCATCGCGGCCCATATCGGACAGGCCCGCGCCGAGGGTCGCCTGCTGAAACAGCTGGACGTGCCGCAGGGGGGGCACTTTCTCGGCCCGGCCGTGATCCGGGTGGACGGGATCGCGTCACTGGAGCGCGAAATCTTTGGGCCGGTGCTCCATGTCTGCACCTTCGAGGCCGACGAGATCGATAGTCTCATCGACGCCATCAATGGCAGCGGCTACGGACTGACTTTTGGTTTGCACACGCGGATCGACGACCGGGTGGAGCACATCACCAGCCGTCTGAACGTCGGGAACCTCTATGTAAACCGCAACCAGATCGGCGCCGTGGTCGGGTCCCAACCCTTCGGCGGCGAGGGCCTTTCCGGGACGGGGCCGAAGGCGGGTGGTCCGACCTATGTCCCGCGGTTCAAACGCCGCCCCTTGCCCGGCCACACGGCCCAGACGGGGACAGAGGTTCTGCCGGCTCATGTTCAGGCTGCATTGGACGGCGTGTCAACGACTGCTCTCCGCCCGTTGGAGACGCGAGACATGCCCGGTCCGACGGGCGAGTCGAACCGCTGGTCTCTTTACCCGCGCGGTACGATCCTGTGCCTCGGCCCGAGTGCCGAAGATGTCGCGGCGCAAATGGCGACGGCCGCGCGGATGGGCTGCCCCGCACTTGGCATCGCGCCAGACGCGACAGGGCCGCGCACCCTCTCGGGGGTTCTCCCCCGCGCGGCGCTCGAAACGCTCCGGGGGTTTACGGCTGTGGCCCTCTGGTCCGATCTCGAGGACCTGAGGGCGGCGCGTACAGCACTGGCAGCCCGCGAGGGAGGACTGCTGCCCCTGATCGCGACCAGCGAGATGGCCGATCTCTGCGTGCATGAGCGGCACCTCTGCATCGACACCACGGCGGCGGGCGGAAACGCTTCGCTTCTGGCGGCGCAGTAGTCGCTAGCCGTCCGCCCCTGGCCAAGTGTCTGACAAGCGGTAGCCACCGGGCCAAGGATCATCGGGATCCAGCATGTGCTGATGCGTCCCGGTGATCCAGGCCCGACCCGAAATCTCGGGAATAATCGCGCGCATCTCGCCGACCGTCGTCTCCTCGACAATCCGGCCCGTAAAGGTCGAACCGATCAGGGAGCGCGCCTCGAACGCGTCGCCCAGCCCCATCTGCCCCTGCGAATGCAGGAGGGCCATGCGTGCAGACACCGCCGTGCCCGTGGGCGAGCGGTCGATCTTACCCGGCTGGATCGCCACGGCGGAAGGCGCAGTCAAACGCCCTGCTGCCTCCTTCAAAGGCCCGGCAAAGAGGCAGAACGAGAAATGCGTCCAATCAGGGTTCTCAGGATGCGTGAACCGTAACTGCGCGTTGGCTGCATTGGTGATCCGCACGCCCAGCTCGGCCAGCTGACCCGCCTCCTCCGGGCCAAAGCTCAGACCCAGCGCAGCGCCATCCACAATCACGAAACTGTCCCCGCCATAGGCCGTGTCCACGGTCAGCGGGCCAAAGCCCGGCACCTCCAGCGTGACGCCCTGTTCCGCCACAAAGGAGGGCAGGTTGCGCACATGGATCCGCTGTGCCTTGCCGTCAGCGCATTCAGCCCGCACCCGCACCAGTCCACCCGGCGCTTCGAGCACCATATGGGTCTCGGGCTCGGTCATGGGCAGGATCCCACTGTCCAGAAGCACGGTCGAGACGCAGATCGAGTTCGAGCCGGACATGGGTGGCGTGTCCTCCGGCTCCATGATGATCCAGCCCATTTGGGCCTCAGGATGTTTTGGCGGCACGAGCAGGTTCACATGGCGAAACACCCCGCCACGCGGCTCGTTCAGCACGAAGTTCCGCAGAGTTTGGTCCCGGGCGATCCAGCTGCGCTGCGCCCAGAGCGTCTCGCCCGGCGGGGGTGCGACGCCCCCGACGATCACATCCCCGACCTCGCCCTCGGCATGGCAGGACACGACATGGATGGTTTTGCTGCTGCGCATGGGTGCCTCCCTCAGCTGTCGCCTCCGTTATCCGCGCTTGAGCGGGGTTTGGCGAGGGGGCGCGTGGAAATCACCGCTTGCCGGAGGCCGCCCCTCTCCGTCAATCTGCGGGAACCCCCCCGGTATCGGGGACCTTCCGACGAAACCCGGGAATCCCCGCCATGACAGAGCCTTTCGCCCGCCTGATCCTGCCTGCCGACATGGTCGGGGAGGTGGTCGTCTGCGATGAGGGGCTGAGTTTCTGGGGCGGCGTCGACCCCGAAACCGGAGTGGTGATTGACGCCCATCACGACCTGCATGGCCAATCGCTGGCCCACAAGATCGTGCTAATGCCCACGAGCCGCGGCTCCTGTTCCGGCAGCGGCGTTCTGCTGGAGCTTGCGCTAAACGGGCACGCGCCCGCCGCCCTCGTGTTCCGCGAGGAGGAGGAGATCCTGACCCTTGGTGCGCTGATTGCCCATCGGATGTTCGATAAATCCCTTGCAGTGCTGCGCTTGCCTCCCACGGATTATGACGCACTAGCTGAGCAGTCCCATGCCCAAATAGAGGGTTCGCAGCTTCGGGCACAGGGATTTACGCGGGTGCTTCACCGCACTTCCGCCGCGGATCTCGCACTCAGCCCCGAGGATCGAACCAAGCTCGAAGGCGCCCATGGCGCGCCGGTGGCGTTGGCCATGGATGTGATCACCACGATTGCAGTGGCCCAAGGCGCGACCCGGCTGCGCGATATCACACGAGGCCATATCGATGGCTGCATCTACGCCCATCCCGCGAACCTGACCTTCGCACGCGCCATGGCCGAGATGGGTGCGCGGGTTGGAGTACCAACCACGATCAACGCCGTTTCCGTAGACCGCGCCGCAAGCGCGGCGCCCGCTCTGGCGCCGGATTTTAGGCGTAACGCAAGCGCCTTGGCCGACGCCTATGTGGAGATGGGCGCGCGCCCCACCTTCACCTGCGCGCCCTACCTGCTGGACGACACTCCAAAGCTTGGTGAAGAGATCGGCTGGTCGGAATCTAACGCGGTGATCTTTGCCAACACGGTGCTGGGTGCGCGCACCGCCAAACATCCCGATTATCTCGATCTTTTCATCGCGATGACCGGACGGGCTCCGGAGACAGGCGTCTACCTGACGGAGGGACGGCGACCGGGCCGGATCGTCGAGATTGAGTTGCCCACTTGCTATGATGATGCGCTCTGGCCCCTGATCGGCTGGATCGCCGGGCGGCTGTGCCCGGATCGCATCCCGCTTCTGACCGGGCTCGAAAATGCTGCGCCAGACCGCGACGCCCTGCGCGCGATCTGCGCGGCCTTTGGCACGACCTCGGCGGCCCCGATGCTGCATGTTGCGGCCGTCACGCCCGAAAGTACCCTGCCCCCATTGCCCGATGCCACCCGTGTGCGAGTCTCCGCCTCGGATCTTGCCGGGACCTGGGCGTTGCTCAATAGAGGCCCGGGTCAGGTGAACCTCGTCGCGCTCGGCAGCCCGCATTTCTCGCTCGAGGAGACCCGGATTTTTGCCGGCCTGATGGCCGGATGCCAGGTTGATCCAGCGGTTTCGGCGGTCATCACCTTGGGCCGCGATGTCTATGCCCAGGCGCAGGCCGAGGGCCTGGTTGCCGCCCTTGCCGCAGCAGGTGTGCGGTTTCACGCGGATCTCTGCTGGTGCTCGATTGTAGAGCCTCTCTTTCCGCCGCAGACGACGACGCTCATGACCAATTCCGGGAAGTACGCCCACTACGCGCCGGGGCTGAGCGGACGGGCTGTGCGCTTTGGAAGTCTGGCGGATTGCGCCCATGCAGCAAAAACCGGGCAAACCCCGTCAGACCAGCCGGTCTGGTTGCGCTGAACGGCAAAACGGCGCAGGGATCCCGCGCCGCCTCTTATCATGGTGTCATCCTGCGGGGCCTTGGCCCCAACAAGAGGATCAGGCCCGCTTGCGTCGCCGCGCAGCAACCAGTGTACCGAGACCCAGTGCCAGCAGCGGGAAGGCCGCTGGCAGGGGGATCGGAACAAGCGCCGTGAGTGTGAAGGAGCTCAGAACCGGATCAGGTCCCAGGGTAGGCGCACCGAGAAAGCCGAATGGGTCGGCGCCGAAATCGCTGACTGGATCGAAATCCTCGATCACCACAACGAATTTGCCGGACGGGATGCCGATGTTGCCAGCCGCCACATCAAAGAGCAGCTCGATCGTGCTGTCCGTGGTGACAAGGTCCGTGGCGACCCCCGACAAGCTGCTTGTGGTAGAAGGCACGGCATAGGTGACCGAGAAGTCTCCGGCATCGAACGGATCGAAGCCCGTGACGGTGATCACCTCGAACGGACCGAACGCAGCCCCAATCCCGAGGAAAGATGCAGGGATCAGCCCGCCGCCGATGATATCGGAAGCCCCCGTTGTGCTGGCGATCTCGGGGCCGAGGGCGAACCCGCCCAGATCCAGTGTCACCGCCTGTGAACTTGTGGCCGACAGCCCGAGGGCCAGCGCCGCCGCCGCGAACAAAGATTTAATCATGATACACTCCTGCGCAGCACTGCGCGTCTTCCTGTAAGTCCCGCCGGGATAACCCGGAGCTTATATCTATGCCTTGGCATGCAATCTCTCCTGTTATCATAGCAGTTGGGTCGTCTCGTCAAAGTCCGCAGTGCCGAAGAGCACCACGATGTCAAAATCGCCGTCCAGAACCAGGTAGGTTGCCAATGGCCGGTTCACTTCGAGCAAAATAGAGGCACCGCCGAGATCGAGCGCGTCGTCCCCGTCGAAGCCGAAGATGAAGTCGAATTCGCGCTGGCCGTTGCTGGTCTCATTGCCGAACTCGAACACATCCGCGCCGCCACCGGCGAAACTCTGGTCGATACGCCCGCCGAGGGTCCGGAAGACCTCATCATCGCCCGAACCGAAGAGCACGTCGAACCCGCTGGTCCCGGTCAGGATCGTGGGCCCACCGGTCTCGTCCACGTCAGTGACGTTCACGGTGATATCCTGGGTCACGGTCTCGGTGCCATCAAAGGCGGAGACAGTCACATTGTAGGTGTTGTCACCGCCCACATCGCCCGCGTTTTCGAAGTCCGGTGCGTTGATGAACGAGAGCTCGCCCGTTTCCTCGTCGATGTTGAACAGCAGCTCGTCCGCGCCGCCCACGATCGCATAGCTTACGTCATCTGAGGCATCCAGATCGGTGGTTGCCACTGTGCCCACCGAAGTGGTGTTCTCCGGCAGCGAGAAGGTGTCGCCCGATGCGAAGACCGGCGCGTCATTGGCCCCATTGATCGTCACGGTCACCGTTGCGGTATCGGTCCCTCCATTTCCGTCAGAGACCGTGTAGGAGAAGCTGTCCGTGTCGCTCTCGCCCACGGCCAGGGCTTCGAACTGATCATTCGGATCATAGTCGAACGTCCCATCGGCATTCAGCGTCAGCAACGCACCCGAAGCCAAGGTGATCTGGCTGCCCACATTCGCGGCCGAGCCATTCACCGTGCTCACCATCAGCGTATCGGAGGCATCCACATCGCTATCCGCACCGGACCCGTTATCCACAAGAACCGATCCGCTCAGCGCGGTGTCTTCATCCGTGCTGACGGCGTCATCCGCGGCAACCGGTGCATCATTCACGCCCTCGATCGTTACGGTCACGGTGGCCATATCAGAGCCGCCATTCCCGTCAATGATCGTGTAAGTGAAGCTGTCCGTCGCTGTTTCGGTCACGGCCAGGGCTTCGAACTGATCGTTTGGATCGTAATCGAAGGTCCCATCCGCGTTCAGCGTCAGCAGCGCTCCGGAGGCCAGAGTGATCTGGGTCCCGACAGCAGCGGCAGAGCCGTTGACCTCGGAGACCGTGATCGTGTCCGACGCATCCACATCGCGATCTGCACCAGACCCGTTATCCGCAAAGACAGAGCCCATTAGCGCTGTGTCTTCATTGGTGGTCACGGCATCATCCTCGGCGACCGGCGCGTCATTGCGCCCATCGATCTTGATGAAGACCGTTGCACCGTCAAAGCCACCGTTCCCGTCCGAGACGCGATAGGTGAAGCTGTCCGTTGTGCTCTCGCCGATGGCAAGGCTCTCGAACTGGCCGTTGGGATCATAGTCCACCGAGCCATCCGGCTGAACGGTCAGCAGCGCACCAGAGGCCAGGACGATCTCCGTGCCGACATTGGCCGACGAGCCGTTGACCTCTGCCACTTCGAGGATGTCCGAGGCATCCGGATCGCGGTCGACCCCGTTGCCGTTATCGGCAAAGAGATTGGCCACGAGCGCCTCATCCTCACTCGTGCTCAGATCATCACGGCGCGCATGGGGCATATCATTCACCCCGTCGATCGTGACTGTGACAGTCGCCGTATCCGTGCCGCCATTCCCGTCGCTGATCGTGTAGGTGAAGCTGTCCGTGTCGCTCTCGCCCACTGCGAGGCTCTCGAATTGGCCGTTCGGGTTGTAGTCGAACGTCCCATCCGCGTTGAGCGTGAGCAGCGCCCCGGAAGCCAGCGCGATCTGCATCCCCACATCGGAGGCAATGCCATTGACCTCGACCACCGTCAGCGGATCTGAGTTCGGGTCACTGTCATTGCCGAGCACAGTTCCCTGAACAGCCGTGTCCTCATCCGTGGTCACCGGATCATCGATGGCCGCCGGAGGCAGGTTGTCGCCCCCAATGGTCACCGTCACCGTCGCCGTATCCGTCGCGCCCAGACCGTCGATGATGGAATAGGTGAAACTGTCGGTCTCGCTCTGACCGGCACCCAGCATCCCGAAGGCGCCGTTGTCATCATAGGCGAAGGTCCCGTCTGTGTTCAGGGTCAGAAGTGCGCCCGAGGCGAGCGTGATCTGAGTGCCGACATTCGCCGCAGAGCCATTGACCTCGTTGACCGAGATCGTATCGCCCGCGTCGATATCGTTGTCCGGACCATTGCCGTTATCAACCAGAACATTGCCGTTCAGCACATTCGAAACTGCCGTGGCTACCTCATCATCGACCGCATCCGGCGTATCATTCTGACCCGCGATCAGAACAGTGACTGTGGCACCATCAAAACCGCCATTTCCGTCTGAGATCCGATAGGTGAAACTGTCCGTGTCGGTGTCACCCAGCGCGAGGCTCTCGAACTGGCCGTTCGGGTCGTAATCGACCGTCCCATCCGCCAGTACCGTCAGCAGCGCACCGGATGGCAGGACGAACTGGGTCCCCACATTGCCGGCCTCGCCATTGACCTCGACAACTTCGATCGTGTCCGATGCATCCGGATCCCGGTCGATGCCCCCTCCGTTATTGGAGAACAGATCATCGGTCAGGGCCTGATCCTCATTGGTGGCCAGGGTATCGGCCCGAGCGCGCGGATCATCGTTCACCCCGTCGATATCTATGGTGACAGTCGCCGTGTCGCTACCGCCATTTCCATCGGAGATCGTGTAGGTGAAGCTGTCCGTGTCGCTTTCATTGACCGCCAGTCCTTCGAACTGACCATTCGGATCATAGGCAAAGGTGCCATCCGCATTCAGTGTCAGCAACGCACCGGAGGACAGTACGATCTGCGTGCCCACATCCCCGGCGTCTCCGTTGACCTGAGAGACCACCAGCGGATCGCCATCCCCGTCACTGTCATTCGGCAGGACCATGCCATTGACCGCAGAGTCTTCATCGGTGCTCGCACTATCATCGACAGCCACCGGGTTAGACGAATTGCCCTCAATCGTGAAGGTGACGGTCGCCGTATCGCTGATGCCGCTATCGTCGGTGAGCGTGTAGGTGAAGCTCTCCGTGGCGGTATCGCCGGTGGACAGCATGAAGAAGGCATCATTGGTGTCATAGGTGAAGGTGCCCGAGGCATTCACCACCAGAAGCGCACCAGAGGCCAGCGTGATCTGGGAGCCGACATTGGTCGCCTCGCCGTTTACGGCAGTGATCACACCGATGTCGCTCAGATCCGGATCGCTGTCCGGGCCGTTGCCGTTATCGGCCTTCACATCCCCTATGACCGTGTCGTCTTCGCCCAGGGTGATGTCGTCATCCTGCGCCACCGGAACGTCATTCAGACCATCCACCGTGATCCGCAGCTGAGCCGTGTCCTCACCGCCATTGCCGTCCGAGATCCGGTAGGTAACCGCGTCCACGGTATCTTCGCCATCGTCCAGACCTTCGAGCGCGCCCGCCGGATCATAGGTGTAGGACCCATCCGCCAGGATCGTGAAGGTCCCGCCTGCACTGCCAGTGACCGACTGGCCCACGGCAAGGCTGGAGCCATTGACCTCGATCACCTCGAGCGTATCCGTCGTATCCGGATCATCGTCATTGGTCAGGACATTGCCATTGATGGCCGTGGCCTCATCGGTGGTGGCCGTGTCGGTATCGGCGTCCGGCTGGTCATTGGCACCGTTGATCGTGAGGATCACCTGCGCCTGATTGCTGCCACCATTGCCATCGATGATCGTGTAGGAGAAGGTCTCCTGCGCGCTCTCCCCGAAGGCCAGATCGTTATAGGCGCCATTGGCATCAAAGCTATAGCTGCCATCGGCGTTCACCGTGAGAAGTCCACCGCCCGCAAGAGCGATCTGGTTGCCCACATTCGCAGCAGATCCGTTAACCTGGCTGACCTCAATGGAATCGCCATCCGGGTCACTGTCGATCCCGTTACCGTTATCGGCAAAGAGATCACCATTGGAGACCCCGTCCTCGGCTGCCGAGACCTCGTCATCCTGGGCAACCGGAGACTGGTTGGTGGTCACGATGTTCAGCGTGACCGTCGCGCCGTCGGAAGCGAGACCATCCGACACCGTGTAGGTGAAGCTGTCCGAACCGCCCGGGATGCTTGCGCCACTCGGATCATAGTCGAAGCTGCCATTGGCGTTGAGCGTCAGAAGCGCACCGGACGCGAGCGTGATCTGGGTGCCAAGGTTGGCTGCCGATCCGTTTACCTCGGTGACCGTCAGGACATCGCCATTGTCGATATCTTGATCATTGGTCAGGACATTGCCCGACACCACATCCGTGTCATTGGTGGCGAACGTGTCATCCACACCTTCGGGGGCGTCATTGTCCCCGTCGATCCGGATGGTGACGGTGCCTTCATCCGTGCCGCCATCCCCATCATCGATCGTGTAGGTGAAGCTGTCGGTCGTGCTCTGGAACCGGCCAAGGCTCTCGAAGGCATCGTTGGGATCGTAGTCATAGCTGCCATCGGCGTTCAGCGTCAGCAGGGCGCCGGAGGGCAGCGTGATCTGCATGCCAACATCCGCAGCCTCGCCATTGACCTCGGTCACGGTCAACGGATCGCCGCCCGGATCGTTGTCATTGGTCAGGACATTGTCCATGGCTGAGGGCCCATCCTCGCGCACGGTATCGAAGTCATTCCCGGCTTGGGGCGGGGCGTTCTGGACCGTCACCTCAAAGCTGTCGACCTCGACCGAGTTCGCCTCACCCGCATTGTCATCCACGGTCACCGTGACGGTGAAGACACCTTCGCTGGCATAGGTCTTGTTGAGAACCGCGCTCAAATTGGTGGAGTTGAATACTTGTGTGTCGCCATCGCCGAAATCGATGGTGAAGGTGCGGTTATCCGTATCCGGATCGGTCAGGGTGATCGTCCGGTTCAGGTTCAAGCCCTCGCCAAGGGTCTGATCCGGTCCAGCCTCAAGGCCCGGGGCGTCATTCACCGGGTTCACGGTGATCTCCGCTGCCACCACGTCATTCGAGAAGACGATGCCGTCGGACCCGGACCACAGGAAGCTGTCCGGCCCATTGAAGTCCTGCGCGCCGAGATAGACGAGATTGCCCGCCAGAAGATCCGCACGGCTGATCACCTGATCCACGCTCACAGGCACGCCCGACAAGGTCAGCGTGCCATCCGTCGGGAAGTTCTCGATGCGGATCGCCTGCAGGCTGTTACCATCGGGATCGTTGAAGCCCGCATCGAAGATCGCGGCATCCAGAATGATCGGCGTATCTTCATCCCCGTTGGCCGCAACCGGCGACACGATGGGCGCGTCATTGCCATAGACCTGAAGCAGGATCTCGCCCGCAGGGTCGACCCCATTGAAGGTGATCACAAAACCACCCTCGGGAAGGGCCGCGACGCTCGGCTGATCCTGACTGCCAGACGTCGTGGTATTCACAAGGATCTGGCTATCGATCCGCGCACCGGTTTCGTCATATTGCTGAGCAAAGACCGCGTTACTGCTGCCATCTGCGCTGCCATTGTCGGTCCATGTGATCACAAACCCACCCGTGTCGAGCGCAGCGATATCCGGCTCGAATTGCGAGTTGACCCGCCGATCATTGACCCGGAATTCCTCGGTGACCGGCGTCCCATCCGCCTCGTAGATCTGGGCAAAGATCCCCGAGCTGCTGAGATCGTTCCGATCATCATCCCAGACAAAGACCAGATTGCCGTTCTCCAGCTCCACCACCTGTGGTGAGTCTTGCGCGCCAACCGTGGTCGAATTGACCAGGAACTCGACCCCGACCGTGCTCCCAGAGGCGTCAAAAACCTGGGCGAAGACACCGTTGCTGCTGCCATCGCCTGCATCCCCGGAAGTCTGCGAGACATAGGTGACAACGAACCCGCCCGTGTTCAGCGCCGTAACCTCTGGCGAGAACTGGGCCCCGCTGGTTTCCGTGTTGACCACGAACTCTGTGGCGAGCGGGTTGCCATTGGTGTCGAAGATCCGTGCGGAGACACCCGTGCTGGAACTGTCGCCGGAGCCACCCGAGGTTTGCGCGTCGAAGACCACAACCGTGTTACCATTGGTCAGAACGGCCACATCCGGATCGTTCTGGGTCGAACTGGTGAAGGAGTTGACCTGGGTCTGGCCCCCATTGACCGTGCCATCCGGGTTGTAGCGCTGCAGGAAGACACCATCACCGGAGCCATCCTCCGAGTCGTCGGTCCAGACAACCACCCAGCCGCCATCGGCATAGCCGATCACTTGCGGCTGGAATTGATCAGTCGTCGTGGTGGAGTTCACAAGGAACTCGTCGGTCACCCCATCGGGCAGGCCAGTGCCGTCGCGGGCGATCGGGTTGCCCAGCACGTCAAAGCGCTGCGCGTAGATGCCCTCGCGGTCGCCATCGGCGCCGAAATTCTCCCAGACGACGATGAAGTCCCCACCCGTGCCCGGCAGTGCCGCGACCGCCGGATTATCCTGCGTACCAGTGGAGGTGTTGACCACGCGCTCTCCGCCCACGGGCTGCGCGCCATCCGGCGATGCCGTGATGTTGACGGTCACAATCGCAGGCTCAGACGCGCCGCCATCACCGTCGGTAATCTGAACGCGGAGCTGGCGCACATCGAGCGGATCATCCGAGATGTTGCGATAGGTCAGGTTCTCGACCAGCAATTCGACAATCGCCGCATCCGCATTGGCATTCAGCGACAGCTCGAACGGCTCCCCGTTCTGCCCCCCCTGAACGATCTGGCCGACGAGAGTGCCATTCACCGAGACATCTGCTCCGAGAATGGTAATCCCATCCGCCTGCCGCAGGCCCAATTGATCCTGGGTCAGGTCATCGGGCGGATTGATCTGGTCGATCAGCGGCGCCGAGGACACAAGGTTCGATACAAGGATCGAGCCGCCATCGAAATCCGCGGAATCCGGGTCAGAGACCGCCACGGCCCCATTGGCATCGATCAGCTGCGGGACCCCATTCACATCGTCTTCGATATAGGTGACCTCGTCATTCACGCCGTCCAGCACTGGCTCGAGCCCAAAGGAGAAGTCCGCCGGATCGCCCAGGATCCGGTGGAAGACGCCATTGCTGTCGCCATCACCCGCTTCTCCGGAGGTCGCTGAGGTGTAGGACACCACGAGGTTGCCCCCGGGCAGCGCTGCAATAGAGGCCGCGGATTGGGTGCTCTCGGTCTCTTCATTGACCAGAACAGCGCCATCGACGCGGTGCCCTGCTGCATCGTATTGCTGCACAAAGACGCCCGAACCACTTCCATCGGCATTGTTGTCATCAGTGTAAGAGACCGCGAAGCCGCCCCCGTCCAGCGCGACCACATCCGGCTCGCGCTGGCTGAAGTCGACCTGTTCGTTGATCAGGAACTGCCCCCCGACCAAGCTGCCGTCTGCGGCAAGCACCTGCCCAAACACGCCAAGTTGGCTGCCGGTGTCATCGCCGGGCCCGACAAAGACCACGACATAGCCTCCGCCCTGCAAGGCAGTGATTGAGGCATCGATCTGCCCGCCTTCGCGCGTTGTGTTGACCACGATCGGGCCGCCGACGAGCGAGCCATCCGCCGCAAAGCGCTGGAACAGGATGCCATCATCATTCGTGGGCGCATTGTCCACCCCACGCGCCGTATAAACGATGCCAAAGGTGCCATCCGCCTGGGTTGCGACATCCGGGTTGTCTATGACGTTGCCAATGGTCGGGATCTCGAACCCGACGCCCACCTGACCGCCGGCCGCGTCATAGATCTGGCCGACAATCGTGTCCTGGCCTGTCGCGTTGGCCCGGCTTTCGGCTACGACAACGAAATTGCCGTTATCAAAGGCCGCCATGGCGGGATTGAACGGCTGGAAGACCGAAGCCGAGTTGACGACAATCTCGCCACCGACCTTCGCGCTGTTGGCGTCGAAGACTTGCAGCAGGATCTCGAAATCGTTGTTCGGGCTCAGAACGCCGGAATTGTCTTCATAGGCGACCGCAAAGCCGCCATTGGACAGGCCGACAACCACGGGATCGGTCTGCGCGCCCTGGATGGAACTGTTGACCTGGATCTCGCCGCCCACGGGCGCACCGGCCGCGTCGTAGCGCTGCAGGAAGATACCGTTGTCATTGTCTCCGGTCGCGTCCTGGTTGGTCGAGGTCCAGACGATGACATAGCCACCATCCGCGAGGCTCGCGACCTCGCTGTCGAATTGCTGGTTGATGGTGAAGCTGTTGGTCTGGCGCTCGGAGCCGATGGCCTCAAGGCCGTCGATCTCGGGCGTGATGGTCACGTCGATGATCTCGCGCACCGTGCCCCCGTCGCCATCTGTGACCTGCAGGGCAATCTTGCGGGCCGCCTCGGGATCATCCGAGATATTGGCGTAGCTGAGCGCCTCGATCAGGGTTTCGATCCGCTCCGGCGTGGCATTCGCGTTAAAATCAATGGCAAGCGGCGCACCATCGGCGCCGTCGCTCGTGATCGTACCGATTTCGGTGCCATTCACGCGAACAGACTGACCGACCACCGAAACAGCACCCGAGGTATCCACCGACAGTTGATCCTGCGTCGTCTCATCCGGCTGGTCAAACTGCTCCTGCACTGTGCCGTTGAGCAGCATGGCCACCACGAGATGTCCGCCGTCGAAATCCGCGGAGTCCCCGTCGCCCAGCGCGATAGCCGGGGCGAGAAGTTGCGGCGCGGTATTGAGATCCGCCTCGTCGAAGGTCACCGCATCGGGCAGCCCCACCAAAATCGGTGCGGCGGAATCGCCGACACCGCCAGAGCTGAAGACCTGCTGGAAGATGCCGTTGTCACTGCCGTCTCCGGCCGGGCCACTGCTTGCCGAAATCCAGACGACCGCGAAGTCGCCATTGGGCAGAGCCACAGCGGCCGGCTCGAATTGCGCGCTCTGGACCTGTGTGTTGACCTGGAACTGGCCATCAATCCGGTTGCCTGTCGCATCATAGAGCTGTGCGAAGACCCCCAGTCCGCTGCCGTCGAGCCCGCTGTCATCCGCCCACACGACAAGCCAGCCACCGGTATCCAGCGCGATGACCTGGGCCTGATACTGGCTGTTGATCGTGTTCTCGTTGACCCGCACCTGCTGACCAACTGCGACCCCGTTGGCATCGAAGCGCTGCAGCTGCGTGCTCCAACCGCTGCCATCCAGAGCATTCTGATCGGTCCAGACCGCCACAAAGCCACCATCCGAAAGAGCCGCGACAGAGGAGTTCGTCTGCTCTCCGGTGGTGATGGTGTTCAGGCCGAATTCAACCCCGATCGCGGTGCCATCGGCTTCAAAGAGCTGACCGAACACGCCGGACCCCGAGCCGTCGCCCGCTCCGCCGCTTGTCAGCGACGTCCATGTCACCACATAGCGGCCGTCGAGCAGGACCGTCACCGATGGCTGGTTCTGGGTACTCGATGTCTGGGTGTTCACCTGGGTGCTCGCCCCAAGGGGGTTGCCCGCGTCATCAAAACGGACCTGGAAGACGCCGAAACCGCTACCATCGCGCGAATTGTTGTCCGTGAAGATGGCGATCACCGTGCCATCATCCTGAACCGCAATATCCCCGATGTCCTGCGTCCCGATAGTCACATCATTGGCACGAATATCGCCGGTGCGCGGGGTCCCGTCAGCCTCGAAGAAACGCAGGAAGCTGTCGCTGCCATCGGACGAGGACCAGCTAATCACAAAGCCACCCGTGGGCAGCCCCGCCACCTGGGGATCGTCCTGGCTGAATTCGGTGTTCTCATTGACGCGGAATTCCACGCCAACCGGATCTCCGTTCAGGTCATAAATCTGAGCAAAGACACCTGTGCCCGTGTCCGAGGGCCGATCCTGAGACGGCGAATCCCAGACCACGACATAGCCAATCTGATCACCATTGCTGTCGAAGATCTGCGAGGTCTCCGCTCCGGTTTGAGCGTTTTCACTGGTGGTGTTGACCTGTTCTTCCGTGCCTACGGCGACCTGGGACCGATCCACGAACGCCTCGATGTTCACGGTCACACGCACCGTATCGGAGGATCCGCCATCACCGTCACTCAGCCGGATGCTGATATCGCGTTCGCTCGCCGGATTGCCGGAGACATTTGCATAGCCCAGCTGGGCAATGACGCGCTCGATCAACTCCGGCGTCGCGTTGGCATTCAAATCCACCGTAAAGAGCGCGCCATCCGCGCCGTTCGAGCTGATCACGCCGATGGAGACTGAATCCACCTCCACGGTATTGCCAACAACGGCCACGCCGTTGCCGGTTACGAGGCCCAGCTGGTCCTGCTCATTCCCGAGCCCGCTGCCCAGTTGCGACGCCAGAACATCGCCGGAGCCCACGATCTGTCCAACGACAAGCTGGCCCCCGTCGAAATCGGTGGAGTCCTCATCGACAACAGTCAGAGCATCGTCGATTTCAAGCAGTTGCAGCCCGCTATTCACGTCCTGCTCGTTGAAGGTGACTTCGCTGCTGATCCCTTCGATCACCGGATCCATTGCCCCCGAAGCGGGCGCAGGCGCATCGATGATCTTCTGGAACACGCCTTGCCCGGAACCATCTCCGGCAAAGCCGGAGGTCTGGCTGGTCCAGACCACAGCAATCGACCCATCGGGAAGCGCCACGAGATCCGGTTGGTTCTGGGTCGACGATCCTTCGGAATTGACTACGAAGGACGAGCCAAGCGCAATGCCAAGCCCGGAGAAGTTCTGGGCAATGATCGCCTGACCGCTGCCGTCGAGCCCGTTGTCATCGGTCCACACAACAGTAAAGGTCCCATCCGGACGGGCAATCACCTGCGGATCGGACTGCGTGAACTGCTCACTCACATTGACCTGGAATTCGCCCAACCCGTTGCCAAGCTCGTCAAAGATCTGCGCGAAGACATCCGTGCCATTGGACCCGGGCCCTTGCCAGACAACGACAAAGCCGCCGTTCATCAACGTTCCACCCGGCGGAATCGCGGCCACATCCGGATTGAGCTGTGATCCGTTGGTCTCAACGTTGATCTGCTGTTCGTCCGCGCCCGGCGCCAAACCATCTATCTGGACCAGCGCGCCCGTCGCATCGACGCGCTGCGCAAAGATCCCGTTGGAGCTGCCATCTGCGCCCCCGTTATCTTGCCAGACGACAATCACGTCGCCATTGTCGAGCACTGCGGCAGAGACATCGCGCTGGCTTTGCGCCGTCGTGGAGTTGATCTGGAATTCACCGCCTTCGGGCGTGCCATCGGCTGCGAAGACCCGTCCAAAGATACCCTCGCGGTTTCCGTCTCCGGCGCTGCCGGATGTCTCGGAATCCCACAGCACCATGAAACGACCATTGTCGAGGGCGACGACCTGAGACGTGTCCTGTGTGCTCTGCGTCTCTTCGTTGACGACCTGGTTGCTCCCGATGGGTGCACCGCTCGCGTCGAAGATCTGTGCGACCACGGCGCTGCCGGAACCATCCCGCACCCCATTGGCATCCGTGAAAGTGACAACGAAATTGCCGTTGCTCAACCCAGTGACGCTCGGCTCGAACTGGGATTGGGGCGCGATGTCATTGACCTGGAACTCCACGCCCACAGGCGATCCGTTCGCGTTATAAACCTGAGCAAAGACACCTGTCTGGGAACTCGCATTCGGATTGTCCTGGCCCTCCGACACCCAGACGACGACGTAGCCGCCCCCGCTGAGATCCGCGATCACCGGATTACTCTGCTGGTCCGAGACGAAGCTGTTGACCAGCTCGTCCTCGCCTGTCGCGGGAAGGACCAGATCATCATCGATGATCAGAGTCGCAGTGGCGGATGTAGATCCGCCCGTCCCGGAAACCGAGATATTGAAGGACTGCTGTGTGCGGTTGATCGCGCCGGTCGTGGCATAGGTGAACGCCTCGACGAGCGCCTCAACCGCATCGGTATCCGCCGATGCATTCAGGTCGATCCGGAGCGCAGACCCGTTTTGCCCCGTGGAGGTGCCGTTCACCGTCCCGATCACGGTGCCTTCATAGCTGACATCAGCCCCATTGAACGAGATCTGACCATCGCCTGTGCCGATATTGGCCACTGACAGCAGATCGACGCTTTGCCCGCCGGAGTTAATGCTGACCGTGACCTGACCCCCGGCGAAGGTGACGCCGGAGGTGTTCTGCAGCTCGACATTCGGATCCAGGCGGAACGGAGTCGTGAGCAGCTCGGTTTCCGAGGTGCCCCCCAGCACATCCGTGGATGCAAACCCGGTTTCATCCGAGCCAAAGTCCCGCAGCTGGAACTGCGCCGATGACGAGCCCGTAAAGATGTCCAGGAGAACGGAGTCCGGCTGTGTTTGCCCACCGGCCCCGTCGGTCAAGGTGAATCCGATGCCCCGATCCCGGGACTGGATATCAACAGCCGCACCATTGAAGCTGAAACCGATCGCCTCAAAGAGCAGCGCCACCTCGGTGGCGGTCGCATTGGCGTTCAGGTCGATGGCCAGCGCCACGCCGTTCACGCCATCCTCGGCCCCGTTGATTGTGCCGATTGCCGTGCCATTGACCGAGACCACACCAGCCGCGACAGTCACCGCCCCGTTGGCGACAACGGACAGTTGGTCATCAGCGGTGTCGCCGGCCGTGTAGTAGACCCGCAGGGTACCACCGTCGAAGTTGCCACCATCAGGATCCACGAGCGACACGCCCGCATCCAGCAGGGTGACCGACCCGCCGGTCACATCGTTCGCACCGACACTCTTGAGACGCTGCACATCGGACAGGATTGGCGAGGTATCCGCCGTCGGCGTTGCATCGAATACCCGCTGGATAATCGCGCCCCCTGAGCCATCACCGGCCGAAGAGCTCGTCTCGGAGCGCCAGGATACGATGAGCCCCCCATCGGCCAGACCCAGTGCCGCGCTCTGGCTCTGGGTGCTCGAGAACTCCTGATTGATCTGGAACTCGCCATCGATACGAACGCCATTGGCATCGTAGCGCTGGCCAAAGACCCCTTGCCCGGATCCATCACCAGTATCAGACGTCCATGTCACGACGAAGCCGCCATCGGCCATGGCGGTGACAGAGGAGCTGAACTGGTCCGAGCTGGTATTGGTGTTGACGCGGAACTCACCGCCGACCGTCACACCGGCATTCGTGTAAATCTGCGCATTGACCCCACGGAAACTGCCATCGGTCGTGTCATCGGTCCATGTGACGACAAAGCCGCCACCGGCAAGACCGGTGATCTCAGCGTCGAACTGGTCTTCGAGGGTTGTGGTGTTTACAAGGGTTTCTGCGCCGAGAGCAGCACCGGTCTCATCGAACACGCGCAGATAAACGCCAGTCCGGTCCCCGTCTCCGTCGCCGCCCGATGTGGGCGCCGTAAAGACCACAGCGTGCCCCGCATTCAGACCGCCGGGCGTAACGAGCGTCGCGACCTCCGCATCACTCTGACTGCTCAGGGTCTGGTCGATATTGACCGTGACTTCGCCGCCCACCAGAGCGCCCGAGGCGTCAAAGCGTTGGGAAATGATCGCATCTCCGCTGCCATCGCCGGCATTCGCTGTCCAGACCACCACGAACCCGCCGTCGACGAACGTCGCGACCGAGGGATCAAACTGCTGCCCGACAACAGTCGTATTGACCTGGAACTCACTGCCGATCTGGACACCACTGGCGTCGTAACGCTGCCCGAAGACACCGAAGTTGAAGCTGCCCGGCTGGTCCTGGTTCGTGCTTTCCCACACAACGACAAAGCCACCGTCAGAGGTCGCCGCCACACTCGGGTCCGCTTGCGCCCGCTCAAAGGCCGTGCTGACCTGGAACTCAGGTCCTGCAGGCACCCCGTTCGCGTCATAAAGCTGGGCAAAGACACCGATATCGCTGTCGAAATTCAGGTTGTCCTGATTGGACGAAGACCAGACAACCACATGCCCGCCGCCGGTCAGTTCGGCCAGCACAGGAAGATTCTGTTCGCCCTGGGTGAAGGCATTCACCCGCATCTCGTCTCCGGCAACCAACGTGCCGTCAGCACTGGGCGTCACGGTCAGATCAATGAACTGATCCGGAGCGGCATTGCCCTCGGGATCGGTCAACTGGATCTTGACCCGGCGTTCCAGAGCCGGGCCATCAGACGTGTTCGAATAGCCCAAGGCGCCGATCACAGCTTCGACGGATTCCACCGTGGAATTGCCGTTGAATTCAATGGTCAAAGGCTGCCCTGCGGTCCCGTCGCTGGTCAGGGTCCCGACAGTGACGCCGTTCACTCTGACAGCAGTGCCCACCAGCGTCACCGCGCCATTACCAACCTCGTCCTCAATGAGCCCCAGCACATCCTGGGCGGGGCCATCGACGCCTGCAATCTGGTCCAGACGATCCGCGTTCTGGTCGATCTCTACATGCAGCAGCCCGCCATTGTAGTCCGTCGCATCCAGATCGCCCACGGCGACCGCGCGATCCAGCTCGAGCGCCACGAGGCCCGCATTCGCATCAGCCTCGGAGATCGTCCGCGTGTTGGTCACCCCCACAATGGTCGGCGCCTCATCGAGATTGAAATCCCCGGGCAGGCCATAGATCTGCTGGAAGACCCCGCGATCATCGCCATCTCCGGCAGTGCCGGAGGTGCCTGACGACCAGACCACCACGAAGCCGCCACCCGGCAACGCTACAACCTGCCCAGAATCTTGCGCACTGGCGGTTTCGGAGTTCACGATAAAGGACTCGTCAATCCGGCTGCCATCAGCCTCAAACACCTGCACGATGACGGAATTCGAGTTGCGATCGCCTGAGTTCCCGTCAGCCGTATAGCTGACCACGTAGCGGCCATCGGCCAGGACAGTGATATCCGGTTGGGACTGCGTCCCCAAGGTGAAGCCGTTCACAACGAACTGGTCATCCTCGGGCGCACGGGTATCGTCGAATTTGCGACCGACAATGGACACGCCGGAGCCGTCCAGCGTGTTCGAAGAATCCTCGAAGGTGACCAGGAAGCCGCCATCCGGCGTTGCGGCCACAGCCGGAGCGCCCTGGGAGTTGACGGTGATCTCGTTGATCAGGAACTCGCCGGTCGCTGCCGTGCCATCGGCGTTGAAAATCCGGCCAAATACACCCTGGCCGCTGCCATCTCCAGCGTTGCCGGAATTGTTGGATTCCCACACGACGATAAAACGACCATCGGCCAGTTGCGTGATATCGGACTCGGATTGAGCGCTCGAATTCTCAACATTCGCGACTGTTTCTGCGCCCTGCGCTGTGCCACTGGCGTCAAAGCGCTGGAAGCCGATGCCTTCGCTGCTGCCGTCAAGGCTGGAGGAGGTGTAGCTGACCACGAACCCGGTGCCGAGGGCTGTAATAGCCGGATCAAACTGCGAGCTGCTGGTGGCCGAATTGACCAGAACATCCCCAGTGACCGCAGCCCCCGCTGCGTCGAATACCTTGGCAAAGACGCCGAAGGTGTCGCCGGGGCCATTGCCCTCCCAGGAGATGACATAGCCGCCATTGCTTAGTCCGGTGACCACCGGGTCCGCCTGTGTGTTGACGAAGGTCGTCGCGACGCGGACTTCCCCA
The DNA here is from genome assembly GCA_038746545.1 of Pseudomonadota bacterium. Classification (GTDB taxonomy): domain Bacteria; phylum Pseudomonadota; class Alphaproteobacteria; order Rhodobacterales; family Rhodobacteraceae; genus Dinoroseobacter. Next base: position 110,244 of record JBCDKN010000007.1, read on the forward strand.
CCCACTGCCGTCCCGTCGGCGGCGTAGCGCTGTGCATAGACGCCGGTGCTGGACCCATCCTGTTCGGATGAGGTCCACACCACAACCCAGCCGCCATCCGACAAAACGGCAGCGCCAGGATCGGACTGAGCTTCGAGCGTGAAGGCATTGACCTGCGTTTCCGACCCGACCATCTCCAGCCCAACGAGATCCGTGCTCGGGGTCAGATCGATCTCGAAGACGAAGGGCGTCGTCGCGCCCCCATCCCCATCCAGCAGCGTTATGGAGTAGGTCCGGCTTTCGCGCGGATCATCAGAGGAGTTCTCGTAAGAAAGCGCTGCAAGCAGCGTCTCGACCGCCTCGACAGAAGCGCCGGGCAAGAAATCCAGAACCAGCGACGCGCCATCGGTGCCATCGGAGGTAATGGTGGCCACAGCCGTGCCGTTCACCGAGAGGGTCGACCCAGCCAGAGTGATATCGCCCCCCACCGCGATGGTCACAGAATCCTGACCCGGCCCGTCGGGTGCGTTGAACTGATCCTGCAATGGTGCCGTCACAATGCGGTTCACCCGCAACTGCCCACCATCCAGATCGGCGGAATCAAGGTCGGTCAGGCTCACAGCGCCCGCAGGGAACAGAAGTGCCCCCGCGTTCGCCTCTGCCTCGCTCAGCTCGATATTCGAGGCCAAACCATTAATCGTCGGCGCCTCAGAGGTGCTGATCTCGCTTGGATCGCCGAAAATCTGCTGGAAAATCCCGTCGGCACCGCCATCACCATTGTCCGACGTCCACTGCACCACGTAGTTGCCATCAGGCAGCGCCGTAAGGGCAATCTCGTCCTGCGTCCCGACAACACGTGTATTGACCAGCGTCTCACCATCGACACGCGTACCATCCGCATCAAAGACTTGCGCAATGACATCAGTCCCGGAACCGACATTCGTGTCCGCTTCCCAGGCCACCACAAAGCCGCCCGTATCAAGACCGATCACCTTGGGATCGCGCTCGTTGCTGTCGGTGAAATCGTTAATCCGGAATTCACCACCAACGGCGACGCCCTGATCCGTAAAACGCTGGCCATAAATGCCGCCCGAGAAGCCGTCCTGCGCCTCGGAGCGCCAGACAACGAGGATGTCCCCATTCGACAGGGTCGCGATATCGGGCTGGCTTTGGGTGCTCTCAACAAAGGTGTTGACCTGGAACTCGCCCGCAGCCGGGGTCGCGTTCGCCTCGAAGATGCGGGCGGACACCGAAGTGGAACTACCATCGCCGTCGGCGGCGTCGTTCTGTTCCCAAACAACGGCGAAACGACCATTGTCCAGAGCTGTAACGCGGGAGGAATCCTGCGCGCCGTCGGTGAACTCGTTGATCAAGATCTCGCCGCCCACGGCATTGCCGGCAGCGTTGTAGACCTGTGCTTTCACGCCGTTGGAATTGCCGTCGCCGCCAGAGCTGTTGCTGGTCCAGGTGACCACATAGCCGCCATTGCTAAGCGCGGTGATATTGGGCTCAAACTGCGAGCCGCCCAGATTTGTCGCGACCTGCAACTCCGAAATGGTCTCGACACCGTTGGCGTCGAAGCGGCTCAACCGGATGCTGTCGATTGAGTTGTCATCCCAGACGATGACGAAACCGCCATCGGTGAGCCCGGCGACGGAAGCATCGGACTGTGAGTTCGTGACTGTGGTGTTGACCAGGAATTCATCCCCGAGCACCGCGCCATTGGCGTCATAGCGCTGTGCGAAGACCCCGACGCTGAAATCGCCTGGATTGTCCTGATTGGTCGAGGTCCAGACGGAGATATAGCCGCCATCTGCCAACCCTGCGATATCGGAATCAGCCTGGTCGTTCGCGAAAACCGTGTTGACCTGCACCTCGCCGCGGATCTTCGGATCTGCATCGGTCTCAGGCTCGATATTGAGTGTCACGACGACCGGGTCGGAGGCCGCACCATCGCCATCCTCGAGCTGAATCGCGAGGACGACGCTTGCGCGCGGATCATCCGACGCATTCGCATAGGTCAGGTTCTCGACCAGAACTTCCACAGCCGCCGCATTCGCGTTGCTGTTCAGCGCAATCTCAAGCTGCGCACCGGCCTGACCATCGGACATAATTGTCCCAATGACAGTCCCGTCCACCGAAACATCCGCGCCGCTGATGCTGACCAGACCAGCCGTGCTGAGCCCAAAATTGTCTTGTCCTTCGGAGTCCTGCGCGGGGAATTCGTCCTCATCCGCAGATTGCGCAATCCGTCCGACGAGCAGCCGCCCGCCATCGAAATCCGCGGAATCCATGTCGGACACGGCCGCAGCCCCGTCCGCATCGATCAACTGGGGCCCGGCGTTCAGATCCACTTCCAGCATCGTCCGCTCGGAGGACACCGCTTCGATCTCTGGCGAGGCGGAGGCCGCGACAAACGTCAAGGGATCGCCCAACAGACGTACGGCCACCGCTGTTCCACTCCCGTCCCCGGCGTCTCCGGACGTTACCGAGGTCCATGCAACCGCGAGCGTTCCGTCGGGCAGCGCGGTCACGACCGGCTGGTCCTGCGTGCTTAGGGTCTGCTCATTCACGATCACTTCGCCGGTCGTTGCCACCCCCGTCGCATCGAAGCTACGTGCAATGATACCACGCCCGTTGCCATCGCCTGCAGATCCGCTCGTGTTGGACGTCCAGACAACCGTGAATCCTCCATCAGGCGTGCCAATCACCTCAGGCTCGAACTGGGAGGACGAGGTCTCGGTATTGACCTGGAACGTGCCACCGATGGCGGTCCCGTCGCCGGAGAAAAGTTGCGCGGAGATCTCCCCCAAACCGTCGCGGAAGACCGCGACAAACCCGCCCCCGGTGAGGCCCGCCAGAACCGGTTCTGTGGGGTTTGGTGCCGCAGGAGAGGCCAGTGCAATCTCTCCGCCCACGGGATTGCCCGTCAGATCATAGACCTGCACGAAAGAGAGGCTGCCGCTCGTAAAGGTCACCGCAAACCCGCCCGCAGCCTGATTGCCAGCGTCGCCCGAGGGTTGGATCGCGGTTACTTCGGCGTGGGATTCGTTGGTCCCGGACAGCGCTCCGGTCGTGTTGACACGGAAGGTCGTCCCCACAGGCGCGCCAGACGCGTCAAAGATCTGAGCACGAATGTCATCAAAGAAATCCGCCGCGCTGCCATTGTCGAAATAAGTCACGACATAGCCGCCGCCGGGCAGCCCTACGACGGACGGATCGGTCTGAGAGCTGGAGACGATGTCATTGACCCGCGTCTCGCCGCCGTCCGGTTCTGCGTTCACATCGTAGCGCTGCGAAAAGATGCCAGTGCCGCTGCCGTCATTGCTTTCCCAGACGACAACAAATCCGCCATCCTCGGTCGCCGCGATGGCTGGGTCGGACTGGGCGCCACTGCGGGTGTCGTTGACCAGAAACTCGAGGCCGATCCGTTCCCCCTGGGCGGAGAAGACCTGCGCATAGATGCCGTTCTGCTCCCCGTCCTGGCCTTCGGATTCCCAAGCCACCACGAACCTGCCATCGGCGAGCGTCGTGATGGCGGGCAAGTCCTGATTTGCAACAGGAAACGAATTGACGATTTCTTCGGGGGTCAGCGGGGTATTCATGCAGTCTATCCTTTTCGACACATCGAAAGGAAACGCCGCAGGTGCGAATTCAGAAAATCTTGACACCCAAAAAGGGCGACTACCAATTTACATCAAGACAACCACAAAAGCCGCTGAATATGCGGCAGGTTACTTCAGAACACACAGTCCGACGGCGATCCTCCATCACCTTGAAACTTTAGTTAAGATTAATCACGCGCCCTTTTCGGTCAAGCAACAAGTTAATGATCACTTAATAGAGAGCTGAAAAGACAGAATAATGCAGGCGCAGCAATTCCCCTAGCCCTCTGTAATCAATCATCCTTTCCGGGCGGATATAGAATTTCCCAAAGAAGCGGTTTCACAGGGGCGTGTTTAGAAACTTGGTTAACGCGGTTTGAGACGTGTAGAGACCGCCAACACTGTGGCGGCCTCTACAGGGATTGTTGTCAGTTGGTTTACAGCGACACGACCTGTGCGGCCCCGGTCGCAACGGCCTGCTCAGCAGCGACGGCCGCCACGGCCAGATCCTGCAGGCCCACGCCGGTCCCGTCGAACAGCGTGATTTCGTCATCGCTGCTGCGACCCGGGTGATCACCGTTGATCACACGCCCAATCGGTGTGACATCCGCCTCGGAAATCGCACCTGAGGCAATGGCGTGCTGCGTTTCACCGATGGTGGTGGATTGCGCCACCTCATCGGTGAACAGGGTCGCTTTCACCACGAGATCGGCATCGACCTCCTGCTTGCCCTTGGTATCCGTGCCCATGCAGGCCAGATGGGTGCCGGGCTTGATGTAGTCGGCCGCGATCAGCGGCTCGAAGGCCGAAGTGATCGTGATGATCACGTCTGACTGCGCGCCCAACTCTTCGCGGCTGACCGCCTCAAACGGAATGCCAAGCTCATCTGCGACCTTGCCAAGGTTCGGGATCATGTCCGGGTGGGGGTTCCAGCAGACGACCTTCTCGAAGTCGCGCTGCTCCACGGCGGCGCGCAGCTGGAAGGTGGATTGGTGGCCTGCGCCAACCATGCCGAGCACCTTGGAATCCTTGCGTGCGAGCTGATCGATGGAGACCGCCGAAGAGGCCGCCGTCCGGATCGCGGTCAGGTAGTTGCCGCCGACGAGCCCCTTGAGCTTGCCCGTGTCGGGGTCGAACAAAAACACCGTGGATTGGTGGTTGATGATGCCCTTGGACATGTTGTTGGGCCAGTAGCCTCCGGCCTTGACGCCCAGCACCATGCCCGCCTTGTCGAAGCCGGATTTGAACCCGTAGAGCGCGTCTTCGTGGCCGATCGCCTCGCGGATCACCGGGAAGTTATACGCGTCGTCCCGGGCCATGGCGCCGAAGACATCGCGTACGGCAGCGAAAGCGAGATCGCGGTCGATAACCTTTTGACAGATCTCTTCGGTGACGATGACAAGCCCGTCCGCATCCAGTTTCTTGAGCATAGGTGCCTCCCCTCAGATGGCAGCTCTGCCTCGGGCGTCAGACGCCTCCGGCGGGAGTATTTCAGGAACAATGAGGGGGTGGTCGCGCCACCCCCACCGTTGTCGTTGGGCTGGATCAGTAGGCCAGGCCGCGGGCCGTGACGGGCCAGAGGGCTTCGACCTTGCCGCCGCGCACGCCCACATACCAGTCATGGACGTTGCAGGTCGGGTCGCAATGGCCGGGGACGAGCTTGAGCTTGTCATTGACCTTCAGCTTGGCATCGGGATCCGCGATCACCCCATGCTCGTCGGAGCATTTGACGTAAGTCACGTCATCACGGCCATAGATGAAGGGCAGGCCGCTATCCACGGATTGCGCCTTGAGGCCCGCATCGCAGATCGCCTTGTCCGCCTTGGCGTGGGACATAACCGAGGTCAGGATGAAGAGCGCGTTTTCCCACTCACCCTGGTCGATGCGGTTGCCGTCCTTGTCGAGGATCCGGCCATAGTCCGCATCCATGAAGGCATAGGAGCCGCATTGCAGCTCGTTATAAACGCCGGAATTGCCCTCGAAATAGTAGGAGCCCGTGCCGCCGCCGCCGACGATGTCGCAATCCAGCCCTTCGGCTTTCAGCGTGTCCACGGCGTCCTTCACCATTGCCACGGCGATATCGATCTTGGCCTTGCGGTCGTTGTAGTCGTCCATGTGCTGCATCGCGCCCTGATAGGCCTGCAGACCCGAGAATTTCAGGCCCGGGGCTGCGTCGATAGCCTTGGCGATCTCGACCACGGCGGGGGTGGTGGTCACGCCGCAGCGTCCCGCGCCGCAGTCGATCTCCACGAGGCATTCGATCTGGGTGCCGTGCTTGGTGGCCGCGGCCGAGAGGTCGGCGACATTCTCGATGTCATCAACGCAGCAGATGGCGCGCGCGCCCAGACGCGGAATCCGCGCCAGACGGTCGATCTTGGCCGGGTCGCGCACCTGGTTCGACACGAGCACGTCCTTGATGCCGCCGCGGGCGAAGGCCTCGGCCTCGGACACTTTCTGGCAGCAGACGCCACAGGCACCGCCCAGTTCCATCTGCATCTTGGCGACATCAACCGACTTGTGCATCTTCCCATGGACCCGGTGACGGACGCCCATCTCCTTGGCGAAGTTGCCCATCTTGACCACGTTGCGCTCCAGCGCGTCGAGATCGACGACGAGGCAGGGGGTCTGGATGTCAGCTTCGGACATGCCGATGGCCGCCGGAATGTTGTAGCCCACTTCGAGCTCTGCGAATTTCGCTTCTGCGTTCATAACCTGGCTCCCCTTAGCCCATGATCCACGGCAATTTGTCCATGTCGACATTGCCGCCCGTTACGATGACACCGACGCGCCTGCCGGCAAATTTTTCCTTGTTCTTCAGAATGGTGGCGAGCGGCACAGCGCAGCTCGGCTCCATCACGATCTTCATTCGCTGCCAGGTGATCTTCATGGCATCGATGATCTCCTGCTCCGAAGCCGTCAGGATGTCCGACACGTGGTTGGACACGAAATGCCAGGTCAGGTCCTTGAGCGGCACCTTGAGGCCGTCGGCGATCGTCACCGGCGCATCATCGGCGATGATATGGCCCGCCTTGAAGCTGCGATAAGCATCATCGGCCTGCTCGGGCTCGGCTGCGATGATCTGCACCTCGGGGGCGATATTGCTGAGTGTCAGGCAGCAGCCCGAGATCATGCCGCCGCCGCCGATGGGCGCGATCACCATGTCGAGCCCGTCGGTCTGCTCCATCAACTCGCGCGAGCAGGTCCCCTGCCCCGCTACGACCCGCGGGTCGTTATAAGGGTGGACGAACTCGGCCCCTGTCGCGGACTGCACCTCGGCAAACACCGCCTCGCGAGACGTGGTAGAGGGCTCACACTCGGTGATGATCCCGCCATAGCCCCGCACGGCCGCCTTCTTGGCCTCAGGCGCCGTGCGCGGCATGACCACATGGCAGGGGATCCCCCGCCGCCCGGCCGCATAGCTCAGCGAGAGCGCATGGTTGCCGGATGAGTGGGTCGCCACGCCCTTAGCGGCCATCTCATCGCTCAGCCCGAAGACCGCGTTCGACGCGCCGCGCACCTTGAAGGCCCCCGCCTTCTGAAAGTTCTCGCATTTGAAGAACAGCTCTGCCCCGGTCAACTCATTGAAATAGGACGAGGTGAGCACCGGTGTGCGGTGGATATAGGGTTTGATCCGCTCATGGGCGGTGACCACGTCCTCATAGGTCGGGATCACCGCGGGTTCGATCGTGTCTTTCATCACGCCCTCACGCTGCTTTGGCGAGGCTCGCGCCCGCCGTGGTCCGGTAGAACTGCTGGGCGGCGGCCACGCCGGAACCCAGCTCGATCGGGTAGTCGAGATCGGCCATGGCCATCTCTATAGTTGCCAAGCCCGACAGCATTGTCACATCCGTCAGTGCGCCCAGATGACCGATCCGGAAGGCCCGGCCATTCATTTCGCCCAGTCCCACCCCGAAAGAGATGTCATAGGTGTCGAAGGCGTGTTGGGTCAGCGCATTGCTGTCAAAGCCCTTGGGAACGTAGATGGCGCTCACGGTGTCGGAGTAAAGCTCAGGCCGTTCCGCGCAGAGGCTCAGCCCCCAGGCCGAGACCGCGCGGCGCACCCCTTCGGCAAGGCGGAAATGGCGTGCGTAGACGTTTTCCATCCCCTCTTCGGCCAGCATCTTGAGGCTCTCAGCCAGCCCAAACATCAGTTGGATCGGCGGCGTGTAGGGATAACCGCCCGCGCCATTGGCGGCGAGCATGTCGTCGAAGCTGAAGAAGGTGCGCGGCAGGGTCGCTGTGTCGCGATAATCGAGCGCCTTCTGGCTGACGGCGACGATGCACATGCCGGTGAACAGCATGAAGCCCTTCTGCGAGCCAGTGATCGCGATATCCACGCCCCAGCCATCAAAGTCGAACGGCATGGAAGCCAGCGAGGAGACGCAATCCACCATCAGAAGCGCCGGATGATCGGCGCTGTCCATGGCCCGGCGCACCGCACCAATATCCGAGCGCACGCCAGTCGCGGTCTCATTATGGGTCACAAGAACTGCCTTGATCCGGTGAGACTTGTCCGCCGCCAGCTTGGCCGCGAACAAATCCGCAGGCGCGCCCGTGCCCCAGGCACATTCGATGATCTCGACGTTCAGGCCGTGGCGCTCGCAAAGGTCAATCCAGCGGTGGCTGAACATGCCGTAGCGCGCGATCAACACCGTGTCGCCGGGTGAAAGCGTGTTGCTCACCGCAGCTTCCCAACCACCCGTACCGCTGGCCGGAAAGGTGATGACTTCGGCACTCTTGGTGTTGAAGATCTTGCGCACACCCTCAAACAATGCGGGCAGCATCGCGCCAAATTCTGGCGAGCGGTGGTCGCGGGTCTGCACGTCCATGGCGCGCCGCAGACGGTCCGGGACATTGGTGGGCCCCGGGATAAAAACTGGGTTTTGCTCAAACATGGTGCAGTCCTCCTTTGAGCAGCAACATAGACAGGGTGATCTATTTTTCCAATTTTTTCGAAAACATTTTTCGTTTTCATAAAAATACCACCTACCTATTGTTTTTATTAGTTTTTTTAATTTCCAGAGAAAGTTCAATCCAAACTATTGAAAATATTTTTCACTGAGAGATACTCTTAGAAAGGCAATCCGGAGAGAGCATGACCGACTCGACTTCCCCTCAGCGCCGCAGTCGTGGACGCCCCAAGAACCCCTTCTCGGAGACGCAAACGAGCACCATCCAGGCGTTGGATCGCGGGCTCTCGGTGCTCAGCGCGCTGGCGCGGGATGGCGGCGGGACGCTGTCGGATCTTTCCATGCGGCTCGGTATGCCCGCCTCGACTGCCCACCGCGTGCTCGCGACCCTCGAAAAGCATGGCTATGTGGATATGGACGACGCGACGCAGACCTGGCGCGTGGGCCTTGAGGCGTTCCGCGTCGGCTCCAGTTTCATGCAGCGCACCAACCTGTTGGAGGTCGGGCGCAGCACCATGCGGACCCTGATGGAGCAGACCGGCGAGACCGCAAATATGGGCATCGCCGATAGCGACCACGTGGTCTTCATCGGTCAGGTTGAAACCCATAACCCGATCCGCGCTTTTCATCGCCCGGGCTCACGCGGGCCCATGCATGCCTCCGGGATTGGCAAGGCGCTGCTGGCGGCCATGGCGCAAGGCGACGTGGAAAAACTGTTGCGGCGCACAGGGTTGGAACAATTCTCGCACAAGACGTTAACAGTGCCGAACACGCTTCTGACGGATCTGGCCGAAGCCCGCGCACGGGGCTGGGCCTTCGACAATGAAGAACGCTTCGAGGGGATGTGCTGCGTTGCTGCGCCGATCTATGACAGCTTTCAGGAACCCGTGGCGGGTATCTCGGTCTCAGGGCCCTCGGCGCGGTTTTCGCCTGCGGCCCTGCCCGGTCTTGGCGAGGCCGTGCGCTCTGCGGCGGGCGAGGTCACAGCGCGCATCGGCGGACAGGCCCCACGCATGGCTGCAGAGTAACCCGTTCGCTTAGCTCGCCAAATGACAGGCGACCCGCGCCCCACCGATCTCGCGCAGTTTGGGGCGCTCGGCACTGCAACGCGCCTCGGCCACGGGACATCGCGGGTGAAATGCACAGCCCGAAGGCGGATTGATCGGGTCCGGGATCTCGCCCTGAGGGGGGTCCACCTCGCGCCCGAAACCGTCCATCTTGGGTGCCGCTGCCAGGAGCATCTGAGTGTAGGGATGACGCGGTGTGTCAAAGAGGGTCGCGGGATCCGCCTCCTCCACCAGCCGGCCGAGATAGAGCACGCCGATCCGATCCGCCATATGCTGGACCACGGTTAAGTCATGGGAAATAAAGAGATATGTCAGCCCGAACTCATCCTTGAGATCGGACATCAGGTTCAGCACCTGCGCCTGAACCGACACGTCGTGGGCCGAGGTCGGCTCGTCACAGACGATCAGTTTGGGGTCCGAGGCGAGGGCGCGGGCGATGCAGATCCGCTGACGTTGTCCGCCGGAGAACTCATGGGGGAACTTGCCGGCATCCTCGGCAGAGAGACCCACCTGCTCCAGCAGACGCTCGGCCAGTCCCTGGGTCTGCCCGCCCCGGGCGGCGACGGGTTCGGCGATGATATCGCGGACGCGCCAGCGCGGGTTCAGGCTCGCGAACGGGTCCTGAAAGATCATCTGGATATCCGAACACACCGCGTCTAACGCGGCCTCATCGCTTTCACGCGCAAGGTCTATCCCGTTGATTTCAACACCGCCTTCGGAGGGCCCCAGCAAGCCGACCACCATCTTGCCGATGGTGGATTTGCCGGACCCGCTCTCGCCGACAAGGGCGTAGACGGTCCGCTCCTCCACATCGAAACTGACATCGGAGACGGCCGTCAGGATGGATTTCGGCAGCCGTTCCAACACCCGGTTCAACCAGGGTTTGGAGACGTCAAAGCGGCGGCTCAGGTCCTTGACGGAGACAAGGGCTGTCATGGATTTCCTCCCTGCAGACCGGCATCGGCCCCGTGTCGGCCCGCTGTCGGACTTGTGTCGGGCAAGTGTCGGGCACCTGCGTTCGGTGGTGTTGCGTCGCCTTCAGGCGCCGCGCCGTCCATCGGATAGAGGCAGGCCGCGCGCGCGCCGGTCTCAATCACCGGGCGCGGGTCCTGGCGGCAACGCTCCTGCACACGGGGACAGCGCGGGTTGAAGGCACACCCTTTGGGCAACCGTCCCAGCCGGGGCATGGAGCCCGGGATCTGGTGCAGCCGCGCCAGCCCCTTGGAGGCAAGCGGCGTCGAGCCCATGAGCCCGTGGGTATAGGGATGGCTCGGCGTGGTGATCACGTCTCGCACGGGACCAAGCTCGGCCAGACGCCCGGCATACATCACCGCGACCCGGTCCGCAGCCTCGGCGATTACGCCCATATCATGGGTGATCAGCATCACGGCCGTCCCTCGCTCGCGGCAGAGCCGCTTCAGAAGCGCGATGATCTGGGCCTGCACCGACACATCGAGCGCTGTGGTCGGCTCGTCCGCGATTACAAGGCTCGGCTCCGCACAGAGCGCGAGCGCGATCACCACCCGCTGCCGCATCCCGCCGGAGAACTCATGCGGATAGCTGTTTACCCGCTGGCGAGCGGCAGGAATCCCGACCTCTTCCAGGGCGGCGATGGCGCGCTCCTCGGCCTCGGCACGGGAGATCGGCAGATGGGCCAGCATCGTCTCGGTCAGCTGATCACCGATCCGCAGAAGCGGGTTGAGCGAGGTCAGCGGGTCCTGAAAGACCATGCCGATATCCTTGCCCCGCACCCGACGCAGGGCGTCGATGCCCAGCCGGTCGATGCGCTTGCCATTGAGCCAGACCTCGCCGCTGGAGATATGGGCGGGCGGGTTCAGAAGGCCGATCACAGCGTTCCCGGCCATGGATTTCCCTGCCCCAGATTCGCCCACAACACCGAGGATCTCCCCCGGTGCGATGTCGTAGGACACGTTATCCACGGGCCGCAACACGGCGTAGCGCGTGGGAATATCCACGGTCAGATTGCGGATGGAGAGCACCGGTTCGGTCATGAGGACCTTCCTTTCAGCGGCCCAGAGAGCCCGATTTTCTGCCCGAATTGAAAGCAAACCGCCGTGGAAACGCGCAATTCACCTGCGGCGCGCGTTGCGCTCTGCGGCAAATGCTGCGTCGCAGCATCGTCAATGACGCAACGGTGACGCTGCTGCGGCATAGTCTGACGCATCTGCGGAGCCCGCGAACCAGCCTGCAAAGGAGTGCCTCTCATGTGCCTGTCGACCCAAGCTCTTGTCCTGTTCCTCAACGTGATCGGCTCGGATCTGGTGACCACCGATCCCGGACGGATCATCGTGGCCGCCGAGGCCGGCGATGTGCACTGGGTGCTCACATCCGATGATGAATGGTGCACCATGGCCCCGCAGCTCGACCGATTGGCCCGTTTCTCGCCCGTCCACTGAGCGATCATCGCAGCCTCGGGTTCAGCGCGTCGCGCAGCCAATCGCCCAGCAGGTTCACGCTGAGCGCGAGCACCAGCAGCGTGACCGCCGGGAAGAAGAGGATCCACCACTCGCCGGAGAACAAGAAGCCCTGCCCGATCCGGATCAGCGTACCGAGGCTGGGCTGGGTTGGTGGAGCGCCGACCCCGAGGAAACTCAGGGTCGCCTCGGCGATAATCGCCAGTGCCAACGAGATGGTCGCGATGACAAGCACCGGCGAGAGCACATTGGGCAGGATGTGGCGCAGCATGATCGCGCCGGAGCCTCGCCCGATCAGGCGCGCGGCCTGGACATATTCCTTGTTCTTCTCCACCAGCGTGGCGCCGCGCACAACACGGGCAAACTGCACCCAGTCCGACAGCCCGATGGCAAGGATCAGCACCCAGATCGCCATCTGATCGCGGTACTCCACCGGGGTGATCCCCTTGGCGATCCCGAAGATCAGCATGGCCACGAGGATCGCTGGAAAGGTCAGCTGCACATCCGCCACGCGCATGATCAGGGTCTCGACCCAGCCGCCCACATAGCCTGCGATCAGCCCCAGCGTGACGCCGAGCACCATGGCGAAAAGCACCGCTGCAAAGCCCACGAAGAGCGATATCCGCATGCCATAGAGAATGGTCGAGAACACGTCCCGCCCCTGATCATCCGTCCCCAGCCAGAAGACATCGCCCGTAAAGGCGTTGGGTTGCATCGGCTGCGAGAAGCCATTCATCAGGTTCAGCGAGGCCGGGTTGAACGGGTCATAGGGCGCGATCAGCGGTGCGAAGACCGCCGAGAGCACCAGCAGCAGCACCAGCGCAAAGGAGATCATCGCCACGGGTGAGCGGCGGAACTTCCATGCGAAATCCGACTGCCACGCGATGGCAAGGCGCGATGGCTCCTTCACCGGGCTCGGTGTGTCGTCGTTGGGCATATCCGTCATGTCAGTGTCCTCCGGCCCCGGACCGATCCACGCGCAGGCGCGGGTCGATCGCGAAGTAAAGCAGATCCACGATCAGGTTGATGCCCACGAACATCACCGAGATCAGCATCAGGTAGGCCGCCATCACCGGGATATCGACGAACTGGATGGCGTTGATGAAGAGAAGCCCCACACCGGGCCATTGGAACACGGTCTCGGTGATGATCGCGAAGGCGATGATCGAGCCCAGCTGCAGGCCTGTCACCGTGATGACCGGCACCAGCGTGTTCTTTAGCGCGTGGCGGAAGTTCACCGCCTTTTCGGTCAGACCCCGCGCCCGGGCAAAGCGGATATAGTCCTGTCGGAGCACCTCGAGCATCTCGGATCGGACCAGCCGCATGATCAGGGTCATTTGATAGAGGCCAAGGGTAATGGCCGGTAAGATCAAGGCCTTGAGCCCTGAGGCCGTGAGGAACCCCGTGCTCCAGCCGCCGAGATCGACGACCTCCCCGCGTCCGAAACTGGGCAGCCAGTTGAGCTCGACCGCAAAGACATAGATCAGCAGAATCCCAATGAGGAAGGTCGGCAAAGACACCCCGATCAGCGAGACGGACATGACCATGCTTGCGGCCCAGCCATCGCGGCGGATCGCCGTGAAAATGCCAAGGATGATGCCGAACCCGATGGCGAGGATGCCCGAGACCAGCGCCAGTTCCAGCGTGGCGGGCGCGCGTTCCAGCAGGATCTCCGCCACCGGGCGCGACTGCCGGTAGGAGACCCCCAGATCCCCCTGAAAAGCCCGGCTGAGGAAGGTCCAGTACTGCACGAGGAACGGATCATCGAGGCCAAGCTGCGCGCGCAGCCGTTCGACATCCTCCAGCGTGCGCTCCTGTCCGAGCAGGTTCTCGATCGGATCCCCCACAAAGCGGAACATCGAGAACGCGACCAGACCGACAATGAGCAGAACGACCAGCGACTGCACCACCCGGCGAATGATAAATGCGAGCATGCACCCTCCCAAAGCTGCCCACCGTTGTCCCGCGACCGGCTGACGCGGTCAAGGGCTGTGTCGCGCGGTCAGGCCCGCGCCGTTGCGGCAGGCACAAGCTGGCGCGCCATGGGGCGAAAACCGTTGCCCCCTGCCCAAGCGAAAGGCATGGTCGCGGTATCAGCCTATGGTGACAGGCCTCCGGGGCCTGCGCCATCCCGCCCTGTGCGGCGCAGAACACCGATTTTCAGGAGGATCCTTCATGACCAGATTGACAGCCTTGGCAGCCCTTGCGGCCTTCGCCCTGCCCTCGGCCGCGTTCGCGGCTTGCGCCACGGATGCAGAGGTTGCCAGCTTTGTGGAGGACTACGTAACCAAGACCCCGACCAAAGCCCTGGGAGTGAACGCCACCATGGAAGAGGCATTCTGCACCCAGGCCAAGGTCGCGGCGGCCCTGGAGCCCCATATGGGACCCGTCGTGGGGTACAAGGCCGGCTTGACCAGCGACCGCGCCATGGAAGCGTTCGGCGTGTCCGAGCCGGTTGCCGGGGTGCTGTACCGCGACATGTTTCTTGAGGACGGGGCCACCGTGACCGGCCCGCACGGCGCGCGCCCGCTGTTTGAGGCGGATCTGATCCTCGTGGTCGGCAGCAGCGCAATCAATTCTGCCGAGACCGGCGCGGATGTGATGTCGGCCATCGCATCCGTCCACGGCTTCATCGAGCTTCCGGACCTGATGTATGCCAAGGACGAGCCCCTGACCGGCGCGACGATCACCGCGGGCGGGGTGGGCGCGCGGGCGGGCGTGCTGGGGCCGGCCATTCCCTTTGAGGATGGTGGGGCCATGATTGATCTCTTGGCCGAGATGCAGGTGCGCGTCACGGATGCCGAGGGCACCGTCCTCTCCGAAGCGCCCGGGGCCGCCGTGCTCGGCAATCCGCTGCGCTCGGTGGTCTGGCTACGCAGCACAGGTATTACCTTTAAGGAAGGGGACATGATCTCGGTCGGGTCCATCGGGCCGCTCATGCCCCCGGCCAAGGCCAAGGGCATGGCCAAAGTTGAATATCTCGGCTTGCCGGGGAACCCGAGTCTCACGGTGACGTTCAACTGATGTCGGCAGCGGGCGGCGCATCCGCCCGCACGCCACTGGATCCAAAGGATGAGGAAAGAGCCCAGCATGACCGATCCTGACACGATACCGCCCCCGCCGCCCGCCACGGGATCCGGCGATCCGCTGATGCCGGCAAAGATCATCTATGGCCTCTATGCGGTGGGCTACTTTATCGCCCTGACCAGCCTTGCGGGGGTGATCTATGCCTATCTGTCGCGTGGGAAATCTCCGTTGCTCGACAGTCACCTGACCTTTCAGATCCGGACGTTCTGGATCGGATTCGCCATTGCGATCGTCGCGATGATCACCACATTCGCCTTCGGCATCGGATTTCTGCTCTTCATCTTCCTGCTGGTCTGGGGCCTGACCCGTGTGATCTCCGGCTTTGTGCTGGCCAATGACGGCAAGCCGATCAGTGGCACGAAATACGCCGGGATCCTCGCGGTCTGAGCCCGCAAAGCGATGCGCGACACCGGTGCGCTGGTGACGCGCCATCCCTCAATACCCTGTGGAATGCGGGCTGTGAGGCGTGAAGGATGACCGCCAGCCGAACGCGCCGAGCAGCAGACCGGCAATCACGACTTCTACCGCCAAAGCTCCGAGAATGCTGATCGAGGGAACGCCGTCGGCCAGCAGGCTAACAACACGCCCGGCCGGAAAGCTGAGATAGACCGTCAGCGCCACCTTGAAGGCGAGCGGCGCGAACGCGGCACGCCAGACACCGGAGAGCATGATCGCCCCGAAGCTCGCCAGCCCCGCCCCTGGAGCGCGTAGCTCGCTCAGCAGGTTCGGATTGTGGTCCAGTGTGATGCCATAACTTGCGTAGAACGTGCGCGGGACGAACAGGATAGACAGGCCAATAACGAGTGCGGTGATACCGCTGAGACCAAGCGTGATTTTCTGAAATCGGGAGAGAGGCATGGGTGTGATCCTTGGTGAGATTTGATGCCCAAGGAATAGAGGCAGGGCCCCGGTATGGTCTTGACCGGCCATGCCAACCTTTTGACCGGGGCGGCCAAGCGGGATCAGCAATCCGTCTTTCCATCCGGTCCCGCCGAGGCCTCTTGGCGCGTCACAGCCTACCGAGTTGGCGATGCGCTTCGCGTTGAGAAACCCATAGAGGGTGCATGTCTTAGAAGTACCAATCTACCCAGAAGATGATTGGAAAGATCCATTGGCGTTCATTTGCGATCGCGCGCTGATACCCATGGGATCGTATATTGCAAAATCCTGCAGACTTCCCCACCCTAACCCCAGAAAAACTGGAGCGTTTTCATGCGAGCCTCACTCATTCATTTCGCTGTTTTCTTTTTGACGGCGGCGGCAGCAACTTCGAGTGCTCATGCCCAACAATCCGTTGTGGGGTTATGGGGTTTTTATGATTGCGAAATCGCACAGGAAATTGAGTTTCAAGGCTACACATTGGCCGCATTCACTAACGATGGCGTATTGGAGATCCTCCCACAGGAGATTTCACCCATTGAGGGAAGCTCATGGTTGTTTGTGCGTACAGACGAAGACGATGATGCGCCGTCGCTCATGCGGTTAGAGGACGATGTTTTGGTACAAGCCTGGCCGAGGGCAGAGCCGAGCACGTCCGAGGACATCGCCGCCTTGCACAAGGCCTTGGCTTCCGGGGAGCTCGAACCCGAAGCCAGTCCGGGCGATTTTCAGATCCACAGAGGCACGCCCTGCGCTGGTCTTCCATTTCCGCATTCGTTTCTCTTCGGCGAGACTTTGAGCATTCTGCGTGATCTTGATCTTGCGGTCTGGCAATGTCGCTCCGATGGCGCGGATTGCTTGAGCAAAGTCTTCTCTGTTGCAGACGTGAGTGCGAATGGCGCGCTGTCCATCGCCGAAATATCGCGCGTCATCCGTGCAAGTTTGGTTATTGGCATGACTGTCGACACGGACGGAAGAAGCCGTAATGATGTGAGAACCGCTGTTAATGCAACCGGCATCGCGCCACTCGCGGCGGCCACTTTTCTCTATTCCTTTGACTATGACACCTCCGGAGACCTGAGTTTTGACGAGCTCTTTTCTGAGCGTCTACCGGCCCATTTCGAAGGTTTTGACACCGTCGATCTGTCTATCGAGGACTGGGTGGACGCGATCTCTGCCGGCGCAAGAGCCTTTGCGCAAGCATCCTCGGCCTTTCAACTTCGGCAATAGACATCTTGCACGCGGCGATAGCCGTAAAACCGAGTAAGCTTGGAAATTGTCTTGTTTCACGACGCGGCTTCCCCGACTGAAACGGACTGTGAAATGGACCCATCCCCCTGAGGATGTTATTCTTTTCAAACGTTCGACACACTAGTTCCCGATATTGGGTGGCAGTCTCTCTTTGAGCCAAAAAAAACGGCGCCGTCCGAGACCGCGCCGTTTCAATCTGTCAAAGTCGGGGACGTGTCAGTTCATCGTCACCCAGCGCAGGATGAAGAAGTTGTCCGGGCGTTGGGTCAGGCTGACCGTGTCGCGCGCGCCCCAGACCAGCGGCTGGACATAGAGGGGCACATAGGCCGCTTCGTCCTGCAGGATGCCGGTTGCCTCGTCGAGCATGGCCTGACGCTTGGTGTCGTCGATCTCGGACTGGATCATCGGCAGAAGCTCATCGACCCGCGCGTTCGAGAAGCCGCCAAAGTTCCACGAGCCCAGCTTCTTCTCAGCATTCGGGGTCGAGGCGAGGAAGCGGATCGGGTGCTCGGCGTCGAAGGTCCCCGGGGACCAGCCCAGGAGGTACATGTCGAAGTCATCCTCGCGCAGGCGCGGCCAGTACCCGCGGACGGGCATGGTTTCAAGCTCGGGCTCGAGACCGATCTGCGACAGCATCGAGGTCACCGCCTGACACACGGCCTCATCGTTCAGATAGCGGTCATTGGGGCATTTCAGTCCGAAGGAAAACCCGTCGGGATAGCCCGCCTCCGCCAGGAGCGCGCGCGCCGCTTCTGGGTCATAGGCGGGCCGTGCGGCAAGGTCCGCAGAATACCCGCGCATGGCGGGGCTGACGAGCTGGCTCGCAGGTTCCGCATTGCCGCGCATGATCGTTTGCAGGATCGCAGGCACGTTGATCGCTTGCGACACGGCTTGTCGCACGCGCAGATCCGCAAACGGGTTCCCCGGATCATCGGATTTGGAGTATTTCAGCGTCTCGGCCTCATGGGGAAAGCCGAGCATGATGACCCGCGCCTCGATCCCCTGGATGACCTGAACACCCGCCTGACCCGAGAGGCGCGCGGCGTCCTGGATCGGGACCGGGTTGATCATATCGATATCGCCCGAGAGCAGCGCTGCGACAGCGGTGGCCGGGTTCTGGATCGGGGTGAACTCGGCACGCGTGATGTTGTGCTCGGCCTCTCCCCACCAGCCCGCGAAGGGTTCCAGCACCGTGCGCAGGCCCGGCTCGCGCGCGGTCACCTGGAAAGCACCGGTGCCATTGGCGTTGAGCGTCGCGTAATTGCCAGACTCTTTGTCCGGCAAAGCCGCGCCATTGGCCTCGGCCCAGCCGCTATCGAGGATCATCCAGTTCGCGATGCTGTCCGGAAAGATTGGGTTGGGGGCTGAGGTCATGATGTCGACCGTGTAGTCGTCCACGACCATCACCTCGGAGACCGGTGCAAACCAGCTGCGGGTATCCGAGGACTCGTCCGAAGCCCGCTGATAGGAAAACAGGACGTCTTCGGCTGTGAAGGCCGCGCCATCATGGAAGGTTACGCCCTCGCGCAGGGTGAAGCGCCAGCCCTCTCCCTCGCCGATCGGCTCCCACCCGGTGGCGAGTGCAGGCTCAATCGCCATGTCCTTGCCGCGCCGGACAAGCCCCTCATAAACATTGTTGAGAAAGCCCAGAACCGGGGCGGAGTTGACCGCGTGGGGGTCCATGGTCTGCGGATCCGTGGTCGAGGCCCAGCGGAACTCGTTGGCCGAGGCCGGAACCGCGACAAGCAGCGCCAGCGCGGTCGAGGTCAGCAATCGCGTCATGATCTGTCCTTATGTGGTCTATGCAGCAACCCGGGCAGCATGACGCCAAAATGTCGCAGGGTCATCGCGAAAACGCGCAGATCACGGGGCTGTGATACCCGGGTTTGCGGGTAAAAATCCTCGCCCCCCTGGGCCATCAGGTTTTGTATCGCGTGCCCTTTTTGTCCGTGAACACATAGGTCCCATCAATCAGATGGGCCTGCAGATCGTCGTCGGGATAGGTGCCGCTATCGCCTGGGCTGCGATCCCCGATCTCGAGATAGCGGACCGGGGTGGCGGTCTCGTTCACGAGGTGATGGGCCACGCCGCCGGCTGGAAACCCGGCGCACATGCCGGGCGCGAGCCGTACCTCGCCCTGATCGGTTTTCAGGGTCGGGTGGCCGGTCAGGATGTAGATGAACTCATCCTGGGTCTTGTGACGGTGAAGGAGCGCGGATTCCGCGCCCGGGGCCAGATCCGTCAGGTTCACGCCGAAATTGCTCAGCCCGAATGCATTGCCCAGCTGGCGCTTGGCCCGCCCTTCGACCCGGGCGGCAAACGGCGCGGGATAGGAGGATTTCTCCTCCCGCAGGGGGATGTCCGTGGCCAGCGCGGCAAGAGGTTTGGGGGAAGTCTCTTCGGTCATTCGAGGTCTCCTCTATCGGATGACGGGCGCCGCAAGGCACTGGGGGAAAGGCCAAACCGGTCCTGAAACCGACTGGCAAAGCGCGAGGCGGAGCGGTACCCCACCGCCTCGGCCACCGAGGCAATGGGCCAGCGCGTGGTTTGCAACAGATGCAAACCGCTGGCCAGACGTAACTCGCGCAGGATCTCCTGAAAGCTTTGCCCCTCGGCGCGCAACCGGCGCCGCAGAGTGGCCGGGCTGATCTCCAGGCTGCAGGCGGCGCGCTCGGCGGTCCATGGCGCGGCGAGATCCGCCGCGAGCCGGGTGCGCAGCTGCGCCGCGAGGTCCTCTATCGGCGCGGGAGACAGCCAGGCGCCCGCCAGCGCCATTTCAAGCGCCAGCGCCTCGCAGCCGAGCGTGGTGCGCGGATCGGTCGGGGCGCGGCTGAGTCCGGCCAGCGCAGTGGCAAAGCGCTGCGCGGTTTCCCCTGTATCTCCGCAGGTTTGCAGCACAGCCACCTTTCGGCGCGGCCCTTCGGCAAGACGGGCATAGGCCGCCTCGAACACGCACCGTGGAAAGGCCAGCACTGTGGCTGCATAGGGCGCGCTGCCGAGGGGCAGGTTCTCGACCAGCAGCGGAGCCGCCTCCGGCAAAAGGACCAAACTCCCCGCCTCGGCACGCATCGTGTCACCAGCGATCGTGAGACGCTTCTCGCCCGCCTCGACCCGGATCACCGCGGGCACTGGGCTGATCAAGCGATCAAACCGGGCTCGTCGATACTGCCGGATGTGAAAGCCCGGCGCGATGTCCTGCAAGGATGCTGTCATGGCCCGAGACTAGGCCGAACCCGCCTCGCGCAACCAGTCTCGTCCTGCGCCCGAGCGGATCAATCTGCGCCCGTTCCAATCAGTGCTGCGGCAAATGGGCGGCAGATGCGCGGTCCGAGACGAAAAATGCCGGACCCGAAGGCCCGGCATTCCTGATCAGACTGGCCCCGAGGGATCAGTTGAAGGCGAAGTACTTGAACTTCGGCTGGTCCTCGGGATCCACATTCGGGAAGTCGACGGACTGCTTGCTGCCCCAGTTCAGCACCTGGTGGTGGATCGGCAGATAGAGCTGCTCGTCCTGCACCACGGTCCAGATCTCGCCGATCGTCGCGTTGCGCACCGAAAGGTCAGTCTCGGAGGCAAGGCTCACGATCTTCTCATCCACGCTGCCATCGGTGAAACCGGTATTGTTCCAGGACCCCCGGTCGCCACCACGCGAATGCACGAGGAAGTTGAAGATGTACTCGGAGTCGTAGGTCGGAACGCCCCAGCCCAGCATGTAGAAATTGGTGTCGCCATTCTGGATCAGCGGAAAGTGCTGTGCCTTGGGCTTGGCATCGAGGTTCACCGTGATGCCGATCTGGCCCATCATGCCGACGGCGGCCTGACAGATCGCCTCATCATTGATGTAGCGGTCGTTCGGGCAATCGAGCGTGATCGAGAAGCCATCCGCGTAGCCCGCTTCCTCCATCAGCGCCTTGGCCGCGTCGAGATCGGTCATCGAAGCGCCGTCCATCTCTTCGTTCCAGCCATTCACGAAGGGCGGAGAGATCATGCCTGCCGGGGCGGACTGGCCGCGCATCACCACCTGCTTGATGGCGTCGCGGTTGATCGCCATGTTCATGGCCTTGCGCACGCGCACATCTGCAAGCGGGTTGGCGCCATCCACATTGTCGCTGTCGATGTCATCGGCGCCGGAATTCATGCCAAAGAAGATCACGCGGTTCTGCGCCGCCGTGCTCACCTCGAGCCCGTCAGTGCTGGCCACACGTTCGAGATCCTGCACGGGCACGTCCTGGATGAAGTCCACCTCACCGGTCAGCAGCGCGGCCACGCGGGTGGCGGCGTTCTGGATCGGGGTGTAGATGATCTCGCTCACTTCCATGGGGAAGTCCGACGCGCCCCAATAGCCATCGTTCTTGGTCAGCACCGTGCGGACATCGGGCTCGCGGCTGGTGAGGGTAAAGGGACCGGTGCCCATGGCGTTGGTGGCCGCAAAGGTGGTCTCGCCATTGGCGATGTCCTGCACCTTGGTGACGCCATTCGCCTCGGTCCAGCCTTTGTCCATGATGAACAGGTTGGTGAAGTTGTTCGGCAGAATCGGGTTCGGGCCGTCAGTGACGAACTCGACGGTCATGTCATCCACCGCGCGCACCTCGGTGATCGAAGTCAGCAGCTCTTTCATAGCAGAGGTTTCGGACTTCGCCCGCTCGAAGGAGAACACCACATCCTCGGACGTCATGTCCGAGCCATCGTGGAACTTTACACCTTCGCGCAGCTTGAAGACCCAGACATTCGGATCGTCCGCCTTCGGTCCCCACTCGGTTGCAAGCGCGCCTTCGAACTGGCCGAACATGTCGCGAATGATCAGCGGCTCATAGATCTGGTGGGCCAGCGCGTGGGTCGGGCCTTCGTTTTGGGCGTGGGGGTCAAGGGTCAGGCTGTCACCAGCCCGTGCCCAGCGGAGGGATTCAGCGCTGGCGAGCAGCGGCGTCAGGACGAGCGCCGATGTGGCCAGCAGAAGGGTCGTTTTTTTCATGGATCATATCTCCCAGTTATGGTTCGGCGGCAGGGCATGGGTTGCCATCCGCCGGGCTGCCGGGGGCCATCTTGTGTGACCACCTCGACAGGCGCCGCAAAAAAGAATGACCGGGCGGCAGCAGAACGCAAGGCCGAAATGCGCGGCCCCTGCGTCAAGCCAGCGCGGCGAAACGGGGCTTGACCGGAAATCGGGCTATGCCCGCCTGCACCGCTGCCATTGGCATCACAGCAGCAGAGGCTGCGACCCGAGGGTTAAGGGCCCGACACGTCCCGAGGCCCGTTGCGCCCTGCGGGCCGTGTGAGACCGCGACCCAGACTTCTTTTTACAGGATTTCGAAATTTCGCCCCGCTCCCCGCTGGCAAATGCGGCTCAGATTGCGCGCCGGGCGTGGGGCTCGGGCAGCGCAAGCATATGCCAGGAAACGGCGGCCTGGAGGCAAAGCCTTGTAAACAAAGGTTAACGCAGACGGGTCGCCGAACTTTGACCATCGTCATTGCTGAGTCTCAGAATCACTAACAGTTCACTAACGGTAGATGACCCAAGGTCAGCAGGCATCTGGACAGGATGCGGATAACACTGACAAGATGGGCTCCAAACCTTTGAACAAAAGCAATTTTTCAGTAGCTAATCTTTTCGATCAAGGGCACTGTTCCCGCCCGATACGTTTGAAGAACCAAAGCCTGGAGTTCGACTTCGATGTGTCCAATCCCTGTTCAGATGCACCCTTCCCGGTGGAAACAGAGGGGCGGGTACATTCCCAAACCTTCCCTGCTTCTCTGTCTAACCCGTTTCGGGGGTCCGAAGTGAGTGCGGAGCCCCAATCGGGGACTGCCCAGCTGGCCAAGCTCTATGTGCTTGGTCCGCTGGGCCTTTTCTCCGCGGGCGACCGGAACTTGACCCCGAGGGGGAAGAAAACCCAGGGCCTGCTGGCGCTTCTGGCGCTGGCACCGCGCGGACAGCGCACCCGGGTCTGGCTGCGCGACAAACTCTGGAGTGCCAGCGACGAACAGAAATCGGCGTCTTCCCTGCGCCAGACCGTGTTCGAGCTGCGCAAGGATCTGGGGCCGCTGGCCGATGAGATTCTCGACATCAACCGGATGTCCATCGGGCTGCGGCTCGACAAGATCTGGATCGACCACCACGTGGTCAGCGAAGACCCCGCAGCCCTACACAAGCTGGAGGTGAGCGAGGAGACCGAGCTGCTCGAAGGGATCGACGTCGCCGATGAGGAGTTCGAGGACTGGCTGCAGATGGAGCGCCAGATCTGGTACGACAAAGCGACCGAGATCCTCGAGGCGCATCCCCGTCCAAGCCCGAGCAAGCCCACCCCGGCCCAGACCCGGGGCCTGCTGGTGCCCACGCGCAGCACAGAGGATCTGTCGGAGAACCCGGAGCCGGGCACGTTCAGCGTCGGGTTCCTGCCAAACATCCAGCAGGGCTGCGATGCCAACACCCAGCATCTGGCGGATTACGTGCTCGAGGGGGTTGCCCGGAACCTGCGAGAGTTCGAGCCGGTCGCAGTCTTCGATTTCCGCGACCCGACCGTGCATTCCGACCAGTTCACTCAGGCCTTCGAGACCGAATACTATACCCGCGTGCGCACCATGCAGGTGCGCGACAGCCTCACCCTGACCTTCTTTCTCTACCGTTCCAGCCGGATGGCGCTGGAATGGTCCCAGTCGATCCAGACCTCCGCTGACCAGATCATGCAGAACTCTATGATGCTCGAAGGTTTCATCGCGCAGAATGTGGACCGGATGGCCAAGTCGATGTTCGAGGACCGTCTGCGGATGCTCGACAATCGCGACGACTGGCCGCCCAAGGTCGGTTACACAGCGCTGAACCTGATGTTCAAGCTCGACGAGAACGCGCTGAACAATTCCGAGACCATGCTGTTGCAGGGGGACGAGGCCCATGACGCGGCCTCGGTCTATCCGGCCCTGAGGGCATATCTGACCACCTTCAAGATCGGCGAGAATGTCGGTGTTCTGAACCGTGGCGAGCTGGAAGACGCGCGAATGGCAGCGGAATCCGCGCTCGCGAACAATCCGTTCAACTCGATCTCGCTGGCCTGCATCGCCCATGTGATGGGCTATGTCTTCCATGAACATGACATGGCCGGCGGCATGCTCGAACAGGCGCTGAACCTGAACCAGTCCCAGCCCTTCGTCTGGGATCACTACGCGCTGCACAAGCTCTATACGGGCGAGTTCGAAGCGGCCTATCGCGCGGCGGAACGCGGCGCGGCGCTCGGCAGCTTCAGCCCGATCAGCTATAGCTATGACACAACGCTCGCCATGGCTGCGACCATGGCCGGGGATCACCGCCGCGCTGTCATGGCAGGCCAGCGGGCCCTGCGGAAACAGCCGCGTTTCGCGGCGGCCATGCGGTATCTGCTCTTGAACTACTCCAAGATGGGCCGCGAGGCGGAGGCACAGGCGATCTATACCCGCCTGCTCGAAGTGGATCCCGAGTTCCACGATCCGGAAGTGCAAAAGGAGCGGTTCCGCTTCGCACATAAGCAGGATGAAGACTCGGTTTTGGGGATTATTAAAAGACTGACCACGTGAAGGGGACACGGCATGGAAGACCAGCCTGACAGCGACGATATTCTGCTGTCGCATTCATTTTCGGTAACAGGCGTTGGCCTGAAACTTTCCGGGACCGACGACGCGCAAGGGGATGGCGCGGTGGGCGACACCGGTGGCACTGGCGGCGCCTCGGGCACCGTGATGGTTGCGCTCAACCGCAACCGGAACCGCAATCGGAACAGGAACCGGAACAGAAACAGGAACCGCAATCGCAACAGGAACCGCAATCGCGGACCGATGGATGATGGCGGCGCGCTGAGCACTCAGGAGCCCTGGCGCGAGCGCGAGGCCCTTCACAAGATCCTCGGCGAATGGATCGATCTGCCCCTGCCTCTGCCCCCCGACATGGAGCAGCTGCGCGCGGAGGCGGTGGACCTTCTCGAAAAGCAGGTTCTGCTGCACCGGCCCGAGGGCGGTCAGCGCCGCGAAGAGATCCTGCGCGAGGCGGAGTTCGAGCTATCGGGCTATCTGCGCCCGCTCGGGATCGAAGGGGTCAGCGGCTATGACGCGACCGTCGGCCTGTTCCTTGTTGTGCTGGCCCTGACCGATGAGATCGGTTTGCGTTACAAGGCCCGGTTCGACACCCCGCGTCCGAACCAGGTGGAGCCGCGCCTGCGCCCGTTCCTGCCCTATCCAGGGCATGAGAGCCAACCATCCAACCACTCCTTCCAGTCCTTCTCACTGGCGTTCATCTTCTCGCGCATGTTGCCGGAGCACCCGGCCAGCACCGAGCTCTTCCGCTCGGCCCGCCGTATCGCAGAGAACCGGGAATGGGCCGGGGTGCACTACGCCTCGGACACCGAAGCGGGCTATCAGCTGGCGCGCATGGTGACCCCTGTTCTGGAGAAAGTGCTGAAGAAACAGATGCTCGCCGCAGCGTCGGAATGGATGTGAGGAGAGCGGGCAGATGACAACAGGACGTGAAAACTACCCCGATTACGATGCGTTGTGGCATTTGACTTCCATGGGGGTGCGGACGGACAAGCGCCTCCCCAATGGCTGGAGCTACAAGCGCAAGGACGGCAAACGCACCCGGGTGGCGATGATCGACACCTCGGTGGCGGTCAAGCATCCCAATCTCGCACCTGCGATCAATGAGAAGCTTGCGCTGGATCTCTTCTCGGTGCCGCTGGGCACGTTTGCCTATCGCAAGCCAACCGACAAGCTGGAGGATCTTGGCCTCAACACCAAGACCAAGGTGGCCGATGGCCTGCCCGGGATCACCGAGATCCTCGGCCGGCTGATCGACCGTACCAGCCATGGCAGCCTCGCCTGGCAGAACAGCGTGCAACCCTGCGTAGGTGCCGAATTCTCGGCCCACGGCACGGCCATCGCCGGTCTGATCGGCGCGCAGCCCACCCGCGTGAAGGCCGAAGTGCCTGAACCCAACGTCGATGTCACGATGATCCCGCTGCCCTATGTGGGCGTAGATCCGTTCTGCGAGATCGTGCCGATTTCGACGAATTTCGACCCGGACCCCGAGGTCCTGATCGTGGCCTTCCTCTATGCCGAGCTGATCGATGCGGATGTGGTGCTTTTGCCGCGCAACGTGCCGGATCCGGCGCGGACCGTGCCGGAGATCTTCACCCGGACCATCGACGGGATCCCGCTGAGCGAAGCCACCGCGCCGGCGGCCACCTCTGCGGAGGAGGCTCAGCTCTGGGCGGAACTGGCCGAGCTCATCGTCAATATCTCGATGAACCGGCCCGTGGTCTGCGCCGCTGGCAACGCCAATGAGGAGAACGGGATCTATCCCGCAAACCTGGCCACGGATCACAACGGGATCATCTCGGTAGGGGCTATGAACGCCAAGGGTTTCCTGGCCGGGTTCTCGGCCAGTCAGGGCCTGACCGTGATGGCGCCCTCCGGCGACGCGGAGGTTTTCGACCGCACTCAGGTGCGGCTCGACACGCGGCGGCATGACTACGATCCGATTGGCGTGCCAGAGCCCAACGAGAACCACAAATATTCCCATTACGACGTCATCTCGACCGACGTTCCGGGGATTTATGGCTACTCCGACAGCCCCTATCGCTCCCTAGAGCCGGAAACCGGCCTGCGCGAGTTCGGCTCCTATTTCTGCAGCTTCGGCGGGACCTCAGCGGCTTCGGCCCTCGTGGCGGGCTATCTCAGCCTCGCACGCAGCAGCGGCGCGCTCGACCCCGTTGCCGATGGGCTGCAGGCCAAGGCCTGGCTTCTGGGCAATTGTACCGAGGTGCAGGATGGGGACACGTGCTATCTCTACCCGGCCTGGGACGGCGATTACGGCTTCCCGGATGCGCCCTGACCGCGCACCGCGTCAGAACCCGTAAAGCGCCGCCGGCGTGTCCGTGAGGATGCGCCGGCGCGTTTCGTCCGAGGGGACCATATCGAGAAACGCATTGAGCAGGTCGCCGGCATCCGGTTGCGCCGCATCGGCCAGCATCAGATGGGGCCAGTCGCTCCCCCAGAGGCAGCGATCCGGGTTGGCCGAGACCAGCGCCGCGATGACCGCTGCAGCCCCGTCATAGGGCGCTGGACAGAGCCGGTAGGGCGCGGACAGCTTCACATAGGCCTGCCCCTCCGCCACCAGACGGCAGAGAGCGGCGAAGCCCGGCTCCGCCGGACCAGCGGCCAGGTCGGGCCAGCCGAAATGGTCAAAGACCACCGGCACGCCGAGTGTCGGCACATCCGGTGCCAGCTCGATCATATGTTTATGGGTATTCATGAGCATCTGCACATGCAGGCCATGGGCCGCGAGGCGCGGGGCCATCTCGCGCACGCCCTCCCAGGAAAGGATCCCGCCATGGACATAATTCAGGCGCACGCCAACCACGCCCGCCTCTGCCAGCGCGGCCAACTCGGCATCCGGGGCCCCGTCGCGCACCAATCCGATCCCCCGCGCCCGGTCTCCAAGCGCAGAGACGGCCGCTCGGGTCACGGTGTTGTCGCCGCCATAGAGGATCGAATGGACGATCACCACCCGCGCCATCTGCAGCGTGTCGAGATGGGTTTCGAGTCGTGCCACCCAGTCCAGCAGGCGGCCCGGCGCCGGATCCTCGACCCGCCCCTCCCAAAGTGGAATATCGTCGGCGACCATATGGACATGGGCATCGCAGGCCCCCGCAGGGATTGCAGCCTTGGGCGCGCGCGGTCGGGTGACGGGGGGCAAGGCGACGGGCATGGGATTGGTCTGGGTCATGGAGCACCGGAGCAAGCTGAAAACGCCCCTCAGACCTGACCCGTCCGCGCCGGGTTGTCCAGCGCCCGCAGCAAAGGGCTCACCCTTCGGCCAGAAAGGTCTGGACCGCGCCGTAGAACGCCCCCGGCACATCCTTGTGCAGCATATGGCCGCCCTCGAGCATCCTGTGCTTTGCCTCGGGCAGACGTCGAGCGAGGTCCAGCGACTGGGGATGGGTCCGGGGATTGCGCCGCCCCGTCAGGATCAGCACCGGGCACCGGATCCTGTCAATCAGGTCGCGCCCGTCAAACCCGTGTGCTGCCGCCATAGCATCATTCAGCCCCGCCGGATCCATGCGCGCGAGTTCTGTCAGGTAGGCTTTCTTCGCGGCCCCTTTCTCGCCCATGGCGGCCAGCTTCGCCGTACCCCGTGGCCCGAGCTTGGCTGTGAGCCAGCTTGCGAATTTTGTGCCCTTCCGGTCGATCCAGCGGGCCTGCATCGTATAAGCGCTCTCGGCGAAAACGAGCCGGGTGATCCGCTCGGGCTGGGTCGCGGTCAGATGCAGCCCGATCATGCCGCCCAGCGAGTGCCCGACCAGCGCAAAGCGGGGCGGCAATTGCGGCAGGAGCGCCTCGGCGAACCCCGCAACCGACGCCACGCCCGCGCGCGGCATGCCCGCATGGCCCGGCAGGTTCAGGCAGAGCCCTTCGGCCTTCCCGTCCCAGGTTTGGGCCGACAGCCCTGCACCGTGGATCCAGACAACGGAGGGATGAGGGTCGGACATAGGCGATGCTCCTGCAGGGTTTGGTAGGAGGGTGGCGAGCCCCAACGCACGGGTCAAGCCCGGCTAGGGGAGCCCCGCGCCTTCCAGCGCCTCCTGCAAACGGGCGGCCTGCGCAGCATCCGGATAGGGGAGCATCCGCCCTGCATGGGCAAGGCTTTAGGCCGGTGCGCGCACCTTGATCTGGGCCACCATATGGCGGGCTTCCTCAATCTCTCCGGCCTCCCAAAACGCGCGGGCGGGCTGCACCCGCGCAAGAATGAACCGATCCACCCGCGCGATCACCGAGCGGAAATGGGCGATCGCATGCGCCTGCGCACCCAGCAGGATCTGCGCATGGCCCGAGGAAACTCCCAACTCGGCGGAAAGCAACTGTCCATGAAAACGACACGCTCCGAAAACGGCAAGGCCCGCTTGGGGCGAGCGAGCCGGCTCATAGTCTCGCCATAGGCCTGATAAACCTCGGCATTTTCCGGATCACTGGCCAGCGCGGCTGTGAAAGCCGCCAAAGTCTCTTCCGGTCGCCCGACATAGCCCAACACCCAACCAAGCCGCCCATGGGCAAGCGCCGAGCGATCATCAATGGCGTTGGCCTTGCGCGCCAACGTCTCCACCGGCGCGAACGTCTTACCCGCCTTGGGCAAGCAAAAGACATAGAACGTATTTCGGCAGTAAGCTTGCTGCGCATAAGCAATTGCATAGCCGAGGTCGAACGGCGCGGCCTGCCCGAAATGGCCAAGCGCCTCGACAAAGGCTGCGGGCTCGTAGCGGAAATGAGCCTCACTGCCTTTCTGATCGTGACCATAGGCTGTCGAACGGCGCGCCCCCCGGGCGCGCGAAGGTCGGTCCCCGCCTCCTGGGGCGCGTGCGGCCAGCAGGCGTTGCGCGATCAGGTCATGCCCAGCCAGCAGGCTCTGGGTGGTCAGATCGAAACTTTCGGCCCATGCCACGGGGCAGTAGTTGGTCGATGGAGTCGCCCCTCAAAGCGCATAGAAAAGGAAAAGGCCCCGCCGCGAGACGGGGCCATTCGTGAGTGGTGTGGCGCGGGTTCAGGCGAGCCCGTGCTTGGCAAAAGGCAGTTCGGTAATGCGCTGCCCGGTGGCCTTGGCGATCGCATTCGCCACGGCCGGACCGATCGGAGGGGTCCCAGGCTCGCCCACCCCGGTCGGGGCTTCGGTCGAGGGCACGATATGGACCTCCACCAAGGGCATATCCGTGATCCGAAGCGGCATGTAATCGGGGTAGTTGAACTGGTCGACCTCCCCATCCGTCAGGGTCACTTCCTCGCGCAGAACCCCGGACAGTCCATAGGCCAGTCCACCTTCGATCTGCGCCCGGATGTTGTCTGGGTTCACCGGCACACCGCAATCCACAGCGCAGGTGACCTTTTCGACCTTTACCGTACCATCCTCGCGCATGCGCACCTCGGCGACCTCAGCCACGTAGCTGTTGAAGCTCTTGTGGACCGCAACGCCGCGATGAACTCCATCGGGCGCGGGGCTGTCCCAGCCGGCCTTCTCGGCGGCCAGACGCAGGACGCCCGCCAGTCGCGGATCCCCATCCAGATGGGCCAGACGGAAGGCCACCGGATCCTGACCCGCCGCCTCGGCGAGCTGGTCCATCATGGTCTCCATCACATAGGCCGTATGGGTATGACCCACGGACCGCCACCAGAGCACCGGGACCCCGACATTCGGATGATGCACATCCATGGCCATATCCGGAAGGCTATAGGTCGTGTCCGCCGCGCCCTCGACCGTGGAATGATCCACGCCATCGCGCACGGTGAAGCTCTCGAAGGGAGTGCCGATCATGATGCCTTGACCCACGATCCGATGCTCCCATCCCGAGACCTTGCCCTCGGCATCCACGCCTGCGCGCACTTTGTGCAGGGTCAGCGGCCGGTAATAGCCGCCCTTGATGTCATCTTCGCGGGAATAGACCAGCTTGATCGGCGCCGCAGAACCGGTTTCCGCGAGCCAAGCCGCCCCGATCATCGCGGTTTCCGCGACCAAATGGGCATCCGCCGTGGCGCGCCGCCCAAAGGACCCGCCGCCCCATAGGGTGTTGATCGCCACATTCTCGAAAGGAATCCCGAGAACAGCAGCCGCCACATTGTGATCCAGTGTCTGGATCTGGCTGCCGCCCCAGAACGTTGCTGTTTCCCCGTCAAAGAGCACGGTCATATTGAGCGGCTCCATGGGGGCATGGGCGAGATAAGGGAAATGATAGCGTGCCTCGACCACCTGCGCGGCCCCAGCCAGTTTGCCCGCCGCGTCACCTTTGGTCATGGCAGGCATGCCTTCGGTCTCGAGCATCGCGCCATACTCCTCGGCCAGCGCGTCAGTACTCCGGGTCTCGGCTGTGGACATGTCCCACGCGATCTCCAGCGCGTCGCGCGCCATCATCGCCCGCCAGGTGTTATCCGCCACGACTGCCACGCCCTGCGGGATGGTCAGGACGGCAGACACCCCGGGCATCGCCAGCGCTGCGTCGGCATCTACCGAGGCCACGGTCGCGCCGAATTTCGGCGGGCGCGCGGTAACGGCAATCAAGACGCCCTCGGGTTTGGCATCCATGCCGAACATACCGACGGAGCCTTGGGTCTTGAGCGGCAGCTCGACCCGCGCCATGTCCTTGCCGATCAGCGTCCAATCCGCCGCGGATTTCAGCGATACGCTTTCTGGCACCGCCTGACGCCCCGCCGCCTCGGCCAGATCGCCGAAGCTGAGGCTGTCATCGCCATGTCTGATCCTGCCATTGGAAACCGAGATCGCCTCGGGCGCCACGTTCCACAGCTCCGCCGCAGCGGCCACAAGCATGGCCCGCGCAGAAGCCCCCGCTTCGCGATACTGCGTGAAGGAGTTCGCCATGGCAGTCGAGCCGCCTGTGCCCTGAACCCCGAAAAGGGAATTGGCGTAGACCTGCGGGTTCGAGGGCGCGAATTCCACAGCCACCTGGGCGGGATCCGCGTCAAGTTCCTCGGCCACAAGGGTCGCAAGACCGGTCGCGGCCCCCTGCCCCTTGTCCAGATGTTTGACCAGCACGGTCACAGTGCCATCGGGCGTGATATGGACGAAAGGTTGCGTGAAGCTGCCCTCGCCCATGGCGTCCGCCGAGCGGGGCAGGCTGGCACCAATCAACAGACCGCCAATGGTGCCTGCGGACATCTTGAGAAAAGTCCGGCGCGAGGGCGCCGGGGCGGAGAGAGCCTGTTCCAGATAATGCAGCATCTCAGGCCTCCATGATTTCGGATGCGCGATGGATTGCCTTGCGAATCCGCGCATAGGTGGCACAGCGGCAGACATTGCCCTCCATGGCAAAATCGATGTCCTCATCCGTGGGTTTCGGCGTTTCCGCCAGAAGAGCCGTAGCGGACATGATCTGACCTGACTGACAGTAGCCGCATTGGGGCACCTGCATCTCGACCCAGGCCTCCTGGATCGCGGCGGCAGCCTTGCTGTCCACCCCTTCGATGGAAGTCACCTCGGCTCCGTCGAGATCTCCCACCGCGATCTGGCAAGAGCGCGTCGGCATCCCGTCCACATGCACTGTGCAAGCCCCGCAGGAGGCAACCCCGCAGCCAAATTTCGTGCCCGTCATTTTAAGTTCATCGCGCAAGAGCCACAGCAGCGGCATGTCCTCTTCGACATCGACCGTGGTTGGCGCGCCATTAAGCGTAAAGCTGACCATCGAGACCTCCCAGTCATCGGATCTGTGGTGTTAGAAATTCTAACTTAGCCTTGATTGGCCGATTGTAGAGAGGTATTTCCGCGCGCTGACGCACATTAGCTGATTTTCTGAAACGCCGATGCGCAGTTGCAGAGAGAAAAATCGCATGCAGAGGCGTGATCCCTCTGGCCTTTCTGCGCAAAACCCGGTTCCGTTTGGCCCGAGCGCGTTGCGCGCCGGTGATGGAGGGAAAACGATGAATTGTGTGTTCGTTCAGATCAGGTGCCGACCGGGGACTGCTTATCGTGTGGCCGATGACATCACCCTGCGCGAGATCCATTCCGAGCTTTATTCCACCAGCGGCGAATATGACCTGCTGCTCAAGCTCTATATTCCCGCAGATGCGGATGTGGGCCGGTTCATCAATGAGAACCTGCTGGATATCGACGGGATCGAGCGGACGCTGACCACACTGACATTCAAGGCGTTCTGAGAAACGCCAGAGACCAACGGGAGACAGAATATGACATTGAAAACAACGCTGATGGCAGCGCTTCTGGCCGCAACGACGGCGGGGATGGGCATGGCCGAGAGCCATGGCGGCACGGTGAAGGTGGGCATGATCACCACGCTCTCGGGCGGCGGTGCCGGCCTCGGGATCGATGTGCGCGACGGCTTCATGCTGGCGGTCAAGCAAGCGGGCAACAAACAGCTCGAAGTGGTGATCGAGGATGATCAGCGCAAGCCGGATATCGCCGTGCAGCTTGCCGACAAGATGATCCAGTCCGAGAAGGTCGATGTGCTGACGGGCATCATCTGGTCCAACCTCGCCATGGCGGTGGTCCCGGCGGCCACGGCGCAGGGCAAGTTTTACCTTTCGCCCAATGCGGGCCCCTCGGCGCTGGCCGGGCGCGGCTGTCATCCGAACTATTTCAACGTGGCCTGGCAGAATGACAACCTGCACGAAGCGGCCGGAGCCTATGCCAATGAAGCCGGGCTGAAGAACTCCTTCATCCTCGCGCCGAACTACCCTGCGGGTCAGGACGCGCTGACCGGCTACAAGCGCTTCTATGAGGGCGATCTGGCAGGCGAGATCTACACCAAGCTCGGTCAGACCGACTATGCCGCCGAGATCGCGCAGATCCGCGCCTCGGGCGCCGATAGCGTCTTCTTTTTCCTACCGGGCGGGATGGGGATTTCGTTCCTCAAGCAATACGCGGCCTCTGGCGTGGACCTGCCGGTCGTCGGCCCCGCTTTCAGCTTTGATCAGGGGATCCTGCAGGCCGTGGGCGACGCGGCCCTTGGCGTGAAGAATACCAGCCAGTGGAACAAGGACCTCGACAATCCGACCAATGCGGCATTTGTCGAGAGCTTCCAGGCCGAGTATGGCCGTCTGCCCTCGCTCTATGCCAGCCAGGGGTTTGACACGGCGAACCTGCTGCTGAGTGCGATGGCTAAGGCAGATGTCGCGGATGCAGGCGCCTTCCGCACGGCCCTGAAAGAGGCGGATTTCGCCTCCACCCGGGGTGATTTCGCCTTTGGACCGAACCACCACCCGATCCAGGACATCTATATCCGCGAGGTCATTCAGGAGGGCGATGTGTTTACCAACAAGACCCTCGGGGCGGCCCTGACGGACCATGCGGACGCCTATGCGGGCGAATGCAAGATGTGATTGGCGGCCCGGCCTTTGGGTCGGGCCTCTGCCTGGAGTGGTGTAGACGGTGAGTGCGGTTCTGCTGATCGAGCAAGTGCTGAACGGCGTGCAATTCGGGATCATGTTGTTCCTGATGGCCGCCGGGCTAACGCTGATCTTCGGGGTAATGGGCCTGATCAACCTGGCCCATGGCTCGCTTTACATGGTCGGAGCCTTTGCGGCGGCGGCCGTGGCCGGAGTGACGGGGTCCTTCCTGCTGGGGCTCGCCGCGGCGCTCGCCGCCGCCGCTGCCGCAGGGGCGCTGATCGAAGTGACGGTGATCCGCAGGCTTTATGATCGCGACCATCTGGACCAGGTGCTTGCGACCTTCGCGCTGATCCTGATCTTTTCGGAAGGAACACGCTGGATCTTTGGCTCGTTCCCCTTGTTTCTCGACGTGCCCGAAGCGCTCGCAGGACCAGTCACCCTACCCGGCGGGATCCAATACCCCGCCTACCGGCTGGCGATCATTCTCGTGGGACTCGCCGTGGCGGCAGGGCTCTTCTGGTTGATCGGGCGTACACGGATCGGGGTGCAGATCCGCGCGGGCGAGGCCGATCGCGAGATGATCGGAGCGCTGGGTGTGGACATCAACCGGCTCTACACGCTGGTCTTTGCGCTTGGTGCCGCGCTCGCGGGGCTCGCTGGGGCGCTGGTCGGCGCAATCCAATCGGTGCAGGTGGGCATGGGCGAGCCGGTGCTGATCCTCGCCTTTGTCGTGATCGTCATCGGCGGAATCGGCTCGATCAAAGGCGCGCTGATCGGCGCAATCCTACTGGGGCTGACGGACACGCTCGGCCGGACCCTGCTGCCGGTCCTGCTCGGCACAGTGATGGAGCCGTCGGCGGCCACAAGTGTCGGTTCCGCCATCGCCTCCATGGCGATCTATATCCTAATGGCCTGCGTGCTGGTCCTGCGGCCCACGGGCCTTTACGGGCGGGCCTGACATGTCGCGCGAAGCCCTGCTGAACACCGCCATCGCGGCGGGTTTGCTGGCGGTACCGCTTTGGGCGCTTTGGGCCGATGAGCCCTTTACCATTACGCTCGCCACGCGGGTCGCGATCCTCGCACTGGCGGGCGTGGGGCTGAACCTCGCGCTGGGGCTCGGCGGGCTGGTAAGCCTTGGCCATGCGCTTTTCTTCGGGATCGGCGGCTATGCCATGGGCATTCTCGCCCATCACGCCCAGACCTATGCGCCCCTGATGGAGGCACCTTTCCTCATTGAGGGCACGAAATCCATGCCCGTGATCTGGCTGGTGGCCATGGTCACGAGTGCGCTTGCCGCACTGGCGGTCGGGGCGCTGTCGCTGCGCACCTCGGGCGTCTATTTCATCATGATCACCCTCGCCTTCGGGCAGATGTTTTACTACTTCGCGATCTCCTGGCCGGCCTATGGCGGCGAGGACGGGCTGTCGATCTATGTGCGCAACGGTTTTCCGGGTCTGAACACGCTCGACCCGATCCAATTCTTCGGGATCTGCTACGGGCTGCTCTTGCTGGCGCTGTTCCTGAGCGCCCGGATCGCCGCCTCGCCCTTTGGGCTGGCGCTCAGCACCGCGCGCCAAAGCCCTGCCAGGGCCGAGACGCTGGGCTTCTCGCCCTTCCGGTTGCGATTGGTCGCCTTTGTGATCTCCGGTGCGATCACGGGTCTGGCGGGGGCGCTTTTTGCCGATCTCAACCGCTTCGTCAGCCCAACCATGTTCAGCTGGCAGACCTCGGGTGAAATCATGGTCTTTGTCATTCTCGGAGGGGTCGCACGGCTCTTTGGCCCAGTGGCGGGTGCGGCGCTGTTCATATTGCTCGAGCATTGGTTGGGCGGGCTGAGCGACTACTGGCACATCTATCTAGGCGCGCTGCTCTTGGGCGTGGTGCTCTTTGCCAGAGGCGGGCTGGTAGGAACGCTGGTCAGGGGACGGTCATGAGCGTGCTGGCGCTCCACGAGATCACCAAGCGCTTCGGGGCGCTGGTGGCGAGCGACAGGATCTCTCTCGATCTGCACCCAGGCGAGATCCACGCGCTCATCGGGCCCAATGGGGCAGGCAAATCGACGCTGATCGCGCAGATCGCCGGGGCCCTGCGCCCCGATGCCGGGCAGGTCTGGCTCGCGGGCGAGGATATCACCGATCTCGACACGCCCGCCCGCGCCCGGCGAGGCCTCGGCCGCACCTTTCAGATCTCGGCGCTGGCAATGGAGCATACGGTGCTCGAAAACGCCCTGCTCGGGGCCCACGGGGCCCGCGGCGGTCGGCTCTCGCTCTGGCGAACTGTTGCGCGCGATGCTGGGCTTCGGGCTGTGGCAGAGGCGGCGCTGGAACGGGTCGGACTGGCAGACCAGGCCAAGACCGTGACTGCAACACTGTCGCACGGACAGCGGCGTCAACTCGAAGTGGCTGTGGCCCTGACCCTGTCTCCCAAGCTCTTTTTGATGGATGAGCCCATGGCCGGACTGGGGATTGAGGGGACGGCGGCCATGACAAGACTGCTCGATGGGCTGCGCGCCGAAGCGCCGATCCTGCTGGTAGAGCATGACATGGACGCGGTCTTTGCCCTGGCGGACCGGATCTCTGTACTGGTCGCAGGCGCTGTGATCGCTTCCGGGCCTCCGGACACGATCCGCGCGGATCCCGAGGTGCGCCGCGCCTATCTCGGAGAAGACGCGCCATGAGCGGTCCGCTAGTTGAGATGCGCGGCGTCACCGCCAGCTATGGCGCCTCTCAGGCACTCTTCGGGGTCGATTTGACCCTGCCGGAGGGCGGCGCGATGGCGCTGATGGGTCGGAATGGCATGGGCAAGAGCACAACGCTGAAAACCCTCTGCGGGTTGCTGCCGCCCAGCGCTGGACGCATCCGGCTGGCCGGGGAGGAGATCACCGGTTTGCCTGCTCATCACATTGCGCGACGAGGGCTGGGGCTGGTCCCCGAGGGACGGCGATGCTTTGCCCCGCTGACCGTGGCGGAAAACCTGACCGCGACAGCACGACCTGGGCCTTGGGGCATCGACCGGGTGGCGGGGCTGTTTCCCCGGCTGGCCGAGCGCTGGAACCAGCGCGCAGCCTCTCTATCAGGGGGCGAGCAGCAGATGCTGGCCATCGGACGCGCGCTCATGACCAACCCGCGGCTCCTGGTGTTGGACGAAGCAACAGAAGGGCTCGCGCCCGTCGTGCGTCAGGAGATTTGGGCAGCCGTGGGAACGCTGCGGGCCGAGGGCGGGTTGAGCCTGATCCTCGTAGACAAATCCTTGCGCGAGTTGCGGCAGGTCGCAGACCGTGCCGTGATCCTTGGCCGAGGTAAGACCGTCTGGTCTGGCGACATGGACGCGCTTGATGAAACGACCGCAGCGCGGTGGCTTGGGGTTTAAGCCCGGTTGCAACCATGGGACGCGGAGGCCAGCCCCCGCACCCCCGGGATACGTCCGGGCTTAAGAAAAAAGCAGGATGCGCTAATCCGCGGCCTGGCAAAAAGCGCCCCCCCTGATGCTAGGAGCGCCGGGGGCGACGCCGCCAAGGCGTCGGAGGGGGCGGGGCCCCCTTTGGCACGCAGTGCATAGTCGAATGCGCCGCAGGCGCGCCTTTGGATCACCTCCCCCAGAGGCTCAGGCGACGGCCTTTTGCGCGTCCTTCATGACGCTGGCCAGAGTGCCATAGGTTTCAGCCCAGGCCGCCTCAACCTCTGGGGTGAAGGCATCGCCCAGCCCTTTCTCCAGCGTGAAGAGCAGCGCGGCGCCGACGCTGTCGTAGTGAGCGTCTTCGACCTTGTAGTCCTGATGCCGCGCGCCCAGCTCTTGTACCGCCGGAACAATCGCATCGAGATTGGTGAGGCCATTCACAGCAACGGCCAGCATTTGCATCAGTTTCTTTTTCTGGTCGGTCATCACCTCGGGGAAAAGCGCCCGTGTCTCCGGTGCGATTTCGAAGAGGCGCGCATAGAAGATATCCGCCGCCGTCTCGGCAATCGGCGCGACGCTTTTGAAGCTGGTTTGAACCAGGTTGATTTGATCAGGTGTCATGTCAGTCCCTCGGGAAATCTGTGGATCGGACGTAGGCTAGGGCGCCTTCCGCGCCTCCGCTGGCCCAGACCATGAAGGCCAGGGCGGCCGCGACCTGCCGGTCGGTCAGGTCGGGATTGCCGCCTCGGGCGGGCATCTCGGTGAATTTCGGGCCCACGAAACCCTCGGTCGCATGGATCAGCAGCTGCGGCAGACCCTTGACGATCCGCGGCGCCCAGGCCTCGGTCGCGGTGATCTTCGGCGCGCCCGTATAGCGGTTGCCGTTGTGGCAATTCATGCAGGGCTCCGCCCAGACCTCGCGCCCCAGCGCCAGCACCGGATCCTCCGGGACCGGCAGCGCATCGAGCGCCACCAGCCCCGGCAGACCCTTTGGCGATGCCACGCCCTCTGCCCCTGCCTGTGCGCCAGTCACAAGCAGAAGGCAGGCCACCACCCAGTGGCATCGCCAGCCCCGCATCAATCGACGGGGATGCGGATGACCACGCCACCCATCACATCACCACCTTCGAAGTCGGTGCGCGGGCTGTCCTTGTGCTCGTTATGGCACGACGAGCAGGCCTCAGCGACGGAGATATCCGGGTAGAATGCGGTGAAGTAGGTGGTCCCGCCCAGCTCTTCCTCGCCATAGAAATTCTCGCCCGGAT
The DNA here is from genome assembly GCA_038746545.1 of Pseudomonadota bacterium. GTDB lineage: Bacteria > Pseudomonadota > Alphaproteobacteria > Rhodobacterales > Rhodobacteraceae > Dinoroseobacter. The sequence goes on from JBCDKN010000007.1 coordinate 148,981, forward strand.
TGTCGGCGATATACTGCAGGCCTTCCTTTTCCAGATCGGTGGTCGGCGCGTTCTGCTTGTTGATCGGCCAGAGCGACAGCAGCGAATAGGAGAACGCGTCGGTCTCTTCGGCCACCATCTCGGCCCCAAAGCGGAACATCTGCGCGGGCAGCACCAGGGCCTTGTCATCCATGAAGTGCTCGGAGGCCTTGATCACGCCTTCCTTCACCGCGAGGCGGTTCACGATCATGCGGGTATAGACCGTCCGATCCGAGCTCATCACGAGATGAAGAAGATCGGAGACCTGCTGATATTCCATGTCTTCAGCCTGCGTGGCCGGTGCCACGACCGACAGACCGGCCGCAAGCAGGGCGGCGGCTTTGAACTTGCGCATTTTGGTATACATAGGGAGTGTCCTCATTTTCTACGGGAGGTGGGGTGAGCGTGGAACAGCCGGGTCATTGGTTGGAGCCTTCGTCCGGTTGATCCACGCGACGGACCGCCCAATCGACACTTTCGATCGTGCGGGAAGGTTGGCCTGCGAAATTGTTCGCCACGAGATCCGGATCCGCCAGCGCATCGATGGCAAAGCGCAAGCCATGGCAGTCCATGCAGATGGGCCGGATCATTTTCTCGTTCGGTCGCAGGGTGTCGTTCTGGTTGTGGTTGGAAACCACGCCTTTGGAGGTCTCCTCCTTGGGCATATGGCAGGTGGCACAGGTCACGCCGCTGCCCGGGGGCAGATCGCCCGCCAGCTCCGCCTGCCAGAGCTCGTGATGCGGGCTGCCCTCGTAGGCCATGGAATGGTCATCCGCATGGCAGCTTGTGCAGCTTTCGACCTGCGCCTTGACCACATCGACCTTATGCGGCCCGTGGCAGGTCGTGCAGGTCAGCGCCTGCCCCATGGCATCTGCATGGAGCGGCACGCGCGCCTCTGCCGTACTCATGAGCGGCGGCGGTGTGGCGTCGTTGAGATAGGCGTCGAGCTGAGCCAGCAGCTCCTTATCCGCCTTCCAGCCCACATCCTTGGTGATGTGCTTGGCGTTGCGCGGCTTGCCGAGCTTGGGATGAGAGCGCGTGCCATGGCGACCCAGACGGAAGGTCTTGGCCTCCGCCTTGTGGCAGCTGGAACAGATCTCCTGCGGATCCGGGCTTTCGACCCAGTTCGCAGCAATCTCCTTGGCGGTCTCGGATTTCGGCGCGTGACAGGAGGCGCAGCCCACATCTGCCGCCGCATGGGCCGAGCCCGCCCAGTCATGGCCAATGGCCTCATCTTGCGGATGGGGCGCGGGGGCGGGCGACAGCGCAGCCAGGTAGGTGCGGATCGCCTCCGCGTCGGGTTTGGGCCGCTGACGCGCGGCGGCGGAGGCGGCATGCACCGGATCCTCGGCGACCCACGGGCTGTCCGCATGTTTGACGAGGAAATCCTCATAGAGCGCGCGGTTGTCGTGATAGTTGTGGCACCCTGCCGTGGCGCAGGTGTCGAAACTCAAGTCCGCATGGCTGGCGCGGTTGATCCGCACATCCTGCTCCCCCTCGGAATGGCAGGCCACGCAGTAGTCTCCCTGAATTGTCACCATCCCCGCCAGCGTCACCTCCGGCAGGTGTTCCGAATGGCAGGTCGTGCAGAACCGACCGTCCACCTTGTCCCAGAACTGCGCCATGCGCGGCGGGGTGAATTTCTTCTTCGGGTGACTGTCGTCGGCGGCCTTGAGCTCATCCTTGTGGCAGGTCACGCAGGTCTTGTTGATGTCCTTGCGGACCTTCTTGGTCGTCGCGAAGGGTTTCGAGGTGTGGCAGGTCTCGCAGGCGATCTCGAGCTGGTGATGCACGCCGGTGGTCTGCCCCGGCAGAAAAGCCGTGCGATCCCCGGCCACGAAGATCCGTGCGCCCGCCACCCCGGCAAGGGCAATCGTAGCGACGATCCAAAGGGTCCAGAGGAGCTGTGTACGGGTCATCGAACGGCCTCCTCAATACGCATAGACGGTCAGGACATGGACGAGGATCAGGATCGGCAAGGGCCAGATCGCGAGGATATGCAGCCATGTGGGCAAGGCCCGCGCGGGCTTGCGCGCGGTGCCGATCCGGCGGGCGCGCAGGGCGTGATCCCCGCCGGTGGCCATGCCTGCCACGGCCCCCATGACCAGCGTCGCAGTGAAGGCGACAAAGAGCGCGAGATTGGTGTTCGCCCCCGGGCGCAGGCCCGTATGCACCACCAGGGCAATCGCGGCGAGAAGTCCGATCCCCAGATGGATCACCCGCCACCAGTCATAGGCGCCGAGCCGGTCGGTGATCCGAAGCCGCTTGCGCAGCCCCACCATCATCGCCGCCACGGCAATGCCGAATAGGGTCCAGCCGGTCCATTGCTTCACAATCGGATCGCGCCAGAGCCAGTCCCGCAGGGAGGCCGCATCAAAGCTTGTTGGGTATGGCACACGCGGCATCAGCGCGAGCACAAGCGCCAGCAGCCCCGCCACCGCCGAGAGCGCCAGCAGAGCCTTGAAGAGGCGCACGGGCTTGGGCGGGCCACCCGCATCGGCGAGTTCTTCAAGCTGCGGCACGCAACTGCCGCAGACCGTGCCGGCCCCCGTGGCCAGGCTCAGCGCAGGCGCGTCCCCTGCCCCGGCGGCCTGACAGGCGCGCAACCGGCCCGCCGTCACACCGGTGCAGTTGCACACGGTCGCCTCCTCGGGCAGGTCCGCGACCCCAAGCTCCTCATCCGGCCAAAGCTGACCCGTGGTGCGAAAACGCCAGACCTGCCAGGGATGCACCGGCGTCTCGCCCTGCACCGCGTTCTGCACCCGGCTCGACTGATCCCAGCCGCCCACACCCATGGCGCCCTTGAGCTTGCCGCGCGCGAGGAAAATCCGCCGATACCCGTCCGGTCCGCGCCAGACATGGCTGCGCACATCCGGGCGCGCATCCAACTGCTCGACCTCGCCTGCCGAGAACACTTCGGCCCCGATCACCTTGAGCTTGGTCGCTGGGGCCGTGCCCGCATATCTGGCCGTACTGCCGCTCAGGACCGCGGCGGCCACATCCGCCTGGGCATAGCCCGGCCCGACAAGGCCATAGACCTGCCCGCGATGCTCGGCACATTCGCCAATGGCATAGATGTCGGGATCCGCCGTCTGCATCGCGTCATTGACGATAATCCCGCGCGAGGCTGGCAGGCCAGCATCCAGCGCGATCTGAGTATTGGCGCGCACCCCGGTGCAGATGATAACCGTGTCGGCCTCGATCTCGGTCCCATTGGCGAGGGTCAGCCCCGTGACTTTGCCGTTTTCCCCAGTGATCGCCTTGACCGCGACGCCGGTGAAGACCTTCACGCCCAGCGCCTCGATATTCTGAGCCAGCAGCGCGCCCGCTTCGGCATCAAGCTGGCGCGGCATTACCCGCCCCTCATGTTCGATCACCGTGACCTCGGCCTGACGCTGGCGCATGCCCCGCGCAGCCTCAAGCCCAAGAAGCCCGCCCCCGATCACCACGACCTTGCGCGCCGAAAAGCTCCGCGCCAGCAGCGCCGAAGCATCTGCGGCCGTGCGGAAGGTATAGACCCCGGTCAGATCCGCGCCGGGGATCGAGGGAACAAAAGCGCGCGATCCCGTGGCCAACACCAGCTTGGAATAGGGCCAGACCCCACCATCGGCGGTGCGCACCTGTCGCGCCTCGCGATCAATAGCGGTAACCGGCAGTCCGGTGAGGCAGGTCACCCTCTCGGCACCGCCCATCTGGGGCACCTCGATCTCGCCGAACTGGACATCGCCGGCCAAAAGCGGGGTCAGGCGCACGCGGTTGTAGGGCTGATAGGGCTCTGCCGTCAGCAGAGTGACCGGCTGGCCACGGCGCGCGATCTCGTTGGCGGCGCGCACACCGACCGGTCCACCGCCTACCACCAAAACGCTGGGGGTTGCGGGATCAGAAACAGGGTCGGTCTGGAATCCGGGGTCGGACAAAGACAATCGGGCAATCCTCATGCAGCAAGAGAACCTTCCACGCCGTGGGAGCGGCGGGCGTGTGGCGCATCATTGCTGCCAGTCGAAACGGAACGTCCTTGCTCCGCATGTAGAGACGACTGTGTCTCGGGGGTGTCCTTGGCGTAGCATGGCTGGACCGGGTTCAACCAAGGGATTAGCGGCGCCGCAGTGTATTCCGGGCCCAATGGTCGCTAATTGACCGATCACGCGCTCGTGAGGGGTCAAATTGAGCAAATAACGGCCTCAACCGCCAATCGCGCATGGTTTTGGCCCTATTTTCGCGCAAATGCTCGGAATCCATCAGGATCCGCCTCGCAATTCGCAAACTTCGCTGCTGCAGAAATCGGCACGTCCCGATCTGGTGTTTTCAGGCTGCCCCTTTTGCCACCATCTGCGACCGCCTGCCCCGGGGGTGCTGCGCGCTCTCTTGCAATACAGCGCCCATGGGGTAGGACCGACCCATCCCTGCACAGGTCGAGATTCCCTCATGTCCATTACCGCCAGCATCTATCATTTGACCCACTACCAGTATGACCGTCCGGTCACGCTGGGCCCCCAGATCATCCGCCTGCGCCCGGCCCCGCACAGCCGGACACGGGTGATCTCCCACGCGCTCAAGGTCTCGCCCGGCGGGCATTTCGTGAACCACCAGCAGGACCCCTATGGCAACTGGCTGGCGCGGTTCGTCTTCCCCGAACCCGTGCGCGAGTTCAAGATCGAGGTCGATCTTGTCGCCGATATGAGCGTCTATAACCCGTTCGATTTCTTCGTGGAGGAAACGGCGGAGGAGTGGCCCTTTGACTACCCAGAGGATCTCGCGCCGGATCTGGTGATCTACAAGACGCCCGAGCCGGTCGGACCGAAGCTGCAGGCTTACCTCGCGTCCCTGCCCCGAGAAACCGAGCGCACGGTGGATTTCCTTGTGCAGCTCAATGCCAAGATTGCCGATGACATCGGCTATGTCATCCGGATGGAACCCGGGGTGCAGACGCCCGAAGAGACCCTGACGAGCGTCAAGGGCTCCTGCCGGGACAGCTCCTGGTTGCTGATCCAGATCCTGCGGAACCTCGGCTTTGCCGCGCGGTTCTGCTCGGGCTACCTGATCCAGCTAAAACCGGACCTCAAGGCGCTGGACGGCCCCTCGGGCACGGATCATGACTTTACTGACCTCCATGCCTGGGCCGAGGTCTATCTGCCGGGCGCGGGCTGGATCGGGCTCGACCCGACAAGCGGACTTCTGGCGGGTGAGAGCCATATTCCGTTGGCCGCCACGCCGCATTATCGCAACGCCGCGCCCATTGCCGGCATGGCCAGTGCTGCGGATGTGGCCTTCGACTTCGACATGCAGGTGACCCGTACCGCCGAGCATCCGCGCATCACCAAGCCCTTCTCGGATCAGGCCTGGGATGCGCTCAATGCGCTGGGGCACAAGGTAGATGAGAAGCTCGCCGAAGGCGATGTGCGCCTGACCATGGGCGGCGAGCCGACTTTTGTGTCGATCGATGACTTCGAGAGCGCCGAATGGAATACCGCCGCAGTCGGCCCCACCAAGCGCGCCCTGGCGGATGAGCTGATCCGCAAACTGCGCGACCGCTTTGCACCGGGCGGGTTCCTGCATTACGGGCAGGGCAAGTGGTATCCGGGGGAAACCCTGCCGCGCTGGACCTTCTCGCTCTACTGGCGCGGGGATGGCAAACCGCTCTGGTCGAACTCTGACCTGATCGCGCGGGAGGAGAGCGACGCGACCCCCGGCTCCGAAGATGCGGAGGCCCTGCTCGGCGCGATTGCCGCTGCGCTTGAGGTACCGGAAGAGAACGTCACCCCGGCCTTCGAGGACCCCGCCGAGTGGCTTGTGCGCGAAGCCAGACTGCCGGAGAATGTGACGCCCGAGAACTCCAAGTTGAAGGACCCCGAAGAGCGCCACCGCATCGCCAAGGTTTTTGAGCGGGGGCTCACCACGCCTTCGGGCTATGTCCTGCCTGTTCAACGCTGGCAGGCGAAATCGGGCGCGGGCTGGCATTCGGAGCGGTGGAGCCTGCGGCGTGGGCGGCTCTTCCTGACACCCGGGGACAGCCCAGTGGGCTACCGCCTGCCCCTCGGCTCGCTGCCTTATGTGACCCCGGCAGCCTATCCCTATACCTATCCGGCGGATCCCTATGCCGAGAAGCCCCCCCTGCCCGAGCCCGATCTGGTGGCCAAGGAGGCTGAGCGCTTGCGCGACAGGCGCGAGCTTGCCCCGGCCCAGACCACGACGGCCGCGCCGGGTGAGGCCCAGACCGAGCAATTCCTGACAGAGCTCGGCGGCCCGGTGCGCACCGCGATCAGCGTCGAGCCGCGGGATGGCAAGCTCTGTGTCTTTCTTCCGCCCGTCGAGAGTGCGGCGGATTATCTCGAACTGCTTGCCGCAACCGAGGCGGCAGCCACCGCGCTGGAGCAACCCGTCCATATCGAAGGCTACGCGCCTCCGGGAGATGACCGGCTCAACGTGATCCGCGTGGCACCGGACCCGGGCGTGATCGAGGTGAACATCCACCCCGCCCATAGCTGGGACGATTGTGTGGCAATCACCGAGGCTGTCTATGAAGAAGCCCGGCAATCCCGGCTCGGCGCGGACAAGTTCATGGTGGATGGGCGGCACACGGGCACAGGCGGCGGCAACCATGTGGTGGTGGGCGGCGCCTCGACCGAGGACAGCCCCTTCCTGCGGCGGCCCGACCTGCTGAAGTCCCTGATCCTGCAATGGAACCGACATCCGAGCCTGAGCTACCTCTTTTCCGGCGTCTTTGTCGGCCCGACCTCTCAGGCCCCGCGCATCGACGAGGCACGCCATGACGGGCTCTATGAGCTCGAAATCGCGCTGGCGAATATCCCGGATCCGAGCGCCGGGCAGGCCCCGCCGCCCTGGCTGGTGGACCGGCTGCTGCGCAATGCGTTGATCGACGTAACCGGCAACACGCACCGGTCGGAGATCTGTATCGACAAGCTTTACTCGCCCGATGGCCCCACCGGGCGGCTCGGGCTGGTGGAATTCCGAGGCTTCGAGATGCCGCCCAATCCGCGCATGTCGCTCGCCCAACAGGTGCTGATCCGCGCCCTGATCGCGCGGTTCTGGGACGCGCCGCTGTCCGGCACCCTGACGCGCTGGGGCACGCAGCTCCATGACCGGTTCATGCTGCCCCATTTCCTGTGGGAGGATTTCACCGAGGTCTGCCGCGATCTGGCCGCACATGGCCTGCCGGTGGATCCCGAATGGTTCAAGGCGCAGTCCGAGTTCCGGTTTCCGTTCTGCGGCGAGGTCATCTATGAGGGCATGACACTGGAGCTGCGGCAGGCGCTTGAGCCGTGGCATGTGCTGGGCGAGACTGGCGCGATCGGCGGGACCGTGCGCTATACCGACAGCTCGGTAGAGCGGATGCAGGTCAAGCTGAGCGGCGCCGATCCGAACCGCTATGTAGTGACGGCCAATGGGCGCAAGGTGCCCCTGCGCGCCACCGCCTCGCCGGAGGAGGCCGTCGCGGGCGTGCGTTTCAAGGCCTGGCAACCGGCGGAGTCCCTACACCCGACCCTTCCGGTGCAGGCGCCCCTGACCTTCGACATCTTCGACAGCTGGACCGGGCGGTCCCTGGGCGGTTGCCGCTATCATGTCGCCCATCCGGGCGGGCGCAATTACGACACCTTCCCGGTCAACGGAAACGAGGCCGAGGCCCGCCGCCTTGCCCGGTTCGAAGCCCAGGGCCATAGTGTCGGGACCTACACTCCGGTTGCAGAGACCCCGCACCCGGAATTCCCGATGACCCTGGACCTGAGACGCCCCCCGAATGTCTGACCCAATGGCCGCGCCTGCGGATGATCCGATCGAGACGCAGGCGCTGCTGTCGGGCTATGCTCCCCAGCCGGGCGTGGCCGATGAGCTCTATGACAGTGCAGGCAAAATCCGCCCGGTCTGGCGGGATTTCGTCCGACATCTGTCACGGCTCGACGAAACCGGGATCGCGAACCGGTTCAACCGGGGCGAACAGTATCTGCGCGATGCGGGTGTGTTTTATCGCAAATACGGGGCTGAAGCAGCGAGCGAACGGGACTGGCCCCTGAGCCACATCCCCGTCCTGCTGAGCCAGGATGAATGGACCCGGATTGCCAGTGGACTGATCGAACGAGCGGACCTTCTGGAACGGGTCGTCGCGGATCTTTATGGCGAGAACCGGCTATTGGCGGAGGGACACCTCCCCGCGGAGCTGATCGCCCAGAACCCCGCCTGGCTGCGGCCCCTGGTCGGGGTAAACCCTGCCTCCGGGCATTTCCTGAACTTCATCGCCTTCGAGGTTGGACGCGCGCCCTCGGGACAGTGGTGGGTGCTCGGGGATCGCACGGATGCGCCCTCGGGCGCGGGTTTTGCGCTCGAAAACCGGATCGCGACCAGCCGGATCTTTCCGAATTTCTACGCGCAAGCCAATGTGCATCGCCTTGCGGGGTTCTTTCAGGCCTTCCGCGAGGGGCTGGTCGGGCATCGCCGGGACCGGGACGAGCCCATTGCCCTGCTGACACCCGGGCAGATGAACGACGTCTATTTCGAACACGCCTATCTCGCGCGCTATCTCGGCATGCTGTTGGTAGAGGGCGAGGACCTGACGGTCGATCAGGGACGTCTTAAGGTCCGGTCCGTGGACGGGTTACGGCCGATTTCGGTCCTGTGGCGCAGGCTCGATGCCGAATTCTGCGACCCGCTGGAACTGAACGAAGGCTCGACGCTCGGCACGCCCGGTCTGGTGGATGTGGTACGGCGGGGTCAGGTGGCGAGCGTCAATGCCCTGGGAGCAGGTGTGCTCGAGACCCGGGCGATGCTGGCCTTTCTGCCAAAGATTTCGCGCGCACTGACAGGAAGGCCGCTTACCCTGCCCAACATTGCCACCTGGTGGTGCGGACAGTCGGCGGAGCGCGCCCATGTGCTCGCGAATCGCGATAGGATGATGATCAGTTCCGCCTACGCCACGCGCCTGCCCTATGATGATCCCGGTGGCACGAGCATTCCCGAGGACCTGCGGAGCGAGGGTGGAGACCGGGTCGCCGAGCTCTTGCAGACCAAGGGCCGCGACCTTGTGGGGCAAGAGATCGTGACCCTCTCGACCACGCCAGTCTGGGAAGAAGGACGGCTCGCGCCGCGACCCATGTCCCTGCGCGTTTTCCTGGCACGCACCCCCACGGGCTGGCGGGTCATGCCCGGCGGCTACGCCCGCGTGGCGGCCCAGAACAACGCCTCGGCCATCGCCATGCAGGCGGGCGGCGCGGTCTCGGATGTCTGGATCGTGAGCGATGGGCCGGTCCCGAAGCCGACCATGATCTCCGCCCCAACGCCGGGGGTCAGCGGGGATGGCCATGCGGCCTCCCTCCCCAGCCGGGCGGCGGACAACCTCTATTGGCTGGGCCGCTACGTCGAGCGTGCCGAGGGCGCGATGCGCGCCTACCGCGCCTTTTTCGGGCTGCTTTCGGCAGGTGTCGTGGCCGAAGCGGAACTGCCGACTTTTATCCTGTCCAACCTGTTGCGCGAAGGCTCCAGCAACCCGACCACCCTGGCGCGGCAGTTTCAGGACCCGCTGGAGGCCGCGCTGGCCTGCGGCGCGCGGATCCGCGACCGGATTTCGGTGGATGGCCTTCTGGCCTTGAAGGATGTCGCAAAGGCCGTGCAGAAACTCGTCGAAGCGCCCATCGCCATAGAGGAGGCCGCCCCCGCCACGGGGATCCTGTTGCGCAAGCTCACCGGCTTTTCCGGGCTGGTCCATGAGAACATGTACCGCTCCACCGGCTGGCGGTTCATGAGCGCAGGGATGTCCATCGAGCGGGCGAGTGCCATGTGCACGACCCTGGCGCGGATCGGCGATCCGGATGCGCCGGAGGGCGCGCTGGATCTCGCACTGGAGCTGGGTGACAGTGTCATGGCCCATCGCGGACGGTTCATGAAACCTGCGACGCCCGAGAGCCTGACCCAGATCCTTGCCCTCGACAGCCTCAACCCGCGCTCGGTGCTCTATCACCTCGAGCGGCTCAAGCATCACATCGACGCCCTGCCCCGGACACGGCAGGATGACACGCTCTCGCCTGTGGCGCGTTGCATGTTGCAAGCACATACGGATCTCGCAGTGCAGAGCGCGGACAGCCTCGATCCAGCAAAACTGCGGGCCTTGCGGGCGCAGATCTGGACGCTCTCGGACCTGCTCTCCGAGACCTATATGCGGTGAGGAATCGCGATGCTCTATGACATCCGGCTGGAGTTGAGTCACAGCTATGCGGGGCGCGCCAGCGGGGCACGGCACCTGACGCGAGTCGTGCCGGCAACCCTGCCAGGGCGGCAGGTGGTGCGGACAAGCCTGCTGAGTTGTGCGCCATTGGCCGATACGCGGCACGGATTTCGCGACTTTTTCGGGAATGAGGCGACGGTGTTCTACCACGACCGCCCCCATGACGAAATGATCGTCACAATGCAGGCGCGGGTACAATGCGACGCTCCAGAGGCGCAGCTCGACATGTCACCGGATCGCGCGCGGCTGGCGCAGGAGATCGCGCAGGTTTCCTCGTTGGGCTCCGACGCGCCGCATCACTTCCTTGGCCCATCGCCGCGCGTTCCTGTCCGCTCGGAGCTTGCGCAGTTTGCGCGGGAGGTCGTGGCCCACACGCGGGGTGGCGTCCTGCCCCAGATGCAGGCGCTCGGGCGCGCCCTCCACAAGGAGATGAAGTTCGACGCCAGCGCGACCACGGTTGAGACCCCGATGATCGAAGCCTTCGAGAAACGCCACGGGGTGTGCCAGGATTTCAGTCATATTCAGATTGCAGCCCTGCGCAGTCTCGGTATCCCCGCGCGCTATGTCTCGGGCTTTCTGCGGACCCTGCCGCCGCCGGGCAAACCCCGGCTCGAAGGGGCGGATGCCATGCATGCCTGGATCAGCGCCTGGTGCGGGGCGGATATGGGCTGGATCGAGTATGACCCCACCAATGACCTCTCTATTGAGACCGATCATGTGGTGGTGGCCTATGGCCGCGATTATTCGGATGTCTCGCCGATCAAGGGCGTTTTGCGCACGGCCGCCAAGGGAACGAGCGCACAAGGCGTAGATATGATCCCGGTGGAAAGGGCCGCCTAGGCGGGCAGACGCGGCTTAGGCCTGAAGCGGCAAGGTCCGGTCATCGGCCCCGTTGCGCCAGATGCAGAAAGCTGCCAGCGCAAAGCCAAAGGCGAGACAGGCTGCCCCGGTCCCCGCATAGATGAGCGCCGCCATCAACAACGGTGCCCCCATGACCAGCGACACGCCCGCGCTCAGAACGCCGAAAACCGTTCCCATGAGCGCGTAAATCATGTCGTCCTCCATCCAGTTGATCCGCATTCACCGTAGCGTGACGAATCTTACCAGAGTCTTAACGAAGGTTTACGAAGGGTGTTTCGGAGGGCTCGAAACACCTTCAATTGTTCGGATCGCTCACTCGGCCCATTCCCAGGGCCGGGTGAAGTTGCCAAGCGTGTGGCCCAGCGCCTCTTCGTCCACATCGCCGGTCTTGCGCAGCCGCGCGACAAGCCCGCGTTTCTTGTCCTCGACCACCTCGGCGACCTCGGCCGCATGGCCCGCCTCGCTTAGCGCCTTGTCATAGACAAGGCGGATGGCGCGCTTGCGCAAGTCGGGCTTGAAGACCTTGCCCACGGCGGTCTTGGGCAGCTCGTCCAGCACCTCGATCCGCTTGGGGTGGGCCGCACGCTCGGTCACGATCTCGGCGGCATGGGCCATAAGCTCCTCGGCGGTCGCGCTCGCGCCACCCACCAGCTCCACATAGGCCACAGGCAGCTCGCCCGCATAGGAATCCGGCTGGCCAATCGCACCAGCCATGGCAACGGCCGGATGCGCCATCAGTGCCTCCTCGATCACCGCCGGGTCGATATTATGGCCCGAGCGGATGATCAGATCCTTCGCGCGCCCGGTGATCCAGAGATAGCCCTCGTCATCAATGCGCCCCAGATCCCCCGTCCGGAGATAGACCTTATCCGCGTAAAGCCCCAGGTTCTTGCCCGCCTCCGTATAGGTCGAGCCATCATTCACCCCCGGGATGGCGATACAGATCTCGCCCACCTCATCGGTGCTGCATTCATAGGTGATGCTGCCATCCTCCTCGCAATGGAGGATCCGCACATCCGTATGGGGCAGTGGAATGCCCACGGAGCCGACCTTCTGCACGCCATCAATCGGGTTGCAGGAGACAAGGCAGGTCGCCTCGGTCAACCCGTACCCCTCGGCGATATTGACGCCCGTGGCTTTCTGAAACCGGGTATACAACTCCAGCGGCAGGGGCGCCGAGCCCGAAATCGCGATCCGCAAAGACGAGACATCCGCATCCACAGGCCGCTGCATCAGGGCCGAGAGCGCCGTGGGCACGGTGATCATGAAGGTCACGTCCCAGCGCTCGATCAGCTTCCAGAAATTGTCGAACACGCCCTCGCCGCGATAACCTTGGGGCGTCGGGAAAACCACATGCCCACCCGAGGTCAGCACGGACATCAGCACCGGGTAGCAGGCAAAGACGTGAAACAGCGGCAGCGGGCAAATCAGCGTGTCGTCATGGGTAAAGAGCAGCTCGGAGCCGAGCCAGCCATTATAGAGCATCCCCGAATAGGTGTGCTGTGCCACCTTCGGCATGCCCGTGGTCCCACCGGTGTGGAAATAGGCCGCGACGCGGTCGTCAAAACTGTCGGGGAAACTAAGGCCATCGGCGGGCTGACGGGCGATCTCGGTGTTGAAATTCAGCACCGTGGCGCGATGCGCAACCGGGTTCTTGGGCCGGAGCAGCCCGGCAATCCAGCTCTTGGGGGGGCTGAGATAGCGCAGAAGGTCGATCTCAAGCACATGGGTCACGCCAGGCGCCATGGCGACAGCCTCGGCGGTTTTCTGGGCGACATCGGTCTTGAGGAAGGATTTGAGAGTGACGACGACCTTGGCCTTCGTCTCGTTCAGAATTGCACCGATTTGCTCGGCCTCGAGCAGCGGGTTGATCGGGTTGACCACCCCAGCCACAGCCCCGCCGAGATAGGCCCAGACTGTTTCGGAGGTGTTGGGCAGGACATAGGCAACCACGTCATTCTCGCCCACGCCCAGCGCGCGAAACAGGTTCGCCGCCTGGGTCGCCTTGCCATGAAGCTCGCGCCAGGTCAGGGTCTCGCCCGCATCCTTTGGGTCTGAGGTAAGCGTGAACGTCACCGCCTTGCGGTCGCCATGGGCGTTCTTGGTCTTGGTCAGCAGCTCATAGATGGTCTGCGCTGGCTGCGCCGTTTCCCACGGATGAGCGGCCTCCAGATTGGCCTTGTCTGCAAGCGTCGAAATGGAAACTCCCATCGCGCCTTCCCCCCTGTTTTTCCCTGTCAGCCTGTTTTCTGCCCGCAACCGGGCGCTGATCTGGGGTCCAGAGATACGCGAATGACAGAGTGACGCAACCCGTTGCGCAAGCTGGCAACGCTACGTCCAAACGCCCGCGCCGCGACGTCAACGGGTCCGAAGACCCAGAAAACAGGTCTATTCTGCGGCCAGCCCGGCCGTGAATTGCAGCCGCGCGAGCCGGGCATAAAGGCCGCCTTGGGCCACCAGCGCATCATGGGTGCCTTCGGCAACGATCCGGCCATCCTCGAACACGAGAATCCGGTCGGCCTTCTTCACTGTCGCCAGACGGTGGGCCACGATCAGAGTGGTACGCCCTTCGGAGAGCTGCTCAACCGCGCGCTGCACCGCAAGTTCGGACTCAGCGTCCAGCGCCGAGGTTGCTTCATCGAGCAGCAGCACCGGAGCGTCCCGCAGGATCGCGCGGGCCAGGGCGATGCGCTGTTTCTGCCCACCGCTGAGCATTACGCCGCGTTCACCAACATAGGTATCATAGCCATCCGGCAGACGGGCGAGGAACTCGTCGGCAGCCGCTGCTTTCGCCGCTGCCTCGACCTCTGCATCGGTGGCATCCGGGCGACCGAAGCGGATATTTTCACGCGCGCTGGCGGCAAAGATCACCGCATCCTGCGGCACGAAGGCCAGCTTGCGGCGGAATGCATCGCGCTCGGTCTCGCGCAGATCAATCCCGTCGAGCCGGACGGTGCCCTCGGACGGATCGAAGAAACGCAGCAACAATTGCAGGATCGTCGATTTGCCCGCGCCTGAGGGACCCACAAGGGCTACGGTCTCGCCCGGCTGAATATCAATGTCGATCCCGTCGAGCACCGGCGTGCCCGGCCGCGCCGGATATGTGAAACTCACACCGTCGAACTGGATATGACCGACGCACTCGCTGGGCAGGGTCTTGGGGTCGGTGGGATCCTCGACGCTGTCCTTCATGGTCAGCAGCTCGACCAAACGTTCCGTGGCCCCTGCCGCGCGCTGCAGCTCGCTCCAGATCTCTGAGAGCGCGCCGACAGAGCCCGCGACCATCACCGCGTAGATCACGAATTGCACCAGCGCACCGGGCGTCATCAGCTCATCGCGCACATCCCGCGCGCCCATCCAGAGCACACCGACGATACCAGTGAAAATCAGGAAAATGACAATCACCGTCATGATCGACCGCACACCGATGCGGCGCCGGGCGCTATCGAAGGAGGCCTCGGTCATCCGGTCGAACTCGGCCCGGCTCTCTTGCACATGGGTGAAGGCCTGCACGGTCTGCACCGACAAAAGCGCCTCGGAGGCATTGCCCGAGCTTGCGGCAATCCAGTCCTGGTTGGCGCGGCTCAACTTGCGCAGCTTGCGGCCCAGCACGACGATGGGGATCAGAACCATCGGCACCAGAAGCAACACCAAAAGCGTCAGCTTGCTGGAGGTCAGCAGCATCAGCACCATACCCCCCAACAGAATCAGGAAGTTCCGCAGCGCCACCGAGACCGAAGAGGAAATCACCGACAGGATCAGCGTAGTATCCGTGGTCAGGCGGCTCAGCACTTCGCCGGTCATGATCTTTTCGAAAAAGGCCGGGCTCATCCCGAGGGTCCGGTCGAACACCGCCTTGCGGATATCGGCCACCACACGCTCGCCCAGCCGGGTCACGAGGTAATAACGCAAGCCGGTTCCGATCGCGAGCAGTGCCGCGACCGCGATGGCCGCGCCGAAATACTGATCCAGCAAGGCCGTGTCGCGGGCGTCGAACCCATCGACCACGCGGCGCACCGCCATGGGCAACAAAAGCGACAGGAACGCCGTCATCACCAGCGCCACACCCGCCGCAGCCAGCAGAGTGCGATAGGGTGCGATGAAGGGAAACAGCGTCTTCAGCGCGCTGATATTCTTGGACTTCGCGCGTTCTTCGGAAGCGGCATTGGGCGCGGTCGGCGCGGGTTCTCTGGCCATCGGCGGCAGCTCTCACACTGTGCGGAGCACGTGCGCGGCCCCACGCCCCGCTGCATGTCCCCCGAAGGTCACTCAAACGACAGCCTGCCCGAGGGGCGGATCCGCCGCACCGGCAAATCGGGGCTCCTGTCCCGGCTCCGCCAGCAGTCTCAGGTCTCGGCCCGGTTGCGGCCTCTGCAAAAGGCGGCGCGTCCGACCGGGTGCTTGGAGCGGGCGGCGGGAATCGAACCCGCGTCATTAGCTTGGAAGGCTAAGGTCTTACCACTACACAACGCCCGCGTAGCATGAAGGTCGTATGTCATCGCATTTGCGCGGTCAAGCACTAGCGGGTGCGCAAGATGTAGCACCATTGGCCTGCATCCGGTGCCCTAACCCTCAGGTCCGCTCGACGCACGGCGCACCAGAGCCACGGGCATGCGCGTCACCGGCGCCGGAGCAAGTCCGGTCTTGATCCAGGAGAGCGCGGTCTGGGCCGTGGTGCGGGCCAGCGCAGAGATGTTGCAACTCACCGAGGTGAGCGCCGGAAAGCTGTCGCGGCAGTCCTCGATATCGTCGATACCGATCACCCGAAGCTCGCACCCCACCCGGGGGCCATGCTCTGCGCAGCCTGCCAGAAGTCCGAGCGCCACCAGATCGTTGAAACAAAGCACTCCGTCCACCTCCGGATGACGCTCCCGAAGCTCCGCAGCCATGGACCTGCCAAAGGCGCGGGTCGCCTGCCCGGTGAAGATGATTGGCGCACGCCCATGGGCGGCCAGTGTCTCGAGATACCCGCTCATCCGCTCCTGGGTCACCGGACGCCCCTCGAGCCCTCCGAGAAAGGCGATGCGCTTGCAACCCGCCTCAATCAGATGCCCGGTCGCGAGCGCGCTGCCACGCTGAAAATCCGGCGCGATGAAGGGCACGCTACCGCAAGACCCTTCGAGCTGCCGCAGGACCTGGATCGTCGGTGTGCCGGCGGCCTGCAAGGCTGCGAGAGTTTCCGAGTGTTGGCCATAGGCCGGGGAGAGGATCAGCCCGGACACCCCATGCTCCACCAGCGAGGCGATCATCTTGATCTGCAGCGCCGGGTCTTCATCCGTATTGGCGATCACCGTGGCATAGCCTTCCTCGGCGAGCCGCATCTGTAGCGAGGCGGCGAACTCGGTGAAGAACGGGTTGCGCAGATCGTTGATCACAAGCCCGATCAACCCCGAGGAGGAAGAGCGCAGGGTCGCCGCCGAGCGGTTATAGACATAGCCGATCTCTCCCATGGCCACGCGTACCCGATCGCGCGTGCTGTCCTTGACCGTCTCACTGCCCTGCAACACGAGGCTGACCGTGGATTTCGACACGCCCGCCTGTTTGGCAACATCCAGGATAGTCGGTCGGCGGGCCATCAGCTCCTCAAGTATCGATCCCATGAATGGCCAGCAGGGATGTCATCCGTGCCTTGGCCAGATCCGGCTGCAAGAGCAGATTGGCCTGATCGGCCAGCCGGAACACTTCGGCATAATGGGTGATATCGCGACTGGATTGGAACCCCGCAGGCATGATGAAATGGCTCTGCGCGCCGTTCAGCCACGCCAGAAACGCGATCCCGGCCTTGTAGAACCGGGTCGGTGTGCGAAAAATCTCGCGGCTGAGCGGGACGGTCGGGGCAAAGAGCGCGTGGTAGCGTTCCATCTCGCCCTCTGCCAGCGCCTCGAGCGCTTGGCTTGCAGCTGGTGCAATTGCCGCGAAGATCCCCAGCAAGGCATGGCTGAAATGGGTCCCATCCCCGGCGATCAGCTCCGCGTAGTTGAAATCATCCCCTGTATAGAGCCGGACGCCTTCGGGCAGGCGCGCGCGGAACGCTTCCTCATGGGCCTGATCCAGAAGGGAGATCTTGATTCCATCCACCTGCCCCGGGTTCTCGGCAATCAGGTCGAGCACGAACTGGTTCGCGGCCTCCAGATCACTCTGGCCCCAATAGCCCGCAAGCGCGGGGTCGAACATCTCCCCCAGCCAATGGAGGACGACCGGCTCCTGCGCGCCATCGATCAGCGCGCGGTACACCTCGTGATAGGCCTCGGGCGTGGCATTGATCGCCGTGAAGGCCTTGGACGCCATCAGGATGAGCTGCCCGCCCGCAGCCTCGATCGCCTCGGCCTGCTCCTGATAGGCGGCGAGGATCGCCTCGGGCGTCGCAAGCTCGGACAACTCCTTATGATCGGTCCCCGCCCCGCAGGCCACGCGCGGACGCAGTGGATGGGCCTTAGCGGCGACCATGGTGCGCTCGATCAGCTCCTTCGCGGTCAGCCAATCGACCCCCATGCCGCGCTGCGCAGTGTCCATCGCCTCGGCCAGACCCAGCCCCTGATCCCAGAGGCCCATGCGGAACCGCAAGGTCGCCTCCCAATCGACCGCCGGGCGCGTGTCCCAAGGGCTGCGCTCGCGCAGCGGGTCACTGACCACATGGGCGGCGGCAAATGCGGTACGGGTCAGAGGCACGCGGGGCGCGCGCGCCTCCAGCGGTGTCGCCTGCATCGTGTAGGGCGCAAGTCCGCCCTTTGTGGTTGGCAAGGTCAGCATCGGCGCACCTCACACATCCAGATCGAGCACGCAGAGCCCGTCGATCCCGCCCATGGCGTTCTCCACAAGCTGGCCGCCCAAAGCCTGATGCTCCGGATTGTCCGCATAGGTCTGCAGCGCGTCCCAGCTGTCGAAATCGATGACGAAGCCATGCATATAGCCGCGCTCGATCTGCTCGGGGCTCTCGGAACGTCCGCCAGTGAAGCCCTGTGCGCCCGGGAGTTTCTCGGTCAGCGCGGCGAGCCCGCCATAGATCTCGGCGATCTTTTCCTCAGAGGTCTCGGGTTTGAACTTGGTCAGGACGATATGTCGGATCATTGCAGAAATCCCTGATCTTGCTTGATCATATCCGCGGCTTTCTCGCCGATCATGATCGATGGAGCATTGGTGTTGGAGGAGTTGACCTGCGGCATGACCGAGGCATCGGCCACGCGCAGCCCGTCAATCCCGTTGAAACGCAGGCGCGGGTCGAGCACGGCCTCGGCATCGCTGCCCATCCGGCAGGTGCCCGCGCAATGGTGCGAGGTCTTGGAATGGGCGCAGATGAAATCGAAATACTCCGCATCCGTGCGCACGCCTGGCCCCGGCAGCCGCTCGGCCAGGATGAAGGGTTTGAGCGCGTTCTGGGCGAGGATCTCCTGCACCAGCTTCAACCCGCGGATCGACATCTCCCGGTCATAGGGATCCGAGAGGTAGTTCGGGTTGATCAGCGGCATGTCTACGGGGTTATCGCTTTGCAACCGGACCGTGCCCCGCGACCGGGGGCGCAGATGACAGGCATTCAGCGTCACACCGCCATTGGGCATCGCCTCAACCCCGGCTTCGATCCCCGTCCCGAGCCCCAGATGCATCTGAATGTCCGGGGAGCGCGCGTTTTCATCCGCGTACCAGAAGCCGCCCGTCTCAAAGAGGCTGGAGGCCACCGGCCCCTTGCGCGTCAGCAGGTATTGCAGCCCGGCCAGTGCCGAGAGGTGCAGCTTGGCAAAGCGGTCATAGGTATGGGGTCCAGTCACCTCGCAAATCGCGTAGAGATCGAGATGATCCTGCAGGTTCGACCCCACCCCGGGCTGGTCATAGACCACATCGATGCCCAAGCGGCGCAGCGCCTCCGCCGGGCCGATCCCCGAGAGCTGCAGGAGCCGGGGCGAGCCGATCGCCCCCGAAGACAGGATCACCTCGCGATCCGCGGTGATCTTCGTGCCATCGGCCATCTCAACCCCGGTGGCGCGCCCGTTCTCCACCGTGATCCGACGCACCTGCGCCTGCAGCTGGATCGTCAGGTTCGGACGTTTTCTGGCCGGGCCAAGGAAAGCCATGGCCGCAGACGAGCGCCGCGCATTGCGCTGGGTCAGCTGATAATACCCGGCCCCGTCGGGCTTGGCGCCGTTCACATCGGTGGTCTTGGGGATCCCAAGCTCCCCAGCCGCCGCAATAAACGCATCGCAGATCGGCAGAGGCGCCGAGGGCATGGACACACCCAAGGGCCCGCCCTTGCCATGGAACGCGCCCCCATAGGCGTCATTGTCCTCGGATTTCTTGAAGTAGGGCAGCACATCAGCGTAGCTCCAGCCCTCGCAGCCCATCTGCCGCCACTCGTCGTAGTCCTGCGCAGCTCCCCGGGTATAGATCTGCGCATTGATCGCTGAACCGCCGCCAATCACCTTGGCCTGTGTATAGGTGAAAACCCGGTCCTGCATTGCCGCTTGCGGTGTGGTGGACCACCCCCAGGAGCCGATGCCCTTGGTCATTTTCGCAAAGCCCGCAGGCAGGTGAAAGAACGGGTGGCGGTCGCCGCCCCCGGCCTCGAGCAGCAGCACCGAGGCCTCCGGGATCTCGCTGAGCCGCGCGGCCAGGACCGAGCCCGCCGAGCCACCGCCAATCACAATGAAGTCGTACCCTTCAGCCATCTTCAAGCCTCACAATCTGGCAATGGACAGCCCGCCATCGACGGGAATGACCGCGCCTGTGGCAAAAGGCATCTGACCGGAGACCAGGGGCAACACCACCTGGCCAATGTCCTGGGGCTCTCCCCAGCGCTTGGCGGGCACGAGACCATTCTCGATCCGGGGGGTGTAGCTGTCCCGCGTGCCTGCGGTCATCTCGGTCGCGATAATGCCCGGGCGCAACTCGAAGACGCCGATCCCTTCGGGCGCAAGGCGCAGGGCGTAGAGCGTGCTCATCATCGACGCGCCCGCCTTGGAGACGCAGTACTCCGCACGCTCGACCGAGGCCATGGCCGCACTGACCGAGGTGACAAAGATGATCGCACGATAAGCCTGGCATGGCTGGACGCACATGCGGCGCGCGACCTCCTGCGTGAGGAAAAACGCCCCCCGCAGGTTGACCTCCATCACCTGGTCAAAGCTCTCCGGCGCCATCGCCAGCATATCGCCCCGTGCGGGCGCGCCCATCCCGGCATTGTTGACCAGCGTCGTGACCGGACCGAGATCCGCCTCGATCCGCGCCAGAAGCGCGGGAACGGCCGAGATATCGCGGATGTCGTGCTGGTAGTACCGCGCATCCGACCCCAGCGCAGCAAGGGCGGTATTGACAGGGGCGCTGTCTGGCGCAGGCAGCGAGGCGATCGCGATCCTGTAACCCGCCGCCGCAAGCTCCGTGGCGATGGCCAGGCCGATGCCTTGCTGCCCGCCGGTGATCAACACCACGCCACTCATGCCGCAAACTCCGTTTCCGTGATATGACGTCCGGCTCGCAAGGCCAGCGCGGCGATGGTGAGCGCCGGGTTCACCGCCGCCGATGTGGGCAGGACGGAGGCATCGGTGATAAAGAGGTTCGCGTGACCATGGCTGCGGCCGTAGGTATCCACGACACTGGTCGCGGGATCGCGCCCCATCCGTGCCGTTCCGCATTGATGCGAGGGGGTCCGCCGGTCGAAGGCCTGCGAGAGCACGATCGGGAAGCCCGCCTGCCGCAGCTTGCCCTTGAGGGTCTTGACCAGCTGCAGATGCGCCTCCCAGTTGGAGCGTTGCCAGTCGAGCCGGATCTGCCCGTCCTTGAGCGTCACGCGGCTGTCGGGATTGGGCAGGTCCTCCGACATAGCATAAAGATCAACGCTGCGTGCCGCGACCGCCGCTGCCAGCCAACGGGGCAGCTTGGAATTGGCCGCAAGGATCGGTCCGGTGATCTTGCCGAGCAGCTGGATGTTCCCAAGCGGCGGCGCATCGGGGCCGTCGCCAAGATAGTAGTCATTGACCATCAGGGTCTTCTGATAGACCGCGCGGTTCCGGCGCAGCGGGTGCAGGGCGAGCACTGCCGAGCAATTGTGGTTCATGAAGTTCCGCCCCACCTGATCAGAGCGATTGGCGAGCCCCGTGGGGCAATCGTCATTGGCCGAGGCCAAAAGGAGCGCCGCAGTTTGCACCGCACCACAGGCGAGCACCACGAGGCCCGGGGCAAGGGTCTCAACCTGCCCTGCCCGCTCGAAGGTCACCCCGGTGATCCGCCCGTCCGGGGCTGCCTCGAGCCGGGTAATTTGGGCTCCGCAGCAAAGCTCCACATTCGGATGGGCGAGGGCAGCGGCGAGGCCGCAGGTCTCGGCATCCATCTTGCCGCCACAGGTGTCAGGATACCCGTCCCAAGTCGTATCCCCGGCCGCTCGCCAAGTCGCCAGATCCACCCCCAAAGGCAGGCTCGCCGGTGACAACCCGACCCGGGTCAACCGCGCACGCAGATCCACGATGTCGGGCTCATCCGGCACGGGCCCGTGCGGATAGACGCCGGAATGGGGCGGCTCGGTCGGATCCTCGCCCAGGGTGCCGCGGACGTGATACATCGCCTCGGCCG
Organism: Pseudomonadota bacterium; assembly: GCA_038746545.1. Taxonomy (GTDB): domain Bacteria; phylum Pseudomonadota; class Alphaproteobacteria; order Rhodobacterales; family Rhodobacteraceae; genus Dinoroseobacter. The sequence goes on from JBCDKN010000007.1 coordinate 170,645, forward strand.
CCTGATAGTCGGGCTCCAGATCGCCGTAGACGAGCGGCCACCCGGGGGTCGATCCCCCGGGATGGGCGCGCCCCTCGAAATCCTCAGCCCGATACCGGATCAAAACCGCGCCATAAAACTTCGAATTCCCGCCCACATTGTAGAAATTGCCCGGATTGAAAGGCCGGTCCCGCCCATCGATCCAGGTTTCCTCCGGTCGAAAATGGCCCGTGCCAAAAATCGCAGTCGCATCCCGGTCCTGAGGCGACGGGCGCAAACGCTCCCCCCGTTCCAGGATCAGGATCCGTCGCCCGCTGGGCGCCAGCGCCGCCGCAAGGGTCGCGCCGCCCATGCCGGAGCCGATTATGACCACATCCGGTTGCATCAGGGCGCGATACGGCTCTCGGTTTCGGGATCAAAGGCCACGGCCTTCTCCATGTTCACCGCAAAGGTGAAATCGATCCCTGGCTTCACCTCGGCATCAGAGCGCATCCGCGCGATCACATCCTTGCCGCCGAGCATCATCGACACGAAAGTGTCCGACCCCGCAGGCTCCGTCACCACGATCCGGTTCGTCAGTTGCGCAATGTTCGAGGATTTCCGATCCGCCGCATCCTCGTCCGTGATGGTCTCGGGCCGGATGCCCAGAAGGATCTCCCGCCCGTCCCAGGCAGCCATATTGTCCTGGCTGAAGGGCAGCGCGCAGAAACTGCCATCATGGAGCGTGACCTGCGCCACGGGCTTGCCATTCTCCATCGCCACCTTGGCAGGCACCACATTCATCGCGGGCGAGCCCATGAAGGTCGCCACAAAGATATTCGCCGGCGTGTCATAGATCTCCTGCGGGGTGCCGAGCTGCTGCACATAGCCCCCATTCATCACCGCGATCCGGGTCGAGAGGGTCATCGCCTCGATCTGGTCATGGGTCACATAAACGATGGTGGTCCCAAGCTTCTGGTGGAGCTTCTTGATCTCCGTGCGCATATCCACGCGCAGCTTGGCATCGAGGTTCGAGAGCGGCTCGTCAAAGAGGAAGACATCCGGGTTCCGCACCAAGGCGCGCCCCATGGCGACCCGCTGCCGCTGCCCGCCCGACAGGGCACCGGGCTTGCGGTCCAGAAGCTGCTCGATCTGCAGGAGCTTGGCGACCTCGTTCATCGCCTTGTCCCGCTCGTCCTTGGGCACCCCGTGCATCTCGAGCCCGAAGGTGATGTTCTTGCCCACGGTCATATTCGGGTAGAGCGCGTAGGACTGGAACACCATGGCGATGTTGCGCTTGGAGGGGTGGACCCCGTTCATCACCACATCCTTGATGCGGATCTCGCCGCTGGAGATCTCCTCCAGCCCGGCGATCATGTTGAGAAGCGTGGATTTTCCGCAACCGGACGGTCCCACAAGGACGAGAAACTCGCCCTCCTGCACCGAGATATCCACCTTGTGCAGAACCTCGACCGCGCCATAGGACTTCGTGGTGTTGTCGATATCAAGAAAACCCATATCTCTCGCTCCGGTTGGGACGGGGCGCACGCGCGGCGCGCCCCATTGGGGTTAGAGGGCCAGTTCGACGGCTTCGGCAAGCTGCTCGACCGCGTCGTCCGGGCTCATGTCTGTGTTGAAGAACTCCGTCACCACATCGGTGACCGCGCCAACGACGCTGGCCTGTGCAGCATGGGTTCCGGCGAAGGTGGGCACGGCGGTGCCTGCCGCATCGGTCTCGGCAAAGGCCGTCGCCGTGGCCTGAGCGCAGGCGTCGAGCGCGGACATATCAGCATCCACGCGGGCCGGGATGGCGCCCTTGGCCTGATTGAAGGCGACCTGAACCTGCGGATCCATGATCGCGCTGGCGAGTGTTGCCTGGGCTGAGGCTGCATCGTCATCGGGCTGGGTGAAGAAGCTCAGGGAGTTCACCAGATAGACAAAGCCACCCTCGGCGGTCTTCGGCACCGGGATGCAGGCGAAATCCGCGCCCGGCACCTTGCCCGCATTGGTGAACTCGCCCTTGGCCCAGTCGCCCATGATCTGCATGGCGGCCTCGCCATTGATCACCATGGCCGTGGCCAGGTTCCAGTCGCGCCCGGAGAAATTGTCATCCACCATGCCGCGGATCTTGGCCATCTGGGCGAAAACCGCCTTCATGTCATCCGAGCGCAGCACATCGAAATCGAGCTCGACCAGCGCCTTGCGATAGAACTCCGCCCCGCCGATGCCCAACGCGAGGGCTTCGAACATATAGGCTTCCTGCCAGGCCTGCCCGCCATGGGCGATGGGCACGATCCCCGCCTCGACAAAGCGCGGGGCGAGCGCGTTGAACTCCTCCCAACTGGTGGGATAGTCCGCGCCGATCTTGTCGAAAGCCGCCTTGGAGGCCCAGATCATATCCGTCCGGTGCACATTGGTCGGGGCGGCCACATAGGCGCCGTTGATCTTGTTGAAATCCTGCACGGCCTGGGGGAGCACGGCGTCCCAGCCCTCGGCTTCGGCCACGGCGTTCACATCGCCGAGGATGCCCTCATTGGCCCAATCGATGATGTTCTGGCCGAGCATCAGCATGGCCGCCGGGGGATCGCCCGCCGCGATCCGCGCCTGCAGGGCGGTCTTGGCCTGATCGCCGCCGCCACCCGCGACCGGGGCATCCTCCCAGCCGACGCCATTCGCGGTGACCTTATCCTTGATCACGTTCAGAGCGGCGGCTTCCCCGCCAGACGTCCAGAAGTGCATCACCTCCACATTCGGCTCGGCCTGGGCCAGAGCGGTGGAAAGTAACAGACTGGTCACAGAGAGCTTGGCAATTCTGTTCATTTGTGGTGTCCCTCAAGTGTTGAGGTCGGCTTGCGCACCGACGGTTGACGATCTTGACATGGTCGGGAGGCGGCTCCACCCGCGTCCCGACCTCCGAAAAACGCGTTATCCTTTCACTGAGCCAGCCATGAGACCGCGCACGAAGTAGCGACCGGCCACGACATAGACGAGCAGGGTTGGCATCGCCGCGAGGATCGCCCCGGCGAAATGGACGTTGTATTCCTTCACCCCCGTGGAAGATTGCACGAGGTTGTTCAGCGCCACAGTCATGGGTTGTGAGTTGGCATCCGCAAAGGAGGCTCCGAAGAGGAAGTCGTTCCAGATATTGGTGAACTGCCAGATGATCGAGACCACGGCGATCGGCCCGGAGGAGGGCAGCAGAATCCGCCAGAAGATCTGAAAGAACCCGGCGCCATCGATCTGCGCGGCCCGCACCAGCTCGGTCGGGAAGACTGCGTAGTAGTTGCGGAAATAGAGCGTGGTGAACCCGATCCCGTAGACCACATGCACAAGCGCCAGACCCCAGGTGGTGCCCGCGAGCCCCATCAGGCCCAGCATCCGCGCCATGGGGATCAGCACGATCTGGAACGGGATGAAGCAGGCAAAGAGCATCAGCCCAAAGAGGATCGTATCTCCCCGGAACCGCCACTTGGTCAGCACATAGCCGTTCAGCGCGCCGAGGATGGTCGAGACGATCACCGCGGGCACCACCATCTTGATGGAGTTCCAGAAGTACGGCGACAGCCCCGTGGGATCGACCCCGATCTGCGCCGAGGACCAGGCCTTGGCCCAGGGCTCCAGCGTGAAGACATGGGGCAGGTTCATCATACCTCCGCCAGTGATCTCCTCCAGCGGCTTCACGGAGTTTACCAGCATCACGTAAAGCGGCAGCAGGTAGAACAGCGCAAAGAGCAACAGGACAAGGTAGATCAGGGTCCGGACCGCGCGGCCCGTGCGAATGGCAGTATCTTGGCTTGCGACAGACATCACTTCTTCTCCCGCAATTCGGCATAGAGATAGGGGATCATGATGGCGGCAATCGTCATCAGCATGATCACAGCCGAGGCCGCACCGATCCCCATCTGGTTCCGCGTGAACGTATAGGAATACATGAAGGTTGCGGGCAGCTCCGTGGCCCGTCCGGGCCCGCCGCCCGTGAGCGCGATCACCAGATCAAAGGTCTTGATCGCCAGATGGCTCAGGATCACGAAAGCCGACAGGAAGGCCGGGCGCAGCTGCGGGATGATGATCCGGCGATAGAGGTTCCAGTTAGAAGCCCCATCCATCTGTGCGGCCTTGAGGATCTCGTTGTCGATCCCGCGCAGCCCGGCGAGGAACATGGCCATCACAAATCCGCTGGTCTGCCAGACCGCCGCGAGCACCACCGTATAGATCGCGAAATCGCGGTTCTTGATCCAGTCGAACTCGAAGGTTTCCCAGCCCCAGCTTTGCATGACATTTTCGAGCCCTATCCCTGGGTCGAGGAACCATTTCCACGCGGTCCCGGTCACGATGAAGCTCAGCGCCATGGGATAGAGGTAGATGGTCCGCAGCATGCCCTCGGCGCGGATCTTCTGATCTAGGAAGATCGCCAGGCCCAGCCCAAGACAGGTGCAGATCCCGATATAGAGCGCCGCGAAGACCCCCATATTGGTGAGCGAGATCTCCCAATGGCTGAGACGCCAGAGCTTGGAGTAGTTCTCCCAGCCAACCCATCCATAGGAGGGCAGCAGGCGACTGTCCGTGAAGGACAGGTAGACCGAAAAGAGAATGAACCCGTAGACGAAGACCAGGATCATCGCCAGCGATGGCGACAGGATCAGCTTGGGCAACCAGACCTGTAGTCGCGTCTTGAAATCCGCGTTGGCTTCTAACGCCATCACACCCCCCTTTGGATCTTAGAGTTGTTGAGTAGGGCCGCCGGGACGGCAGGGTGATGGAGCGACCCGCCGGGCCGCCCCATCGGGGAGGATCACTTCGCGATCGACACCGCGTCCACGAGCTCGGCCACAGCTTCCTCGCTGTCGAACTCACCGTTGAAATGCGCGGTCACCACGTCATAGACCGCGTTTTTCACCGAGGCCGGAGCCGCGTGACCATGGGCCATGGAGCCAAAGAGGTTGCCCGAGGCTGCAGCGGCGGCGAGATCGGCCATGCCTTTCTTGCCGCAGGCGTCAAACGCCTCGTCCGAGACATCCGTGCGTGCCGGGACCGAGCCCTTGACCACGTTGAAGGCCGACTGGAAGGACGGGGACAGAATGGCCGAGGCCAGTGCTGCCTGCTCGTCGGAGACCGCGCCGCCCTGATCGAACATCATGAACTGGTCCGCGTTGAAGGTGACCTGCTCGGCCGTGCCCGGGAAGCGGAAGCAGAGGAAGTCCTGGTCCGGCACCTTGCCCGCGTTCAGGAATTCGCCCTTGGCCCAGTCGCCCATCATCTGGAAACCGGCTTCGCCATTGATGACCATGGCCGTGGCCAGGTTCCAGTCGCGGCCCGAGAAGTTCTCGTCCACATTGGCGCGGATCACGTCCATGCGCTCAAAGGCTTCCTGCATCTCGGCGCCGCCGAGCACATCCTCATCCAGATCGATGAAGGCCGCCTGATAGCCGTCCGGACCCAGCACCGACATGGCGACCGCGTCAAAGACCGTCGCATCCTGCCAGGCCTGCCCGCCATGGGCGATAGGCGTGATGCCCGCGGCTTTCAGGGTTTCCAGCGCAGCCGTGAACTCTTCCCAGGTGGTCGGCACGGCGATCCCGTTGGCGTCGAGCACGGCCTTGTTGGCCCAGACCCAGTTTGTCGAGTGCACGTTCACCGGGGCGGAGACCCACTTGCCGTCGATCTTGGCAAATTCCTGCAGGGCAGAGGGCACCACATCGTCCCAGCCTTCCTGAGCAGCCACGGTGTTCAGATCCGCAAGCGAGCCCTGCTTGGCCCAGTCCACGATGTCAAAGCCGAGACCTTGCACGGCTGTGGGCGCATTGCCCGCGGTTACGCGCGCGCGCAGCACGGTCATCGCCTGCTCACCGCCGCCCCCAGCAACCGGCATATCGGTCCAGCCGATGCCCTGACCTTCGAGATCCTCCTTCAGGACGTTCAGCGCCGCCGCTTCCCCGCCCGAGGTCCACCAGTGCAGCACCTCTACGCCGTTATCCTGCGCAGATGCCGCGCCGCCACTGATCATCAGGACAAGCGCAACCGCTGTATGGGTCTTCAAGATCGAACGCATTTGGTATCCTCCCATTGTGCATTCAGGTTGTAGGTCCACGCTTTACGCGTGTGTTGTCACCCAAGGTGCCCGGCTGCGGCCAACACGCATGACCACCGACTTCACCTCGAGAAATTCGTCAAAGCCATAATGACCAATCTCGCGGCCTTGGCCAGATTGTTTGACACCGCCAAAGGCCAGTTCAGGGTAGCCATCCATCCAGGTGTTGGTCCAGACTGTCCCGGCCTCGGCGCGGCGGGCAAACTCCAGACATGTATGGATATTCTCGCTCCAGATGCCCGCCGAGAGGCCATAGTCGCTGTCATTGGTGAGCGCGATGGCTTCGTCGAGCGTGCGATAGGTCAACACCGTGAGCACCGGGCCGAACACCTCTTCGCGGGCGATGGCCATCTCCGGGGAGACGCCGCTGATGACTGTGGGTTGATAGAACTGCGAGCCAAGGCCCGGGACCCGGAGGGGGCCACCGCCCAAGGCGATCTGCGCTCCCGCATTGCGTGCATCGCGCACATAGCCGTCGATCTTGGTATTGTGCTCGGCGGTGACAATCGCACCCACCTGGGTGGTGGGGTCGAGCGGGTCGCCGAAGCGCACCTGCTTGGAGAGTTCGACGACACGCGCCACGAAGGCCTCGGCGATATCCTCATGGACGATGATCCGGCTCGAGGAATTACAGCACTGACCAACATTGAAGTAGACCCCGAAGGTCACTGCATCTGCCGCGCTGTCGAGATCAGCATCCGGGCAAATCACCTGCGGGTTCTTGCCGCCAAGCTCCAGCGCGACCTTCTTTAAGGTACCGGAGGAAGCTTGCGTGATCAGCTTGCCCACCGCCGTCGAGCCCGTGAAGGTCACCATATCAACCTCCGGATGGGTGGACATCAGACTGCCAACGGGTTGCCCGTAGCCGAGAACGATGTTGCACACCCCGGCGGGTAGGCCCGCCTCGATCAGAAGCTCCCCCATCATGACCGTGGACGAGGGCGTCATCTCGGAGGGCTTGACCACGACCGTACACCCTGCCGCCAGCGCGAAGGGCAGTTTCTGGCTGAGAATCCAGAAAGGGAAATTCCAGGGCGTAATGACCGACACGACACCGATGGGTTCTTTCAGGACCACGCCGAGCATGTCCTCGCCCAGACTGTTGTGGCTGTCCCCATGGCTCGCGCGGGCAAGCGAGGCAGCATACCGCCACAGATCCGCCGCGCCGCCCACCTCGCCACGCGCCTGGCTGATCGGTTTGCCGCTCTCCAGCGTTTCCTGCAGAGCGATACGCTCCACATTGGCCTCTATCAGATCGGCAGTCTTGAGCAGAACCTCCGCCCGCGCTTTGCCTGAGATCCGGCTCCAAACCCCGGCCTCAAAGGCGCGACGCGCAGCGGCAATGGCCGCTTCGGTTTCGGCGTCTCCGCCCAGCGCGGAACGGCTGACCACCGTATCATGGGACGGCGAGCGGCGTTCGAACTGATCGGGTCCCGACACCCAGTCCCCATCGATCAGATGGCGTCCGGTGAAAACCGGAGGCAAGTCAAAGGAGATGGCGGTGTTGATGGTCATATCGTTCATCTGTTCAGAGCCCGTCAAACTGTGCGCTGCGTTTTTCAAGAAAGGCCGCGACGCCCTCGTCGCGGTCGGCGCTGGCTCCGGCAGCGGCACTGCCCAGAGCCTCGATGGCGGCGGCGCGGTCTTCGCCTACCGCGCCGTGGATCATGGCCTTTGCCAGCTCATTCGCGCGGGGCGAGACATCGCCAAGCTCAGCAGCGATCTCATGGGCGGCGGCGCGCGTGTCCTCAGCGATGGCCGCGGCAAAGCCCAGCCCCTCTGCCCGCGTGGCGGGGATCCGACGACCAAAGAGAACCATCTCCTTGACCACCGGTTCCGGCAAAAGACGCGTCAGACGCTGGGTGCCGGACCAGCCGGGGACGATCCCGACCTTGGCTTCGGGCAGCGCCAGCGTGGCGCGCGGGGTCATCACCCGTATGTCGCAACAGGCGGCAAGCTCCAGCCCACCACCAAAAGCATGGCCGTTGAGCGCGCCGATCACCGGCTTGCTGAGCCGCGCCAGCCGGTCAAAGACCCGGTGGCCATCGCGCACCCAGTAGCGCGCGAACTCTGCCGGGCCCAACGCGCCCCATTCGGCGATATCGGCCCCACAGCAGAACGCCTTGGGCCCCTCCCCGGTCAGGATCACCACCCGGATCTCCGGGTTGCGGTCCAGCGTGTCCAGATGCGCCGACAGGTCCTGCAACATGCCCGTTGTCAGCGCGTTGAGCTTCGCCCCGTTCTCGAGCGTCAGAACCGCCGTGCTGCCGTCGATGTTGCAGCGGACCCCGGTCACAGCGCGAGCCCCATGGGCGCATCCGCCAGCAGGGATTTCGGCATGCGCTTGGCATTCTCGGCCACCTGCACCCGGCCACCGGAGGCTCCGACGATATGCTGCTGCGGGTCGATGCCCGGCATGATCTCGGTCGCGACGAGCCCGTTGCCGGTCAGCTGGATTACGCAACGCTCCGTCACATAGAGGACCTTCTGCCCTTGCTCCCGCGCGCGGCGGCCTGAAAAGGTGACATGTTCGACCTCATCCACCATCTTGGTGAAGCGCCCGGGGGCGGCGATGTCGATCCCGTCCTCGGTAAGGTTGATCTTCGCGCCCGCTTCGAACCAGCCGGAGAAAACAATGTTGCGCGCGCGCGTCGTGATGTCCACGAACCCGCCACAGCCTGCGGTCAGGTAGGGTTTCTTGCCGAGCTTGGAGACGTTCACATTGCCCTCCACATCCACCTCGAGGAAGGACAGGAAGGACATGTCGAACCCGGCCCCTTGGAAATAGATGAACTGCTGGGGCGAGGGCACATAGGCATCGGCGTTCGATGCGCAGCCAAAAGCGAACCCGGTCAGAGGCACACCGCCAACGGCGCCCTGCTCGATGGCCCAGGTCACCGCATCCGGGTGGCCTTCTTCCAGAAGAATGCGGGGCACCATGGCGCTGATCCCGAAACCGAGATTGGCGGTCATGCCGCGACGCAGTTCCTGCGCGGCGCGGCGGGCGATGACCTTCTCGACCCCGTGCTCGGCATGGCTGAAGCTATCCCAAGGGCGCATGACCTGCCCGGAGATCGCTGGATCGTAAGCGGTCTCGGTGGTCTGTTTCTGGTCGGGATCGACCACGACGCAATCCACCAGATGGCCCGGCACGCGCACATCATGTGGGCGCAGGCTGCCATTGGCGGTGACACGTTTGACCTGCGCGATCACAAGACCGCCATTGTTCCGCACACAGATCGCCTGCTCGAGACCGCCGAGATAGGCGCCCTCATGCTCATAGGTCAGGTTGCCCCGCTCATCGGCGGTGGTCGCGCGGATCACGGCGACATTCGGCACGATGTTCGGGAAATGCAGCCAGGTTTCACCGCCAAACCCGACACGGTCCACGATGGGCGCCGCCGCCCCCTTGTCATTCATCGCGCAGCCCTGCCGCACGGGATCCACGAAGGTATCAAGACCGACCTTGGTCAACACACCGGGGCGATGGGCGGCGGCCTCGCGATGCATGTCGAACATAATGCCGGAGGGTACATTATAGGCGGCCACGCGATCCTCGACGATCATCTTCCAGATCTCGGGCATCTCGACGCTGGAGGGCCCGGAGGGATAGGACCCCGCCAGAACCCGCGTCAGCAGGCCATCCTTGGCCAGATGGTCCATCCCCTTGACGCCATAGACATCGCCCGCCGCGATCGGGTGCAGCGAGGTGATCCCGCGCGGATGCCCCTCCGCATCGAAGCGCTCGCCAATCGCTGCGAGCACCGCATCCGGACAGCCCAGAGTGGAGGAGGAGGAGACCGATACCACCGCCCCATCTGGGATACGTGCGACAGCCTCGGCAACGGGGAGGATCTTGCTCATGCCACATCTCCATAGGTGACGGTGACCTTCTGCCCGATCAGCGCGGCCTTGCGCACGGCCAGGGCCACAGCGAGAGACTTGATCCCGTCAGCACCGCTTGCGGCCGGAGCGCCCGTGCCCGCCACCGCCGCGTAGAAATCCGCGACGCCCTGTACATAAAGCGAGTGGTCCGAATAGGAGACCGCGCGCGCACCACTCGCGCTTCGCAGAGTGATTTCGCCCACGGGCATCTGGGTCATCACATCCCGGGCAAAGATCGAACCTTCGGTCCCATGGATCTCCAGCCCGCTGCCTGCGAAGGGGTGGGTGAAGCTCTCATGGGACATGACCATCGCACCGGAGGGCATGGTCCAGACGGACATGCAGCTATCCTCAACCCCCTGCCCCATGCCCGAGCTTGCCAGCTGCGCCACGACATCCACCGGGTCCTCGCCCAGCAGGAAGCGCGCAACATCCGCGTCATGGACCGTAATGTCAGGGATCACCCCGCCCCCGGCAGACGCATCGTTGATCCGCCAGCCCTGTAAGGTCTCCGGCAGATGAACGGCGTGAAAGATCCGCAGGGACAGGACACGACCCACCGCGCCCTCGACGATCAGCGCACGCATGGCCCGGTGGGAGCCCGAGCAACGCAGGTGATGGTTGGTGGCAAAGACCACACCCTTGTCGCGGGCGGCGGCGACCATATCATCCGCCTCCGCGATGGTCAGCCCCAGCGGCTTTTCACACAGCACATGTTTGCCCGCCGCGATTGCCGCCATAGCCTGCGAGTGGTGCTTTTCATTGGTGGACGAGATATAGACGCCAGCCGTGTTCGGATCAGCCAAGGCCTCTGACAGGTCCTGGGTCACATTGGCGATGCCATGATCCGCGGCCCAGCGCTGCGCCCGTTCCGGCGCGCCACTGACAACCCATGCGACCTCGCCCCCGCTCTGCGCCCGCACAGCCCCTATCATGTGCTGAGAGGCGATGGTGCTTGCTCCGACAAAGATCCAGTTCATCTGCCCCTCCCTTCGCAATTTTGGAAAGTTCCATAATGCCTGAGCCCGTCATTATTGGAACGATCCAAATCCTGCAAGTAAAAAGTGACGCTGACCTCGGAAACTGTCTGTCTCAGGGCTGCGCTGGCTCGTAGAGCTCGATAGGCAGGCCGTCAGGGTCGTTGAAAAAGGTAAAGCGCGCTTGTGTGAGGGGATCAATGCGCACGGGCTCGACCTCCACCTCAAGGGATATCAGGCGCGCGATGGCCGCATCCATATCCGCAACCCGAAACGCCAAATGCCGCAATCCACAGGCCTCAGGATGGGAGGGGCGCTCCGGCGGAGAGGGAAAGGAAAAGAGCTCCAGCTGCCCTCCTCCGGGGATCTGCAGGTCCAGCTTCCACGACTCCCGGGCGGCGCGATGGGTTTCGGCAATCACCGACAAACCGATCACCTCGGTATAGAACCGCTTGGATCGAGCATAGTCGCTGACGATCAGGGCGACATGGTGAAACCCTTCGAGCATGGTCCGATCTCCTGATCTCTTTTGCGTGCCAAACAAAGGCGCTGGCCCAGGGCAGGTTGCGCGGCAAGTCAGGCGATTGGCAAGATCCCTTGACCGCGAGCGACATGCCATCACCCCTTATCTCGGCCGCTCAACCTCGGGCCCAGACGCATCCTTGGGCAGGCTCAAAGTGACCGCGACACGTGCGAACCCCAATTGCACAGCATGCAGGCTAAACCAAGCTTTCGCCCCCTCTCAAAGCAACCGCCCAACCTGTTCACGCAGACGCGTGACATAGCCGACATCACCATGGATCAGGGTCAGAACCAGCGCCCCTTCCAGCAGCGTGCAGAATGTCTCGGCGCGGGTTTCCGGGTCAGCCACCTTGCGGGCTGCAAGCTCCTCGGCCATCCAAGTCTGCACCACTCTCTTGTGACGCGCCGCCGCGCCGCGCACCGGATGCCCGGGCAGATCGCTCAATTCAAGCGTCAGGCGTGTGAACCCCGACCCGGTCCAGCGCGGCGAGCGCGCCCACTCCGCAAGCTTGACCAGCAGCCCATCGAGAAATTGCGCCGCGGTGTTCGCCTCGGGGTCGGACCAGCTCTGAACGGTGTCGAGCGTCAAGTCCGCCTGACGTTCCAGCACAGCACCGATCAGCGCGTCCTTGCTGGAGAAATGATTGTAGAGCGTACGCTTGGTTACACGGGCTTCAGCCGCGATCTCCTCCATCCTGACCCGCGAGTATCCGCGCCGGAAAAACAACCGGAAAGCAGCGATCAGGATACGGTCAATGGTCGGCGCGGCAGAGCGGGGCATGGGTTTCTATACCGAACAGTGAATGTATTCGCGAGGGTGCGCGCGGTAGCGGTCCGACAGACAGCACAGGAGAGCATCATGCCCACCCAAACCATCAAAGCGATCCGAACCCGCGCCGTCCTCGCCCCGCTCAGGCGCCCGATCACCACCGCCGTCGCCGCCATACAGCGCGCGCCACTTGTTCTGATAGATGTTGAAACCACAGAAGGCGTGGTCGGTCACAGCTATCTCTTTACCTACACACCGCTCGCCATGGCACCGCTCAGCCGCCTGATCGACGAAATCGGCGCAACCCTGATCGGGCAGAGCGTGGCCCCTGTTGCGCGGTACGCGGACCTCAGCCAAATGTTTCGGTTGCTGGGACGACAGGGGCTTGTGGCCATGGCCATGGCTGGGCTCGACATGGCGTTCTGGGACGCGCTGGGCAAGACCAGCAACCAAAGCGTGGCCGAGCTTCTGGGATCCGCCCCAAGGCCCCTGCCCTGCTATGACAGCCACGGGATCTTCGACTGCGCCCGCGACCTGCCCCTGCTGGAGCGTTCCATGGCCGACGGTTTTCGGGCCGTGAAGTTCAAGATCGGCGCGAGAACCGAAGCGGATGACCTGCGCGCACTGACGCAGATCTTCGAAGTTGTCGGACCGCAGGTCGGTGTCATGGTCGACTATAATCAATCCCTGACCACTCCCGAAGCCCTCCGCCGGATCCACGCGCTGGAAGACCGCTTCGCACTTGCCTGGATCGAGGAACCTGTGCCCACCGAAGACATAGCCGGCTATCGCACCTTGCGGGAACGCGTGCGCACCCCTCTTCAGGCCGGGGAGAACTGGTGGCTGCCCGAGGATGCCGCCCGCGCCATCGACGCGCGGATGAGCGATCACGCGATGCTGGACATCATGAAGATCGGCGGCGTCACAGGTTGGATGCGCGCCGCCGCTCTGGCCGAGGGCGCATCTATGCCGGTGTCGAGCCATATTTTCGTGGAGGCGAGCGCCCATGTCCTCGCGGCGACGCCCAACCGACACCTGCTCGAACACCTCGATGTGGCCGGCGGGATCCTCTCCGACCCGCTCGAGGTCGAGAACGGAACCCTCACCGCGCGCGGACCAGGCCTGGGAATTGCATGGGACGAGGCGGCCGTCGGGCGCCACAGTGCCTGACACCCTTAGACCGGGCATGTTCAAACAAGTCTGGGCTTGGGGAAAGTGGTGCGGTTGAGATGCATTTAACAGATGTACTCAAGTGTTCCGACGGCTGCCCAGAGATCTGGAAATTACACTATCTTCTTGGCTGCTTACAGCAAACCAAGTGCCCGCTTGTTCTCCCGGCTTCCCAAGAGCACTGTCGCATTTCATGGGGCTAAACGTGGGGCTGGGGCATGGGCGAAAGGAACAAGCTGAGCGCTCTGAAGGTCCGGTCGGCAACCGCGGGAAAGTACGGCGATGGCGGCGGCTTGTGACTACACAAGCGGAGCGCGCAATATGGAAAATGGCTTTTCTTCTTTACACGCTTTGGCAAGAGACGGGAGATGGGCCTAGGGCCCTATCCAGATGTGTCTCTTGCGGAAGCTCGCGAAGCGGCCGAGCAATGTCGCGCGCGGGTTCGAAACGGACTGGATCCGATCAATGAAAAGCGTCGCATGCGACAGCTGGCCCTGCGGAACACGCATCTTTTGAAAGACATCGCGCGGGATGCATTCGAGGCTCGGAAGGCAGCGCTAAGGGGCGATGGGAAAGCTGGGCGCTGGTTTTCTCCGCTCGAGTTGCATGTCTTGCCCCGGCTTGGAGACACCCCTGTTGCAGAGATCGATCAGATTCACATTCGGGATACACTAGCACCGATCTGGCATGAAAAGGCCAGTACGGCAACCAAGGCGCTACAACGGCTTGGTATCTGCCTGCAGCACGCCGCCGCGCTTGGGCTCGACGTTGATCTACAAGCGACGCAGAAAGCCCGAGCGTTATTGGGTCAGCAGCGGCATACCGTGGAGCATATCCCGGCGATGCCTTGGAAAGAGGTCCCCGAATTCTATCGGAGCCTTAGGGAACCGTCTTCATGCCAGCTATGGTCAGGCGCCATTGATTTCTGTTCAGTGGCGTGGTTCACGACTCAAAAACGAGCGGTGAACATGTCTGATCTATTCTGGCTGACGGATGCGCAGATGGCGCGTCTTGAGCCCTTCTTTCCCAAGTCTCACGGCA
>JBCDKN010000008.1:0-145798 GCA_038746545.1 Pseudomonadota bacterium
CTCGCGTATTCTGCCTCGTGATCCAAAACCATACGCACCGCTCGGGCGCGCAATTCCTCTGGATAACGTGTTCCGTTCTTCGACTTTCCCATGACCCAGTATCCTTACTTCTGGGTCTCCGGCAAACAAGGGGCGGTTCACTGGTATGCCAGTCTTTCTATAAGACGAACTCAAAATTTCGCTTCTTTGGGAAACACCTGCGTATAGCGACGGAACAGAATCCATCATTCCACAGTTCGGTGGTGTCGCAGTGGTTCAGGGCTGACGCTGGCTTCGAACAGCTGTTGTTCTTCTTGCTGATCAGGGTTTGGTGGAGGGTCTTGTGATAAGGGTCGGGGTTGGGCATGGCACTGGCTCGGGTCCAGCCTGACCCACGATGAGTTCCACCAGTTTTTGGGTCGCCAGGGCGGCGACAGCTTCGAGTTTCAGGTCAACGGAGGTCAGCGCCGGGGTTTCGGTCTGGGCCCGCACGCCGTCATACCGGGTCACAACCCGCACCTGGTCTGGCACCGCGCGGCCCCCATCGCGCAAGGCTCGCATGACACCCGTCGCCATGGCATCCGTGGGTACGAGGACCCCGTCGAAGTCCTGCCCCGCTGCCAAAAGCGCGGTCACCGCCTCCGCGGCCCCGGCTTCGGCTTCCGCCTCCGGAACCTCGAGCACCGTCTCGGGCATGTCCGCATTCGCCGCTGCAGCCCGGTAGCGCGCGCGGAAGGCCAGATTGCTGGCGCGGCGGCTGGCGCCAACGATCAGGGGGAAGCGCGTCGCCCCGACCTCGAAGAGATGCCGGATCAACAGATCGGCAATCGCAGGATAGTCCAGGTCCACATATGGGATCCCCGCACCCGAAGGTCGCCCGATGCAGACCGTGGGGATCCCTGAGCGGATCAAGCGCGTCAGAACCGGGTCGTCCTCCTCAGGCTCCACCACCAGCGCCCCGTCCATCGCGACGGATTTGAGCGTGTCCTCCGGGGTCTCGATGGGCGGCACGAGGATCAGCGCCGTATTGCGTGCCATGGCCGCCACTGCGGCGGAGGCGGCGATCTCCATCAGAAAGCCCAGCTTTGATGGGCCCGCGGCCACGGCAGGTGGCATGGAGGAGAAGATCGCAATGGTTTTGGTCTGTCCGGTCCGCATTTGACGCGCGGCCTGATTGGGGCGGTACCCGAGCTCTCGAATCGCGACTTCGATGCGCTTGCGTGTCTCCGCATCCACCTTGCGCTTGCCGCTGAGCGCATTGGACACCGTGCCCGGGGAGACCCCGGCGGCCTGGGCTACATCGACCACGGTCGGCCGTTTGACCGGGGAGTTTTGGGGGGATGTCATACCCAGCCTGCCTTCAAAACAGTCACAATCACACATGTTGAGCGGTTTGCAGGCAGCGATCTCGGCTTCCTACACTCGCGCTCATTAAAACGTTTTACCGACTCAAGGGCAACTGCTACGGCTTGTTAAAACGTTTTAACACACAGGAGCTCCCACGATGCCTGATGGACTGCCAGAGCTGCCAAACCCGATCACGCTGTGCCGCAGGCGTCTTGGCCTGACGGCCTATGACCCGAGGGGATCGGCGGGCGGCTATACACTCTTTGCACGCCAGACCGGCGGTGGCGTGGTGGACCTGATCGATATTGGCGGCCACACGGCCCATCAATGGACCTTGCCCGTGCGGCCCGGCCGGGACGCGGTGATCCTCGCCAATGGCAATCTCGGTTACAACGGAAGCCATGCACGTTCGGCCGCGCTCTATCCCGCATGGGATCTCTGGCATGGTGGCGATTTCTACGAGGTGACGCCCGCAGGCGACATCGTCTGGCAGCACGAAGATATCTACCACCACCACGACGCCCAATGGCTGGCGAATGGCAACCTGCTTTATACCGTCGCGGCGGAGCTCCCGGCCGAGAAGGCCGCGCGGATCACGGGAGGGGATCCGGCCAAGGATGGGGCGGACGGCATCGTTCAATCGGACATCGTACGCGAGGTGACCCGCGCCGGAGACGTTGTCTGGGAATGGCGGATCTGGGACCATCTCGACCCTGCCGATCTACCGATCCATCCCAATTTTGACCGGCGGCATTGGCCCATGATCAACGGGGTCTCGGAAACACGGGACGGGCTCGTCCTGATGAGCCTGCGTACGACCTCGGGGGTAATCGCAGTCCGCAAGGCTACGGGCGAGATCGTCTGGCACGCGGGTCCGGACATCACTGCGCAACAACACACCCCTATCGAGATGGAAGACGGCACGATCCTCTGTTTCGACAACGGCAATCTGCGCCCGGGCATGTCGAACCCGTTTTCACGCGCATTGGAATTCGACCCGCAGACCATGAAGGTCACCTGGACCTATACGGATCCGACGCCAATCTCCTTCTTTTCACCCTTCATGGGCAGTGCCGAGCGTCTCTGGAACGGCAACACGCTGATTTGCGAGAGCGCCTTCGGACGTCTTTTCGAGGTGACCCGCGATGGGACCCTCGTTTGGGAGTACGTGATCCCGGATTTCGCGGAGTATCCCAGCCCGCTCAACGGGTTCATCACGGGGGCGACCAATTCCTGTTTCCGGGCCCATCGCTATGCCGCGGAGCAGATCCCATGGCTGTGATCCCAACTCCGCCCGCAAGATCGCGGGCTCCGGTCTGGCGCAGCCCGCTGGCTGTTCTGGCCGGGGGCGGCGCGCCGCTGATTTCCTTCGGATTCGTACTGGCACTCTGGAGCGCGGTCTCGCTGTCGCAGGTCGTTCCGGAGACGATCTTTCCTGCCCCCTGGTCGGTCTGGCGTGCCGCGGTGGAAATGTGGGACAATGGCACCTTGCCCAATGACCTCCGCGTCTCGCTCTCACGGGCGGCGATCGGGTTCGGGATCGGTGCATCACTCGGCGTGCTCCTGGGGCTGATGACCGGGCGGGTGGCACTGGTGCGAACCTTGCTCAACCCGTTCCTGAACCTGCTGCGCCCGATCCCCGCCATCGCGCTGGTGCCCGTGGCCATCGTCTGGTTCGGGATCGGCGAGGGATCAAAGTACTTCGTGGTTTCGTACACCGTGTTTCTGACTGTTTGGTTCAACACCCATCACGGGATGCAATACGTGCCGGAAACCTATCTGCGCGCTGCGCGCTCCCTCGGGGCGTCGAAGCTGCGCGAATTCGTGACCGTCATTATTCCGGCCGCCGCGCCACATATCTTTGCCGGCATCCGGCTGGGCGTTGCGCTGGCCTTTCTCAGCCTGATCGCGGCCGAGCTGTCAGGCGCATCCTCGGGCCTTGGCTTCCGGCTGCAGGAAGCGCGCCAGTACATCCGCACCGACCGGATGTTCGCGCTGCTGATCATCCTCGGCATCCTTGGGGCCAGCGTGGACTACATCGTCCACCGGATCGGCCAAAAACTCGTCCATTGGGAGCAAGGCTGATGCAGGATCAACCGAATGTCGGCCGGGTCGGGATCGAGGATGTGGTCATCCGCTTTGGCACCCGGCGCGGCGAGATGACGGCACTGGACCGGACGCGACTGGTGCTAGAGCCCGGTACTTTCACAGCGCTGATCGGTCCGTCGGGTTGCAGCAAGTCCACCCTGATGAATGCGATTGCCGGTTTCGTCACCCCGTCAGAAGGACGGCTGACCCTGGACGGCACTCCGATCACCGGCCCATCCAATGATGTGGGCGTGATCTTTCAACAATACGCCCTGTTCCCGTGGTTCACGGCCCTGGGGAATGTGCGGTTCGGGCTCAAGCAACTCGGCCTGTCCCAGGCCGAAGAGATCGAGAGGGCGCGAGCCGCGCTCGACGAGGTCGGCCTGTCGTCCCACGCGGACAAGTATCCGCAGCAGCTCTCGGGAGGCATGAAGCAGCGCGTGGCGATTGCCCGGACCTTCGTGGTCGGACCCAAGGTCCTGCTGATGGATGAGCCCTTTGGGGCGCTCGATGCCCAGACCCGGATCACCATGCACAGCTTGCTAATGGGGGTCTGGCAAAAGCACCGTGCGACGGTCCTTTTTGTCACCCATGACGTGGATGAAGCGCTCCTACTGGCCGATGACGTCCGCGTCATGAGCCAGGCACCCGGCCGGATGATCCGTCACTACAGCCTCAACCAACCCCGCCCCCGCGCATTCAGCCGTTCGGGACAGGAACTGCTCGACATTCGCGAAGAGATCCTCGGCCTGTTGCGGCCGACGGAAGACCTGATTGCCACCTGACGTCCAACCCCTGACTGGAGACAGCCATGACACATTTCAAGCCACTGGCCCTTGCGGCCCTGATCGCCCTGCCCGGGACTGTGAGCGCCGAAGAACTGACCTTTGCCTGGACCCCGAACCCCCAGACCCCCCAGGTGGATATCGCCATCGAGAAAGGCTATTTCGAAGAGGCCGGGCTCGACATTAACTTCGTGGCGTTCCGCACCGGGCGCGAAGGGTTCGAGGCCATGCTGGGCGGTCAGGTCGACATCACCTTCATGGCCGAGTTCCCGGCCGCCGTCGGCGCGCTCACAGGGCAGGAGTTCGGGGTCGTGGCGGATCTGGCGCGGTTCACCGGCTCGCGGGTGATTGTCAACACCTCCGGTGGCGCGGTGGACAGCCCCGCCGATCTGGCGGGCAAGAAGATCGGCACGACGCTCGGGACCAATGTGAATTTCTATCTCGATCAGATCCTGACCGAGGCCGGGATCGAGGCGGAACTCGTCAGCGCCGCGCCGCCTGATCTGGTGCCGGCCGTCGCCCGGGGCGACGTGGATGCCATCGTGCCCTTCCCGAGCTTCTACAGCGCGGCGCGCACGACCCTTGGCGACGATTACGGGGAACTGCGCGTGCCCGGCTATCAGGTGCACTACATCCTGTCCGCCTCACCGACGATGATTAACGAGCGCTCCGAAGTGCTCGAGGCCTTCATGGGCGCACTTGCCAAAGCCGATGCGGATGTCAAAGCCGATCCCGAAGCCGCCATGGCTGCGGTCAGCGCGTCGATGAGCGGGGCCATGGCGCCCGAGGATCTGGCCACCATGTGGCAGGATGTGGATATCGGACTTAGCCTCGATACCGACCTCGCAGAACTTCTCGTGGCCGAAGCAGACTGGATCCTCGCCCAAGGCGTTGTGAGAGGTGAACCTGTCTCGCTGGACAGCATGCTCGAAAACTTCGCGCCTTCAGCCCTCATGGCAGTAAACCCAAGCGCCGTAGATCTGCCCTGAACGCCGGAAGCGAACGTGCACACGCCACCTTAAAAGAAGCGAACTGGCCCAACACCGGGGCCAGTTCATCTCTGCTCAGCAAAACAACTGCAGGCCTCAGAGCGCCACGATCCGACCAATAGTCCGCGCAATCTCGATGAGTTCACGCGCCCCATCAAGCACATTGGCGAAGCCTACCAGATTGCGCTTCACACGTTCTGCTCGTTTTCTCAGTTCATCGAACCGTGAGATGGCAGGGGTCAAGGATGCCCCGCGCCGGATCGCAAGGATGGCCTGTTGAACGCGCATCAACGCCCTGAGAAGCCGGATTTCCTCATCAGCCAACGCGTCGGCGCGCGCCAAATCGCCGTTGGCGACGGCTGCCCGGGTTTCATCGTAGAGCTTGTCTGTCGCAGCGTCGATAGCGGCTTCGATCCTCTCCAACTCATCCAGGGCGTCTCTTTGTTGTGGTGTCAAAGGCATTTTATGCGGCTCCTTTCAGGCCAGTCAGGATAGCTTCGATCTCTCGAAGCGTCTGGAGAACGTCCTGCGGAGAGGCGTTGCCGTTGAGTTTTGCGGCCAAGTCTCCATGAACCCTGCGCAGAAGGAAAAACGCATAGGCTGGAGATGTTCGCTGAAGCTTGATGACGGCGTCGTAGTCCTCCTGCAGGGCGCGCATCGCGATGTCGTATGCCGCTTCATCCCCCCTGCGCAACAAAGCTTCCGCCGCCTTTTCGTCCAGCAACAGCTGAGAGCGTGCAGTGATCATGGCATCACTCTCCGGGAAGTACGCGGCGGCGATGGGAAGTTCGCTGTTCCAGACCTTGTCTGCGTCTCCAACAATACGCTTCAGGCTTGAAATCCGCGCCTGCTCGGCGAGAAAGCCCAGGGCACTTGCAACAGCATCCTGTCGCCCCTCGAAAACGCCCGCCAAGGGCGCGAATGCAGAGAGACCATCGGTCTTGGCTCCCACAAGGCTCGCCGTCAGCGCGCTGGTGGCTTCGTTAATCTTGGCGGAGTCCTCGCTTGTCGCGATCTGAGCGATCCCGTCGAGATAGAGATCCATCGCCACCAGGAGTTGCCGAACCTGCGTGGCATTGACCGGCTGGTCCGGAGAGACGACCACCTTAGAGACCAGTCGACAATCAGGGGTCAGCAGGTATGCGTTGGAATCCTTGCAGTTCTCGAGACGCGCGATCGGTTCTCCCGCGCGGATCATCGCCCCACGAGCCTGTGCAAACTCGGCCTCTGCTGCTGGTTTCAGAGTTGGCTCCAACGCCTTGGATGTCTCCGCTAACAGAGACTTCGCAGATTTAATCTCTTCATCGACCGCAACCGATGTGCAGGCCGTGCAGAGCAACGCTCCCACGAGCAGAATGCGCCAGGTCATGCAACCGCTCCCGTGTTCAGCCGCTTCATCTCGGCCTCCCGGTTTAGAGCAAGCTCGACGCAGGTCCCGAGGTAATCCAGCCAGTTCGCGCGGTTCGAAAGACCTCCAACCCCCAGCTCTGCGCGCACCCGCCGCTCGACACTGGCGGTTTCCGGGCCATAGACACCGTCGATCCCGAGCATCTCGTCGAAGAGGTATTTGAAGGAATTCTGCAGGAACAACGTGTGACTTCTGGCATCGCGCCGGAACCCGACGGCCCGGCCGTTGTCAAAATGGAAGTGATCCCGATGGGCGGCATTGTACTGGTAGCTCAGCACAGTTCCGAAATGCTGCCGCAGGATGGCCTCGATCCCAATGTAGATCAGGGGCCGCGACGGGAAGGTGTCAGCGACCCAGTTCTGGCCTTCTTCGAAGGTCAGTCCATCAAGATCAAAGGCCCGGTTCTGGTGGTGCAGGCTGGGGCCATTGCCACTGCGCCCAACGCCCCCGGAGAGAATGGCCGTGGCCTCTCCGAGACCAACGCCGCTGAGACTGCTGACGATCTGATGAAATGCCGCGTCTGCCTGCCGCGCAAAAGTCGTATCGATCCAAGGCGAAAACGGTATCCCCGTTATACCGTAATTGAGGGCTGGGTTGCGATCGTAAAGAAGGGGCAAACCGCCGAGTTGCGAAAATCGTGCACGTGCCATTATCGTCTCCTGTCAAATGTTGCCGGCCGCGGGCCTGCCAGAAGCAAGTGACCCGCGCCGCGACAACGCTAGGAAACAGAGGGAAATGGACCGCCAGTGAAGCGCCAAAGGATCGCCAAAAGCGCGGAGAGGATGGAATTACTCCTGCAACTTATGGAGCTTTTCTGGATCAAGCAGTCCGGAGTTTCGCATGAGTCGGACTGGGTATTCCGGGTCGTGAATCAAGCGCTCAGCCGAAAAATCCGCCTCTTTCTCGGCCAAGGCTGTAAAAACTCTCGATCCGTTTTCCAGATCGCCGCTCGACGCATAGAGAACTGTTAAATACCGAAGGGGCGGCTTGAAATCCGGAGACAGAGCGCTTGCTTTTTCTCCCAGCGCCCGGGCCTCGTCCTCCCGTCCCAAGAGCATCGCCGTTAGAGAGCGCTGAAACGCCGTCCAAAACTCCAGCTTCGTACCAATCGTCAACTGGCAGGCGCGCAACGCAGCGAAGTAAGCCTGTTTCTCGTCCCCAGTATACTGCACCGCATTGGACAGCGCCCACCATGCCAGAGGGTTGGCAGCATTTGCACGTACAGAAAGACGCGCCAGTTCGAGACCTCCACTCACATTGCGTTGCACAATGGTTCGGAAATTTGCACAGGCGGCCAAGACATTCGAATTCGTGGCATCCAACCGGAGCGCTTCCACGCAGAACCGCTCTCCTTCCTGTCGCGCGGCTTGTCCATCCTGCAAGAATCGTTCGACGAATTGGATCGTGCGAATCTGGGCGCGCCACGCGAGAAAACTGCCCCGAGGGTCAAGCTCGAACGCCTGCGCAAGCAAGTGATCGGCTTCGCGCAACTGATCATCCTCAATCGTGAACGTCTTCATGATTGCGAGGGCCGCAAGAGCGTTGGGGGACCTGGGACGTCCCGGACCACGGACAAAGAGGTCGCAGAGCTTTTCAAACAAACGATTGATGGACTGCAAGCAGGCAATGTCGAGCTCGGTAGGATCTTCCAGGCTGATCCCGTTGAGCGTCTCGCTCCAGACCGTTGCGGCATCCGTGACACGCTCTAGGGTGATGCGGAGGCTTAGGTTCTGCCCCGGAACTTCGAAGACCTGGACCCCCGCGATAAAAGCATGGGCCTTCAAGGACGGTGGCACTTGACGATAGATCTGCACTTCGCAGAGATCGTTCAGCGTTTTGCGCGCCTGGTCCATCACTTGCGCCTCCAGGACCTTGGACGCAGCATTCGCAGCCGACAGGCCGATCAGGGCAAGAGATTGCGTCGGTTGCACGAGCGCGAAACCGGCCTCCATTGTGGCATCTCTGCGATTTCTCTCAACGGACAACCAGGCATTGAACTCGTCATCCCGTATGTCCATGCCCTCGAGAAACTGCGCGGTTGGATCGGTGTCCGCGGCTTCGATCTGAACGCATTGCGGATCGAGCCGGACTGTCTTTCGATCGGAAGCAATAACATCAGCATAAGGTCCGAGCGTCTTTCTGATTTGCGACACTTCTTGGCGCAGGCTGCGAGCGCCCTGTTCCTGTCCACGGTCACTCCACAGACGGTCTTGCAGCCATGCGCGCCCCCGCACCATGTCCGGAGCTGTCAGAAGCAGTGCCAAGAGTCCCTGCCCTTTGGAGCTTTTCGGGGTCAGCTCCTGTCCATCCGGGGAAGCAATCCGGAAACGCCCGTGCAGTGTCGCTTTCAAAACAGGCGCCATCGGGCCTCCTTTTCAGGAAACAGTTTTGATCAAATTGGTCGTCTCTAATTTCAAGACGGATCCTATCGTCAATTCATCGCCAAAACCAGATCTAGGATATTGACCGGGAATGCCAGCTTCTCATGATTAGCAGGATAGTTCGGATATGGAGGTCAAAATGGAAGCAGGTGGTGGTGCTGGAGGTGGCGCAGGTGGTGGTGCTGGAGGTGGCGCAGGTGGTGGTGCCGGTGGCGGCGCGGGCGGTGGTGCCGGTGGCGGCGCGGGCGGTGGTGCTGGAGGTGGCGCGGGCGGTGGTGCTGGTGGCGGCGCGGGCGGTGGTGCTGGTGGCGGCGCGGGCGGTGGTGCTGGTGGTGGCGCGGGCCATTCCGGCGGAGGCTCGTCCCCGCAACTGAACTACAGCCTCGTGATGTCCCATGACGGCATCACTGGATATTGGGACCCGAGCGACAGCGCGACATACCTGTCTCCTCAGACCTCTCCTGACGGGTACGACACCCTATCCTACCTCACACCTGCGCGCCGTATGGCGCTTTTGTACAGCGAATTGGCGTCCCAACTTGATGTCCAAATGGGGATTCCCAAGGACGGCGCGGCGTTGGTCACGCTGGCTGGTCATCCGATCTGCACGATCGCAGGAAAGCCAGATCTTCCATTCCTTGCCCGTCAGCTCGAGTATCTCAGGAATTACGCCGACCTACGACTGGACCGTCTTTCCGAGATCAACCAGCAAATATACGATCTCCTTTCCTTTATGGGGGCGTTGGGACGGCTCGACTCCGGGCAGAAAGCCAAAACACTCGAGTTTTTGACCATTGTGCAAAAGCTGACTTTCGATGTGGAAATGCGGGTCAAGCATGCGTGTTGGTGTCCGCGCCCTATTGATCTCTCGGACTATGTGATGCCGATGATTCAGACACCGGATCACTCGAGTTTTCCCAGTGGTCATGCGAGCGAAAGCTTTGCCTTGGCAACCGCGCTCGACATCATTCAACGCCCTGAGAGCACATTAAAGGACGGGTTGGCGAACTGGAGGCTGCCATTTCGGCTCGCGCATCGGATCGCGGTCAACCGTACGGTTGCAGGCGTGCATTTTCCCGTGGATTCTGCCGCAGGATCCGTTCTCGGAATCGCCATAGGGGCCGGACTTTGCGCCCTGGGAAAGGCTACTCTGACAGAATCTAACAAGGCCCTCCTGAAGTCCTTTGTTTTCGAACCGCTTCTGATTTCGACTCAGGACGGCAAGGCTGGCGAGGAGGCTTCAGAAGCGGAAGACAACCCGTTTCAGTTCGGTGCGACAGAAGACTTCGAAACCGGCTGGCTTCGAAACGCATCCGAGCAGATGCCGGAAGACACCGAGATCGACATGGGCGCAATGCCGATTCTCGGCACTTACTGGCAGATGATAGCCGGTGAATGGCATCGGTCCGCCTCCGGAGACGAGGTATGACAGGGACATGGGGCAGCTGGACTGCGTGGTCCTCCGACGAGGTCGATCCCTACGCGGATTTCGATGATGCTATCGGAGGAGAAAGCACCATGAGCCGCAACAGCGCCGCGCGAGAGGCACAGCTTGCGCCAGAGTTGGCGGGCCTGATCAAATCATTCCTCGACCTGACGGAGGAGTTGGTGGAAAGCGCTCCTTTCAAGCACATGCTAACCGCCGATCAGATGGCCGACAGCGAGGATTCGAGTTTCGCGGAGTTCCTCGAAAGAACGCGGTTGCGCCCCAAGATCCCTGGCTGGGCCGGTCGACTTCCGCGCCACGGCCAGGGACAGCCCGATTGGCTCCCGGAGGTGGCGCCGGAAGATGCACCACCCGAAGGCTCTGTGATTGTAGGGGTGATAGATCGCGGCGTCGCTCTGCATCACCGCGGTCAGCGTTTCGAGGATGGCTCGACCCGTATCGTTGGAGCCTGGCAACAGATCGTCGATCAAAGTCTCGCGGATGACATCGGGAACAAGACTCAGAAGCCGCCCTTTGGACTTGCCTATCTGAAGCCCGATATCGATCGGGCACTCGACGCTGCTGGTCTCGACGGCCCGGATCTCGCGATCGACGTCGAGGCATTCAACCGCGACCTCGGCCAGGCGGATTTCGTAAATCTCTATGGTCACCGGGAACTTAGTCGCGCAGCAGCTCATGGCAGCCACGTGCTTGACGCGGCAACCGGAGTATTCCCCGGTACAACCTCGGACATCGACAAAGCGTTCCGTGAACAGGTACGCCCCATGGTCGTCAATCTGCCTGATCGCGAGATTATCGGACTGTCGAGCAGGAACCTGTCCTACTTCGTCATCCTGGGTATGCTCTGGATGATCTTCACAGCAGATCGTTACTGGTTCAAAGCCCATCTTGCGGAGCACTCAGAGGACAAACACGGAAGGGTTCGGCGGCCCTTCGGCTATCCGATGGTCATCAACCTGTCCTTCGCAAAACAAGCGGGCGCACGCAGCGGCGATGACGATATCAGTCAGGTGCTGGAAGGGGTGAACAGATTCCGCATGCAGAACAATTTTTACCCAGTCTTTGTCACATTGCCTGCCGGGAACGACAATCTTGATCGGGGCAATGGCATCGTCCGTTTTCCCAGCGCAACCAGTCAGTGGAAGCCCCTGCGAAACGTGGAATGGCGGATCGTGCCCGAGGACCAATCCTCGAACTATTTAGAGATCTGGTTTGAGAGCGACGATGCAGAAGACGCCCCCGAGATCGAGCTGTTTTTGACCGATCCCAAGGGGCGCCGGAGCGTGGTTGAAGGGCTCCGCCCTGGACACTACACCGGCCTGCGCGGTGAAACCGACCGGGACATCGCGCGGATCTACTACGAGGTGAAAGAGCCCTCCCGGACGCGGCGTGGTCCACGTCTAAAACGCTATCTCGTCTGTGTAGGACCCACTCGTCTCCATGATGGCGAGACCTCCGAAGCTCCCAGCGGAATCTGGCGGCTGACCCTGCGCAACGTCGCGGCGCGGCAAGTCCTGTGTTCGTTCAACGTTCAGACAGATCAATCGGATCAACCCGGCAGCCGCCGCAGCCGCTTGTCCTTTCTCGACGACCCGGATTACCAGAGGGTCCATCCCGAAACCGGCAGACCGCTCGACAGTTACAACTATCCGGAACATCGGGGCCCGTTTCGTTATCCCAAAGCGTCCAAGCGGAAGGATTTTGACCAACGCCTTCCCCCCTATCGCATCAGCTCTGCGGAAACGCCTGCGGTTGTGCGACGGCACGGCACACTGAATGCAATGGCACATCTCCGCAGCTCGAGCATGGACGATGGGAGCTACCTGCCCGGGGTGACGATTGCCGGTGGATACCGCCTAAGCGACGGGAAACCGGCGCCCTATTCGAGTACCGGCCTTGGCTACAGGCGGTATTCCGGCGGCATCGGGATCGGAGCCCCAACGGTCGCCTATCCGTCTGATGACGGCTACGCCCATCGCGGGCGTCTTGCCGCCGGGGCGAATGACGGATCAGTGCGGGCGATGCAGGGAACGAGTTTTGCTGTCGCTCAACTGTCCCGAAAGCTTGCGGCGATCCTGATGAATCCGGCGAACCAGGTGGATCCTGACTTTCCCCTGCGGAAGGCGGTCGGCGAAGAAGCCGAAGCGCAGGAAAGCCCATCCGAACGCTATGGCCGCTTTGCGGATCCCGAGAAGGTGGGCAGTGGCCGGCTCGACATGGCTCCACGAACAAGGGTCGCGCGGCGGGAGTCCTGACCTGCCCACGACATGCGAGCCCCAGTTCGGATCAAGATGGTGCCCGCCGCCTTCGGGCAGAAGCAACGGAACACGGCCTTACGATGACGGCGCTCTCGCCCAAGGCCTAATTGCGAGTGGTAGGACAGTTTTCTTGGCACGTTCGTTCTAAATGGGCGCGGGGACGGATCACGATTGGGACCATGCGTTTCACCAAAGAGATGCACTTGTGTCTCTACCCCGATCGCGAAACACAGTATGTATGAACCTGATCCAGATCACCCCGGCCCGCGGCTTTGACCCAGCGGAGCTTTCAGAGCTTCGCGTGGAGGCCATGCGCCCAAGCCTTGAAGCGGCGGGGCTGTTCAACCCGGTCGGAATGCGGCGGAGCTTTCTCGAGACATACGAGCCGGAGGCGACCTTCCTGATCCACCATGAGGCCGCGTTGGCGGGGTTCTATATCCTACGGTCGCGCCCCGATCACCTCTATCTCAACCACCTTTATATCCGACAGGCACAACAGGGGTGCGGCCTCGGGCAGGTCGCGGTCCGAACCGTGCAGGGCACCGCACGTGTCGCGGGCCTCCCGGTCCGTTTGAAGGCCGTACAAGGGAGCCCGGCAAACGCCTTTTATGTGTCTTGCGGGTTCGAGCTGGAAAACAGCGACGAAGTTGACAACTTCTATATCTGGCGCGCGCGGTCGGCGGATTGATTGGCCACCTGCACCCCCTCCGCGACACTTCATGGCACACCGCATCGCTGCATCGCTCCCGGGGCTATGGCAGAGTGCGGAAACCAATGGTCTAAGCGGAGGCACACCATGACCGAGACGACCCGCTTGCTGGTGCGCGTGGATGATGCCGGGTCCAGCTGGGCCTCCAATCTAGGCTGCCTGCGCGCCTGCACGGACGGCATCGCGCGCAGCGTTGAGGTCATGATGCCCGGCCCTTGGGTTCCCCATGCGGCACAGCTTTTCAACGCCCATCCGGAGATCGATATCGGCATCCATCTTACCTTGACCAGCGAATGGGGCGCGATGAAATGGCGTCCCCTGACACAGGCACGCAGTCTCACGGATGCGCAAGGGTACTTCCTGCCTCTGGTAACCGCGCGGGATGACGACATCCGACCCTGTCTCGCGGAACAGAACTGGTCGCTCGATGAGGTTGCGCGAGAGCTGCGCGCGCAGGTGGCGCTCGGTCAGCAGATGTTTCCCGGCGCTTCCCATATCAGTACCCATATGATGCGCCATTTCCGGGATCTGGACCCGTGCATCGGGGACGTGATCACCGAGATCTGCAACGCGTCTGGCCTCTCGGATGACGCGTTTGGCAATGGGCTGCCCCGGATCTCGGGTTACCCACGCTTCCCCCGCGAGGCATCCGCGCGGACCACCGCTTTCCTGAAGCAAATCTCCGAGCTCGCCCCCGGCACGCATATCTTCATCGATCACCCGGCCGTCGCTTCGCCGGAACTCGAGGCAATCGGGCATCCTGGCTATGAGGATGTTGGCGCAGACCGTCTGTCCTGCCTCGCCACCCTGACGCACCCGGAGTTGCGCCGCTCTGTCGACGCGCGCGGGATCGAACTGATCAACTATCGCGATCTGTGATCCCACGGTTCGAGACGCTTCGCGCGCGTCAGTAGTCTTCCCCCTTATACCGGTTCGGCTGCCCCTGCGCTTTGGGATAGGACAGAAACTCAGCCCAATCCGCGCCGGGACGCCAGATGCTCTCCATTCGCGCGAACGCGAGGTCTGGGTCATTCTGCTCCTCGCAGGCAAGGCGATAGAAGAACGCGCTGACCCTGGCATTGTAGAGGCAATGCACATGGATCCGCGCATCGGGCAGTCGTACCAATACGCGCTTGAACGCTGCGAAATCCGCGTCGGTCGGTACATCGAAGTGCACGGGAATGTGACTATAGGCCATGCCGAGCGCAGCCACGGTCCCCGGTTCATCGGCCAGCGCGCCCTTGCTGTCATGGGGGCCCAGATTGAGGATATGGCTCACACCAAGCGCACGGATCTCGCCCAGTTCCGCCTCGCTCGGCTGGCCGGATGTGGTGATCCTTGGGCTTACGCGGCGCCAGTTGAGGATTTGCGATAGCTCTGTCACCGCTTGCACGCCCTATCCCTGTAGCTCTGCGCAGACCGCATGGGCCTTGGTGAACCGCTTGGTCGAGGCAGGGTGCTTGCGCAATTTGCCCGCCGGTCGGATTGGTCGCGGGACAAAGTTACCACCGCAATTGGGGCATCTATGGTCGAAGCGCTGCTCCACGCACTCGGCGCAGAACGTACATTCATAGGTGCAAATCCGCGCGTCGGTCGCAGTCGGCGGCAGGTCCTTGTCGCAGCATTCACAATTCGGTTTCAGGACAAGCATCGGCAGTCTCCTTCTGGTCTGCCCCTAGACTAGCAAAGCCTGGTTTGGCAGAAATGCCAAGATGACCGAATTTTCTGCCAAATCTGCGTCTGCGAAACACCTCGTCGTCTTTGTGGTCTACCCCGATATCGTCCTTCTGGATCTGGTGGGCCCGCTGCAGGTCTTCTCCCACGCGCCGGAAGAGGACAGCGGGCAGCCCGGCTATGACTGCGTGGTGGTGTCGGTTCCCGGCGGGAGCATCGCGACCAACACAGTGGTCTCTATCCCGACGGCGCCCGCGGCCTCGGTCATGGCACGTGATATCCATACGCTCGTCATCGTTGGCGGCGACGGTGCAATCCCTGCGATGGACGATTGCGACCTCGTTGCGACGATCGGCACGCTCGCAGCAGGCGCGCAACGTGTCTGCTCGGTTTGTTCCGGTGCGCTTGTGCTGGCGGCAACGGGTCTTCTGAACGGTCGCCGCGCGGTCACTCATTGGGATGATTGCGACCGGTTGCAGCGCCGGTTTCCGCAAGTGCGGGTCGAGCGGGACCCGATCTTTGTCCAGGACGGGCCGATCTGGACCTCGGCGGGGATCACCGCCGGGATCGACATGGCGCTCGCCATCGTGGCGGAGGATCTGGGCCGCGCGTCCAGTTTCACGGTGGCCCGATCCATGGTCGCGCAGATGGTCCGCTCAGGCGGGCAGTCGCAGTTCAGCCCCGTGCTGGGTCGCCAGCAACAAGATGGCGCCGGCCAGTTCGACCGGCTGCACGGCTGGATGGCCGAGAACCTGCACCGCCCCCTGCCAGTCGAGACACTCGCCGCACAGACCCATATGAGCCCGCGCAATTTCGCCCGGGTCTATGGCAAAGTGATGGGGACCACGCCCGCCAAGGCCGTGGAGACCATGCGGATCGAGCGCGCACGCCACTTGCTGGAGACGACGCGCCACAGCCTCAAGCAGATTGCCGCGCGCAGCGGATTCCAAGACGAGGACCGCATGCGCCGGGCTTTCCGGCGAACGGTCCATGTCACGCCCGCTGAGTATCGACAGAATTTCCAGGTCCCCTGAAGGGAGGGGGAATGGCCTGCGCCCGCCCTAGAGGCGGAACTCCATCCCGTCCGCCGCCACGGTCCATCCAGCCGCCTTTGCGGCAGCGCGCTCCGCGCTGTCGGGTCGCAGAACCGGGTTGGAGTTGTTCATATGCACATACACCTTGGCCTTCACCCCGAGCCCGGCAAAGGCCGCCATGGAGCCTTCGGTTCCGGCCATGGACATATGGCCCATGCGCTGGCCGGTCTTCTGGCTCAGGCCCTGCAACAGCATCTCGTCATCCCGCCATAAGGTGCCGTCGAAAAAGACGATATCCGCGCCACGTAACCGATCGGCCAGATCCGGGCGGATCAGCGCACAGCCAGGGATGTAGAACACGCTCTGGGCTCCGCAGCGCAGATGCACGCCTACGGTCTGCTCGCCTTCGAGATCGGTTTCGACCTCCTCCCCTTCGAGATAGAGAGGCACCTTGCCCGGCACAGCGAAGACCGTCGCCTCGATCCCCTCGACCAGCGCGAAGGGAACGCCGAGACGGATCACCCGGCGCGGCACCACGGAAGGGTTCACCGCCGAGAAGATCGGGTTGTCATCGAGCACACTGTGGATCTCGGCGCTCGCAAAGAGGTCGAATGGCTGCTGTTCCCGCAGGGTCAGCAGGCCCGCCACATGGTCGATATCGCCATTGGTCACCAGCACTGCACGCAACGGCAGCGCGCGCAGGTCTGTCGGGTGCAATTCCGGCGTCGCCGCCAGCTGTATCCGGATATCCGGCGAGGCATTCAGGATCGCCCAGTCGCGACCTGTCGCGCTGACGGCAATCGAGGATTGTGTCTGAGAGGGGATGTCACCTGCACGGGCGAGATTGCAATTCTCACACCCGCAATTCCACTGGGGGAGGCCGCCGCCGGCAGCCGCCCCCAAGATCTTCGCGCGGAACGTCATGTCCGGGCTCGCGCGCCCTCACTCAGAACAGATCGCGGCCTTCGTCGTCCCGATCATTATCCGGGCCATACATGTTGATTTCCATGCCGCACTCGATCTCGCGCAAAACGGGTTTCGTCCAAGCCATATTGATATCCTCCAGGGCCTTCATGTTCCGCGCATACCTTCGGGGAAACGTCGGCTTGCGTACATAGGACCATGGTCGCGGAGGCATCCGCGCGCCCGAGAACGCCGCTGAAACATCCGTCAAACAGCGCGCGGCAGCAGTCGACGGGCCCGCAGATGGGCGATCCGTTCGGCGACCTCGACACGCACGGGTCCGAAGCGTGGGGCGTCCCGCAAGGTCGTGAAAAGAGCCTCTGCCGGCACGCGGGACATCTTTGTCCCGGCCCAGCTCAGGCCGCGCTGCACGGCCTCCGCCTGCGCCGGCAGGTGATCAGGGATCTCGTGCCCGTTGAGGGTCGCCCAGACCCCCGCCCAAAGCCGCCCCACAGTCCATGGATTATACCCCCCGCCGCCCAGAACAAGATACCGGTCGCTCAGCTCGGCCAGGGCGCGCACCACCGCCCAATGGGCATTGTTCGACAAGGCGAGACGGGAAAGCGGATCTTCTTCCACCGCATCCGCCCCGCATTGCAGCACGATCGCCTCGGGTGCGAACTCTGCAACCACCGGCAGGATCAGATCCTC
The DNA here is from genome assembly GCA_038746545.1 of Pseudomonadota bacterium. Lineage (GTDB taxonomy): Bacteria > Pseudomonadota > Alphaproteobacteria > Rhodobacterales > Rhodobacteraceae > Dinoroseobacter. Next base: position 17,714 of record JBCDKN010000008.1, read on the forward strand.
GCGGATGGCCGCCATCTCCGTATCGTTCAGACCACGCGGCACGGGCAGGTTGACCGCCGCGCCCTCTTCCGTCTCGTCGAGGCCTCCGGTAAACGGCCAGCGTTTCTCCTCATGCACTGAGAGCATCAGGATCTCCGGGTCTCCGCGAAAGGCCACCGCTACCCCGTCGCAATGATGGGCGTCGATATCCACATAGGCGATCCGCCGGAGCCCGGCCCGGCGCAGGGACAGCATGGCGAGTACCGGATCATTGAGATAGCAAAACCCGTTGGCCCGGTCGGGAAGCCCATGATGGGTCCCGCCCGCCGGATGATAGACGACGCCCGGACCAGTGCCGAGGATTGCAGCCGCCAGCATCGAGCCGCCTGCAGCGGTGGCCGGGCGGCGGTAAACCTCTGGAAAGACCGGGTTAGACGGCGTGCCCAGATTGTGGCGCTGGCGGATATCCGCACTCACATCACCCGCGGCTTCGGCCGCCACCAGTGCGGCCACATAGGCTGGGTCATGCCAAAGATGCAGCGCCGCAGGCTTGGCCCGGGGCGAGACGCGGAACTGCGTGCGCGGCAGCCAGCCCAGTGCTTTGGACAGATCCATCGCAGTGGAGACGCGCGGAATGCGCAGCGGGTGCCAGCCCCCATAGGTCGAGTTACGGTAGATTTCCGCACCGATGAAGACCGGCGAGGATGGGACTTGCGCGCCTGTCACCGGGTTAGCAGCGCATCGATTTCCCGGGTCAGCCGCGGCGCAAGCGGGCGCGTGGTCGAGCCCCAATGGGCGACATAACCCCCTTCCGAGTCCAGCAGCACCTTGGTGAAGTTCCAGCGCGGCGCGACGCCCTCGCTACGCCGCAACCAGCCATAAAAGGGATGCGCGTCCGGTCCCCTCACCGGGGTGATGTCGGTCATGGGCAGGTCGAGCCCGTAATTGATCTCGCAGAATTCCGCGACCTCAGCGGCGCTGTCGAGTTCTTGATTGAAGCTGTCCGAAGGGACCGTGACGACCACAAGTTGCTCGGTGCCGTAGCGATCCTGCAATGCCTGCAGTCCCTCATACTGGTCCGTGAACCCGCAATGGGAGGCCGTGTTGACCACGAGGATTGGTCGTCCCCGCCAAGCGGTCAGATCCAACGCATCGCCTTCTATGGAAACAAAGCGCGCGGCCTCCTGCGGCATGGCCCCAGCCATTGGCCCCCAGACACCCAGCACTGCCGCAACACCAAGCGCACGCAAGTGAGACCCCATTGCCGCTTTACCCATGGCTCATTTCCTTTTGCCCAACCGCTCTGTCTGGTCCAATTCCGGTTGCATCACATAGGCAGATTGCGCGCATTTTCAATTCAAAGTCTCAAGGCCCGCCGGGCCATTGGTAAAACCACTGTGGTGGAATTGGCCGCAAGGGATTATACTGGACGTATAACATGCGTGGTTTACACGCGGGTGGTGCGCGCAGTCAGAGGCGAATGAGACATAAATGGTTGTTGAGGTACGAAAAAACCTGCACCCGTTGCAGCTCAACGGGCTTGGAAAGCGGGATGTGCGCACGCAATTTGCGGCGCTCCCGTATCGCGTGTCACGCGGAAAGCCGGAGATTTTATTGATCACCAGCCGGGAAACCGGACGTTGGATCATTCCCAAGGGATGGCCCGAAGATGGGCTGACCGCACCGGAAAGTGCTGCGCGCGAGGCGTGGGAAGAGGCGGGCGTCGAGGGACGGATTTCGCTGCATTGCCTGGGGATCTATTCCTACCTCAAGGCTTTGGACAGTAAGGACCGATTGCCTATCGTAGTCGCCGTGTTTCCCGTGAAAGTGCGCCGTTTGATCGAGGAGTTTCCCGAAAAAGCGGAGCGGCGGCGCAAATGGTTCTCGCGCAAAAAAGCCGCCGCACGGGTGGATGAGCCGGAATTGCGCCATATGATCCGCGATTTTGACCCGACCCATCTACGCGACTGAGCCCACCACGCGAGGCTGCGAGGTTTTCCCGAGCGCGCTTGACGTTTGGGCAACATCCGGTCGGCATTGGCGGGACGCCGCGTCAAAAATACGTATAGATAATCCTGCTTTGCTATGGGGACCTTAACGCATAGAGTTGCAGAATTGTACGACCGACTTCCGTTCTGTGGGCCCTGACTCCATGATCCGCTACACGCTGAAATGCGAAAACGACCATATCTTCGAAAGCTGGTTCCCCTCAGTCGAAGGCTATGAACGCTTGCGGGCCGCGGGTCTGGCAAGCTGTGCGGTCTGCGGATCCACCTCGGTGGAAAAGACCCTCATGGCGCCACAGGTGCGCCCGGCCCGGGATCGCGCTGTCCCCACGCCACCGTCCGAGATGCCCACGGAAAGTCCAGCGCCCCAATCGGCAGGGCCTGTCACACCTGCTGTGCAGGCCACGCCTGAACATCCCTCGCTGAGCACGCCGGACACCGCTCTGGCCAAGGCAATAGAGCGCTTGCGAACGGAGGTTGAGGCCTCTTCGGATTATGTAGGCGAGGAGTTCGTCTCCGAGGCGCGTTCGATGTCTCTCGGCGACACGCCCGAGCGCGCGATCCACGGGGAGGCCTCTCCCGAAGACGCCAAGGCCCTGGCCGAGGAAGGCGTGCCGATCCTGCCCCTGCCCTTTTCCAACCGCACGAAGTCGAACTGACCATGGTCTCGGTGATCACAGGGGCCTCGCGCGGCATCGGGCTCGAGCTGGCGCGCCACCTGACAGCCCAGGGCCGTCAGGTTCTGGGCACACATCGTGGGCCCCCGCCCGCGGACGCGGAAGGCATCGACTGGCATCCGCTGGAGGTCGCCGCACCCGACAGCCATGCCGCCCTCAGTCAGCATCTCGACGGAGTGCCGGTGGATCTGCTGGTCTGCAATGCGGGGATTTATCTCGACAAGGGCGAAAACCTTGCTGAGGGCTATCCCGCTGCCATGTGGGCACAGATGTTCGAGACAAATGTGACCGGCGTATTCCTGTCGGTGCAGTCGCTGCTTCCGCAGTTGCAGCAATCGGGCCACGGCAAAATTGCAATTATCTCGTCCCAGATGGCCTCGCATACGCGGGCGCCGGGGCGCTCCTATATTTACCGCGCCTCAAAGGCCGCTGTTCTCAACCTCGGACGCAATCTCGCGACCGATCTCAAGGGGTTGGGCATTGCAGTTGGCATTTACCACCCGGGCTGGGTGCAGACGGATATGGGCGGACCTTCGGCCGCGCTCACCCCTGCGGCTGCTGCGTCCGGTCTGGCGGATCGTTTCGAGGCGCTCTCATTGAATTCAACTGGCTGTTTTGAAACCTGGGATGGACATGCGCACCCTTACTGAGCCCGACCTCGCCGAGAGTGGCGTCCTGATTGTTTTCGGTGGCCTGCCCGGCACCGGTAAATCCACCATTGCCCAGGCGCTCAGCGCGCAGCTCAGTGCCGTGCATCTGGTGCTTGACCGGATCGAAGCACCGCTCAAGGCCAAGCTTGGCGCCGATGTCGGCCCGTTGGGCTACAACGTGGCCTATCAGGTGGCGACCTCGAACCTGGATCTCGGCCATGTGGTGATCGCCGATTGCGTGAACCCGATCGCTATGACCCGAAATGCGTGGATGAGCGTCGCCATGGGCTGCCAGGCGACCATGGTGCAGGTGAATGTGCAATGTTCCGATATTCAGGAGCATCGCCGCCGCGTGGAGAAGCGCCTGACCGAGTTTCCCATGCAAGGCCTGCCCGACTGGAACAGCGTGCAGGCGCGGCAGGTAGATGAATGGGCCGAGGCGGATCTGAACCTCGACACCTATATGTTGTCGGTGGACGAGTCCGTGTCCTCAATCATGAGCGCGCTACGCCGCCTCGTGCCAAGCCGGTTCGGCGCCGACCCGTTGGCGCGCGGTGTGTTGGGATCCGGGTAAACTGGCGCGCCCCCAGGCCAGGGCGTCCAATTGCGGAAAGCAGCGAGTGGACGAGTCCGAACACTCTGCTCCGCCAACTTGAGCATCTTCACGAAAATGCGGTCGCTGCTGTCGCTAAGTCGCTTCGTTATGAGAGGATGGCGAAGTCTGCCCACGGGCGAAGCCAGACATTAATCCGCTCGGGGCTGCGGCGCATTTGCGGGTTCGCGGCCAGAAGTAAACAGGCTGTGCCCCCAACATGCCCCTCTTGGGCGCTCGCGGGTCAAGCCCTCTGCCCCCGCGACCTCCCGGTCCCTTGCCCCTCACGGTCCTTTCCCCTACACGGCGGCGGAACGTGAGGACGGAAGACGCATATGTCCATTCTGGTAATGAAATTCGGCGGCACTTCGGTGGCCGATCTCGACAAGATCAAGAACGCCGCGACCAAGGTCAAACGCGAGGTGGATCGGGGCCATAAGGTCATCGTGATCGTCTCGGCCATGTCGGGCAAGACCAACGAACTGGTGGGCTGGGTGAACCAGACCTCGCCGCTCTATGATGCGCGCGAGTATGACGCCGTGGTCTCCTCGGGCGAGAATGTGACGGCGGGCCTCATGGCGCTCACCTTGCAGGAAATGGACGTGCCCGCGCGCTCCTGGCAGGGCTGGCAGGTGCCGCTCAAAACCAACTCTGCCCATGCCGCCGCCCGGATCGAAGAGATCCCGCGCGAGAACCTCGACGCGAAGTTCGACGAGGGTATGCAGGTCGCCGTGATCGCGGGTTTTCAGGGGCTGAGCCCCGAGGGACGGATCACCACACTGGGCCGGGGTGGGTCGGACACCACCGCCGTCGCCTTCGCCGCCGCTTTTGATGCCATGCGCTGCGACATCTACACGGATGTGGACGGGGTCTATACCACCGACCCGCGCATCGAAGACAAAGCCTGCAAGCTCGAAAAGATCGCCTATGAGGAGATGCTCGAGCTCGCCTCGCTCGGGGCCAAGGTGCTCCAGACCCGCTCGGTCGAACTGGCCATGCGGTTCAAGGTCCCCCTGCGGGTGTTGTCGAGCTTTGAAGAAAACACCGAGAATTCCGGCACTCTGGTCTGCGATGAGGAAGAGATTATGGAAAGCAATGTTGTCTCCGGCGTGGCCTATTCCCGCGATGAAGCCAAAATGACCCTGATCTCCGTGGCCGACCGGCCCGGGATCGCAGCGGCGATCTTTGGTCCACTCTCCGAAGCGGGCGTGAATGTGGACATGATCGTGCAGAACATCTCGGAAGATGGCCGCACGGACATGACATTCTCCTGCCCCACGGATCAGGTGATGCGGGCCGAGCGCGCGATCAAGGAATCTAAGGAGCTCGGCGAGATCAACTTCCAGGAACTGGTGGCGGACACGGATGTCGCCAAGGTTTCGGTGGTTGGTATCGGTATGCGCAGCCACGCGGGCGTCGCTGCCCAGATGTTCCAGGCGCTGCGCGACGAGGGCATCAATATCCGCGTGATCACCACCTCCGAGATCAAGATCTCGGTTCTGATCGAGCGGAAGTACATGGAGCTGGCCGTGCAGGCGCTCCACGATGCGTTCGACCTCGACAAGGCCGCCTGATCGCGCCGGCGCACCCGGTAGCGCGTTAGGGACACGGCCCTTATCCTCGGGCCGCGCCCACGCAATTCGCTCAAAAATGAGCCGGGACGTGTCAATTTCATGCCCGGCCTACGCAGCACCCCATACCCACCAAGGTGCCGCGCAATTTCCGTTCCCATGCTCTGACGAATATGGTCTAACCGACCCCAGGACACCGGCTCCGGGCGTCCGAGACGAGGGATCAAGGCGCAGGAATGCCCGACACCATGGAAACTGAAAGCCGCAAGCTTCTCAGACGCTTGCAGGCTACGCTTGCCGAGGCGGGTGCTGGTCAGGAACGGCTTGACCGGATCACGCACCTGATCGCGGACAGCATGCGGACCGAGGTCTGTTCGATCTACCTGTTCCGCGATGCGGACACGCTGGAGCTTTGCGCAACCGAGGGTCTGAACCCCGAAGCGGTACACCAGACGCGCATGCGGATCGGCGAAGGTCTGGTGGGCCGTGTAGCGCGCCGCAATCGCCCTCTGAACACCGCCGATGCGCCCGGGACAGAAGGCTTCCGCTACATGCCAGAGACCGGCGAGGAGGTCTTTTCGAGCTTCCTTGGCGTGCCTGTGCAGCGGCTGGGGGAGACCCTCGGCGTGCTCGTGGTGCAATCTCGCGCGCAGCGGGAATACTCTACCGATGAGGTCTATGCGCTCGAAGTGGTTGCAATGGTGCTGGCCGAGATGAAAGAGCTCGGCGCCTTTACCGGCGAAGGCGCAGCGCTAGCCGCCCCGCACCAGAACGCCTTCATGATCAAGGGCGGTGTGGCGCAGGAAGGCATTGCGCAAGGCCGTGTCTATCTGCACGAGCCGCGGGTCGTGATCACCAACCTCGTCTCGGATGATCCCGAGGCCGAGCTCGCCCGCCTGCGCGAGGCGGTCGACCAGCTGCGCGTCTCGGTGGATGAGATGCTCGACACCGCCTCGACCCAGGACACCGAGCAGCTTCAGATCCTCGAAGCCTACCGGATGTTCGCCAATTCCCGCGGCTGGATGCGGCGCATGGAGGAAAGCCTTGTCAGCGGCCTTTCCGCAGAAGCCGCTGTCGAGAAAGAGCAATCTGCCGCCCGTACCCGGATGGAACAGGTGCCCGATGCCTATCTGCGTGAGCGTCTCCATGATCTGGACGATCTGTCGAACCGGCTCCTGCGACTCCTGACAGGGCAAGGCTCCGAGACCGGGGCCGAGATTCCCGTGGATCCGATCCTCGTGGCACGCAATATAGGGCCTGGCGAACTGCTGGATTACGGCCGCGCACTGAAGGGGATCATCCTTGAGGAGGGCTCCGTCGGCAGCCACGCGGCGATTGTCGCCCGCGCGCTGGCGATCCCGCTCATCGTGAATGCCAAGCGGATCACAACCGAGGCGCTCAACGGAGATCTTGTGCTGATCGATGGCGAACAGGGCATCGTGCATCTGCGCCCCGACGAAACTGTGCAAGCCGCCTTCCGCGACAAGAGCGCGATGCAGGCCAAGGCCCAGGAGCGCTATGCCTCCCTGCGCGACAAGCCTGCGGTGACTCAATGCGGCACCGAGATTTCTTTGAATATGAATGCGGGCCTGATGGCGGACCTGCCCTCCCTGCCCACCTCCGGGGCCGAGGGCGTGGGCCTTTTCCGGACCGAGTTGCAGTTTCTCACCCGGCCCAAAGTGCCGAAGCGGTCCGAGCTGGCGCAGCATTACGCCCGGGTCCTGGATGCCGCTGGCGACAAGCGCGTGGTGTTCCGGACGCTTGATATCGGGTCGGACAAAGTCCTGCCCTATATGAAGCCCCAGGATGAACCGAACCCGGCTCTGGGCTGGCGCGCGATCCGCGTGGGGCTCGACAAGCCGGGCGTCATGCGGATGCAGTTGCAGGCGCTGATCCGGGGCGCGAATGGTCGCCCCCTGACCTTGATGTTCCCCTTCGTCGCCCAGCTCGAGGAATTCACCCGCGCGCGCGATTGCCTGATGCGGGAACTGGACCGCGAAGCCTCTCTCGGGCGGGTTCTGCCGGAGAAGGTCGAAGTGGGCGCAATGCTTGAGACCCCGAGCCTCGCCTTCTCGCCCAATTCCTTCTTCGAGATGGCGGATTTCATCTCCATCGGTGGCAATGACCTTAAGCAGTTCTTCTTTGCCGCCGACCGTGAGAATGAGCGAGTGCGCCGCCGCTATGACACGCTGAACGTCTCCTTCCTGAGCCTGATCGAGCTTATCGTGAGCCGCTGCCGCGATGTGGGCACACCGGTCAGTTTCTGCGGCGAGGATGCGGGCCGCCCGATCGAGGCGCTGTGCTTCTCCGCCATGGGGCTACGGGCCTTGTCCATGCGCCCGGCCTCCATAGGGCCGGTCAAGCACCTACTGCGCCGCTGCGATCTGCGCGAGGCACGCGCGGTGATCACCGAGGCCCGCGCCTCGGGCGCGATGACCGTGCGCCCGGCGGTCATGGAATGGCTGCGCCAGCAGAGCTGAGCGCGCTCAGCCGGGCAGCAACCGTTCGTTGAGGTCCGGAGCACGGCCGAAGATCGGGCACCCCAGCGTAGTCTGCAGGGCCGTGATCAGCTCATCTACCGTCTCGGTCGTCAGGTAGAGCCCCCCGGTCTGATCCGCGAGACAGCGCGCCACGGTCTGCCCCTCGCGATAGTCATGTTGGTTCTCGCTGTCCCAGCTGAAATGCTCGCCACGCAGCTTGAAACCGATCACATGCACAGTCAGGTCATGGGCTTCGGCCGACAGGCTCGCGGCCAATTGACAGGGCGCGCCGCCGCAGGTCTCCTTGCCGTCGGTGATCAGGACAACGACCCCTGCCCGCTTGCGATAGTCCAGCGCCTCAGCCGCCTGCGCCACCGAAGCCGTCAGCGGCGTGTTGCCCGAGGGTGCCAGCGCGTCAATCTCAGAGATCATGCGCGGGGCGGCGTCGGGTATGGGCGCAAAGCGCAGGTCGATATTGTTGCAGGCCTCGCGCGGGCCAGGCCCGTAGATCAGCAGGCCCAAATTGCGGAACGGCGCCACCTGCGGCATGGCGCGGCGCACGGCCCGGCGGGCGGCAAAGATCCGTGGCTCATCCATCAGGTTGAAGCCCATTTCCGACATGGATCCGGAGCCATCGAAGACGACAATCGCATCCTCGGAACAGCCCTGCGCTGCGTGCAACGCGGGAGGTGCGCCAACGAGGCAGGCCCCCATGATGGCCATGGAGGCAAAAAGCGACGAGCGGATCCGGGATGGGGCGAAGGGGACCGTCATGGGGCAAGCCTGCCATGGCAGTGACGGCCCTGTCTATGCGACTGGAGTCGGGGTCCCGCTCAGCCCGCCGCGCCAACCACGCCCCGGACGCCGTCCCAGGCGCCCTCGGTGAGATCATGGATCAGCACCCGATCGGGGTTTGTGGGCGGTGGCATCTCGATCCCCTCGGCCCGCGCAAAGCCGAAGCGGCTGTAATAGGGCGCGTCCCCGACCAGCAGCACCCGCGCCCAGCCCAGCGCTGCGGCCTTCTCAAGGCTTGCCTGAATGAGCAGCGCGCCCAGTCCCTCCCCCTGCCGGGTAGGATGGACCGCGACCGGACCAAGAAGCAGCGCCTCCGCCTCGCCTACGCGGATCGGCCAGAACCGGATCGCCCCGCCAATCCCGCCCAGCTCATTGTCGATGCTCGGGGCCACGAGGCACAGCTCGGCGACGGGCGGCACCCCGTCGCGCAGACGGTAGGAAGACAACGCCTCCCGCCCCGGCGCAAAGCATAGGTCGAAGAGGGCTTCGACCTCCCACCAATCGCCGGTTTGTTCCTGCCTCAGTTGCACGTGGCTCGGTTCCGTTTTTCGCTGGTCTCGCGCCTATCACAGGCGTTAGGTGATGCGCAAACAGCGAGGAGACACCATGTTTTACCGTCCCGAGCAGGGCCATCACCTGCCCCATAACCCGTTCAACGCCATCGTCACGCCGCGCCCCATCGGATGGATCTCAAGCCGGAGCCCCGATGGCCGCGACAACCTCGCGCCCTACTCGTTCTTCAATGCTGTGGCCTATGTTCCGCCGCAGGTGATGTTCGCCTCCACCTCCGCCAAGGAGGATCGCGGCGACACCAAAGACAGCGTCGCCAATATCCGCGAGACCGGGGTGTTTTGCGTCAACATCGTCTCCTACGCCCTGCGCGACGTGATGAACGTGAGCTCAGGGGCTTACGGCGCGGAAGTGGATGAGTTCGAAAAGGCCGGACTGGAGAAAGCCGAATGCGAGACGGTCGCCTGCGCCCGGGTCCTGGCCGCGCCTGCCAACCTCGAATGCAAATTGACGCAGATCGTGCAGCTTCCGGGGGCGGCGAATTTCGTCGTCTTCGGCGAGGTCACCGGCGTGCATATGCGCGACGAACACATCATAGATGGCCGCTTTGACGTGACCACCTATCGCCCGCTCTCGCGGCTCGGCTACCGGGACTATGCCTGCGTCGACAACCTCTTCTCACTCGCGCGGCCCGACGACTGAGCCGGCCTCAGGCCCCCAGCACCGCGTAACGCGCGAGGCCATAGATGTAGAGCGCGGTGAAAAGGATGTTGATGTATTTCAGCTGCCGCTCGCCGTGCAGCCATGCGCAGAGGATCCAGATCACGCAGAAGGGCAGCCCGAGGATCATCGGCCAGGGATGCCAGTTCTGCACGATGGCAATGGTGCTGGTCACCCCAAGCAGGAGCGCCAGCCATTTGAGGCGTTGTTCGTAGCGGAGCAGCCAAGCCTCTACCAAGGTCGAGAGTGGACGACGCACAATCATGGCGCGCGACACCTTTCCGGAAGTTACAGCGATGTGGGGGGACGGGTCCTCACTGCCACCCGTCGTCTACCGCTCTAATCCGGAACGCGCCCCTCTGGCAAGGGGCGCGCCCTGCGACGCTAGTGCCCCGCCCCGAGAATGCCGGTTTTGACCGAATAGTTCGCGGCAATCGCGTAATCCGGGTCGTCATCACTGTCGATCATCAGCTGACCGGCCTTGCTGAGCAGCTGGTGACAATCCTTGCTCAGGTGGCGCAGCTGCAGGGTCTTGCCTGCTTCGGCATATTTCGCGGCCATGGCTTCGATCGCTGTGAGGGCCGATTGGTCCACCACGCGGCTATCGGCAAAATCAACGATCACCATGGAGGGGTCGTTGGAGACGTCAAAGAGCTCCACAAACCCGGCGGAGGAGCCGAAGAAGAGCGGCCCTTGCACCTGATAGACCTTGGCCCCTTCGGGCGTGTCATAGGTCTTGGCATGGATTCGCGAGGCGTTGTTCCAGGCATAGGCCAGTGCCGAAACGATCACGCCGACCACCACTGCGATGGCAAGGTCGGTGAGCACAGTCACGACTGTGACCAGCACGATAACCAGCGCGTCGGTCAGCGGCACGCGACGCAGGATCGTCAGGGATTGCCAGGCGAAGGTGCCGATCACAACCATGAACATCACGCCCACAAGAGCGGCGAGCGGGATCTGCTCGATCAGGGGTGAAGCCGCGACGATAAAGAGCAGCAGGAAAAGCGCCGCTGCGACCCCGGCGATCCGGGTGCGCCCACCCGATTTCACGTTGATCATGGACTGGCCGATCATCGCACAGCCGCCCATACCGCCGAAGAAGCCGGTGACGGTGTTGGCCACGCCTTGCGCAATACATTCCTGGCTCGCGCCACCGCGCTTGCCGGTGATCTCGCCCACAAGGTTGAGAGTGAGCAGGCTCTCGATCAGGCCAATTGCCGCGAGAATAAAGGCATAGGGCGCGATGATCTGCAGCGTCTCCAGGTTGAGCGGCACCATGGGAATATGGAAGCTCGGCAGCCCGCCCTGGATCGAAGCCATATCGCCCACGCGCGGCACGTCGATCCCGAAAACGATCACAAGGATCGCCACGATTCCGATCCCGGCAAGCGGCGCAGGCACCACCTTGGTCAGCTTGGGCATGCCCCAGATGATCACCATGGTCAGCGCCACGAGGCCCAGCATCATCACAAGCGGCCAGCCGGTCATCCAGACCAGTGCGCCGGTCTCATCGGGATTGCGGAACTGCGTCAGCTGCGCGAGGAAAATCACGATGGCGAGGCCATTCACGAAGCCCAGCATCACCGGATGGGGCACAAGCCGGATGAATTTGCCAAGTTTGAAAATCCCCGAGAGGATCTGAAGAATCCCCATCAAAACCACGGTCGCAAAGAGATACTCGACGCCATGCTCGGCCACCAACGCCACCATGACCACGGCCAGCGCGCCCGTCGCGCCGGAAATCATGCCCGGACGCCCCCCGATCAGCGCGGTGATCAGACCGACGATGAAGGCCGCGTAGAGCCCCACAAGCGGGTGCACCCCGGCCACAAAGGCAAAGGCCACGGCTTCGGGCACAAGGGCCAAGGCAACGGTCAGACCGGAGAGGATCTCAATCCGCCAGCGGGCGGGGCTGAGGGTCTCGGCCTCGGTCGGGCTGGAAAACGCAAGACGATTGGCGAAGGACGCCAGCAAAGCTCGGGCCACGGGGAAACCTCGGGATGGGGATGGGGGCTGCGCGCGCTTTAGCCGGTTTGAGCCGCTCTGCCTAGCCCTGAGATGCAATGCCGCACTGCGGGGAATGCAAGGCCGGTCCTTGCGGCCGACGGCGACTACGCCCTGCCCTCGCCCCTTGCCATCTGCAGCACCGCCCCCAGCGCCGTACTGCCAGAAGCCGTATCGCCAGAACCGGTTTTGCGGTACCCTGCTCGCCTGAGGGAGGATGTTGCCCATGCCAAGACTGAGGTTTGCCTCGAATGTGGTCGGCTCGATTGATGCTGTCCCGTTCCATCTGGAAGCGCTTGTTCTCGATGCAACGCTGCAGAGCCTGTCGGCTCGCGAGGCAGTGCTGACCTTTCGCCCGGGCAGCACGAATCTGACCTATATCGCGACGGGGCTGAATCTCACCAGCACACCCGATCCGGGGGGTGGCACGAGCCTGTCGGGCCTGCTGACAGGCTTGCGGGTCGAGCCCCCGAGCGGGCTTTTGGTGGAGATCGATCGGCTCTTTCTGCCTCTCGACAGCCTGACCGCCGCCGCGGAGGCGGATCGCGCTGGCAGTGATCCTGGTGCTGTGGAGGAGATCGTTCTCGGTCTCGATTGGTCCTTTCGCGGCGCGCCGCCGGGCACGTTCCAGCCACGGGATGCGGTCAATAATGATGGGATCGTGCTGAACATGCGCGGTGACGACACCGTAATTCTCGAAGATGGCGCGGACACGTTCTGGCTCGGCGATGGGCACGATCTGGCCCGGGGTGGCGGCGGCGATGACGGGCTTGCCGGGGGCAATGGCGATGACATCCTCTTTGGCGTGGCGGGCGCCGACGCCTTGGAAGGCGATGCAGGGAATGACATCCTGATCGGGGGCGCTGAGGGCGATCTTCTCCGGGGCGGGTCGGGCAATGATCGTCTGGTCGGAGAAAGCGGCGTCGATATGCTCGAAGGCGGTACGGGCAATGACCTGCTGCTGGGGGGCGATGGTGAGGACACGTTTCGCTTTTTTGCCGGGGACGGGTTCGACGTGATCGCGGATTTCGAGGCGGAGGCCGACCTGATCCAGATCGCTGGCGAGAGCGGCGAGGTCTCGGTGATCGACACAGGCGCAGGCGCCCTCATCCGCGGCGACAACGTCACGGTGCTGGTTCTGAATACATCCGCCGACGACCTTGATGACAGCAATCTGCTCCTGCTGTAGCCACAGCCATTGACGTGCTCGAATGCGCTGCCTAGCCATGAGGGCAGAGACAACAGGGGGCACATATGCAGACTTATCTGGGCATTATCGGCGGATCCGGGCTTTACGAGATCGAAGGGCTTGAGAACCCAACCTGGCAGGAGGTCGAGAGCCCTTGGGGCGCGCCCTCGGATGCAATCCTGACCGGTGAGCTCGAGGGCGTGAAGATGGCCTTTCTGCCTCGCCACGGGCGCGGCCATGCCCACTCCCCCACCACGGTGCCCTACCGCGCCAATATCGACGCGCTGAAGCGGCTGGGCGTGACGGATGTGATCTCCGTCAGCGCCTGCGGGTCGTTCCGCGAGGAAATGGCGCCCGGGGATTTCGTGATCGTAGATCAGTTCATTGACCGAACCTTCGCGCGCGAGAAATCCTTCTTCGGCACGGGCTGTGTCGCCCATGTGAGCGTGGCGCATCCGACCTGCCCCCGGCTCGGCGCAGCCTGTCTCGAGGCCGCCAAGGCGGGCGGGATCAATGTCCATAACGGCGGCACATACCTCGCGATGGAGGGGCCGCAATTCTCCAGCCTCGCCGAGAGCAAGATGTACCGCGAAAGCTGGGGCTGCGACGTGATCGGCATGACCAACATGCCCGAAGCCAAGCTCGCCCGCGAGGCGGAGCTTTGCTATGCAAGCGTCGCGATGATCACCGACTATGACAGCTGGCACCCGGACCACGGCGAGGTTGACGTGACCGAAATCATCAAGACACTCATGGGCAATTCGGAGAAGGCCAAGGGGCTGGTGGCCCGCCTGCCTGGTCTGCTGGGCGCCGAACGGGAGCTCTGCGAGCATGGCTGCGACCGGGCGCTGGAATTTGCCGTGATGACGGCTCCAGACAAGCGCGACCCCGCGCTGGTCGCCAAGCTGGACGCCGTGGCGGGCCGGGTCCTTTGAAAGACCACGCGCAACCCCTCAACCCAAATCGGGTTGGGGGCCAGCCCCCACGGTCCTGCGGACCGTTCCCCCGGGATATTTAAAGACTTAAGAGAACAAGGCATGCTGGGCAGCGGCGGGAGCGCTCCTGCTGCGGCTGCACAATGGACAGGCTCTGGAGGGAACGCTAGCTTCGACCTCAAGGACAAAAACTGTGAGGGGGGCCAGCATGTGCCAGATATTCTCCCATCAGGATCCGGACCGCTATGCGTACACCACACGGCGGCTCAGACTGAACGGGCAAAGCACATCGATCCGGCTGGAAAACAGCTTTTGGGCCATCCTCGATACGATCGCCGAGGCTGAGGGGACCAGCACCCCCGCCTTCATCTCGACCCTGCATTCCGAAGTGTTGGAGGCGCGCGGTGAGCCCGCGAATTTCACCTCACTCCTGCGCTGCACGGCCTTGCTTTATATAGAGACGCAAAAGGCCCCGGAGGCCGGGATCGCCGCCGAGTAGCAGGCCGCAACCGAAGGTGCGGAGCGACGCATTCGAGGGCACGCTGGACAGCGCTGGCGCACTAAAGATTTGTCCGTAGCTCAACCATAGGCATAGGGTTCCTCTTTATCTTGAAAGGAGCCAAACTAGGCATTTTTACCTTTCGTTTGTGCTTTTCTTCTCACTGCCACTGCCCCCGCTGCCAACGCATTGAGCTTCGATTTTTTTCTTCTCAAACACCACCGGCAACCTGGCCGGCACCGTGACCGGAACAGTGTCGGGCCTCCTGGACAACGCGACGGGCGCAGCCACATCCCTGAAGCTCACCTCCGTGCCCGCCGCAACCGGTGGCCAGACCAATCCGAACACCAGTGATGTGGTTCAATGGACCACCCTAGATGCCAACAGCTTCACCGTGACCAACGGCCAGATCACGGATTTCACATTCGCAGCGGTGCTCGAAGCCGCACCGGTCTTCGAGTTCTTCTGCCTTGGCGAACCCAATTGCGGCCCGGTCGGCGCGGAAACCATGTATGGGACGGCATTCTTTGATGTGCCGTTCACCTTTGTAGGCACCGATGCCGCTTCCGGCGGCGTGACCTTCACACCAACGGCCATCCCACTGCCCGAAGGCATCGTCTTGACGCTCTCGGCGCTCGGCGGGTTGGGCGTCGCAACCCGACGCCGCCGGACGAAACCGGCTGCCCAGCCTGGGATCTGCACAAATTTAAGGCAGTAGTAAAACCTTACTACCTTGGCCAGATCGACCCTGCGCTACCCTGATCTCCCATAACAAAACAAACGGGAGGTTGGATTGGCTAAGGCAATCCACAGCATGATCCGTGTCCTCGACGAGGCGCGCTCCTGCGATTTCTACAAGCGGGCCTTCGGACTGGAGGTCGCGGATCGACTCGATTTTTCGACCTTCACGCTGGTCTATCTCAGCAATGCGGAAAGTGGTTTCGAGCTGGAACTGACGGTCAACAAGGGCACCACGGAGCCCTACGAGCTGGGCAATGGCTACGGGCATTTTGCGGTCTCGGTCGAGGATCTGAAGGCAGAGCACGCCCGGTTCGAGGCCGAGGGACTGAACCCCAGAAAGCTGGTGGAATTCGCTCCGGACGGCAAGCTCGTCGGGCGCTTCTTCTTTGTGGCCGACCCGGATGGCTACGAGATCGAGGTGCTCGAGCGCAGCGGGCGCTTTCAATAAAACAGACAGCCGCGCGGCAGGGAGGCCGCAGCGGCGCGCAATGGGAGGAAAGACATGATTGACACCAAAGGCCCCAAAGGCCTGACACGGCGCCAGCTCTTGGCGCGGGCAACCGCGGCAAGTGCCAGCTTCGTGGTCGGGAGCGGCTTCGTCGCCGCAAAGGATGCCGCTTGGGCGACCGAGCTCACGGCGCTTAAACCAGAGACGTTCGCGACCCTCGTGCAGATGGCACGCGACATCTATCCCCACGACCATGTGGGAGACAAATTCTACGCCGCTGCCGTCAAAGGCTATGACACCGATGACGACGCAGGCACGATCGAGCTCGGGATCTCGGACCTGAACGCGGCGGCCCGCAACGCCGGCCATGGCAGCTATCTCGCCATGGGCTGGGAGCGCGACCGCGTGGACATCCTGCGCGGGATGGAAAACAGCCCCTTCTTCCAACAGATCCGCGGTGGCCTTGTCACCGGCCTCTATAACCAGAAAGACGTCTGGCCCCTCTTTGGCTACGAAGGCGAGAGTTTCACCAAAGGCGGCTATATCGACCGCGGCTTCGATGACGTGGACTGGGTCTGAGGGAGGATCTGAGCATGACTACATTTGATCTGAACGACGACTCCGTAGTCGTCATCATCGGCACCGGTGCCGGTGGCGGAACGCTGGCCAATGAGCTCGCGAAAAAGGGCGTCAAGGTCGTCTCGCTGGAGGCCGGAGCCTTCCACGAGCCGCAGGACTTCCTGCAGGATGAATGGGCCAGCTTCGGCCAGCTCGCCTGGCTCGATGCACGCACGACCTCTGGGGATTGGCGGGTGGCCAATGACTTCTCGGGTCTGCCAGCCTGGATCGTGAAATCCGTGGGCGGTTCGACCGTGCACTGGGCAGGCGCGTCCCTGCGGTTTCAGGACCACGAATGGAAGGCCCGCACGACCTATGGCAACGTGCCCGGTGCGTCTCTGCTGGACTGGCCGATCGATGCCGAGGAAATGGCCCCGTGGTATGCTGCGGCCGAAGACAAGATGCATGTCACCCGCACGGGCGACCGGCCCGGCCTGCCCGGCAACAACAACTTCAAGGTTTTTGAGGCTGGCGCCAAGCAGTTGGGCTATCAGGATGTCCACACGGGTCGCATGGCGATCAAGAGCTCGGACAGCGCCGACGGCACCCCGTGCCAGCAGATGGGTTTCTGCTTTCAGGGCTGCAAGGTCGCAGCCAAGTGGTCGCCCAGCTATGACGAGATCCCGAACGCACTGGACACCGGCAACTACGAGCTGCGCACCCAGGCCCATGTGCTCAAGATCGAGCATGACGACACGGGCAAGGTCACGGGCGTGCTCTATGCGGATGCCGAAGGCAACCAGCATCTGCAAAAGGCCCGGGTTGTGGCCGTGGCCGGGAACTCGATCGAGAGCCCGCGGCTCTTGCTGAACTCCGCCTCGTCCATGTACCCCGACGGGCTTGCGAACAGTTCAGGTCAGGTCGGGCGCAACTACATGCGGCACATGACGGCCTCGGTCTATGCGGTCTTCGACAAGCCCGTGCGCATGTGGCGCGGCACGACGATGGCAGGCATCATCACCGACGAAGCCCGCCACGACCCGTCGCGCGGCTTCGTCGGCGGCTACGAGATGGAGACGCTGAGCCTCGGCCTGCCCTTCATGGCGGCCTTCCTCGACCCGGGCGCCTGGGGGCGTGAGTTTACCGCCGCCCTAGATGGCTATGAAAACATGGCCGGCATGTGGCTCGTGGGCGAGGATATGCCCCAGGAGACCAACCGCGTGACCCTGAACACCGATGTGCTCGATCAATACGGGCTGCCCGCACCGAATGTGCACTTCGATGATCATCCCAACGACATTGCCATGCGCAACCACGCCTGGCAGCAGGGGCAAGCGGTCTACGACGCGGTGGGGGCCACGCGCACCTTCCCGACCCCACCCTATCCCAGCACGCACAATCTCGGCACCAACCGGATGTCCGAGAATGCGCGCGACGGCGTGGTGAACAAGTGGGGCCAGACCCATGACATCGCGAACCTGTTCATCTCGGACGGCTCGCAATTCACCACGGGCGCGGCGGAAAACCCGACCCTGACCATCGTGGCCCTGGCCATCCGGCAGGCAGATCACATCGCCAAGGAAATGGCCGCGCAGAACATCTAAGCGACATGTCCATACTCAAGATCAGACCACCCGGACATGGGTGGTCTTTTTTCGGAATATCCGCATGCCCGGCCACCCGCCCCGAAGGGCTTCGAACGGGTCTCTTTCCCGCTGCGATGTCTTACCGGGTGAAGCGGTATTTCTGCCCTCTTCATCGGCGGAGCACTGAATCCTGCGGCCCATCGCTTTCCGACAAGTACCAAGGGTTCTCGGAGAAGGTCCGACCGGGCCTAGGCCAGATCAAAGGCACTGTTTTCAATAACCGCGAGAAGCGCGCGGGCCTTTGATGCCAACAGGGGAGGTGTGTCCTCGGCAAGGACAAGCTGCTCAAAGCGTTGAGAGAAGCTTTTCGATGTATAGAACGCATGAAGTCTGCCTATCTGCGGAGGCTCCCAAAAGGCTGTAATCCAGACCTCGCCACTGCCAGGCTCGCTGCCTCTGCACCAGTCGTTCCAGAATCGCTCCACCAGCACATCAGTCGGAAGCGACGCAATCTGCTCCAGAGTTTCGTCAACCGACCATCCCGCGAGGACGAACATACAAACCATGTCATCGACAGGGTGGTCGTAGCGTCTCATCGCGTGACTTAGTTAGCGCTTTCGGAACGCGTCCAAAACACGCCATTCAGCCTCGTTCCAGTTCTCTTTACGACCGGTTTGAAAGCGCGAAAGACTTACCTCGAGGCCAACAAAGCTCACCTCTTCGCCATATGCCAAGGCCTCAAGAATGCGCGGGAGGAGGTACCCCCAAATCGACTTGGAGACCCCTCTTGGATCATACGCTGCAGAGAACCAATCGGAGAGGTGGCGCAACGGCAGGTCTTCGATGGCAATCTCGAGGAACCCGGCTTCAATCGCTGGATCCATACAGCAGGACTGGCAAACTTCGACGCTTTGGGGCGTCGGGTATGTGAAAACACGGTAGGCTTCGGCGACAACGTCGTAGAGTGGATGCTCCGAACCGAGCTTGGCTCCCACTTCATCGACTGTTACTTGCGCCATTTCACTGCCCTTCACCATTGGATTTCACCGCAGGCTAGAGCCCGCTCTGTAGATCGCCAAGAGTGATCGGGACCCCGGCCCGGCCAGCGCAAGAACACCTCGTCAATCGAGCGGTACGCGCCCGTTCGCAATCGTCGCGAACTGGCTATGGCCCGGCGCGATTGTCTAATTCACACGAAAAAGCCCCCTGCGCCCTCAGGGGGCTTTCCGCGAGATTTTCCTCAACACTATTGCAGATTGACCTGCAGGATCGGTTGCCGCTCGATCAGGTTGAGCCGTTGTCGGATCACCGTGTCATAGGGCAAGCCGTTCTGCGTGCATTCCAGCTGCATGGTTGCGACCGCCGCCTCGCTCATGTCGGGGTCGCACGCTTCGAATTGCGCAGTCCCGACCTGGTTGGAGAACAGGCTCAGCGCGTAGGCAACAGTGACTTGAGACACCTGTTCTGGATCGTCGTGCTGAAACCCGGGCAAAGCGCGTGTTTCCACCAAAGATCCCCGCACGGTACATACGGGACGCCGGTTGTTGAGTGCGCGCGCCATGTTGCATTCGCAGCTCTGGGCCATGTCGGCCAGAGGGCTACCGGATGCTCAAATCGTCGACTTCAACCCCTTGAACGGGATCGCAAGGCGCGCGGTTTCCGTCCCTGGCTGAAACTGGATCAGTCGCGAGAAGTCCGCGACCCGATCCCAGGGACTTTTGAACTAGAGATCTCGGATCTCGCCACGATCCACGAGCGGTTCGGACAGGTTCTGATCCCAGATCTTCTCGCTGCGCAACCCATCTGGCGAAAGCGCCACGATGTCCTCTGCCTCCACCGCCTCGTGGGATTTCGATGGATTCAACTGGTGATGAGAAAAGACACCCTCCTCCGAAATCGAAGTCAGTAGAAGGAACGCTAAAAAATGGCGCAAAGCATATACTTGCTTTCAAAGGCCCGAATCGACAATTCATCTAAAAAGCGCTCGCTGTTTGCCAAATGTCATGGCTTGTCGCGACAATGGGGCTTTTGTCCTTGCGCGCACCGGGCGTCGAAGGCATCCCGAATTCACCGATTGGGGACCATAAGACGGAGATCACCATCCATGACGCCGCAAAAGACACTGCGCGATTACATTCGGACGATCCCGGACTTTCCCCATGAGGGGATCATGTTCCGGGATGTGACGACACTCTTTCTCGACCCGCGCGGATTTCGGATTGCGGTGGACCAGCTGCTCGACCCGTTCGTCGGCGTGAAAATCGACAAGGTGGCCGGGCTCGAGGCGCGGGGCTTTATCCTTGGCGGCGCTGTGGCCCACCAGCTCAGCGTCGGTTTCCTGCCCATTCGCAAGAAGGGCAAGCTGCCCGGCAAGACGATCGCGCAGGATTACGCACTGGAATATGGCGAGGCCACGGTCGAGATCCATGATGACGCGCTACAACCGGGTGAACGCGTCCTTCTGGTCGATGATCTGCTGGCGACAGGCGGCACGGCGCGGGCAGGCATCCAGTTGATCGAACGGCTCGGAGCCGAGGTCGTGGGCTGCGCCTTCGTAATCGACCTGCCCGATCTCGGAGGCCGCAAACTGCTTGAGCAGATGGACATGGAGGTCCACGCACTCACTGCGTTTGACGGCGATTGATCGCGCTTTGTTGCCCCAACAGAGACAATCAGGGGCACTTGTCGCGCAGGATTTGACCGCGCCGCGCAGAGTCCGCTAGGACCGCACCATTACATGTCCCATTTTTGTGAGTGAGATCCGATGAAATCCCTGACCCTCGCCCTGTTCCTGAGCGCTCTGACCCCCGGCCTCGCCGCGGCCAATACGCTGTTTTACGACGATTTCGAGACAAATACGGCCGGTCCGAACCGCACCCCCGCGGGATGGTCCACCACCGCAGGCGCGGTCGACATCACCGGCCCCGGCTACTTCCTGGATGTTTGCTACAATATCGACACCTGCGTGGATCTGGATGGCTCCATCGGGGCCGCTGGCACGATCCAGACCGTGCAAAGCTTCACGCTTGTGGACGGCGTCAAATATACGCTGAGCTTCGATTACTCGAAGAACTACTTCCAGCAGCAGAACACCAATGTCATGACCTTCGGGGTTGGCGGAATCAGTGACACCTTCTCGATCCCTGGCGGACCGCGCGCGGATGATTTCGCAGAGCTGAGCTTCTCCTTCATGGGCGACGGCTCTACGGGGGCGATCTTCTTTGCACATGAAG
This sequence comes from Pseudomonadota bacterium, assembly GCA_038746545.1. GTDB lineage: Bacteria > Pseudomonadota > Alphaproteobacteria > Rhodobacterales > Rhodobacteraceae > Dinoroseobacter. The sequence continues at coordinate 38,890 of JBCDKN010000008.1, forward strand.
GCGGCGACAATGGCGGGATCATCATCGACAACGTCAAGCTGGTGGGTGGCACCGCCAACCCTTCTCCGGTCCCACTTCCCACCTCTCTGCCGCTTTTGGCGGGCGGATTGCTGGCGGCTGCGGCCCTGCGGCGTCGGAAATCCTTCAAATCCTAACGAATTGCTAACGACTCACCCGTATTCTGGAGACTGTCGATGCAGCGATCGACAGGTTTCCCTAAGGTAGACTGAGCCCGGCCGGTGACTGCCACCGCGCCGGGCCTTTTTTAGGCCCGTCTTTTAAGGCCCGTCCCCGCGCGCCCAGATCAGGGCCTTCGCCTCTGTCTCCTTCACCCAGCTATCCTTGCCGTCTATGTAATGCTCCGGATCCCGGGACTGCGCGACGAGCGCCTGTTTCAGCGCGCCATAGGCTGCCGCCGCCTCCGGATGGGCGCGCAGATAGTCGCGAAAGGCCAGATGACGACGCGCCCCGTCCGAGCCTGCCGCAAAAGCATGAATCTGGTGGGTGCGCCGGCCGGCTGCATCATCTTTGCGAAAATAGAGCCGCCCCGGGATCCCAAAAGCCCCAAGCGCCTCGTAGCCCATCGCCACGAGGTCACTGCCCCGGGCGGCCAAAGCCTCCATATCCCGGGCCTCCAGCAGCAGATCGAGGATCGGTTTGGCCACCAACCCGGAAACCGAGGTGCTGCCGATATGGTGCACAACAACCTCCAACCCGCCCAGCGCCTGCGAAATCGCCGCACTTTCCGCAGATGCCGCTTCAGCCCAAAACGGATCATGGGGCGCGAGGTGGATCCCGTTCATTGTTCGTGGCGCAGCACGGCGCCGGGGTTGAGGATGCCGTTGGGATCAAGCGCGTCTTTGATCGCACGCATGGCGGCGAGTTTGACCGGATCGCCATAGCGTTCCAGATCCTCGACCTTGAGCCGCCCAATCCCGTGCTCGGCGGAAACAGACCCGCCCATGGCATGCACGATATCATGGACGCAGCGCTTGATGGCGGGGCGGTCTACCTCGTGATCCGCGCGTGTTTCGCCGGGCATGGGGAAGACGTTGTAATGCAGATTGCCGTCGCCCACATGGCCAAAGCAGTTGATCCGGTAGCGCCCCATGGCGTTCAGGGCGGCGGTCGCCTCGGTGATGAACTCCGGGATCTGCGAGAGCGGCACCGAGATATCATGGGAAGAGACCGAGCCGATCCGGCGATTGGCTTCGGGAATGGTTTCACGCACCGCCCAAAGCTCCGCCGCTTGCCCCTCTGACTGCGCAATGATCCCGTCGCTGACCAGATCCGCCTTGACGGCACGCCCGTAGAGCGTCTCGAGCGCACCCGCCGGATCGAACCCGCTGGCCCCGGCCAGATCGATCAGCACGCACCAGCCTGGGGCATCCGCAAAGGGCAGACGCAGATCCGGCATTGTCTCGGCCAGAAATCGCACCCCCATCCCGCCAATCAGCTCAAAGGCCGAGATCGCGTCGCCCGCCACCTCCCCCGCGAGGCTCAACAGCGTAAGTGCAGCCTCGGGACTGGCCACTTGCAGCATCGCGACCCCGTGCTGGCTGGGGCGCGGGTAGAGACGCAGAGCAGCGGCGGTGATTACTCCGAGTGTGCCTTCGGCCCCGATCAGCAGGTTGCGCAGATCGTAACCCATATTGTTCTTCCGCAACCGGGTCAGACCGTGCCAAATCTCGCCACTGGCCAGCACCGCCTCCACCCCGAGGCAAAGGTCCCGGGCGTTGCCATAGCGCAGCACATTCACCCCACCCGCATTGGTGGCCAGAACCCCCCCGACCCGCGCAGAGCCTTCCGAGGCTAGCGACAAGGGAAAGACGCGGCCCACGCCCTCAGCAGCGGCCTGCACATCGGCGAGGATCGCGCCCGCCTCGGCCACCAACACGTTTTCCGACGGATGCACCGCACGGATGGCTGTCATCCGTTGCAGTGACAAGATCACCGGCGGCGCGCCTTCGGCGGCGATCTGCCCCCCTACGAGCCCGGTCCCGCCGCTATAGGGGATAACACCGACCCGGTGCGTGTTTGCCAGCCCCAGAACGGTCGCGACCTCCTCGGTCGTCCCCGGCGCGACCAGCAGCCCGCCCGTGCCCGCGTAGCGCCCGCGCGGCTCCTCAAGATACTGAGCCCCGAGCTCAGGAAAGGCCGCCGCAGGCAGAGCCGCGCGCAACGCCGTCTCAAGATCGGCGGGAACAGTGTCGAGCATGGTCTTTCCTCCGACGCGGAACCCCGCGCCCTATAGATCGTCGTCGCGCAGCCAGGCCGGACGCAGGACCACAACCGTGGGCTCCGAGGGCAACGTGCGCAGGGACACCTCCAGATAGCTCACATCCCTGCGCTCGACCCGGAATTCCGAGGCCATGCGGGTCAGGAAGCTCTGGAGCGTGAAATCCCCGAACCAGTGCATGGGCACAATCACCGAGGAGCGCAAGCGCCGCAGGATCGAGATCATGACCTCCTGCGGTACGGTGTAGCCGCCATCCACCGGCGCCATCACCACATCGAGCCGCCCAAGGGCCGCGTATTGTATGTCATTCGGTTCATGGTGGAGATGCCCGAGATGCCCGATGCAGAGCCCCGCAATCTCGAAGACGAAGATCGAGTTGCCGAGCGGCGCGCTGACGGCGCCAAAGCCCGAGCGGACATCCGTGGGCACGTTGCGCACAAGGACCTCGCCGAGATCGAGGTAGTGCTCCACAGGGTTCGGCCCTTCGGTATTCCAGCCCGGCAGGACATGGGGGATGCGCGGATCGGGGGTCGCCGTCCAATGGGTGGAATGGGCGTTGTTCATGGTCGCCACATCGGGAAAAAACGCCGTGTTGCCCAGAAAACCTGTATAATCCGTCACCGCCGTGAAGCCTTGCGGCCCTTCGATCAGAAAGCTCGCATGGGCGATATAGCTCAGCCGCACGGTAAAGTCTTCGAGCGGAGCGCCAAAGCTCGCGGTCTGCACATATTCCAGCCCCGGCGCGGCATCGGCGATGGCGATGCAATGGCTCGGCTTGCGGGTCTGCTCCTGCGCGCGCGCAGCGGACGGCTCCAGCAGAACACTCGCCAGCACTGACAGGATCAGGGAAAAGCGGAACATGGCAGATCTCCGTGCGACAGGGTGCGGGTTGGCCAAGAGTATAGGGCGCCGCGCGCGCAAGTCTGGTCTTTCTACATCTCTATGCCCGCCTTAGCCCCGCAGCGCCGCCCCTACGCAAAAAGCAGATGCAGAGCGCGCGCCGGACGCGTATCTCTTGGGCAGCGACTTTCGAAAGGACATCGGCATGCGGCGCAAACTGGCAGCAGGAAACTGGAAGATGAACGGCCTCAACGCGAGCCTGGCGGAGGCCGGCGCCATCGCAGAGGCCGCCAGCGCGAGCAGCGCCGAGGTACTGCTGTGTCCGCCGGCAACGCTGGTGGCCCCCATGGCCAGCATGGCCGGAGATGGCGCGCTGCAAGTGGGTGGACAGTATTGCCACCCCAACGGTGCGGGCGCACATACCGGTCATATCTCCGCCGGGATGCTGCAGGATGCAGGCGCCTCTTACGTGATTACCGGCCATTCCGAACGTCGGCAGGATGATGGCGAAGATGATGCGGCCGTGCGCGCCCAGACTCTCGCCGCATGGGACGCAGGCCTGACGGCCATCGTCTGCGTCGGCGAGACCGAGGCGGAACGCGATGCCGCCAACACGCTCGGGATCATCGGCGGGCAGCTGGCCGGATCGGTCCCGGATCAGGCCACGGGCCACAACCTCGTCATTGCCTACGAACCGGTCTGGGCCATCGGCACCGGTCGCGTGCCCAGTCTCGACCAGATCGGCGAGGTGCATGACTTCATCCGCTCCCGGCTGGAGCAGCGCTTTGGCGAGGGCGTCGGGCGCTCGGTCCGTCTGCTCTATGGTGGCTCGGTGAAACCCGGGAATGCCGAAGAGATCTTTGGCGTCTCCAATGTGGACGGCGCGCTGGTCGGCGGGGCTTCGCTGAAGGCGTCCGATTTCAATGCGATTATCGCCGCTCTTGGCTAAGCGCGCCACCGCCCCCGGTCGGGACATCGCGCGCCATGGGCAATCCGGGCCGAGCGCGCCATAATCTGCGGATGGCGGATGCAAGTCACAGCTCGGCCCGACCGCGCCTTGCGGCCCGGCGCCCTATCAGATCCGGCACGGCGCTGGCTCTTGCCCTGTGCTTGGCGGGGATCGTCGCCCTTGTCAGCTTTCCACGGATCGAGCGGTTCTTTCAGCGTGCTGCGGCCGAGCAGGCCGCGGCCACGCTCAGCCTGACGGTGGAGGGTCTCACCGGCGCGCTCAACCGCTACGCCCCTCTGCCCGCGCTGGTCGCCGAACGACCCGAACTGGCACAGCTCTTGCGCGAACCCAACAACACAGCGCTGATCGATCAGGTCAATGAGAGCCTCCGCCAGACCGCCTATGCGCTCAGCGCGTCGGATGTCTATCTGCTCGATATCTCCGGGCACACACTGGCGGCGAGCAATTACCGCAAGACCCTGAGCTTTGTCGGGCGCAGCTTTGCCTATCGCCCCTATTTCACCCAGGCGCTGGATGGCGGGTTGGGCCGGTTCTTTGCCCTCGGGACAACCTCTGGCGAGCGGGGGTACTTTTACGCAGCACCGGTCGAAGAGGACCAGCGCATCACTGGCGTGGTCGCCGTCAAGTTCACCGTAGACGGGTTCGAGGAAACCTGGCGCGCGGGCCCCGCCACCGTGCTGGTCAGCGACCTGCGTGGGGTGGTGTTCATGTCCGACAGAGAGAACTGGCACTTCCGTGCCCTGCGCCCGCTCACGCCGGAGGCCCGCGCCGGGATTGAGGCCGCGCGGCAATACCCCCTGTCAGAAGTCACGCTCCTGCCGACGGAGCGCAGCGCGCTCGGTGGCGGTGCGGAACTTTGGACGATCAAAGATCCGGGCGTTCCCAGCGCGGGCTATGTGGCCCAGACCACGCGGATCGCCGAGGCGGGCTGGGATGTCACCGTGCTCGTGTCCACGGGTCCGGCCCGCCAGCAAGCCCTGCAGATGGTCGCGATCGGGACGCTCCTGATCCTGCTTCTGGCGCTCGCGGTGACGATCTATCTGCAACGCCGCGCCCAGCAATTGGCGTTGATGGCGGCGCAAACCGCCGCTCGTGCCGAGCTAGAGGCCCGCGTGATCCAACGGACCACGGATCTCAACGAGGCCAATACCCAGCTCCAGCAGGAGGTCATCGAACGCCGTCAGGCCGAGCAACAGCTCCGCAAGACCCAGGCCGAGCTGGTGCAGGCGGGCAAACTTGCTGCCCTTGGTCAGATGTCGGCCGCGCTCAGCCATGAGTTCAACCAGCCCCTGGCCGCCGTGAAATCTTATGCAGAGAATGCCGCGACCTTCCTTGAGCGGGATCGCCCGCAAGAGGCGCGCGAGAATGTCGGGCGGATCTCGGCCCTGACGGACCGGATGGCAGAGATCTCCAAACATCTGCGCAACTTTGCCCGCCGCCCACAGGACGCAGTGGACCGGGTCCAGCTCGCCCCGGTCATCCACGACGCGCTCGCGGTGATGCAGGCCCGGATCAAGCATGCGGAGGCCGAGATCCGCTATACTCCGCCTGCCACGCCCGTCTGGGTGCGCGGCGGGCATGTGCGCCTGCAGCAGGTGGTGGTGAACCTGCTCAGCAACGCGCTGGATGCGACTGCTGAAACCGAGGCCCCGGTGATCACGCTTGCGGTCAGCCAGACCGATGAACAGGCGGTGCTGAGCGTCTGCGACACCGGCCCGGGCATTGCTCCCGGTGCGGAGGAGACGCTGTTTGACCCCTTCTTTACAACCAAGGGGCCGGGCGGCGGACTCGGGCTGGGTCTGTCGATCTCTTACAATATTGTGCGGGATTTCGGCGGAACGCTCAGCGCCCATAACCGCGAGGATGGCGGGGCGGAGTTCCGGCTGACCCTGTCGCGCTGCACCGATCCCGAGGGGTCGTCAAAATGAGTTCCGAGATGATCCTCTTTGTCGATGACGAGGAGCCCCTGCGTCACGCGGCGGCACAGACACTGCAACTCGCGGATTTCGACGTCACCTGCTTTGCGGATGCCGAAAGCGCCCTGCCCCGGATTGCCCGCGACTTTCCGGGCATCCTCGTGACAGATATCCGCATGCCGGGGCTGAGCGGTACAGACCTGATGGCGCGCTGTCTCGAGATCGACCCGGAGTTTCCGGTGATCCTCGTGACCGGCCATGGGGATATCGAGCTTGCGGTGCAGTCCATGCGCGACGGAGCCTATGACTTCCTTGAGAAACCCTATGCCCCGAGCCGCCTTGTGGCGACGATCCGGCGCGCGCTCGACAAGCGGCGTCTCACGCTGGAGAACCGCCGGTTGCGGGCCGCCGTGGGGCGCCGCGACCCGATCGAGGCGCGCCTGACCGGGCGCAGCCCCGCTCTGGTCGCCCTGCGCCAGCAGGTCCGCGCGGTGGCGCAGACCGATGCGGACGTGCTGATCATCGGCGCGACCGGCACCGGCAAGGAAGTCACCGCCCGCGCCCTGCACCGCGCGAGCGGGCGAAAGGACGGCCCGTTTTTGCAGATCAACTGCGCCGCCCTGCCCACTGACCTGATCGAGAGCGAGCTCTTCGGTCATGAGGCCGGGGCCTTTGCTGGGGCCATGCGCGCGCGCTTTGGCAAGTTCGAAGCCGCGCGCGGCGGCACGGTGTTTCTCGACGAGATCGACAGCCTGCCCCTGCCGTTGCAGGCCAAGCTGCTCCACGCGATCCAGAACCGGACCGTGACGCGACTGGGCTCGAACGAGCCGGTGGCACTCGATGTCCGCTTCGTCGCCGCCAGCAAGAAGGACCTGGAGGCCGAGGCGCAGGCGGAGCGGTTCCGCGCGGATCTGCTCTATCGGTTGAACGTCGTGACGCTGCGCCTGCTGCCTCTGGCCGAACGGCGCGAGGATATCCCCCTCCTTTTCACGCAGCTTGTCAGCGAGAGCGCCGCACGCCAGCAACAGGCGGCTCCGGATGTCTCGGGCGCGGTGCTGGCGCGGATGGCGGCAAGGGAGTGGCCCGGCAATGTGCGCGAGCTGCGCAACGCCGCCGAGCGCTTCGTTCTGGGCCTGGACCTCGATCTGGCGAGCCCCAATGACACGGCGCCCGCGGCGCCCGAGGCATTGGCCGAGCAGATGGCGGCCTATGAAAAGGCGCTAATCACCGCGAGCCTTGCCGCCCATCAGGGCCGGTTGAAGGACACCTATGAGGCGCTGAACCTGTCGCGCAAAGCGCTCTACGAGAAGATGCAAAAACACGGTCTGTCCCGCGACACCTTCGCCCCGGAGGGTTAAGCGCGCCCCTGCCCGGCCCGAGATGGGTCGCGGACGGAACACGAATCCCACACGATGTCCCCGACCCGACCCATGGCGCGGAATTAATTCGCCGGTCCCATGTCCTGACCGCATGGCGACCTTGCCAAAATCACATGCCATCCCCCCTACTGCGCCCAGCACCGAATGGGAGGTGTCTGCAAGGCCGCGCGCCTTGCGAGCGAGAGCCGCCGAGGCCCGGGCCCGCAAATGGGTCGGCCTGACAGGCGGCACAAACTGGAGGAAGACAATGAAATTCACTTTGATGACCGGCACGGCGATGGTCGTGGCCCTGGGCGCAAGCATGGCCACCGCGATGGATCGCGACGGCTGGCCCGAGAGCTTCACCGTGGGCACCGCGTCCCAGGGCGGCACCTATTTCGCTTATGGTTCCGGCTGGGCGAACCTTGTCGCCGAAGAGCTGGGCTTGTCCGGCGGCGGCGAAGTCACCGGCGGCCCGATGCAGAACATGGCGCTGGTCCACACGGGCGACGCGCAGTTCGGCATGACCACCATGGGTCCGGCGGCGGAATCCCTCGGCGGCACGAACCCGATCGCACCGGGCCTGCAGATGACCGGCGCCTGTGCGATGTTCCCGATGTATCAGACTCCGTTCTCGGTGACGGCACTGAGCTCCTCGGGCATCACCTCCATTGCGGATATCCCGGACGGCGCCAAGATCGGCTTCGGCCCGGCGGGCTCGACCTCGGACACCTATTTCCCGCGCATGATGGAAACCCTCGGCGTAAACTTTGAGCGTCGCAATGGCGGCTGGTCCGACCTCGGCGGTCAGCTGCAGGATGGTCTGTTGGACGTGATCGCCTTTGCCGCCGGTGTGCCGGTGCCCGCGGTCAGCCAGCTCGAAGTGCAGACGGATGTGAACATCATCGAGTTCACCGGGGATGAGCAGGCCAAGATCCTCGAGGCCTTCCCGGTTTCCGAGTTCATGATCGGCGCGGACACCTACACCACCCTGACCGAAGACGCGACCTCGGTCTCCATGTGGAACTTCGCGATTGCCAATTGCGACCTGCCCGCCTCCTTCGTCGAAGCGGTGGTGGACGTGGTGATGTCCGACAATGCGCGCATGGTCGGCATCCACAAGGCGGCCCGCTCCACCCTGCCCGAGAACTGGGACAAGAACGGTGTCCTGCAGTGGCACCCGGGTGCGGCGGCCTGGTTCAAGGAAAATGCCGGGGCCGATATCCCCGACAGCATGATCCACGGCATGTAAGCCGACAGAGTTGGAAGGGCCGCGCAAGAGCGGCCCTTCTTTTACGCGCGGAGGGAGCCGTGCTTGGGCGCAACGACGTCCAAACCGGAGTGAGGGAATGACAGATCAAACCAAGACAGACGACGACCATCTGATTGCCGATGGTGTCGACGAAGAACCCACGGAGGCGAACCGACGCCTCTTCGAGGGACGCAATTTCATCCTGATCAGCGCGTTTGCCGCGCTCTATGCGGCCTTTCACATGGCCGCCCTGAACGGGTTGTCGATCTCGGAATGGACCGGGGTGACGGTTCCCTTCCTGCCGACCTTCCCGCTGGAGACATGGAATTTCCGGATCGTCCATATCGCGGGCGCGCTGGCGCTTGGCTTCCTGCTCTTCTCGGCGCGCACGGATTTCCCCGGCCCGGGCAAGGAAACCCCAATGCTGGGCTATGCGGCCTATGCGCTGATGATCCCGGCGCTCTTTTCCTTGGGCATGGCCGCAAGTTTTGCGATGGAGATCGCGGGCGGCACCATGTGGAACGGCATCGATGAGGGGATCAAGTTCAATGAGACCTACCTCTTTGGCCTCCCCCTGATCATCGCGACCGCGGGCGGGATCGTCCTGAGTTGGTTCCACCAGCGTGAGCGCGGTGGCTTTGCGGCTCCGGATCTGGTGCTGGCGGTCTGCGGCGTGGCCGTGGCGACCTACCTGATCACGATCTATGGCACGCTGATGCGGAACTCCACGGGCACGCCCTTTGCACCGATCGGGATCTCGATTGCTGCCGTGGCGGGCACTGCCCTGATCATGGAGCTGACCCGCCGGGTGGCAGGCATGGCCCTGATCGTGATCGCGGCCATCTTTCTGACCTACGTCTTTGTCGGCCAGTACATGCCCGGCTTCCTGAACGCCCCGGCGATCACCTGGCAGCGCTTCTTCAGCCAAGTCTATACGGATGCAGGCATCCTAGGGCCGACCACGGCGGTAAGCTCGACCTATATCATCCTTTTCATCATCTTCGCGGCCTTCCTACAGGCCTCCAAAGTCGGGGATTACTTCGTGAACTTCGCCTTCGCCGCTGCTGGGCGCGCTCGCGGCGGTCCGGCCAAGGTGGCGATCTTTGCCTCGGGCCTGATGGGGATGATCAACGGCACCTCGGCGGGCAATGTGGTGGCCACGGGCTCGCTCACGATCCCACTGATGAAGAAGGTCGGCTATCACAAGAAGACCGCCGGCGCGGTGGAAGCCGCCGGCTCCCCCGGGGGACAGATCATGCCGCCGATCATGGGGGCCGGTGCCTTCATCATGGCCGAGATTACGGGCATTCCCTACACGGATATCGCCCTGGCTGCGGTCATCCCGGCCATCCTCTATTTCGTCTCGGTCTACTTCATGGTGGACATGGAAGCCGCCAAGCTCGGCATGCGCGGCATGTCCGAGGATGAGCTGCCGAAGTTCAACAAGATGGTGCGTCAGGTCTATCTATTCCTGCCGATCATCATCCTGATCTACGCGCTCTTTATGGGATATTCGGTGATCCGGGCGGGCACGCTCGCGACCATCGCCGCCGCCGTGGTGTCCTGGTTCACCCCGTTCCGGATGGGGCCCCGCTCTATCGTGAAAGCCTTCGAGATCGCGGGCACCATGTCGGTACAGATCATCGCGGTCTGCGCCTGTGCGGGCATCATCGTCGGCGTGATCAGCCTGACCGGCGTCGGTGCGCGCTTCTCGGCAGTTCTTCTGGGGATTGCGGATACGAGCCAGTTGCTGGCGCTCTTCTTCGCCATGTGTATCGCGATCCTGCTGGGGATGGGCATGCCCACCACGGCGGCCTATGCGGTCGCAGCGAGCGTGGTCGCACCGGGCCTCGTGCAACTGGGCATCCCGCAGCTGACAGCGCATTTCTTCGTCTTCTACTTCGCGGTGCTCTCGGCCATCACGCCTCCTGTGGCGCTGGCGAGTTACGCGGCGGCGGGAATATCCGGCGCCAACCCGATGGAGACCTCCGTGGCCTCTTTCAAGATCGGGATTGCCGCCTTCGTGGTGCCCTTCATGTTCTTCTACAATGGCGCGCTCCTGATGGATGGCTCCTGGCTGGAAGTTCTGCGGGCCGGTGGTACGGCCGTCGTCGGGGTCTTCCTGCTGAGCTCGGGCGTACAAGGCTGGTTCATGGGTGGCCGCGCGGTCTGGTTCCTGCGGGTCGGTCTGGTCATCGCAGCGCTTCTGCTGATCGAAGGCGGCATCGTCACCGACCTCGCCGGGATCGGCCTGATCGCTGCGGTCTACTTCGTCCAGAAGGTGATCCGCCCTGCACCGGGCGCCACCATTCCCGTGCGCGGTGCGGATTGAGGATGGAGAAGGTCACGCAGGATCCGAGTGATCCGGCTTTCGTCCAGAACCCGTATCCGGTCTATGATCGGATGCGGGCGCGCGGAGACCTGATCTGGTGGGAGGCCTACGGCATGGTCGTCTCCCCCAGCTACCAAGCCACAGCGGCGATCCTCAAGGATCGCCGTTTTGGCCGTGAGGCGTTGGAACCAGTTGCAGTTCCCGACCACCTTACGGATTTCTACGCCGTTGAGGCCCATTCCATGCTCGAACTTGAGCCACTGCGCCACACGCGCCTGCGCGGGTTGGTGACGCGCGCCTTTACCTCGCGCCGGGTCGCGGCCCTTGCGCCGGAAATCGAGGCGCTGTGTCATGAATTGATCGACGCCTTCCCGGACGGGCCATTCGACCTCCTACCTGCCTATTGCACGCCGGTCCCGGTGCGGATCATTGCCCGGATGCTCGGCGTTCCCGAGGCCGAGGCTCCGCAGCTTCTGGACTGGTCCCACGCCATGGTCGGCATGTATCAGGCCAGTCGCACCCGCGAGATGGAGGTCGCCGCCAATGACGCCGCGCGCGCCTTTGCCACCTGGGTTAGTGATCTGATCGATGCGCGCCGTCGGAGCCCGGGTGAGGACCTGATGAGCGCGCTGATCGCCGCCGAAGAGGACGGCGCCAAGCTCAGCCGCGAAGAGCTGATCACCACCATCGTGCTGCTCCTCAATGCCGGGCATGAGGCCACGGTCCATACGCTGGGCAACGGGGTAAAGACCCTGCTAGAGACCGGGCATCGCGAGATCACACCGGGGCTTGTAGAGGAGGTGCTGCGCTACGACCCGCCGCTTCACGTCTTCACCCGGATCGCGCGGGAGGAGGTCGAGCTCTTTGACCACCGCTTCGCCCCGGGCGAGACCATCGGGTGTCTGTTGGCTTCGGCGAACCGGGATCCCGCCTTCGCCACCGATCCCCAACGGTTTGATCCGACCCGTCAGATCAAGGGGCAGAACATGGCCTTTGGCGCGGGGCTGCATTTCTGCGTGGGGGCACCGCTGGCGCGGCTTGAAATCGAGATCGCGCTCCGGGTTTTGTTCGAACGCTGTCCCGAGCTGCGGCTGGCGAACGCGCCGCGCTACGCGCCGATCTATCATTTCCACGGGCTCGAAGCACTGGACGTGACGCGCTAGCGGTCAGGCCTCGGCCTTCTTCTCCCAGCGCCCGCTTTCCTGGCTCCAGTATTGCGCAGAGACGCCTGCGCCCGTGACCTCGCGCCACTGGGCGCGGGCGGCCTGAACGGCCATCTCGTCCCGCCCGTCAAAGAGGATCGAGGCGCGCGCCAACCCGTCAACCTCGGCAGGGTCCAGCGTCGCGCCATCCACGCAGATCAGAGCGGTGCGATCCGCAACGGGCAGATCGACCCCCATCAGAACCGGCTGGTCGGCGTCATGGGCCCCACCGGCGAGGCCGTGGGGCAAAAACCCATCCTCGGGCTTGAGCCAGAGCAACTCGTCGAGCCGCTCCAGCCCCGCTTGATTGCTGCCGCGCAAGGCGACGCGCCACCCCGCGGCCAGGGACTTCTCCAACAAAACCGGCAAGGTCGCCTCCAACGGCGTCTGGGTCATGTGGTAGAAATAGACCGCCCCCATCTTGTGCCGCCTATCAGCCCTCGTAGCCGTCGCGGATCAACCGGTCGAGCGCACGCACGCCCCAACCCGTCGCGCCGGCCGGCGCATAGTCCGTGGCCGATTTCACCGAAGCCGTGCCCGCGATGTCCAGGTGGCACCAGGGGGTCTCGTCCTTGACGAACCGCCCCAGGAACTGCGCCGCCGTGATCGAGCCTGCGGGGCGTCCGCCGGTATTCTTGATATCGGCGATGCGCGACTTGATCAGCTTGTCATAACCCGGCCCCATGGGCAGGCGCCAAGCGCCCTCATCCTCGGCGGCGGCGGCCTTGAGGAACTCGGCGCTGAGCGCATCGGAATTCGAGAACACGCCTGCATTCTCGTGTCCAAGCCCGATGATCACAGCGCCCGTCAGGGTGGCGAGATTGATCATGCCCACCGGATTGAAGGTCTCCTGTGTGTACCAGAGCACATCGGCCAGCACGAGCCGCCCCTCGGCATCCGTGTTGATCACCTCAATCGTGTCGCCCTTCATCGAGGTCACCACATCGCCAGGCCGCTGGGCCTTGCCGTCGGGCATGTTCTCGACAAGCCCGACGAGCCCGACCACATTGGCCTTCGCCTTGCGTAGGGCCAAGGTGCGCATGACACCCGCCACGACGCCCGCGCCACCCATATCCATGGTCATGTCTTCCATGCCGCCCGCCGGTTTCAGCGAGATGCCCCCGGTGTCAAAGACCACGCCCTTGCCGACAAAGGCAAAAGGCGCTTCGTCTCCGCCGCCCATCCATTTCATGACCACGATCTTGGACGGGCTTTCCGAGCCCTGCCCGACCCCGAGCAGCGCATCCATGCCCAGCTCTTCCATCTCGGCCTCTTCGAGCACCGAGACCTCCAGCCCGAGATCTTTCATTGCGATCAACCGGTCGGCGAACTCCGTCGTGGTCAAAACATTGGCCGGCTCGTTCACGAGATCGCGGGTGAAGAACACGCCCTCGGCCACGGCGCGGTGATCCGCATAGGCGGCCTCTACCTCGGCCGACTTCGCAGCCATGACCTTGACCCCGGCGGTGTCGCTGTCCTGTTTCGACTTGCGGGCGTCAAAGGTATAGACCCGAAGGGTCGCGCCAAAGGCGATCTCTGCCGCGTCCACCTGGCTACCGGCCCAGATCGCGAGCCCGGCTTTGCCGACCTTCTTGCCGAGACCCGCCCCGGCCTTGCGTGCCTCGATCCCCTTGGCCGTACGCGCCAGCTTGACGATGATGACCGCATCGCAAGCCATGCCCGCAGGATAGCCGAGCGAAAGGCTGTCACCGGATTTTAACTTCTCGAACGCCTCGCTCTCGACTGCGCGCGCCAAGGCACCCTTGGTCAGCTTGTTGATCCGCTTGGCACCCGGGTTGAGCGTGCCCTCGGCGGGCACGAAGACGGCGACGCGTGCGGTTTCAGCGGCCAGGGCATCGAGATCGGTTTCGACGAAGGAGACGGGGACAAGCTCGGTCATGGGCACTCTCTTGGTGTGATGTCTTGTCATACCTAGACCGGGTGCGGCGCGATGACCAGCCGATGCGCGCCGCTAGGCGGCTTGTGCGCTTTTCCCGGCGGACTGAATGATCTAGGCTGCGGACAAACCTGCAGGAAGGCCTTGCGCGACCGCCGATCATGCTCGCCCGCTATGACCGATATATCCTCGGCCGCCTGATGGTCACCTTCGGGTTTTTCACCCTGATCATCGTGTTGATCTATTGGATCAACCGCTCGATCCGGCTGTTCGACCGACTGATCGGCGACGGCCAGAGCCTCGCGCTGTTTGCACAGCTCTCGCTGCTGAGCCTTCCCTATCTGATTTACCTGATGCTGCCGCTCTCGGCCTTCGCGGCCTCGGTGAGCACGGGCAACCGGATGGGCTCGGACAGCGAGACTGTCGCCCTGCAGGCCGCAGGTGTTGGGGCCTTCCGGATCGTACGCCCGGCCTTCTATCTTGGTATCATGGCGGCGGCCCTGATGCTCGTGCTTGCGCATCTTTTGATCCCGCTCAGTCGGGTGACCATCGCCGAACTCGAAGCTCAGCTGGCCGATGCCGTGGGCGCCCGCCTGCTGGAGCCCGGCAAGTTCCAGTCCCCGGTGGACGGGGTGACCGTGTTTGTCGGCGAGGTCACTGATGATGGGGTTCTGTCCAAGGTGCTGCTGTCGGACCAGCGGGACGCGGCGACCGAAGTCCTCTACACGGCCAATCAGGCGCTGCTTGTACGCTCCGAGACCGGACCGCAGCTGGTCATGATCTCGGGACTTGCCCAGTCCCTGCGCGCCGACGGAAGCCTGAGCATCCTGCGGTTCGAGGATTTCGCCCTCAGTCTCGGTACGGTCGAGATGCCCGAGGAGCGCGTGTTGCGCGACCTGCGCGGCTGGGACACGCTGACCCTCTTGCGCGCAGACCCCGAGATGCTGGAGCTGGTGCGCAAATCCCGGGCTGAGTTTCTCCATGAGGCGCACCGCCGCTTCGCCACGCCCGCACTTGCGGTCTGTACTGCGCTTCTGGGCTTTGCCGCACTGCTGGTCGGCGGATTCAGCCGCTTTGGCTTCTGGCAACAGGTGGCGGGGGCCATTGTACTGATCGTCGTGATCCAGCTCTTTGCGAATTTTGCCGAGGATATCGCGCTGCAGAGCGATACGGCCTGGCCTATCCTCTATGCGCCGGTGCTCTTTGCGGCCACGGCCGTGGCGCTCCTGCTCTATATCGCGGACCACCCGCTGCAAAGGCGGCGACGTCCGACCGTGGAGGGTAGCGCATGACCCTGCAATGGTATTTCGCGCGGCGCTTTGCCATGAGCTTTCTGTCCATGTTGTCGATCTTTGCCGGTCTGATCTGGATGACCGATATGGTCGAATCCTTGCGCAGCCTTTCCAGTGAAAGCTTCGGCCTGCGCGAGGCGGCGGGACTGGCCCTGTTGCAGCTGCCCGGCACGATCTACGAGGTGGTGCCGCTGATCATGGTGCTGGCCACTATCACACTGTTCCTGAAGATGGCCCGCACCTCCGAGCTGATCGTGACGCGCGCGGCGGGGCGCTCCGCGATCCGCAGCCTGATCGCGCCGGTGCTGGTCGCGGCCCTGATCGGCGGGATCGGGATCAGCGTGGTGAACCCGATCGTCGCGTCCACTTCGCGCATCGCGGACGAGACCCGCGATACGGTGCGGGGGCGCGCCACGAATGTCCTCTCGCTGAGCCGCAACGGGCTCTGGCTGCGTCAGGCCGCCCAGGACGGGCAGATCGTGATCCACGCTGCCGGGGTCAGCCCGGGGGGCACCGCGCTTTATGATGTCACCTTCCTGCGTTTTGACCAGAATGCCCTGCCCCTGCAGAGGATTGCTGCCGCACGGGCCGAGCTGGTGCCCGGTGCATGGGACATGACGGGCGTCAAAACCTGGGACCTGTCCGGCCGCGCCAATCCCGAGGCCAGCGCCGTTGAGCAGGCCTGGATGCGTCTGCCCTCGGATCTAACTCTGAACCAGATCCGCGACAGTTTCGGCGAACCCTCCGCCATCCCGATCTGGCAGTTACCGGCCTTCATCGCGCAGCTCGAAGCCGCTGGCTTCGCGGCGTTGAACCACCGGGTCTGGCTCCAGTCCGAGCTGGCCTCGCCGATCTTTCTCATTTCCATGGTGCTGATCGGCGCCGCTTTCACCATGCGCCACACGCGGTTTGGGCGCACGGGGTTGATGGTGCTCTTTGCGGTCCTGCTGGGCTTTGCCATGTACTTTCTGAAGAGCTTCGCGCTGGTGCTTGGCGAGACCGGCAAGATCCCCGTGCTGATCGCCGCATGGTTCCCGCCACTTGCCGGGATCTGTCTCGCGCTCGCGCTCCTGCTTCACCAGGAGGACGGCTGATGCCCGTTGCCCTGTTCCGAGCCCTGCCCGGCGCCGGGGCGTTTGCACGCGCGCTCCTGGGCGCGACGGGTCTCGCCATGATCGCCGCAGGCGCAATCGCGCAGGAGGTTCAAGCCACCGCAACCCTTCTGGCGGACCGGATCATCGCCGATCCCAACGGACTGCTGACCGCGAGCGGGTCGGTCGAGGTGCTCTATGACGGGCGACGCCTCCGTGCCGAGGAGATCATCTATGACACGCGGGACGAGAGCCTGCGCGTGATCGGACCGATCCAACTCAGCTCAGGGCCAGGCTTTGTCCTGCTGGCCTCGGAGGCCGAGATCGATGGCGCGTTGCGAAACGGCATCCTGCGCAGCGCGCGGCTCGTCCTCGAACAGAAGGTGCAAATCGCCGCCTCTGAGATCCAGAGGGTCGATGGCCGCTATACCCAACTTTATCGCTCCGTCGCCTCAAGCTGCGAGGTCTGCATCGACCGCCCTGTGCCCCTGTGGCAGATCCGAGCCAAGCGGATCGTCCATGACGAGTTGGAGCGGCAGATTTATTTCGAGAACGCGGTCTTCGAAGTGGCGGGCGTGCCCATCTTCTACCTGCCACAAATGCGTGTTCCCGACCCCACCCTGGAGCGGGCAACCGGGTTTCTCTTCCCATCATTGCGGACCACGAGCGCGCTCGGCGTTGGGATCGAAGTGCCCTATTTCATCGAGCTTGGACCAGATAAGGATCTGACCCTGAGTCCGAAAGTCACCACGCGCAACTCACGCACGCTCGGGCTGCGCTACCGGCAGGCCTTCTCGCGCGGCGAGCTGACCTTTGAGGGGGCGCTGACCCGGGATGAGCTCGAAGAAGGGGATCGTGGCTTTGCCACCCTGGTCGGTGCGTTCGATATCGGGCGCGGCTATGTGCTGGATTTCGATCTCGAGACTGTGTCCGACGACCAGTATTACCGGGATTATGGCTTCGATGACGAGGACCGGATCGACAGCACGATCGAGGTGTCGCGGGTCCGCCGCGACAGCCTGCAGCGCGGCACAGCGTCTTACTTCACGACCTTTCGGGCGGATGAAGACAACGAGACCATCCCGCGCTTCGTTCTGGATGGCGAGTATACCCGTCGCTATGACACTCCGCTGATCGGGGGATATTCTGAGACCACGCTCAGTTTCCTTGGCCTGCAACGGGAATCCGACGAGGACGAGATCGGCCGCGACACACGACGGCTCAGCCTTGTGACCGATTGGCGCCGCAGCTGGACCAACGATCTGGGTATGGTGGGCACAGCCATCGGCGAGCTGGCGTTCGATCTTTTCGATACGCAGAACGATGCCAACTTCCCGGACACCGAGGCCCGGGTCACGCCGACCATCGCGGCCGAGCTGCGCTGGCCTTTCTCGCGCACGGATGCCACGTCGCACAGCGTCCTCGAGCCGGTGGTTCAACTGGTCTGGTCCGAGGTCAATGGCGACGATGTTCCCAACGAGGACAGCACGGTTGCGGAGTTCGACGAGGCCAGCCTGTTCGACCTGAACCGTTTTGCCGGTCGGGATCAGCTCGAAAGTGGCTGGCGCGCGAATGTCGGGGTGAGCTGGACCCGGTTCGACCAAAGTGGCTGGATCAGCGGCGTGACCGTCGGACGGGTTTTTCGCGAGGATGAAAACACAGCGCTGGCACCGGGTGCCTCGGATACCGAGCGTGCGTCCGACTGGCTCGCGACCGTTCAGCTCGACAGCCCTGGCGGCTTGCAGATGATCAACCGGGCGCAGTTCGCCTCGGACTTCTCGATCAATAAGAATGCCCTGCGACTCGCCTGGAGCGATCCCCGCACAAGGCTCGGGCTGACCTATACCTGGCTGCGCGCCTCCGAGGCGGAATCCCGCCCATCGGACACCAATGAGCTTGTGCTTGCCGCCGGGCGCCAGTTCAACGACACTTGGGCGGGCGGGCTCGAATACAGCTATGATTTCGACGCTTCCAGCTCTCGGGAAGCCGAACTGACCCTGCAATATCAAAACGAGTGTATTCGCGTAGATTTGTCCCTGTCGCAGGATTTCGACACGGTTGAGGATTTGCGCTCCACCACGGATTTTGGCATCAAGGTCTCGCTGATCGGCTTCGGCGCCGGACAGTCCGGCGCGCAACGCAGCCGGGGATGCCGGGGATAGGACACCTTCCAGATATGCGACTGCCAAACCTGCGACCGCTTCTTGCCTGCGCCGTGCTGAGCGCTTTTGTGACAGGCGCTGCCAGTGCCCAGACTTTCGGGCCAGTAATCACTGTGAATGGCACGGCCATCACCGGGTTCGAACTCGACCAGCGCGAGCGGTTCATCAGCGCCCTCCGCCTGCCCGGGGACGCGGCTACCCTGGCCCGCG
Organism: Pseudomonadota bacterium; assembly: GCA_038746545.1. Taxonomy (GTDB): domain Bacteria; phylum Pseudomonadota; class Alphaproteobacteria; order Rhodobacterales; family Rhodobacteraceae; genus Dinoroseobacter. Next base: position 57,651 of record JBCDKN010000008.1, read on the forward strand.
AAGCCCTGATCGAGGACCGTTTGAAGAACCAGGCGGCCGCGGCCGCTGGTCTGACCGTCGGTCCGGACGAGATCGAACAGGGATTGGCCGAGTTCGCCGCGCGCGCGAACCTCACGACCGAAGAATTCATTCGGGCCCTGGCCGACGAAGGTGTGGCCCCAGAAACCTTCCGCGACTTCGTGCGCAGCGGCCTTTTATGGCGTTCCCTCGTGCAACAACGCTTTGGACCTCGTGCCCGCGTGTCCCCCGCCGAGGTCGAACGCGCCCTTGCGCTGGCTGGATCACAGTCCGGTGCGCGTGTCCGACTTGCCGAGATCATCATCCCCGCCCCGCCCGAACGCCGTATCGAGGCCGAGGGCTTTGTCGAGGACCTGCGCGAGCGGCTTCGGAGCGAAGCGGATTTCACGGCTGCCGTGGAACAGTTCTCCGCAGCTCCCTCGCGCAACACCAAAGGCTTGCGCGACTGGATTTCATTGTCAGATCTGCCTGGCCCACTGGCTCAAACTGTGCTGACACTGGCGCCAGGAGAAGTCTCACCAGTCGTTCCTCTCGGTGGTCAAGCACTCGCCCTTTTTCAAGTTCGGGGCTTTCAGGAAACCGTCCTGCAGGCCCAGCCGACCCTTGCCGCGGATGTCGCGATCGTTCCGCTCTCCGCGGACGCTGATATTGCTTCGGATCTCCGTGATCAGCTCGCACGAGACATCGACGTATGCGATGACCTTTACGGTCTTGCACGTCAGTTGCCCGAGGGCGCATTGCAGCGGGAGGTCTACGCGGTCGAGGACATTCCCCGCGACATCGCGCTCGCAATCGCCGATCTGGACAATCAGGAAACCACCGAGATCCTCGGCCCAACTGGCCCGATCCATGTCATGCTCTGCGCGCGCACAACGGCCCTGACCGAGGACGCAGAAGGTACGATTGAGCGGCAACTGGTGAACCGCCGCCTTGCTTCCTATGCGGAAAACTTCCTCGAAGAGCTGCGCGCCGACGCCACCATCCGATGAGCCTTGCTCCGATTGCGCTGAGCTGTGGCGAGCCGGCGGGGGTCGGGCCCGAGATTGCGGCCAAGGCCTGGGCCAAACTGGGTGCTGACCTGCCCTTTTTCCTGCTCGGCGATCTGGCCCATGTGGCGGCCCATGCCCCGGACATCCCGCTTGTGGTGATCTCCGATCCCGCCGAAACCACCGACGCGGCTCGGGATGGCCTGCCCGTATTGCACCAACATTTCAAAGGCCCTCTCACCCTCGGCGCACCGAACCCGGATCACGCCCAATCGGTGATCGATGCTATCGCGACGGGGGTCGCGCTAGCGCAAAGCGGGGCTGCACGCGCGCTCTGCACCGCGCCGATCCACAAGAAAGCGTTGCAGGACGGGGCCGGATTTTCCTTCCCCGGACATACGGAGTTTCTTGCCCATCTCGGGGGCGATGTGCCCGTGGTGATGATGCTGGCCTGTCCGGAATTGCGCGTCGTCCCGGCGACGATACATATCGCCATCGCGCAGGTCCCTAACGCTCTGACCCCTGCTCTGCTGGAAGAGGTGATCCGCGTGACATACGACGGGCTGCGCCGGGATTTCGGCATCGCAGCCCCAAGAATTGCCATTGCCGGTCTGAACCCCCATGCGGGCGAAGGTGGTGCCATGGGTCACGAGGAGCTGACATGGATTTCCCCACTGCTTGACGAGCTCCGGGCGACCGGCCTTGACCTGCGCGGGCCGCTTTCGGCAGATACCATGTTCCATTCCGGGGCTCGCGCGACCTATGACGCGGCCGTTGCAATGTATCACGATCAGGCGCTGATCCCGATCAAGACCATTGATTTCGCTGGTGGCGTGAACGTCACCCTTGGCCTGCCCTTCATCCGCACCTCGCCCGATCATGGCACCGCACTGGATATAGCCGGTCAGGGACGCGCAGATCCCACGAGCCTGATCGCGGCCCTGGGCATGGCCGACGACATGGCGCGGCGGCGGAGCTGACCCATGGCACGGATCGACGACCTGCCCCCGCTGCGCGAGGTGATCGCCACCCATCAGCTCTCGGCCAAGAAGTCCCTTGGGCAGAATTTCCTGCTGGATCTCAACCTCACAGCGCGGATCGCGCGGGTGCCCGGGGATCTGAGCGCGGCCGATGTGCTTGAGATCGGGCCTGGCCCCGGAGGGCTGACCCGGGGTCTTTTGGCCGAAGGCGCGCGCAAGGTTCTCGCCATCGAAAAGGACGCGCGCTGCTTACCTGCGCTGGCTCAGATCGCTGAGGCATATCCCGGGCGGCTGGAAATCGTGAATGGCGACGCGCTGGAGGTGGACCCGGCCGGGCACCTGCAAACGCCGATCCACGTGGCGGCCAACCTGCCCTATAATGTCGGGACGGAGCTGCTGGTGCGTTGGTTGACCCCCAAGGACTGGCCGCCCTTCTGGCAGAGCCTGACCCTGATGTTCCAGCGCGAGGTCGCGGACCGGATCGTCGCGCAGCCGGGCAGCAAAGCCTATGGCCGCCTCGCGATCCTTGCTCAGTGGCGGGCCGAGGCCCGGATCGCCCTGACCTTGCCGCCTCAGGCCTTCATCCCCGCACCCAAAGTCCATTCCGCGGTTGTTCATCTAACAGCCTTGCCCGAACCACGCTATCCGGCAGACCCGGCCGTGCTCAGCCGGGTAGTGGCTGCCGCCTTCAACCAGCGTCGCAAAATGCTCCGCGCGAGTCTCAAGGGCATCGCGCCGGACATCGAAGCGCGCCTGACAGATGTGGGGATCGACCCGACGCGACGGGCGGAAACCCTGAGCCTCGAAGAGTTCTGCGCGCTCGCCCGCAATCTCGCCTGAGACGTGCATCACCGCAATTCACCGCTCTTTTTGCGTGCATGGCGGCCTGTGCGGGCCTAGGCTAGAGGCCCAGCACCCTGACACAGGACCGAGAGGAGCCCCCTTGCCCCGCCCCCGATTTCCGCATGCCATCGCCGCGACATCCCTCCTTTCCCTGCTTCCACTGAGCGCCGCCGGGCAAGAGACGGATGGGTGGCGCTACCAGATCTCCCCCTATCTTTGGGGGGCGGGTCTCTCGGGGGAAGCGGGGGTGATCCCCGGCGCACCACCTGTGGATGTGGATCTGTCATTCAAGGATATTCTGGATGATCTGGAGATTGCTGCCATGGCCGTGGGTCAGGCGCGCAAGGGCAACTGGGCGATCCAGATTGATCTGCAGCATGTGCGCACAAAATCCACTGGCGCGGTGGCCTCCGACGATGTGGACAGGGCAGAGGTCGACACAACAACCCAATCCTTCTCGGCCCAGCTCGACTATCTGGCCTACGAGGCGGCGGGAACCGAGCTCTGGGTCAGTGGTGGACTGCGCTATTGGAATGTAGACACCACGCTGACCCTGGAAGGGGGCGACATCGGTGTTCAGAAGGCGCGCGGTTCAGACAGCTGGTGGGACCCGGTGGTCGGCCTGCGCGGACGCAAACCACTCGGCGCAAACAGCTATCTGACCGGCTGGGCCTATCTCGGCGGGTTCGGCGCGGGCTCTGACTTGATGACAGATGTGTTCCTCGGCGCTGGCTACGACGTGACCGAGACTACGTCGCTGGTCGGGGGCCTGCGCTATCAGTCCGTGGACCGCCGCAATGGCGATTTCATCTGGGATGTCGAACAGGCGGGCCCTCTGGTCGGTCTGACCATCCGGTTCTGAGCGCCGTGATGGGCGCGTTCTGTCGGGCTCTGGCGGCCGGTTTTCTGGCCAGTATGCCGGGGCTCGGACTGGCGCAACCCTTCGCGCTGGAAGACCCGGCAGAGGCAGCCAACAAGACCCCGACGGAGAAGATCGGCTTCACCCGCGGATCCTTCATCCTCGCGCCGGTCCCGTTTCAAAACCCGGTCCTGGGGTCGGGTCTGGCGGTTGGAAGCGCGTATCTCTTCAAGGATACGCTCGGCGCGGATACCTCGACCCTCGGGCTGGCCTATTTCCGGACGGAGAATGGCAGCGAGGGCTACGGGCTGGGCTTTGATTTAAACTTCGGCCTTACCGGGTGGCAAACAACCCTCCTGCTTGGCGATCTTACTCTCGAGTATGACTTGTTTGTGGGCGGTACGGCGGTCCCCGTGCGATAGACCGGCACCGGCGCAAAGCTGAAATTCGCACGGGATCTGACCGAGACCGTCGCGCTCGGCGCCGGAATCAGTTATCTCCGCTCGGATCTCACTGCGGGACAGGACGCTATCCTGCCACCGAGCCTGCAGCCGGATACGGATCTGGAACTGGCCGAGATTAGCGCCTCGGCCATCTACGACACACGCGACAACACCGACTACCCGACCGAAGGCCACCTGGCGCGCGCCGAACTGAGCTATGGTCATCTGCTCAATGCGCGGGGACGGGACTACTGGAAGGCGGTGGGCCATGTCGCGGGCTATCGCCCGCTCTTTGACCTTGGCGTGCTGGCGTGGACCGCGACGGGCGGCGCTGCCACGGATGACGCGCCCTTTTTTGACGCCTGTTCCTTTGGCGGTACGGACAGCTTTCGCGGCTATGGCGCAACGGAATTCATAGACACGGCCCTCCTATCCAGCCAGATCTAGTATCGCGGGCGGCTCGGCGGGCGTTTCGGCTATGTGGTTTTTGCCGGGGCCGGTGCCACCGGAGACCGACTGAGCGGTGTGTTCGACGACGGCGTGCGCGGAGCGGTTAGCCTTGGCGCGCGGATCCGACTGTCAAAATCTTTTCCGGTGGATTACGCAATCGACCTGTCGCGCAACAGCGACGGGGAGTCCCTCGTTTATGTCTATGTGGGGCAGCGGTTCTGAGCGCTACTCGGCGGGCTCGGTCGCGAGGCTTTCCTCAACGGCCTGCGCCTCCAGCTCCGCGGCCTTCTTTTCGACCTGCGCCACGATGTCATCGATCATACCTTCGTTCGACATCTTGTGGCTCGTTTTGCCCGCGAGATAGACCATGCCGGACCCAGCGCCGCCGCCGGTAAAGCCAACATCGGTCATCAAGGCCTCGCCCGGCCCGTTTACCACGCACCCGATGATGGAGAGGCTCATCGGCGTCTTGATATGCTCCAACCGGTGTTCCAGCGCCTCGACGGTCTTGATCACGTCAAAGCCTTGCCGCGCACAGGAGGGGCAGGAGATGATGTTTACACCGCGGTGGCGCAGCCCGAGGGATTTCAGGATCTCGTATCCGACCTTCACTTCCTCGACCGGATCCGCCGAGAGGCTGACGCGGATCGTGTCGCCAATCCCCATCCACAGCAAATTACCGAGACCGATCGCGGATTTGATCGTGCCCGATACCAGTCCCCCTGCCTCTGTGATGCCAAGATGGATCGGCGCGTCAGTGACATCAGCAAGCGCCTGGTACGCGGCGGCCGACAGGAACACGTCCGACGCCTTGCACGAGATCTTGAACTCGTGAAAGTCATTGTCCTGCAGGATTTTGATGTGATCGAGCCCGCTTTCGACCATCGCCTCTGGACAGGGCTCGGCGTATTTCTCAAGCAGGTGTTTTTCGAGGCTGCCCGCATTCACACCGATCCGGATCGAGCAATTATGGTCACGCGCGGCCTTGATGACTTCCTTCACCCGGGTCGCGTCGCCGATATTGCCCGGGTTGATCCGCAGGCAGGCTGCCCCCGCCTCCGCCGCTTCGATACCGCGCTTATAGTGGAAATGGATGTCCGCCACGATGGGCACCGGGCTTTCGCGCACGATCTCTTTCAACGCGCGGGAGCTGTCCTGGTCGGGCACCGAGATCCGCACGATATCCGCCCCGGCCTCGGCGGCGGCCTGGACCTGCGCGATTGTCGCCGGGATATCCGTCGTCAGGGTGTTCGTCATGGTCTGCACCGCGATCGGGGCATCCCCGCCCACGGGCACATTTCCCACATGGATCTGACGGGACTTGCGCCGATAGATGTTGCGCCAAGGACGAACGGCATTGAGCGACATGGACGTGCTTCCGGTAGACAGTGTTCAGTGTCAACTTAAGGACACAGTCGCGCGCTGGCAACGGGCGCGATCTATTCTGCGGCCTCGGTGTCAGATGCTGGAACCGGGGGCAGATCGAGGATCCGTGCTTCAGCCGTGGCGATCACCTCACGCAGATCGTCGTCCGCTTCGAGATCGGCCAGGGCGAAATCGGTGCTCAGGGTCTCGCGCGACAAGACCACATTCGACGCAACAGCGCCCGGTGCGCCTGCAGGGCCGAATGTCTCACCATCCACGAGGAAATAGACATCGCCCGAATTGCCCGCGCGCAAGGTCGCAGGGTCTTCGGAATTGGGGAGCACGAAACTCTCGCCCGCATCGAGGATCTTTTCCAGCAGGATGGTGTTGTCGGCGGCGCGGACACGGACCCAGGCCGGGCGCTGCGCAACAATGGCCACCACAGGCGGCGGCGGCGCGACCACTTGCACCGGGGCCACTGGCACGGCGGGGCTCGCCGTCGCCTCGGCGATGGCGATATCCATGGAGCTCGGCGCCGCTGGCGCGCGCCAGACTCCCACGGTTTCGGGATCGATGATGCCGATCGGCCCATCCCGGGCCACGAGGATCGGCGCATCGAGCGCTTTGGGGCGATAGAGTCGGCCCAGCGCCTTCTGCGAGGGCGTGACGACATCGGAGGCCACCGTGTTCTGCTGGGCGATGTTGCGGGTGGACAGCGGATCAAGCTCCGGCTCCAGCACCGGCGCACTGTCCACCGGGGCGACAGTCACACGCTGCACTTCCTGCAGGATCGAGTAACCGCCATAGCCAAGCATGCCGATCAGCCCGGCGAGCACCACAAAGGATCCAAGCGCGCCGGCATTCATCCCCTCGAAAGGCGATTGCCGTTGCGGCATCAGCGCCGTGGCGGAGGCCAGAAGCGGATCTTCCTCGACCCGGGAGCGATGGCGACCGCGCTTGGCGGGCTCGGCACTCGCGCCCGGACGCGGACTGCTCGCTTCAGGCTGCATACCGTGAACGCCGGAGAACCCGCTTTCCTCGCAGAATTTCTGGAAGGCCCAGTCCGGGTCGAGCCCGAGATAGCGGGAATAGGAGCGGACATAGCCAGCGATGAAGCCCGGCGTATCAAAGACCGCAGGATCCGCGTTCTCAATGGCCACGATGTAAGGGGCCTTGATGCGCAATTCGCGCTGCACATCGAGAAGAGATTTGTTGAGGGTTGCGCGTTCACCGCGCATCACGTCGCCAAGCGACAGGGCGTAGTCGTCGAACCCCTTGAGGTTAGACGTCTCCTTATCCGTGCGCGGTGTCTTGCGCCCGATCATGCCACCTGCCCTTGATGTCGCACCTGTATACCGGTTCTAACCGATTCGAGTGCTGTCTGCCTGAGTTGAACGGTACCATATCCCCTCTCAAGGGGCAGTTAAAATTCGGATCCAGGCGAAACCTGCCGATACCATACGTCAAACAAGCGAAAAGCCGCGGGATTTCCGCGGCTTGATCCTGAATTTTGGGCGAAGCGTCGCAATCGCGAGCCGAAGATCAGGCGCTCAGCTCCTGGCGCGACAGGGCGCAATGGCTCCAGAGCTCGTCCATGGCATGCACCAGTTTCGAGATCATTTCGGGCGTGTGGACCGGCGACGGCGTGAACCGCAGACGCTCGGTACCGCGCGGCACGGTCGGGAAATTGATCGGCTGCACATAGATGCCGTGATCGGCCAACAACCGGTCCGAGATCATCTTGCACTTCACCGGATCGCCCACATGGACCGGCACGATATGACTGCCATGGTCGATAATCGGCAGGCCCAGCGCCTTGAGACGCATCTTGAGGATCTTGGCCCCCATCTGATGGGCGTCGCGGCGTGCCATGTCAGTCTTCAGATGCCGCACCGAGGCCGCCGCACCGGCCGCAATGGTGGGCGGGATGGAGGTGGTGAAGATGAAGCCCGGCGCATAGGACCGCACGGCGTCGACCATCTTAGCCGAAGCTGCGATGTAGCCGCCCATCACGCCAAAGGCCTTGCCCAACGTGCCGTTGATGATGTCGATCCGGTCCATCAGGCCCAGCTCTTCGCAAACACCCGCACCGCGAGCGCCATACATGCCAACCGCGTGCACCTCATCGATATAGGTCAACGCGCCAAACTCGTCGGCGAGGTCGCAGATCGCCGCGATCGGCCCGAAATCGCCATCCATGGAATAGACCGATTCAAAGGCAATGACCTTGGGCGCGTCCAGCGGAAGCCCTTCAAGGATCTCACGCAGATGGGCCAGATCATTGTGGCGGAAAATGTGCTTGGGGCAGTTGCCGTGGCGAATGCCCTGGATCATGGACGCGTGGTTCAGCTCGTCTGAGATGATGTGCAGCCCCGGAAACAGGATCGGCAGAGTAGAAAGCGTCGCATCATTGGCGATATAGGCCGAGGTAAAGAGCAGCGCGGCCTCTTTCTGATGCAGATCCGCGAGCTCGTCCTCGAGCGCGTTGTGGTAGACTGTCGTGCCCGAGATATTGCGCGTTCCGCCCGAGCCTGCGCCCGTCGCATCCAACGCTTCGTGCATAGCCTCGAGAACAACCGGATGCTGGCCCATGCCAAGATAGTCGTTCCCGCACCAGACGGTGATGTCCTGCTCAGTCCCATCGGGACGAGTCCAGACCGCATGAGGAAACGCGTCTTTCTTGCGAGCGATGTCAATAAAGGTGCGATACCGGCCTTCGTCATGCAGGCGTTGCAGGGCGGTGTCGAGATGGCCGTTATAGTCCAAGGGGCTCTCCATGGGCTGTGAGTATCGCTGACGCACCTAGCTAGGCGGCGTTGACAATGTTTAACAAGGCGCAAAATGACGCTGCATTGATTGAGATCAACCTCTGATCGCACCGGATCGGCTGGACACCCGGGCAGGTTGGGATACGCTGCGGCCCGAACAACCCTTTGAATGTGCAGAGGCCAGATGTCCCCCAGCCCGAATCTAAGCGCCGTTCTCGACCATATTGATACCCAAATGCCGCAGGAACTTGCGCGGCTGATGGACCTTCTCCGGATCCCCTCGATCTCGACCGATCCGGCCCATGTCGCCGATTGTGACAGAGCCGCCGACTGGCTTGCGGCCGAGCTCAAAAGCCTTGGGGCCGAGGCCGCCAAGCATCCGACCACTGGCCACCCTATGGTGGTGGGCCATCTGCGCGGAGACGGGCCGCGCATGCTGTTTTACGGCCATTACGATGTCCAACCCGTGGATCCGCTGTCCCTTTGGGACAAGCCTCCTTTCGAGCCGGAGCTGCAGGACACCCCGAAGGGTCCGGTCATCCGTGCCCGCGGGGCCTGCGACGACAAAGGGCAACTCATGACCTTCGTGACGGCCTGCCGGGCCTGGCTAGCGCATCACGAGACCCTGCCCATGGAGATTGTTTTTTTCTTCGAGGGCGAAGAGGAAAGCGGCTCGCCTTCTCTTATCCCCTTCCTCGAAGGCAACAAAGACTTGCTGAAGGCCGATCTGGCCCTGATCTGCGACACCGGCCTTTTTGACGACCGGGCGCCGTCGATCATCACGTCCTTGCGCGGGCTCGCGGGGATTGAGATTACCCTCACCGGCGCGGATCGCGATCTGCATTCAGGCGGTTTCGGTGGTCCCGCCGCCAACCCGATCCGGATCCTGAGCCGGATCCTCGCCGGATTGCATGACGAGACCGGGCGCGTCACCCTGCCCGGCTTCTACGAAGGCGTGCCCGAAGTTCCAGCCGAACAGCTCGCCTCGTGGGAGGCGCTCGGCTTTGACGCCAAGGGCTTTCTGGGCGAAGTCAACCTGTCGGAGCTTGCAGGCGAGGACGGGTTCTCGGCGCTTGAGATGCTCTGGTCGCGCCCGACCTGCGAGATAAACGGGATCACCGGCGGCTATACCGGCGCAGGCTTCAAGACCGTGCTGCCAAGCCGGGCCAGCGCAAAGATCAGCTTCCGGCTGGTCGGACAGCAGGATCCCCACGCGATCCTTGCCGCGCTGCGCAGCTATGTTGAAGCTGCGTTGCCCCCGGACGTCTCGGTGGAGTTCATCAATCATGGCGCAGGTCCTGCGGCCCATATGGCTATGACTCATCCGGCCTTCGATCTCGCCCGCGCGGCTCTGACTGAGGAATGGGGGACCTCCGCCGCCTTTACCGGTGCGGGTGGCTCGATCCCCGTGGCCGGCTACTTTCAAAGCATTCTCGGGATCGATTCCCTTTTGGCCGGGTTCGGAAAATCCGATGACGGATTGCACTCCCCAAACGAGAAATACGATGTGGAAAGCTTCCGGAAAGGAACGCGAAGCTGGGCACGGTTTCTCGCCAAACACGCCAGTTGACGCGCCCGCCAAAGGGCACGCAAGGCTTTCACGGGCGGATCTTCGGGGGATGTATCGCACGCCCGGCGGATCCCGATTGGGGTCAGTTCTGTTCATGTGCCAAGCCTGCGCGTCCGTAAAACGCAGACCAAAGCGCAAAGGATATGCAGCGTCCGATCTGTGCTTGGCGCAACCGAGGCGAACACCCCGTCCGTCCCACATGGGGTCCAAACAGACAGAGCAGCGAAAGGAGCCCACTACTTTGTCTTCGATCAGAGCCCCGAAAGTGACCACCGGCATCAATCGGGCTCTATTCTCGAAGCGCCCTCAGCGCCTTGTAGGGATACAGCTTGCAGCGCATCTTGGGCGGAATTGGCAGTAGTTCACTGACGATGCAAAGAGCGACGGCGATTGCGCGGTCACCAGCCGGAGCTTTACGTCGATGCCTCCGAGGCCTTCATGCACTCGGCATCGACGCTGACCCGTGTGGGCATCCACCCCCAGAACGTCTGAGATAGACCGAAAGGCGGCGACGGTAGCTCCAAGGACACCAAAGGGAACGCGAACACGTTGGTCGCGACAACGCCGATCCCGTCGCTCACTCGGATGTGTCTGCTTCTGACACCGATAGGCGGGCGCTTGCGCAAGAGCGCTGCCTGAGACCGACCTATGGCCAGAGCCTTGCGCTCGACCCTGCTGTTCGGGATCCGGGGCGGCTTTTTCGCGCTAGTCTGTGTCGCGCGGTGGCAGGAGAAGCGAGCTGTCGCCGTAAGAGAAGAACCGGTACTGGTTCGCGACGGCATAGGCATAGATCTCTTGGATCCGCTCAGCCCCCATCAGGGCGCTGACCAGCATCATCAGGGTCGATTTCGGCAGGTGGAAATTGGTCATCAACCCATCGGTGATTTTGAACCGGTAGCCGGGATAGATGAAGATATCCGTGTCGCCCTCCCAAGCGCTCAGGCTGCCATCCGTGGCCGCGGCGGTCTCGATCAGGCGCAGGGCCGTGGTGCCCACAGGGATCACCCGGCCGCCTGCGGCACGGGTGCCGGATATCTCGGCCGCCGCCCGGGCGCTGATCTCGCCCCATTCCGCATGCATCTTGTGGGTGGTTACATCCTCGACCTTCACCGGCAGGAAGGTCCCTGCCCCTACGTGGAGCGTCACATATGAAAACTGCACGCCCCGCACGCGCAGCGCGTCCAGAAGCGCGTCATCGAAATGCAGCGATGCGGTCGGCGCGGCCACAGCCCCAGAGCGTTCGGCAAAGACCGTCTGGTAGTCTTCGTGATCCTGCGCATCCGCCGGGCGCTTGGCAGCAATATAAGGCGGCAGAGGCATGGCACCGGCCTCGGCCAGAGCCGCATCGAAATCCTCGCCGGTCACGCCGAAAACAAGCCGCACATGGCCATCGATCTTCTCCGCAACCCGCGCCGAAAGGGTATCGGAAAAGACGACCTCCTCTCCCTCCGCAAGCTTCCGCAGGGGCTTAGCCAGCGCCATCCAGCCTTCTGCGGCCGGTTCCAGCAGGGTGATCTCGACCTTGGCGGTCACGCGACCCTGAGCGGACTCGCGCGTCCGTGTCCCAAAGAGCCGCGCCGGGATCACCTTGGTATTGTTCAGCACAAGCCGGTCCCCGGGGCCCAGCTCGGAAACCAGATCTGTCACCCGGCGGTCGCGGAACCCAGTCTCCCCGTCTGCCACAAGTAGCCGCGCCGAAGATCTCGGGCGCGCAGGCCGGGTGGCGATCAACGCGTCCGGCAGATCGAAATCGAAATCACTGAGATGCACGGGCAGGTCTGCTCCGGTTGGCAGGGACGCTATTGCGTCAGGTCAGGGGGCGCGCGGCGGAAAAGGTCGCGAAACACGCCCGGTGTCAAGAGCGACAGTGGGTTGACCTGAACCTCGGGCTGGGTAGGCGCGCCACTGAGACGGTAACTCACCCCCAGAAGCCCCTCTCCACGCCGCGCCATCAACGCGCCGCCAATCCCGTTGAGCATGTAAATCGGCGAGACCACCCCCTGCAGATCGAGCTGATTGCGTGCGGGCATCACCGCACCCTCGAAGGTGATCCCGATGGCCGGGCCATTGGCGCGCCCCTCGCGCAACGTGATCCCATCAGGCGAGAGGCTGAGACCAGTCGAAATCGTGCTGAAGGCGATGCCGCCATTGGCCATCTGGTCGAACAAGCCCACGACGCTGATCGCCGAGAGAAACTGCATTGCGCCCGGCGTCTCGATCATGCGGCCATTGGCGATTTCCAGCGTGCCGTCATAGATCGCGGTGCCCGGACGGGCTTCGAGCCGTAAATCCAGCGCCCCGCCCTGCAAGGTCCGGAGCACGCCCGCATCCCGCAACACGCCGCCCGCATCGGCGCTGGTGACCTGGACGAGCTGGGTGTTGCGCGCCCCGCGGGTCAGGGTTACCTCCACCGGCGCGCCGCCATTGGCGCGCGCTGTCAGGCGACCGCCGATCACGTCCTCGGTCAGGATCGCGCCCCGTACCGATTGCAAACGTAGTTTGTCTGAGATGATGACACTGTCGAGCTGTATCGGGATCTCGCTGGGACGCGCGGCTCCGGCACCGCCGGGACGACCCGTCCCTTTGGGCAGCGCGCGCAGATCGAGCGCACCGCCGGTCAACGCCACGGCGGGCGGCACATCCGGCCCGCGCCCCGTAAGCACGCCGCGCGCGTCGAGCCATCCGCCGATCCGCACGCGGTCCAGCGTGACCTGATCCACACCAGCCCCGCCGGAGCGCAGGCTAATCGCGCCTTCAGCCAGAAAGCCGGGCGCGGACAGGCGAAAGGCCTCGACCTCAGGCTCCGGTCCAAGACGGAGCGCAACGCTCAGCGCCCCTTCAGTGGCCTGAGGCTTTTGCCAGCCAAGCGAGGGGATGCGCACTGCCAAGCCCTGCATCCTCGTTTCCAGCGTCAGGCGGGGCGCGCGATCCGGGGCCAGACTGAGCTGATACTGCGCTTCGGTCTGCCCAGACAGGGTGCCTGGCGGCAAGCGTACGCCAAGAGCCCGCAGCCCCGCGTCGCTGACCATTGCGCTGCCCGTAATCTCGGTGCCCTCGCCCCCCGGCGTGGCCAATTGCCGGACAAGGCCGATATCGATTGGTACATCTTCCAGCGCGCCTGCGCCGTTCAGGGTCACGGCGCCGTCAGCGATCCGAACGACCACCTCCGCCCCGGCGAAATCCCGGTCCGGCGCGACCTCGTCGAACACCACATCCGACAGCCGCGCGGTCAGGGAGAGACTGTTCAGATCGACCTTCTGCCCCTTGCGCAGGGGCACCCGCAGGCGTCCCTCTGCGCGCGCTGTCCCGCTCAGCTGCTCTGCGGGCAAGCGCACCTTGTCGAGGAGCGAGATCGGATGCCGGTCCAGCACATCGAACGCCGCCGGGATGCTGCCGGAGGCCCGCAGATGCAGGTCAGCAGGCCCGCCACGCACCCGTGTATCGGGGATCTGAAACGTGGTGCCTGTGAGGTCCACGGCACCTTCCGCCTCCGTCTCCATCCGCCCTCCGCTGGCCGTGATGGTAAGCTGGTGGTTAAAGATCACCCCATGACCCCGCCCCGCAGTGACAGCAGGCAGTTCCGGCAAAACCTGGACCTCGGCCCCATCAAAGTCGAAACTCGCGGCGAGCTTGGGCCGCTCCCCTTGGCGCAAGCGCAGATGGGCGGTGATCTCCTCCAGCTGCCCGGCGAGGAGGTTCTTGCGCAACCAGTTGCCCACGCGCACGGGTCGCCCAGTGGCAGGCCAGAACTCCAGCACACGCGCCACGGGCAGGGCATTGCTGGCAAAGGCAAACTCGGCCGTAGCCGCCGCATCGGCAGGCAAATGCGCAGCGCCTGAACCGGTGATCACCGCGGCTCCGCCCTGATCCGACACTAGGATCTGGCCGAAATCCACCTTGCGCGCGCCCCCCTGCCACCAGCCCGAGGTCAGCAGCCGTTCGACGGAAACTGGCGCGGCAAGAAACGGATCGAGATCACCCCAAAGCTCCGTCAAATCGAGTTGGAAGACCGCATTGGCCGGGGCGTCTCCCGGGGTCGGACGTGCCTCCAGATAGCCCCTGCCCTCGGCCCGCAGCCGGTCTGACACCAGCGTCATGTCATCGAGATAGACCCGCTCCTGACCCGGCTCATAGGTCCAGGCCGCGTGTGCGGTCTCCAGGTTGGCCTGCCCCAGCCGCGTCCCCATCTGCACGCGCCCGGGCCCCAGAGCCAACTCTCCGGACAGAGCGCCCAACTGCCCCTCGGGGCTCAGCACGCCATCGATCCAGGCCGAGACCGGTCCGCTGAACGTTTCCAGCGCGGGAAACTCCGGCAGTTGCTCCGCCAGTAGCGGCACCGGTAAAGTGGTCACCGCCAACTCAAAGGCAATCTCGGGCGCGGCAGCGCGGCTCTGCAGGGCGATCCGGGCCGCAGCCCCAGCCTCTGGCAGATCAAAGGTTGCGGCGAGATCAAGCGAGCCATCGTCGATCTCCAGCCGCGCCGTCCCATCGCTCAGCGTAACGGGCGCGCCAACGCCCACCGCGGTGATGTCGAGGGTCAGTCCTGACAATTCCACCTCTCGCAGGGCGCTCAAAGGCTCGGAGCGAAAAAGCTCGGAGACCTGCGCGACCAGTTCCGGCAAGGACAGAGCCGCAGCCTCCGCGCCCTCGGAGGACAAGGCGAGGCTCAACAGGCCGGTCTCGTCTCGGTTCAGACGCAGCCGCGCCCCGTTCAACCGGATCCGCTCGGGTTGGATCTCGGCGCGCATCAGGGCCCGGCGGGCAAAGGATACCTCCAGTTCGGGAAAGGTCACGGTCTCACCGCTGCGCGCCGCGCGCAAAGTGACATCCCGCAGCTCGACACTTGGACGCCCGGCGTCGCTCAGCGACAGCGCGATCGCGCCCAGATCCGCCTTCGCAACACCGTTCAGCATCCGGTCGAGCCGGGTCTCGATCTGCGCCACCACCGGCGCGGGTACTGCCACGCTGCCCCGCAGGGCCAGCGACGCGAACCCGCCCAGTCCTGTCAGAAGAACCGCTGCCGCAAGCAGCACCACAAGCCCCGAGCGCGCGCGCCCACGACGCGGCCCGGACCGCTCCGCCTGGGTCGATGGCCCCGTTGTCTTGCTCGGCTGATCGCTCACCTGCGCGCATTCCTCCGCAGTGTTCTTGGCTCAGGGCCTTTCTTTCCGAACTTCGGCGGCTACCCTTCGCCGGAGTGTACAGCGAGGATACCATGATCGAAACAGGCCAAACCGCCCCGGACTTCACCCTGCCGCGAGATGGCGGCGATATGCTGACCCTGTCGGCGCAAAAGCCGCAAAAGGTGGTGCTTTACTTCTATCCCAAGGATGACACGCCGGGCTGTACGAAAGAGGCGATCGGCTTTTCCGAACATCTCGACGCGTTCACCGCCGCAGGGGCCACTGTGATTGGTGTGTCCAAAGATAGCGTGAAAAAGCACGACAAGTTCCGCTACAAGCACAGCCTCACCGTCGCTTTGGTGAGCGACGAAGAGGGTACGGTCTGCGAGGATTGGGGGACCTGGGTCGAAAAGAAGATGTACGGCAAGACCTATATGGGTATCGAGCGGGCGACCTTTCTCATCGATGGAGAAGGTGTGGTGCGCAATATCTGGCGCAAGGTGAAGGTCCCCGGCCACGTCGAAGAGGTGCTTGAGGCCGTCAAGGCCCTGTGATCCAAGGGGCGGGTCACCCAGCCACGGAGCGTTGCCCGATGACCCGCCCTGACCCTTTGCCGCAATCCCTGGCCGCCTGTGCCGACGCTGTGCTGCGGACGGCGGATGGGCGTGAGAAGACCGCCCTGAGCCGGGCTTGCGCCGAGGCCTGGTTTACTGCGCGCAGCAGCGGCACGCCGATGCCAGTGGGCGAAGCGCAACCTCCACTTCGACCCGCAAGACCCGAAAAACCCGAACTTTTATCGCCTCGTGACGTGCCGCGCCGCAAGCCGGGCACACTGGAGGGTCGGCAGGCCATCCTCCATGCCGTGGCGCATATCGAACTGAATGCGGTTGATCTGCACTGGGACATCATCGCGCGGTTCACAGATACCGCAATGCCGATTGGTTTCTACGATGACTGGGTCAAGGCAGCCGATGAAGAATCGAAACATTTCAATCTCGTATCTGACTGCCTTGAAGCAACCGGCAGTCATTACGGAGCCCTTGCAGCCCATGCGGGCATGTGGCGCGCAGCCGAGGATACGATCGACGATTTCATGGGGCGGCTCGCAGTCGTACCTATGGTTCTGGAGGCGCGCGGGCTCGACGTCACGCCGGGCATGATCGAAATTTTCCGCAAGGCCAAAGATGATCGCGCAGTGGAAGCGCTTGAGGTGATTTATGGTGAGGAGGTCGGCCATGTGGCCTATGGCGCGAAGTGGTTCCACTTCCTTTGCGGGCGCCATGATCTCGACCCCAAAGATGCTTTTCACCGGCTGGTTCGGACCTATTTCCACGGCCCTTTGAAGCCGCCTTTCAACGAAGAAAAGCGGGCCGAAGCGGGTTTGCCGCCCGATTTTTACTGGCCGCTCACCGAGCCCGCAGAACAGGTTTCACAGAAAGCTGAAAAATAGGGCGGAAAAATCGGCGGAAATCTGCCCAAAACCAGCAAAACAAGGCGTCTGCATGCCGAACTGCCCGACTTCCTTGCATCTGCGACAATAGATGGCCTACCAGTACGTAAGCGCTGTTGCCCTATAGGGCGTTAACAAAGCGCACCAAGGTTGGGGAACTGGGGCATTGGCAGGACACACGCGTTTCTCGAGACGTCTTGAGGGGATTTTTCCCGAAAAGCGTCTTTTTCTGAAATCCGATGATGCGACACGCTTCGTGCGCCTTTCCAGTGGCACGCAGGCGGGTATGGCCGTGGGCGGCGCCGCTCTTCTGACGTGGACTGCCTTCGCCTCTGCCATGGTTCTGATCACATCCCTTGGTGCCGGCGAGGCTCGTGACCAGGCTGCACGCGACCAGCAGATGTATGCCGAACGCCTGAACGCCCTGTCGATCGAGCGGGATGCACGCGCCTCCGAGGCCCGCGCCGCGCAGGAACGGTTCACCCTCGCGCTGGAGCAGGTCAGCCGCATGCAATCGCAGCTTCTGGCTTCAGAGGAACGGCGCAGCGAACTGGAGACCGGTGTCGCCGTGGTGCAATCCACCCTGCGCACCGCCATGGAAGAGCGTGACGCCGCCCGGGCGGCAGAAGCCGAGGCGAGCCGCGAACTGGCCGCTCTGACGGGCACCGGCACCACAGAGGCTGCGCAAATGCGCGATCTGGAACTGACACTCGCCTTCCTGACCGATGCGCTGACCGGCACCGCTGCCGAGCGGGACGGTCTGCAAGGCGCCCACAGCGCGGCCACCGCAGAGATCGAAGAGCTGCTTTTGTCGCAACAGCTGACGGCAGAGCGCAACAACCGGGTATTTGAGCTCCTCGAGGATGCCGTCACCGTCTCGGTCGCCCCGCTGGAGCGGATGTTCGAAGAGGCGGGCGTCCCCGCGGACCGGATCCTCGACGAGATCCGTCGCAACAGCTCGGGCCAGGGCGGACCGCTCATTCCCATGAGCTTTTCGACCCGCAGCCTGCCCCAGGACGAGCTAAGCTACCGCACTGAGCAGATCCTCGCCGGGCTCGACCGTCTGAACCTGCACCGCATGGCGGTGGACCAGCTGCCCTTCGCCATGCCGGTGAAATCCGCCTTCCGCTTTACCAGCCCTTTCGGCTATCGCCGTGACCCCAAGGGCGGCGGCACGCGGATGCATAAGGGGACGGATTTCGCTGCCTCTCTGGGTACGCCGATTTACGCGACCGCCGAGGGCGTCGTGGTGAAGGCGGGCTGGAATCGCGGCTTTGGGCGGATGGTCAAGATCCGCCATGCCTTCGGGTATGAAACAGTCTATGCGCACATGTCGAAACTGCGTGTAAAAGAAGGTCAACGGGTCTCGCGTGGTGAGCGGATCGGTGATATGGGAAGCACGGGCCGGTCTACCGGTGTGCACCTCCACTACGAGGTGCATCAGTCCGGCAAACCCGTTAATCCGATGAGCTTTATCAAGGCAGGCAAGAATGTTCTCTAAATCCCGAATCAACGAGCCCGGACCGAAGGCTGGGGACGCCGAAGGCGCAGACGCCGCCGCGGCCCCTGCCGCACCGCGCGCCGCCATGTCCGACAGCAAGCCCGTTGCTTCGGCCAAGCCGAAACCGGCGCCGTCCATCCTGTCCTCGGACCTCAAGGTCGTGGGCAATCTGCGCACCTCTGGCGACATCCAGATCGAAGGCCAGGTCGAAGGCGACATCCACGCCCATCTGCTGACCGTGGGCGAAGGCGCCACTGTGAATGGCGAAGTTGTGGCTGACGATGTGATCGTGAATGGTCGCGTGATTGGGCGCGTGCGGGGCCTGAAGGTCCGTCTGACCTCAACTGCACGAGTGGAAGGCGACATAATCCACAAAACCATCGCCATCGAGAGCGGCGCGCATTTCGAAGGCTCCGTGCAGCGGCAGGACGACCCGCTCGGCGGCGGCGGCGGCAAGCAGAAAGCGCCCAAGCAGCCCCCGGCACAGAACGGCTAAGCGCCAAGCCGGGGCCGCAGGGCCCTCAGTTCAGAACTCGAAACCGCCAAAAGTATCGCTTTCGGCGGTTTCCTTTTGCCCCCCGCCCTTGCGTGAGGGGCGATTTCATTCACGCTCTCTAAAAGTAGTGGTCTCGGAGACTGCCATCGAACCGGCCGCTCTTGAGGCAGCAGCGCTTGAAGCGCTTGCCCGAGCCACAGGGGCATGGGTCATTGCGTCCGAGCTTCTCTTGCAGTTCCACATCGCCCGCGCACCATGCGCGTGCCGGTCTTAACCCGTGTCTCGGACGGGAAGGATTTACGCCGCTTGGACATCACCTCGAAAGGAGGGGCGATCTTCGGGGGTCATGCGTTTTGCCATGGGAGCCTCCATCATCTGCGGTTTGCGAGATGGCGGACGTACCCGTTTTTCCCCAGATTGCAAAGCCAAACTTGGGGGCGTCAGCTTTCCGCCACCACATGGAGGCCGGTATCGACGAGCTCGCCAATATAGGTGCGCGCCTCCACCGGGTCGACGGTGACAATCGTGGGGCGACAGGCGAGGGTCACCAGCCCATGGACCGAGGCCCAGAGCTGTAGGAAGACCTGACGATGGCGGTCCGAGGTCACATCCCCTTCCCCCGCGCGGATCAGCATCTCCAGCAGCCGGGCCTGAAAATCCTGCATTTTCTGGTCGGGCACTGCATGGGCACGATACTCAAAGAGCAGCCACCAGCGCTGCGGCTCGGTCAGGGCGAAGTCGAAATAGGCCTCGCCCAGGGCCACAAGCCGGGCCCGCTTGTCATCCGGGGCGGTGGCCACCGCCATCTCCAGAGCGCGCGACAGGATTCCCGCGGATTTCGCGATCACTGTACGCAACACCGCCTCCAAATCCCCGACCGCATTGTAAAGAGAGCCGACGGAGACGCCGATCTCAGCGGCAAGCCCCCGCGCGCTGAGCGCATCGCGCCCCTGTTCAAGGACGATGCGCTCGGCGATCTCGGTCGCCTTCTCGCGGATCTGGGCGAGGTTTTGATCCCGTTTCGACATGGTGCGCTGCTCAGCCATATCCGCGTAGTTGGGTCAAACCCCCGCCCATGTCAAATCCTAGAACCGCGCCACGCGATCCGGCGTCATGCGATAGACCGTCATCGCCAGGTCATGCCCCTCCATGAAGCGAGCCAGGGACCCGAAGGTGGTGGTCGCCACGCGGCTTCCATGGTCCTCGGTGGTCAGCGCCCCCGAGGCCACCGGCGCCAGCGCCCGCTTGAGCCCGCCCAGCGCGATGTGCTGCGGTTCGAAATATGCGGAGATATTGGCCTTGATCTGCCCGATATCGCTGGTGTCATAGAGGCTCGCCATAAGGACATCCAGCGTATGCTCGGTGCAGTTCTGGAATTGGGTCGAGCGCGGGTTGGCCAGCACGGCGTAGTCCGGGTTGTGCAGCCGCGCATAGGTCGGGCTGGTGATCGTGCCCAGCAATTTGCGCTGCAGCTGCGGTTCGGGGATGATCACCCCGGCATCGAGCCGATGGGCCCCGGCAAAGAAATCCGCCGGGCTGTCCTGAATGAGCTGGCTGCGGGTCGGATCGTCGCCCAGCTGATAGAGGTTATAGACCCGGTAGCCGAGACCCGTCGTGCCATCCGGCTCGGTGATCCGGGAAAAGACCCAGAACCCCACATGGGTGTAGCGCACCCCATCGGGCAGCGAGGAAGGGTCTCGCCCCATCCGCGCCACGATGGCCACATGGGCCCCGCGCGCCGCCAGATCCTGCTGCAGCTTGTTGGAGAACGCTGCGACCTGCGCCGCCGGCAGGCGCGGCGTCCCTGCCGCACTGCTGCCGTCGGCACCTGCAAGCGCCAGGGTCGGAAAGGTCGCGGTCAGCGCGAGCCAGAGCATCAAAAAGAAACGTCCCATCTGGTCTCTCCCCTTTCTCACCTTAGTCCAGGCTCGGCGGGCCGTTCGGCGCCGGGATCACCACCGGCTCGGCATAGGTGTCGAGCGTGCTGAGCTCACTGCCAAGATCGAGCGCGCTCTCCCCCACTTCCTCCAGCGCAGAGCCGGTCACGGCGATGGCGCTGCCTACGGCGATGATCGGCACGGCGGTGACGCTGGCCGCCCCGCTCGCAACGGCGGCTGAGCCATGGCTGACCGCGTGGCCGCTATGAGCCGAGGCTTGGGCGGAGTGGCGTTCGCTGGCGCCAGCATAGGCCGGGGCTACAGCAAGGGATGTGAGGGCGGCAAGGATCATAGCTTTGGTTCGCATCGTGTCTCTCCTCTTTCGTGAACAATGTTCACAAGAGATGCGCATGACGCCTTCAGCCTTCAAGGCCCTTTCGTGAACGATGTTCACAAATGAGCGCGAGACCCCAAAACTAGCACCCTAAGCCGCTGTTTTTTCTGAATTTGCATACTTTGATGACCTAACGTCAGCTTAGGCGATGCTGAGGCCAGCCTCAGGCGCCGGTGATCAAACGCTGGTAGAGATGCCATGTGGCGTGTCCCAGCAAGGGCAACACGATGAGCAGGCCAAGAAAGGCCGGGATCATCCCGATCACCAAGAGCCCACCGACCAGCGCGCCCCAGACCAACATCACCTGCAAGTTCTCGGTCACCGCCGAGAAAGAGGTGATCATCGCCGTGACGAAATCCACCTCCTTGTCCAGCAGCAGCGGTAGGCTCACCACCGTGATCGCATAAAGGACAAAGGCCAGAACGCCCCCGACCGCCGAGCCCACGAGCAGCATCAAAAGGCCATTGGGCGTCAGAAACACCGCGAAAGAGGAAGTGATATTGGTCATCACAGCAAGCCCGAGGAACAGGGCGAAGATCATATGGGCCAGGAAGTTCCAGAACAGAAAGAAGATCAGGATCACCGCTGCGATGGACGGCATCTGCCGGTTCTTTTCCGCTACCACCACGCCTAGCACCGCGCCCCAATCCAGCGGCTCACCGGTCTGCAATCGGCGGCTCACCTCATAGAGACCCACCGCCGCAAAGGGCCCGATCAGCGGGAAGCCTACGATGATCGGCAGCGTCGCCCAGCTCTTGCCCGTGGCGAGCAGTATATAAACCATGGCGATCCCGCCCAGCACATAGACCGCGCTGAAGAACAGGCCGAAGGCCGGGGCTTTCTTAAAATCCGCCCAGCCGAGCGCGAGGCTCGCGCGCAGGTCGTCGCGCGTGATGGTCTGGACTTGGGGACGAAAGGCCGCCGGGGCATCGGCGCTTGTGTCTGACATGAAGGGTCCTCCTTCCCGAAAGCCTAGCAAGGGCCATTGCACGGGAAAAGAAGGCTTGCGCGAACCGCTCATTTTTGCCGCGCATGGGCGCGCGGCTCTGGCCTTAGCCCTGGGCTTCGCTCCGGCTTTTCCCGGCCACCTGCAGGGCCAGCGTCGCCGCCATCAGGCCGTCGAGGTCCCCATCGAGCACCCCCTGGCTGTCTGAGGTCTCGAACCCGGTCCGCAGGTCCTTCACCATCTGGTAGGGCTGCAGCACATAAGAGCGGATCTGGTTGCCCCAGCCTGCATCGCCCTTGCTCTCATGAGCCTCATTGATCGCCGCGTTCCGGCGGTCCAGCTCAAGCTGGTAGAGGCGCGACTTCAGGGCCTTCATGGCGATATCGCGGTTCTGGTGTTGGGACTTCTCGGAGCTGGTCACCACGATCCCCGTGGGGTTGTGGGTGATCCGCACTGCGGAATCGGTCGTGTTCACGTGCTGCCCCCCAGCCCCGGAGGAGCGGTAGGTGTCGATGCGGATATCCGCGGGGTTCACTTCGATTTCGATATTGTCGTCCACCACCGGGTAGACCCAGACCGAACTGAACGAGGTATGCCGGCGCGCCGCACTGTCATAGGGGCTGATCCGCACCAGACGATGGACCCCGGACTCCGACTTCAGCCAGCCATAGGCGTTGTGGCCGCTGATTTTGTAGGCGGCCGACTTGATCCCCGCCTCTTCGCCCGCGCTTTCGGATTGCAGCTCCACCGAATACCCCTTGGCCTCGGCCCAGCGCACATACATCCGCGCCAGCATGGAGGCCCAGTCGCAGCTCTCGGTGCCGCCTGCGCCCGAATTGATCTCAAGGAAGGTGTCGTTGCTATCGGCCTCGCCGTCGAGCAGAGCCTCGATCTCTTTCTTCGCTGCCGTCTCGGTCAGCGCCTTGAGCGCGTCTTCGGCTTCGGTCACAACCTCGGCGTCGTCTTCCATCTCACCCAGCTCGATGAGCTCGATATTGTCGTCGAGATCTTGGCGGATCCCTTCATAGGTGCCGATGGCATCCACCAGCATCTGACGGTCGCGCATGAGTTTCTGGGCCCGGGCCTGATCGTTCCACAGGTCGGGATCCTCGATCATCGCATTGAACTCTTCGAGCCGATGGGGCGCGGTCTCATAGTCGAGCCGCTGCGCCAGCAGCTCCAGCGACTTGCGGATGGCTTCGACGGTATTCTGTATCTCTGCGCGCATCGGTTCGGTCTTTCCCATTGCGAGGGATGGTCCCTCGGACCCCGGGTGTAGAATAAGGTCTGCGGGCGGGCAAGGCCCGCGCCGCTCAGCTGCCTGGTGACAGGTCGTGACCGGTCAGTAGAGCCCGCCTGCCGTCACGGTGCTCACATTGGCGGTGCTGGGGACAACCGCCGTCCGTCCGGTGGAGGTCACGACCTCCTGGGCGGAGTCTTCTTCGCCGGGGGTGAACATGGGCAGGTTGTTCCCCATGGCGAAACCGCCATCGAGGATCGCGCCCACGCCATAGAACGGCTCCTCGCCCTCGCGGAAATACTCGGCAACCACATTGGCGCCGCTTGCATCATCCTCGAGCCGCCCGCCGGAGAACCGGTCGATCTTCACGAACCGCCCGCCATCGGGGACCGTGAACCGCCCGCCGCCATAGGAGGCAATCGCAGTCTGCATGAACTGGTTGAAGACCGGGCCACACATGCCACCGCCGGAGGCGCCACGGCCCAGGGTGCGCGGGCGGTCGTAGCCGATATAGCAGCCCGCCACGATATTCGACGAGAAGCCCACGAACCATACATCCTTGGCATCATTGGTCGTGCCCGTCTTACCCGCGATCGGCACCGGGAGGTTCACCGTCCGGGATGCAGTGCCGCGTTCCACAACGCCTCGCATCATCGAGGTCAGCTGATATGCGGTGATCGGATCAATCACCCGGGTGCGGTTCGCCATGATCCGGGGCGCGGCCCCGTCGGCGAGATCGTCCGCATCGCAATCAAGGCAGGACCGTTGGTCATGCCGATAGACGGTCTGGCCCCACCGGTCCTGTACCCGGTCCACCAGAGTCGGTTCCACCCGCTCACCGCCATTGGCGAACATGGCATAAGCGGCAACCATGTTGAAAAGCGTCGTCTCCTGGCTGCCGAGGGCATTGGCGAGATAAGGCTCGAGCGTGTCATAGACCCCAAAGCTCTCGGCGTAATCCGCGACCGTCTCCATGCCGACTTCCTGAGCCAGACGCACGGTCATGAGGTTCCGGGACCGCTCGATCCCCGTGCGCAGAGGCGTGGGGCCATAGAACTTGTTCGAGGAGTTCTTCGGACGCCAGATCGAGCCCCCGGTATCAATCTCGATGGGCGCATCGATCACGATCGTCGCGGGCGAATAGCCTGTGTCGAGTGCCGCCGCATAGACCAGAGGCTTGAAGCTCGATCCCGGTTGACGCGTGGCTTGCGTGGCGCGGTTGAAGACGGAGGACTGGTAAGAGAACCCGCCCTGCATCGCCAGAACCCGCCCCGTATTGACGTCCATGGCCATGAAACCGCCCTGCACCTCGGGGATCTGCCGCAGCGACCATGTATTGGCCTCGTCGCCGGCGCGCACATGGATCACGTCGCCGATCTCCAACAGGTCGCTGGCGCGGTTCGCGGTGCTACCGATGCTGCCATCCTCGCGGCGCGGGCGAGCCCAGCGCACATCTGTGTTGGGCAGGATCTGATCCCGCTCCGCCGCCACGCCTTCGACGCCCAAAAGCGCGCCACTGTCGCGGAAGCCGCGCACAACGGCGGGCGTCCAGCCACCGATATCCCGCGGCACGCGCAGATCGCCAAGCGCATCGGCCCAATCGCCCTCGGCTGCAATGGCCGGGTCAATCTGCTCGGTTGCGCCGCGATAGATGCCACGGCTGCGGTCGTATTTCTCCAATCCGCTCTGCAACGCATTTGCCGCCTCGGATTGCAGGGTCGGATCCACTGTCGCGCGGATCGACAAGCCGCCCGTAAAGAACTCTTCCTCGCCAAACCGGCCCGAGAGCTGCCGGCGGATCTCGTCGGTAAAATAGTCACGCTTGGGCAATGCGCGCCGGAAGGAGGGCATATCGCCGCTTTGGACTGTCTCGAGCGGTGCGTTGCGCGCTGTCTGATATGCGGCATCGTCGAGATAGCCGTTCTCGTTCATCTCGCGCAGCACGAAGTTACGCCGCTCGACCGCGCGGTCCCGTGCACGGACCGGGTGGTAGGTCGAAGGGGCTTTGGGCAGCGCTGCGAGATAGGCAGCCTCATGGGCTTCAAGCTCCGCCAGAGGCTTGTTGAAATAGGTCTGGGCGGCTGCAGCCACGCCAAAGCTGTTCTGCCCAAGGAAGATCTCGTTCATATAGAGTTCGAGAATGTCCTCCTTGCTCAGGGTCTCTTCGATTCGCGAGGACAGGATCAGTTCCTTGATTTTCCGCTCCGCCGAGCGTTCGCCGCCCAGCAGGAAGTTCTTCATCACCTGCTGGGTGATGGTCGACGCGCCGCGCAGCGGACCACCCGTGGCCGCGTCCACCGCCGCAGCCGCCATGCCGCGCGGGTCATACCCCCGGTGCGAATAGAAATTCTTGTCCTCCGCCGAGATGAAGGCCTGTTTCACCAGATCCGGGATCTCGTCCGCGGGGGCAAAAATCCGACGCTCGCGGGCGAACTCATCCATGAGCGCCCCTTCCCCGGAATAGATTCGGCTGATCGTCGGCGGCGCATATTGCGCCAGCGCCTCCGTATCCGGCAGGTCGCGCCCATACATCCACAACACTGCGCCTATGCTGAGCGCAACGGCAAACAGTCCAAGGGTGAAGGTCGAGAAGAGGGCCCCAAAGAAGCCAGCAACAAAACGGATCACACGCGATCTCCTACGGAGGGTTACGCGCCCGGTATACGCGCCCAGCCGGTCCCGGTCAAAAGCCCTCGGCAAGCCGCATTGGCGCAGGTCCACAAAACGTCGTGACGTCATAGGGGGATTTCACCCTGGATCCGTGTCAAACTGGGCAGATCAGCGAGACTTTGCCGGAGATCTGCCATGCACGCCGCGCTTGCGCCACCCAGTCCCGGCGACATCCTGCCGACCTATCGGCGCGTGGCGGACCGGTTCGCAGAACTGCGCAGTACAGACTTGTTCGAGCGCCCTATGCTGAACGCCGTGGAGCAGGCCAGCCCGGGGCTGGAGGTGCTGGACCTCGGCTGCGGCACCGGACGCCCGATCGCCCAGCACTTGCACCGACGTGGTTTTCGGATGACCGGGGTGGATGGGGCGCGTCCGATGCTCGACCACTACCGTAGGAACGTACCCGGAGCGCGGATCGTCTGTCAGGATATGCGCAGGCTTCGACTCGGGCGCCGCTTCGACATGACTCTCGCCTGGAACAGTTTCTTTCACCTAGATCCCATGGCGCAAAGCCGCATGTTCCCGGTCTTTGCTGCGCATCTGCGGCCCGGCGGTGTGCTCGTCTTCTCCAGCGGGCCGTTGCGGGGCGAAGCCTTCGGTGCCGTAGACGGCGCGCCGGTGTACCATGCCAGCCATGATCCGCTGTGCTATCGCCTGATGCTGACGCGGGCCGGGTTCCAAGTTCTGAGCTTTCGCCCCAACGATCCCAATCTGGGCCGGCACAGCTGGTGGCTCTGCCGCAGGGTCTAAATCTTATTGCCGAACGAGATTGGCCTCTGCTGCATCAGACACCGCCCAGGCATCGATACCGAGACGGATGCCTTCGGCCGCCAGCTCCCGCCACTCCGTCGACAAAAGACGTGCGAGGTCGTTGTCATTGCTGAGAAAGCCCAACTCAACGAGTACCGAGGGAATGTCCGGCGCCCGCAACACCGAGAAATCCGCCGATTGCCGGGGGCGCTTGTGCAGATCGCCGACCGTCTCTTGCAGTGTCGCCACAAGGCTGTCCGCAAGGCTGTTCGCCCGGGGCATAACCTCGAGCCGCGCGATATCCATCAGCGCGCCAGCCAGCGTGTCATCCTGCGCTGTCAGATCCATCCCCGCCAAGAGCGAAGCCCGGTCCATCCGCTCGGCAAGCTTGGCCGACGCTTCGGTGGAGGCGACCTCCGACAGGGTATAGACCGTTGCTCCGGAGGCGCGCCCCGAGATCAGCGCATCCGCATGCAGCGAAATGAAGAGATCCGCCGTCGCATCGCGAGCCACACGCACCCGGTCCGGCAACGGGATAAATTCGTCCTCGGTGCGCGTGAGCAGGACCGTATGCCCGCTCTCGCGGATGATCGCCTCTTGCAGTTCACGCGCGAAGATCAGCATCAGATCCGCCTCCGAAACCCCGTCCCGCTCGGCGCCGGGATCGAACCCGCCATGGCCCGGATCAAGCACGATGATGAGCGGGCGATCCCCACGCTGGCGCTGCGGGGTCTGGGCCTCATCGGGCAGATCCCGGGGTTCGGGCCGCACCACGCCGAGATCGCCTTTCACAGCCGAGGCCGCGAACGCCTCCGGCGAGACGGCTCCAAGGGTGATATCCAGGAGCGCGGTGCCGATACCGTCATCAACACTCATCGCTGCGGTTTGCAGCCCCATAGGGGCGCTCAGAAGGAATTCGAGCCGCGACCAGCCCGGCTGCGCGGGCCCCGCGATCACACCGCGCAGGGCATCGGACTTCAGGTAACTGCCGGGTTCTGCGCCGCTGAAATCCACCTCGCGAAACTCGACGACGATCCGGTCCGGCTCAGCCCGGGCCTCGATCCGGTAGGGCACAGCCTGGGAGAGGCCGAGAGTAATCTGCAAAGTCTCGGTCGTGCCGATGATCTGGGATGTGCCTGGATCCACCCGGGCAAGGGCGCGTAAGTCCTGCGCCGCAATCGGGCCTGCGAGAAGCACGCAGAAGGCACACGCGAGCAGACATCTTGTCCACTCCCGAAGGATTCTCGTGCCGCCTTGGTGGGGGCGATGCCCGCGCATAATATGCCTGCCAGTCTTTTTAGCACGCAGTATAGGCAAGTCTGTCGGTGTCAGGAACCATTCATCGGGAATGCGTGGCCGCGTGAAGCAAAAAACCCGGCCAGCCGGGCCATACCCTCGGCGATATCCTCGGTCGCGCGCGCATAGGAGATCCGAATCGTCCGGTGGCCGCGATGGGGATCGAAGTCGAGCCCCGGGGTCAGGGCCACCCCTGCTTTCTCAAGGATCTCAGCCGCCAGCGTCCGGCTGTCCTGCCCCAGATGCGCCACATCCGCATAGACATAAAAGGCCCCGTCTGGCGGCGCGAAAGCCGTCAGACCTGCGCCTGTCAGCCCTTCGATCACAAGCTTGCGATTGGCGGCATAGACGGACCGATTGGCCTCAAGTTCGGCCTCGGCCTGCGGTTGCAGCGCACCAAGCGCCGCGACCTGCGCGGCGTGGGGCGCACAGATGAACATGTTCTGCGCGAGGCGCTCAATCACGCGAACCTGCGTCTCGGGCACAACCATCCAGCCGATCCGCCAGCCGGTCATGGAGAAATACTTCGAGAAGGAGTTGATGACGCAGACATCTTCCGAGACCTCCAGAGCCGAAACCGCCCGCGCCCCGTAGTGGAGCCCGTGATAGATCTCATCCGAGATGAAGGCCCTGCCCCGGGACTGACAGGCATCGATCAGCGCGCCCAGATGCGCCCGGTCGAGCATCGTGCCCGTGGGATTGTTTGGCGAGGCGACAATCGCGCCCTTGATATCCGCCTCTGCCAGCGCCTCCGGTGGCAGGCGATGGCCCTGATCCGCATGTGTGGGCAGGCCCACCGGCGTAAGCGACAGCGCCTTGAGGATCTGGCGATAAGAGGGATAGCCCGGCTCTGCGACCCCCACGCGATCCCCTGCATCAAAAAGCGCCGTGAAGGCCAGAAGAAACGCCGCCGAAGACCCGGCAGTCACCACCACCCGCTCCGGCGCGAGATCCACATCATACCAGCGCCCATAGAGCGCTGCTATGGCGGCGCGCAGCTCCGGCAGACCAAGGGCGACCGTGTAACCCAGCGCGTCCTGCTCCAGAGCCTGCGCCACCGCCTGCCGCGCGGACGCAGGGGCGGCTGTCCCCGGCTGCCCGACCTCCATATGGATGATGTCCCGCCCGGCGGCTTCGGCACGGCGCGCCGCCTCCATCACATCCATCACGATGAACGGATCCACGTTCGAGCGGGTTGAGTTTTGCATGGGAGCCTCCATAGGGTGCAGGAGTGTGTCGCAATCCGGTGGAGTAAGGTCAATGACAAGCCTTTGGCGCGCCCGTCTCATGGGCATTCTTCTGGCCCTGCTCATGGGGCTCACGGCCCTGCCCGCCAGCGCGGTGACGATCATCCGCGATGCGGAGATCGAACGCTCGCTTCGGGAGCTTGCGCGCCCGCTGATGGCAGCGGCGGGGGTGAATCCCGCGCAAGTGAACATATGGGTGATCAATGACAGCAAACTGAATGCATTTGTCGCCGATCCAAGAACAATGGTGCTGCATTCCGGGCTTTTGCTGACGCTGGAGACCCCGGAACAGGTGCAGGCCGTCATCGCCCATGAGATCGCGCATATCTCGAACGGCCATATCGCGCGGCGCATGGCGAACTTCAAAGCTTCCAACCGGCTGGCCCGGCTGGGCCTTGTTCTGGCGGCGGCAGCGGGTGTCGCGGCTGGGGACCCCGGGGTCGGCGCCGTAGTCGGCTTTGGCACGGCGGAATTCGCGCGGCGGGGCTTTTTCAGCCATACTCGCGCCGAAGAGGCCGCTGCCGACCAATCCTCTGCGCGGTTTCTCGCCAATGCCGGAATCTCGCCCGTGGCCATGGTCGAAGTGCTGGAGATCTTTCGCGGACAAGAGACCCTCTCGACCAATCGGCAGGACCCCTATGTGCGCACGCACCCCTTGACCCGGGACCGGCTGCGGGCGGCGCAAGGCTATGCCGCCGCCTACAAGGTCAACAGCCTGTCGCGCCAGTCAGAAGCCTATTGGTTCGATCGGCTGCAAGGCAAGCTCTCGGCGTTTCTCCGCAATCCGAACTGGACCCTGCGCCGGGTGAAAGACAGCGACAGCTCCGAGATCGCGACCATGCGCCGGGCCATCGCCTATCATGAGAAACCGGATCCAACCCGCGCGGCACGCGAAGTGGCCAAGCTGGTGAAGATGCGGCCCAATGATCCCTACTATCAGGAGCTTCAAGGCCAGATCGCCTTTGAGACCCGGCGCTATGGGGAGGCTGTGCGCGCCTATGAACGGGCGATGTCGCTGGCCCCGCGCGAGCCATTGATCCAGGCCCATCTCGGGCGCGCTCTGCTGGCCCAGAAGTCCAAAGCCGGCGACCGGCGCGCGCTCAAAATCCTGCAATCGGCCTACAGTCGTGACCCAGGCAACCCGTCGATGTTGCGGGATCTGGCGCAGGCTTATGCCCGTGCGGGGCAGAATGGCATGGCCTCGGTCACGACCGCCGAGCGCTATGCGCTCTCGGGGCGGCTGCGGGATGCGGGGCTTCATGCGCGGCGGGCGCTGGGACTGCTGCCTCAGGGCTCCCCCGGCTTTGCCCGGGCGCAGGACATTGCCCGCACCGCAGAACGCGCCGCCCAACGCTGAACCTCAGCCCTTGGGAGAGGGCTTACCCAAATGCTTGCGCAGGCGCGACGGCGTGGACTTCTTCTTGTCCTTATAGGGGTTTGCTTCGGACTGGCTGCGCAGGGTCAGCCGGATCGGTGTGCCAGGCATGTCAAAGTCCTCGCGCAAGCCATTGACCAGGTAGCGGTTATAGCTCTCGGGCATCTTGTCCGGATAAGAGCACATAACCACAAAGCCCGGGGGCCGGGTCTTCACCTGCGTCATGTAGCGCATGCGGATACGGCGCCCGCCCGGAGCGGGGGGCGGATGGGCCTCGACCATGGCCGACAGCCAACGATTGAGCGCCGCCGTGGGCACCCGCCGGTTCCAGACCGCATGGGACCGCAGGATCGCATCGCGCAGTCGGTCCATCCCGCGCCCGGTCTTCGCCGAAACGGTGATCAGTGGCGCGCCTTTGAGTTGCGGCAGGAGGCGGTTGAACGCCTCCTTCAGGTCGCGCAGCTTGGCCTGTTTGTCATCCTCCAGATCCCATTTGTTCACCGCGATCACTACGGCGCGGCCTTCGCGCTCCGCCAGATCGGCGATGCGTAGGTCCTGCTGCTCAAACGGAATGCCCGCATCGAGCAGAACGACGACCACCTCGGCAAATTTGACCGCGCGCAGACCGTCCGAGACACTGAGCTTTTCGAGCTTCTCCTGCACCTTGGCCTTCTTGCGCATTCCCGCCGTGTCAAAGATGCGCACCGGGAGCCCGTCCCAGTCCAGGGCCAGCGAGATCGCGTCCCGGGTGATCCCGGCCTCGGGCCCGGTGAGCAGTCGCTCCTCGCCCAGAAGCTGGTTGATCAGTGTGGATTTACCCGCATTAGGGCGACCGACCACAGCCACCTGCAGGGGCTTCGATGTCGTGGGAACGCGGGGCGCATCGGCCCCAAGCTCCGCCTCTTCGGAACTCAGGCTGACATCGGTTTCCGGATCCTCATCGCGGGATGCCTCGGCCTCTTCTTCATAGGCGTCGATCAGAGGCATCAGCGCCGCCATCAGATCGGCCATCCCCTCGCCATGCTCGGCACTGATCGCCAGCGGCTCGCCAAGCCCCAGCGCATAGGCCTCGATCAGACCGGCCTCGGCGGCGCGGCCCTCGGCCTTGTTTGCGCCCAGCAGGACATGGGCATTGGCCTTGCGCAGGATATCGGCAAAGACCTCATCCGTAGGCGTCACCCCGACCCGCGCGTCAACCAGAAAAAGGCAGGCATCGGCCATGCTCACTGCGCGCTCGGTCAGACGGCGCATCCGCCCCTGCAGGCTGTCATCTGTGGCCTCTTCGAGCCCCGCCGTATCGATCACCGTGAAGCGCAGGTCGCCAAGTCGCGCGGCCCCTTCGCGGAGGTCGCGGGTCACGCCGGGCTGGTCATCGACAAGCGCAAGACGCTTGCCCACCAGCCGGTTGAACAGCGTGGACTTGCCCACATTGGGGCGACCAACAATGGCCAGAGTGAAAGACATGAGCGCTCTCCACGAGACAGGGCGGGCGATGGGAAGCCCGGGCTTTATCGCGCGACCGCGCCCACGGCAATGGAAATTCCGCATACCACGCGTCGCGGGCCTCGGAAACCGGGCTCAGCGATAGGCGCGGAGTTCTCCGGCATCGGTCACGATATACAGGGTCTGGTTCGCCACGACCGGAGAAACCGCCGCGCCATCGGGCATGGTGATCTGGCTGATCTGCTGCCCCGATTGCGGATCGAAGGCGCGCAACTGCCCGTCGCCCGAAGCGATATAGAGACGCCCGCCAGCGAGAACCGGGCCATAATGGGCGAAGATCGCCTTAAGCCGCCGCTCCCGATCATCGGTGTAGTAGGGCAGTTGCACGGCCCAGACCACGGTGCCGGTGGCCGCGTCGAGACGGATCAGCTCATTGCGATCCGACACGAAGAAGAGCGCGTTCCCGACCGGCCAGATGACATCGAAGGCGCCCTCACGAGCCGTCCATTTCCGGTCCCCGGTGATCGCATCCAGTGCCGCGACCCGACCTGCGGCATTGCCCGCATAAATCGTGCGCCCCACCACGACCGGGTCGCTGTTGATGTCGGAAAAGCCCGTATAGGCGCTGCCAATGCGCGACCCTGACACCGCACCGCCCCAGACCCGCACGCCGGACTGGCGCAGCGCGCCACTGATCTCGGACGACGGGAATGGCAGGATCACCAGACGTTCACTGATCGCCGGCGCACCGCCACCCACGATACCCGTGCCCGAGGGTGCGCCCGGCAGCGTCCAGAGCACCCGGCCATTGCGCGTATCGATGGCCCAGGCAACGCTGTCTCGCGTGACCACATAAGCGATATTGC
The DNA here is from genome assembly GCA_038746545.1 of Pseudomonadota bacterium. GTDB lineage: Bacteria > Pseudomonadota > Alphaproteobacteria > Rhodobacterales > Rhodobacteraceae > Dinoroseobacter. The sequence goes on from JBCDKN010000008.1 coordinate 90,607, forward strand.
CCTCGACCGTAGCACTGCCGCTGACCGGCGCGTCGAGCTTTTGTGCCCAGCGCAGTTCGCCGGTGGCCACGTTCAGGGCGGTAAGCGTGCCAAAGCCCGACGAGGCGTAAAGCGTTTCGCCTGCAATCGCGACACCGCCGCCCGCGCCCTCTTCCGGGCGGTCTGTGGGCGGTGTCAGATCCCGTTGCCACAATAGCGCACCGCCAATGCTGAAAGCCGACACGGTCGCAAGGCTATCGATGGTGAAGATCCGGCCATCCGCCACAACAGGCGGGCTGGCAATCCGATTTCCGCGGCTGTTGCCTTCGCCGATCTCGGCGGACCAGGCCAGTTGCAAGCCTGCGCCCAGCGCCGGATGGGCAATCGTATGCCGGGTGGAGCCGTTGCGATGAGTCCAGTTGGCATTGGCCACAGGCCCCGGCACCGAAAGTGCGACTTCACGCGGCGTGCGATCCTCCGCCTCGGGGGCTTCGGCCTCGGGATCAACCGACGCGCGGATATCCAACCGCTCGCCGGGCAGGATCAGTTCCTCCTGCGCGCAGGATGCCAGTGCCAGCGTGGCCGCGAAACAAAGCGCCGCGTTGCGGATCATGGACTTATCCCTGCTCCGGAAGAAGCGAGGCGACATCCCCGCCCAGCGCCACGATCAACTGCGCCGCGCGCTGCTGCTGGGCTGTACTCGCCCCTGCGGAGCGGATCACTTCCTGCAAGGTGCTGATCGCGGTCTCCGACGCGCCATCCTCGATTTCGAGCAGCGCGCGTTGCTCCAGCGCCAGAAGCCGGAAGGGACCCGCGCCAAGTGTCAGCGCATCGAGCATCGCCTTCCGCTCGCTGCGCGACGGGCCGTTTTCGCCCATCAACACCAATCGCAAGCGCGCGAGATCCTTGTAGAGATCGGGCGTCTCAGGTGCCGCGATCAGGCGTTGCAGAGCGGCGACCGCTGTTTCCTGCTCGGTCACCGATTCCGCAGCCGTCAGAAGGCCCAGAACCGTGATTCCGGCCTCACCCGGAGCGATCTCTTCGAGAGCCAGCACACGCGTCTGTTCGCTGGAGCCCTCCAGCGCTTGATAGAGCGCATCGCCAAAGGCCTGTGCCTCGGCCTGCACTTGCGCCTTGCGATATTCGTTGAAGGCCGCGCCACCGACGATCAGGACCACCGCCACCACGCCGATCCAGCCATACTTGCGCAGCAGGCGGTTCATCCGGTCGCGCCGGACCTCTTCGGAGACTTCTTCGATAAAACTGTCGGGATTGCTCACGCGCTTGCCTCTTCCACCACGTCGCGTCCTCATACACCGTCCGAGCGCGCAAAGCCAAGCCCTGCAAGCCCTTGCCGATGGGCTATTCTGCGACCGTTTGGGTCTTGAGCAAAAACCAGCGAAGGCCTATTTCTGAACTGGATGGTTTAGTTCGACGCGATCGAGCCGGTTGGACGGCACTCCCAAGCACGGGAGGCGCGGCTCAAGGTCGAGCACTCCGGAGGCTAGAATGAAACTGTTTTCGATCCTCACGGCACTTGTGGTCGTGGGTGCACTTTACGCATTGGTATTCGAGCGCGAGCGCGTGCTGACTTTCGCAGGGGTCGGGGGCGAGCCCGCGCCGCAAACGATCGCGGCGAGCGACGATGCCCCCGCCGCTGCGGCCCCTGCCGACCCCCCCGCGCCCGAAACGGATCTGCGGCGGGTGTCCGTGGTTGCCCTGCCCTCCACGGCCCAGACAATTGACAGTGCGGTTATTCTGCGCGGCCGCACGGAAGCATCGCGGCAGGTCTCCGTGGCCGCCGAGGTCGCTGGTCGGGTGATTTCCACCCCGCTGCGCCGGGGTGCTGAAGTCTCGAAGGGTATGGCTCTGTGCGAGCTGGACCGGGGCACGATGGAAGTGTCGCTGGTCGAAGCCCGCGCCCGTCTGGTCGAGGCCGAGATCAATGCACGAGCCGCGTCCGAGCTGGCCGATGGTGGGTTCGGCTCGGTCACGCGTCGCGTGGCCACCGAAGCCGCACTCGAAGCCGCACGGGCCGGTGTGGAACGGGCCGAAAAATCCCTGACTGATACAGTGATGACCGCCCCCTTCAGCGGCGTGCTGGAAGAAGACACGGCGGAACTTGGCGCCTATCTCGGGCCGGGCAGCCCCTCGGGCGCCCATTGCGCCACAATCCTGCAGCTTGATCCGATCAAAATTGTGGGCTTCGTGCCCGAACTGCAAGTGTCCAAGATCGCCACAGGTGCGCCGGCTCAGGCGCGGCTCTCGGACGGGCGCGAGTTTGCTGGGAAAGTGACTTTCCTGTCGCGCTCCGCCGAAGAGACGACACGTACTTTCCGGGTAGAGATCGAGATCGCAAACCCGGAGCTCAGCATCCGCGCGGGCCAAACCGCCGGTGTTGGTGTGGCCTCGGAAGGCGCTGTTGCGCATCTGCTCCCGGCGTCGTCGCTGACCCTGAATGACGCGGGACGGCTCGGGGTACGCCATGTGGTGCAGACGGATCAGGGGGCCGAGGCGGCTTTCGCGGAAGTCTCCGTGGTGCGCGACACCATCGATGGTGTGTGGCTCAGCGGCCTGCCGGAACAGGTCGAGGTAATCGTGGTCGGACAGGATTTCGTGACGGCAGGTACACCGCTTGAGGTCACCCTGCGGGAGCCCGAAGCGTGACAGGTCTCGTCGATTGGGCCGCCTCCCGCGCGCGGATGGTGATTGCCTTTGTGGCCTTGTCCCTGTTGGCGGGGACCATGGCCTATATCGGTCTGCCCAAGGAAGGCGAGCCGGATATCGAAATACCGGCGCTCTTTGTGTCCGTGCCCTTCCCGGGCATCTCGGCAGAAGATTCCGAGAAGCTGGTCGTGCAGGTCATGGAGACCGAACTCAGCGATCTCGATGGGCTGGACCGCATGTCCTCAACCGCAGCAGACAACTATGCCGGGGTCGCGCTGGAATTTGAATTCGGCTGGGACAAGACCAAGATCATCGCCGATGTGCGCGACCGGATGAACACCGCCGAGGCGAAGTTCCCGACCGGCTACGAAAAATACTCGATCAATGAGATCAATTTCAGCGAGTTCCCGATCATTGTCGTGAATCTGTCGGGCGCCCTGCCCGAGCGGACTTTGCTGCGCGTAGCCAATGACTTGCAGGACACACTTGAAGGGCTGGAGCCGGTTTTGGAAGCTGGGCTTGCGGGGCACCGGGACGAGATGCTCGAGGTGGTGATCGATCCCCTGCGGCTCGAGAGCTACAACGTGACCGCTGGTGAGCTTTTATCTGTCGTGCAGAACAATAACCAGCTGATCGCCGCAGGTGAGGTGGAGACTGCCCAGGGCGCCTTTGCCGTGAAGATCCCATCGGCCTTTGACGATCAGATGGATGTACTTTCCCTGCCGGTGAAAGTCAGCGGGGACCGGGTCGTAACCCTCGGGGACATCGCCGATATCCGCTTGACCTTCGAGGATCGCACGGGCACTGCCCGCTATAACGGCGATGACACGGTCGCGCTGCAAGTGGTCAAGCGGAAAGGTTTCAACCTGATCGACACGGCCACGCTCGTGCGTGAGACCGTCGAGGCGGAGCGTCAGAGCTGGCCCTCCGAATTGCAGGAAGCGATCGAAATTAACGTCTCCATGGACCAGTCGCGGATCGTCGATTCGATGGTCCGGCAGCTCGAAGGCTCGGTCCTGACGGCCATCGCATTGGTGATGATCGTGGTACTGGCAGCGCTTGGCACGCGCTCGGCGCTGCTGGTGGGCTTTGCGATCCCGACCTCGTTCCTGCTCTGCTTTGCCTTGCTGGCCGTGATGGGGATCACCGTCTCGAATATTGTGATGTTCGGCCTGATCCTCGCCGTGGGGATGCTGGTCGACGGGGCGATCGTGGTGGTGGAGTACGCGGATCGGCGGATCAGCGAGGGGTCGGGGCCCATGGCCGCCTATACCGAGGCCGCCAAGCGGATGTTCTGGCCTATTGTCAGCTCCACGGCGACGACGCTCTGCGCCTTTCTACCAATGCTTTTCTGGCCCGGTGTGGCCGGACAGTTCATGGGCATGCTGCCTGTCACCTTGATCTTCGTGCTGACGGCGAGCCTCGTGGTCGCTTTGATCTACCTGCCCGTGGTGGGTGGGGTCGCAGGGCGGATCAGCCGGTCGCTGGACCGTATGGCCAAGGGGCTGATGGCGCTGCCCTGGGTGGTGCGCGCCGGTCTCGCCCTGGCCTCCGGGGCCTTCATGTATACGGCGGTGCTGCAATTCCTGAACCCCGCTTACCTGTTGGGCGCGGATCCTGCCACGATGGGCTGGCAGGCCTATCTTCCCGGGGCGGTGATGATGCTTCTCGCGGCCCTGTCCCTGTCGGTGACCCTGACCTCGATCCGCCTAAAGCGTAGCCGCCGGCGTGTGCGCGCGGGCTTCCGCCGCTCGCCCTTTGGTTGGTTCATCCGCTTTCTCACCGGCAACCCGGTGATGCCGCTGGTGGCGATATGCGCTGTTGTCTTCCTAGTGATTACCACCTTCGGAATCTTCCAGCAGAACAATCGCGGCGTAGAATTCTTCGTCGCCTCCGAACCCGAGCAGGCCATTGTTTATGTGCGCGCCCGCGGGAACCACTCGCTTGAGGAGAAGGACGCGCTGCTACGGCAGGCCGAAGAGATCACTCTGATCACGCCCGGAATCGAATCGGCCTTCGCTTTTGCCGGTGAGGGCGGTTTGAACCAGAACACCGGGGGCTCGACTGCTCCGCTGGACACAATTGGTCAGATCCAGATCGAGCTTGCCCCTTGGGAAGATCGTCAGGGCGGGGACTGGGCCGACGGGAACGATATTCTCAACCAGCTTGAGGCATCGCTGAAGACCTTGCCCGGGATCCAGACCGAGATCATCGAAATGAGCCAGGGGCCTGCCGGGTCCAAACCGGTGCATCTGCGACTGACCGGGGACGATTTCGAGGCGCTCTCTGCCGCGACCGAAGAGGTCCGCGCAAAGTTCGAGGCCACTCCTGGCCTGCGCGATGTGGAAGACACGCGCCCCCTGCCTGGCATCGACTGGCAGATCGACGTGGATGTCGCCGCCGCCGGTCGCTACGGCGCGGATGTGGCAACGGTGGGGGCGATGGTCCAGTTGGTGACGCGCGGCATCCTTCTCGACACGATGCGCGTACCAAGCTCCGACGAGGAGATCGAGATCCGCGTACGCCTGCCTGAGGAGCACAGGGTCCTGTCGACCCTCGACACTTTGCGGGTGCGCACGACCCAGGGACTCGTTCCTCTGTCGAATTTCATCAGCCGCGCGCCGGTGCCAAAACTTGGTCAGATCGACCGGGTGGACGGGCATCGCTACTACGATGTGAAAGCGGGCGTACGGGCAGGGCTGCTGAACGAAGACGGCGCGGTCATCAACGCCGCTGAGCGGATCGCGCTCCTGACCACTTGGATAGAGACCGAGGTCGAGGTGCCCGATGGCGTGAGCTGGGAATGGACCGGCGAGCAGGAGGACGAGGCCGAAAGCCAGGCCTTCCTGATGAGCGCCTTCACCGGCGCGCTGGGACTGATGTTCATTATCCTGCTGGCGCAGTTCAACAGCTTCTACAACGCCTTCCTCGTGCTGCTCGCGGTGGTTCTGTCCACTACGGGTGTGTTGATCGGCATGATCGTAATGGAGCAGCCTTTCTCGGTCATCATGACCGGCACGGGGATCGTGGCTCTGGCGGGGATCGTGGTGAACAACAACATTGTTCTGATCGACACCTATCAGGAATACGCACGTTACATGCCGCGGCTGGAGGCCATTGCCCGCACCGCTCAGGTCCGGATTCGCCCGGTGCTGCTGACGACCATCACCACGATGGCAGGGCTCGCGCCGATGATGTTCGGGCTCAGCCTCGACTTCTTCGGCGGTGGCTATACAGTGGACAGCCCCACGGCGCTCTGGTGGAAGCAGCTTGCAACGGCGGTGGTCTTTGGTCTCGGCGTCGCGACGGTGCTGACGCTGGTGCTGACGCCGTCGCTTCTGGCGCTGCGGGTCTGGTTGACGGTCGGGGCCTATAGCTCCGTGCGGCAGCTGCGCGCGCTTTCGCTCGGCAAGTCGAGCCGAGTGGCCCGGGATCTTGCGCTCAAAAGAGCGGCCCGTGCTGTGAAATCGCCGGAGCTGATCTGGATCGAAGATGACACCGCCGAGGCGCAGGCAGAGACCTCCGCGCCGCGCGAGGAACGGACTTTGGCGGAGCGTGTTCTGGCCCATGCGCCGCGCGGCGAAGAGGAGGATGATCCCTCTCCGCCAGACGGCACGGTGAAGCCGCCCCTGCGCGCTGCTGAGTGATCAGCGGGTGATCAAAGCGGCTGGGCCTGCTCCACGAGGCGCGCAAAGAAGCTCGCCCCGATGGGCGCGATGCGGTCGTTGAAATCATAAGCCGGGTGGTGCAGCGTCGCGCTGCTCCCCTGCCCAATGAAGAGATATGCCCCGGGCCGGGCCTGCAGCATGTAAGCAAAATCCTCTGCCCCCATCTGGCGTGAGGACTGGGTATCGACGGAGGCCGCGCCCGAGACATCCTCGGCGGCGCGGGCCGCCAACGCCACGCGCTCGGCATCGTTGACGGTCTGGGGATAGCCGCGCTCATAGTCGAGCGTTGCGTCCACATCGTAGCTCGCCGCCTGCCCCTCCACGATCTTGCCCATGCGCTCGATCACCATGGCCTGCACCACCGGATCGAAACTGCGCACGGTGCCGCAGATATAGGCCGTGTCGGGGATGACATTATCCGCTGTGCCCGTGTGGATCTGCGTGATCGAGACGACCAGTTCATCGGTGGCCATGTGGTTGCGGCTGACGATGGTCTGGATGGCCTGGGCGATCCCGAGCGTGGCCATGATCGGATCAGCGGTTTCATGGGGCATGGCCGCGTGCCCGCCCCGCCCTTTGACGTGGATGTGGAACGTATCCACGGCCGCCATGATCGGCCCGTCCTTGGTCAGGAAATACCCCTCCGGCAGCCCCGGTGCATTGTGAAGCGCATAGACCTGGGTGATATCGAACCGCTCCATGAGCCCTTCGTCACACATGACTTCCGCCCCTCCGCCATTTTCCTCGGCGGGCTGAAAGATCACCGCAACCGTGCCCGCGAAATTGCGGGTCTCGGCGAGATAGCGCGCCGCTCCGAGCAGCATGACCATATGCCCGTCATGGCCGCAGGCATGCATCACGCCAGGAACCTCCGAGGCGTAGTCGAGACCGGTTTCCTCCTCGATCGGCAGGGCATCCATATCCGCCCTGAGGCCAATCACCGGACCGGGCGCGCGCCCCTTGATTAGCGCCACGACACCGCTCGTGGCGATCTTGTCATGCACCGCATCCACGCCGAAACTCCGCAGCCGCGCGATCACGTAGCGGGCCGTGCGATGACACTCGAAACCCAGCTCCGGGTGACGGTGAAGATTGCGTCGCCAAGCCGTCATGTCCGGCCCATATTCCGCGATGCGATTGACAACCGCCATGTGCTGCTCTCCTTGTTATGGCGAGTATGTAACCTTATTTGCCGACTGTAAAAGGGAGGGCGTGATGGCAAGTCCCACCCCCGGGCCCCAAGCCCTGCCCCGCGCCGAAAGCGATGCACTTTGTCATGATCCGGACGGGGGTCTGCCCCGCCTGTTGGAGATTATGCGGCGGCTGCGGGACCCTGAAACAGGATGCCCCTGGGATGTGGAGCAAAGCTTTGAGACCATCGCGCCCTACACGATCGAGGAGGCCTATGAGGTCTCCGACGCGATCGACCGGCAGGACTGGGCGGAGCTCAAGGCAGAGCTTGGCGATCTCTTGTTGCAGACGGTCTATCAGACCCAGATCGGGTCCGAACGGGGGCTGTTTGATTTCCACGCGGTCGCGAACGGGATCGCGCAGAAAATGCTGGACCGTCACCCCCATGTGTTTGGTTCGGAAAGCAACGCGAAATCCGCCGAGCAACAGACCCGGGACTGGGAGGTTCAAAAGGCCAAGGAGCGCGCCGCCAAGGCCGAGACCGGTGTGCTCGACGGTGTGGCGCTGGGGCTGCCCGCCCTGATGCGCGCGCTCAAGCTGCAGAAACGGGCGGGCCGCGTCGGGTTCGACTGGAATGACGTCGATCAGGTTCTCGCCAAGGTCGAGGAGGAGGCCCGCGAACTGGCCGCAGCCCGCGAGACCGGCTCGCAACAGGAGTTGCATGAGGAGTTTGGTGATCTGCTCTTTGTGGCGGTCAATCTCGGGCGGCATCTGGATCTCGATCCCGAGCATGCCCTGCGGGATGCAAACACGAAGTTCTCCCGGCGTTTTGCCCATATCGAAGCGCGCCTCGCAGAGGGCGGGCGAACCCCAGCTGATGCCAGCCTCGACGAAATGGAAGCCCTCTGGCAGGAGGCGAAGTCCGAAGGGCTGTAGCTCAGCCCACCGCGCGCCCCTCGGTGCTGGTCGCCGGATCGACGAGGCACCAGAGGCCTTCAGCGCAGACCAGCACCGGATCCTCGCAATGAAACACTGTGTATTTGATCGCTTCGGCCGGGTGGAGCGCGCTGGCGCTCAGCTCGGCACAGGCGATCATCTGCCCCTCTCGCGTCCCCCAGAGCAGGGTTTGCGCCCCTGACAGGAGTAAATCCGCATGGGGGATGCCACTGGGCCCGCAGCCCTTGGGCAGGCGGCGGGGGCGCGCCGCCGGACGCGCGGCCAGAAATTGCGCGTCGAGACCGATCCGGTCGATCCACTCGATCTGCGTGTATTGGCCCGACGGAACGACAACCAGATCTCCCCGACGCAACAGCGCGGCGGGCACCGGTCCTAGGTTTGTCTCGATCCGCACATCCGGGCCAAAGCCGGGAAGGCTCCATGCCTCGGTATGCTCGGGGGTCTCCACCTCTGCGGGGCCTTTGAAATCCAGAACTGTCCGGGCGTCGGGCACGGTGTATCTCCGGGCTGGGGCAAGTGACGCCCTCCGAAGAGGGCGCCACCGGCTTACTCAGATACTCGTTACTGCGCCCAAGGTCGGCCCCTGAGGCGTCACAGCTCCGTTAGACAGGAGAACTGCGGCACCAGCCGGGCGGGTCTTGGCCGAACTGTGACGATTTCATGGGGCAGGCCGGGGCGGTTTCCCGCCGGTTCCGCAGGCACTGCGCTGGGATCTGCTGCGCAATCGGGCACAGAGCCGTGTCGCTGTCTCCGAGGGTGGAACACCGATAGGGTTCAGGGGCGGATTGCAGCTGACCTAGGGTCAATCGACGACCTCCCTCACGCCGGGCCCTGCCTTATTTGCGTTTCCACCATCGGGATAGAGTGTTTCCCCGACACCGGCCCCGCGCAGGTCAACCGCCCGCCGAGAATCGTCTGGACAGGAACAGGGCGAGTTGCCACCTTCATCCGACCAGTCAGGAGGCTCCCATGCAAGACGGCCCCAGCGCGCCCCGCAAGATCATCATCGACACCGATCCCGGACAGGACGATGCGGTCGCGATCCTGCTGGCCCTTGCCTCTCCGGAGGAGATCAATGTGCTCGGCATCACCGCCGTGGCGGGCAATGTCCCGCTCGAGCTGACCGCCAAGAATGCGCGGATCGTCTGCGAGCTGGCCGGGCGCCCGGATATCCCGGTCCATGCGGGGTGTGACCGCCCCATCGCGCGGAGACTGGTCACGGCCGAGCATGTCCATGGCAAAACCGGGCTCGACGGGCCGGTCCTGCCGGATCCGACCATGCCGCTCGCAGATCAACACGCTGTGGCCTTCCTCATCGAGACCTTGCGGCGCGAACCTGCGGGAACGGTCACACTCTGCCCGCTCGGCCCGCTGACCAACATTGCCACGGCTTTTGACGAGGCGCCGGACATCGTTCCGCGCGTGGCCGAAATCGTGCTCATGGGCGGGGCCTATTTCGAGGTAGGCAACATCACCCCGGCGGCGGAGTTCAACATCTACGTGGACCCGGAGGCGGCCAAGACCGTTTTCGCGGCGGGCGTGCCATTGGTGGTGATGCCGCTCGATGTCACCCACAAGGCCCTGACCACTGCGCCCCATATCGCAGGCTTCCGCGCGCTTGGCAGTCATTTGGGCGATATGGTCGCCGCATGGACAGATTTCTTCGAGCGGTTCGACAAGGAGAAATATGGCTCCGAGGGCGCGCCGCTCCATGATCCCTGCGTGATCGCCTACCTGCTGCAGCCGGAGCTGTTCTCCGGTCGCCAGATCAATGTGGAGATCGAGGTGGACAGTCCTCTGACCCGGGGAATGACCGTGGCCGATTGGTGGGGCGTCACCGATCGCGCCGCCAACGCGCTTTTTATCGGGGATGTGGATGCGGACGGGTTCTTTGCCCTGCTGACCGAGCGGATCGGTCGCCTCTAGCTTTCCCGCCCCCGTCCGCCTACATGCGAGCCATGAGCATCCAGATCCCCTTTGAGGCGCATTACGCCGCCCTGCCCGACCGTTTCCATGCCCGAATGGCCCCGACGCCCGTGGAGGCCCCAGCGCTGATCGCGGTGAACCACCGGCTCGCCCGGGAACTCGGGCTCGACCCGGACATGCTGGAAAGCCCCGAGGGCGTAGCGATGCTGGCCGGGAACACGGTGGCCGAGGGTTCGTCGCCGCTGGCACAGGCCTATGCCGGACACCAGTTCGGCGGGTTCAACCCGCAACTCGGCGATGGGCGCGCGATCCTGCTGGGAGAGCTGCGCCATGCGGATGGGCATCTGCGCGATATCCAGCTCAAGGGTTCGGGTCCCACGCCCTTCTCGCGGCGCGGCGACGGCCGGGCAGCATTGGGCCCGGTCCTGCGGGAGTATATCCTGTCCGAAGCTATGCATGCGCTCGGCGTGCGCACGACCCGGGCGCTGGCTGCTGTGACAACGGGTGAGCGCGTGCTGCGCGAGCAGCCCATGCCCGGGGCGGTTTTTACACGCGTCGCCTCCAGCCATCTGCGCGTAGGCACGTTCCAGTTCTTCGCAGCCCGCAGGGATCTGGACGCGGTGGAACAGCTCATCGCCTTCGCCCGCACCCGCCACGACCCAGGGGCCGCGACCGCGCTCGACCTTCTCAAGGGCGTGATCGCGCGGCAGGCACGCCTTATTGCGCAATGGATGGGTCTTGGGTTCATCCACGGGGTGATGAATACGGACAACATGACCATCTCGGGCGAGACCATCGACTACGGTCCCTGCGCTTTCATGGAGGCCTATCACCCCGAGACGGTCTATTCCTCGATCGACCAGTTCGGGCGCTACGCCTATGGCAAGCAGCCGGAAATTGCGGTCTGGAATCTCGCGCAGCTCGCGACAGCGATGCTGCCGCTGATCGATACAGACAAGGACCGCGCCATTGATCTAGCGACCGAAGCGGTGCAGGGCTTTGCCGATCTCTACCAGGCGGCCTGGACGGAGGTTTTTCGCGCCAAACTCGGACTGGTCTCGGACAAGCCCGGCGATGCGGCACTGGCCCATGACTTGCTCGGGCACATGGCCGGGGCGGGCGTGGATTTCACCCTGGCCTTCCGCGGATTGGCCGAGGGGGTGGATGTGGTCCGCGCACTCTATCCCGAGCCGGAGCGGTTCGATGGCTGGGCCAAGGGATGGCAGGCGCGGCTAGCCGAAGATGCAGGCTCTGCCGATACTCTGTCGGCGCGTATGAAATCCGCGAACCCGGCCTATATTCCGCGCAACCACCGCGTCGAGGAGGCGATCCAAGCCGGACTGACCGGGGATTTCGCCCCCTTCCATACGCTCAACGCCGTGCTGCAACAGCCCTTCGCCGATCAGCCCGAGCACGCGGCCTATCAGGCCCCCGCCCGCCCCGAAGAGGCCGTGCGGGAGACATTCTGCGGGACCTGAGCCGGGTCAATCCCGGATTGGCAGCGCGAAGGTTGACTTGATCTCTTCCATAGAAAGGAGCGCGGTCACGTTGTAGATCCGCACCTCCTGGATCAACGCCTGATAGAAGTGGTCATAGGCCCGGGCATTTTCGACCCGGACCTTCAAGATATAGTCGATATCCCCCGCCAGCCGGTGCGCTTCGAGCACCTCGTCCCGGTCCAGAAGCGCCTTGAGAAACCGTTGCTGCCAATCGGCTTCATGCTCTGACGTACGGATCAGGACGAAGAAACAGGCCTCAAGGCCTAGCGCCTCTGGATCGAGCACGGCTGTCTGCTGTTTGATCACGCCGGCCTCGCGCAATTTGCGGATCCTGTTCCAAACCGGCGTCTTGGATGCACCCACCTGACGGGCGATTTCCTCCAAGGACTGGCTGGCATCGCGTTGCAACGCCTTGAGAATTTTCCGATCCGTCGCGTCCAGTGAAACCGACATCCTACGCGCCCTCGCATTTTAGAACTTTCTGACGCCCCTTGGCGGTATGGAAACCATTTATTCCTTATATTTTCCCTCGTCTAGCAATTTCACGGGAAAAATTTCTATATACAGCAGAGACAAACCCAAGGTGCGCAATGCAGCATTTTCCCATTTTCCTCGCGGTGGCCGGTCGCCGCATCGTCCTCGCCGGTGGCGGTGACGCCGCGCTGGCCAAGCTGCGCCTTCTTCTGAAGACCGAAGCCCGCCTGAGCGTTGTGGCCGCCGAAGCCGCCCCAGAGATTGAGGATTGGGCCGCCGAGGGCCGTCTGACCCTGATCCGGCGCGCGTTCGAGCCCGGGGACGGGATGTGCGCGAGCCTCGTCTATGCGGCCAGCGAAGATCCGAGCGAAGACGCGCGCGTGCGCAAACTCGCCCAGGCCGATGGTGCGCTCGTGAACATCGTCGACAATCTGGGCGACAGCCAGTTCATCACCCCGGCCATCGTGGATCGCGATCCGGTGACCATCGCTATCGGTACCGAGGGCGCGGCCCCAGTGCTCGCCCGCTCGATCAAGGCGGATCTGGAAGCGAAGCTCTCGCCCCTGCTGGGCATGCTGGCACGGGTCGGCAAGACCTTTCGCCCCAAGGCCGAGGCCCTGCCCATGGGCCGCGCGCGCCGGGACTTCTGGCGCGACTACTATTTCGGCGCGGGTCCCGCAGCGGCCGAAGCCGAGGGCGCGCAAGGGGCCAAGGCCGCCCTCGATCGCCTGCTTGAGCGGCATCTGAACACCGAGGCCCGCGCGGGCAGCGTTGCGCTGGTGGGCGCGGGCCCCGGCGATCCGGAGCTCTTGACCTTGAAGGCGCGCAAGGCGCTCGATGAGGCCGATGTGGTGATCTATGATCGTTTAGTCACGCCCGAAATCCTCGAGCTTGCGCGTCGCGAGGCCGTGCTGGTCTATGCGGGCAAGGAAGGCTTTGGCGCTTCCACCTCCCAATCTGACATCAACGAGTTGATCGTGACCCATGCCAAGGCCGGAGCGCAGGTTGTTCGCCTGAAATCCGGCGATCCGGCGATTTATGGCCGCCTCGACGAGGAGATCGAAGCGTTGGATTCTGCCCAGATCCCCTGGCGGATTGTGCCCGGGATCACCACCGCCTCTGCCGCCGCGGCCGGGTTGGGTCAGAGCCTGACCCAGCGCGGGCGGAATTCCTCCCTGCGTTTCCTGACCGGGCATGACACCAAGGGGTTTGCCGATCATGATTGGCGCGCGCTCGCCGAGCCGGGACAGGTTGCAGCGATCTACATGGCCAAGAAGGCCGCGCGCTTCCTGCAGGGACGCCTTTTGATGCATGGCGCGGCCCCGACCACGCCCGTCACCCTGATCGAGAATGTCAGCCGCGCCGACCAGCGTATCCATGCCACCGACCTTAACGCCCTCGGAGAGGTCGCCCAACGGCTCTCCGGTCCGGCGATCCTGATGTACGGCCTCGCACCGCGCGAGGCCCGTGCCGCCCTCACCGACCTGAAGGAATTTGCCTGATGCCCCGTGTTTTCACCCCGAAAGTCATCACTGCCAATGATCTGCTCGAAGGCGATGTGATCTATCTGGCACCGAATGACAGCTGGACCCGGCATCTGGATGAGGCTGAGGTGCTCGATGACGAAGCCCATGCCCAGATCCGTCTGCTAGATGCAGAGGCGCAGGCCGACCGCGTGGTCGGCGTCTATCTCGCCGATGTAAACCCAACGCCCGAAGGCGCGGCCCCCGTCCATTTCCGCGAAGCGTTCCGCGCCAAGGGCCCGTCGAACTACGCCCATGGCAAGCAGGAACTGCAGCGCCCCTGACCCCAGAGACAGCGCGCCCGCCCTCCCCCGGGTGCAACCGGAGACAGCCAACATGTACAGCTATACCGAATTCGACGAAGCCTTCGTACGCGAACGCGCCGCCCAGTTCCGCGCTCAGGTCGAGCGCCGCATCGACGGCTCGCTGACCGAGGACGAGTTCAAGCCCCTGCGGCTGATGAACGGGCTCTACCTGCAGCTCCACGCCTACATGCTGCGCGTGGCGATCCCCTATGGCACGATCAACAGCCGCCAGATGCGCCAGCTCGCGATGATCGCGGATCGCTGGGATCGCGGCTACGGGCATTTCACCACGCGCCAGAACATTCAGTATAACTGGCCGAAACTGCGCGATGTGCCGGATATGATCGATTCGCTGGCCGATGTGGGCATGCACGCGATCCAAACCTCGGGCAACACGATCCGCAACGTGACCGCGGACCATTTCGCCGGGGCCGCTGCCGATGAAATCGCCGATCCGCGCCCGATTGCCGAGCTTCTGCGCCAATGGTCCACGGATCACCCGGAATTCCAGTTCCTGCCGCGCAAGTTCAAGATTGCCGTGACCGGGGCCGAGGCAGACCGCGCCGTGATCAAGGCCCATGATATCGGGCTGCAGATCGTCGCACAGGACGGTGAGATCGGCGTGAAGGTCATCGTCGGTGGCGGTCTTGGTCGAACTCCGATGATCGGCAAGGTGGTGCGGGAGTTCCTGCCCATGGCCGACCTTCTGCCTTATGCCGAAGCCATCGTGCGGGTCTACAACCAGCTCGGCCGCCGAGACAACAAATACAAGGCGCGGATCAAGATCACCGTCCATGAGAACGGCATCGAGACGATCCGCGATCTCGTCGAGGCGGAATTCGCGATCACCCGCGCGGCGTTCGGCGGTGCGGATCAAGAGCTGCTGCGCGCCATCGCGCCGCAATTCGCCGCCCCCGCGTTTGAGACCGGCTCCGTTGCCGCCTATGAGGCCGCCTATGACGCTGATCCGGTCTTCCGCTCCTGGGTGGATACGAATATCGCAGCGCACCGTGCCGACGGCTATGGGATCGTGACAATCTCGCTCAAGTCTCATGGTGCGACGCCCGGGGATGCCTCCTCGGACCAGATGCGTCTGATGGCCGATCTCGCCGAGGCTTACGGTCATGACGAGCTTCGCATAAGCCATGAGCAGAACGTGATCCTGCCCCATGTGCATCGCGCCGACCTGCCCAAGATACATGCAGAGCTCAAGGCGGCTGGGCTGGCCACGGCCAATGTCGGTCTGATCTCGGACATCATCGCCTGCCCCGGCATGGATTACTGCGCGCTGGCCACAGCCCGCTCGATCCCGGTCGCCCAGCAGATCGCCACACGGTTCGACGAGTTGAAGCTCGAGCATGATATCGGTGCACTGAAGATCAAGATCTCCGGCTGCATCAATGCCTGCGGGCACCACCATGTGGGCCATATCGGGATTCTTGGCCTCGACCGCGCGGGCGTCGAGAACTACCAGATCACCCTGGGCGGGGACGGCACCGAAACCGCCGCCATCGGCCAGCGCGCCGGTCCGGGCTTTGCCTATGATGAGATCGTGCCCGCCATCGAAAGGCTGATCTACGCCTATCTGGACGTGCGCGACAGCGCCGAGGAAACCTTCCTCGAGACCTATCGCCGTCTGGGGGCCGCGCCGTTCAAGGCCGCCCTCTACCCGGAGGCCGCGCGGAAAAATGCCGCTTGAGGCGCCTCTCCCCCCGGTTAGCGAACGGGTCGCCGATCTGAACCAACGGTACAAGCACCATTCGGCCACCTCGGTGGTCGAACGGGCGCTTGGCGATCCCACGGTGGGCCGGATTGCACTGGTCAGCTCTTTCGGAGCGGAGTCGGTCGTGCTTTTGCATATGATTGCAAAGAAGGCGCCGAAGACGCCGGTGCTCTTCATCGATACGCAGATGCTCTTTCCCGAGACCCTCGCCTATCAGGAAGAGGTCGCGCGCAAGCTCGGCCTGACCCGGATCGAAGTGGTGCGCGCGTCGGAGGCCGCGCTAGCGGTCGAGGATCCGGACAATCTCCTGCACGGCCGCGATACGGATGCCTGCTGCGATCTGCGCAAGACACGCCCGCTCGAAGCCGCGCTTGACGGATATGACGCCTGGATCACCGGGCGGAAACGATTTCAGGCGGGCTCCCGCGCTGCGCTCGAGTTTTTCGAGGCCGATGGCCCCGCGCGTATCAAGGTCAATCCGCTGGCCCATTGGGACCCGGCAGATGTTCAGGACTACATGATCAACAACCGCCTGCCACGTCACCCGCTGGTGGCCAAGGGCTACCCTTCCATCGGCTGCGCGCCTTGCACCTCGCCGGTCAAACCCGGCGAAGACCCCCGCGCGGGCCGCTGGCGGGACGCCGACAAGGAAGAGTGCGGCATTCATTTCATCAATGGCAAGGTCGTGCGCGGCCCTATGCCCAAAGGAGACGCGGCATGACCCAGACCGCCCCGACGATTGTCACCGATGCCGGCTTTGGCCCCGAGACCTGGAATGGCGGGTTCACGCCTCTGACCGAGGCGCCCGCCAATGACGTAGTTGGCCTCGATCTGTCCAGCGACGCGGATGTCACCCCCCTTCTGGCGCGGCTCGACGGGATCGCAATGATCCGCATCGACTTCCCGAGTTTTGCCGATGGCCGCGGCTTCTCGCTGGCGCGGCGTCTGCGCAATGCGGGCTTTGCAGGGCGGCTGCGCGCGCGGGGCCATGTGTTGGCCGACCAATATGCCATGGCGCGCCGCTCGGGCTTCGACGAGGTCGAGATCGACGCCGCCCTGGCCAGCCGTCAGCCCGAGGACCAGTGGCGCGCCCGCGCGAGCTGGCAGGATCACAATTATCAGGCCCGGCTGCGCGCCTGATTGTCCTCTTTGCAGAGTCTCCAAATCCGTTTAACAGTGGGGCCGAGGTGTCAACCTCAGTAGACAGCATGAATAAACCAACCGATGTGGCCAGTACCGTGACCGACGCAACTCCGATCAAAGTTCCCACACTGCCCGACGCGCAAACCGTCACTGCCGTTGAGCACTATACCGACCGTCTGTTCTCCTTTCGCGTGACCCGGCCCCAGAGCCTGCGGTTCCGGTCAGGCGAGTTCGTGATGATCGGCCTGATGGGCGAGCCGAACCCGAAAACCGGCAAGCAAAAACCACTGCTGCGGGCCTATTCCATCGCCTCGCCGTCCTGGGATGAGGAGTTGGAGTTTTACTCGATCAAGGTTCCCGATGGCCCGCTGACCTCCCGTCTGCAACACATCCAGCCTGGCGAAGAAATCATCCTGCGCCCCAAGCCCGTGGGCACGCTTGTCCATGACGCACTGATCCCCGGCAAACGGATCTGGTTTTTCGCCACGGGCACCGGCTTTGCGCCCTTCGCGAGCCTGCTACGCGAGCCGCAGACCTATGAGGATTATGACGAGGTCATCATCACGCATACCTGCCGTGAGGCGGGCGAGTTGACCTATGGCCGCAACCTGATCGAGGCGCTCAAGGATGACGAGCTGCTAAACGACGTGATCGGCGAGGGGTTCTGGAAGAAGATCAAATACTACCCGACCACCACCCGAGAAGAGAGCCCCAAGATGGGTCGCATCACCGACCTGATGAACTCGGGCGAGTGCTTCGAGGATCTGGGTGTACCGGTGCTCAACCCCGACACTGATCGGGCAATGATCTGCGGCAACCTTGCGTTCAATCTGGAACTGAAGGCCATGCTCGAGAGCTACGGGCTCGAAGAAGGGGCAAACTCCAAGCCCGCCCATTACGTGGTCGAGAAAGCCTTCCTCGACTGAGACCAGCCGGTTCCGACAGGACATCACCGCCCGCCGGACACCGGTGGGCGGTTTGCGTTTGAAGGGTCGTGTGTAACGGGGCTTGTGATCAGAGATCCTTGATGTTCAGGGATGTCTTCAGCCAAGCCGCATACTCCGCCAGCGCCTTCTCATCCCGCGAGCAATAGGTCCATTTCTGTTGCCGCTTCGCCCTGAGAAAACCAGCCCGTCGGAGCAGCTCGATATGGCGGCTCATGGTCGGCTGGCTCACCTGGAAATGCGCCGCAAGCAGCTGCACGCAGACCCCTGTCTCCACCGGATCCGCGGATTCCTGATGAGAGAAATGGGCCGCCGGGTCATCGAGAAGCCGCAGCACCTCGATCCTGGTGTCATTGGCCAGCGCCTTGACTTGATCTTCGCGTATCTTCATATCAATCATTATATAGCATTTATGCTATTTGTCAAACTGACGATGAAAGGATCCGCGATGCTGGAACTGAAGGAACGGTTTATCTATAACGGCCAGTCCGTGGCCTGGGGCTGCATGGGCACGGGCGATCCCATCATCCTGATCCATGGCTTCCCCTGGTCCTCTCAAGCCTGGCGCAACATCGCGCCCTGGCTGGCGAATTCGCATAAGGTCTATTACTTCGACATGCTGGGCACGGGGCAGTCGGAGAAGCGGGCGGATCAGAATGTATCGGAATCCGTGCAGAGCGATCTTTTGGCGGCATTAGTCGGCGAATGGGGCCTGCACGCACCGCAAGTGGTCGGTCATGATTTCGGTGGGCTCTGCGCCCTGCGCGGGCATTTCATCAATGGCTTGGCCTATCGCAAACTGCATCTGATCAATTGCGTCGCGGTCCTGCCCTCGGGCTCGCCCTTCTACGCCCATGTGGCGCAATACGAGCCCGCTTTTTCCGGCCTGCCCGCCTATGCCCATGAGGCGCTGTTCCGCGCCTATATCCAGGCTGCGGCGCACCACCCGCTGCGCGAAGAGGCGATCCAGACCTATCTTGCCCCTTGGACCGGCGCGGACGGCCAAGGCGCCTTCTATCTTCAGATCGCGCAGGCGGATCGCAGCAATATCGCCGAAGCGCAGGCGAAGTACCAAGCGCCTGACTTCGATGTGCATCTCACCTGGGGCATGCGCGATACCTTCATCCCGCCTGCACAAGGGCGCGAGATCGAGGCGGCCCTCGGCGCCAAGAGCTTCACCCCCATCCCCGATGCCGCGCATCTCGTGCAGGAGGATGCGCCTGCTGCCCTTCTGGGCGCGCTGCTCGCTCGGATTTAAGGGAGGGCGCTTCCCTCGCGCTGCCTCCTCCGTGCCACAGCGCAGGGTTGCTGGTTTCTCACACCGCTTTGAGACCCAAAAGGGCGGGCCAACCCCCCTCGCATTCTGAATACCCGCTTGATCGCAAGCGGCTTAGCGCTTACCTTCGCGCTCTCAAACGGTGAACGATACAAGGACCAAACCGATAGCCCGCAGACCCCATAACGCTCCGCCGCAACGTGACACTGGCCCCCGCGTGAACGGGCGCATCCGCGCCCCTGAAATTCGACTGATTGATGCTGACGGCGAGAATGTCGGCGTGGTCAGTCCCCGCGAAGCCATGCGGATGGCTGAAGAGGCCGGTCTCGATCTGGTGGAGATTTCGCCCAACGCAAATCCCCCGGTCTGCAAGATCATGGATTTCGGCAAGTTCAAATACGAACAGCAAAAGCGCGAGAGCGAAGCCCGCAAGAAGCAGAAGACGATCGAGGTCAAGGAAGTCAAATTCCGCCCGAACACCGACACGCACGACTATGAAGTCAAAATGCGCAACGTGTTCAAGTTCCTCGAGAATGGCGACAAGGTGAAGGTGACCCTGCGCTTCCGTGGCCGCGAGATGGCGCACCAAAACCTGGGACGCGAACTGCTGGAACGGGTGGCCGAGGACACCAAGGAAACCGGCAAGGTCGAGAACATGCCCAAGATGGAAGGCCGTCAGATGGTCATGATGATCGGGCCCCTTTCCAAGTAAGACCCGCTCCATCAATGCAGAACGCCGCCCCTTTGAGGCGGC
The DNA here is from genome assembly GCA_038746545.1 of Pseudomonadota bacterium. GTDB lineage: Bacteria > Pseudomonadota > Alphaproteobacteria > Rhodobacterales > Rhodobacteraceae > Dinoroseobacter. The sequence goes on from JBCDKN010000008.1 coordinate 110,576, forward strand.
GTTTTTTGTGTGCAACTCCGGGGCTGACCCTGCGCCTAGCCCACATCCGTACGGCCCCTGCGGTCGAGCCGCAGGTTCGCGTAGAGCACATGGTTCCGCCAGCGTCCGGCGATCTGCAGATAGCTTTGCGCCACGCCTTCATATTTAAACCCGCATTTCTCGAGGGCCCCGCGCGAGGCGGTGTTCTCGGGCAGGCAGGCCGCCTCGATCCGGCTAAGATCCATTTCCTTCTGCGCGTAATGCGTCACCGCGGTGATCGCTTCGCGCATATAGCCCTGCCTTGCATGGGCCGCGCCGATCCAGTAGCCGAGCGTCGCAGATTGCGCGGGTCCGCGTTTCACATTGTCGAGTGTGATCGCCCCAAGCAGTCGTTGCGCGCTTCGATCAATCAGGAACAGCGGATAGGCCGTCCCCCCCTTGATCGAGCGGTTGGCCCAATAGACCCGGTTGGTGAAGGATTTTCGGCTCAAGTGGTCCGGCGACCATGTGGGCTCCCACGGGGTGAGAAAGGCGCGGCTTGCGTCGCGCAGGGCCGTCCAGTCCCGGAAATCGGCATGGACCGGCGGGCGGAGCGTCATGCGCTCTGTCTCGATCTTGACGGCCGGTCGTCGGAGCAGCATCAGGCGGCCAGTCGCTCCCGGATCGCATCGAGGGTCGGCGCGGCCTCGGCCGGACCATAGAGCGCCATGGCCGCCTCGCCCTTCTCGCAAAGCTCGGAGGCATAGTCCTTCACATCCCCGGTGGTGACCGCGTCGATCCGCGCAATGGTCTCATCAATCGGCGGCACGCGGTCCCAGATCCCCACCAGTCGGGCCAGACGCTCGGCCCGGGAAGACGGGCTTTCGAGGCCCATGAGCAGGCCTGCCTTCATCTGCGCCCGGGCACGCGCGACCTCATGGGTCGTCATGTCCTCAGCGGCGCGCTGGATCTCGCGCAGGGTGATGTCCGACAGCTCGGCAATCTGCCCCCCGGAGGTCCCCGCATAGACGGTCATCATGCCCGTATCCGCATAGGCCCCGGCCTGGGCAAAGATCGAATAGCACAGGCCCCGCTTCTCGCGGATCTCCTGAAAGAGGCGCGAGGACATGCCGCCGCCAAGGGCCGTCGCATGAACCTGTGCGGTATAGATCGACGGATCGCGATAACCCGGCCCCGGCAGCGCCATGGCGAAATGTACCTGCTCCAAGGGCTTGATCACGCGCGCCTCGCCGCAGGTGAAGGTCGCGGGCTGCGCCGCAGCGCGCTGCCCCTGCCCCATATCGCCAAAGAGCGCTTCAGCCTGGGCCACAAGCGCCGCATGGTCCACCGCGCCCGCAGCCGAGAGGATCATCGTCTCGGGCCGGTAATGCTCCCCCACGAAATCGTAGAAATCCTGCCGCTCGAAGGCCCGCACTCGGTCGGCGGGGCCAAGGATGGTCCGACCCATGGGTTGATCGGCAAAGGCCCGTTCCTGCAGCCAGTCAAAGACCACGTCATCGGGCGTGTCGAGCGCCTGTCCGATTTCCTGCAGGATCACGCCCCGCTCCACCTCAATCTCGTTCGGATCAAAGACCGGATTGCGCAGGATATCAGCGATCACATCCACCGCGAGCGCCACATCCGGCTCCAGGATCCGGGCGTAATAGGCGGTCACCTCCCGCGAGGTATAGGCGTTGATATAGCCGCCCACATCCTCGATCGCTTCGGCAATGGCGAGGGTCGAGCGCTTCTCGGTGCCCTTGAACGCCATATGCTCAAGAAAATGGGCAATGCCGTTCTGCTCGATCCGTTCATGCCGCCCTCCGGCGAGCACCCAAATCCCGACAGCCGCGGATTTCAGCCCGGGCATATGCTCGGAGACGATGCGAAATCCATTGGACAGCGTAGTCAGCTGGGTGTCCGTGTCAGGCGTCTGGCTCATGTCGGTATCCGCTCCCGGATGAGGGTCTGCAGCGCGGCCAGGTCGTTGGGGACCTCGGTGACCCGCTCGGACTGCTCATAGAGGGATTCCATGCGCGGCGGAAGGGGGGGATGCACTCCGGTCGCTGCCTCGACCGCCGCCGGGAACTTCGCCGGGTGGGCCGTGGCAAGGGTCACCATCGGTGTCTCCGGCGCGGCATGCTGCTCAGCCACGTGGACACCGACAGCGGAATGCGGGCAGAGCAGTTCGTTCATCGTGCTGCGCGCCCGGGCGATGGTAGCAGAGGTCTCCTCCTCTGAGGCGCGGCCCGAAGCGAAGCCTTCGCGCAGACGCGACAGCGCTCCCTGGGACAGGGTAAAACCACCTTCGGATTTCAGCTCCTCCATCAATTGAGCAATCGCCGCGCCGTCCCGGTCATAGATGTCAAAGAGCAGCCGCTCGAAGTTCGAGCTGACCTGGATATCCATGGACGGGCTGATCGACGGGATGACCTCATCGGTTTTGTAGGCCCCGGTGGTCAGGCAGCGGTGCAGGATGTCGTTCTGGTTCGTCGCAATCACCAGCTGCTCGATGGGCAGACCCATGCGCTTGGCGATGTAGCCGGCGAAGATATCGCCGAAATTCCCCGTGGGCACGGTGAAGCTAATCTTGCGATCCGGCGCCCCGAGGCTCGTGGCGACCGAGAAGAAATAGACGACCTGCGCCAGCACCCGCGCCCAGTTGATCGAGTTCACGCCCGCCAGCCGCACGCCATCGCGGAAATCGTGGTCGTTAAACATGTCTTTCAGCCGCGCTTGGCAATCATCGAAATGTCCGTGCAGGGCAAGCGCATGGACATTGTCCTCCACCGGCGTGGTCATCTGGCGGCGCTGCACCTCCGAGACCCGGCCATGGGGGTAGAGGATGAAGACATCGACCGCCGGGATGCCACGGAAGGCCTCGATCGCCGCGGAGCCTGTATCGCCGGAGGTCGCCCCCACGATGGTCACCCGGCTGCCCCGGCGCGACAGTTCGCGCTGAAAGAGCTGCCCAATGAGCTGCATCGCGAAATCCTTAAAGGCCAGCGTCGGCCCGTGGAAGAGCTCCAGCAGGAAATGGTTTGGCCCGAGCTGCTTGAGTGGCGCGCGCGCGTCATGGCCAAAGCCCGCATAGGCGGTGGCGATATCCGCGCGGAACTCGTCATCGGTGAAGCTGTCGCCGATGAAGGGACGCATCACGCGGAAGGCGATCTCCTCATAGGGCAGACCGGCCATGACGCGGATCTCGTCCGCGCTGAGCGTCGGCACGGTTTCGGGGACATAGAGCCCGCCATCGCTGGCAAGCCCTGCCAGCATCGCCTCGTGAAATGCCATCGCCGGGGCCTGCCCCCGGGTGGAGATATACCGCATGGTCGTGCCTTACTCAGCCTCAGGGCTGTCGCTATGTCGTTCTGAGCGCCTCATACGCCACAGGAAATAGAGAGTCATCCCGAACCAGACCGCAGCCAGCGAAAACCACGTCACTGCGTATTCGAGGTGGTCATTGGGAATCCCGCTGCTGTCCAGAGGATAGGGGGTCGCGAAGGGGTCGGGCTCCGAGGTGGCGCGCAGGATGAGCAGCACCGGTTCGGTGTTCAGCGCAGCGGCGAGCGCCGGAACATCCCGCGCAAACCAGGTGTTGTTGGCCAGATCCGGCTCCGGGGTGAACCCGTCCACCTCATCGGGCCAGTGGAGGTTGCCCTGCAGTCGGGCGGTGGGGAAGTCACGCTCCGCATCCCGCTGGGCCACGGGCAGGAAACCGCGATCCACCAGCACCCGGCGACCTTCTTCGGTCTCGAAGACCGAGATCACCCGGTAAGCCGCGCCGATCCCCTTGGCGCTGGCCAGCACGTCAATCTCTTCGCCCTTATAGGTCCCGCGCAGCTCAACCGCGAGGAAACGATCCTTCTCGGGGTTCGGTGCCGCCGGAAGGTCCAAGGGCAGATCCGCGATCCGCCCGTCGATCTCGGCGAGAAAGGCCTCCTTCTCGGCGAGCCGGTTCACCTGCCAGTTGCCCAGACCCAGCAGGATCAGCGTGCCGATCACACCGAAGGCCAGTGGAATGGCTGTACGCAGCATCAGGTCCCTCCCCCTGGCCCAACTCGCGCAGGGCCTCGCGCCAAAAGAGAAACGGCCGGGACAAGGCCCGGCCGCATCGACAATTCAGAGCCGGGCGTCAGCCCCCCCAGACATAGACCGCTGCAAAGAGGAACAGCCAGACCACATCCACGAAGTGCCAGTACCACGCGGCGGCTTCGAAGCCGATATGCTTCTCGGCGCTGAAATGGTCGCGCCGCACGCGCAGGTAGCAGACGAAGAGGAAGATGGTGCCGATGATCACATGCGCGCCATGGAAGCCCGTCGCCATGAAGAAGTTCGCACCATAGATGTTGCCGGAGAAGCCGAAGGCCGCGTGGCTGTACTCATAAGCCTGGAACGCGGTGAAGATCACGCCGAGGCCGATGGCCAGCAGGAGACCGCTTTTCATGTCCTGCTTGTTGTCCTCATGGACCAGCGCGTGGTGCGCCCAGGTTGCGGCCGCGCCGGAACAGAGCAAGATCAGCGTGTTGATCAGCGGCAGGTGCCACGGGTCAAAAGTCTCAATCCCCGCGGGCGGCCAGACGCCGTCAATCGCCGGGCTAAGCCCGTCGGGATGCATCGGGTAGAGCGCGTGTTTGAAGAAGCTCCAGAACCATGCCGCGAAGAACATGACCTCGGACATGATGAAGAAGATAAAGCCATAGCGCAGGCCGATCCGCACCACCGGAGTGTGATCGCCCGCATGGCTCTCACGAACCACTTCGGTCCACCAGCCGAACATTGTGACCAACACGGTCAGCAGGCCTGCGATGAACATGAATGGCGGGCTGCCTTTCATCCAGAGCACGGCCCCGAACAGCATGATGAAGCCGCCCACCGCACCGACAAAGGGCCAGACCGAGGGGGGCAGAATGTGATAATCGTGATTTTTTTCATGTGCCATAGGGGGCTCTCCTCAGGCAGGTCAGTTATAGCTCGTACGCGTCGGTGCCGGGGCGGCGTCGTGCGTGATGGCGGCGGTGTCCTCCACCCGCTCGGGCAGATCGATCTGATAGAACGTGTAAGACAGGGTGATGTGGCTGTTTGCGGCGGCCTCGTCATCCTCGATGATCTCGGGATCCACAAAGAAAGTGACCGGCATCAGCACGGTCTCACCGGGCTGGAGCACCTGCTCCTCGAAGCAGAAGCAGTCGATCTTCGTGAAGTACCCGCCCGCATTGAAGGGCGCCACATTGTAGCTCGCAGATCCGGCGACGGGAACATCAGTTGGGTTATGGGCCTCGTAGAAGGCCAGACCGGTCTCGCCGATGCGGATCTCGACCTCATGCACGGTGGGCTTGAAGGTCCAGGGCATGTCGCGCTCGAGAGAGGCGTCAAACTTGATCTTAATGGTGCGGTCCAGGATCACATCCGAGCCCGCCTCGGCGGTGTTCGTCGTGCCGCCGAAGCCGGTCACCCGGCAGAACCAATCGTAGAACGGCACGGCGGCCCAGGCCAGCGCGCCCATGGTGACAACCACAGCGACCAGCTTGAGGGCTGTCTTGCCGTGGTTCGGCTGGGGGATCTGTGCGTCGCTCATTCGCCGCGCTCCACCAGTGCCGGGCGCGCCACATGGTCGAACCCTTCGACCGGGCCATCCTCGGTCACCTTGGCAACCGTCAGCCCGAACACGATGGCTGCGAAGCCCACTAGCAGGCCTGCCACACCGAAATTCCGTCCCGCGCGCCGCTCATGCAGCTCGTGGTCTTTCCCGAATGACATGGCTTACCCTCCCATGGTCCAGAGCCCGCTGCGGGTGAGGATGCCCTCAACCAGCAGAGCTCCGAAATGCAGTGCCAGATACAGAAGCGAGAATTTGAAGAACTTCTTCTCGGTCGCGTAGTTGTCCGCTTCGGCGGTGATCTCGTCGCGACGCCAAATGTCCACAGCGCCCTTGAGGAAGATCGCATTCAAGACCAAGGCGGTCGCCAGATAGAGCGGCCCGGCCACGGGGGTGAGCGCGAGGCCCAACGCCACGGGGGCCAGCAGGATCGTGTAGACGAGGATATGGGTGCGCGTGACCTTGCGCCCGTGGGTGACCGTCAGCATCGGCACCCCCGCATCGTGGTAGTCGGCCTTCATGAACAGGGCGAGCGCCCAGAAATGGGGCGGGGTCCACATGAAGATCAGCGCGAACATCAGGACGGCTTCGAGGCTGATCGAGCCCGTGGCAGCGACCCAGCCGATCATCGGGGGGAAGGCGCCTGCCGCGCCACCGATGACGATATTCTGCGGCGTGGAGCGCTTGAGCCACATGGAATACACCACGGCATAGAAGAAGATCGTAAAGGCCAGCAACGCTGCGGCCAGCAGGTTCGTGGCCAGCGCCAGCATCACCACCGACAGCCCCGAAAGACCGAGCCCCAGAGCCAGAGCCTCCCCCGCCTGCACCTTGCCAGCCGGGACCGGACGGCGCGCGGTGCGCTTCATGATGACATCGATATCGGCATCCCACCACATATTCAAAGCACCCGAGGCCCCTGCCCCGATGGCGATGAACAGGATCGCGCAGAAGCCAACAATCGGATGCACCGAGACCGGCGCAATCAGCAGCCCGACAAGCGCGGTGAACACCACAAGCGACATCACCCGCGGCTTGAGCAGGGCGAAGTAGTCTCCGAAGTTGCCTTCGCCGCTCAGAGGGGCGGGTCTGTCAAAGCTGGCGTCACTCATGTGTTCGAGTCATCCACTGGCATATCATGAACCGGCATGGGCCGGAGGACCGGGACGACACAGCCGTCCCGGAGCAAAAATCAGCGGGACGCGTAATCCACTGTGCGCGGCGTGCCGTCATATTCGGCAATCGCGGTGTCCAGCCACTGGGCGTAGGCCTCCTTGCTGACCACCTTCACGGTGATCGGCATATAGGCGTGGTCCTTGCCGCACAGCTCGGAGCACTGACCAAAATAGATGCCCTCTTTCTCGGCCGAGAACCAAAGTTCGGCGAGACGACCGGGGACGCCATCCTGCTTCACCCCAAAGGCCGGGATGGTCCAGGAATGGATCACGTCGGCTGCAGTCACCTGGATCACAACGGTGGTGTCCACGGGCACGACGACTGCCGTGTCGGTGGCCAGCAGATACTGCTCATCCGAATAGCCGTATTCTTCAAGCGCGGCGCGATCCAGCATGAAGCTTTCGAAGCCAAAGTCATGCTCCGGATACTCATAGCCCCAGTACCACTGGTAGCCGGTTGCCTTGATTGTCACCTCGGCTTCCGGGATCTCCTGCTGCTTGAAGAGCACCGGCAGCGAAAACGCCCCGATAAACACGAGGATCAGGATCGGCACGACCGTCCATGTCACTTCGATCGGGGTGTTGTGGCTGAACCGGGCCGGGTTCGGGTTGGCCTTGGCGTTATGGCGGATGATCGTCCAACCGATCAGTGCTGTCACGAAGAGCACGATCACGGTGATGATCACCAAAAGCAGGCCGTCGAGCCATTGCAGCTCGCGCGCCAGCTCGGTCGCGGCGGGCTGAAAGCCGACCCCACCGGGCAGCGGCTGGCCGATAATCTCCATGCCTTCGCGGTTGTCTGCCAAGGCGGGCGCGCCAATTGCGGCCATCGCAGCCGCCAGAACGCCGGTCATCCGGGTCATGTTTGCCATTGGTCGTTTCCTGTCTTGTCGCGGCCGATGCCGCTCCTGTTGTCTGGTCGATGCGCCTCAGCGCGCCAGCATGTAGAGCAGCTGCTCTGGTATGCCGTTGTGTCCTGCATCCGTGTGAACCATATATGAATGGCCCAGACAAGAACCTGCCCTGCGTTCTCCTGTCGCGATTTGACATGGATCAAGGAAATCCTCCGATGGCTGACACTGCATTCCGTCCTTTCGACACCGCGCTGGACCGCGAGGTTGCCCTTGCGATTCTGCGGGAAGCCGTTGCTGGGGCCGATGACGGCGAGTTGTTTCTCGAACGGCGGCGCTCCGAATCCCTGCTCCTAGACGATGGTCGTATAAAGACCGCGAACTACGACGCCTCCGAAGGGTTCGGGCTGCGCGGAGTGCGCGGAGAGACGGCGGGCTACGCCCATTCTACTGAACTGTCGGAGCAGGCCTTGCGCCGGGCCGCGACCACCGCGCGGCTGGCCGTGGGCGATGGCGGCGGCGTGATGGCCGCCCCGCCTCAGGCGACAAACCAGAAGCTCTATACGGATGAAAACCCGATGGATGGTGCGGCCTTCGGTGTGAAGATCGACACTCTGCGCGAAATCGATGCCTTTGCCCGGGCCCTGGATCCGCGGGTGGTGCAAGTGTCTGCCTCGCTCGCCGCCTCGATCCAGGAGATCGAGATCCTGCGGCCTGAGGGGCATTGGGTGCGCGATGTGCGGCCCATGACGCGGCTCAATATCTCAGTCATCGTCGAGCAGGACGGGCGCAGGGAAAGCGGTTCTGCCGGCGGTGGCGGGCGCTACGGGCTGACCAGTCTGATGAGCGCGGATCACTGGCAGAACACGGCGCGCGAAGCGCTGCGGGTGGCCGTAGTGAACCTCTCGGCGGAGCCCGCGCCCGCGGGTGTAATGGATGTGGTGCTGGGGCCGGGCTGGCCCGGGATCCTGCTGCATGAGGCGGTGGGCCATGGGCTCGAAGGCGATTTCAACCGCAAGGAAAGCTCGGCCTTTGCAGGGCTGATGGGACAGCGCGTCGCTGCCCCCGGCGTCACCGTGCTTGATGACGGGACGATCCCGGACCGGCGCGGTTCGCTCACGGTGGATGATGAGGGCACGCCCTCGGGCAAAACCGTGCTGATCGAGGACGGCATCCTCGTGGGCTATATGCAAGACCGCCAGAACGCGCGCCTCATGGGCGTGTCGCCCACCGGGAACGGACGCCGCGAAAGCTACGCCCATATTCCGATGCCGCGCATGACCAACACCTATATGCTCGGCGGCGACGCGACCCCGGAGGATATCGTCGCGGACCTCAAGGATGGGATCTACGCGGTGGGCTTTGGCGGCGGACAGGTGGATATCACCAGCGGCAAGTTCGTCTTCTCCTGTACTGAGGCCTACCGGGTTCGGAATGGCAAGGTGGGCGCCCCGGTCAAAGGCGCGACGCTGATCGGCGACGGCCCGACGGCCATGCAGCAGGTGCGCGGGATCGGCAATGACATGGCGCTTGATCCAGGCATGGGGAACTGCGGCAAGGCTGGCCAATGGGTGCCCGTGGGGGTCGGTCAACCGACCCTGATGATCGGCGGATTGACCGTAGGCGGCTCTGCCACCTGAGCCTGAAAACAGTCGCGAAATCGATCTGGGCGAAAAAGTGACTTTCAAAGCGGATTTTTGGAAAGTTTTTACTCAACGTTAAGATTCGTAAGGGCATTCTGCCTTCAGATCAGGCGGATGTCGGGTGCCTTGTGTCTCTGTCGACCCACCCACCCTCGCACCACCTCAGACTTGGGGCGCAGGCAACCCCTCCCGGTATTCGTCTGATCCAGTCTTCCCGTGAAACAGGCGTCGGGCAGACCTTCTGCCAAGAGGACGCTTGAGCCATGGCCAAGGATATCGCGCCGGATGTTCCGGTTCGCACAGATTACGCCGCCCCCGCTTCTGTCGAAGACGCTCTGGACTGGTTGCAGTTGCTGCGCAGTCCACGGATCGGCCCCGTGACATTCCACAAATTGCTGTCCGAGCACGGCTCAGCGCGCGCAGCGATGGAGGCGTTGCCCGAGGTGACTGCCACCGCAGGGCTGAAGGACTACCAGCTTATTCCCCGCGATCGGGCAGAGCGTGAATACGCCGCCGGACGCAAGAAAGGCGCGCGGCTCGCGGCCTTTGGCGGGGCGCTCTATTCGCCGCTGCTGGCGGAGATTGACGATGCGCCACCCCTGCTCTGGTGCCTGGGCAATCTGGAGTTTCTGAAACAACCCAGCCTTGCGCTTGTGGGGGCGCGGAATGCCTCTGCGCTTGGATTGCGACTGGCCCGCGCCCTGACCAAGGGCGTCGGTGCGGAGGGTTTGCTGACCGTGTCCGGTCTTGCCCGTGGGATCGATACGGCGGTCCATGAAGCCTCGCTCGAGACGGGCACTATCGCCGTCGTCGCGGGCGGTGTCGATGTCATCTACCCACAGGAAAACCTCAAACTTTACAAGCAGATCGCCGAATGCGGTCTGATCCTGTCGGAACAACCCATGGGGATGCAGCCGCAAGCCCGCCACTTTCCCCGGCGCAACCGGTTGATCTCGGGCCTGTCCCGTGCGGTGGTCGTCGTGGAGGCGGCGGTGAAATCCGGCAGCCTTCTGACGGCGCGCGATGCCGCCGATCAGGGGCGCGAGGTCATGGCCGCCCCCGGACATCCGTTCGATGGGCGCGCCGCGGGCTGCAATCAGCTTCTGCGCGATGGCGCAACGCTGGTGCGCAACGCCGAGGATATCCTGCAGGCGCTGCCGCCGAGCTTCGCTGAGCCGGAGCTGCCGCTTGCGCCAGAACCCTTGGCCCCGATGGCGATTAAGACCCCCCCCATGGACGAGCTGCGTGGTCGGATTCTTGCCCATCTTGGGGCCGCTCCCCTTCCCGAGGATCAGGTGATCCGCGCGCTCGGACTGCCCGCCGCACCGGTGAATGCTGCCCTGGTCGAGCTGGAGATGGCGGGCACGATCACGCGCGCGCCAGGGGGCTTCCTGAGCCTGCGCGGCTAGGCTTTGCGGGCTGTGCTTTCGCGGCAGCGGACCGCCCATGCGACCGTTGCGCAGCCCGCCCGGCATTGACATTCATTCGCAAGCCTCCACATCTTGCGCGCAACCGCCCAGACCGAATTTTCAGGAAATCGCATGCCCGTTGTCGTCGTCGAGTCGCCCGCCAAGGCCAAGACAATCAACAAATATCTCGGGAACGACTACACCGTTCTGGCCTCTTATGGCCATGTGCGGGACCTGCCACCCAAGGACGGATCGGTGGATACCGAGCACGGCTTCGAAATGCTTTGGGAGATCGCGAGCGACAGCAAAAAACACGTCAAGGCGATCGCCGATGCGCTCAAGGATGACGACACGCTGATCCTCGCGACCGACCCTGATCGCGAGGGCGAGGCGATCAGTTGGCACCTGCAGGAAGCGCTCACTAAGCGCAAGGCGATCAAGAAATCGACCGGTGTCAGCCGCGTGGTGTTCAACGCCATCACTAAGACCGCCGTCACCGAGGCCATGAAAGCCCCGCGCGACGTGGATATGGAGCTGGTCGAAGCTTATCTCGCCCGCCGCGCGCTGGATTACCTCGTGGGGTTCAACCTCTCGCCCGTGCTCTGGCGGAAACTGCCGGGCGCGAAATCCGCCGGGCGGGTCCAGTCGGTCTGTCTGCGTTTGATCGTCGAGCGCGAGATGGAAATCGAGGTTTTCGACCCCAAGGAATACTGGTCCGTGCGCGCTGTGTTTGAGACGCCCCGAGGCCAGACTTACGAGGCGCGGCTGACCTCTCTGGGCGGCAAGAAGCTAGACCGGTTCGATCTGGCCACCGCCGAGGCCGCTGAGCTGGCGGTGCAGGCCGTGACCTCCCGCAGCCTGAGCGTCACATCGGTCGAAGCCAAGCCGGGCACCCGGAACCCCTCTGCCCCTTTTATGACCTCGACCCTGCAGCAGGAGGCGAGCCGCAAGTTCGGCTTCGGCGCGCGCCAGACAATGTCGACGGCCCAGAGACTCTATGAGGCGGGCTACATTACCTATATGCGGACCGACGGGATCGACATGGCGCCCGAGGCCGTGACCGATGCCCGCGACACGATCAAGACCCGCTACGGGGCCGAGTACCTGCCCAGCAGCCCGCGGATCTACAAGAACAAGGCCAAGAACGCGCAGGAAGCCCACGAGTGCATCCGGCCCACGGAGATGGGACGCGCGCCTGATGACCTCAAGGTCACCGAGCCGGATCAGCGCAAGCTCTATGACCTGATCTGGAAACGGACTCTTGCAAGCCAGATGGCCGCCGCCAAGCTGGAGCGGACCACGGTGGAGATCGGCGCGCCCGATGGCCAGGTCGAGCTGCGCGCGACCGGTCAGGTCGTGGTCTTTGACGGCTTCATGAAGATCTATACCGAGGGTCGCGACGACGAGAGCACCGGCGATGACGATAAGCGCCTGCCGCAGATCTCCCAGGGGGATGCAGCAACGCTCCATGCGGGCGGGCTGAACAGCGTCTTCGCCAAAGCGGGCGAGAGCAGCAGCGAGGTGATCGAAACCGCCGCCCCTGCAGGCGGCATGCAGCGCAATGCGGGCGGCCTTCTGTCGGAGAATGGTGCGGTCTTCGGGCAGCAGCATTTCACCCAGCCCCCGCCCCGCTACACCGAAGCGACCCTAGTCAAACGGATGGAGGAGCTCGGGATCGGGCGCCCCTCCACCTATGCGTCTATCGTGACGACGATTCAGGACCGCGGCTATGTCATCAAGGACAAGAACCGGCTGCGGCCCGAGGATAAGGGACGGCTCGTCACGGTCTTTCTGACCAACTATTTCCGCAAGTATATCGGCTACGATTTCACAGCGGATCTGGAAAACCAGCTCGACGAGGTCTCCGCCGGGGATCGCAACTACAAGGACGTGCTCGACCGGTTCTGGCGCGACTTCTCAGCGGCCATTGCCGAGACCTCGGAGCTGCGCATCACCGATGTGCTGGAGAAGATCAACGAGGTTCTCGCCCCCCACCTCTTCCCGCCGCGCGAGGATGGCAGCCCGCCCCGGCAATGCCCGAATTGTGGCATGGGGCAGCTGTCCATGCGGACGGCCCGCTCCGGCGGGGCCTTCATCGGCTGCTCAAACTACCCCGAATGCCGCTATACCCGTCCCTTTGGCCCGCCGGGCATGGAGGAGGCCAGCTCGATCCCGCCCGAAGGCAAGCTTCTAGGCGAGGATAGCGGCGACGAAATCCGCGTCTTCAAGGGCCGCTTCGGGCCTTACGTCCAGCGTGGTGCTGTGACCGAAGAGAACAAAAAACCCCCGCGCCAGTCGATCCCCAAGGATTGGGCGCCCGAGGATCTGGAGTTGGAGCGTGCAGTGATGCTGCTCTCTCTGCCCCGGCAGATCGGGTTGCACCCGGAGGATGGTGTGCCGGTCTGGGCGAATATCGGGCGCTACGGGCCATACCTTAAACACGCCGACAGCACGTCGAACCGGGGCGGCACCAACGCCAATCTCGAAGGGATCGACGAGGTCTGGACCGTGGGCATGAACCGCGCGGTGCAGCTTCTGGCCGAGAAGGTCGCCTCCCGCGGAGGCCGTGGCGCCGCCGCCAAACCCCTGCGGGAGCTGGGCGAGCATCCGGAAGCGGGCGGTCCGGTCAACATCATGAAGGGCAAATACGGGCCTTATGTGAAATGGGAGAAGGTCAACGCGACGATCCCCGACACGATAGAGCCCGATGATGTCACTATGGAGAAGGCGGTCGAGCTAATCACGGAGCGTCTGGCCAAGTCCGGCAAGAAGGCGCCTGCAAAGAAGAAGACCACCAAGAAGCCCGCGGCCAAAAAGAAAACGACCACGAAAAAGGCGTCTGCCAAGTAGCAGACCAGCCTTCGGCCGGCCCGTCAGCCGCAACAGACGGAATCCCCGATTCTGCGGGTCCGTCTGATTGACACTGCTGCCCTGCAGCGGCAGAACATGGGCAAGTTTTTCGAAGGATGCACCAATGCAGAAAATTTACGGGTCGGCCGCGGAAGCGCTCGATGGGCTCCTGTCTGACAACATGCTGATTGCCGCGGGGGGGTTTGGCCTCTGCGGGATCCCCGAACTTCTGATTGCGGCGGTCCGGGACAGTGGCATCAAGGGCCTGACCATTGCCAGCAACAATGCCGGCGTGGACGAGTTCGGGCTGGGCCTCTTGCTGCAGACCAAGCAGGTGGCGAAGATGATGTCCTCCTATGTGGGTGAAAACGACCTCTTCATGCAGCAATACCTGTCCGGCGAGTTGGAGATCGAGTTCAACCCGCAGGGCACCCTGGCGGAGCGCATGCGAGCCGGTGGCTGCGGCATTCCTGGCTTTTACACCAAGACCGGTGTGGGAACGGTTATTGCTGAGGGCAAGGAGCATAAGGACTTCAATGGCGAGACCTACATCATGGAAGAAGGCATCTTTGCCGACCTCTCCATCGTGAAGGCCTGGAAAGCCGATGAGACGGGAAATCTGGTCTTTCGCAAGACGGCGCGCAATTTCAACCCACCCGCCGCAATGTGTGGTAAGGTCTGCGTTGTCGAGGTTGAGGAAATTGTGCCGACCGGTACGCTCGATCCGGATTCGATCCATCTTCCGGGCATTTACGTGCATCGCCTGATACAGGGTGAGCACGAAAAGCGGATCGAACAACGGACAACGCGCGCCGCCTAAGGGGGGTAAACATGAAGCCACGCACACTCGGAACTGTTCTGGATGACCGCGAAGCCCTGGCGGGCTTTTCGCGTGCGCGTGTGGCCATGGTGCTGACAAATCCGAACATTCACGACAATCCGATTGTCTATGTGAATGACGCGTTCGAACGGGTGACCGGCTATTCGCGCACCGCCGCGATCGGCCGGAACTGCCGGTTCCTGCAAGGCAGCATGACGGATGAGGCTGATGTGGCCAAGCTCCGCCGGGCGATCGAGCGGGAGGAGGACGTCACGGTCGACATCCTCAACTACCGCGCCAGCGGTGAGCCGTTTCTGAACCGGCTGATCATCGCACCGGTGAAGTCCGAGGATGGGCATTGTCACTATTTCATCGGCATTCAGAAGGCGATGTCGGACCGGGATATCGACAGTTCCACCCTGAGCATCGAAAAGCAGCTCAACGCGGTGCAGCGCCGGGTGCGTCAGGATCTGTCGATGCTGATCGACATCATCCGCGACCAGTCCAACAAGATGGCCTCCGAAGAAGGCTTTGCAGCGCTAGCGCGTCGGATCGAATGCCTGCAGCTTCTCTATGAGGAAATGCGGCTCTCGGACCGCGATGCCTACAAGGAAGGCATCAGCATGGGCAGCTTCCTGACCCGTGTCGCCAACGCGATCGCCCATTCCGACGGACGTCCGGGCGTAGCGTTCTCGATCGATGTGGGCCGGTTCGAGGCCTCTCTGGAGACCGCGACGCGGACAGGGCTGATCCTCTCGGAGGTTTTGACCAACGCGTTCCAGCACGCCTTTGTCGGGCTCGATGCGGGGACAGTCCGGATGGAGGTCATCGCCCTGACCGAGGGTGGCTTCCGCGTGGTGGTCTCTGATGACGGCATCGGCATCCCAGGCGATCTTCCGATCCCAAGCACCCAAACCCTCGGCGGGCGCATCGCCACCGAACTGATTGATAGTCTCGAAGGCACGCTGACCTATGTCCGCGGGGCTGCCGGGACCGTTGTGATTATTGACGTGCCTGCGGGCGCGTGACGACTAGAAAAGGATACGCCGACGATGGCATGGGACCGCAACCAAATGGCGGCGCGCGCTGCGCAAGAACTTCAGGACGGAATGTATGTGAACCTGGGGATCGGCATTCCGACCCTGGTGTCCAACTACATCCCTGAAGGCGTCACCGTCACCCTGCAGTCGGAAAACGGGATGCTCGGCATGGGCCCCTTCCCCGTCGAGGGGGAGGAAGATGCCGATCTGATCAATGCGGGCAAGCAGACGATCACCGAACTGCCGCAGACCGCCTATTTCGACAGCGCCCAGAGCTTTGGCATGATCCGCGGCGGCAAGATCGCCATGGCCATCCTCGGCGCCATGGAAGTGGCGGAGAATGGCGATCTGGCGAACTGGATGATCCCGGGCAAGCTCATCAAGGGCATGGGCGGCGCGATGGATCTCGTGGCCGGTGTCGGTCGCGTGGTCGTCGTGATGGACCACACCAACAAGCGCGGTGAGACGAAGCTTCTGAAGGAATGCACCCTGCCCCTGACCGGCAAGGGCGTGGTCGATCGGATCATCACCAATCTCGGGGTGCTCGATGTGGTCGATGGCGGGCTGACCATCGTAGAGTGTGCCGAGGGCGTCACCGAGGATGAGTTGCGCGCCGCCACCGACGCGACTCTCGTCTGAGCGCGTGTCCGACGGTCTGATCACAAAGGAACTGGACGGCTCCAAGGGGCGCTATGTGTTGCGTCGCGACGGAGTTGAGGCGGAGGTCACATTTTCCGTGGCCTCACCACACACTATCATTGCGGATCACACCGGCGTTCCCGAAACACTGCGCGGCACCGGCGCGGGCCATGCCCTTGTGGCCTTCATGGTCGAGGATGTCCGCGCCCAGGGCATCAAGATCGTCCCGCTCTGCCCCTTCGTGAATGCCGAACGGCGCAAGCACCCGGACTGGGCGGACGCGTTTCAGGTCTGAAATGCGTCAGTTCGCGGCCATGGTCGTGAACACACAGCCATCCGAGGCCAGATCCGGCGGCGTCGCACAGAGGCTCCGCGCCACCTGCCAGGCCGCGAGCACTTTGGGCACATAGGCGCGGGTCTCCGGATAGGCTGGCACGCCCCCGGCCCCTTTCACCGCGTTTTCCCCCGCATTGTACCCTGCCAGCGCCAGGATCGCGTCTCCGTTGAAGGTGTCGATCAGCCAGTCTAGATAACGGACGCCCCCAGCAATGTTCTGTGCCGGATCGAACGGATCGTCCACATCGAACCGCGCGGCGGTGGCCGGGATGAGTTGCATCAACCCTTGCGCCCCGGCAGAGCTCACCACAGTGCTGCGGCCCGAGGACTCCGTGACCATCACCGACAGAACCAACGCAGGGGAGACTTTTGTGCCGATGGTTTCGGCCAGAATCGTGCGCCCATGTTTGGACGCAAGCGCCTGAAGCGCGCTGAGGCTGGGTGCTGCGGGGCCGTCTGTATCCGGTCGCGCCACGAACTCCGCCGCATCGAGAAAGCGCGCTGGCCCCGCCCCGGCCAGATCCGTCCCGGTCGCCTCCCAGAAAGCGCGCTGGTAGGGCAGCTCTTCTGGCAAGACGTCAGGGGCTGCCCCTGCAGGGGGCGGCGGGCTCGCCGGATCCGGGCGCGGCGCGATTTGGATCGTGATCCGCTTCGTTGTCCCCGGTGGAGGTGGCGCGATCTTCTTGAAGGTGAACCCGCCGGGCGGGGCCGGATTCTCGACGCGCAACTCCGCCAACAGCGGTGCGCCTGTGCAGAGCGCGGCCAGACAAACACACGCAATACGCGCTTTGATTTCGATAAATCCTCGCATTTTCACCGCTCGGGTTTTTCCAAAGTGTTAACCTGCGCGCGCGATCCTTGGCTCCGGAAAATGGCATCCCGGCGGCATGTGAGGTGAGGCTTGTGGCGACAAACACACAGAGAACAAGGGATTTGCACGCATATCCCACAAGGTCTGTGCCCTGCCCCTGCCCCGCAGTTCCCGTAAAACCGTCCCGCCATGGCCGAAGGTCGGGCCTAATTTGGTCCCATTTCAAGAACACAGTGTTTCCATACCGAGACGGAGCCCCGGACGGCCCCATGGGCACTTCTGCCCCAAAAGGTTCGGTACTGAAGACAGATGAATCCTTTGGAGGACTGAAACGATGAAACTCTTCAAGCTCGCAAATCGCTTTCGCACCGAGGAAGATGGTGCTGTGACCGTGGACTGGGTCGTGTTGACCGCGGCCATCGTGGGTCTGGGCATCGCCGTTTACGGCGTGGTGTCCGGCGGGATTTCTAATCTCTCTGGCGACATCGACACACAGCTCGAGACGGATCAGATCAACACATCCTTCCCGGCTGCGGCCCCGGTCGACTAAGCGCGACCTGACAAGACTGGCGACCGCGCGACACGCGCGGTCTTTTGCCCTTTGCATGCCGGCGGTCCCGGCCCCGTGTTCCCTCAAACTCTGCGTAAATCATTTGCAATTGCTCAGAAACGTACCGGCAATCACCCGAAACCGACCACATTGCCGCCCTGTTTGAAGCGGACACTGAGACCATCGAAACGAACACCACACAGGCGTCGTGACGGTTTGACATCAAAAGAACCTAAGGAACAAAACAATGAAACTGTTCAAGCTTGCCAAGACTTTCCGCACCGAAGAAGACGGTGCTGTTACGGTTGACTGGGTCGTGCTGACGGCGGCCATCGTGGGCCTCGGAATCGCGGTCTACGGCGTTGTTTCCGGTGGTATTGCCAACCTGTCCGGCGATATCGACACCCAGCTCGAAACCGACCAGATCAACACGTCCTTCCCGGCAGCGGCTCCGGTCGACTAAGAGCCCTCCGGGCGCCTGTAAGGGGCCGCGTCACAGGGCGCGGCTTTTCCCACTCGGCCCGGATCCGCCCTGCCCGCGCGGGCCGCTCTCTGGCCACAAAACGGCCGCAATTGAGCCAAGCCGCGGTCCCAGGCCCAGCCTGAGGCACAAGAACACCTGGTTGGCCCATCCGGCCTGACCAAAGCGGAGGCGTATCATGCGATTGATTTTCGGACTCGTCCTGATCCTCGGGGTCGGTCTTGCCGGTTTTGCCGTGATGATGGCGAAGGACCGGTTCGACCAATACCAGACCGTGGTCGCCAAGCAGCAGCAGAAACTCGCCAAGGCCGTCGATGTGGTCGAGGTCTTCGTGATGGACAAGCCTATCCGCTATGGCGAGAAGATTACCAAGGAAGACGTGCGCCAGGTCAGCTGGCCCAAGGATGCCGTGCCCGAGGGCGCATACCTGACCGAGGCGGATCTGTTCCCAGATGAGAAAGGGCGGCTGCGCACAGCCACCCGCGCGATGGAAGCGAATGAGCCTGTCCTTGCGGTCAAGGTCACCGAACCTGGTGAGGATGCCGGGGTCTCTTCCCGCCTCAGCCGTGGCATGCGCGCCTTCGCGATCAGCGTGAATGTGACCTCGGGTGTCTCGGGCTTCCTGCGTCCCGGCGACCGGATCGATGTCTATTGGAGCGGCACCGCCAAGGGACAGGAAGTCACCAAACTCATCCAGTCCAGTATGCAGATTATCGGCATCGACCAGAACGCGGATATGGACCGGACAGCCCCGACCATCGCCCGTACCGTAACCGTCGAAGCCAACCCGAAGCAGGTCGCCGGGCTCGCGCAGGCGCAGCGCACTGGCAGCTTGTCCCTGTCCCTCGTAGGTGCGGCGGATGATGTCTACGCTGGCTCGATCGAGATCGACCAGAACGAGCTTCTCGGCATTATTGAAGAAGAGAAGGTAGTTGAACGCGCCGAGGTGGAAGAGGTCTGCACCATCCGCACCCGCCGCGGCTCGGAAGTTGTGGAAATCCCCATCCCCTGCACGAATTGACCCCGGCCTCAAAGGTTAACAGTTGCAAAATAGTCACCACCGGGGCGCCCAGCTCCGGTGTTTGTGTCAGGGCCGGCCTCTAACCGCATGATTCTTGCCAAAAAGCGCAAGATCCGTCATTGTAAGCGGATAAGGGGCGTCAGACCCCAGATATAGAGTGGTCATAGAGGCAGGATCACATGACGTTGAGAAACTGGGTCAGCGCGGGGCTTTTGGGCCTCTCTCTCGGCATTTCACTCGGCAGCGCCCCGGCGATGTCACAGGTCCTCCGCGTCCAGGAGGGTCAGGCGACCTCAACCTTGCAGGTCCCTCTCAACCGCGCGGTTGTGGTTGAAAGCGAGATCCCCTTTGCGGAACTGTCGATTGCCAATCCGGGTATCGCGGATATCGCCACCTTGTCAGATCGCAGCATATATGTGCTTGGCAAATCCGCTGGACGCACCACCATGACCCTGCTTGGTGCCGATGGCCGTCTGATCACCAATGTGGATGTTCAGGTCACACCGGATATCGCCGAGTTCAAGGAACGCCTACAGCAGATTCTGCCCAATGAGGCCATCGAGGTTCGCACTGCCAATGACGGGATCGTGCTGAGCGGCACGGCCTCCAGCCTGATCGCACTCGACCGCGCGCTGGATCTTGCGCAACGCTATGCGCCCGACCGGGTGTCGAACCTGATGACCGTCGGCGGCACACAGCAGGTGATGCTCAAGGTACGTTTCGCCGAGATGCAGCGCTCGGTCAGCAAGCAGCTCTCCAACGGGATGACCGCCGTATTCAATGGCAGCGATGGCGCGTTTTCGATCGGTCTCGGCTCTGGATCCATCGCCTCGGGCGAACCGATCGGCGGGGCCAATTCCACGATCCTGAACCTCAACCCAGAGGCGGCGGGCAGCATTGGCCTTGGCTTCAACCTTGGCAATGTCAGCTTGGGCATTCTGCTCGAAGCTCTCGAAAGCAAAGGGGTTGTACGCACTCTGGCAGAGCCGAACCTGACCGCCCTCTCGGGTCAGGGCGCAAGCTTCCTGGCTGGCGGCGAATACCCGATCCCCGTGGCCGATGGCGATGGCGGGATCTCGGTGGATTACAAACCCTTCGGTGTGGAGCTCGACTTTATTCCGACAGTGCTCGAAGACAAGGTGATCAACCTGGAACTGGCCGCGGCGGTCTCAGCACTCGACTCATCGGCCTCGATCATCACCGACTCCCTGACCGTGCAAGGCTTCAGCCGGCGCGAGACGAATACAACCGTCCAGCTGCGCGATGGCGACAGCTTCGCAATCGCCGGCCTGCTGGAAGATGACTTCCGCGACTTTGCTGGACAGGTGCCCTGGCTGGGTGACATTCCGGTTCTCGGCGCTCTTTTCCGCAGTGCGGATTACGCCCGCAGCCAGTCCGAGCTTGTCATCATCGTCACGGCCCATCTTGTCAGCCCGACGCGAGGCGAAGCGCTGGTCTTGCCCACTGACCGGATCCGGATCCCGTCGGAGCGGGAGTTTTTCCTCAACGGTAAGCTCGTCAGCGACCGCACCCCCCGGCGCGGCGCGGCGGGCGAAGTCGCACAACAGGACTTTTCCGGGTCCTACGGCTATGTGATGGAGTGATCCCATGAGCTCTCGCCCCACCTGCCTGCTCGGCGTTGCCGCTCTTCTCGCCCTCGCGGCCTGTGGCAACCCGGACGCCGAGATCGGCAGCCAGATCGATGAGGGCGGATTCGGCACCCCGACCCTGAACAACACGTTGGTACAAACCGGCGAAATTTCGGCCACGGTCAGCCTCGCCCAGCGGTTTGCCCGCGAAGTTCCCAGCACGATCAATTTCGCCTTCAACCAGTCCACGCTCAGCGCCGACGCGCGCGCCGCTCTCGATGTGCAGGCGCGCTTTATCAAGCAGTTCCCGGAGCTCCGCTTTTCGGTTTTTGGTCATACGGATCTTGTCGGCTCTGCCGCATATAACCAGCGTCTCGGCCGCGCACGCGCGAATCGTGCTGTGAACTACCTCGTCTCGCAAGGTGTGGATCGGCGTCAGCTGCAGGCGCTTGTCTCACTGGGTGAGACGCAGCCGCTGATTGTGACCCAAGAGCGTGAGGTCCGAAACCGCCGCACTGTCACCGAAGTGAGCGGCTTCCTTGAGACCGATCCGATCAAGCTCAACGGCAAGTACGCGGCCGTCATCAACCGTGAATTCGTTGAGGGCGCAACCTACGAAACCCGCTTTGATAAAACCGAAACAGCTGGGGGCGATGGCGGCTGAACCAACACACACGTCCACACCATCACAGGCTTGCCCCGCACCTCACGTGCGGGGCTTTTTCGTAGAATTGTCTGTTCTTCTCCCGCGCAAATCGCGCCAAGAGCTGCGGCATTACTGCCCTGTTTACCTTCGATAACGATACTCGCTCTGACGAACTGTAGAGGTCGGTCGATGGAACGGACCCGACCGAGGTGGCAGGAATGACAGCGGCAGCGCAGCTGAATGGGAGCGATACGACAAGCGGAGACGGCGATCCGATGCAGGGAGCGCCCATTCTCGCCTGCACGGTCTCCCGCGATGTTCAGAACTTCGAGATCCTGATCGATGAGATGGAAGCCGAGTTCAAGGACGGCTGGGGCGATCTGCGGATCGCGGACACCCTGTCTTTTCTTGATCAACCCGACGCCGCCCTGCTAAAAGTCATCGCCCTCGCGCTGGATATCGAGGATGAGGTCGATATCGATACGATCCTGTCTATCGTCCACAAGGCGACGGATCTCTCCATCGCGGTTCTGTTGATCGCGGATGAGCTGGACCCGCTCATCCTGCACCAAGTCTTGCAGGCCGGCGCGCGAGAATTCCTCCCCTACCCCATGCCCGAAGCCGGTCTTTCCGAAGCGGTGGAGCGCTTGTCGAAGGCCGATCGCCCCCCGGTAGCGGCGGCCAATGCGGTGGATACCAGCCAAAGCACTGCCACCGAGGCCAGCCTGCCCTCAAGGACGACGACCGGCTGTACCATCTTTGCGATTCAAGGACTTGCAGGCGGTGTCGGGGCCACAAACCTCGCAGTCAATCTGGCCTGGGAGCTCGCGACCCTGAAAGGTGAGACCCCTCGCGTCGGGCTCTTGGACATGGACCAGCAATTCGGATCCGTGGCGACTTATTTGGATCTTCCCCGCAAGGATCTGATATTCGAGATGATGTCAGATATCGAGACGTTGGATGAAGATGTCTTCCGGCAAGCCTTGCAAACCGTGGATGGCAAGCTCAGCGTCTTCACCTCGCCGACGGAGATCCTGCCCCTCGACCTGCTGCCGCCCGAGGACATGGAGAAACTGATCGCAACCGCTGCTGGCATGTTCGACTACCTTGTCATCGACATGCCCAGCGCGCTGGTAAACTGGACAGAGACCGCCCTGCGCATGTCCGATGTCTTCTTCCCGGTGATCGAGTTGGACCTGCGCTCGGCCCAGAACGCCCTGCGCTTTGTCCGCACCCTGCGGTTTGAAGACTTGCCCGTGGAGAAACTGCGCTTCGTGCTGAACCGCGCGCCCAAGATGACCGACCTGTCGGGCAAGGCTCGGGTCAAACGAATGGCCGAGAGCCTCGACATTTCTTTCGGAGAACGATTGCCGGACGGCGGCAAGGCCGTCGCGGAGTCGAACGATCACGGCTCTCCTCTGGCGTCGCGTGCGTCCAAGAACCCTCTCCGCAAGGAGATCGCCAAGCTTGCCAAATCCCTGCATGAGATCAGCGCAGGTGCGGAAATCGCGGGCGGCTAGGGTCGAGAAAGGGCGAGACCATGTTTGCAAAATACAGAAAAGATGCCCCAGCCAAACCGGGCGCGCGCCCTCCGATCCCGGCGGCAGCGCAGGCTGCGGCGGACGCCCCGGTCAAGACAGCCCCAAAACCTTCGGCACCCAAAGCCGCTCAAAAACCTGCCAAGACCGGCAATAATGAGGTGTCCGAAAAAGAGGCCCGGCGCGAGCAGAAACTCAATGAGTTAAAGGTTTCCCTTCATAAACAGCTACTTGAAGAATTGAACCTCGCCGCCTTGGAAAGTGCGAGCGAAAAGGAGCTGCGCGCCGAGATCACGCAGATCGCAAACGAGTCCCTTGCCAGCATGAGTGTTGCGCTCAACAAGGATGAGCGCCGCGCCCTTTATGAGGAGCTCTATGATGAGGTGCGCGGTCTTGGTCCGCTAGAGCCGCTGCTCAAGGACGACGATGTGAACGACATTCTCGTCAACGGTCCGCAACGGGTCTTTGTCGAACGCGCGGGCAAGTTGCAACTTTCGGATGTGAAGTTTCGCGACGAAAAACACCTCTTGCGGATCATCGACAAGATTGTCTCTGCAGTTGGTCGGCGCGTGGATGAACAGAATCCTTATGTCGATGCGCGCCTCGCCGATGGGTCGCGCTTCAACGCCATGGTCGGTCCGATCGCTTGCGATGGCAGCCTTGTCTCCATCCGGAAGTTCAAAAAGGACAAGCTTGGCATCGACGATCTCGTCAATTTCGGCGCTTTCTCTGAAGAAATGGCGGTCTATCTTCAGGCCGCTGTGGCCTGCCGTCTGAATGTGATCGTTTCCGGCGGCACCGGGTCGGGCAAGACAACCACCCTGAACGCGCTGAGTTCCTTCATCGACAACTCCGAGCGGATCCTCACCATCGAGGATACGGCGGAACTACAATTGCAGCAGGTGCATGTGGGCCGCATGGAGAGTCGTCCAGCCAACGTCGAGGGTAAAGGGGCCGTCACCCAACGCGATTGCCTGCGCAACGCTCTCCGGATGCGTCCGGATCGCATCATCGTGGGTGAGACCCGCGGCGAAGAAGTGATCGACATGTTGCAGGCCATGAACACCGGCCATGACGGCTCGATGACGACGATCCACGCCAACTCCGCCCGCGACGGGGTAAGCCGACTTGAGAACATGGTCGCCATGGCAGGGATCGAGATGCCCATCCGCGCGCTTCGCGCTCAAATCTCTTCGGCGGTCAACCTCATCGTGCAGGCTTCGCGTCTGCAGGACGGCTCGCGCCGCATGGTCTCGATCACCGAGATCACCGGGATGGAGGGCGACATCATCTCCATGCAAGAAGTGTTCCGCTATCAACGGACAGGCCTGCTGCCCGACGGCAAGATCAGGGGACATTTCACGGCAACCGGCGTGCGTTCCCACTACTCGGATCGTTTCAAGCAATGGGGCTATGACATCCCGGCCTCCATCTATGAACCAACAAAGGGCTGACTATGCAGCTGAGCATCGAACCCCTTATTTATATTGGCATATTTGTCGGCGTCCTGTTCCTCGTTGAGGGGATCTATCTCGTCGCGTTTGGTAAATCGATCAGCCTGAACAGCAAAGTCAACCGCCGTCTTGATATGCTGGATAAGGGTGCGACGCGGGACGCAGTGCTCGAACAACTCCGCAAGGAGATGTCCCAGCACAAGACCACATCAATTCTGCCGCTCTACGCCATGCTCGCGGACAAGGCAAAGAAGGGAAATGTCGCCTTCTCGCCAGCTGCACTGATCATGATCATGGTTGTGTTAACCGTCGTCTCTTTTGTCGGTCTTTCAATCGGCACCCAGGCCTCCATGCCCGTGCGCTGCGTCGCCGCGGTCGCAATCGGGGTCGGAGCGGTCTACATGTGGGTCAACAAGAAGGCCAAGCAGCGCCTCGCAATGATCGAGGAACAGCTACCTGATGCGGTGGAACTCATGGTGCGCTCCTTGCGCGTCGGCCATCCGTTTTCCTCGGCCATCAATATCGTCGCCAAAGAGGTTGCTGATCCGCTCGGGACCGAATTCGGCATGATCGCGGATGAGGCGGCCTATGGTCGTGACGTGACCGAAGCACTCAAGGAACTGGCAGAGCGCATGGACATGCAGGATTTACGTTTTCTGGCGGTCGCCGTGTCGATCCAATCCCAATCCGGAGGCAATCTAGCCGAGATTCTCGACGGTTTGGCCAAGGTGATCCGCGCCCGGTTCAAACTGTTCCGCAGAGTGAAGGCCATCACTGCTGAGGCGAAGTGGTCTGGCATGTTCCTCTCGGGCTTTCCCTTTCTCGCCCTCGTCGGCATCAACCTGATGGAGCCGGATTACTACGCCGACGTTAAGGACACGCCGGCCTTCATCCCGGCCTGCGTGATCGTGGCCGTGTTCCTGACCATCAACATCATCTTCATGAAGATGATGGTGAACATCAAAGTCTAGGAACCGGCATGCTTGAAACCATCAATACGCTTCTGGTTCAGTATCTTGGCCCCCTCGGTCCTGTCCTTGCCGTAGGCTTTCTCGGGGCCATTCTGGTTCTCGTAACGCTTCCCATTCTTTTGAGGAAAGAACAGGATCCCTTGCTCAAGCTCAAGGAAGAGCGCCTCGGCAAAGCATCCACAAAGGATCAGGACGGACGCGCAACCGCTTTGCGACAGGACGATCCAGGGAAAAAGCTTGAACGCTTCTCGCAATACCTTGAACCACAAGACAACGCAGAGCTTTCCGCGATCCGTCTGAAACTGATCCAGGCCGGGTATCGCCAGAAATCGTCGGTCAAAATCTTTCACTTCGCTCAATTCGCCCTTGGCTTGGGCCTTCTTTTTGTCGGGGTGGTCTACACGTTCCTCTTCGGTGGTGGCGAAGAACCGGATGTCACCAAGGCGGCTCTCACCACGCTCGTGCCGGGTCTTTGCGGCTACTACCTGCCAAAATACTGGGTCGATAAACGGATCGAGAAACGGCAAGAAGAAATCACCAACGGGTTCCCGGACAGTCTCGATCTGATGCTGGTCTGTGTCGAGGCGGGCCAAGGCCTCGACCAGGCGATCATCCGCGTCGCCCATGAGATCCGCGCAGGCTTTCCCGCCCTCGCCGACGAGTTTGAGATGGTGGCGTTCGAAATCAAGGCTGGCAAGGACAAGATCACAGTTCTGAAGGACATGTCCGAACGCTGCGGCGTTGGCGATGTGACCTCCTTCGTGACAGTGCTGATCCAGTCGCAATCCTTCGGCACCTCGATCGCCGATGCGCTGAGGGTCTATGCCAGCGAGATGCGTGACAAACGCGTCATGCGGGCCGAGGAAAAGGCTAATGTTCTGCCGACAAAGCTGACACTGGGCACAATGATGTTTACCGTTCCGCCACTGCTGATCATTCTGATCGGACCATCCATGTGGAGCATCTATGAAAGCCTGTCCCAACGCGGTGGCCCGTAGCACTGCAGCCCGCTCCGTCCTACTGGGATGTGCCACCAGCCTTATGATCAGCTGCACCCAGACAAACCCTGCATTGGAAGATCTCGGCGACAATCCTTTTCCACCTAGTGCGCTTGCCCTCGACGAAGAGGCGGTCGATGGCCTTGTTGTCGGCAACCGGCTGATGGAGGCCGGGGAATACGATCTTGCGCTACGGGCGTTCTTTCGGGCGGGAGCCGAACAGGGGATGACCGCCGATGTTCTCAGCGCGATCGGATCGGCCAACCTGAAACTCGGGCGGCTGGAGCAATCCGAAAGCCTCCTCCGGCAAGCCGTGGAAGACGACCCAGATTCCGTGCCTGCGTGGAACAATCTCGGCGCCGTGCTCATGGAGCGCGGCGAATACGGCGAAGCCTCCCGGGTGTTTCAGAAGGCCTTCGCACTCGACAGTGGCAATTCGGACGACATTCGCAACAACCTCCGCCTCGCTATCGCAAAACGCGATCAGGTGAGCTACGTTGGGCCTAGCGAAAACAACGAGTTCGACCTGGTTTGGCAAGGCAATGGCAGTTACCTGCTGATTTCGCCCTGACCGCATCGGGATCGCACCGCCATCGAGCAGAAGAAGGACGCGACACATGCGTTACGCGCAGGCCTGGGCCCCGACGGCTCTGGCGTTGCTGGTTCTTGGAGCCTGCACGCCCTCGGAGGACATCGATGTCACCCGCGAGTTGGACGCGGTCAATGTCATTGATGAAAGCAATCTCAATGCACTAATGCTGAACTCGGCCGACCCCGCGGAAGCGGTCGCCTATTTCCAACGCGCCTCCAAGGAGATGCCAGAACGCGTTGATTTGCAACGCGGTTTGGCGAAATCCATGGTCCGCAGCGGTAATACCAGCTCGGCGATTTCCGCATGGCAAAAAGTCGTCGAAAGCGCCGAAGCCACGGATGAGGACCGGGTGGATTTCGCCGATGCGTTGATCCGCGCCGGTGAATGGGAGCGCGCAGAACAGCAACTCGATGCGGTGCCGCCGACCTTCGAAACGTTCAAGCGCTATCGCCTGGAGGCGATGGTGGCCGATAGTGAGAAGGATTGGCGCGCCGCCGACAGCTTCTACGAGATTGCCGTCGGCCTCACCACGCGCCCGTCGGGGGTGCTCAACAACTGGGGCTATTCCAAGCTCACCCGTGGAGATTTTCGCGGAGCAGAGAAGCTCTTCAATGAGGCGATTGGCTACGATCCCGATCTTTTCACCGCCAAGAACAACCTCGTCCTGGCAAGGGGCGCGCAACGCAACTACGCGCTGCCGCCTGTTCCGGTGACCCAGGTGGAGCGAGCACAATTGTTGCACACTCTTGCCCTATCGGCGATCAAACAAGGGGATATTGCAACCGGGCGCGGTCTGCTGCGCGAAGCGATTGACACCCACCCACAGCATTTTGAGGCCGCAGTGCGCGCGCTGAGGACGCTGGACAGCGAAGCCTGAGACCACGATGACCGACCCGGCGACCGCCACAAAAGTCTTTCTGCTGCTCGTGTCGCCACTCTGTGTGTATGTCGCTTGGAGCGACATGAAGTTCATGCGCATACCGAACTGGACCGTGCTGGCGCTCTTGGGGATATTCGCGGTTGCGGGACCGTTTCTCTTGCCACTTGTCGAGTATGGCTGGCGGTGGCTCCACATGCTGGTGGTGCTTGGCGCTGGCTTTGTGATGTCGTCGCTCCGGCTGGTTGGCGCGGGCGACGCCAAGTTCGCCGCTGCCATGGCCCCGTTCGTCGCGCTGCATCACGCGACACTGGTATTGGTCCTCTTTGCCGGGGTGCTGCTCGCAGCGTTTGCCACACATCGCGCGGTACGGCGCGTCCCGGCCTTGCGCGGGCTGACTCCAGATTGGGAGAGTTGGACGCGGGATCGCGACTTCCCCATGGGCCTCGCACTCAGCGGGACGCTGATGCTGTACCTCGCTCTTCCGCTGATCCTGCCTGCGGTAACACTCCGTTAGGAGCCCAGGTTCTAGACTGCCCGAGGGAGACCCGGGATGACTCAACAAAGCACGCTGTCCATTGCCCCTGCCAATCCACGCAGTGTCGCCGATCTCGGGCTGCCTGCCACGATGTTGCAGGACTTGTTGCTCAAGACGATGTTTCGCCGGTCCCTGACCCGAGCGACCGAGATTGCCGAGGCGATGGCGATCCCTGTTCCGCTCGTGCAGGACCTCATCGACACCGCACGGCAGCTCAAGATGGTCGAGGCGTTGGGATCGCTCACCTCCGAGGGATCCGAGGAAATGCGATTTGCGCTCGCCGATCAAGGCAAGGCGCGCGCGCTCGATGCGCTGACCCAATCGGAGTACTATGGCGCTGTCCCTGTCCCGATGGAACATTTTGCTGAGCAGGCCGAACGCCAGTCGATCAAGAATGTGGTCCTCACGCCGGAGAAGCTCGCGCAATCCATGGGCCATCTGGTTCTGCCCAAGGGACTGTTGCAGCAGCTTGGACCAGCTGTCACCTCCGGACGTTCAGTTCTGCTCTACGGGCCACCCGGGAACGGCAAATCCTCAATCTCAAATGGCATTCGAGATGCCATGGGCGATCATGTCTATGTCCCCCGCGCGATCAGCTATGGTGGGCAGATTATCACCGTATTCGACCCCGTGGTGCACACACCCGTTGCGGCCCCGACCCAGTCGACCTCGAGCCTGCGCCGCAGCATTGGCCACGATCAGCGATATGTCTGCTGCAAACGACCTGCCGTGATCACCGGGGGCGAGCTCGAACTCGCCATGCTCGATCTGAACTACAATCCGGTCGCGCGAACCTATACCGCGCCTCTGCAAATGAAGGCGACCGGCGGGATATTCATCGTCGACGATCTCGGTCGACAGGCGGAGCCACCCCAGGCTCTGATCAACCGATGGATTGTCCCCATGGAAGCGGGCTACGACATCCTCGCCCTGCAATCGGGCGAGAAGTTTATCGTGCCCTTCGACACGCTTGTGGTCTTTTCCACCAACTTCCACCCGAACGAAATCTTCGACAACGCGGCCCTCCGCCGGGTCTTCTTCAAGCTGAAGATCGACGGACCCACGAAGGAGGAGTTCCTCAAGATTTTTGGTCTTGTGGCCAAAGCGAAAAAGGTCCCACTGGACGAAGCCAGCCTTGTCCACCTGATGACCCGGAAGTATCCGGAAGTGGATCACGTCTACGCTAATTTCCACGCAAATTTTCTTCTGGATCAGATGATTGCTGTGTGCCGCTATGAAGGTGTGCCGAACCACATGTCCCCCGATCTGATCGATCGTGCGTGGTCGAACCTCTATGTGGATGAGGGCGAGATCGCCCATTGATCCAGACACGCTTGGCCCGCCGCCAAAGCTGCCCTATCTGGGGGGCATGACCCCCGAACTGCCCCCGAGCCTGACCCGATGGATCTCTGACCAGGGCTGGTCGCTCCACCCCCATCAACGTGACATGCTGGCCCGCGCAGGCGATCCCGCGCTCCTGCTGATCGCACCGACCGGCGGGGGCAAGACGCTGGCCGGATTCCTGCCCACTCTTTCAGAACTCAGCGCGACCCCGGCAGACCGCCTGCACACGCTCTACATTTCGCCGCTCAAGGCGCTCGCAGCAGATATCAAGCGGAACCTGCGCCGCCCGGTCGAGGAGGCAGGCCTCGCCATCCGGATCGAGGACCGCACCGGCGATACGTCCCAAAGCCAGCGCAAACGCCAACGTGCCGACCCACCCCATATCCTGCTGACCACACCAGAGAGCCTCGCGCTGATGCTCAGCTACGAGGATGCCGCGCGCACGTTTGCCGGTGTCCAACGGGTGATCGTTGATGAGATTCATGCGCTCGCTGAATCCAAGCGCGGGGACCAGCTGATGCTTTGTCTCGCACGGCTGCAGAGCCTCGTCCCTGGCCTGCGACGGGTCGGGCTCTCCGCCACGGTCGAGGATCCGGAGGCCATCGCCCGCTTTCTCGCGCGCCATCCGGATCCATGCGCCATTCTGCATGCGGATCCGGGCCCTGCGCCAGACATCACGATGCTACAGACCGACGCCCCGCCGCCCTGGACCGGTGGCGGCGGACGCTACGCGATCCCGGCCATTCTCGAGGCAGTGCGCGCTCACAAAACCACGCTGATCTTTCACAACACCCGCGCCCAGGCCGAGCTGTTCTTCCATGCGCTTTGGCTGGCCAATGAGGATGCTCTGCCGATCGGGATCCACCACGGGTCGCTGTCACGCGAGCAGCGCCAAAAGGTCGAAGCCGCGATGACCGATGGCGCATTGCGAGCCATTGTCTGCACCGGATCGCTCGATCTAGGGATCGATTGGGGCGATGTTGATCTGGTGATACAGGTCGGTGCGCCGAAGAACGTCAAACGTCTGGTGCAGCGGATTGGCCGAGCAAACCACCGCTACAATGCGCCGTCCAAGGCCCTGCTCGTGCCCGCCAACCGTTTCGAAGTGGTCGAATGCCATGCCGCGCTCAAGACCATGGATGCGGGCAAGCTCGATGGTGAGGGGCGCGCCGAAGGGCCCCGGGATGTGCTGTGCCAGCATATTCTGAACGTCGCCGCGTCCGGCCCTTTCGATGCTGATGCGCTCTTCGGCGAGGTGACCAGCGCCGGAGCGTATCAGACACTCGACCGGGCGGGGTTCGAAGACTGCCTGACTTTCTGCGCTACGGGCGGATATGCCCTGCGCGCCTATGACCGCTGGCAGCGCCTCGTCCAGCGCCCGGATGGGCAGTATCAACTGCGCGATCCGCGCAGCGCCCGCGCCATCCGGATGAATATCGGCACGATCATCGACACGGAAACCCTCAAGGTGCGGCTCAAGAACCGGCGCGGCGGCACACCGCTTGGCGAGGTCGAGGAGGGGTTCGCCGCCACGCTCACGCCAGGCGATACCTTTCTGATCGGCGGACAGATCGTGCGCTATGAGGGGCTCAACGAACTCACGGTCGAGGTCACGCGCCGCGCCGACAAGCAGCCCAAGATCGCGACCTTCATGGGGACGAAATTCGCCACCTCTACACAACTCAGCCAGACGATCCTCGAGATGTTCCGACAACCTGACTGGCCAGACCTGCCCAAGGCCACCTGCGACTGGCTGCATCTGCAGCGGCGGGTTTCGAAGTTGCCCGAAGCCGAGCGGATGCTGATCGAGACCTTCCCTTTCGAGGACAGGAATTACCTCGTCTGCTACGGGTTTGCCGGGCGGAACGCACAGCAGACACTCGGCCTGTTGCTGAGCCAACGGATGGAGGCGGCGGGCCTTGACCCGGTTGGCTTTGTCGCTACGGATTACGCCACCATGCTCTGGGGGCTCGAAGAGGTAACCGACCCCGCCGCCCTCGTTCGCCCGGACGGGCTGCGCGACGGATTCGAGCATTGGCTATCGGGCAACGCCGTCATGAAACGGACCTTCCGCGCCTCGGCCATCATCGCGGGCCTGATCGAGCGCAACACGCCCGGGCGACGCAAGACCGGACGGCAAGCAACTTTCTCGTCGGACATCCTCTATGACACTCTGCTGAAATATGATCCGGACCATGTGCTTATGCAGATCACCCGCGAAGAGGCCCGGCGGGGCCTTGTGGATTTCTCCCGGATCGAGGAGCTGCTGGAGCGGACCACCGGGCGCATCGACCACTACCGGCTCGACCGGTTGAGCCCTCTGGCCGCGCCCATGATGCTGGAACGCGGCCGCGTACCCATTGCCGGAGCCGCTGAAGACCGCATGGTGGCCGAAGCGGCAGCCGCGCTGATGACCGAGGCTGGGCTGGACTGAATTCGGCTTGCGTCGCCGTGGCAAATGGTGTTGGACCAAAGCATGAACACGCAGGATTTTACCTTGGCAGGGATCGCTCTGTCTGCCTTGCCGAGCGGTGCGCTCTGGTGGCCAGAGGAGCGGTTGCTTGTGGTATCCGATCTTCATTTGGGGAAATCTGAACGGATCGCCCGGCGGAGTGGGACACTTCTGCCGCCCTATGAGAGCACCGAAACCCTGTCACGGCTCGACGCAGATCTGGCGGCAACCGACCCGGCGCAGGTGCTTTGCCTTGGGGACAGTTTCGACGATCTGGCGGCAAGCCGCGCTATCCCTCCTGCAGTCCGGGACCGCATCGCAGCCGCGCAATCCGGGCGTCGCTGGATCTGGATTGAGGGAAATCATGACCCCGGCCCGCTCGGGCTGGCGGGGGCTCATGCGACTGAATGGCTGTGCGGCCCGCTTCGCTTTCGCCATATTGCCGAGGAAGGACCGATAGCGCCGGGCGAGGTCTCCGGGCATTATCACCCGAAATACCGGTTGGACCTGAGAGGCGGACGGCGGGTCTCTCGGGCCTGCTTCTTGCTGGATGCAACCCGGTTGATCCTGCCGGCCTATGGGGCTTATACGGGCGGGCTCCATTGTCACAAAGCACCGCTCGCCACGCTCATGGCCGCCGATGCGCGGGCAATTTTGATTGGTCCGCAGCCCTGCATGGTCCCCATGCCCCGCACCTAGACCAGTTTACGCGCCGCGTTATTCACAGCAGACTGAACCCAGAGCGGCACCTGGGGGGCACATGGCGGATTTCAAAGAGAAAATAGCGCTTAGTTTTGCGCAACAGGGCATGATGGCAACCCTCGGGGCTGAACTGGTCTCGATCGCACCGGGAGAGGTCGTGATCCGCGCCCCCGTCACCAAAGAAACCGGGCAGCAGCAAGGGGTCGCCCATGCGGGTCTGACGTTTGCGATTGGAGATTCTGCCGCTGGCTACGCCGCTCTGACCCTCATGCCCGAAGAGGCCGAGGTCGTCACGGCAGAGATCAAGATCAACCTGCTCGCCCCGGCCAGCGGCCCAACGCTGATCGCGACCGGGCGGGTCGTCAAGCCTGGCAAGCGGCTGGTCGTCGTTACGGCAGAGGTCGCGCGCGAAGATGGCACCTGCGTCGCTCTTTTGCAGGGAACAATGGTGCCCGTGCCCAAAGCACCTCTGAGCTAGAGAGTCATCCGCGTGCGTTGTGGCTCCGTGCCCAGCTGCTCACGGCCAGGATCACCATCATCGGAAAGACCCATTCGAGCCCTTCCTCGATCAGGCTGGCCAGCCAATCCACATTTTCCGGGACAACGATGCCAAAGGGTTCCAACTTGCGCGCGAGCCCGTCGAGGCTCTTGGCGACGACCACGATCACGATTGCTGCGGCCAGCCACCAGGCCCAGGCCGCCCCACCCCGCAATCCGCGCAGAAACGGTGCCGCTCCGTGGCGCACAAAGCGGTATAGCGTGACGAGGATCAGGACCAGAACGCAGATCCCGACTACTTTGTGCAGCAGTGGGTAGTCACCGGAATAGAGACGGAGTTGCAGGACCCCTTTCTCGGTGAAGCGTTTGTCGAAATCGAGTTCCCGCATCATCAGCAGCGCCATAAGCACCGCGACATGCCAGCCGGACCCAAAGGCGACCTTGGGCGCAAGAGCGATGAGCGCGATCAGCGCGCAGCCCATGGCAACGAATGCGCCGATCTCGAACGGGCCGCTCTCGGTTTTGTAGTACTCGACTCCATGCCCCTGCACCGTGGCAACGGCGACCAGCGCAATGAAGATCCCAAGGGCGAGATAGAACGGCCAAAGAACGAGCTTTGCCGTTGCCTGGCTATCGTCAAAATCTGCCATCGCTGCCTCCAAAGGATCCTGTGAGGCGCGTTGAGTAGCGGAGCGGCCCCGCATCCTGCAACCGAAATGTAAAACGCCGCCCCGAGGGGCGGCGCTGTGTCACCGGTTTGATACAGGATCAGGCGGTCGGCTCGGGTTCCATCCCGCCATCCCGCGGTTTGGAGCGCGACTTTGCCTTGGGGATCGCAGTCAGGGACGGCGTACCGGAGGTCGGTGTATCATCCTCGTCATCGCCTCGGTTCAGCGGCTCGCCATTGATCACCTTCTGGATCTCGGCCCCGGTCAGGGTCTCATACTCCAGCAGACCCTGGGCCAGACGCTCCCAGCCTTCGTTCTGCTCAGTCAGGATCCGCTTGGCGGTCTCATACCCTTCGTCGATGATTTCTTTGACCTTCTGGTCAATGATCTTCTGGGTCTCCTGACTGTGGTTGGTGCCACCGCCATAGCTGCCGAGATAGGATTGCTGCTCATTGGCGTAATCCACATGGCCCAGCTCTTCGGAGAACCCGAATTGGGTCACCATTGCGCGTGCGATCTTGGAGACCTGCTGGATGTCCGAGGTCGCGCCGGAGGTCACGTTCTCCGGTCCGAATTTCAGCTCTTCGGCGACCTTGCCGCCCATCGCCATGGCGATCTTCGAGGTGTATTTCGTGCGCGTCACGCTGAGCTGATCCCGCTCCGGCAGGGACATCACCAAGCCAAGGGCACGGCCACGGGGGATGATGGTCGCCTTGTGGATGGGATCATGCTGCGGAACGTGCAGCCCGACGATGGCATGGCCGGCCTCGTGGTAAGCCGTCAGCATCTTCTCTTCCTCGGACATCACCATGGAGCGGCGCTCCGCCCCCATCATGACCTTGTCCTTGGCGCTCTCGAAATCTTCCATCGTCACGAAGCGGCGTCCCACGCGGGCGGCCATCAGCGCGCTCTCGTTCACAAGGTTCGCCAGATCCGCACCAGAGAAACCCGGCGTGCCGCGCGCGATGATGCGCAGATCCACATCGGGGCCAAGCGGCACCTTGCGGGCATGGACGCCCAGAATACGCTCGCGCCCCTTGATATCCGGGTTCGGCACCTGGACCTGGCGGTCAAAGCGGCCCGGGCGCAGCAGCGCGGGATCGAGCACGTCCGGACGGTTCGTGGCCGCCACGATGATGATGCCTTCATTGGCCTCAAACCCGTCCATCTCTA
>JBCDKN010000009.1:0-135217 GCA_038746545.1 Pseudomonadota bacterium
ATGTGATCAGGCAGGCTGATACGACAGAAGTCCAACTATGAAGATGACGAAAGACTAGGAACAGAATGGCGAAACGACTTTTAACCGAGTTCGGTATCGGCACATCGCTTCGCCGACAGGACTATACCGAGGCTGCTGTGCGCGCGCTCAGAGATGCGCTTTGGCACAATTCCATTAACCTCGCCGAGTTGTTCGGTGTGGAAAAGCACGCCATGCTTCTCACAGTCGAAATCGGCGTGGCAAAACCCGATGCGGTAGATATCCAAGCGCTCGAAGCCGTGTTTCCATATGGTCAACCGACCATTCGCGTGACCAAAGGTGGTTTGGATGTGCCTCGTGAAGACGGCGGCAAGCCCACGGTGATCGCAAACGCAGCGATTTCGGTTGCATTGGAAGGGGTCGGTTGATGCAGCGCTTCATTATTGAAATGGGTATGGGCAATGATTTGCACGGCCAAGATTACACTAAAGCAGCCGCTCGGGCGATCGAAGATGCCATCCGGCATTCTGCTCTGCCGATCTTCGAAGCCGTGGGGCTGTCCCATGACCAGATGCGCGTTAAGGTGACCGTGGGCGTTCAGGAGCCCGAGGCCGTGGACTGCGAGGCCCTGGCAACGAAGCTTCCGCGGGGGCGGGTCACGGTCCGCGCCGTTTTGGGAGGGCTCAACGTTCCGAACCCAGACACGGGCGGTGTGATCGTGATCGCAAGTGCGGCGGTGGAGGCGTTCTTGCCAAGGCAGGACGAGTGGGTTCTCCAACGTCAGGCAGACTAAAAGGAACCCCTCGAACTCTTGGGTCCGCTCGCGTGTCACCCGCACAACGCTGGGCGGCGTTAAACGCGTCGGTCTTACAGTTCGGCCTCCATCGGCAGATGGCTGAAGCACCCAACCATCGATCTCATTGGGCGCGGACCGCAATGCGCGCGTCCGATATAGGTCCGTGCCCGGACGGCAAGCGCTGCAGGCAAGGCAAGGAGTTCTGACCCGGGCGGATGCAAGACAGACCGCGCGCGTTTTTTTTGTATCAGACCGCGTGACATGGACCTCAAACCAAAGACGCTGCTCTACGTCTACATGGTCTTGGAAAGCTGCACCGGCGGGACGGCGTTCGTCTACAGGCGGGCATCTTCGCTGCGCTTTTGCCCGTCGCCGGACTGACGCGACCTAGGGGTCGAAATTGGCCCTGCAGGTCCCCCCCCAAAAAAACTCAAAAAACTTTTGAACCATTCCACGTCCTTTCGCGACCACCGCACACTTAGTCGGCTCCAAGCGCAGAACAGCGCCTCTGAAAGGTCGGCACGAATGTGTTGAGGACGAACCCAGAATGGAGACCCCAATGTCTGATCTTACACTTTTCCAGCTTATCTTTGGCTCTTTCAAAGGCGATGACATTACCGGATCCGATGGCAAGGATATTGCTTTCGGACTTTCCGGCGATGACAAGATCTCGGGCGGCGCGGAGGCGGACAGCCTCTTTGGCGGCTTCGGCGCTGACATCGTGATCGGCAATACCGGCAATGACCGGATGTTTGGCGGCGCGGGCGACGACCTGTTGGTGTGGAACAATGGCGACGGTTCGGACCTGATGAATGGCGGCGACGGCGTCGACCGCCAGCAGGTGAATTTCGACACCGATCTCGTGAACACGGATCTACAGAATGATGACGTTGCGGCCTTTACCACAACCGAAGAAGGGATCCAGTTTGCCCGGATCGAGGTGAATGGTCAGACCGAGCGGGGGCTGTTCCAGCTCGACATCCGCGAAACCGAAGTGCAGGAGACCAATTTCGGTGGTGGCAACGACACCGCGATCATCGGCGACGGGGTGCTCGACGCGATCCGGTTGCAGCTCGATGGCGGGGAGGGCGTCGACACGCTCGATTTCAGCGGGATCTTGAGCAACATCTCCGTCAATCTCGATACCGGCGCATTTATCGACAAGGTGTTCTTCGCGAACGGCGTTCTTGGCCCTGAAGACCTCGAAGGTCTGGACCTCGGGCCTGCGGTTGAAACCTCGACGGCAATCGGGTTCGAGAATGTCATCGGGACCGCGGGTGGTGACCAGATCATCGGCAATGATGCAGACAACGTGATCTCTGGCGGGAATGGCGACGACCGGATCCTGGGTGGCAATGGCGACGATACGCTGATCGGCAACAAGGGGAGCGACACGGTCGAAGGCGGCGCTGGCGATGACACGATCATCTGGAACAACGGGGATGGGTCGGACCTGTTCGACGGCGGTGCGGACGAGGACCGGGTTCAGGTCAATTTCGACACCGACCTCGTGAACACGGACCTGCAGAACAAGGACGTGGCCACCTTTGCAACCACCGCGGACGGCGTGCAATTCGCTCGTGTCGAGCTCAACGACCAATCGGTGAACGGGCTTTTCCAACTCGACATCCGCAATACCGAAACGCTCGAGACCAATTTCGGCGGCGGCGATGACACTGCGGTCCTTGAGGGCAATGTGTTGAACGCGATCACGCTCGACCTCGACGGCGGTGCGGGGGTCGACACGCTCGATGTTGGCGCTGCCTCCGGCCCGGTCAGCGTGGACCTCGCCACTGGTGTGATCGAGATCGACAATGGCGCAGGCCCGGATGGGTTCGCCATCAATTTCGAGAATGTCACCGGCACGGACAGCAATGACATCCTGACTGGCAATGACGCGGACAATGTGATCCGCGGCGGGTCGGGCGACGACACCATGCGCGGGGGCGAGGGGGCGGATACGTTCCTCTTCTTCCAGGAGGACGTAGGGACCGACGTGATCCTCGATTTCGAGATCGGCATCGACCAACTCGCCTTCGTGACCAATGATCCCGATGTGACCGAGGCGAACCTCCTGGCGGGCCTCACTCAGGCAGGGGACGACGTGGAACTGGCGCTGAACAACAAGCTCATCACC
Source organism: Pseudomonadota bacterium (assembly GCA_038746545.1). GTDB lineage: Bacteria > Pseudomonadota > Alphaproteobacteria > Rhodobacterales > Rhodobacteraceae > Dinoroseobacter. The sequence goes on from JBCDKN010000009.1 coordinate 2,913, forward strand.
TTCGAGGATGTTGAGGTTGCTGATTTCTCGGCCGACATGTTCCTGATCGCCTAAGCAACCCCCGGAGCTTTGCTGACCCCGCCGGCTTGGCCTGGCGGGGTTTTGCATGAAGGAAGCCGCTTTTGTTGAGGATCAGCCCCCGCAGACCCCTTCGGCGCGTGCCAAGCCGAAGCCGAAGGTGGGATCGCGGCCTGATGCACCCAGCTCGGCACTGGTGCGGGCCAGCATGGCGCGCACCTCGCTCGTGCTGCGGGCTCTTATCACGTCGGGATCAGCAGCCAGCCGGGCCGTAACGAATGGCGTCGCGATCGAGGTGCCCGTGACAAACCTCATGCTGTCACCCCCGCCAATTCGGACATCGACCCCCGGGGCGGCCACGTCCACATGGGGCCCGCGCACCGCATTTCGGTAAACCCGCCGGTCCACATCTACGGCTGTCACCGCGATCACATCATCGAAGCCCGCCGGATACATTGGATCCACGGCCGGGCCATCATTGCCCACTGCCGCCACCAGGATCAGCCCGCCTGCGCTGGCCTGCGCTACGGCAAGATCCAGAAGCTTGTTGTAAGGCCCCGCCAACGCCAGATTGACCAGCCGAACATCTTCTGATGCCAGCCAGTCTAGCGCGCGGACCAGTGCTTCGGCGCCGGTAACCAGATCCCCGGTCCCTGGCGCCCCGAAGACATTCGCGCTGTAGAGCGTCACATCGCGCAGACGCGCCGGGTCGGCGAGGATCGAAGCGACATCCGTGCCGTGCCGCGGGTCTGCCGCTGGGCCGTCGAAGAACCGCCGGGTCTCGATCCGCACGCCCGCGAGGGTCGGCGTCGAAGGGTCGATGGCGGTATCAATCATCCCGATCGCCATCCGCGCCTGGCACGGCCCCTCGGTCCAGCCCATCAGCCCGTCGGCATAGTCGAGCCCTCGTATCGTCCCGGCCTGCTGGGGCCGATAGGCGTGGTTCAGGCCTACCACCGAAGACGGCACCGCCGCCTCCAGCGCAGCGATGGCTTCGTCCCCGGTGATCCCATCGGGGATATGGTAGGTCATCATCGTCAACCCAAGCCCGTCCAGCCGTGTGACACCCAGCGCACGATAGCCTTCCGCCTCGGTTTCGGCGCGCATCTGAGCCACACTCTCTGCATCTGGCAAGAGTGCGATCACCTGCCTTGAGTCTATGAGGTCTGGCGCTTCCTCAGGCACCGTGACATCCAGCAATGCCGCGCATCCGGCAAGGAAAAGAGCCGCGAAGAGCAGAGCGACGCGGGCGACCTGAGACGGTTGAACTGGCATGGCTCTCTCCTGCTGAGCGAAACTCGGTTGGGGGCAACGACGCAAACCCGCAGTCAATGCCCCCTCATTCACAATAGTTTTGAACCTTCTGCTCGGTTTGTGCGACAACCAATTGTATCGGCCAGAAAACGAGCGGAATACCGTGGATCGCGAACAGGACATTCTCGACTACCTGCAGGGCAAGATGCCCGCCGAGGCGCAGTCCGCGTTTGAGGCAGCGATGGCGGGTGACGCAGCACTCGCGGCCGAGGTTGAGCTGTTGCGCAAGGTGCAAGCCGAACTGGCCACAGGGCCGGAGCATTCCCAGGCCGAGGCCGTTTGGGATCGGATCGCAGCGCAGATTGAGACCACATCGCCTGCCAACGAGAACCGCCGCCCCTGGGCGCAGGCGTTGCGCTACGCGGCGGTGGCCGTGCTGGCGATCGGCGTCTGGCAGGTCACGCTCGGCCCGCGCTTCACCCAAGACGAGGGCGGCTTCCGTACTGCCAGCGACCCGCGAACTGAGGCCGCTTTGCAAGTTCGCTTCACCGAAGCGGCGACCCTGGCCGAACTCGCTGAGGTGCTTGTTCCCCTCGGCGGCACGATCATCGACGGGCCTACGGCGCTCGGGCTCCTACGGTTGTCTTTCCCCGATGCCACGGGTGCAGAGACTGCGAGGCAGGCTCTCGCTGGGCGTCCAGACCTTGTGGAGTTGATCGCGGACTAGCGCGCTTTCCGCAACCCCTGTTCCAGACACCGCATCAGCGCCTGCTTGGCATGGAAGATCCGGGTCTTGATCGTCCCGACGGGCACGTCTTCGATCTCTGCCACCTCCGGGTAGGTCAGCTCCTCGAAAAACGCGAGCCGGATCGCTGAGGCGTGCGGTCCCGATAGTCCCTCAAGACAATGATGAAGCCGAGTGCGCTCCGCCGCCGCGATGGCCGCCGCCTCGGGACTGGGGGCGGGATCTTCCGTCTCTGGCACGTCCTCGACATAGGACATACGCCCCCGTTTTCGCAGAGCGTCTACGAGCTTGTTGCGTGCAATGGCGAAGAGCCAGGTTCGTACCGCAGACTGCTCGGCAAACCTGTTGGAACTGCGCCAGACTTCCATCATCGTGTCATGGACACAGTCCGAGGCCAGCTCTGCATTCTTCGCGCGCGACATCGCAAAAGCGTAGACCGCCCCGTTATGCCTCTCATAGAGACTGCGCATCGCCCGGGTATCGCCCCGCCCGATCCGCCGTATGAGCTCGAAATCGTCCACGGCCCCTCACGCGCTTGCCGACGCAGTATCCGCCGAACCGACACTGGCATCCCGCACCCTTGGGTTCAACGCGGCGTTGCATCGTTCGAAGCAGAAATGGCTGATCTCGCGACTTGCTCTGGAAGCAACTGGCGAAATCAGAGTGTTCAGAGGGACCAGAGACATCGTTTGCGGTCAGGCCCTATTCTGTTTCACAGACCGCATAGGAAGCTTAGTGCGAGTGCGATATCGAGAGGTCTTCCTTTGGTCTATCGTTTCGATCGTCTCTTTCGGCGACAATCGCGAAACGATTGAACTTCCCTTGGGGACATCACATACCCTGGCCTGCTGCTGCTTTTGGGTTTGGGCGATTTCGGATCGAACATCGAATGAGTTCTCGCAAGCCTCAGCTTCAGCTTGATCGGCACTGAATACCTCGCGCGATCCGCTTGCTCCAATGCAAGACGAAGTTCCTGAACGCGCGGACGGCGATGAGTCAACGAACGTTCTGGCGGACACCGTTTGGTCGCAAGTGTGTGTCGCATAGAGGATAAGCAGGCTAGGCGGTCCGACCCGTCCGTAGATTGATGATCGCCGTGAGAGGAAATCTCCAAAGACTATGCGGTCTAGGACGAACTTCCGCAGGCGGTCCCTCAAGTGGCCAAAAAAAGGCTGGGCTTGGCACGTACTCGGCACCTAGCTTTTTTGAATGGTCAAAGCCCTTAGGGTCTCGTTTCGAGTGTTTCCTCGGGGTGCTGCTATCAACAAGCTCATTCCTGTGCGAGAACACACATTGGGACATGCTTTTCTAAAACGACTGCCTCGAAGCGGTGCCGTTTTGATGCGGTAACAGAAAATGAGGATTTGGTGGAGCCTAGCGGGATCGAACCGCTGACCTCCTGCATGCCATGCAGGCGCTCTCCCAGCTGAGCTAAGGCCCCAAACCTGAGCGGTCGCTTCCGCGTCCGCTGGCGTTGTTTATGTAAGCCGCGCGGGGAGTGCAAGAGGGATTCTCACGCTCTTTGCGCGCCTTTTTCAGGAGTCGTCATCCTCGGATGCGACATCCTTCAGATCGTCGAGCGCGACGGTGTCATCATCGTCGTCGTCGTCGAGCACATCATCGGCGAGATCGACATCTGCGTCGTCCTCGTCGTCGAGCACCACGTCTTCTGCATCGGTCGCATCGCCCTTGATATCCGCGGGTGCGGCTTTCTTATCGCGGGTCAGGGACACGGACGACTTGCGACCGGTCTCCAGCACGACTTCCTCCCCGGTATAGGGGCTGATGATGGGCGTTCGGTTCAGGTCGTAAAAACGTTTCCCGGTCGTTGGGCACAGGCGTTTTACGCCCCAGTCTTCCTTGGGCATTCGGGTTCCTCTTTGCAGCAGCTGCTGGATCGGATCGGGGTCGGTTGCCACAAGCAGGTGGGCGTGTCAAAGCCTTTTGCAAGGTCTGCAGTACGGGGAGCCTATGCGCGACGTCGAACTTCCAGGGGATCCGCCCATTCGGGTGACGCTGCGGCGGTCCGGTCGGGCCAAGCGATATGGGCTGCGGGTATCGCGGCTGGACGGGCGCGTGACGCTGACCGTGCCATCCCGCGGAAGCGAGCGCGCGGCGCTGGCTTTTCTGCGTGAAAAGGAGCTTTGGGTGCGCGATCAGGTGGCGCAGCTCGTGACCGCCCAGAGCGTCGAGATCGGCGACCGCATCCCGCTCGAGGGGCGGCCCGCAAGGCTCGTGCGCACAGAAGCACGCCGTGGCGGGCTGGTGGGCGATTTCATCGAGGTGCCCGAACGGGTCGCCGCCCCGGGCGCGTATGTCGCGGGTCTTCTGAAGGCCGAGGCGCGGGAGCGGCTGACCGAAGCCAGCCTCGACTACGCAGCGCAGGTCGGGCGGCAAGTCTCTGGGATCACGCTCAAGGACACACGCTCCCGCTGGGGCTCATGTAGCTCGGCGGGGCGACTGATGTATTCCTGGCGGCTGATCATGGCGCCGCCCGAGGTGCTCGATTATGTCGCGGCCCATGAAGTGTCCCATCTGGTCGAGATGAATCATTCGGCGGCCTACTGGCAGGTCGTGGCGGAAATCTGCCCCGACTACGCCCGCCACCGGGCCTGGCTGCGGCAGGAGGGCGCGGGGCTTCATCGCTACCGGTTCAAGGATTGACGCAGGCCGGGCCCGGGGGTCTGATGCGCGCCATGCTACTGACCCCGCGCCCCAACGATCCGGCCCCGGCCGCCCCCCATGTCCATGACCGGGTCTACCGGTCCCTGCGCACGCGCATCATGCATGGCGAGTTGGAGCCCGGCACTGCCCTGACTCTGCGCGGCATCGGCAAGGAGTACAGCGCCTCTATGACCCCCGCGCGGGAAGCAGTGCGTCGTCTGGCGGCCGAAGGCGCGCTGACCCTGACCGCCTCGGGCCGGGTCTCGACGCCGGAGCTGTCCAATGAACGGATCGAGGAGCTTGCCGCCCTGCGCTCTCTGCTCGAGCCGGAACTGGCCGCGCGCGCCATGCCCAGGGCCCATATCGCGCTGATCGAGCGGCTTGAGATGATCCAGACCAGTATCGCACAGGCCATCGCCCGCGAGGATGCGGTGGGCTATCTGCGGACCAATCTGGAGTTTCATCGCACGCTCTACCTGCGTGCTCAGGCCCCGGCAATTCTCGCCATGGCCGAAACCGTCTGGCTGCAACTCGGCCCGACCATGCGCAAGCTCTATGGGCGGTTGCGGCGCACGGAAGCGCCCCATTTTCACAAGCTGATCATTGCCGCGCTGAAGGCCGGGGATGAACCCGGCCTGCGCCTTTCGGTGCGGATGGATGTGACCCAGGGCCTGAAACTGCTGGCCCAGTAGGGCCTTAACCTGGCCAGTCCACAGTCTTGAAATCTCGCAGATACGTGCTCTGTTCGGCTTGGGCGAGACCTTTCTCGCGCCAGTCTCTCAGGGGGCTGTAGGCCAGATGGGCCGCCACATAGGCTTGCGCGTGCGGACCCACCGTAAGGCCATATCCTGCGATCCGCATGGCCACCGGGGCGAAGAACGCATCCGCGAGCGTGTAGTCGCCGAATAGCCATGGCCCTTCGGCCGGACAGGCGGCCCAAAGGGCTTCGAGCCTGTCGAGGTCCGCGCGCACGGCTTTGGAGACAGTCACGTCACGATAGGCGACGCGCATGTTCATCGGGCAGGCTTCGCGCAGGGCCGTGAAGCCGCTATGCATCTCTGCCACGAGGCTGCGCGCTTGGGCGCGCGCCACCGGAGCGGTGGGCCAAAGCCCGGCCTGCGGATGGCGTTCTGCGAGGGTCTCGGCGATGGCTAGGCTGTCGCTGAGAATCCCGCCTTCGGGCAGACGCAAGAGCGGTACGGTGCGCGGTGTCGCGGCCCCGGTGAACTCGGGCGCGAAGGCCGCGAGATCCCTGCGGAAACCCGGGTCGTACATCCGGGTCTCGATCAGGCGGTGAGGCAGGTCGAAGGCGGCGAGGCAGAGCCAGCCGCGCAAAGACCAGCTGGAATAGGAGCGGTCGGCGATGAGGAGTTCGTAGGTCATGCCGCGGGTGTAACGCGGTGTAATCCATCTGAGAAACGGTATCTCGTGACAAAATTCATCACGAAATGTGATGGATACCTCGGCCGCTCACACCGTGATGGTTAATTTGCCACGGTTCTCCCCGCGATAGAGCATCCGGATTGCTCCGGGCGCGTGTTCGGGACCTTCGAGGATATGCTCCCGCGTGGTGATCTGTCCTGCGCGCAGCCAGTCTGCGAGCGCCGCGCGCGCCTCCGCCAACCGGTCCTTGTAGTCGAAAATCAAAAAGCCCTGCATGCGCGCCCGCGCGACCAGCAACTGACGATGTACCCGTGGCCCCACGGGGATCGGATCCCACTCCGTCACCGCAGCGGTACCACAAATGGTGATCCGCGCGCCCTGTGCCAGATGGCCCATGACTGCGTCCGAAATCGGGCCACAGGTATTATCGAAGTAGCAATCCACCCCGTCGGGACAGTGGCGTGCAAGGGCGGCGTCCACATCCTCGGACTTGTAGTCGATAGCCGCGTCATACTGGAATTCTGACAGGCATTGCGCGACTTTCTCCGGCCCGCCCGCGATCCCGATCGTTCGGCAGCCATTGAGCTTGGCGATTTGCCCGACCGTCGATCCGACTGCGCCCGCCGCCGTGGAGACGACAACAGTGTCCCCCTCTTTCGCGCCGCAGCTTTCCAGCAGGCCGAAATAGGCGGTGGTTCCGTTCAGCCCGAGGACCCCCAGCGCATAGCTCCGGGGCAGATCCGCCTCGGTGACCTTCCGCGCGATCATATCTCCATCGACCAGCGCATGGGTCTGCCAGCCGAGCAACCCTTCGACCACATCGCCCTCCGCATAATCCGGATGGCGGGAAGCGATCACATCCCCCACGGCAAAGGACCGCATTGGCGTTCCAAGGGCGACGGGGGGCGCATAGTTCGGCACGTCATTGGCCCAGCCCCGCATGGCCGGATCCACGGACCAATGCGTGGTTCGCACGAGCACCTGACCTGGGCTGATCTCGGGCACCGCTGTCTGAACGATCTCGAAATGCGATGGATCGGGGACGCCCACGGGACGGCGGGCGAGAATAACCTGAGTGTTCTGCATGGGCGCTCCTTTTGGCGGAGTGGGCCCGATCTCTGGGGGCGCGGTCAAGGTCGGGTGTTGACGGTGACGAGAGCCCAGTCTGTGCCTGTCTGCCGCAGATGCGTCACAGAAAGGTTGTCGATCTTCTGGGCAAAGGTCTCGCGCGCGGGGATGCCGAGAGCCTTTTGAACCTGGGTCAGGATCACACCAAAATGGGCGACCGCGATGACCGGGCCCGGGCGGTCATAGGCATCAACCCAACCATCGACCCGGGCGCGCAGGGCGTTCCAACTCTCGCCATTGGGCGGGGCGTTGTCGCCCGGTTGATCCCAGAATGCGAAAATGCGCTCGGGATCCTCCGCCTCGATCTCGGCGAAGTTGCGCATCTCCCAATCACCGAAATGCATCTCCCGCAGGGCAGACACGTGGGGCAGACGGTGCCGCCCAGGGGCGACCGCATCTGCTGTCGCCACGGCGCGGTTGAGATCCGAGGACACGCATGTGGCCTCGCGCGGCAATGCGCGGTCGATCCGCGCAATGGCCGCGGCCTCGCTCAGATCCGCGGGCAGGTCGGTCCAACCGACCATGCCCTTGGCGTGCGTCGGGCCGTGGCGCACCCAATACCAATCCCGGGTCATGGGGTCCCCTTGAGGAACATCGGCAATCCGGCCGCCACCATCACCACACAGTCAGCCCGCGCGGCGAGCCGCTGGTTCAGCCGCCCTTGCGCGTTCCGGAACGCCCGACCCAACTTGTGTTCGGGCACGATCCCCATGCCAGTCTCATTGCTGACCACCACCACCGGGGCCGCGCAATTCTCCAGCGCATCGAAGAGATCTTCGAAGGCCAGCTCCGGCTCCTCATCGGCCAGCATGACGTTGCTCAGCCACAAAGTCGCACAATCCAGCAGCACCACTTCCGAGGCCTCAACCTGTTCAAACGCGGCCGTCAGATCCCGTGGTGCCTCTATGGTGCGCCAGTCCGGACCGCGACTTTCCCGGTGCTCCGCAATTTTTTTTGACATTTCTTCGTCAAAGGCCACGGCGGTGGCGATATAGACCCGGGGTCGCCCGGATTTCGAGACAACCCCTTCTGCAAAAGCGGATTTTCCAGATGCTGCGCCGCCAAGGACGAGGGTCAGCCGGGGCAATTCACTGCGCAATTCTCGCTCCTTTCGGAAAATATCGTCATTTTCAGTGATCCAGCTCTGCGCGGTGCGCGTACCTCCTATGCCAAGCGATAACAGGGGACGCAACACGTCCAGCAGGGGGTTGAAATGGCACTAGACGGATACTCGGGAGAGATGAGCCTGTCGCGGCGTGCGATGCAAGCGGAGCTGCTCGACGCGGAAACTGAACTCAAGCTGGCCTATGCGTGGCGCGATGAGCGGGACGAAGAGGCGCTGCACCGCCTGATCACCGCCTATATGCGTCTGGCGATTTCCATGGCGGCCAAGTTCAAGCGCTATGGCGCGCCCATGAACGACCTGATCCAGGAAGCCGGTCTGGGCCTGATGAAAGCGGCCGACAAGTTCGACCCGGATCGCGGCGTGCGCTTTTCGACCTATGCGGTCTGGTGGATCAAGGCCTCGATCCAGGACTATGTGATGCGCAACTGGTCCATGGTCCGCACGGGCTCCACCTCCTCCCAGAAATCGCTTTTTTTCAACATGCGCCGGGTTCAGGCCCGTCTGGAGCGGGAGGCAGCGGCGACCGGTGAGCGTCTCGACAAGCACCAATTGCGCCAGATGATCGCCACAGAAGTCGGGGTGCCACTGCATGATGTGGAGATGATGGAAGGTCGCCTCGCGGGCTCCGATTACTCTCTGAACGCGACCCAATCCACAGAGGATGAGGGCCGCGAGTGGATCGACACGCTCGAGGATACCAGCGCACAAGCGGCGGAAACTGTTGAGCAGGATCACGACATCGAAGCCCTGCGCGGGTGGCTTGTGACGGCTATGGACGCTCTGAACGAGCGTGAGCGGTTCATCGTGCGCGAACGCAAACTTCGTGATCAGGCCCGGACGCTCGAAAGCCTCGGTCAGGAGTTGGGCCTTTCGAAAGAGCGCGTGCGTCAGCTTGAAGCCGCTGCTTTCGGCAAGATGCGCAAGAGCCTGATGAACCAGACGTCCGAGGTTCGCCAATTCTTCGCCTGAGCCTCCTCGTTATCGCTTTGCTCGCCCGTCCGGTTGTGGCGGGCGAAGTCATGTCCGAGGACCTGACATCGTTGCCAGCGGCTGATGTTATCATCCTGGGCGAGCTGCATGACAGCCCGATCCATCACCTGAACCAGGCGTCTGCGGTCGCTGCCTTGTCGCCCCGCGCGCTGGTGTTCGAGATGCTCTCGCCCGGTCAGCTGCAAGGGGTGTCCGAGCTGGAGCGCGAGGATGTTGAGACCCTTGGCGCCGCGCTCAACTGGGCCGAAAGCGGTTGGCCTGATTTTGAGATGTATTGGCCGATCTTCGCCGCCGCCCCGGGGGCCCCGCTCTATGGGGCGGCCCTTCCGCGTGCGTTGGTGCGCGGCTCGGTCGCGGCAGGTCCCGCTGCGAGTTTTGCCGAGGCGGGCGGGGATCCTGTGCTCTATGGTCTCGATCAACCCTTGCCCGAGGATCAGCAGACCGAGCGCGAGGCCATGCAGATGGCGGCCCATTGTGATGCGCTGCCCGAGCATATGCTGGGCGGTATGGTCGGCGCACAACGCCTGCGAGACGCGGCCTTCGCCGAGACTGTGCTCGAGGCGCTTGAAACCCACGGGTCGCCCGTGGTGTTGATCACCGGCAATGGCCATGCCCGCACCGACTGGGGTGTGCCTTGGTATCTTGCGCAGGTTGCGCCTGAGGTCACCGTCTACGCGCTGGGTCAACTCGAGGCCCCGCCCGAGGACACCCCACCGTTCGACGGCTGGCTCGTCACGCCCCCGACAGAGCGCGACGACCCTTGTGCTGCATTCCGCTGATGCGGCTGGGCGGTTGAGTTCCCGGGCCGGGCACCCTACACCTTGGAGAGCGGCGACAAGGAACGGCCTAGATGCTGGCAGGCAAACGACTTCTCCTGATTATCGGAGGCGGGATCGCCGCGTATAAAGCGCTCGATCTGATCCGCCAGGCCCGGCGTGCGGGTGCGACTGTGACCCCGGTCCTGACCCGGGCGGCGGAGGAATTCGTCACCCCGCTGAGCGCCTCCGCCTTGGCCGCCGAGAAGGTTTACCGCGACCTCTTTGACCTGACCGATGAGGCCGAGATGGGCCATATCGAGCTCAGCCGCTCGGCGGATCTGGTGGTCTTAGCGCCGGCGACGGCGGATCTGATGGGCAAAATGGCCGGCGGGCTTGCCAATGATCTGGCCTCGACCCTCCTGATGGCCACGGATACGCCGGTGCTGATCGCGCCGGCCATGAATGTCCGCATGTGGGAGCACCCCGCGACCCAACGCAACCTCGCGACCCTGCGCGGTGACGGTGTGAAAGTCGTCGGCCCCGATGCGGGGGAGATGGCCTGCGGGGAGTTTGGCCCGGGGCGGCTCAGCGCGCCCGAAGCGATCCTTGCCGCGATCGAGGCGCATTTCGCTGAGGGCCCCCTGAGCGGGTGCCATATCCTTGTCACCTCTGGTCCGACCCATGAGCCGATTGATCCGGTGCGCTACATCGCGAACCGCTCTTCCGGGCAGCAGGGGACGGTGATCGCCGCTGCCCTGCGTGACCTTGGGGCGCGGGTGAGTTTCGTCACCGGTCCCGCCGATATCCCACCTCCCGACGGGGTAGAGGTGCACCGGGTGGAGACCGCCGCCCAGATGCTGCGTGCGGTCGAGGCCGCCTTGCCCGCTGACGGGGCCGTTTTTGCCGCTGCTGTGGCCGATTGGCGGGTGACAGACGCGGCCAGCTCGAAGATCAAGAAGGACGGGAGCGGTGCATTGCCCACTCTGAGCTTCGCCGAAAACCCGGACATTCTCGCAACGGTGTCCAAGGGGGCGCAGCGTCCGAAACTGGTGGTTGGCTTTGCCGCCGAGACCGATGATGTGGTCGCCCATGCCACCGCCAAGCGTACACGGAAGGGCTGCGACTGGATCCTCGCCAATGATGTCAGCCCGGCCACGGGCATCATGGGAGGGGCTGAGAACGCGGTGACCCTGATCTCCGAGGCAGGTGCAGAAGACTGGCCGCGCATGAGCAAGGAGGCCGTCGCGGCCCGGCTCGCCGCGCGGATCGCCGAGGAACTGGCATGAATGTAGAGATTGCGGTGATGCGCGAGGACTGGGCGGATCCCGAGGTGCCCCTGCCGCGCTACGAGACTGCCGGGGCTGCTGGCGCGGATCTGCGGGCAAATCTACCCCCCGATATCCGCGAGAGCGGTGTGACCATCGAGCCCCTGCACCGGCTGATCGTGCCCACAGGACTGCGCGTGGCGATCCCCAAAGGCTACGAGATGCAGATCCGGCCCCGCTCGGGTCTCGCCCTGCGCCATGGGTTGAGCCTGCCGAATACGCCGGGCACGATCGACAGCGACTATCGCGGCCCTCTTGGGGTGCTCTTGACGGTGATCGGGACCGAACCCGTGACCTTGAACCATGGCGAGCGGATCGCTCAGGCGATCATCGCCCCGGTGGTGCAGGCCGGGTTCGCGGCGGTGCAAAGCCTCGACGACACCGCGCGGGGCAGTGCAGGTTTCGGATCGACCGGGCGGGGGTAGCTGCGTGTTTTTCGTCCTTTTCCTGGCTGGGGTGATCTGGCTTGTCGCCCGTCGCGCGGGGATGCCGCCTCAGGCGCGCTGGCTGCTTGTGGGGCTTCTTTATGTGTCCGTGCTTGGAGTGCAGATCATCCTGCCCGAAGCCAATCCCCTGCGCGCGATGACCGGGGGCTCTCCTGCGTTGTGGCTCCTGCTCGGGGCGTTCGCGGCGCTGGTGGTGGCGTATCGCGAGATCCTCAAGCGGATCCGCTCCCGCGTGCAGGCACCGCCCCCGGCGGTTGGCGAGCAGATGGGCCCGTTCTCGGACGTGGAGCTGGACCGTTATGCCCGCCACATCGTCATGCGCGAGATCGGGGGCGTGGGCCAGAAACGTCTCAAAGATGCCAGGGTGCTTGTGATCGGGGCAGGGGGGCTGGGCTCGCCCGCGCTTTTGTACCTCGCCGGGGCCGGGGTCGGCACGATTGGCGTGATCGACCATGACACCGTGAGTCTCAGCAACCTACAGCGGCAGGTGATCCATACGGATGCCCGTTCCGGCATGCCGAAGGTCTTTTCGGCCGAGGCGGCCATGAAGGCCCTGAACCCCCATATCACCGTCCGCCCCTATAACCGGCGGCTCACGGCGGAGATCGCCGAGGAGCTTTTTGCCGACTACGATCTGATCCTCGACGGGAATGACACGTTTCAGACCCGCTCTCTGGTCAACAAAGCCGCCGTGGCCACAGGCAAGCCATTGATTTCCGGCGCAATTGCACAATGGGAGGGACAGATCAGCCTCTTTGATCCGGTGCGCGGCGCGCCCTGCTATGCGTGCATTTTCCCTACGGAACCCGCGGATGGGCTTGCACCAAGCTGTGCCGAGGCCGGGGTTGCCGGGCCGCTGCCCGGGGTTATTGGGACGATGATGGCGCTTGAGGCGATAAAAGAGATCACCCACACAGGCGAGGGCTTGGGGGGGCGCATGTTGCTCTATGATGCGCTGAACGCCGAAACCCGCACCGTGAAGCTCAAGCGGCGTGCGGATTGCCCGGTTTGTGGGGACATCTAGCCGCCACGCGGGGAGTATGGCCCCGCAATCGGTTGTCGCGGTGATTACGGGGAGGTTTGCGCGCCCTTTGTCCAAGGGAGAGGATCAATCGGGCAAGCCCGCAGGTGCCGCGTTGAGGGCTGCGGGTATCTAAACTGCTCGGGGCGGTCCCGATGTTCTGGCACGCCGCGTCCAACATATGCGTGTCTGGATGACCATCTGGTCGCATCGTGCGGTCATGGAAGACTGGTTCGAGACTCGGGTGATGCATCTGCCGCCGCTGGCCGAGACGACGGAGCAGATAGCGCTCCTGGGGCTACGCTTTGCCTGCCATAAGACTCTGTCCTTGAGCCGGGAGCGTCAGGCCTCAACACTCAATCTCCATATGGTGCCCCGTCCCAAGGGAGAGCGGCCAGTTTTTGTGATGACGATCCTCGGCGTAGGCGTTCCGAACGCGCTGGTGGCTCTCGGCAAAAGCGTTGCAGCGATCGCGTGGCCTTCCTCGAGACCCCGAAGGCTCTTCTCGATCTGAACATGCCGCCGGATCTGTCGATGATCGACGGACCGATCCTGACCCTTTGGCGATCTGTGTGGGATGTCATGGCCGGGGCCTATCGCAGCGCGCCGGATAAATCGGCCAGGACACTGAGGAACAGGGCCATGCTGCGCGCGTCTTTCACCCGGATGCGGGGGCGGACCGAAGGCGTCTGGGCGGGCTGTGATCTGTCCCGGATGGTTCCCGGGGCGGCGTAGACCGTCGCGGATCGGAACGTTTCCGCGCAATCCCCGCGCTCAGGCGGTAAGCCTTACCGTGGCGGAGGGCCTTTGCTAGCCTTGCGGTGATGGCAACAGTTAAGGGAACCCCATGTCCAAAACCATCCTGATCACCGGCTGCTCCTCGGGGCTTGGCATCAGCATCGCCGTGCAGGCCGCGCAAGCAGGGCACCGGGTTTTTGCCACCATGCGCAATCTCGACAAGCGTGCAGCTCTGGACGCCGCGGCGACGGAGGCGGGCGTATCCCTGACGGTGCTGCCGCTGGACGTGCAGAATATGACTACGATCATGGCTTGCGTCGATCAGGTGCTCGCCGATGCAGGGCAGATCGACGTGCTTGTGAACAATGCGGGCGCCGGATTTGTCCGCTCCACCGAGCAGGCCAGCGAAGCGGATGTGGCCTGGGTGATGGATGTGAACTTCATGGGGGTGATGCGCTGCGTCAAAGCGGTGATGCCCCATTTCCGGACAAGGCGCAGCGGCCATGTCATCAGCATTTCTTCCGTGGGGGGACTGGTCGGTCAGCCCTTCAACGAGATCTATTGCGGCGCGAAATTCGCGGTCGAGGGCTTTATGGAGGCGATGGCTTCCTACATCACCCCGCATTTCGGGATTCATTTCACAACTGTTGAGCCGGGCGGGATCCAGTCGGAGTTTGCCGCCTCGGTTCTCAAGCATGTGGAAGAGACCGGTGGTATGCTTGACGATGACTACCTGCCGATCCTCCAGAAATACGTCGGCGGCTCGCAACGCCGTCAGGCGGGCAGTGATATCTATCAGACCGCTGATCAGGTGGCCGAGGTGGTGATGGCTTGTATCGCGGCCGAGACCCCGCCGATCCGTACACGCACCTCGAACTGGGGTGAGGCGTTCTGCGCCCTGAAGACCGATCTCGATCCGGACGGGCGCAAGCTCCAGCAGCAGGTGATCGACCAGTTCCTGAACGATTGAGCGTCCGCGCCGCAGGATGTGACGTGATGCGCAGCGTCCAGGTCGCGCCGCTGGTTGTTGCCGCCCCCATGGCGACCTAGGTTGAGACCAAAGGAGACCTGCCGATGACCGACGCTTCCAACCCGCTGCTCGAGACCTGGACCTCGCCCTATGGCCTGCCGCCCTTTGACCGGATCGCGGATGCGCATTACGCGCCGGGACTGGAGGCCGCGCTGACCGAGGCGCGGGCTGAGATCGCCGCGATCGCCGGAGCCACAGAGCCGCCCACATTTGACAACACGATCCGACCGCTGGAGGCAGGTGCAAGGAAGCTTGGGCAGGTCCTGCGCGTGTTCTTCCACGTCGCTGCCACGGACAGCACGCCTGAGCGGGAGGCGCTGCAAAAAGACTTTTCCGGTAAGCTCAGTGCTTATAACTCTGAGGTGATCACCAACGCGGCCCTGTTTCAGCGGATCGCAGCCGTCTGGGCGGCGCGCGGGTCCCTGCCAGCGGAAGAGGCGCGTGTCACGGATCTCTACTACAAGGATTTCACCCGCTCAGGCGCCGCGCTCGAAGGCGATGCCAAGACGCGCATGACGGATATCAAGGCGCGGCTTGCCTTGCTTGGAACCGAGTTCACCCAGAACCTGCTCGCGGATGAGCGGGACTGGCTCATGCCTCTGGCCGAGGCAGATCTCGAAGGCCTTCCGGATTTCGTCGTCGCCACCGCCAAGTCCGCTGCCGAAGAACGCGGGATGGAGGGGCATGTGGTGACCCTCTCACGGTCGCTGATCGTGCCGTTTCTTCAGTTCAGCCCGCGCCGGGATTTGCGCGAGAAGGCCTATGAGGCATGGGTGGCGCGCGGCGAGCATGACGGACCCACGGACAATCGCGGCATCGCGGCCGAGATCCTCACCCTGCGGGACGAGCGGGCCCAGCTTCTGGGATATGGCAGCTTTGCCGACTACAAGCTGGAACCGGAAATGGCCAAGACACCCGCCGCTGTGCGCGAGTTGCTGATGTCGGTCTGGACGCCCGCCAAAGCCTCGGCCGAGGCGGACGCAGCGGTGCTGACGGGCATGATGCAGGAGGCAGGTGTCAACGGCCCGCTTGAGGCCTGGGACTGGCGCTACTTCTCGGAAAAGCGGCGGCAGGCGGAGCATGACCTCGATGAGAGCGAGCTGAAGCCGTATCTGCAACTCGACAAGATGATCGAGGCGTCGTTTGACTGTGCAGCGCGTCTCTTTGGCCTGAGTTTTGCCCCTATTGACGCGCCGCTCGCCCATCCAGATGCCCGCGCCTGGGAAATCCGGCGGGGCGAGCGCCTGATGGCGGTGTTTGTCGGGGACTATTTCGCGCGGTCGGGCAAACGCTCCGGCGCGTGGTGCGGCTCGCTGCGCTCACAAAACAAGCTCGACGGGGATACGCGGGCGATTGTGACCAATGTCTGCAACTTCGCGAAACCGGCCGCCGGTCAGCCTGCGCTTCTGAGTTTCGACGATGCCCGGACACTCTTTCACGAGTTCGGCCACGCTCTGCATCACATTCTGTCGGATGTCTCTTATCCGATGATCTCAGGCACCTCCGTGGCGCGGGACTTCGTTGAGTTGCCCAGCCAGCTCTATGAGCATTGGCTCGAAGTGCCGGACGTTCTGCAACGCTACGCGGTGCATGCGGAGACCGGCGCGCCCATGCCTGACGATTTGCTGGCGCGCATGCTGGCGGCCTCGACCTATGACATGGGCTTCCAGACCGTAGAATATGTGGCCTCGGCACTGGTCGATCTGGCCTTCCACGAGGGCGCGGCCCCGGCGGACCCAATGGCACGGCAGACCGAGATCCTGACCGAAATCGGCATGCCCCATGCGATCCGGATGCGCCACGCGACGCCGCATTTCGCTCATGTCTTCTCCGGGGATGGGTATTCCTCGGGCTATTATAGCTACATGTGGTCCGAAGTGATGGACGCTGATGCCTTTGCGGCTTTCGAAGAGGCGGGCAGTGCCTTTGACGCGGATATGGCCAGCAAGCTGGAGACGCATATCCTGTCGGCGGGCGGCTCGGAGGAAGCCGACCAGCTCTATCAAGCGTTCCGCGGGCGAATGCCCGGGGTTGAGGCCCTGCTGAAGGGCCGGGGGCTCGACAAGGCGGCCTGACCCGCGCGTTTGTTCGGTGCCCAGTCAGGTCCGCGGGGAGGCCGCGGCACCGGCCAAATCACGATGCTTTCCCCCGGCATGAAGAAAAACAGGCGTTTTGATGAAATTCGTGCTATGGTTGTGTGACCATCACACCATCAGTGAGGGAAGCAGATCGTGTTTCAGACTGCCCCGACCGACGCCGAGATTGACACTGGAGCCCTGGCTGCAGAGCTCGTAGACGGCCGCACCGAGATGCTGCGGCATCTCTTTGCTGCGGCGAATGCCACGTCACCCATCGTAATCTGGGACCCGTTTGATCGGGATCTCAAACACCCGGTGGTGCGTGCCTTTGCATCAACGCTCAGAGCCATTGCCGATAGGGACAAGCGGGTGACGCAAAGCGCGCTCGAGGAGGCGGACCTGACGGGCTTCTTCGACTGGATGATGTTGCTCGAGCCGATCAGGGACGCGAAGGGTGCCATTCGGGACTTTCGCTATATGCATTACGGGTCCGAAATTGCAGCGAGCTATGGCCGCGATATGACGGGCCATTGCACGTCCGAGATCGGGGGGCACATCGCTGCGTTCTTTGCCGCGCTTTATCAGGCCGTGCTGACACGCGGCGAATGGGTCAAGAGCATCCACGAGCCTCCGTCGGAGGTCTTCGCCCGGATCTGGCGGCGCATGATCGTGCCAGTCTTCGACCCAGCGGGCGAGATCGTTCAGATTGCTGTGCTCAATGTTGCTGACAACGACCTGCGTGCGGGGCTCGAAGCTGTGCCCGACCCAGTCATGGTTGTGCGCCAGAACGGCAATGTGACCTTTGCCAATGTGGCAGCTCGGAACCTTTTTGGGGAACGGCGTTTCCTGAGTGACCCGATCAATCTGGAAGACTATTCCGGTATCGTCCTGGACATGAGCCAACCCCGGGATTCCGTGCTGGACCGAAGGGTCCATACGGAGGAGACACAGGTCGGGGTCAACAATAGTCTGATCGTGCATTTCCGCGTCACACGGAGCGTCATTTTCTACCGCGAACAGCTTTATTATCTGGTGATTGCGAAGCCCGAGTGATCACTCAAGAGGGGCGTGGGATACGCCCCAAAGCTGGTCTTCGCTCATCCAGCCCCGGGTGCGGCCCATCCGGACGCGGCACCAGTCCCGCTCGCAGCCTTCGAGTCGCGCGATTACGCCTAGCTCGGCATGAGCGCGGATCGGCGCGTCGGCGGTCGGGTGGCTGAGCACAGGAGCGAGGTCCTCTTCGATGATGACTGTGCGCGCACCACTGAGGAGTGAATAGTGCATCCAGCCTCCTGCGCCATCGCGGTCGCGGACCCGGCGCCAGTGGCCGTACTCCCCGGTGATTTCAAGCGGCATGTTGCGATGTTTGAAGACCCAGTCGATGCGATGGGTCAGGCTTGGACCGCGCCGCACATTACCTTCCTTCGCTTTCATCGACACGAAGCGCGGGAGTGGCAGGTTGGTCTCCGGTCCGGTTTGTGGCTTTGAGGACTGCGCCACTTCGGCCGTTTCCGTAGTAGCGGGAGGCGTCTCGGCCTGTGCCAGTCCGAGCCCCAATGTGGATAGAACGGCCAAAGCGTGGCCGATCCGACAGATGCCACGGGAAAAACGACCACGATGCGCGCGGTTGATCATATGTGCCTCGACTGCTCGCCCGAGCTCTGTAATCGGCCCGGTAATTTTATTGCGCTGAGGGGTCTATCTGCTTGCCCCTGTTCCTGACTTATTGCCAGTATGGCGCCGAGTTGAAAAGTGTGGAGGTGGGCCGATGCCCGGTGAACGCCTGAGTGTTGTCGTCACGCGACGGTTGCCCGACGCGGTGGAGACGCGCCTGAAGGAACTCTTCGATGTAGAGCTCAACGAGAGTGATACGCCGATGTCCCGGGAGGCGTTGCAGGCGGCGATGCAGAGGGCCGATGTGGTGGTGCCGACCGTCACTGATTCCATTGATGGCGCGATGCTGGCCGGGGCCGGAGATCGCCTGAAATTGATCGCGAATTACGGGGCTGGGGTGGATCATATCGACGTGGCCACAGCCCGTCAGCGGGGTATCCATGTCTCCAACACGCCCGGGGTTCTGACCGATGACACGGCCGATATGACCCTCGCGCTGATCCTCGCAGTGACGCGCCGGATCCCCGAAGGGCTTGCGCTGATGCAGGCGGGGACCTGGACCGGATGGAGCCCCACAGCCCTCATGGGCGGGCGCGTGGCGGGCCGTCGCCTCGGTATTCTCGGCATGGGCCGGATCGGGCAGGCGGTGGCGCGGCGCGCCAAGGCTTTCGGTATGCAGATCCATTACCACAACCGGCGCCGGCTCCATGCGGGGATCGAAGAGGCGCTGGAGGCCACCTATTGGGAGAGCCTCGACCAGATGGTGAGCCGGATGGACGTGATCTCGGTGAACTGCCCGCACACGCCCTCGACCTTCCATCTGATGAATGCCCGGCGTCTCAAGCTGATGAAAGCCTCCTCGGTGATCGTGAACACCTCGCGCGGGGAAGTGATCGATGAGAATGCCCTGACGCGGATGCTGCGCGCCGGCGAGATCGCGGGGGCTGGTCTCGATGTGTTCGAGCATGGCCACGAGATCAATCCGCGCCTGCGTGAGCTGCCCAATGTGGTGCTGCTGCCCCATATGGGTTCAGCCACGGAAGAAGGGCGTTCGGAAATGGGCGAGAAGGTCATCATCAATATCAAGACCTTCGATGACGGGCACCGGCCGCCCGATTTGGTGGTGCCGTCGATGCTCTGACCCCTGGGGTTGATCCGGATCAAAGCTGGGTTGCGGTTTGACTGTCATGTCTCTCGTGAAAATATTCACGAAGGAGAATATGATGGAATGGACCGGTTTCATGTCCGAAATGCGCGCGGATCTCAAGACGCTGAACGCAGCCATGCCCGAGACCGCCCGGGCCTTTGCGGCCCTCACCAAGGTTGCCAAGGAAAGCGGGGCGCTGGATCTCAAGTCCCGTGAATTCGTGGCCTTGGGCATCGCGGTGTCCCAACGCTGTGCGCCCTGTATCGGCTTTCACGTCGAAGCGCTCGCCAAGGCCGGTGGGACACGGCAGGAGCTCGTCGATGTGCTGAGCATGGCGATCCAAATGGGCGGAGGCCCCTCGCTCATGTACGCCGCCGAAGCGCTGGCAGCCTGGGAAAGTCTTGCGGGCGAATAGATGCCAGACGCAATACAACGGAGCGATTGGCGTCGCTCCTTTCAGGCGGGCCACGGGTCCGGCAAGTGCCTTGATTAACGAGAGCTTTGTTTGCGGAGGCGCAGGCTCGAGGAGTTGCGATAGCGGAATTCTGCGTGCTTGTTACCGCGCTGGTTGGGACCGCAGTCAGACCGCGACCGTTTGAGGGTTCATGCGTTCCCCGACCGGGCTTTGCCCGGCGTTTGAGAAACGTATCGCAGGGCGCGGGAAGGGGGTGGGCCTCCTGACGCTGCAAGACTTCACTGTAGGTGATCAGAGATGGCGGTACATGTAGGTGGTTGCGTGGCGGGCTTGGCCGTCCGGATTCAGTGCGTAGTCCGGGATCACACCAGCTTCTTGAAAGCCTACGCCGCGATAGAGCGTTTCCGAGACATCGCCTGTGCGCGTGTCGAGGGTCACGAGGGACTTGCCTTCGGCCCTTGCCGCATCCAGTGCGGTCCGCATCAACGCCTTGCCCAACCCTTTACGGCGACCCTCGGGATGGACGATCATCTTCGAAATTTCCGCCCGATGCGGTTGGTTTGGCGGCATCGCCAGAATGAGTTGCACTGTGCCCATCAACCGGTCGCCAACAAAGGCTCCGAAGAGCAGGCGCTGGCCTCGGGTCACACTTTGGCCGACATCCTCCTGCCAGAACCGTGCGGCCTCCGCCCGCGAGAGAGGCACCATGAAACTGATCGCCGCACCGTCCTGAACGCTGTCCACAAGAACGCGGCAGAGGTCATCCAGACAGGCCTCAAGGTCCACCGGGCTCAGTGCGCGAATGAGAGGGGTTTGGTCTGTCATGACAGGGCAATCAGGTATGTGCAAGGCGCGGTCGAGGTTTGAAACACAGTCTCGCCGAACAGAATGTAGCGCAGACAATCGCCAGCCTTGAGGGGGTGCACCGTGCCTTCGACCGTGATCTCTATCTCACCCGAGAGCACATGGACATGGTGTTCCTGCCCCGGGATTGCGGGGGCGGCATAGGCAATCCTTTGCCCCGCCTCCAGCGTGCCTTCGATCAGCTCCATGGAGAGCGGGCCGTTGGATGGAGAGATGCTTCGCCGTTGAAAGCCGCGCGCGGGGTCTGTCCAGACGGCTTGATCCGCGCGTCTCAGAACCGGCTGAAATCCTTGGTTCAGCGGCGACAGAAGCTGCGAGATCGGCAGAGCGTAGACTGCGGCTAGCCGACCGAGGGTCTCCGCGGTCGGGCTGACCTCGCCGTTCTCGATCCGTGACAGCGAGGCCCGGCTCAACCCGCTGCGCTCCGCAAGGCGGGCGAGGGTCAGGCCATGGCGTTCGCGGAGGCTTCGCAGATGCGCCGCGAGCTTTTGAGTTTCGGAGGAGAGTGTGATTCCCATTTTAGGAATTAATTCCGTATGTGGGAATTTAGTCAAGAGACGACGAGGCGCGGCCTGCCATCCAAGCATAGGAAGGGCATCGCACTCGCCTCAACCCTCGCGCATCACCACGAGATCCGGATCGGGGACATGGCCCAGACCATGGTGGCCTCCGCCTCAGTGCGGTTTCGGAACCTGTGCGCGATCATGGACGGATAGGAGAAGCTGTCGCCTGCTCGCAAGACGATCACCTCTTCGCCGAGGCGCAGCTCCACTTCGCCAGTTAGCACGATGGCGTGCTGTTCACCTTCGAAAGAATACCCTTCAAGCGGTTCCGGAGGTGAACCGGCACCCGGTCTGAACCGCGACAGGATCAGGTAGCATTGGCCGGACAACGTGCTGGACAGCAACTCATCCTCGAACCCCAGCTCCTCCGGTGTCCGCGTATACATGCCAGACAAGGACCGACGGTTCCCGGCCCGCACCACATGCGCGCGTTCGAGTGGCCCGGCGCCGGTTTGCATGGGAAAAAACCAATCTGGATCCACCGCAAGGGCGGCGCTGATTTCCCGCAGAAGATCTGCAGAGATCCGGGCCGAGCCCAGCTCGATCCGGCTGAGATAAGCGGTCGAGCAGGACACGGCCTCGGACAGGGCTTTGAGGGTCAGTCCGCGCGCCTTGCGGACTTCGCGGATCTCACTGCCGAGTTGCCCGGCGTCGGTATCGGTACGGATTGTCATGTCCCGGAGATAGGGAATTTCAGTTGATTTTTCGAGCGAAATTCAATTCAGTTGAAAATGGTAGAGAAATTCAACTCTCCATGCTGGTCTGGGAGGACGCCATGCGCTTTGATTTGATTGCCAATTTCAGCCCGGGCGAGACGATTCCCTGGACGCGCACCCTGGAGATGATCCTTGAACAATGCAGTCTGGCCGAGCAGGCAGGCTTCACCACAGCATGGTTCACAGAGCATCACTTTGCCCATAACGGCTATATGAACGCGCCGCCGAACCCCATACAGATGTGCACCCACGTGGCCGCGCATTGCAAAAAACTCCGGGTGGGCACCGCGCCGATTGTTCTGCCTGACTGGCATCCTCTGCGTGTGGCCGAAGATGTCGCAATGCTCGACAACATGACCAAGGGTCGTGTGGATTTCGGCGTTGCCAAGGGGATCAACGAACGCGCGACCTTGCAATTCAACAAAGAGGCCGACCGGCGCGACAACGCCAAGGTCATGCGGCTCTATCAGGAAAGCCTTGAGATCATTCTTAAGGCCTGGACCCAGGAGGCGTTCACCCATCAGGGCGAATTCTACCAGTTCCCGGTGCCCGGCTGGCAGGAAACCAATCGCTTCTTCGAGCCGCTCGATCCGCGCTATCATGGACCAGATGGGGATTACACGGCCATGTATTTGCACCCGCGTCCCTACACCGACCCGCACCCGCCTGTCTGGCTGATGTCCAACGCGCCGCCGACTTTCAAGCTTGCTGGGGAGAAGGGCTGGGGCGTGATCTCCATGTCGGCTGGCCCGAAAGCGACACGCGCCTGTTGGGAGCCCTATCGCGAGGCGCGCTCCCGTCGGGAGGGGCGTGAAGTGAAGCTGGGTGAGGGGGTTGGTGTGTGCACGGCCTTCTACGTCGGCGAGAGCATGGAGGAAGCGGTCCGCACGATCCGCCCGGCGATCAACGCCTATTACGAGTTCCTCGGCGGGTCGCGGCCGAAGGGGGAATGGACCAAGCGGGGCTATCTTGATCTTGGTGAGGAGATGACCCCGGAGGACGAGGCCATGGACTGGTTCGATTTCCTCAACAAACGCGGGATCATCGTGGTGGGGGATGCCTCTTATGTGGCTGAGAGTTTCGCCGAGAAGCAGGAGACGATCGGGCTCGATCATCTCATGCTCATGCAGCAGTATACCGGCGTTCCCTACGAAAAGATCCTTGCGAGCTGGCATCGGTTGTTTGAGCATGTGGTGCCGGAATTCGGCACTCGTTCCGCCGCGCAGACGCAGGTGATGGCCGATGCTTGAGATTTGGGGGCGCCCCTATTCCTCCAACGTGATCCCGGTGATCTGGACCGCAGCGGAGCTGGAGCTGCCTTATCGGTTGCAGCTCGCGGGCGGCAGCTTCGGCAAGCTCGATACTGTGGCCTATGGGCAGATAAATCCGAACCGCATGATCCCGGCGATCCGGGACGGCGACTTTGCGCTTTGGGAAAGCCTCGCGATCATTCGCTATCTCTGTGACCGCTACGGGGCGGGCGGGTTGAGCCCAACAGACAGTCAGACCCGCGCGACCGCCGATCAATGGATGGAATGGTCCGCCAGCCGAGCCTTTCCACCGGTGATCGAGCTATTTTTTGCCACCGTTCGCACGGATCCGGAGCAGCGCGATCCGAGCAGGATTGCCGCGCTCCGCGATGCCGCCCATGAGGCTTTGACGGTGTTAGATAGGCATCTTGCGGATCGGCCCTATGTCTGTGGCGCGGCCTTTACGATGGGGGATATCCCGTTGGGCTGCGTGGTCTACCGCTACTTCAATGTCGAGGTCGACCGACCACCGCTTCCACATGTGGCGGCATGGTACCAACGTCTGTCGACGCGCCCCGCCTATCGGTCCCATGTGATGCGCCATTTCGGCAAGACACCTTCGGACTGGGGCGCGCTGGAGGCGGCCTCGGCCAGTGAGGGCGTGTTATGAAGACGGAGCGCTTAGGGGGCGCGGTGCGTCGATCCCAAACCAGCGTGCCTGGCCGGTCCTGGGGGCGGGCGCAACCCCGCAGTGTCTTGCGGGCAAGCACGCTGCACGAGGCCTGTCGCGACCGCCCCCCAACGGATCATCGACGCGGCGGTTTCCGTCCCGCGTCCCATGCGGAGACCGCGCCATGAGCGACCCCCTGACCTTTCACACCCGGTTCAGCCCGGCGGAGTTCGATGCGCAATACAACCTGCGCGCCGGGCGACCCGACTACGAAGAAACGGTCATTCCGGCATGGCGCGCAGCCAGCGCAAAAGCCCGCGCCCAAGCCGATGCCAGCCTCGATTTGCGCTACGGGACCGGCGAGAAGCAGAAGCTGGACGTGTTCCGCTGTGGTGACCCACAGGCTCCCACGCTGGTCTATTTCCACGGCGGCTACTGGCAGCGCGGCGACAAGTCGATCTACAGCTTCCTCGCGCCTCCCTTTCTGGCTGCGGGGGTCAATGTGGTTGTTGTGGGCTATGATCTCTGCCCCTCCGTGACCATCACCCGCATTTCCGAAGAAGCCCGGGAGGCCATCGCTCATATCTGGCGCGGGGCCGAGGCGCTGGGCCTCAATCGCGCGCGGATCACTGTGATGGGGCATTCTGCGGGTGGCCATATCACGCAGATGATGATGGCCACGGATTGGCCGGTTTGGGCTGCGGATTTGCCTCCGGATCTGATCCGCGCCGGGATCCCGGTCTCACCGCTCAGCTATCTCGAACCCGTGCGCCTGACCGAGGCCCTGAACGTGGGGATCCGCATGGACCCGGCTGAGGCAGAGGCTCAAAGTCCGATGACCCAACACCCGCCCTGCACCCTTGCGCCACAACTGGTCGTGGTCGGAGGGGCCGAGACGGATGAGTTCCACCGGCAGGCTCAGATGTATGTGGCGGCATTCGCAACCGACATGCGCGAGATCGGTCTCTATGTCGTGCCGGGGGTGGATCACTTCGACGAGTTGAACGTGCTGGTCGATCCAGAGAGCCCGTTTTTTACCAAATGCTGCCGCATGATCCTGGGGAAAGGACCAAACCCATGACCGATCTGACGCGTGACCTCGTGGATGCCATTGGCGATGCATTCAATGCCAACGATATCGACGCCGTGATGCCCTACTTCGCCGAAGACGCGATCTTCGACCATGCAATCGGTCCCGCCGAACACGGCCTCCGCTTCGAAGGGGCGGAGACGATCCGCGCGGTGTTCGCCGGTCTCTTCGAGAAGGTGGCCAAGGTCCGTTGGGAAACGCTTGATTGCGCCATTTCGGGCCACAAGGCCTATTGCACCTATCGGCGCACCGCCACTTTCGAGAGCGGCGCGACCGAGCAGGTGCTGAGCGTGGATATCCTTACCTTCCGGGACGGTCTGATCGTGCGCAAGGATACTTACTACAAGCAACGAACTGAGTAGCGGGTGCGTCGGGCAGCGCGTCCCGGGTGAACCGCATTCCGCCTGGGCAAAAGGCGTGGAAGATGAGATTTCGGGGGAAGCAAAGGACCTCGGAGGGTCGTGCCCATTGACCCGTCCTGAGGACGGGAACGCCGTCTTTGTCTCTGCGCCTGCCTTGCGCCCGGAGGCACCGGACACCGCAGACGTGACGGCGCTTTCATGGTTCAGGCGTTTAAGCCTTTCATTCCTTCCTCGGTATACCGCGCGCCAGCGATGGGCAGGGTGGACAGAGCGCGTGAGATCTCCTCAAGATCGGCCTTTTCCAGAGTGACCTCCGTGGCGCCGGCATTGTCGCGCAGATAGCGCAGTTGCTTCGTGCCCGGGATCGGCACGATATCCGGCCCCTGCGCGAGCAGCCATGCCAGCGAGAGTTGGGCCGGGGTGCAGCCCTTGCGCGCCGCGATCCGTGCGATGAGATCGGAGACGCGGGTGTTTGTGATCATCGCCTCCGCCTGAAACCGGGGAAGAGAGGCGCGGAAATCCCCGTCTTCGAAAGCGGTGTCCTGCTGAAACCTCCCGGTCAGAAAGCCGCGTCCGAGGGGCGAGTAGGGCACAAAGCCGATCCCCAATGCGCGGCAGGTTGGCAGGATCTCGGCCTCGACCTCGCGTGCCCAGAGCGAGTATTCCGTCTGAACAGCGGTCACCGGATGGACTGCATGGGCTCGGCGCAGGGTTTGGGCACTGACCTCGCAGAGCCCGACATGCCGGATCTTGCCCTCTTCGACGAGCCGTGACAGCCCGCCCATTGTGTCTTCGATCCCCTGTTCCGGGTTGACGCGATGTACATAGTAGAGGTCGATTTGCTCGATCCCCAGCCGCTTCAGCGAAGCCTCGCATGCGATCCGCGCGTAGTCCGGGCGGTTGTCGAGGCTCCGTCGGTATTCTCCGGGGCGGCGGACGATGCCGAACTTCGTGGCGATCCTCGGGCGCGCACCGGAGCGTGCCAGAAAGGCGCCAAGCAGCTCCTCGTTATGAAAAGGACCGTACATGTCCGCCGTGTCGAGAAAGTCGATCCCGAGATCCAGCGCTGCGTGCAGAACGCGCATGGACCTCGCGTCATCGCGCGGGCCATAGAACTCGCTCATACCCATGCAGCCGAGACCGATGGCCGAGACGTTCAGCCCCTGTCCTAGTAGTCGCTGTTCCATGATGGCTCCTTTCATCGTCTGGTGAGACAGCAGATGGCATTTTCGGATTTCGGGAAGTAGACTTGCTGCTGGCAATGAGGTTTCCAAAAATGGAAAATGTGTGAAGACTGAGCTCAACTGGGACGACCTGCAGGTCTTTCTGGCCGTGGCCCGCGCGGGAACCCTGAGCGGAGCGGTCGCGCATCTGGGGCTGGGGATCGCCACAGTGTCTCGCCGGATCGCGCGGCTTGAGGCCGCCATGGGGCAACCTCTCTTTGCACGGCACCAGTCGGGGTATCGCCTGACCGAGGACGGGGCGGCACTGGTCGAGCGGGCCGAAGAGATGGAGGCGACAGCCTTTGCCTTGACCTCCGGTGCATGTCGCGAGGCGACGGTCTCGGGTGTCGTCCGGCTGGCAACAGCTGAGAACCTCGCGACGGGGCTGATCCTGCCCGAGCTGGGCGCATTGACGGCGGCCCATCCAAACCTCTCGCTTGAGATCCTGACAGACGTGGCGACGGTCAATCTCCACCGTCGGGATGCGGATATCGCCCTGCGCATGGTTCAGCCGGACCGGGGTAATGTTTCGCTGCAACGGTTGGGCGTGCTGGGGTTCGGGCTCTATGGCGCGCCCTCCTACATGGAGGGGCGCAGGGCGGGTCAGGACGCGCGGGCCATTGATGAGGACGCTTTCATCACCTGGTCCGAGAGCTATGCGAGCCTACCTGCGGCCCAGTGGGTCGAACGGGTGCTGGAGGGGCGCGCGCCAGCATTGGCAACCACATCGCTCATGACCCAGCTGACCGCTTGTGCGAGTGGCCTCGGGCTGGCTGTCCTGCCCCATTTTATGGCCCGCGCGCGTGGGTTGGTTTGTGTTCAAGCGGAGCTGGGCGTCGATCAGCCGATCTGGCTCGTGACCCATGCCGATCTTGCACAATCGCGCCGCGTGCAGGCGGTTGCCGAGTTTCTGCGCGATCTGATCCGGCGGCACCGGGCGGTGTTGCGGGATCCGGCCTAGGGCGCGGTATCCAAGCGACCGGGTGCAGTCTGGAGCGGGAACAGGCGGTTGAACGCCTCTGCACCTTGCGGCGAGAAGGTGACCACACGGGAGTTCGGGTCACGTTGCGCCCAGTTCAGCGCTTCGAAACGGCTGAGAAAGGCGCGCCCCAAGCTGCCCGCCAGATGGGATCGACGGGCGCTCCAGTCGAGGCATTCCCGGCAAAGCGGCGCGCGCCGCTTGCGCAACTGTTCCAGATCGATCTCGAACGCGCGTACGAAGGCTGAGCCGGAAGTTGTCAGGCTGAGCGCTTCGTCCTCCAGCATGAGATGCCCCTGAGCGACCAAGCTGTCGAACATCTGCGTGCCCATGTCCCCGGCGAGGTGGTTGTAGCAGACCCGAGCCTGACGCAGCTCCGCATCCTTCGGGCCCGTGCGCTTGCGCAAATGGCCCGTTCCTGCGGCCAGCCCCATCAAGGCTTCGAGGACATGGGCAACCTCGTCGCTCGCCAGCGAGACATACTTGTGCCGCCCCTGTTTGCGCGGTCGCAAGAGGCCACCGTCATAGAGCTTCGTCAGGTGGGAACTGGCGGTCTGGATCGTCACGCTCGCTTCTTCGGCGAGCTCGCTCACAGTCAGGGCCTTGCCGCTCATCAAAGCCGTCAGCATGTTCGCGCGGGCCGGGTCACCGATCAGGGCGGCGATATGGGCGATGTCGGGTCCTTCTTTCATAGTTCGACGCTAGTCGAAGCATTTGCGTGGCTCAATCCTCTAAACCTCGGATACCCGAACAACAGGAACGAGACCGCTGACCCGCACAACACTTTCCGTAGTCCCCCGACGAGGAGGCCGAACCCGGTGCGATCCCGGCCTGAGATCCACTGCCTGCGCGTGGCCTGTGGAGCGGTTGCTCCCTTGGGCGGATGTAGAAATCCATCCGCTTGCCTGTCGTCAAAAACGGCCTGTCTCTGATCACATTCAACCCTGCGCATGCGCTGCGGGACGTCCGGTGTGGCATCCCCTCCTGCCCGCGCCATGACCCATCACTCCTCTCCAGAAAGGACCCTTGCCCATGACCCTGATCCTCACCGCGTGGATTGCCCTTGCCACCGCCGCGATTTCACCGGGCCCGAATCTTGTCGCTGTGGCATCGCGCGGGTTGGGATCGGGTCGGAGATCGGCCTTGATCGTGGCGGCTGGATTGGCCTGTGGCGCGTTCCTATGGTCGTTTCTGACGGCGGTCGGCTTCGGCGCGCTGTTTCAGACCTTTCCCTCTCTCTTGCGGGTCCTGGGTGTGCTGGGCGGTGGATACCTGCTCTGGCTCGGGATCAAGGGCTGGCGGGCGGCCCTGACGGGAAAGGGGGGGCAGATCGCCCCGGTCGCCGGACGCGGGGTAACGCGAGATTTCCTCCACGGGCTGGCGGTCACCGCAACCAATCCCAAGGTCGCGCTGCTCTGGGCATCGCTCTCGACCTTTGTCGGGCCTGTGCTTGAGGATCGGTGGGCGTTGCTGGTCTTCACTCTCGGGTCCGCTGTGATCGTCTTCGCGATCTACGGGACCTATGGATGGCTCTTCTCGACTGGGCGGATGCGGCGCATCTATCGTCGGTTCCAGAGCGCGAGCGAAGCGGCGTTCGGCACGCTTTTCGGTGGGCTCGGCGCGTTCATGGTGCACCGCGCGCTGTGACGGTGCCGGATGGGCCGGGCGCGTAGGGCCCGGCCCTTTGGCGTCAGCCGACGCCGCCCTCCACCACCTGATCCGGATGGGTTTCGGCCCAGTCGGTCAGGAAATCCGAAATCTCTTCGGTGCCCGCCAGCTCGATCGCGCGGCGGGGCAGGGGAACCCCGGCCTGCAGTGCGAGACGCAAACAGCCGACATAGTCGCGCGTCGCGCGCTCAGGGCAATTGTCCGCCCCGTGCAGGATCGTGCCCAGCAATGTGCCGCCATACCCGTTCACATGGGTCAGATCCGGCTTGAGCGTGAGCAGGTATTCCAGCACGTCCGGCAGCCCTTCCCATCCGGCCACGTGGATCGGGGTCAACCCTTCGGTATCCGGGCGGTCATGGGCGACGCCGAGCGCGACCAGCCGCTGGATATGGGTAAGCTTGCCGGGCAGGTGCAGGATCATTCGGATGATGTTTTGATAGGCCGCCGGGATGGCGGCGGGGTCGAGCCGGTCTGGATCGGTGGTGCCTTCGGCTGCCTCAGCCAGACGGCGTTCGATCGGGCTTAGCTGCGTATCGGCCCCCTGTTCGGCCAGTTTTTGCGCAAGGGCAGCGTTGCCGAAGACCTTGGCATAGGCATAGGGCGTGGTGTCCTCGAAGCGGCGGTTCGGATCCGCCCCGTGGTCGAGCAGCAGTGCAATCATCTCCGGCCCGGCCATCCGGCGCGCGGCCTGGTGCAAGGCGGGCACGACCCAGGGCGCCTCGCCGCCCACATGCCTGCCGTCGAACTCATCCACCTGCGCCCCATGGGCCAGCAGCAGACGCACCGCCTCCACGTCGTGAAAGTCCATCGCGCGCAGCAAGGCGTTCGTTCCTTTCGGATCCGCACCATGGGCCAGCAACATCTCGAGCCCTTCGTGATGGCCAAGCTCCGTCGCGTGATAGAGGCTCTCTCCGTCGTTCGGATTGGCCCCTTGTTCCAGAAGCCACCGCCCGAGGGCCATGTTGTTGGCATGCCCGATGGCGAAATAGAGCGGCGAGAGCTTGTAGTCATTGCCGTCATAGATCGGCGCGCCGAGATCGACATCCGCGCCATGGGCGACAAGCGCTTGCGCGATGGCGAGCATATCCTCGCGGCGCTCCGGAGCGTGATGGATCCATTTCGATCGCGCGAGGACGGTCAGAGGTGGGGCCTGATGCCCGATCAGATCTGTGGCGCGGCGCGGGTCGTCTTGCAGGAACGTGTCCACCTCGGCCTTGCGGTAGAGCCCGAGGCAGAGGCTGAAATCGCCTGCTGCGAGGTCGGGCGTATCTTTCAGAATCTGCTCGGCGACGCCGAACTGACCGTTATAGAGTGCAAGCTTCAGCCGCTGGCGCTTGGCCGCCTTGTCCATGCCGAGCATGTCTGCCGCGAGCTTGAGCGCGGGCCAAGACGGAAAGCTGTGCTCCCGCGCGATCACATGCAGGTAGTCCGCGTGTTTTAGGGCAGTGCCTTCAGGGCGGGGCGGATAGTTCTCGATCCGCTGTCGGGCGCGCTGCTCGCCCGCCTCATGGGCCTTGCGCAATGCTTTGGCATCCCGACGGAGTTGATCCAGAGATTTTGTCATCGGTGTTCTCACTTCTGGCTCGGGGGTCCGCTGAAAACGAGCATGAGACATACCGGTGATGGATGTCGTATCGTGGAGAGGGGTGCCGATGACGGCTTTCCGCGGACCTGGACGCTTTCCCAAAAGCCCTCTCAGCCTAAGCGGGCTGCCGCGCGGTCGCAAGCAATCCCTGCGACGGGCGGCCAAGTTCGTGATGTCGCGCGCGGCGGGGCTGTCCCCTGACCCTAAGTCACGGTGAACTGACCCATCATCCCGCAATCCTCGTGCTCGAGGATGTGGCAATGGTACATGTAAGGCGCATCGCTGGGGGCCTCGTGGTCAAAACGGAGGAGCACTTCGGACCAGCCGTTCTCCACATGGACCATGTCCTTCCACCCCGCGGCATAGGCGGGCGGGGTCGCGCCGTTCTGGGTCAGGATCCGGAAGGAGCATCCGTGGATATGAAACGGATGCAGCATGTCATCGACGCTGATGCGCCAGATCTCGGTCTCGCCTTTGCGGACCTCCTCGTCGATTCGCTCCATGTTCATGGGCAGCCCGTTGATGGCCATCGCTCCACCGCCGCAGACATTGTCCCAGGCGGCCGCAAGTGCGGCCAGATCCGCGCCGGTATCCATCTGCAGCTCGAAATCCCGGGTCCGGGTGGCCGCCGACGCATCCGCCGGGCCAAGCGTGGCCAGCCGGTTGGGCATGCTCGCCGATACCCCCGGCTCAGCGGTTCGGATCAGGGTCAGCGCAGGCTCCGGGCTTTGCCCGCCAAAGAGTCCGCCCAACAGACCAAGAACCCCTTCGCCTCCGCCCTCATCGAAGCTCACCTGGAGGCTGTTTTCCTCAGTGTCGCGCATGTCTACCAGCAGCTCGTAGCGCTCCCCGGGCGAGAT
Organism: Pseudomonadota bacterium; assembly: GCA_038746545.1. Classification (GTDB taxonomy): domain Bacteria; phylum Pseudomonadota; class Alphaproteobacteria; order Rhodobacterales; family Rhodobacteraceae; genus Dinoroseobacter. The sequence goes on from JBCDKN010000009.1 coordinate 34,623, forward strand.
CAACAGCGTCTCAGTCTCGACGGTCGCGGCGAGAAACCCACCCTCCGACGCGATCACATGGATCGGCTCCGTCGCCATCGACAGGGTCAGGAAACGCGCGTTGCAAGCATTGAGGATCCGCAGCCGCACCAACCCGCTTGGGACCGTCTGACCCAGTGGCGCCACTGCCCCGTTGATCACCAGCGTTTCGCCCTGCAGCCCGTCCTCGAACACCTCGCCGGTCAATGTGTAGTCCAGTCGACCCGCGCCATCGAAGACCTTGTCCTGCAGGATCAGCGTGAAGTCATCGACGCCGTAGGTCATGGGCAGATCTGCCGCGAGGCTCGCATCGTCCTCGACCAAAAGCACACCGGCCAGCCCCTTGTAGGTCTGGCGGGCCGTGCGACCATGGGTGTGCGAGTGAAACCAGTTCATCGAGGCCTGCTGCACGATCGGAACATCCGGCGACCAGATGGTGCCTTGCGGGATCTCCTGATGGGGGCCGCCATCCACATCGCCGGGGATATGCAGGCCATGCCAATGCAGCGTGGTTTCCTCGTCAAGAAGATTGCGCACGTCAAAGGGCAGAGTCTGACCTTGCTTCACCCGAAGGACCGGCCCGAGGTAGTTCGCGTTGATTCCGAAAGTTTCGCTCGGCACGCCGGTTCCGAAATCGTGCTGTCCCGCAGCCAACGCCAGCGGGATCCGCCCCGTGATCCCGCCGGTCAGGTCCGTGAGCGGTGGCAGCGGGAGGGGGCGGAGGCTGGTCTGGGCCTGCCCAAACCCGGCAAGGGCTGTGGTGGCGGCACTGGTGATCAGAAACTGGCGGCGGTTCATCGGAGATCCTCTCTGCAGGGGGCGCTGCGCTGGATCGAAAGGGGCTCGGTCCGGTGCGCATGGCGTGTTCTGCCGTCGAGATACCTGCGCCGCCTCGCAGAGGCCTGTCCGTAAGTTTACATTTTTGTAAGGACGGCGAAGCGCAGGGACAATGCCCAAAGTGCTTCTCGCAACCGTGGCGTCGGCCTTGCAAAGAGCGCGGCCACGATCATCCCGGTCATGGCCCCGGCTATCGTGGCCGAAATCGTATGAGCGTCGAGCATCACCCGTGCATACATGGTCAATCCGACAACCGGTAAAACGATCAGGCCGAACCAGAAACTGTAGCGCCGCATCACGAAATACGCACCCGCGCTGGCAAGGGTCGAATGACCGGAGGGCATGTTATGCTTGCTGGTGGGGGAATAGGGGCGCTCGCCCAGACGCGTGCCCCAGACCTCCACATCGTTCAACAGGCGCTTGGGGCCATGAGATGCCACAATCCCCACCACCGTGATCCCCGCCAATTGCTTGAGCCCCACAATGTCCCGCGTCGCCATCACAAGGACAAAGGGCAGCGCGGTGTTTACATGGCGACCAACGGTCTCCACGCCCATGACAAAGGGATTGTATTGACCGTTTTTTGAGACGGCATAGTGTCGGTCCAGGTCAGTCGGATAGACACTGGCGGCCAGCAGAGTGCAAACCACCAGTGCCCAGCCGAGCACCGGACCGAGACGCCCTGACAGAAAAGCCATAGCGGTCTCCCGAGCTGGGGCTGCGCCGCAACGCGGCGCGCGATCTCTGAAGGGGGTGAGTTAGTCCGCCGTGTCGCCCGCGCCCGGATCGTCGGCAGGGTTTTCGTCGATCATCGAGGCGATGATCTCGCCAGTCTGTGCATTGAGCATGAATTCGGCCTCGGTGCCATTGGTCTGCGCGACCTCGATATCGATCACCACCACACCGTCCAGCCGATCCAGCGCGACCTCGACGATCTCGCCCGAGGCTTCCGCCAGCGCGATGGCAATCGCTGCGTCAAAGGTCAAAGGCGAAGCAAGCGGTGGCTCGGAGGCGGTCTGCGCCATGGCCGATACGCCCAGGGTGGTGATCACGGCGGTGGCGGCCATTGTGGGAATCCAGGGGTGGGTCATTGCGTTTCCTTCTATGGGGGAGCCTGCGCTCCGTGGATGAGGGAAATCTGGCGCGCCTGGCTTACACACGCCTGCGCGGTGGCTTACAAGATTGTAAATATTGGAAATTCTGACCTGTCTGTAGGTGATGACGCCTTCTGACATCGAGAAAAAACGCGCCCCGACAAGGCCTTCGCCGGGTCCCGGCACTCGGGGCAGGGATGCGAAACATGTGCGCGCCGGACCCGGTCCGGGCCTGCAAATGACGCCGGAAGGCCGAGCTTACAGAATTGTAATTCTGACGGGAGCTTCACGGCAGGCTTGCCCTCTATCTCTCCGTCCGACGCGACGACCGGAGGACCGAAATGGACCAGTGCAGGCTTTCCATCATCATCATCACGCTGAACGAGGAGGCGCGGTTGCCCCGGCTGCTGGATGATCTTGCGGGGCAGAGCTGGACCGAGTTCGAGATCATTCATGTGGACAGCCAGAGCGAAGACGCCACGGTGGAGGTCTCGCGCGCGCGGGCAGCGGAGTTCGAGCGCTACAAGATTATCGAAATGAAGACGCGCGGGGTCAGTCTGGGGCGCAACACGGGAGCAGCAGCGGCCACAGGAGAGCAGCTGTTGTTTCTCGATGCGGATACGCGACTGCCGCCCTATTTCCTCGGGGAGTCGCTGCACGAGCTCGACAGAAAGATGGCTGATGCGGGGATCGTGCTGATGTCCGCGCAGGGTCTGCCGCTGCACTACAAGTTCGGCTTTGCCCTGTTCAACCTCGGCATCCGTATCACCCGCCCGGTCTTTCCCACGGCCATCGGCGCATGTCTGTTTTCGACACCACAGTTGCATGATGCCATCGGAGGCTTCGACGAAGCGATCGGGCTCTGTGAGGATTGCGACTACGTGCTGCGCGCGGCCCGCGTGGCCAAGGCGGAGCTGACCATTGTCGAGCCGAAATTCTGGTTCGATCCGCGGCGGCTTGCGCAGGACGGCTTTCTTGCAACCGGCCTCACCTATCTCAGGGCAAACCTGCGGCGGTTTTTCTTTGGCGAGATGCGCAACAAGGAAATCCCCTACCGTTTCGGCCACTACAAGTAGGGGCCGGTCGTGGACACGCTGCTTTCATCGCTGGACAGTGTTGCGGGGCTGTTGGTTCTCACGTTGCTTGCCTTTGGCGATACGCTGATCGGCGTCGGGTTCTTCGTCTTTGGCGAGCTGGCTTTTCTCGCCGCCGGGGCGGCTTTTGCGGCAAATGGGGCGGTGATCCCTGCGCTGGTGGTGTTGGTCGCGGCCTGGGCGGGAGACGTGACGAGCTACCTGATCGGCGCGCGCTACGGCGCCCGGATGTCACTTCCGTTTCTCAAGCGCCTGAAGCGCCGCAAAGCCTGGCGGCGTGCAAAGGCCGAGTTGGGGCGGCGCGGGGCAGTTTTCGTCGTGATCGCGCGGTTTCTGGGCCCGGTGGCTTGGGTGACACCCTTTCTGGCCGGAACCCTCGGGATGGAGCGGAGGGTCTTCCTTCCCGCGGCCGCGCTGGGCGTGTTTCTGGGGGCAGGGCAGTTCCTCATTTATGGGGCCATCGGCGCTCAGGTCATGGACGCGCTTTTGCCCTTCGTGCTGGATCACCTCGCAGTGTGTCTGTTGCTGGTCTTTATGATCCTGTCGAGCCTCTATGTCTGGCGGCGCAGTGAGAGGGGCGTCCTGCTCAAGGGCCTGCAGGTTGCGGCGATCACTGTGACGATCTTCTTTGCCTCGAACCTGACCTATTTCTTCGTTTTGAACAGCCACGCGGCGCAAGGCGTGCCGCGCACCAGCTACGCTTCGGTTTGCGATGCGGCGACAGGGCCCTTCACGGTCGATCCGGGGACCACGGATCTGCATCTGCCGCAGCCGGTCAACGTCCTGCTGCTGTCCGAAGGGACAGGCGCGGACCTGATGGCGGCGCTGGGATGGCACCGAAACGTGACCTTCACCCATGACGAGATCGGCTTCGGGGCCTATCTCGGCCTCGTTCTGCAAAATACTCCGCCCATCTCCGAGCTGTATCTGAGCAGCGTGCCCGCCGACAGCGCGCATCAGATGACCGGGACCCTCAAAGTGCGGGAGCATATCCGCTGGTGGGATATGGGGGCAGGGGTGCATCTGGGCGCGATCAGCAAGACCGAGGAGATCGCGATCAAGTACTACAGCCACTTGCCGGTCCTGCTGCATGACATTGATCCCAAGGTGGATCAGTCCCGCGCCCTACTGGCCGGTCAGGTCGACGGGCTGCCGGGGTATCAGGTGCTCGGGCTCGCGGCCCTGACCCAACCGGTCGAGGACGGGGTTGTGGCGGATTACGAGACTGATGGCGGGATCCTTGTCCTCGCGCAAGAGGGGGTCGCGTTGCCCGAGACCCTCATGGATTGCCTGCGGATCACGCCGCCAGGCTGAGCGCGCGATCAGGGGCGCCCCCCGGACGGTTTGGTGGCGGTGCCAGGCGATCCCGCGCGATCGGTTCTCCCGGTGCGACATTTACACGGTCTTTGTCGCGGGACGGGTCATCTCAGCCCGGAGCAGACGCTGGAACAGTGTCGCAAGGGTCGGAGCGACGGTGTCATATTGATCCCGAAAGAGCATTTGCGTGCCGATATAGGCCGCGTATTCCAGCCGCGCGAGGTCGAGCGCTTCGGGCAGGGGCAGGGCGAAGCGTTGCGCATAGATCCGGCTGACATAGTCAATGCGCAGAGCATCTACCTCCGCCACCGAGGTCGCGGCAATCGGGTTCTGGCTGGCGAAGTTGCGCACCCCCATCTCCACTGCCACGTCCAGTTGCGTGGCCAGGTCCATGAGGCGATCGGCCTTCTGAGCCGGGTCCGGGATCGTGTCGAGGGCTGCCATGATCGACCGGGTGCTCGTGTCACGCCAGTGGTGCATGAGCGCGCGAAAGAAGCCCGATTGATCCTCGAAGTGGTGATAGAAAGAGCCAATCGTCTTGCCCGCCGCCTGCACTAGCGCAGTCAGCTTCAGGGCCTCTGGCCCGTCGCTGGCCAGGCGGGACAGGCCAAAATCCAGCCAATCTGTTTTGTCGAAGCGTCGGGCGCGGGTTGTGGGCGCGGGGGTCATGGCAGCTCCTGTCCTGCGTCACCATAGCATATTCTATGTTATGCTAAATCTGTGCAGAGTGCAAAGACCGCAACGTTCCGCCCCAAGTCAATGACGCGCCTGCCCAACCGCCCCCTTGCGACGCTCGAGCGCCATGCGCGCGACAACACCTTGTTGATTCCCGAAGATCTGCATGGCTTCTCCGATGCGCGGCCGATCATGAGCCATGGCGCTGCAGGCGTGTTTCACAAGATTATCCGTCAGGACATGGAAGGGGTGGAGTTCTTCACCAACGCGCCCTGTCTCGCTTATGTCCAGCGCGGGCGTGAGACTTTCTACGATGCGGATGGCCATGAGACAGTGGTGGGGCCGGGGGATATGCTGTTTCTGCCCGGCCAGCAGCACATGGTGTCCGATTTCCGGAATGCAGATGGCCCGCTGGAGGCGTGGCTCTTTTTCTTTGATGCGGCGGTGATTGCGGATTTCCTGCGGGTCGCCGCTCCTTCAACCGTGGCGGGGCAAGGGAAAGTCGCCCTCTTTGCAGGTTCCGCCCGGCTGGAGGCCTTTGTCGCCGCCCTGCCGCAGGTCTATGGTGGTATGAACGCTCCGGCGGCGCTGGTGCGGGCCAAGTTGCTGGAGCTTCTGATGCTTCTGCATCTTCATCACAGAGCGCAGCAGCTCTATGGCTTTCTCGTCGATCAGACACAGCATGCAGGCCGTCGCAACATCCGGCAGATCATGCGGGCCCATGCGCTTGAGGATCTGAGCGTGGCCGACTACGCCAAGCTCTCCGGGCGTTCTCTCTCTGCATTTCAGCGGGATTTCAAGCGGGCGTATGGCATCCCACCCAGCGTCTGGTTGCGACAGGCACGGCTCGAACATGCCCATGGACTGGTCACAGGCTCCAGCACGCCGATCTCCGAGATCGCCCATGCGGCGGGCTTCGCGGATACTTCCCATTTCATCAAACTCTTCAAAGCCTTCTTCGACGCCACGCCCAAGCAGTTGCGACAGGATCTGAGTCGGTGACGACCGCATTTGCGACGCGAAAACCCGACTTTTGAGGTTCGTATTCTATGGCGATCTGCAGCCCTCGGGCACCATTGGGTCACCCCATGACAGGAGGATAAGGTGACCATCTGGGTGACCCTTGAACTGACCGTGAAGCCGGGCGCGTTTGACACGCTCTCAGAGTTTCTACAGGCCAATTTACCAAATGTGCGTGGCTTTGACGGCGCGCTGGGCGTAACGCTCTACCACGATCCGGGCACGCGCGCCTTTCTGATCCACGAGGAGTGGCTGAGCCGGGATCACCACGCTGCCTATCTAAGCTTCATTGAAGAAATAGGCGTCATGGCCACCCTGCTGAGCTTCATGGAAGGACCGCCGGACGTCACCTACTACGAGCGGACGGTGATGTGATGCCCGTGGCGCTTGGCCCGAACCGCCGCGCGGTGCTGGTGGGCATGGCAGCGATCTGCGTTGTGCGTCCAGGGGTTGCGGGCGATGCCATGCCCGTGCCGACGCCGTACCGGACCGGTTTGCGGACTGACGCAGATCTGCCGCAGATGCTCGCCGCGCTGCGGTCCTCTCCGGGATGCCTTCGGGTCGAGGTTCTGCGCGCAAAGGCGGGGGACATCAGCCTCTGGCAGGAATGGTGGGATCCGGCGGCGGCCGAAGCTTTCTGGCGGGTGCGACCGACCCATTGTCACCAACGGCTCAATCAATTGGAGCTCTAGCAGGCCATGGTCCAGACTGTTCAACTCATCCATGACTACCCGTACCCTGCCTCGCGGGTCTGGCAGGTTGTGACCGATCTGGACCGCCTGCGCGAGGTAACGGCGGGCCTTTTGGCCTTCCGCAACCTGCCTTCGGGCCAGATACGGGCGGGGCAGGTTCTAGAGGTCGAGGTGTCGCTGTTTGGCCGGTTGCCCTATCAGCCGTACCGGATGGAGGTGGAGGCGCTGGACGCCGCGGCCATGACCTTCCAATCCGATGAGACGGGCGCCGGGGTCGAGACCTGGCGTCACCATCTGCGCGTGGTACCGACCGCAACCGGTTGCCGGGTCGAAGAGCGAATCGAAATTGCGGCGTGGTTTGCCACACCGATCTTTGCGCTCTGGGCGCGGGGTCTGTACCGCGCGCGCCATAAGCCGCGCTTGCAGATCCTTGCCGCGTCGACCGAGGCAGACAAAGCATGAGCGGCGTTCTGGCTCTGATCCCGGCCTTGGTGTTGGTGCCCGTGGGGCTTTTGCACCTGCTCTGGGCGACCGGAGTGACTTGGCCCTGCAATTCGGACATGCACTTGGTGCGCTGCGTGATCGGCGCGCCTTTCGATATGCGCCACCCGCGCAATGCCGCGCTGACGGTCGCGGTGGCCGCGGCTATCACCTTCGCTGGCCTTTTGCCCTTGGCTGTTGTCGGTCTCTTGGGCACAGGTCTGCCAGAGAGCCTGTTGCGTGGGCTTCTGATGGTCGAAGCAGGCGTTTTTCTGTTGCGCGGCAGCTACGGATACCTGCCCGCGATGGCGAAGGCCGCGCCGCTGGAGCCTTTCCGCACCCTCAACCGGCGGTACTACAATCCGCTGATCCTACTGCTGGGCGGAATTTGTGTCGCCCTGCTGGCTCTCTCCTAGGACATCGCCATGCTGACTTTCGCTGCTCTTTGTCTCCTCCTCGTGTCGGCCATGCATTCGGGGCTCGGGGGACGCAACCTGATTGACCCGATTTGTCGTTTGCCGGATTTGCCGGTGATCCTCGGAGATCGGCGCAATTCGGTTCTGACTCTGAAATTCGGGTGGCATTTCCTGTCCCTCTTTTGGGTGGTGCTGGCGGCGCTTCTTTTTCGGCTGGACATGGAGGCCACCGGGTTCGTGCAGATTTTCCTGCTTGTCCTTGCCTTGCAGTTCGCTCTGTGCGGCGCCATTGCGTTGATCGCGAGCCGTGGGCGGCATCTGTCCTAGGTGTTCTTCCTGCCTCTCTCCATTTCGCTCGGTGCGGCGGGTTGGGGGCTGTTGTGAAGCCGCTCTCCTATCGTTCGGTTGCGTCTTTATCAGGCGGTCTCTTTGGGTTGCTCTGCCTAGCGCTGATATCCACGCCTGAGGTGATTTTCTGGCTCTTCGCCCTGCCGGATGGTGAGGCTGTACGGGTTCTGGCCAAGCGAGCCGGCGTTCTGTTTCTCGGTCTCGCGCTGGTGCTGATCCTCACTCGGAGCCATGCGCCCAATCCCAGCCGCCGCACGATCCAGATTGCGTTCGCGGTCATGCTCTGTGCCATGGCTCTGCTTGGCTTCGTGGAGTGGAGAGGCGGGGGCGTTGGTCCGGGCATCTGGAGTGCCATATGCGTGGAACTTCTGCTCGCAGCAGGTCTTGTGGTCGCCAGATGAGTCCTTAAAACCCCCACTCGGAAGGTTTCGGACCGGCCTGCGTGCCGGTCGCTGGACTTACCGTGTTTTCAACCAGTTGCGTGGCATATCGACATGCTATGCTGGCCCCAACTCTCGTGAAGGTTCTTGTTGCCATGTTTCGTCCCCTTCCTCCTTTGCGGATTGCCGCAATTCTCTGCCTCTCGCTCTTTCTGACAGCTTGCGAAGTCGCCTCAAGCGGCGCCATCACCTATCAGGGACAACCGATCAAGACTGAGATCCGCCAGATCGACAACGGGCTCATCGTGGTGGGTTATGACGTCTATCTGAACAATGAACTGATTGGCCGTACCCAGCCCTTGCCGGATCAGGACAACCCAGTCTTTGCCGCGAACGCCAAGGTGGAACTGGCCCCGCTTCCGTCGCGGTTCGGAACGGTCACCGTAGAGCGCGCATTCAGCTATGGCGCGACCAGTTTTGATATCTATATCAACGGCACCTATGCGGGCACGGTCCAGATGCCGGCGATCTAGGTTTGGCGGGCGCCTTTCTTGCGATCGCGCCGGTCCACTCAGGTGGCGTAGCGAGTGGGGCCGCGACGGCGGATATCCACGGGCTCGTTCAGGATCATCGCGTTATGGGCGCGCTGATCGCAATTGGCGCGCGGGCAGATCCGGCAGTTGATCCCCACCTCGGTGATCCGCGGATTGCTCTGCTGGAACTCCTCCGCATAGCCGATCGCCTCGAGGTGCTCGACCCCGCAGCCCATGGCGATCGACAGGCGTTTGTCCTGGGTATGCCGGGTGAAGCGCGGGCGATTGACTGTCCGTGCGAAGACGAAGAACCGGCGGCCATCGGGCATCTCGACGAATTGCGGGACAATTGCGCCGGGGGTCCGAAAGGACGTGTGCACATCAAGCCGCGGGCAGGCCCCGCCATATTCGGCCAGATGAAAGCCGGTCGAGTTGAAGCGCTTGGTGACGTTCCCCGCCTTATCCACGCGGAGAAAGAAGAAGGGCACGCCCTTGGCGGTCTCCCTTTGTAGCGTCGTGGCCCGGTGGCAGGCCTGCTCAAAGCTCACACCGAAGCGCAGCGACAGGTGGGCGAAGTCGTATTTGCTGCGCAGGGCCTCGGCGAGAAAGCTGTCATAGGGCATGAGCACGGCGGCGGCGAAGTAGTTCGCCAGCTCCACCCGGCAGCGGTTGAGGCCAGCGGGATCGCTGAGATTTACCCGTTCGAGGATCGTGTCGATCAGGTCGCTATGCTCGATCAGCGCGGTCATATGGACAAGCTGGAAGGTGCGGTTCGGGTGGTCGAGCCCTTCTGACAGGCGCAGCTCTTGTCGCACCTCGTCATACTCGCGCAGTGTATCGGGCATCTCGGACACCGGTACGAGCTCCGTCTTCACATCCAGCTTCTCGCGCAGCCGAGCCTTGAGCGCGGTGTAGACATCATCGCTGTGGACGGTCTTCCCGTCCCAGAAGGCGGTTGCGGCCCGTTCAAGCTCGGGGAAGTGGTTTTTGTTGTTGCGAAAGAAGTCATGGACCACCGCCTCCGGCGAGGCGCGCAACAGGTCGAGATCAGACTCGCTGGCATTGGCGAGGTTGAGCAGCTGATCGGTATTGGCGAGATAGGACCGGTGCAGCTGCAGGAAGCTTTGCGCCACATCCGGGCAATGGGCCAGAAGCGCACGGAGCTGCGGCAGGTCCGGGCGGTGCGCCTCGAACAGGGGATCCTGAAACACCGTGCGCAGATCCCCGAGGGTCGCGGTATCCACCTCTTCGGCGATGTCGCGCCAGTCCACACCGTAAGCTTCGAACAGCCGAAGCAGCACCTGCACCGAGACGCTGCGCTCGTTCTTTTCCAGCATGTTGACGTAGGAATTGCTGATGCCGAGCAGCTTGGCCATCTCTGCCTGGGTCTGCCCGGCCTCGTTTCTCAGGCGGCGCAGACGGGGTCCGATAAAGGTCTTCATATGCCCCGTTAACATGAAGTTCACAGATTCACAAATTACCAGTTTGTGAATTTTCGCATTCACAGCAGGACCCGGTTGCCTTTGCAGCATCGGAATTGGTCGCGCTACCACCCTCGTCACAACGGAGGACTCACCATGCGAACCGGCCAAACACACCTCTTCATTCCCGGCCCCACCAATGTGCCCGAGCCCGTGCGGCGGGCGATGAATGTCCCGATGCAGGACATGCGGGCGTCGGATTTCGGCGACCTGACCCTCAGCTTGTTTGAGGACATAAAGCCGATCCTCGGCACCGAGACGGGCAAGGTCATGTTCTTTCCGGGCTCCGGCACCGGCGCGTGGGAGGCAGCGATCACCAACACGCTCAACCCGGGCGACAAGGTGCTGATGGCGCGGATCGGGCAGTTCTCGACGCTTTGGGTCGAGATGGCCCAGCGGCTTGGTCTCGATGTTGAGGTTGTTGATGTGCCCTGGGGTGCTGGGACACCGGTCAAGGAGTTCTCGCGCCTCCTGGGCCAAGACCGCAAGGATGAGATCAAGGCGGTCTTTGTCACTCATAACGAGACCGCCACAGGGGTGACCTCGGATGTAGCCGCCATGCGCCGCGCGTTGGACGAGAATTTCCACGACGCTCTGCTCTTTGTGGATGGTGTGTCCTCGGTGGGCTCGCTTGCCTTCGAGATGGACCGCTGGGAAGTCGACCTCGTGGTCACTGGCAGCCAGAAGGGCCTGATGCTCCCTGCGGGCCTCGGCATTCTCGGTGTCAGCGAGAAAGCGTTGGAAGCCTCCAAGACGTCGACCATGCGCCGGGCCTATTTCGAATTCACCGAAATGCTGAACATGAATGCGGGCGGGTACTTCCCCTACACGCCGCCGACGCAGCTCTTTCACGGGTTGCGGCAGTCGCTGGATCTGATCAACGCAGAAGGCCTCGATCAGGTCATCGCTCGCCATCACCGTTTGGCCGAAGGTGTCCGCCGGGGCATCGCGGCGTGGGGGATGTCTCTCGTGGCCGAGCATCACACGCTCTATTCCGACACGGTTTCCGCGATCCGGGTGCCTGCGGATGTGGATGCGCGCGACGTTCTGCGCATTGCCTATGAGGAGTTCAACACTTCATTCGGCAGTGGTCTTGGGCCACTGGCGGGCAAAGTCTTCCGGATCGGCCACTTGGGTGATCTGAACGAGGGCATGTGCCTGACCGCGCTCTCGATTGCCGAGATGTCTCTCTATCGCGCGGGGGCGTCGATCCAATTGGGCCTCGGCGTCAGCGCCGCTCAGGCGTGGTTCGCGACCCAGGGTGAAGCTCGCCCGGCTCTGCGGGTAGCGGCCGAATAATCGGCCCCCCCCTTCCCTTCATTCCGACCCCGAGGATTTCCCATGTCACATACCTTGCACCCCTTGCGCCATCAGCGTCTTCAACGCTCTGAACTGGCGGTGCCCGCCTCCAACACGACCATGATCGACAAGGCCGCCGACAGTGCCGCGGATTTCGTGTTCCTAGATCTCGAGGATGCGGTTGCGCCGCCCGAGAAGATCCAGGCCCGCAAGAACGCGATCCAGGCGCTCAATGACATTGATTGGGCCGCCAAGGGCAAGGCCATCTCGGTCCGGATCAACGGGCTCGATACGCAATACATGTATCGCGACGTGGTCGACATCATGGAGCAGGCGGGTGACCGCGTGCATACGCTGCTCGTGCCCAAGGTCGGCGTGTCGGCGGATCTCTACATGGTTGACGCTATGGTCAATCAGGCCGAGCAGGCCGGCGGGCTGCAGACCCGGGTCGGGCTTGAGGCGCTGATCGAGACCGCGCTGGGCATGGCCAATGTCGAGGCGATCGCCCAGTTCGGCGGGCGGCTCGAAGCGCTGCATTTCGGCGTGGCGGATTACGCGGCCAGCATGCGGGCGCGCACGGTGAATATCGGCGGGCTCAACCCGAACTATCCGGGAGATCAATGGCATGCCTCGATCTCGCGCATGGTCATCGCCTGCCGGGCCTATGGCCTGCGCGCGATTGACGGGCCCTTCGGCGATTTCAGCGATCCCGATGGCTACATCGCCGGGGCACAGCGGGCCGCCGCGCTCGGCTGCGAAGGCAAATGGGCTATCCATCCGAGTCAGATCGACATGGCGAATGACGTGTTCAGCCCGCCCGAGGCCGAGGTCGCTAAGGCCGAGCGGATCATCACCGAGCTGCGCACGGCGGAGGCCGAGGGCAAGGGTGCCGCGAGCCTCGACGGTAAGATGATCGACGCGGCCAGCGAGAAGATGGCCCGCAACCTGATCGACACGGCCAATGCCATCGCGGCCAAGGCCGTGGCCGCCGAATAAACCGCAACCGGGAGGAGACACCATGGATATTCATGAGTACCAAGCCAAGGAGATCCTGTCGGATCTTGGCGTGCCCGTCCCACGTGGCGGCATTGCCTTTACCCCTGAACAGGCGGCGTTTCGCTGCCGCGAGCTAGGGGGCGGGCGCTGCGTGGTCAAGGCGCAGGTCCATTCCGGTGGGCGCGGCGAGGCCGGGGGCGTCAAGCTCTGCAACAGCGAGGAGGAGGTTCGCGCCTTTGCCAGCGAGTTGCTGGGCACGAACCTTGTGACCAAGCAAACCGACGCCAATGGCAAGCGCATCGACCGGATCTGGGTCGAGGAAGCCTCGCAGATCGATCGTGAGCTCTATCTCGGCTTCGTGCTCGACCGGAAATCCGAGCGGATTATGATCGTCGCTTCCGCCCATGGCGGTATGGAGATCGAGGATCTCGCCGACGAAGATCCCGACAGCCTGATCCGCATGGTGCTGGACCCCGCAGTCGGTCTGGCGGAGTTCCAGGCCCGCGAACTGGCCTTCAAGCTAGGCCTTGCCGGATCGCAGATCGGCGAGATGATCACCGTGCTCAAGGCCTGTTACCGGGCTTACCGCGACCTCGACGCGATGATGGTGGAGATCAATCCGCTGGTGGTCTGCAAGGACGCGTCGCTGGTGGCGCTCGACGCCAAGATGTCTTTTGACACCAACGCGTTGTTCCGCCGTGGCCATGTCGCAAGCCTGCGGGATCCGGGTCAGGAAGACCCGCGTGAGAGTTTCGCCGCCGACCATGGGCTGGCCTATGTGGGCCTCGACGGGGATATCGGCTGCATCATCAACGGGGCGGGCCTTGCCATGGCCTCGATGGACATGATCCAGCTTGCAGGCGGAGAGCCTGCAAACTTCCTCGATATCGGTGGCGGCGCCAGTCCGGAACGGGTCTGTCAGGCGTTTCGCACAGTGCTTTCGGACCAGAATGTCAGCGTGATCCTTGTGAACATCTTCGCCGGTATCAACCGCTGCGACTGGATCGCGAACGGGGTCATTCAGGCCTACAAGGATGTTGGGATCACGGTTCCGGTCGTCGTGCGCCTGTCGGGCACTAATGTTGAGGCCGGGCAGAAGCTGATCCGCGAAAGCGGGCTGCCGATCATCAGCGCCGACACCCTCGCCGAGGCTGCCGATGCAGCGGTCTCCGCCCGCCCGCAATCCATCGCCGCAGAATAAGGAGGCCCCCCGATGGCTATCGTGATTGATGAGACCACCCGCGTGGTGGTGCAGGGCCTGTCCGGTCGGATTGGCCAATTCCACGCCCAGGAGATGATCGAATACGGCACCAAGGTCGTTGCCGGGGTCACCCCGGGCAAGGGCGGCACGACGGTTCTGAACCGGCCCGTGTTCAACACCGTACGCGAGGCGGTGGAGGCGACAGGGGCCGAGGCGAGCCTGCTTTTTGTGCCACCTCCCGCTGCTGCCGATGCGATGATGGAGGCCGCTGAGGCGGGCATCCGCACTGCCGTCTGTGTGACGGACGGCATCCCGGCGCAGGACATGATGCGGGTCAAACGCGTCCTCCGCCGCTTCCCGCGGGAGCGCAAGATGCGCCTGATCGGGCCGAATTGTGCGGGCATCATCAGCCCGGGCAAAGGCTTCATGGGCATCATGCCACCCCATATCTACACGCCCGGGCGCGTGGGGATTGTCGGCCGCTCTGGCACGCTGGGTTATGAGGCCGCGTCGCAGATGCAGGCCATGGGCATCGGGATCTCGTCCTCCATCGGGATTGGCGGCGATCCGATCAACGGGTCATCGTTCCGCGACATCCTTGAGCTTTTCGAGGCGGATCCGGACACCGATGCGGTGATCATGATCGGCGAGATCGGCGGCCCGCAAGAGGCCGAAGCCGCTGCCTATGTGCGCGATCACATGACCAAGCCCGTCGCCGCCTATATCGCGGGTCTCGCTGCGCCCAAAGGGCGGCAGATGGGCCATGCGGGCGCGATCATCTCGGCCTTTGGCGAGAGCGCACAGGAGAAGGTCGCACTGCTCAGCTCCTGCGGGATTGAGGTTGCACCGAACCCCTCGGCCATGGGCGCGACCGTGGCGCGGATCCTGTCGCCCGACCGCAACGCGGCGTGACGGCCCCCATGGATGGATCCCAGACCTCCCTTTCCGTGGCCGATCCGGGCGTCGACCTGACCGATTGGGTTGGGCGCTCGGAAACCGTGACGGGCTGTGTCCCCCATGGCGTGGCCACGACAATTCACGCCACGCTGGCCCGTCCGGAGCTGACCTGCCCCGGGCCGGGCGAGGTGCTGCCGGCACTCTGGCATTGGTACGCTTTCCCCCCGGCGGTGGGGATGGACGCGCTCGCAGAGGATGGTCATCCAAAGCTCGGGGGTTTTCTGCCCCCTGTGCCCTATGAACGGCGCATGTGGGCGAGTGGGAGCCTGAGCTTCCACGGGGATCTGCGCGTCGGGGAAGATATCGAAAAGACCTCGACCATCACCCGGGTGGATGAAAAGCTTGGCTCCTCCGGTGGGATGGTCTTTGTCGAGCTGGCGCATGAGTTGCGCGGCGCGGCGGGCTTGGCGATCTGCGAGACACAGACCATCGTCTACTTGCCACTCGCGCCGCAATTCACGCCGCCGCCCAAGAAACCGGGCCTGAGCGGAGATCTGGTGGTGGACCGGGTTCAGCCAGTCTCAACGGCGCTTCTCTTTCGCTACTCGGCGATCACCTTCAACGCGCATCGTATCCATTACGACCTGCCCTATGCGCAGGAGATCGAGCATTACCCGGGCCTTGTGGTCCACGGGCCGTTGCAGGCGAACCTGCTGATGGCCGAAGCCACCGCCTGGAAGGGACGTCGCCCGGACCGGTTCCGGTTCCGCGGGGTCCATCCGATGTTCCACGACAGTGAAATGCGCCTCTGCGCCAAGCAGGTCGGTGCGGCCTGTCTCGAGATGTGCACCACCGCCGATGGCGGCCACAGGGGCATGACCGCTACAGCAGACTGGGAGGATTAAGATGACCGGAATTCTGAACGGAATGCGCGTTGTGGAAAGTTCGGCCTTTGTCGCCGTCCCCCTCGCGGGGATGACACTGGCGCAAATGGGTGCGGATGTGATCCGGTTCGACCGGCTGGAGGGCGGGCTCGACGCTGGGCGCTGGCCGCTCGCGCCGTCGGGCCAGAGCCTCTTTTGGGCCGGGTTGAACAAGGGCAAACGTTCCATCGCGGTGGATTTGAGCCGACCGGAAGGGCGTGAGCTTGTGACGCGCACGATCGCGGCGCCGGGGGAAGATGCGGGCATCCTGCTGACGAACCTGCGTGTGCGGGGCTGGATGGATTACGAGACCCTGCGCACAGAGCGCGAGGACCTGATCATGGTCACTCTGCTGGGCGACCGGCACGGGCGTCCGCAGGTGGACTACACGGTGAACCCAGCACTGGGCATTCCGGATATCACTGGCCCCGAAGGCCATGACGCCCCCGTCGCCAATGCACTGCCCGCCTGGGACCTGATGGCGGGGCATATGTGCGTCTCCTCGGTTCTGGCCGCCGAGCGCCATCGCCTGCGTCACGGGGTTGGGCAGGAGGTTGCTCTAACACTCAAGGATGTGGCCGCCGCCACGCTTGGCCATTTGGGCATGATCGGCGATGCGGTGCTGAACGAGACACAACGCAGTAAGTCGGGCAATGCGCTCTACGGGGCCTACGGGCAGGACTTTCTTTGCGCGGACGGCAAGCGGATCATGGTGATTGGGCTAACCGGGCGGCAATGGACAGGGTTGCTAAAGGTTACGGGAACCGAGGGCGAGATGGCCGCGCTTGCGCGCCGAACCGGGCGGGATCTGTCGAATGAAGGCACAAGGTGGGAGATGCGCGCGGACATCACCGAGGTGCTGCAGCCCTGGTTCGCGGCCCGCCCTGCGGATGTGATCGGCGAGATCTTCGAGGATGCCAAGCTGACCTGGTCGCAGTTCCGAACCGTGAAGGAAGCTGTGACCGAGGACCCGGATCTGAGCCCGGACAATCCTATCTTTTCGGAGCTGACACAGGCCGGACTGGGCCGTTTTCCAGTGCCTGGCCATGTCGCTGCGTTCTCGGAATATGACCGTGCAGCACCACAGCCAGCCCCGCGTCTCGGGGAGAACACCGAGGAAGTGTTGAGCGATGTCACCGGTCTCGATGATACCGAGATCGCGCATCTCTACGATCAGGGAATTGTCGGAGGCGGGCGTTCCGCGAAGCTCTATACCGCCGCCTAGGCCCCGAGGCGTCGTCCCCTTCGATGACCGCCCGCGCCCCGACCCCGGGCGCGGGCGATTTTTGTCTGGCGGGAGGCGCGATTGGGTCCTCCAGAGTGAGATGCGGACTCCCGCTACACACCATTCAGTGCGATTCGACTGATAGCGGTTCGCGTGACTCAATCTCCTGCATTTCCGTTAATGCTCTGATTGTTATTGATTATGTCTTTTTTTGAGTTACGCACCTCAAAAATTCCTAGACCTGAGGTGCGTACCTCAGATAGCGTGATCCCATGCCGCGATTCGTCCTTCGGCTCAGTGGCAAAAAAACGGGAGGAATGAATGTCATATTCAAAACTGGCAACGGCCAGTGCCATTGCACTTGCGGCCACTGGGGTCGCAGATACGGCGCAAGCCGATGACTTGACCCTGTGCTGGGCTGCGTGGGATCCGGCGAATGCGCTGGTTGAGCTGTCCAAGGAATTCGAGGCTCAGTCGGGCCATACCATGAACTTCGAGTTTATCCCCTGGCCGAACTTCGCGGACCGGATGCTCAACGAGCTGAACTCCGGTGGCAAGCTCTGCGATCTGCTGATCGGGGACAGCCAGTGGATCGGCGGTGGGGCCGAGAACGGCCACTACGTCAAGCTGAATGACTTTTTCGACGCCGAAGGCATCTCGATGGATGATTTCGCACCCGCGACCGTCTACGCCTATTCAACATGGCCCAAGGGCACGCCGAATTACTACGCGCTGCCCGCCATGGGCGATGCGAATGGCTGGTTCTATCGCAAGGACTGGTTCGGACGCGAGGACATTCAGGCGGCCTATAAGGAGGCCACGGGCGAGGATCTGCGCGAGCCGCAATCCCAGCGCGAGATGCTGCAGATCGCGCAGTTTTTCCAGGGGCGCGAGATCGACGGCAAGACCGTCTACGGCGCGGCGATCTTCACCGAGCGCGGCTCGGAAGGGATAACCATGGGCGTGACCTCTGCGCTGTATCCATGGGGCTTCAAGTATGAAAACACCCCGGGCTCCTACGATATGGAGGGTGCTGTAAACTCACCAGAGGCTGTCGAGGCACTCGAATTCTATAAGGAGTTCTACGCGACTGCGACCCCGCCGGGCTATACGAACTCGTATATGGGTGAGAGCCTGGATGCGTTCAAATCCGGTCAGGTCGCCATGGCCATGAACTGGTTCGCGTTCTTCCCGGGCCTTTATGCCGATCCCTCCACGGGCGGCGAGAAGATCGACTTCTTCGTGAACCCGCCGCAAAACCAGGCTGGCTCGACCCTGGGCGGGCAGGGGATCTCGGTGGTCGCCTATTCCGAGAAGCAAGACGCAGCACTTGAATACATCAAGTGGTTCGCCGATCCCGGCGTGCAGGCCAAGTGGTGGGAGCTGGGCGGCTATTCTGCCCACAACTCCGTGCTGAACGATCCGGGCTTTGTGGACAGCCAGCCCTTTGCCGGGGATTTCCTCGACGCCATGGGCGCGGTGCAGGACTTTTGGCAGGAGCCGGCCTATGCCGAACTTCTGCTGGCCATGCAGAAGCGCGTCCATGACTACGTGGTCGCCGATCAGGGCAGCGCGAAAGAGGCGCTCGACAAGCTGATCGAGGACTGGACCGAAGTCTTCGAGGACGAAGGCAAGCTCTAACTCCCCGCCGGGTGCGCGATCTGATCGCGCACCGGCACCCCCTCGCGCCGGGACCCCCCGGTCCCGGCGTATCTTTCCAGGACACAGGCCAATCACATGTCTGACCGGACAATAGATCGCGTTGCGGCGGCAACGCCCACTCCAGTTGCGCGCAAAATCAAGGGTTTGTCGGACCGGGCCATCGCCTGGATCTTTGTGGCCCCGACGATTTTTCTCTTGCTGGCGATCAACATCTTCCCGCTGATCTGGACGATCCGGCTGAGCTTTACCAACTACAAGGCCAACCGCATCAACCGCGAGCCGGAGTTCATTGGTCTGCGGAATTACGAGCGGATCCTGACGGACAGCGACATCTGGCTGAACATGCAGGCCACGGCGCATTTTCTGTTCTGGACGATCTTCTTTCAGGTCCTGATCGGGTTCACGCTGGCTTGGCTGATCAACAAGAAGTTCAAAGGCAACGACCTGTGGACGACGATCATCGTGCTGCCGATGATGCTGTCTCCGGCCGTGGTCGGCAACTTCTGGAAATTCCTCTATCAGCCGCAGATTGGCCTCTTCAATTACATCGTAAGCTTCTTCACCGGCAAGGATCCGTCGAGCTTCGAGATGCTGGGCAGCGTCAACCTCGCGCCTTGGTCGATCGTGATCGTGGACACCTGGATGTGGACCCCCTTCGTGATGTTGATCTGTCTGGCCGGGCTCCGTTCGATCCCCGACTATATCTACGAGGCGGCCGAGATCGACCGCGCCTCTAAACTACGGCAGTTTTTCACCATCACGATCCCCATGGTCCTGCCCTTCCTGATGCTGGCGGTGCTCTTTCGCGGGATCGAGAATTTCAAGATGTTCGATCTGGTGGTGCAGCTCACGGGGGGCGGGCCCGGCTCGGTCACCGAGCTCACCTCGATCAACCTCAAGCGCGAAGCCTTTGAGAAATGGCGCACGGGCTATGCCTCGGCCTACGCGATCATCCTCTTCGTGACGGTCTTCGGCCTCGCCAGCATCTACGTCAAAGCCCTCAACAAGGTGAAAGAGAGATGAGCGGGTTTTCTGTTACCGAACCGTCCAGCCGGACCAAGTGGTTAGCTGGGACGCTGGTCATCCTCTATGCGTTGATCACCATGATCCCGCTGGTCTGGATTGGTCTTACCGGCTTCAAGAGCCCGTCTGATGCGATCAGCTATCCGCCGAAATATTTCATCGGCAGTGACAGCGAGGCCGGGTTCCAGCCCACGCTGGAGGGCTATGTGAACCTTTTCACCACCCGGACCCGCCAGACCCAGGAATTCCTTGAGGCGAACCCGCCCGAGAACTGGGCGGATGAGATCGTGCGCCAATACGACATGGTCATTGTCGGCCCGTCGAAGTTCGGCGAGCGCTTTATGAACTCGGTGATCATCGGGTTCGGCTCGACCTTCCTGTCGGTCTTTCTCGGGACGCTCGCGGCCTATGCCTTCAGCCGGTTCAAGATCCCGCTGGCCGATGATCTGCTGTTTTTCATCCTCAGTACGCGGATGATGCCGCCCATCGCAGTCGCGATCCCCATCTTCCTCATGTATCGCAATCTGGGGCTCTCGGACACGCATCTCGGTATGATCCTGCTCTATACGGCGGTGAACATCTCGCTCGCGGTCTGGCTCCTGAAAGGGTTCATCGACGAGATCCCGCGCGAGTATGAAGAGGCCGCGCTGATCGATGGCTACACACGGTTTCAGGCCTTCTACAAAGTGGTCCTGCCCCAGGCGGCGACGGGCATCGCCTCCACCGCGATCTTCTGCCTGATCTTTGCCTGGAACGAATACGCCTTCGCGGTGCTTCTGACCTCGGCCACGGCCCAGACCGCGCCGCCCTTCATCCCGACGATCATCGGCATTGGCGGCCTCGATTGGCCGGCTGTGGCGGCGGGGGCCACGATCTTCCTCTTGCCGGTCATGATCTTCACCATCCTGTTGCGCAAGCACCTGCTGCGCGGGATCACATTCGGAGCGGTCCGCAAATGAGCAAGTTCTTCAACGGCCTTCTCCGGCTGCGGCGCGGCCCATGGGAGATGCTGGCCACCATCATCATCGCGCTTGGGGTGTTCATGCTGATGCAACCCTTCGCGATTTGGGCCTTCACCTATTCCTTTATCACAACCCTGATCGGCACGGTGATGTTCATCATCGTCAGCCACTTTCCGGAGTAGACCCAGATGCTCGCGCAAATTTGCCCGATCCTGCCCTCCAGCGATTTCGCCCGCACCGAAGCGTTCTATGGCCAGCTGCAATTCGTGACCCAGTACAAGCAGGATGACCAATACTTGCTGATGAACCGCGATGCGGTCGAGATTCACTTCTTTTTCAGCGCGGATCATCGCCCTGAGCAGAGCAATCATGGCGCCTATGTCCGGCCCGAGAATGTCGATGCGTTCTCTGCGGAGGTCAGTGCCCTGAACCTGCCGCGCGAAGAGGGCTTCCCGCGGTTCTGGCCTGCCGAAGACAAGCCCTGGGGGATGCGCGAGGCGGTGGTCTGGGATCCGGACGGCAACATCCTCCGCGTCGGGCAGGAGATCTGACATGGCCCAGATCGTGATCAAGAACCTCAAGAAGCAGTTCGGCGATTTCACCGCCGTCCGCGAAAGCTCTTTCACCATCGAGGATGGGGAGTTCTTCATGCTGCTCGGCCCCTCGGGCTGCGGCAAGACCACGACCCTGCGGATGATCGCGGGGCTGGAGCTGCCGACCTCGGGCGAGATCTATCTGGACGGCGAAGAGATCGCGCAACGCGCGCCGTCGCAGCGGGACATCGCTTTTGTGTTCCAGATGTTCGCGCTCTACCCGCATATGAATGTCTACAACAACCTCGCCTATCCCCTGAAAAGCCAGGGCATGCCCCGGGCGCAGATCCGCGCCAAGATCGACGAGGTGGCGGGCATTCTCGGCATCACCGACATCCTCAAGAAACCCGTGGGCGGGCTCTCGGGCGGAGATCGCCAGCGGGTTGCGCTGGGGCGCGCCATTGTGCGCGAGCCCAAGGCCTTCATGATGGATGAGCCCCTCGGCGCGCTCGATGCGGAGTTTCGCGAGCATATGGCCGAAGAACTCCGGGCGCTCCATGACCGGATGGGGGCGACCACGGTCTATGTGACCCATGACCAACTTGAGGCGATGCAGATGGGCGACAAGATCGTGGTGATGAACAATGCCGTGGTCGAGCAGTTCGGCACCCCGCAAGAGATCTACGATAAGCCCGCCACCATGTTCGTGGCCGATTTCATCGGCTCACCCTCGATGAACTTCCTGAAATTCCACGGCAAAGTCAGCCCCGGCGAGAGCGAGATCGCGATGCACGCCAACAGCTTTGCCGTGCCCCAGAGCCGGGAGCCCTTTGAGGGGGATATGGCCTTTGGCGTGCGCCCCGAGCATATCCAGCTCAGGGATGAGGCACCCTTCCGAGCCGAGGTGCTGGCGAGCGAGTATCTCGGCACCAGCCAGATCGTGACCCTGAACACAGCGGCGGGTGAAGTGAAGGCCCGGATCGGTGCGCAGCAGGTCGCGAAGACTGGCGAGACCGTGGGCCTTGCCTTCAATCCCGGCACGGTCACGCTTTTTGACCGCCAATCGGGCCGGGCCCTGAAATCTGAACTGAATGAGGGCGTGCTCCATGGCTGAGGTTTCGCTCAAGAACGTGTCCAAGGCCTTTGGCAAAACCCAGGCCGTCTCGGATATCTCCATGACCATCGAAGATGGGGCCTTTGTCGTGCTGCTCGGTCCCACCGGAGTGGGAAAAACGACCACCTTGCGCCTGATCTCGGGGCTGGAGAAGCTCGACGCGGGCAGCATCCATATCGGCGGGCGCGATGTTGGCATTGAGACCCCGGCGCAGCGCGACGTGGCGATGGTGTTCCAGCAATACTCGCTCTATCCGCATATGTCGGTGCGGGACAATCTGGCTTTCCCCCTGCGCTCGCCGATCCTCAAGACGCCCGAAGACGTGATCGCCCAGAAGGTGCAGAAGATCGCGGAGGTGCTGCAGATCCCGCACAAGCTGGACAACAAGGCGACCGAGCTCTCGGGCGGCGAGATGCAGCGCGTGTCGATCGGGCGGGCGTTGGTGCGCGACCCGGCGATCTATCTGATGGACGAGCCGCTCAGCTCGCTGGACGCCAAGCTGCGCGCAGATCTGCGGGTGGAACTCAAGCGGATCCATGCGGATCTGGGCTCGACGCTTCTCTATGTCACCCATGACCAGATCGAGGCCATGACCATGGCCACCCATATCGGCGTGCTGGAGGAAGGGCGGCTCGTGCAATATGGCACGCCCAAGGACATCTACGAGAACCCGAGCAGCATCTATGTGGCCAGCCGCCTTGGCCTGCCGCGGATCAACATTCTGCCTTCGACGCTCTTTCCCGGCAGCCACAAGGGCCCGAGCATCGGGCTGCGGCCCGAGAATATCCGGCAAGGCGACGGGATCGCGGCGACCGTCCTGCGGTCCGAGCATCTGGGGGATCAGACCCGCCTCCATCTCGAGGTTGAGGGCCATGCCATCACCACGCTCACGGATCCGCATCAGGATTACGCAGCCCATGAAACGATAAAAATCAGCCCGCAAAATCCACTCTATTTCGACGCTTCGGGCGCGCGGGTCGTGTAAGGGAGGACCACCATGGCTCAATTCATCAATGCCAAAGAGGATCTGGTCACGGAGGCGCTCGACGGGGTGCTGGCCGCGGCGGGCGGGGCGCTGTCGCGGCTGGACGGGTATCCGCATATCAAGGTCGTGTTCCGCTCCGATTGGGACAAATCCAAGGTGGCGCTGGTCTCGGGCGGCGGGTCCGGGCATGAGCCCGCCCATGCGGGGTTTGTGGGTCAGGGCATGCTGACGGCGGCGGTCTGTGGTGAGGTCTTCGCCTCCCCCTCGGTGGAGGCGGTGCTTGCGGGCATTCTGGCCGTCACGGGGGATGCAGGCTGTCTGTTGATCGTCAAGAACTACACAGGCGACCGACTGAATTTCGGGCTCGCGGCCGAGCGGGCAAGGGCGCTGGGCCGCAAGGTTGAGATGGTCGTGGTCGATGACGACATCGCCCTGCCGGACCTGCCGCAGCCGCGCGGTGTGGCGGGCACGCTCTTCGTGCATAAGATCGTTGGCGCAATGGCCGAGGAGGGCGCGGATCTCGACGCCGTCACGGCTGCGGCCAAGGCGGTGATCGGCAAGGTCGCCTCCATCGGGATGAGCCTCGATACCTGCACGATCCCCGGCTCCAGCAAGGAGAACCGGATCGGCGCTGGCAAGGCTGAACTTGGCCTTGGCATTCATGGCGAGCCGGGGGTGGAGCAGGTCGATTTCTCCACTGCGATGAGCGCCATGGGCACCGTGGTCGACAAGCTGCGCGCCCATGCCGAGGGGCAGGTCGTGGCCATCGTGAACAACCTTGGCTCGACCACGCCGCTGGAGATGTCGGTGCTGACCCATGCCCTGACCGCGTCCGGGTTGGTGGATCAGATCATCGGGCCCGCGCCACTGATGACTTCGCTCGACATGCACGGCTTTTCAGTCTCGATCATGGATGTGACGCCAGCCGAGCTGTCGGCGCTTGGTGCGCCCGTGCCCATGCCCGCCTGGCCCGGCATGGCGCAGGTCGTCGCTCCACCGGTGGTGCCACTGCCCGATGGGTTGACCCCAATCGAGCCGATCCCCTCGCAGAACCCCAAGACCCGCGAGATCATCCAGAGGGTCACCGACCTGCTGATCGCGTCGGAGGCGGATCTCAACACGTTGGATGCGAAGTCCGGCGATGGCGACACCGGCAGCACTCTGGCGACGGCGGCCCGTGCTCTGCAGTCGAGTCTCGACCGAATGCCGCTCGCGGATCTGACGCAGCTTTTTCCGGCGCTGGGCAATGAGCTGAGCCAGACCATGGGTGGGTCGTCCGGCGTGATCCTTGCGATCTATTTCAACGCCGCCGGGGATGCTTGTGCCAACGGGGCGACCGTGCAAAAGGCGCTGGTTGATGGTCTGACCCGGGTCAGCCAGGTGGGTGGGGCATCCGTCGGGGACCGCACCATGATCGACGCGCTCGCGCCCGCGCTGGACGCCCTGCCGAGCGGGATCGCGGCGGCGGCGGTTGCCGCGCGGGCCGGGGCCGACAGCACCGCGGCCATTCACAGGGCCAAGGCCGGGCGGGCGGCCTATGTGCCCGAAGAGAACCTCAAGGGCCACAACGATCCGGGCGCAGAAGCGGTCGCGCTTCTGTTTGATGCGCTCGCCAAAGAAATGGAGAGCTAAGCTGAGCAACCCGCGCCTCACCATCGTCGCAAAGCCAACGGTCAATGACATTGCCCGCGTCGCAGGCGTGAGCCTTGCGACCGTAGACCGGGTGCTCAACGAGCGCCCGGGCGTGCGCTCCGTGACGATCAAAAAGGTGCAGGCGGCCATCGACGAGCTTGGCTATGTCCGGGATACGGCTGCGGCCAACCTTGCGCGGCAGAAGACCTACCGCTTCGCCTTTGTTCTGCCCGATTGGAAAGGCCAGTTCCTTGCCAGTCTCGAGCAGGGCATCGCCGAAACGGTGGTGAATGCCCGTCATGACCGGACCGAGCTGCGTACGATCCGGGTGCCGAACCACGACCATACGCAACTGGCCCAGACCCTGTCCGAGCTCGATCCGGCCGAAATCGACGGGCTGGCGATCATGGCCAAGGAGACCCCGCTGGTGCGCGACGCAATCGCCGATCTGCGCAAACGTGGAATCCCCGTGGTGTCGCTGGTCTCCGACCAGCCCAATTCCGACCGGGACCACTTCGTCGGGATCGACAACGTTGCCGCGGGCCGGACCGCAGGAAGCCTGCTGGGCCGGTTCACCGGCGGGCGGCAAGGCAAGGTGGTCGTGGTCATCACCAACAAGCAATCGCGCGATATGATCGAACGCCGCCATGGCTTCGACCAGATCGTCAGCGCTGAGTTTCCCCATCTCGAGACCCTGCCCAGTGTCGAGGGGCAGGAGGATCCGGCCCATACGGAGAACGTCACGCTGCGCGCCCTGCAGCAGAACCCGGATGTGATCGGCGTCTATTCCGTCGGGGCCAGCGTGCAGGGCATCGCGCGCGCCATCGCAGCGGCGGGCCTGCCCGCGCGGCCGGTATTGATCGATCATGAACTGACCGAAAACTCCGCCAGCCTGCTCCGGTCCGGCGTAGTGGATGCGGTTATCACCCAAAACACGGGGCATCTCGCCCGCAGCGCCCTGCGTGTGCTGCGCGCCAAATGCGACAAGACCCCGGTGATCAAGTCGCAGGAGACGATCCGGATCGACATCGTGATCCGCGAGAACCTGCCATCAACGAAATGAGCATTTTAGGGAGGATGCGATGCAAACGATCAAGGGGCCGGCGCTGTTTCTAGCGCAGTTTGCCGGCGATGAAGCGCCGTTCAACTCGTGGGACGCGATCACGAAATGGTCTGCGGAATGCGGCTATGTCGGAGTCCAGGTCCCGAGCTGGGACGACCGTCTCTTCGATCTCGCCACTGCCGCCGAGAGCAAGGATTACTGCGACGAGTTCAAGGGGGTGGCCGAGGCCAATGGCGTCGCTGTGACCGAGCTTTCAACCCATTTGCAGGGGCAGTTGGTTGCCGTGCATCCGGCCTATGACACGGCCTTTGACGGGTTCGCCGCCGAGGAGGTCCGGGGCAATCCCGCCGCGCGGCAGGCCTGGGCCGTGGATCAGGTGAAAAAGGCGCTTTCCGCCTCGCGCAACCTTGGGATCGGAGCTCATGCGACCTTCTCGGGCGCGCTGGCCTGGCCCTATGTCTATCCCTGGCCGCAGCGCCCTGCGGGGCTGGTTGAGACCGCCTTTGACGAGCTTGCCGCGCGCTGGCGTCCGATCCTTGATCATGCGGAGGAGTGCGGCGTGGATGTCTGCTATGAGATCCACCCGGGCGAGGACCTCCATGACGGGGTGACCTATGAGATGTTCCTGGAGCGGGTCGACAACCACGCGCGGGCCTGCATGCTCTATGATCCCTCGCACTATGTGCTGCAATGCCTCGACTATCTGGACAATATCGACATCTACAAAGATCGGATCCGCATGTTCCATGTGAAGGATGCCGAGTTCAACCCGACCGGGCGACAGGGCGTCTATTCCGGCTATCAGCGCTGGGTGGACCGGGCCGGGCGGTTCCGGTCGCTGGGCGACGGACAGGTGGATTTCGGCGCGATCTTCTCGAAACTCACGGCGAATGGCTTTGATGGCTGGGCCGTGGTGGAGTGGGAATGCGCGATCAAACACCCCGAGGATGGCGCGCGCGAGGGCGCGGCCTTTGTCCGCGATCACATCATCCGACCGACGGAGGTGGCGTTTGACGACTTCGCTGCCGCCGAGACGGATCAGGCCGCCAACCGCGCCATGCTGGGGATCGAAGGATGACGGATCGTATTCGACTGGGCATGGTGGGCGGCGGCAATGACGCCTTCATCGGGGCGGTTCACCGGATCGCCTCTCGCATTGACGATCAGTATGAGCTGGTTGCGGGCGCGCTGTCCTCGACGCCTGAGAAGTCACAGGAGAGCGGCGCGGCACTCGGCCTGCCGCGTATTTATGACGATTTCAAGCAGATGGCGATCCGTGAGGCGCGGCGCAAGGACGGGATCGAGGCGGTCTCGATCGTCACTCCGAACCATGTCCATTATGCGGCGGCGCACGAGTTCCTCAAACGCGGGATTCATGTGATCTGCGACAAACCCCTGACCTCGACCCTCGCCGATGCCAAGAAACTGGTGAAGGCGGCAGAGGCGTCTGAGGCACTTTTTGTGCTGACCCATAACTACACCGGCTATCCGATGGTGCGGCAGGCTCGCGCCATGGTGGCAGAGGGCGAAATCGGGGCGGTGCGCGTGGTCCAGGTGGAGTATCCGCAGGACTGGCTGACCATTGCGCAGGACTTCAAACAGGCCGAGTGGCGCACCGACCCGGCGCGTTCTGGGGCCGGGGGCTCCACGGGGGATATCGGCACCCACGCCTATAACCTCGCCTGTTTCATCTCGGGGCTTACCGCGACGGAGCTGGCCGCCGATCTCGATGCCTTCGTGCCGGGGCGGCGGGTGGATGACAACGCCCATGTGATGTTGCGGTTCGAGGGAGGGGCGAAGGGCATGCTTTGGTCCAGTCAGGTCGCGCCGGGCAATGAAAATGCCCTGCGGATCCGCATCTATGGCGAGACGGGCGGGCTCGAATGGGCGCAGGAGGATCCGAACTACCTCTGGCATACGCCCTTTGGGGAGCCCAAGCGCCTGATCACGCGCAACGGTGCCGGAGCCGGGGAGGCCGCCGCGCGGGTCAGCCGCGTCCCTCCGGGACACCCAGAAGGCTATCTCGAAGGGTTCGCCACGATCTATTCTGAGGCCGCTCAAGCCATTCGGGCCCACCGCGTGGGGGAGGCCGCGCCGGATGGAGTGCTCTATCCTACGGTGGCTGACGGCCTGAAGGGCGTGCAATTCGTGGATGCCTGCGTGCGCAGCTCGCAACGTAACGCGGCCTGGATCACGCTCTAGGCGCTGATGGTCAGGGGCGTGCGCCCTTTGGGGGCGCCCGCCATGTCCCGGTCGCGGATCACCGGTGTTTGTCCTTTGCGGTCTCGGGCATGACAAACCGATCAAGCGGGATTTCGGCAATCCCAGTGATCTCGACAAGAAGATCTGGATCATAGAGGGACGACACTTCCAGCGTAGTCGTCACCGGAAAGGGCGCTTCGAAGTAGCGGGCCCGGACTTCCCCGCAGGTCATGAAGGACTGAATGTCGGTCGTGAATTGCTGCAGCGAAACGATGTCATTCATCCGGCCGCCCATCGCGGCAAGGACGTCCGCGATGTTTTGCAGGACCTGATCGACCTGAGCCGGCATGTCGCCATGCCCGACGATCTCTCCATCCTGCCCGAGCGACACCTGCCCCTTGAGGTAGACCGTTTGCCCCGTGCCCATGATGACGGATTGGGAGAATGCGCCGAATGGACGCCAGACGGTCTCTGGATCGAAACTCTTGGCCATCTTATCTCTCCTGGCTCTGCGGAGCCCGTGGGCCCGTCTTGCCCAGCCTAGGCTGGGACGACGCGGATCTTCAAGCTGGCCCCCTGCGCCGCTCCTGCCTGGGGCGTGACCAGGCGTGGATCTACTCGGTCCGCACGGGGGTGTTCGCCGCATCCGGTACAGGGCAAGGAGGCCCAGACCGGCCAGAGGCACACCCATCGCAAGGATCGCGGTCGCGGCGCGCGCCGGCGTGGTCGGGGCGAGGGCGCTGGCCGCGCATCCGATCCCGAAAAGGACCGCTGCGCCGACCAAGGGCGGTCGCAGCCCGAAGCGCAGAACGAGCAGGGCACTGGCTGCTCCGGCGACAATCGACCCGGCCTCATAGAGCATGACGATCCAGGCAATCAGATGCAGACCGCCGATCTCTGCGACAATCGCGGGCATCATCGTGGCGGCAAGCAATCCATCGGCGGCATGCAACATCACTGCGAGGCTGATGAGCCCAAGGAGTGGCGGCGCACCTGTCGCCAAAAACGCGCGCCAAGTCGTCGCCTCGCCCGCCCTAACCTTGGTCGTCTGGGGTGTCAAAGCCGGTCGCCTTGTTGCGTGGTGCGGGCCACCTCATCTGAGCCAGCCCGTCGCGAGCCGCGTTTGCCAGGGGAGGTGCCCGGTCTCGGCCGCCCGGGCGATCATGCGGCTGGGATCGTAGGGGATGTGACGAAAGCTGCTGATCCAAGCCGGGCCGCGGCGCTCGATCACCGCATAGCACGCAGCCGCGGTCCCGGTTTGGACCACGTGGGGGACGGGCGTGCCGTCCCCATAGGCCGGGCAACCCACGCTGCCCGGGTTGAGCACCACCCGCCCGCCGGGCAGATCCACGCGGCGCGGGATATGCGTGTGTCCGCAAAGATAAAGCTGGGCCGGGACCCCCTCCGCATCGGCGATGATCTCGTGACGGGGGCGCAGGACAACCTCGCCCTGCGCGGTGACCGTCTCCAGCCAATAGGTTTTGTCCGAGGCAGGCGTTCCATGGCAGGCGAAGACCGCGTCCGTGACGTAGCGCGTGGCTGGCATGGCACGCAGCCAGTCCAGATGTACAGCCTCGAGATCCCCTTGAGCGATCTGGTCGATCGAGGACATCTCATCCGGTCGCAAGCCCGTAACCCATCGGTCGTGGTTTCCTTTGATCGACGGATAGTCCCGCGCCATCAGAAGCTCGGCGCAGTCCCGTGGGGCCATGGGGCCGCTCACATGATCGCCGAGATTGACGACCGACCGGATCGACAGCGCGTCAATATCGGCCAGCACGGCGCGCAAAGCATCAGCATTCCCGTGAATGTCTGCAATCACTGCAAATCGGGTGTCGTCAAATGCATCCATATCCCGGAATCCTTCCTGCTGCGTTCACCACGGTCAGGGCACTTCATTCTACCCTCTGAAGGCAAGACCCGACGGTGCCAAACGCAGCAAAAAGCGTTGAACGGCAGACCCGCGCTTCTGATGCGGGCCAGTCAAGCAGGTGATCATCGCGGACCCGGGTACGGCCTCGCTTGACCTGCCCCGAAAGGCTCTAGCTTCTTGACGCGGACGTACCGGCATTCCGGGTTTATCCTTCCTTTTCATGCGGGACACTGCGTCCGTTGCGGCGACGCTGCGAGACCGCACTTGCCCAGCGGTGACGCCTATGACTTCTCTCTCAGCGCTGCGTCAGGTGACCAACCCGACCTTTGTCGGTCTGCTTGCCGCCAACACGATCCTCGGTGCGGCCCTGCCGATGCTGATCATTCTGGGGGGATTGGCGGGGATGTTGCTGGCTCCCACCCCGGCGCTGGCGACCTTGCCGCCCTCGATCCAGATTTTCGCGGGGTTTCTCGTGACCGGGCCGTTCTCTCTCCTGATGGGGCGGCGCGGGCGCCGGGTGGGATTTGCGGTCGGCGGGTTATCGGCGATGATCGGTGGGGGGCTTGGGGTGCTGGCTTTGCTTTGGTCGAGTTTCGCGCTCCTGTGTCTGGCCCATGCCTTCACCGGTGCCGCGCTGGCCTGCTATCTCTATTTCCGCTTCGCCGCCGCAGAGGTCGTCCCGGCGGAGTGGCAGCCTGTGGCGATCTCACTGATGCTCACCTCGGGGCTTGTTGCTGCGGTCATCGGGCCGGAGGTCTTTGTCTGGACGAAAGACGTCTTTGCGCCGGTGCCCTTTGCCGGGGCCTATGCCGCCATCGTGCTGATCACGGCGCTGGGGCTGGTGCCGCTCGCCCTCGTGGACATCCCGCGCCCTGGCCACAGGGACAAGCACCCGAGGTTCGATCGGGCGGCACTTGGCGCGATCCTGCGGCGGCGCACCGTCCTGACGGCGGTTCTGGTCGGCGCGGTGTCACAGGGGATCATGGTACTCCTGATGGCACCGACCCCCCTTGCGATGACGGGGCACGGGCACTCGGAGGTTCTGGCGAGCGACGTGGTGCGCTGGCACGTGGTGGCGATGTTCGCGCCTTCATTCTTCACCGGGTTTCTGATCAAGCGACTTGGCACCGTGCCCATCATCTCGACCGGGCTGGGACTGCTGATCGGGTCTGCGCTGCTGGCGGCGAGCGGGGTGTCGCTGCACCATTTCTATGCAGCGCTGATCGTTCTGGGCATGGGCTGGAACTTCGCCTTCATCGGCGCAACCGATATGCTGGCAGGGGCTGTTGCCCCAGCGGAGCGTGCCGCTGTGCAGGGTGCCAATGACACGCTGATCGCGCTGGCCTCTACAATTTGTGTCTTCCTGTCCGGAGCGATCGTTACGGGCCTTGGCTGGGCGGTTCTCGCACTCTCGGCGCTGCCAGTGCTGGCAGCCACTCTGATCTGGGTTCTGGTCCCGCGCGGTAGGGCCTCAGGTCTTTAGGGCGAGATCCGGCTGCGCCGCCCTGACCTTTCCGAGATCCGGTGTCAGACGCATGACGTCAGAGGCCTGCGTGAACCCATAGTCCCGCCCGAGTATTCCGGCGGGGATCCGGGTGGCGGCGGCAAGCGCTTCAGCAAGGTCGATCCCGACCTTTTCCACCAGAACACGCACGGCGGTCGCCAGGTCGAGATCCGCCCCGGCCAGCGTGCCATCCGACAAGGTGAGAATCCCGTTCCTGCGCCGGATAAGTCTTCCGCCCAGTTCGAACTCAGTCGCGTCAGACCCCGCCACGGCCATGGCGTCGCTGACCAGAAACACCCGCCCCGGTGCGGCCTTCGCTCGCCAGGCTGCGCGGATCGTTTCCGGGTGCACATGCACGGCATCGGCGATCAACCCGGCAGAGACAGTGCCAGAGGACAGCGCCGCGCCGACCAGTCCCGGTTCGCGGTTGCCGAGCTGGCTCATGGCATTGAAAAGGTGAGTGACGCAACGCGCGCCGGCGTCAAAGTACCGCCGACAGGTTTCGTAGCGCGCATCGCTATGGCCGATGGACACCAACACGCCGGCATCCGCGAGGGCCGCGACTTGGTCTTCGGTGACGGTTTCCGGCGCGACCGTGACCTTGAGTGCCGGCACTGTCTTGGCGGCGGCGCGCAGCATTGCGAGATCCTCAGCCTCCATCGGTCGGATCAGGGCCGCATCATGCGCTCCTTTGCGCGCAACCGACAAATGCGGCCCCTCGAGATGGAGGCCCGCGATCCCCGGCACACCAGCGCGCAGTGCGTCTTGAGTGGCGGTGATGGCGGCGCGGGTCTGCGCGGCAGTGTCGGTGATCAGCGTCGGCAGAAACGCAGTGACGCCAAGCCGCCGATGGGCCGCCGCCATCCGCCGGAGGGTCGCCACCGACGGGTCCGTGTTGAACAGGATCCCATCGCCGCCATTGACCTGTAGATCGACAAAGCCGGGAAACAGGATGTCTCCGTTCAGATCCACCTCGGGTCCTTCGTCAGTCATCTCCGCCTCTGGGGCCAGCACCTCGAAATGCCCGTCTCTGAACCGGACCGCATGCTCGTCCAGCAGGTGCGTACCATCGAAGATCCGGCCTTGCCGATATGTCAGGGTCGCGTGCGTCATACGGTTTCCGTGACCTTGTTGAGATGACGCGGCGTATCCGGGTTGATCCCCCGCGCCAGTGCCACGGTTTCGACCATCGCATAGAAGCACACAATGGCTGGGATGGGATCGCAGAGCCAGTGATCGGTCCGGATATGGGGCAGGGTGGTCGCGGACCGAACCTTGTCGGTCACCGCAAATACTCTTGCGCCTTTTTCGGCAAGCGCATCGGCGGTCTCAGCGAGGCTCTGTTCCGCTTTGTCCTGAGCTGCAAAGGCGATCACCGGAAACCCACGGCCCACGATGGAGACCGGTCCATGCAGCACCTCGGCGGAAGAGTAACTCTCGGCATGGATCAGGCAGGTTTCCTTGAACTTCAGCGCGGCCTCGTTGGAGATGGCCCAGGATGGCCCCCGCCCGATGGTAAAGAGTGACTGTCCGTCGATCGCCTCAGCCGCCTCGGACCAGTCGCAGCGGGTCGCCTGGTCGAGCTGGTTGGGCAGGGCGTTGATGGCAGCGATGAGTGCGGCATCCTGCTTGAGCTCTGCCAGAAACCAGAGCCCGGCCACCAGCGAGGTAACAAAGGTCTTGGTCGCCGCCACGCTGAGTTCGGGCCCCGCATGAAGGGGCAGCGTGGCATGGGCCGCATGGGCTAGGCGCGACCCGGCGTCATTGGTGATGGCAACGGTCAGGGCACCGCTCTTGCCCAGGGTTTCGGTCAGGCGCACGATATCCGGGCTCTGCCCCGATTGAGAGACCGAGATCCCGACAGCGCCGCGCGCCTCCAGCGCCACGCCGTAGATCGAGCTCACCGACGGGCCGACTGATGCCATGGGGCGCTGAAGCAGCAACTCGCTTGCATATTTCAGATAGGAAGCCGCGTGATCCGATGACCCGCGCGCAACGGAGATGAAGTATCGCGGGTCGGCCTCACGGGCGGCGCGAGCCGCCTGCCGGATCGCGTCGCCACCCCGGCTCAGGAGGCGGTCGACCGCGGCCGGGATTTCGCGCACCTCGCGGTGCATCAGGGTCGGTTCGGAGGACATGTCGGCAGCCTTTCGATCAGAGGCGTAATTCGGCAACGAAGTCATAGGCATCGCCGCGATAGAGGGAGCGGGTCAGTTCGGCCACGCGCCCGCTGGAGAGATAAGAGGTCCGCTCGATGGACAGCCCCGCTGCCCCTTCGGCCACACCGAGCAGATCTGCCTCGCGGGCTTCGAGGTTGATCGCCGAGATCTTCTGGACCGCCCGCACAGGGCGCAGCCCGCGCTGGCTGAGCACCGCGTAAAGCGACGTGGTGACTTCAAGAGGGTTGGGCAGGATATCGATCGGCAGCGATGCACGTTCGAGCGCCATGGGCCGCTCTCCGGCCTCGCGCAGCCGGTAGATCCTGGAGACCTCGGCCCCCTCGGGCAAATCCAGTGCCTTTGTCTCGGCGGGCGTTGGCAGAAAGACCCCACGCTCCAGCCAGCGCGATGTGGTGTCCATCCCGCGCCGGGCCATGTCCTCGGTGAAGGAGGTGAGGTGCGAGAGCGATTGCTCCATCCGGTTGATCGGCTCGCGGATGAAGGATCCGGAGCCCTGACGTTGTTCGATCAGGCCCTCGCGCACAAGCTCCTGAATGGCCTTTCGGACAGTGACGCGGGACAGCTCAGTGATCTCTGCAATTTCGCGCTCGGGCGGCAGGGACGAGTTGGGAGGCAGGACGCCGCTCTCGATCCCGCTCTCCAGCCGTTGGCGCAGCTGCACATAGCGCGGGCCGCCGGTCTCTCCAAGCCATCCTTCCGGGCGCAGAAAGTCGGCGGCACTCATGGGGTGGTCCCCTGGGCGAGATCCTTGGCCAGAGACAGCGCACCGCTGAGGGGCGTACCCGCAGCCTCTTCAAGGACGGTGCGCATCGCCTCTGGCAGATAGGGGGCGAATTGCGGTCCAACGCCGCCGGTCAGGCAAATCTTCTGTCCTGGAACCCAGCCGATCAAGGGCAGGCTGCGGGCAATCTCGTCCGCGCCGGATTGCATGACGCATCTTGCGAGCGCATCGCCGATCTGCGCGCGGGCGGAGACAAGCGGGGCGAGGCTGCCGAACTCGGCGGGTTGCGCAATTCCGGCAAAGCGTACGATGCCCGCAGCACCGCCATGTTGTTCCAGCAGAGCCTCCGCGAGGCCTGAAGTCTCGACCCTTCCGTCCACGGTTTCGAGCGTGCGTGCGAGTGCAGCGCGCCCGATCCATTGTGCAGAGGCTTCGTCGCCCAGCACGGGGCCCCAGCCGCCGGAGACCCGCATTTGCCCCCGGATCTGGGAGCCGTAGAACGAGCCGGTCCCGCAATGGGCGATCACGCCATCGCGCCTGCCCAAGGCTCCGCGCAAGGCGGCGGGGCGGTCATCCGAGATCCGGATGTTCGCGAAGGGCAGGGCGCTTTGCAGGCGGGCGATGATCTCAGGGCCGGTGACGCCCGCGAGCCCGACAAAGGTTGGAAGTTCCGTGAGCGCGTCCGTATCCACGTCCAGCATTTCGGAGAGCGCTCTGAGCCCCGCAAGGATCTGCGCCACGCCGCCGGTAAAGTCGGTGGATACATTGGCCGATCCTGTCTCGACCGTCGTGACGGTCCCGTCTGTGTCAAGCGCGACCCGGCAGCGGGTTCCGCCGCCATCAATGGCAAGAACTTTGGTAATACCTGAGCGCATCATGTAAATACCATTACAATACCTTTTTGCGAAAAGAAAGACCTTATCAATAACCAATTGCAGAAATTATAGAGCGTAAGAGCCGTATTCTGGTGCGACTGCCTGCGGAACGCGAAGCTCTGGACAAAAGGTATTATAATGGTATGTTGATTTGAAGTTCAGAGGGAATCACATGCTCAGCGCCGAAACAGAAGCTTTGCACGCCAATGCACAGGGGCTGGATGCGCGGCCCCTTGTGGAGGCTGCGGCGCTTCTGGCCGATGGGCAGGTCGCGGCGGCCCAAGCCGTTCAGTCTGCGGCCTCCGCCATCGCAAGCGCTGCAGGGGCGCTTGCGGGCACGCTCCGTGCGGGTGGTGTCCTGCACTACACGGCGGCCGGGTCGTCGGGGCTGATGGCGGCGGCGGATGCCCAGGAGTTGGGAGGTACCTTCTCTATTCCTGCTGCGCAGCTGCGCATTCACATGGCCGGAGGGCTGCCCACCGGGGTCGAGATGCCAGGCGGGACCGAGGACGACACGGATGGCCTTGAAGTTGCCCTTGCAGGGCTCGGTCCGCGTGATGCGATGATTGCTGTCTCTGCGAGCGGGACCACGCCCTATACGCTCGCGGCTGCCCGGATTGCTCGGACCGCAGGGGCGTCGGTGGTGGGCATTGCCAATAATGGGGGCTCCACTCTGCTGGAACTGTCGGATCATCCGATCCTTCTGCCCACGCCGCCTGAGCTGCTGTCGGGGTCGACCCGGATGGGAGCGGGCACCGCCCAGAAGATCGCGCTCAACATGCTGTCGACCCTGATGGCGATGGATCTGGGCCATGTGCATGACGGAATGATGGTCAATCTGCGTGCGGACAACATCAAGCTGCGCGCCCGTGCCGCCGGGATGGTTGCGCGGATCGCTGGTGTAGACGAGGCCGCCGCGCGCGCGGCGCTCGACACCACCGAGGGGCAGGTCAAATCCGCTGTTCTCGTCGCATTGGGGTGCGCCCCGGATGCGGCCCACGCTCTTCTTCGCAAGACTGAAGGAAACTTGCGCGCCGCCCTGGCGCGGCTCAACGAAACAATACAACGGGAGTAACTCATGACACGCAAAAATCTGGGAGCGGCGCTGCTGACCACGGCGCTTGTGGCGACAGGCGCGCAGGCGCAGGACGTCACCCTGACCATCGAGAGCTGGCGCAATGACGACCTGACGCTCTGGCAGGACAAGATCATCCCTGCCTTCGAGGCGCAGCATCCGGGGATCAAGGTCAATTTCACCCCCTCGGCCCCGGCGGAATACAACGCCGTGCTCAACTCCAAGCTCGATGCAGGCTCGGCGGGGGATCTGATCACCTGTCGTCCTTTTGATGCGTCTCTGGCCCTATTTGAGGCTGGGCATCTGGCGGATCTGAGCGATCTCGGCGCCATGGACAATTTCTCGGATGTGGCGAAATCCGCGTGGCAGAGCGATGATGGCAGCGCGAGTTTCTGCGTACCCATGGCCTCCGTGATCCATGGGTTCATCTACAACAAGGAGGCCTTTGCCGAGCTCGGGATTGAGGTCCCGACCACGGAGGCGGAGTTCTTTGCCGCGCTTGAGACGATTAAGGAGGATGGCAGCTACATCCCCATGGCCATGGGCACCAATGACCAGTGGGAAGCGGCAACCATGGGCTACAACAATATCGGCCCGAACTACTGGAAGGGCGAGGAGGGTCGTCTTGCCCTGATTGCAGGCGAGCAGAAGCTCACGGACGAGGCCTGGACCGCGCCCTATGCAACCCTGTCCCGTTGGGGCGCCTATCTAGGCGATGGCTATGAGGCGCAGACCTATCCCGACAGCCAGAACATCTTCACCCTCGGGCGCGCGGCGATCTATCCGGCTGGGTCCTGGGAGGTGTCGGGCTTCAACAATCTGGCCGATTTCGAGATGGGTGCCTTCAAGCCGCCGGTGCAGAATGCGGGTGACACCTGCTACATCTCGGACCACACGGATATTGGCATCGGTATGAACGCCGCATCCGAGAATGCTGAGGCTGCCAAGACCTTCCTCGCCTGGGTCGCAAGCCCGGAATTTGCCGAGATCTTTGCCAACGCGCTGCCGGGCTTCTTCCCGCTCTCCTCGACCCCGGTCGAGATCTCCGACCCGCTCGCGGCGGAGTTCGTCAGCTGGCGCGGCGAGTGCGAGAGCACCATCCGCTCCACCTATCAGATCCTGTCGCGCGGCACCCCGAACCTCGAGAACGAGACCTGGGGCGCGTCGGTTGCGGCGATCAAGGGGGCGGCAAGCCCCGCAGAGCTTGGCCAAGAGCTGCAGACCGGCCTGGCCAGCTGGTACGAACCGCAACAGTAACCTCCCGCTGTTGCACTTCCCCCGGGCGCGCCACGGCGCCCCGGGGCCTCTTTTCCCGGAGATAGACCCATGCAACGAGCCCGCTTCCGCTGGCATATAGTGGTGTTCCTTGCGCCCGCCGTCCTTGTCTACACAGCGGTGATGATCTTCCCGCTGTTCAACACGCTGCGGCTCGCGCTCTACACGCGGATCGAGCAGGAGCGGGTCTTTGTCGGGCTTGAGAATTTCCGGACGCTGTTCTTCGATCCGATCTGGGCCGAGCAGTTCTGGAATGCGCTGGGCAACAATTTCTGGTTCTTCGTGATCCACATGCTGGTGCAGAACCCGATCGGGATCGCGCTGGCCGCGCTGCTCAGCCATCCGCGCCTGCGCTTTGCGGCCCTCTATCGCTCGGCGATCTTCATCCCCACGATCCTGTCCTTCGTGATCGTCGGTTTCGCATGGAAGCTGATCCTGTCGCCGATCTGGGGTATCGCGCCGGGTATGCTGGACGCGGTGGGGCTGAAATCGCTTTTTGCGCCCTGGCTGGGCAAGGAGGAATACGCCCTGACCACGCTGGCGCTGATCTCGGTCTGGCAGTTCGTTGGCATTCCGATGATGCTGATCTATGCGGCCCTGCTGACGATCCCCGAGGAGATCCTGGAGGCGGGCGAGGTGGATGGCATCACCGGCATGTCGGCCTTCTGGAAGATCAAGCTGCCGCTGATCCTGCCGTCGATCGGGATCATCTCGATCCTCACATTCGTTGGCAATTTCAACGCTTTCGATTTGATCTATGCCGCTCAGGGCGCGCTGGCCGGCCCTGATTTCTCGACCGATATTCTGGGTACCTTCATGTATCGCACCTTCTTCGGCTTCCAGCTGCAGCTTGGCGATCCGCATATGGGGTCGGCCATTGCCGGGGCCATGTTTGCGATCATCCTGCTGGGTGTCTGTATCTACCTCTTCGGCATCCAGACCCGGATGCGCCGCTATCATCTCTGAGGATCCGGATCATGACCACAGCCCGTTCGAACCCGCTCAATGCCGTGCTGATGCACGGGGCGCTCATCCTCTATACGCTGATCGCGCTCTTCCCTGTCTTCGTCATCATCATCAACTCGTTCAAAGAGCGTCGCTCGATCTTTCGCGAGCCGCTGGCCCTGCCCGATGCCGAGAGCTTTTCGACCATCGGCTATGAGACGGTGATGAAGCAGGGGGATTTCTTCCTCTACTTCCAGAACTCGATGATCGTCACCGTGGCCTCGCTGTTCTTCGTGCTGCTTTTCGGGGCCATGGCCGCCTACGCGCTCAGCGAGTACCGGTTTCGCGGCAATATGCTGATGGGTCTCTATCTCGCCCTCGGGATCATGATCCCGATCCGGATCGGGACGGTGGCCATTCTCGAGATGATGGTGGCGACGGGGTTGGTGAACACGCTCTGGGCGCTGATCCTTGTTTACACGGCTCAGGGGCTGCCGCTGGCGGTGTTCATCCTCAGCGAGTTCATGCGGCAGGTCTCTGATGATCTGAAAAACGCGGGCCGGATCGATGGGTTGAGCGAATACACGATCTTCTTTCGCCTCGTCCTGCCGCTGGTGCGTCCGGCCATGGCCACGGTGGCGGTGTTCAACATGATCCCGATCTGGAACGACCTGTGGTTCCCTCTGATCCTCGCTCCGGCGGAAGAGACCAAGACGCTGACCCTCGGCAGTCAGGTCTTCATCGGCCAGTTCGTCACGGATTGGAACGCGGTCCTCTCGGCTCTCTCCATGGCGATCCTGCCCGTGCTGGTGCTCTATGTGATCTTCTCGCGGCAGCTGATCCGCGGGCTGACCTCGGGAGCGGTCAAATGATCCGGGTGCTTGTGGCAGGTCTGGGGAATATGGGGCTGAGCCATGCGCTGGCCCATCACCATCATCCCGAGGCGCAGATTGTGGGGCTCGTGAACCGCTCCGGCGCGGTGGATCACCCGGATCTTGCGGGCTATCCGATCTTCACGGCGTTCGAGACAGCTCTCGCCGAGACCACGCCCGATCTCGCCGTGATAGCGACCTATACGGACACCCATGCGGATTACGCCGTCGCGGCAATGGAGGCGGGCGCCCATGTCTTTGTCGAAAAGCCCCTCGCCATGACCGTGGCCGAGGCACGCCGGGTGACAGAGACAGCCGTCCGGACCGGTCGCAAGCTGGTGGTAGGGTATATCTTGCGCCACCACCCGTCCTGGGTCCGGCTGATCGAAGAGGCGCGCGATTTGGGCGGGCCCTATGTGTTCCGCCTCAACCTCAACCAGCAAAGCTCTGGTGCGGAATGGGCGGTCCACAAGGCCTTGATGGAGACGACCTCCCCCATCGTTGATTGCGGCGTCCACTATGTGGATGTAATGTGCCAGATCACCGATGCCGCGCCGACCCGGGTTCACGGAATGGGGCTGCGGCTCAGCGACGAGATCGCGCCGGACATGTATAATTACGGTCAGTTTCAGGTGACCTTCGCCGATGGATCGGTCGGTTGGTACGAGGCGGGCTGGGGGCCGATGATGTCCGAGACCGCGTTTTTCGTGAAGGACATCATCAGCCCCAATGGCGCGGTTTCGATCACCGATGGCAATCCCGGTGCCTCGTCGGATATCGATGGCCATACCAAGGTCGGCGGCATCCTCGTGCACACGCTTGAAGGCGACCGGCGGGTCGAGATGCCCGACGAGCCGGGCCATCAGGCGCTCTGCGATGCAGAGCAGGCCTATATGCTGCGCGCCATTGCCGAAGATATCGACCTGACCCGCCATATGAGCGACGCCGTAAGCTCGCTCGCCATTTGCCTGGCCGCCGATGAAAGCATCCGGACCGGCCAGCCCATTTCTCTGGAGGAGACCCTGACATGACAGCGCTGTCCCTTAAAAACGTAAACAAGTCCTTTGGCGCAGTGCATGTCCTGAAGGATATCAGCCTCAAGGTGGAGGAGGGCGAGTTCGTCGTCTTCGTCGGTCCTTCGGGCTGCGGCAAGTCCACCCTGCTGCGCGTGATCGCGGGGCTGGAGGATGCAAGCTCCGGCGAGATCCATATCGGGGGCGCGCAGGTCAATATGACCCCGCCCTCCAAGCGGGGCATCGCAATGGTTTTCCAGAGCTATGCGCTCTATCCGCATCTGAATGTGCGGGGCAACATGACCCTCGCCCTCAAGCAGGAGCGCCAGCCGAAATCCGTGATCGAGGCGCGCGTCGAGAAAGCCTCCCGGATGCTCAACCTCGAAGACTATCTTGATCGCTACCCTTCCGAACTATCGGGCGGGCAGCGGCAGCGTGTGGCCATCGGGCGCGCGATCGTGCGGGAGCCTCAGCTCTTTCTCTTTGACGAGCCACTCTCCAATCTGGACGCGGCCCTGCGGATGAACACCCGGCTGGAGATCGCGAACCTGCACCGGCAGCTTGGGGCCTCGATGATCTATGTCACCCATGACCAGACAGAGGCGATGACCCTTGCGGACAAGATCGTCGTTCTGCGCGATGGCCGGGTGGAGCAGATCGGCAGTCCGATGGAGCTCTATAACAACCCCGCCAACCAGTTCGTCGCCGGGTTCCTTGGCTCGCCCTCGATGAACTTCTTCCCGGCGGATCTGCTGACGGCGGGGGATACGCGGACCATGGGCATCCGTCCCGAAGACCTGTTTCTTGCCGATGACGGCCCGCTCGCCGTGCAGGTGAGCCATGTGGAACACCTTGGCGGCGACACCAATGTCATCGCGCAAAAGGACGATCATCAGATCACTGCGCGCCTCTTCGGGCAGCATCAGGTGGCGGCAGGGGAAAGGCTCCGCCTCGGTTTCAACCCCGGCAGCACCTATGCGTTTGACCCGGACGGGTTGCGCCTGAGCTGAGCGGGCATGCTCCTGTTCTGATCTTGGCCCGCCCGTCAGACTGTGAGGTAAGCCATGATCGAGGCGATATGCGCCTTGCATAGCGTATGCACCGGCCTGATTTTCGTCGAAGTCCGCGAACAGCGGCAGGGTTGAAGCCGACCCAAAGACGAGATGGTAAAGGATATCAAAGGCTTGATCTCTAAAAGCTCCAATCTTGAAGCCATCGCGCACCGATCTGCAGGCGCTGTGCGCTGAACCTTGCTGTGCCGAGAATGGCCAGGGCCGCGCCAGGGTCGAAGGGACCGGAGAAAAGAAGCTCCTCGCCTTTGCCGCGCGGTGCAGAATCGAGGCGATGTTCGAGGGCGCGCTCTTCCCGATCCTCGCGCGTGTGGGCATCCCGGCGATCACCTTCGGCTCTCTGCGGGGCGTCCCCATGAGCCTTGTGCCCGACGGGCTGCCGATCTTAATCACCTTTGGGCTTTGATCGGCGCCTAAGCGGGCCAGCCGCGCGCAGCAGACCGACACGCTGGACAATCGGGTCGTGGAAACGCGGGGCTCATTGTTCCAGTTCCACTTTCCCGACGGTGTGGATGGTACCGCGCTTCTGTCCCATCTGCAGATGGTGGCCGCGAATGACCGCGGGTTTGCCTGCCCGGCCTGTCCCGGGTGCAGTGGATCTGATCGGACGACAAATGCGGCCCCTCCGTCGGGTTCGATGTCTCCTTCCCGGATCTGATCATCTCGGAGTTGGGCAGGGACAAACATCGCTTTTGGGGGAGCAAGCACGTTGACGGGATGGAAGCGCCTAATTTCGAATGTCCGCCCGCCAATTCCTGCATTCCCTGCCTCTTCGACACTAAGAGCAATCAGCCGCGTATATTCGTTTTCTCGACCGTGGCGGGCAGCGGTTCAACGCGTGGAACCTGACGGACCGCGCGCGTGGGGGTGCCTTCTGGCGCGCGCAAACACAGATCTGGGAAATCAATTGACCGGCACGACAATGGTGTAGGAAAAGGGGCCGCCGCGATCTGCGGATCGTACCTAAGCTGAGGTTCGCAGCGTAAGCTTTCCACGAATGCGCTCAAGTCTCCGGACAGCGCGACGGCGGCGTTGGAGTGCTTGTCGCCTCGAGATGTGACATGGCGCAGTGCCGAGCGGCGCTGTCGTGTCGTTCTGGAACTCTATTCTCGCGACGATGGCTGGTATGATGATCGATCCTGTGCGGATCTGCGGTGTGGCTTGGACCGGTAATTTGGCGAGTGGGGATGTCACCATAGGTGCGGACTGGCTGTTCTGCGGTGTCGTAGGGGCGGAAGATGTGGTCGATATCGGCAACCAGCGTGACCGGTAAGAGAGCGGATCTCGACGAAAACCTGGTCAGCCCACTCTGGGCTTTGCTGCACAAACCGAGGCCGGTCACCGGGACCTCTGCTCCCCGCCCTTTCCGTGACCCGAAATCGGACGCAGTTCCCACGGCGCATGCATAACGGCGATTCCGGGTTTGAATGTGCGCTCGATGCCCGGAATGTTTTCCTCCTTGGAACTCGGGCGGCAGATACTTCGCTGATCCTGCGCTGGGCTCGGCTTTTCTGCGTATGGACGTCTCTTTCCTGCAACCGGTCAGAGAGGGACCAGTGCTGTCCGCGCCTTGTCCTTCACAAAGTCACTGGACAGATCGGGAGCGACGCCCCATGTGACGCTCGGGACGCAGTGGGAGGCGACAGATGATCACGATCCTTGACGGGGGCATGGGGCAGGAGCTGGTGGCCCGGAGCACGGCGGAGCCGACGCCGCTCTGGGCGACGCAGGTGATGCTCGACAATCCGGAGCTGGTGCGGGCGGTCCATGACGACTTCTTCGCCGCCGGCGCGACCGTGGCCACGGCGAATACCTACAGCATCCACCACGATCGGCTTGTCCCGGCGGGCCTGGATGATCAGTTCGAGGCCCTGCACCGCGCGGCCTGCGCCTTGGCGAGCGCGTCGCGCGACGCCGCGGGCGGTGGTCGCGTGGCCGGGGCGCTCGGGCCTTTGAATGGTTCTTACCGGACCGGCCCGCTACCGGAGGATGCGATTGATCGCTTCGAAGAGATCTGTCGCATTCAGGCGCCGCTCGTCGATCT
Organism: Pseudomonadota bacterium; assembly: GCA_038746545.1. Taxonomy (GTDB): domain Bacteria; phylum Pseudomonadota; class Alphaproteobacteria; order Rhodobacterales; family Rhodobacteraceae; genus Dinoroseobacter. Next base: position 78,172 of record JBCDKN010000009.1, read on the forward strand.
CCTCCTGATTGAAACAGCCTCATCAATCGCCCAGATTCGCGCGACGCTGACAGGAGCCTTCGGCCATGGCAAACCAGTCTGGCTGGGGGTATCCGTGGATGACGAAGACGGGACCAAGCTGCGCTCCGGCGAGCCTCTGGACGAGGTGGTTGATTGGGCCGAAGGGGTCGATGCGCTGTTGATCAATTGCGCCACCCCGGAAGCGGTGAGCACAGCGGTCGAGGTGATCCATGGGATCGACGTTCCGTTTGGCGCGTATGCCAACGGATTCACCCGGATCACAGACAGTTTCGTGCAGGTGGGCGCGACGGTGAAGGACCTCTCTGCGCGCACGGATCTGACGCCTGCGGCTTACGCCGACTTTGCTGAGGGTTGGGCGGCCAAAGGTGCCACGATTATCGGCGGCTGCTGCGAGGTCGGGCCCGCCCATATCGCAGAGCTCGTACGGCGTTTGACCTGAAGCCTGTTTGCAGGACCGGAGCCGTCTTTCGGGTCGCGGCACGCGGTGCGATGCAGAAAGCGGTCTCTTCCAAACGCGTCTTCGGGCGTTTTCCACCCGGTCCTACGCGTCACCTTGATGGGCCCGGTATTGCGAAGGCGTTACCCCCAACTCGCGCTTGAAAGCCGTGTAAAAGGACGAGCGTGAATTGAAGCCCACATCATAGGCGATGGTCAGGATCGAGGCATCGCTGCTCTTGAGCTGTTCTGCCGCCGCACGGATACGCCAGCGGTTCACATAGTCAAAGAAACTATCACCGATCGTTTCGTTAAGTGCCTGCGAGGCGTAGTGGGTGGTAACACCCACCCGATCCGCCAGATCCCACAAGGACAAGTCCGGTTCCAGATAGAGATGCTGGTCCCGCATCAGCGCCTCGATCTTGCGGGCGATCCGGTCGAGCCGACCATCGGACAGGCCCGATTTGCCATACTTTCGCACGGGCTGTGACGGGTGTGGCGCAGAGGGGAGGCGATCCGGCGGCGGGAGGATCCCTGGATTCTGCCGCGTGCCCCAAACTGCGATGCTCCAGAGGAGGACATAGTTCACGACGATTGCCGCCAGCAGGGAATCGAACAGGGTTGCCCCGGGCCAATCGGGAGCCAGAAGCGAGACCGCGATCGCGATGATGTTGAAGCTCCAGAACACCACGACCGCACTCGTCAACCACCAGGCCCAGGCCAGTTCGCGGTTCTCGGTACTGGCAAACAGGTCCTTGAGGCGGCTTCGGTAGCGCCGCAAGCGGCGCAGGATCAGCATCGCGTAGACCGGTACCAAACCATAGAACAGCACCGTCGCCCCGTAGAGCCCGAACAGCGCAATCCGCTGCAAGCGCCCCAGATCTTCGGCATTCGGCTTCAGGCCCGACAAAAGCTCGGGCGGCAGAAGCAGAATGTAGATGTAAAGCGCAGCGGCAATCCCGATGGGCAGGGCATGCAGGATCCAGCGCGGGGACGGCGCGTCCTGCGTCGGGTCGCGGGTCAGGCGCAGGACATAGAGCCAGAGGAGGAACGGCTTTGCCATGGTCAGCGGCACCTCTGCCAATTCGAGGGCTAGCGTGACGATCCCCGCCCCGTCATCCCCGAGGATATAGGCGACCGGCACGGCCAGAAGCTCCAGCGCAGTCACGACAAAGAACAAGGCGAGGGGAAGCCGAACCTCGCGATGCCTCTCCGACAGCAGCAGAAGATGCGCGCAGAAGGCCGACAGCACCAGAAGCCCGCTCGCAGCGGCAAGGCGCAGGGTCTCTTGGTCAGGGTTCAACAGAGCGGGATCCATGGCGTGACGGTTCCGTGTCAATGGAAGGGGCGCGCTTGACCTGGTGGCGCGCCCTGTCTTTTCTCTACATCGCTCAGAAAAGGAAACTCTCTACGGTCAGCGGTTCGGAACTGGTGGCAAAGATCGAGATTTCGGCCTCACCGAAGCTGATCCGCGTGTATGCGCCATAGGTGTCGATCTCAAGATCTGCAAAGCTGAGACAGGTTTGTGAGAAATCCAGCATGTCCTGCCCGGTCTCAAATCCAAAGATCCTGTCCTGCCCGGCATCGCGCTGGAACACGAAGATATCCGCTCCCGCGCCGCCCCACATATAGTCGCGTCCCGCGCCGCCCTCGATCCGGTCATCTCCAGCGCCTCCGCGCAACATGTCGGTTCCGTCTCCGCCCGAGAGGATGTCATCCCCGTCCCCGCCGCGCAGATGATCTCGCCCGGACCCGCCGCTGAGCCGGTCATGACCCCCGCCGCCTGAGAGGATGTCATTGCCTGCGCCGCCCGAAAGCTGATCGTCGCCGCCGCGCCCGCGCAGGTGATCACGCCCTTCGCCACCGTCGATCCGGTCATTGCCATGCCCGCCGCGCAGATGATCGTTGCCATCCAACCCGAGCAGGTGGTTGTCGCCATGGGCAAAGCCCGGCGCTTGGCGCAGCACATCAAAGCGATCCTGCCCAGTCTCGCCAATCCAGAGGGTGCCGCCATCCGTAAAGGTGAAGCGCCCTGCATCGAGTTCGGCAAGCCCGCCCTCGAAGGTCAGGCTGACACCATCGAGTTCCAGAACCGTCTCTACACCTCCTGAGGGGTCTTCGAGCTCGGTCAGCGCGATTTCTGCCGCTGTTCCGGCGATAGTGAAGCTATCCGCGTCCGGATCAAATTGCGCCCAGGCGTCGTCGTCATAGACCGCCGCAAAAGCATCCAGCAGCAGGTCGACCGGATCCGCGTTCGAATGGCTGGCCGCGATCGTGAAGACCGTTCCGGAATCCACATGCAGGAACGTGGCCGTGTTCGTGCCCAGCGTGCCCCCCTGAAAGCCGATGAACTGCTGCCCGAAGATGGTCCCCGAGCTGAGGCCGAGGCTCTCCCCTTCGATCTCGGGCGAGCCATCCGGCGCGCGGAAGTCCAGCATCTCGTCCATCTGGTCCGGGTTCAGCAAGGTGCGGGACACCAATAGCGCATCAAAAAACCGGACCATATCGCCCGTGGTCGAGACCACACCCCCAGCCGCCCCGAGATCCAGCGGCGCCTGAGTCACATCCACGATCTGCCCCGGGATCAGCTCCGCATAGGAGTGGAGCAAGGCCTCCGCACCGCCATCGACTGCGAGCAGGCTGTCCTGCATCCCTGCAGGCGCAAAAATGCGCTCGGACAAAAGAGCGCTGAAGCTTTGACCGGTGACGTCTTCGGCCAGCTTCTGGAGAAGCAGGAAATTCGTGTTCGAATAGGCATAGCCCGCGCCGGGCGCAAAGGATGCGGGCTCCCCGGCTGCGATGGCCAGCAACGCATCCGGCCCAAGCGGTTGGTCCGGGTTCTGCATCAACATCTCAATGAAAGCCGGCACGCCGGTTTGCCCCGGCACGGTATCAAAATCGGGGATGCCCGATCGGTTCGACAGTAATTCGCGGACGGTCACTGTCTCGATATTGGCGATGCCTTCCAACCCGGAGATATCCATTTGTGCGGCAAGCGGCGCATCGAAGTCGATCTGCCCTTCGCCCACCAGTTGCTGCACGATGACTGAGGTCATCATCTTCGTCTGTGAACCGATTTCAAATTGATTGTCGATATGGGCGGCGGCGTTGCCGTCTTTCTCGACCGTACCGATTGCCTGACCCACTGAGAGGGCGCCCCGAGCAATCTCGATCAGGACAGCGTGCGCCGGGCTGTCATTGGCGAACGTCTCGAGCGCTTTGGCGGGGGCTTCTTTCAAGGCACTGGGGTTGAACTGGGACATGTCTGTTTCCTTCTGGACATCTATTGGATGCGGGCTGTTCGGCGCGCGTCCTCTTCTTTCCCAAACACCGTGGCGAAAGGCGTCCAGATCGGTCGGGGCGGACAAAAAGCAAAGTGGTTGCCGGGGATGGCGTCGGAAGGGAGACCGGTTGCCTGAGCAGTGATGGGATGGGGCCAGACGCCTGTCAGCTTGCGCGCTCAACGCTTTGCTTGCAGGGGAGTCCTGATTGTCCGGCCCGATAGGATCGGACGAAACCTGGCTCAATTCCCGATAGGGTCAGCGCAAGTCGATGCTCCCCAAAGACCAAGGCAACCGCACAGTATGAACCGACGCTCTTTCACATTCGCCGGCACGGCGGCCCTTGCGGGGCTGACAATCGGCACGCCTGCGCCTGCGCAGTCCTTCCAGCACGGATTTCAAATTGCCGATTGGCAGGACGGTGCTTTGCGGCGTGATCTCGGCGGGATGGCGCGACCTGGAGACCCGGTGCGGCACGAGACCCTGTTTCAGGTGGCGTCCTGTTCCAAGACGGTGACGGCGCTTGCCATACTGACACTGGTGCGGGATGGGCGCGTGGCGCTCGACCGACCGGTCAACCAGTCTCTCAAGCGGTGGCAGCTTCCCGGTCCGCGTGGCAAGCGCGCCACCCCGGCGGAGCTTCTGTCCCACACCGCGGGCACGAATATCCACGGGTTCGCGGGCTATGGGACCGCGGAGGACATCCCCGATCTGATCCAGATCCTGCGAGGGGAGGCTCCGTCAAATTCCCCTGCAGTGACAACAAGGCGTCGTCTGTCAAAGCGCTTCGACTATAGCGGCGGTGGCACCACCGTCCTTCAATGCCTAATCGAGGATGTCACGGATATGGCCTTCGCGGCCTATGCCTCCAAGGCAGTCCTGATCCCGGTCGGGGCGCGCCACGCGACGTTTGATCTGCACCCCCGCGCGCATCACGCCCAGGGCCTTCTAGAGACCGGAGATCCACTCGACGGGGGGTTTCGTCGCCATCCCGAGAGTGCTGCAGCCGGCCTCTGGGCCTCCGCGACGGATCTTGTCCAGATCATGCGCGCGATCCTGATCTCGTTGAGCGGCGCGCCCGGCGCGCTTTTGCCGGCGCCGCTCGCTCAGCGGATGATCGTGCCGGTGACTCCGAATGTGGGGCTGGGTGTGCTGGTCAAACCGGGGGAGGTTATCTGGCACGACGGGCGCAACGAAGGGTTCGAAGCAGCGATGGCGGGGGATCTTGTGACCGGGCGGGCGCGTGCCGGTGTCACGAACCGCAACGGCCAGATGCAAGCTGTTCTGGATGCGGATCATGCGCGGTATGGGATGGACTAGGCCTGCGCGGGCGGGGGCGCTTGCGTTGGGTCGCGATCCTCCGGTGTGCTTACGGTTCTTCGACCCGGGAGGCCAAGAGCGGCGTGGACCGTGCTCCGCTGGTTTTATAGGCGCTCGGGGTCATACCCGTGACGCGCTTGAAAGAGGCGTAAAAGGACGAGCGGGAGTTGAACCCAACCTCATAGGCGATGGCCAGGATCGTGCTCTGTCCGGCAACCACGAGCGGGATGGCTTCGCGCACGCGCCAGTCATTGACGAACTCGAAGAACGACTGGTCGAGGGTCTGGTTCAAGGTTTGAGAGACATAGTTTTGCGACACACCGATCTGCTGCGCCAATTGGCTGAGCGTCAGGTTCGGGTTGCGGTAGAGCCGCTCTGCCTCCATCGCGCGCCGGAGCTTGCGCGCGATCCGGCCCGCCTGATCCGCACTCAGCGCGCTTTTCTCGTACTTCCGCTCCGGCGCGGTCCCGGCCAAGTTCATAGCCGTTGCTGCAGCTTCGAGATCGGGGGCCGGACGCAGGACCCAGAGCGCGAGGGACGAGACCACGAGGAGCACCAGAGCACTGTCCAGCAAGGGGCCGACCGGGTCCCTCATCCCAAGCAGGGTCAGAACCTCGCCTATGAGTGTTTGGAAGACATAGATGCCCAAGGCTCCGGCCAGCCCCACGATCCAGCGCAGTTCCAGATTCTCGGTGCTGGCGAAATGCTGCTTCAGCCGCCGGATATGCTGCGCTTGAAGGCGAAGGACCCACACGACATAGACTGCCCATTGCACCACGAGAGCGAGGGAAAAGAGCGTGAACCCAAGCTGCACCCAGCCGAAATCCCGGGGGTCTGATGGTGTGCTGAAGATCACGCCAGATCGCAGGAACACACCAACCAAGTAAAAGAACGCGGCCATAATGGGCAACAGGAAGTGCCACGTCTGGTTGCGATCCCGCTCGGATTGCGAGACCCCGGTGAGCTCGCGAACATAGAGCAGGAATAGAGGTCCGAGGCAGAAATTCGCGACAAACCCGACCATGTCGACGCTTGCTTGGGCCCAAGGGGACATGGACTGCGTTAGGATCCAGGACAGCGTGTCCAATTCGCTGGCCGCGAAAGCACAAAAGAACAGCGAGAGCGTCACCCGCGTCGGAGTGACCCCGCGTTGTGACCATGCGAGCACGGCGGCCAGCAAGGCCACGGTGACGCCCGCAGTGATGGATGCGATGTAAACGCGGTCGATGTCAAAAATCATGCTGAGCTCCGGCGCATCTGTGGTGATGCCTGGCTCAAGGGGTATCCTTTGCGACGGCGCGTCTCAACGGGCTTCCCGCTGCATTCTGTCCGCGCCGCTCGGGGAAGACAGCTCAGCGGTTTCAAAGCGCGCCCGCATGAGGTCTAACGGTGTCGCTGCGGTGCGCCTCCGCGCCCAATGCGTCCGGAGGTCGCCCGCATGTCTCAACATGATTGTCCCGAACCGGAGACTGCCTCCCCGCTGTTACGGCACGCAAGCCTGTGGTTGCATGGGGCCGGGCTTGCGGGTGATACATGGAGGGGTTTGACCGCGGGCTTTCCCTTGGCTCAAATCCCCGATCTGCCGGGCCACGGGTGCGCCCTACGGGTTGCCACGCCGCGTGTGGAAACCTATGCGGAGGCTGTTGCTGACCGACTGCAGCCCGGGACGGTGGTGATTGGTCACTCTCTGGGCGGAATGGTTGCGCTGGAGCTTGCTGCCCGGGCCGGCTCAAAGGTCGGAGCGCTTGTACTGATCGAAGCCGTGCCGACCGTGCGCGACCGGCTCTGCGGTCGGATCTCTGCAGGGGGCGCGCGTGGGCTCTTCACGGTCATCCCGACATCCTGGCTGGTGCGGCTTGCGGGTAAGGGCGAGGCTGAGGGCACGCGGGCCGAGCTGCGCCGTCAGCTTCTGCGCATGGACCCTGCCGGTATCTCAGATGCGCTGACGGCGGCCAGTCTTTATGACGGCCGACCGCGTTTGGCAGAGATCGCGATACCCACGCTGGTCGTTGTCGGCGCCAAGAACACAGCGACACTTCACGGCGCGGCCCTGCTGGCGCGCGGTATTCGGGGGGCGGAGCATCATGTGCTACCCGGAGGGCACATGCTCCATACGGACATCCCGGCGGAGCTGCTTGGTTGTATGGAAACTTTCCTCGACCGAGCGTTGCCGGGCTGAGGACAAGCGGACCGCTTTGGGGTCAAGGCCTTGCCAAAGGCCTGCCGGTGCAGGGTCACGGTACGGAGTGGTCACCTCAGAGCGCGGGCCGTCCCACCCGCGCGTGCTGTCGAAAGCGCGCGCCGGGGAAGGCGCGGGGGAGCGCGCAAGGCGTCGGGTTTTGCCCGCGCGGCGAGCGCAGATCGTCTCCAACTGTCCGACGGATTTGGGGGCAACGCGCCCTGTCGGAATGCGCACAGGGTGCGGCGGTTCAGCCCCCAAAGGAGGCTATCGCATCGCCGAAGATCGATTCATCTGGCGTCAGCCCGAGCCCAGGGCCTGTGGGCCGTTGGATATGACCGCCCTCTATCTGGATGCCATGCTCGGGGGCATAGGAGCCCTCAATGTGGGGCGCCGCGAGCCAGACGCCCTCGCAAAGTTCGGGCAGGACCGTCGCGCCGATCTGTGTGCACGCGGCGGCGATGATGTCGCCGCCCCAGGCGTCGTCGCAGGTATGGGGCAGGCGGCGGGCCTGACACAGGTCGCGGAACGCGCGCATGGGGTGGAGCCCCCCGATCCGCGTGACCTTCATGCCAAACCCGTCCACCATTCCCTGTCCTGCAAGGGTGACCACGGTGTCTAGGTCGACTGTGTTTTCGTCGAGGTAAAGCGGGTGCTGGATCAGACCGCGCAGCGACTGGTTCTCTTGCACGCTGTTGCAGGGTTGTTCCATCACAAAAGGAATATCCGCACAGGCGCGGCTCACATGCTGCGCATCCCGTGTGGTCCAGCTTCGGTTGGCATCCACGGCAAGGCGGATGCCTTGGCCCTGTATGACTTCCCAAACCTTGCGGATGGCTTCGATATCCACGTCGACCGGACGATTGCCGAGCTTGATCTGTAGCCTGGGGTAGCCCTCGGCGCATTTCTCCGCCGCCTCGCGCGCCGTATCATCCGGGCTGGCAATGCCGGTCGCATAGTAGGACGGCACGCGGTCCCGCTGCGCCCCACCGAGCGGGTCAGAGGTGGAGAGCCCGAGGGTTTTCCCGATCAGGTCATGGGCGGCAATGTCGATCGCGGCCTTGGCATAGGCATGTCCGCAGAGCAGATTATCCATCCGATTGTGGAGCGACAGGGGCCAAGCCGGTGTCCCCACCAGGGCTGGGGCCAAAAGCTCAAGCGCTGCCCTTGCGCCCGCCCGATGCGCCTCGGCGTAAGTGGGGACCATGGGGCAGGTCTCCCCCCAGCCGACGGTTCCGTCCGCACCGACGAGTTTTACCAAGGTGGTCGTTACCGCATGGACGTCGCCGCTGGCCATGCGATAGGGGCCATTTCTGACAGGCAGGTCGTGGCTGAACATGTGGATTTCGCGGATCTTCATGACGGGCTAGCCTCTCAAAATGCGCCCTTGCGGGTCAAAGGGCGGCTCGGACAGGATCGTTGCCTTATGTGGACGGCCCAGGACCATTACTTCCACCCGATCTCCGGGGACTGCGTCCTTCACGAAGCCAAGCGCCAGGGACATGCCGACAGTGTAGCCATAGGCACCCGAGCTTACGCGCCCGATCCCCGCGCCATCCCTGAAGATCGGCTCGCCTCCGGTCGCATCCGCGCCCGAAGCGGTCACATCCGCCTCGTCCAGATGCAGTATAACAAGTCGCTCGCGCGCGGTCTGTGCGAGGACGGTCTGAGCGGAATCCCTGTTCAGGAACGTTTTGTCGAGCTTGCAAAGGCGATCGAGGCCGACTTCCTGCGGCCAGTATTCGGGACTGTATTCGCGTGACCAGGAGCCATAGCCTTTCTCAATGCGCAGGCTCATCAACGCCCGGCTGCCCACGGGGCCTGCGCCCATGGGGCGCCCGGCTTCGAGCAACGCTTGGTACAGGGCCGCCTGATCTTCGGTTCGGCAATGCAGCTCCCAGCCCAGATCGCCGGTGAAAGAGACCCGCAGGGCCAGAACCCGGATCCCGGCCACGTCTATCATCTGACTCCCCAGGAACGGAAAGTCGGCCGTCGCAAGAGAGGTTTCGGTCAATCCTTGCAGCAGGTCCCGAGATCCGGGGCCAGCCACGTTAAAGCCGCAGATGGCTTCGGTTCGGCTTTCGAAGCTGGTGCCTTGGGGCAGGGGCACCTGCTTGAAGAACCGCTTGTGGTACCGCTCGGCGAGACCCGAGCCGATCACCCAGAACTCATCCTCGGCCACTTGCGTGACCGTGAAGTCGCCCGCGATCCCGCCACGACGGGAGATCAGCGGGGTCAGGCAGGAACGTCCAACGGCCTTGGGCATTCTGTTGGCAAAGACCGCCTCCAGCCACCCAGCCGCACCAGGACCCTTGCAGCGGTACTTGGCGAAGTTGGAGATATCGATGATGCCCGCGCGGTCGCGCAGCATCCTGCACTCCGCGCCCACCGGCGCCCACCAGTTCTGGCGGGTGAAGCCGTTTGTATCCGCCATCCCCGGCGTGTCAGCAAACCAGAGCGGGTGCTCCCACCCGGCATTCAGGCCAAAGACGGCGCCGCATTCTTTTTGCATCTCATAGACCGGGCGGGTGCGCGCGGGTCGGCCCGCGCGCCGCTCCTCATTCGGGAAATGGATCGCGAAGCGGTGCGCGTACTGGTCCTGCACGCGCGCCTTGGTGAACTCCTTGGTCGCCCAATTGTCGAAACGCGCCACGTCCCAGGCGAACATGTCGTACTCGGTCTCTCCTTCGATGATCCACTGCGCCGCCATCAGGCCCATCCCACCGGATTGGGAGAATCCGGGAATGATCCCGTTGCAGCAGAAATAGCCGTCAATCTCTGGCACAGGACCCATCAGCACATTGCTGTCCGGGGACCAGATCATGGGCCCGTTGATAACACGTTTGATCCCCGCCTCTGCAACGGCGGGCACCCGTTCGATGGCGTTCAACATGTTCTCTTCGATGCGGTCCAGATCATCGGGAAAAAGGTCATGGGCAAAGTCGAGCGGTGTGCCCTCCTCGGCCCAGAATCGGACGTCTTTCTCATAGGCTCCGACCAAAAGGCCATTGCCCTCCTGGCGCAGATAGTACTCGCCATCCCGATCGCTGACAGAGGGAAGGCGGCGGTCGGCCGTGGCAATCTCTGTCAGGGCCTCGGTGACGAAATACTGGTGCTCGGTGGGTTGCAGGGGCAGTTCGATACCTGCAAGCCGCGCAACTTCGCGGCCCCAGAGTCCGGCGGCATTCACGACCCACGGGGTTCTGATATCGCCCTTGGGCGTGCGCACGATCCACGTACCGTCCCCCTGGGGATCCGTGCCAGTCACCGGCGTAAAGCGATGGATCTCGGCTCCACGCTGCCGCGCGCCGGTGGCATAGGCATGGGTGACACCCGAAGGGTCCACATTCCCGCCATCCGGCTCGTACATCACGCAGCGGATCCCGTCGTAATTCACCATTGGATTCAGCGCCTTGGCCTCTGCGATGCTGATCTCGTGGAAGTTCATGCCATAGAGCCGGGCCTTGGCGGCCTGCAGCCTGAGCTGGTGCTCTCGTGCTTCGGTCTGCGCCAAATACAGAGAGCCAGGCTGAAAGACCCCGCAGGACTGCCCCGTCTCCGCCTCGAGCGCTTTGTAGAGCGACATCGTGTAGTGTTGGATGCGGCTGATATTGGTGCTGTCATGCAACCCGTGGATGTTCGCAGCCGCATGCCAGGTCGAGCCCGAGGTCAGTTCGTCGCGTTCCAGCAGGATCACGTCGGACCAGCCAAGCTTGGCCAGATGGTAGAGGATAGAGCAACCGATGACACCGCCCCCGATGACAACGGCCTGAGCTTCCTTGCGCATGGCTCGCGTTCCCTTCCCGATCAGAATGTGAGGCGGTGGGCACGCCCGTGATCCGCCAGCCACTTGTTGAGCGCGTTCGCCTCGGGGGCCCCGAGTTCCAGCGCGAAGACATAGGCGTGGGTCAGATAGAAGCTGGCCGCATCCAGATCCTGCCGCATCTCGGCTTGATTGCCCGCAAGCGTATAGAGCCGCACCAGCGCAGGCAGGTCGTGCCGCGCATGGGCGTCCACCAGAGATCTGTCGAGCTTGTCCGAATCCACGTGTCAGCCCTTCAAAGAAATCGCGATGTTCTTGGTCCGAACGTAATTATACAGGGCCTCCAGCCCTTTCTCGCGCCCAAAACCCGACCTTCCGACACCGCCAAACGGCGTCGAGACGCCCCCGGCAAACCACTCGTTCACAAAAACCTGTCCCGCGCGCAATCGGCGCGCAACCCGGTGCGCCCGTGGGAGGTCGCGTGTGAAGACCCCAGCGACCAGCCCGAACACTGTGCCATTGGCGATGGCGATGGCCTCAGCTTCTGTGTCGAAAGGCGTGAAACAGGCGACCGGCCCAAAGACCTCCTCCTGTGCGATGCGAGCGGCCGGATCGACATCAGCCAGAATGGTCGGGGCCATGAAATAGCCCTTGCGATCCAGCCGCGCGCCGCCAGCGGCCACGCGCACGCCGTCCTTCCACGCCGTCGCGGTCAGCTTCTCGATGCAGGCTAGTTGCGCAGCGGAGGCAACGGGCGTGTGGTCCGGGTCCTCCAGCCCATGCCCAATGCTCAGGCCATCGGCCATCTCCGCTGCCCGCGCGACAGCCTCCTCATAAAGCGCGCGATGCACCAGCACCCGTGACATGGCGGAGCAAACCTGCCCGGCATTGAAGAATATGCCGCCTTGTAGGCTGGAAAGAACGGTGTCGAGATCGGCATCCGCGAAGACGATCGCGGCGGACTTGCCGCCCAACTCCATCACGGTCGGGGTGATGGTGTCGGCTGCCGCATGCAAGATGGCCTGCCCCGTGGGCACAGAACCGGTGAACACGATCTGGTCAATCTCCGGGCTGGAGACAAGGCGGGCACCAAGCTCTGCCCCGATGCCATTCAGGATGGAGACGGCTCCTTTGGGCACATCGGCCCGTTCCAACGCCCTCCCCAATACTTCGAGGCTGAGCGGGGTCAGCTCCGGCGATTTGAGGATCGTTGCGTTGCCCGCCGCCATGGACGGAGCCAGCGAGCGCGCGGCAATGGAGACAGGAAAATTCCATGGGATGATCTGCGCAGAGACGCCCACGGGCTCGTACAGTGTGTAATCCACATAGTCGGGGCCAAGCGGAATAGACTTACCTTCGATCTTGTCGGCGACACCGCCATAATACTCGAAATACTGGGCGGCTTCATCAAACTCGTCACGGGCGGCGGAAAGCGATTTCCCGCTTTCCCGGCTGAGCAGACTGGCACCCTCGGTCGCGGTCGCACGGATCTCCTGGGCGATCCGCATCATCATCCTGGCACGGGCCTGGGGATCCATATCCGCAAGATCCCCCCGTTCGCAGGATCTGCGCGCTGCGGCAAGGGCGCGGGCAAGACTGTCCTCCCCGGCCAGGGCGCATAGGCCCATCTGCGTTTCCGTGCCGGGGTCCTCGACCGGGATGGCCACACCGCCATCCCCTTCGACCCAGTCCCCGGCCAGGAAGTTTCGCGTCAGCCCGTCCTTTGCAAGAACGTTCATCTCCGACGGCCCTTTTCGATCCGGGTCGCGATCCAATGGTGGAAGTTGTGCGTTGGTCCGTCCATCACCGGAGAGAAACGCCCTCCATCAAAGAGCGCACCGTATCGACCCTTCTGCATACCTTCGACGACAAAGACGTCTTCTTCGAAAACCGTTCTCCAGAGCTGTGCGTTCGTCCGTCGCAATGCGTCATGCTCGGGCGTGTCCTGCGCGGGCCTCGCGTAGTAGAGCTCCACATGTTCGACGGTGTTGCCGCAATCCTCAGGCTCGAGGATAATGGCGAAGCTGTGATCCCGTTGGACGCCGAACAGCACATTCGGATAGACCGCGATGTACTCCGCCCCTTCATTCCATTTGCCGCTGAGCCCGTCGAAATCCGGCAGGGTCCGACCGGTTTCATCCGTGAGCTGGCGATAGACCAGCGTGCCTTGGCCGGAATACTGCCCGCGCTCCTCGATGTTGTAGTGATCTTCCAGGCGCGAGTAGCTGTTCAGTCCCGGATGCACCCATGGCAGGTGATAGCTCTCGCAGTAATTCTCGACCGCCAGCTTCCAGTTTGTTGCGACCCGCAGCGTGAAGCCCGATGTTTCACCGCCGTGATGCACCGGTTGGTCGAACTCGCTCCAGCGGCTCAGGAGCGTGCGGTGCGTGTCCTCGAATGCGGTCGCCTTGCCGTCCACGTTCACGAAGATCACGTCGCGCCAGACATAGGACCGGATGCGCCAGAGGCCTAGCTCGTCGGGGTGGATGTCGTCATGCTTGCTGCGACCGGGGCCGCCCACATGGGGCGTGGTGCGCAGCGCTCCGTTCAGCCCATAGCACCAGCTGTGATAGGGGCAGCGAATGGCGCCGCGGACCTTCTGAGGCTTGTCCACAAGGATCATACCGCGATGCCGGCAGGTGTTCTGGAACACGCCAATGACCCCAGCCTGATCGCGCACCAAAAGAAGGGGCGTGCCCAGAAAATCCACCGGCTTGGCATCGCCCGGCTCGGGGATGTCCTTGCCGAACCCGATACCTGCCCAGCTCGCAAACAGAACCGAGCGCTTCTCCTCTTCGAAGGTTGTAGGGTCGACATAGTGTTCGTTGGGCAGGCCCTTGGCCGTAGTCACGTCATTCAGGACGGAGGAAAGAGGGCTGTGCGTCGTCATCGAACTCTCCTTGGCGCAATTGCTGGCACCATCTGGAAGAGATCAGGCTGCGTGCTCAATATCTGAAAAGTTCATTCTGAGATGAGGTCAACTAAACTGAGTTGCGTTGCTCTCTCTCAAAAGCCAGTCTTTCAAGGTTGCCGCATGTCGCGACAGTTCATGCTCTGGCAGCCCGGCCAGATAGAACTGATGTGGGGCCGAAATCGAGTGCGGTGTAATGACCGCGAGTTTTTCGCTGTCGAGCATGGGTTGTACCAAGCGGCGCCATCCCAGCGCAATGCCCGCGCCTTGGCGGGCTATCTGCAGCGCAACAGAGTAGCTTGTGACCCGCGTTCCCGGGGCGAGATCTCCTTTGTGCCCGAGCGCGCGAAACCAATCCGACCATTTCGTCCAAGAGGGGTTGTCGGTCTCTAGATGCACAAGGCGCTGGCCTGCCAACTTTGACAGGCTCTGTCCCGTGAGACGTGCCGTAACATCCGGGGCGGCAACCGGAACGAGGTCATCCCGATAGATGGGCGTATGGTCCAACGAAGGCGTGGTTGCCTTGCCGTATGTGATCAGAAAATCAAACCCCGAAGGGTTTTGGAATGCCCGATCCTGGGTTACCTGATTGACATTGATCTCCGGGTATTCCCGCCAGAAGCGGATAATCGACGGGGACAGCCAAAGGGCTGCAACCGCACTGGTGGACCCCACGGTCACAGTGCCATCATCGCCGACCTGCCGAATCCGTGTGAGCTGCCGTGAGATCTGTCCGAAACTTGCAGCCAGCGTCTCGTAGAGCGCGGTGCCCTCGGAGGTCAATTCCACTCCGCGATGCTGACGCTGGAACAGGCGTGTGCCCAACTCGCCCTCCAGTGCCTTGATCTGGTGACTGACGGCCCCGGGGGTGACCGCAAGCTCCTGCGCTGCGTTCTTGAAGCTGAGATGGCGCGCGGCCGCCTCGAAGGCGGACAGGGTGGTGAAGGGTGGCAGGTCGTAGTGGCGTCGGGACATGTCGGGTCTTTGCAAGTGTCATTGGGTGAGATGAGTTCACCCTTGAGTGAGTGTTCTCCGAAATGATCGCGTGCCGCAAATGCTTTCTGAGCAGCCGCGAAAGCTGCGGGACGGACGCTGTATCGTTGTCGTCGGTTTGCTAGGGCGTCGCCCTTAGCGGGTCTCCGGCGCTATGCGTGCCAGCCTGTCCCAAAGGCTCGACATGACCTGGCCCATGGGTTGGTCGCGCCGCCGGATGGCAAATATCTCGGTATGGCGGGGCGGATATCCTTCGACAGCCAAGGGAGTGAGCGTGCCGGAGGCCAGCTCCTCTGCCATAAGATGCTCCGGGATGCCGCCCCAGCCCAATCCGGCCTTGATGATCGCTTTCTTCGCCTGAAAATCCGAGACGGTCCAGCGTTGGCCACCGGAGAGCAAATCCCGGCTTTGATCGTAATCCGGTCCTCCGGTCCCGGACACGACGACTTGTGTATAGGATTGCATCTCGCGCCGGGAGTGGATGCCAGGTTGCTGGGCCGCGGGAAAATCCGGGCTGGCGACCGGACGGATGGTGATGGCGCCGAAGGGCAACGTATCGACCTCATCAACCGCAACTCCGGCGAGGCTCGCGACGATTAGATCTGCCTCCCCTGATATCAACCGTTCCACGGGGCCGCCCATCATCTCTGTTGAAACCTTGATATGGGTGCTTGGAAACTTTTGCCCGATCTCGCCCAGGACAATCAGCATCGGGTCCAGTGACACCGTAGCCGTCATGGTGATGGAGATCATCGGCTCTTGTGCGCTGCGGAGCCCGGCGGCGACCGCGTTCAATCCATGCACCTGTTCGAGGACCCGGACGGCCTCGCGGAAGAAAACCTCGCCCTCCGGGGTCAATCGCGGTCTGTAAGCGTCCCGCGAGAAGAGATCGAAGCCAAGTTCCGCCTCAAGGTTCTTGATTTGGTGGCTGACTGCGGATTGCGCTTTGTTCAAGCGTTCCGCCGCTGCGCGGAATGTTCCGGACGCCACAATCGCGTCGAGGGCCTTGAGTTGGTCCAGCGTCATCCTTGCCTCATATGATCACAAAAATGTATCATTTAGATGAATAAACGATGTTATCATGTGATGATCTGAATTGATACGTCTCCGGTGCAACAAGCAAAGGAGCGTTCCATGAAACTCTACTACGTCCCCGGCGCATGCTCTCTCGCCAGCCACATTATGCTGAACGAGGTCGGCGCAGCTTTTGAGATCGAAGCCGTAGATACCCAAGCCGGCAAGACGGAAAGCGGGAAAAATTATCGTGATATCAATCCGAACGGATATGTGCCCGCGCTGGAGATCGAAGGCGGTGCGACCCTCGCCGAAGGAACCGCCATCCTGCAATTCATCGCAGACAGGCACAGCGCAAAGGCCTATTCGCCCGCCCATGGCAGCCTTGAGCGCGCGCGGCTCCAGC
Organism: Pseudomonadota bacterium; assembly: GCA_038746545.1. GTDB lineage: Bacteria > Pseudomonadota > Alphaproteobacteria > Rhodobacterales > Rhodobacteraceae > Dinoroseobacter. The sequence goes on from JBCDKN010000009.1 coordinate 94,495, forward strand.
AGTTCCTGAACTATGCGGCGGCAGAGCTGCACAAATCCTGGGGTCCGCTTTTCTCGAGCAGCGCAACGGCGGCGGAAAAGACGGCGGCAACGGTCAAAGTCAAAAGCAAGTTCGACTATCTCGAAACCGTCCTGTCCGACGGGCGCGACTATCTCGTGAGCAACACTTTTTCGGTGGCCGATGCCTATACCTTCGTGCTCGTCAATTGGGCGAACTACAAGGATATCGACCTGGCCTCCTGGCCCAAGCTGGCCACCTTCGTTGCTCGGGTCGCCGCGCGCCCCGCCGCGCAGGCCGCGTTTGCCGCCGAGGGGTTGGCCTGATGTCTCAGCAGTCCGAGCGTGAGGTTCAAGACCTCATGAGGCGATACTTTGACGGCCTCTACCACTCCAGCAGCGATGTGCTTCGATCCGTGTTCCATGGCGATCTGTCCTATGTGAACGCGACGTCGGGCACTTATGAGGCCATGGGACTCGAAGACTACATGGCCCGGATTGATGCCCGTCCACCGCCTGCGGCGCGCGGTGATCTCCGTGACGAGATGATCGAGCGGATCGCCTTCAAGGGGGACCGCATCGGCATCGTGGAGGCCCGCATGACCATGATGGGTCGGAACTATCAAGACCTGCTGACCCTCATCCAAACAGGTGAGGGGTGGCGGGTACTCACCAAGGTTTTCTCATTCGTGGAACGAAAGGACTGAACGCATGCCTTATGTGAATATCAAAGTCACTCAAGAGGGTGGCCCCGACGGGGCGGGACCCTCGGTTGAAGAAAAGCGGCAGCTCGTTGCTGGTGTGACGGATCTGCTGTTCGAGGTGCTGGGAAAGGCCCCTGCGACCACCTTCGTGGTCATTGACGAGGTGCCTCTTGAGAATTGGGGCCTGTCGGGCAAGCAGGTCAGCGCAATTCGGGCTGCGCAGGGCTGAGCCCTGTCCCGCGCAAACATGCCACGGTCGTGCCCGTCCAGGCGGGCGCGTCATGGCCAGAGACCGTTCTGATGACACGATTTCATATGACAAAATCACGGGCCAATCGCGCCATGTTGCCGCAATCGCGCCACAAGGCGCGCCCGGGGCACATTGCGGTGGCGGGCTATGGCTGGATGGCGCTGGCTGTTTTGATTTGGGCCAGTTGGCTCGTTCTGACCGCTTCCGGGCGTGCAACCGGCCTGTCCCTCGTCGATCTCGCGGTTTTCCGCGCCGCGATCCCGACGGTCTCCCTGGCTCCGGTGCTTTGGCGTCATCGCGATGACATCGCGCGACTGGGCTGGCGACGCTGCCTTTTACTGTCTGCCTATGGCGCACCTTTCACTCTCTGCGTGGGATACGGGTTGGGTGAGGCGCCGGTTGCCCATGCCGGGGCCCTGGTGCCTGGCCTTATGCCGGTCTTCGCCATCGCCCTGAGCCGCGTGTTCCTTGACGAGAGGGTAGGCGGAAGACAGGTCGCTGCACTGTCACTCATCCTGTCGGGCGCAGGTGCGATCGTGTTGCAGGGGGCGGATGAGATGGGCGCGGATCCGATCCCGATCGGTCATCTTTTCTTTCTTCTGGGGGCTCTGTGCTGGGCGAGTTTCACCGTTACGCTGCGGGCCGTCGACGTCTCGCCGTTTCTGGCCACGGCCATTGTGGGCGCTGTGTCGTCGTTGATCCTTGTGCCCTATTGGTTCTTCTCCGATGCGTCTCATCTGCGCGCCGCGCCGCTTGCAGACATCACTTTCCAGGCGGTGTTTCAGGGGATGATCTCGGGCCTCGTCTCCATCTTTGCCTTTGGGCGCGCGCTTCGGTTGATCGGGGGGCAGGCTGCTGCGCTGTCGGCTCTGACCCCGGGTGTCACCACCTGTCTGGCCGTGCCGGTCCTTGGGCAGATCCCAAGCCTTGTCGATGCGCTCGCACTTGTGCTCGTCGTTGTGGGGTTGATCATCCCTGCCACTGGCGCACCGGCCTCCCGGATAGAAAGTCCTTCCCCTCGAAACGGAGCCTCAGTCTGATGCAGGATCCACAAGTGTCACATCCCATCGTGGCCCATGTCTGGGAGACCCTCCACGCCGAAGCGCTCGCGCTGCGGCGCACCGAGCCTTTCCTGGCTCCGATCCTCGACCACATGGTTCTGGCGGCCACATCCCTGTCCGAGGCCCTGGCGCGTCGCCTCGCTGTGGCGCTTGCCAGCGCCGAGATCCCGGTAGAGGCCTACCACGATCTCGCGCTGGAGGCTTTTCTGAACGATCCGTCCCTCGTGGTCGCCACGGCACGGGATTTGGTCGCGGTGCAGGCCCGTGATCCCGCATGCCAAACGCAAAGCCATGCCTTTCTGAACTACAAGGCGTTTCACGCCGTACAACTCCACCGCGTGGCCCATGGGCTCTGGCTGGCGGAGCGGCGGGCACTTGCTGCGTGGCTGTCGAATCGTGTGGCCGAGGTGCTTGGCCCCGATATCCACCCGGCAGCCCAGCTTGGCGTGGGGATCATGCTCGATCATGGCGCGGGCATTGTGATCGGGGAAACTGCGGTGCTCGAAGACAATGTCACCCTGCTGCAGAACGTGACGCTGGGCGGTACGGGCAAGACGCGCGGTGACCGTCACCCCAAGCTGCGGCAGGGGGTGATGATCGGCGCTGGGGCCAACATCATCGGCAATGTCGCGATCGGAGCCTATAGCAAAGTGGGCGCGGGCAGCGTCGTTCTGAAGGACATTCCAGCCCATTGCACCGTCGCGGGGGTTCCGGCGCAGATCGTGCGGCTTCATCCGCATAGGGCCTCCGCGGTGCCGGTTCGTCCCACTGGCGGCAGGGTTCAGGTTTGCAAGGTGCCAAGATCCGCTCTGCCTCCGGAGGTTCGGATATGAGACTTCATCAAATCCGTAATGCGACCCTCCTTGTCGAGATTGGCGAGCTGTGACATCTGGTTGACCCGATACTCGCGGACAAGAACAGCTTTCCGCCTTTGCGGCTTTTCAAATGCCCGGAACGGAACCCGACCGTGCCCCTCCGTGAGACGGCTGCTGCCATCTTGGCGCGTGTCACGCCTTGCCTGATCACGCATTTCCACAAGGGGCATTTCGACCATCTGGACCCTGCGGTGATGCACTGGCTGAGGTCGCGCGCCCTGCCCGTGGTCTGCACGCCGCGCGATGCAGTCGTCCTGGCGAAAACGGGGCTGCGCACACTCCCGCTTTATGGCGACCCTTCATCGCCGCAGGCGTTTTTCGAGGGCTCTATCCGGACCACGCCGTGCACACATGGGGAGGATTGATCGATCGGGTCATGGAGCATGGCGTCGGGTAATTTATCCGAATGCCGGGCGCGCCATCGTTGCTTGTCACCGGCGATACGATCCTGTCTTCCGAGCTGAAAACCGTTGTCGCAAGACACATGCCAGACATTATCGTCGCCCCTGCCGGAGGGGCCCGCTTCGACCTCGGCGGGGAGATCATCATGAATGCCGCGGATATGGGTGAGCTGGTCAAGCTCACACCCGGCACCATCATCGCGACCCATATGGGTGCGATCAGCCATAGTCCCGTTGCCTGCAAAGACGTTGCAGAGGCCGCTCGGGATGCCGGGATGGCCACCCGAATTCTTGCCCCTGAGGACGGGGCCTTGATGGTGTTTTCCTGAGCGTGCCGGGCGGTCCAGGCTACATCTCCGTCAGGATCTCAGCGCTCTGGCAGACATCGGCGAACTCACCGTGCAAATGCGCGAGGGCGGAACGGTGTATCTCTTCGGCGCTCAGGGCCGGACCATTGTCAAAACTGACATCCGCGTTCGATACGAACGCGGCGCATGCATCCGCGATGAGACGCACGCCGTATCCCATATTTGCCGCCATCCGTATGGTGGTCGAGACGCAATGGGGCGTGGTCAAGCCGCACACCGTCAACGTCGTCGTGCCGGTCTGTTTCAAATGCGCGTCCAGCTGCGTGCCGATGAAGGCGGAATTCACGGTCTTCTCAATGACCAGTTCGTCTGCAAGGGGCTCCAGCTGGGGTTTGAAATCCGTCCCCGGTCCCCGAAGCGGAGATCCTGGCGTCGTGCTGACATGCTTGACGTGGATGATGGGACGCCCCGTATCGCGCCATGCTTGCAGCAGGGTGTGGGCATGATCTTCCGCGCGGGGATTGTTACGCGCGCCCCAGCGGGGGTCGTTAAACCCCATCTGAAAATCAATCAGAAGAAGGGTACTCATCGATCCAGACTCCCATCCTTGATCTGGTGTTTGCGACGCAATGGGCGGCCGTGGGCGCAACCGAGCCTGTTGGCGCGTTCCGGTACAGGCAGGCCACTACTAGACACGCACGGGGATGACCAGTTCCGGCGTCAGCCCCGTGGTCGGTGTCGTTGCCCAATTGCGCCGGATTTGGTCTCACCGCGATGAATGGGGGTGTCTTGCGGGCCAAAACGGCCGGAAAGCACTCTGCTCATCGGCTGCTTGGATTGGGTCAGGCCGCGGCTGTCGCGTCGATCTCGAACAGCAGGCCGGGCACTGCCAGTCGCGTCACCCCCAAGAGGGTCATGGGAGGCGCAGCTTGAAAAGCGCCAAACCGCATGCCCATCAGGTCGAAATTCTTGAGGGCTTTGTCCACATCCGTCGCATAGATGCCCAACCTGGTGATGTTGCCCAGGTCCATGTCCGCCGTCTTGAGCACCGCTTCCAGATTGTCCAGCGCCAAGCTGATCTGCGCCCGCATATCGCCGGGATGCTGCGGAGTGCCGGTTTCGTCCACGGCGGTTTGCCCGGCACAGACGAGCTGGCGTGTCGCGCCATCGATGATCTCGGCCTGATTGTAGCCCAGCTTCAGCGACCAATCCCACGGGTTTATGGCGTTGCGTTCCATGTTGCATATCTCCTTCGGTTCCTTTGCCGAGAGAGGTCTAAATCAAAATAGTGCCAGATTTTGTCACCTTTCTTGATAGTCTGATTTTATGAGTGTTCGCATCCGACAAGACGCCATCGTACGCAGCCTACGGCGCAACGGGACCTCCACCATCGAGGCCATTGCCGAGGAGGTGGGCGCATCCCGCCGGACCATTCTTCGCGACATTCGCGCGCTTAGGGACGATGGCTATGTGATCCACTCCGATGTGGGGCGCGGAGGCGGATTGCAGCTTGATCCGCAGTCAGTTCAGACGACTGCCAGACTCTCCGTGCCGGAGGTTTTCGCTCTGCTGATCGGGGTGGCGGCAAACCGGGCAGCGGGCACCCTTCCGTTCTCGGATCTGGCGGATGCCGGGCTTGCCAAGATCGAAAAAGCGCTGCCGAGAGATAGGGTTTCGGACCTGCGGGCGTTGCTGGACTGCCTCCATGTCGGGCGCCTGTCGCCACAGCAGAACCTGTCAGACATGGGAAGGATGGATCCCGCCCTGTTGCCCGAATTCGAAAGGGCCTTTCTCGGCAAAACCCTCATCCGGTTTGACTATCGCGATGCCAAGGGGCGGCGGACGCAGCGTGAGGTCGAACCGCAAGCCATGCTGATCCTGCCTCCGCTGTGGTACTTGGTGGCCTGGGATCCGGACCGAGACGATTTCCGTCACTTTCGGATGGACCGGATTGCCGATCCGCATGCGATCGAGGCGACGCGTTTCCGTCGTCGGCATGTGCCTTTCGAGGAGGATGTCTGCCCCTATCGCGACCTGACCCGGTCCTGAGCAAAGGCGCGCTGTTCCGCTCACATGGGAGACGGAGGGTCAGACGGACCCGCCCGGTCCCGGAGCACCTGAACGGATGGTCTCAGGCCTCCAGCCGGTGCCCGCTCGCGGGATCGAAGACGTGGATATTCTCTTGCGAGATGGAGAACCTCATCTGCGTTTGTCTGTCCCCGACGGGATGTACACCGGGCAGGCTAACCGTGAGGGGGCCACCGCCCTCCGTGAGTTGGCCGTGCAGAAGCGTATTCGCCCCCAAAGGCTCTGACATCTGAATGGTAGCGGCAATGGGCCCGGCGTCATCCGTATAGAGATGCTCTGGCCGCAGCCCGATCTTGATCGGGCCATCCGGGACCTGGCGCTCGCAAAGTCGCACCTGCCCGAGGATCAGGCTACCACTTTCCACACGCGCATCGAGAACATTCATGGCCGGACTGCCGATAAACTGCGCAGCAAAGAGCGTGCGCGGCGTCTCGTAGACTTCGAGCGGCGTGCCGATCTGTTCAGCAACGCCCCCGTTCATCACGATCATGCGGTCGGCCATGGTCATGGCCTCGACCTGGTCATGGGTCACGTAGAGCGAGGTGATGCCGAGCTTGTCCTGAAGCTCGCGGATCTCCAGCCGCATCTGCACCCGCAATTTGGCATCGAGATTTGACAGCGGCTCATCGAACAGGAACACGGCAGGTTCGCGGACAATAGCCCGGCCCATGGCGACGCGCTGACGCTGCCCACCCGAGAGCTGACGCGGCTTGCGATCCAGCAGTGCCTCCAGCTGGAGGAGCTTCGCCGCCTCCTCGACCTTGCGGTTGATCTCGTCTTTGGGCAGACCCGCGATCTTAAGACCGTAGCCCATGTTCTGCCGGACCGACATATGCGGATAAAGCGCGTAGTTCTGGAACACCATGGCGATGTCCCGGTCCATCGGCTCCTTCTCGTTCGCCCGTTCGCCGCCAATCGCGATCTCGCCCGAGGTGATGGTCTCAAGCCCGGCGACCATTCGGAGCAGTGTGGACTTTCCGCAGCCGGATGGGCCGACGATCACGATGAACTCGCCATCCACGATATCCACGTCGATGCCGTGGATCACATCGGTGGCGCCGAAGCTCTTCTTGACGTCTTTGAGCGTTATGGTTGCCATGTTTTATTTCTCGCTATCGACAAGGCCACGGACGAAGAGCTTCTGCATCGAGACGACGACGATCACCGGCGGGATCATGGCAAGGATCGACGTGGCCATGATCGTCGGCCAGTGGGCGAAGTCGTCCCCTGTCGGGAACATCTGCTTGATGCCCATCACGATGGTGTTCATCTCGGGTTCGGTGGTGATGAGGAGCGGCCAGAGATACTGGTTCCAGCCATAGATAAAGAGGATCACGAAGAGCGCGGCAATATTGGTGCGGCTCATCGGAACGACGATGTCGATGAAAAACCGCATCGGGCGCGCCCCGTCCACGCGGGCCGCCTCGGCCAGTTCATCCGGGATCGTCAGGAAAAACTGGCGAAAGAGGAATGTCGCCGTTGCAGAGGCGATGAGCGGCAGGATCAGCCCGGAATAGCTGTTGAGCATCCCGAACCCGGCCACGACTTCGAAGGTCGGGACGATCCGGACTTCGACCGGAAGCATCAGGGTCAGGAAAATCATCCAGAAGAAAGTCGTTCGACCCGGAAACTTGAAGTAGACGATCGCGAAGGCAGATAGCAGTGAGATCACGATTTTGCCGACAGCGATCCCGATCGCCATAATCAAACTGTTTACCAGCATCGTCCCCACAGGCACATTGATCCCGGAAAAGAGCGCGTTCCTGTAGTTCTCGAAAAACTGGTCGCCCGGGATCACCGGCATCGGCGGCGAGATGATATCCTGCTGCGTGACGGTTGACGCCACGAAGGCCAGCCAGATCGGGAAGAAGATCACGAGGACGCCGAGGATCATGAGCACATGGGTGAGCCAAAGCCCGGCGCCCCGTTTTTCAACCATGCCGTGGGTCTGGGCGGCCATCAGTAATGCACCTTCCTTTCCACGTATTTGAACTGGATCACCGTCAGCAGGCCAACAACGACCAGCAGGATGACCGACTGTGCGGAGGACGATCCGAGATCCTGCCCGACGAACCCGTCCGAGAAGACTTTGTAGACCAGGATGGTGGTGGATTGCTGCGGGCCGCCCCCGGTGATCGTGTGGATCACACCGAACGTTTCAAAGAAGGCATAGACCACGTTCACCACCAGCAGGAAGAACGCCGTGGGCGACAGAAGCGGAAGCACGATGGTGAAAAAGCGTCGCCAGAAATGCGCACCATCAATGGCGGCAGCTTCAATGACGGATCGGGGGACGGATTGCAGGGCCGCGAAGAAGAATAGGAAGTTGTAGCTGATACGCCCCCAGGCCGAGGCGACGACCACAAGGCCCATGGCTTCGCCACCGTCGAGCACGTGGTTCCAGTCATAGCCCAACTGCCCAAGATACCACGAGATCACGCCGACCCGCGTGTTGAACATGAAAAGCCAGAGCACCCCCGCGACAGCAGGTGCCACGGCATAGGGCCAGATCAGCATGGTGCGATAGACGCCGGACCCCTTGATCAGCCGGTCGGCAATCACCGCAAGAAAGAGCGCCGGGATCATCGAGCAGAGCGTGACGAGGATCGAAAATACAGCCGTTGTCAGGAAGGATGCACGATAGAAGCTGTCGCTGAGAAGAAACTCAAAATTGCCGAGCCCCACGAATCGCGCGGACAGTCCGAACGGGTCCGGAATAAAGAGGGATTGCCAGACGGCTTGCGCCGCAGGGTAGAAAAAGAATACCGCCGAGACCAGCACCTGCGGGGCGATCAGGAGCAGGGGCAGCATCCAGCCTTTGAATGTGACGCGTTTTTCCATGGGGCTTATCAATGCGCGCGGCTGCCCCGGGCCAGACCCGGGGCAGCGCGTATCGCTTAGCGGTTCGCCGTTTCGAACCGGCGCAGAAGCGCGTCACCGCGCGCCTTGGCGCTGTCCATCGCTTCTTGTGCGGTCTTGTCGCCCGCCCAGATCGCTTCCAGCTCTTCGTCTATGATCCCGCGGATCTGGTCGAAAGAGCCAAGGCGAAGCCCCTTGGAATTCGCGGTGGGTTCCTTTGCCGTCATCTGGATCACGGCGATATCCGTGCCGGGATTTTCATCATAGAAACCAGCGGCCCGCGTGGCCTCCCCGGCTTCCGCAGTGATCGGCAGATACCCGGTGTCCTGATGCCACTGTGCCTGCACATCGGAGGAGGAGAGGAAGCTCAGGAACTCGCCCACGCCTTTGTATTCGTCGGCCTCATGACCGGCCATGACCCAGAGGGATGCGCCGCCGATGATGGTGTTCTGAGGCTCGCTGGTCACCGCTTCCCAATAGGGCAGTGGGCGGACTTCGAAATCGAACTGCGCCTCGGCCTTGATGCCGGCATAGCCCGCCGAGCTTTCGGTGAAGAGCGCGCATTCGCCGGAGCGGAAGTTCGCGCCGCCCTCGTTGCGGCGGCCGGTATAGATGAACTTGCCATCCTGCGCCCAGTTGCCCATCGCCGTCAGGTGGGCGACCTGCCCGGGGCCGTTCAGCATGAGCTCTGTGTCGAGCCCGGCAAAGCCGTTATCCTTCGATGCGAAGGGCACGTCGTGATAGGCTGAGAAGTTCTCCAGGTGGATCCAGCTTTGCCACGCGGTCACGAGCGGACAGTCTTCGCCCCCCGCCTTCAGCGCGTCCAGCGTCTCGCCGACCTTCTCCCAGGTGGACAGATCCGTGTCGGGGTCGACGCCTGCGGCCTCGAAGGCATCGCGGTTAACCCAGAGGACCGGCGTCGACGAGTTGAAGGGCAGGGACAGCATGTCCCCGTCGGTGGTGGTATAATACCCTTTCACGGATCCGATATAGGCATCCGGTTCAAAGGTTGCTCCGCTCTCACCCATCACCTCATAGACCGGACGGATGGCCCCCGCAGCCGACATCATCGTCGCCGTGCCGACTTCGAACACCATAAGGATATGGGGTTGTTCCTGTGCCCGGAACGCGGCGATACCGGAGTTCAACGTCTCGGAATAGTTCCCCTTGTGGCTCTGGACGACCACAAAGTCGCTCTGGCTCGCGTTGAACTCCTCGACCTGAGCGGCCACGAGTTCACCAAGACGGCCCGTAAACGCATGCCAGAACTGGACTTCGGTTTGCGCCATCGCCGCAATGGGCGACAGGGCAGTGGTCACGGCAGCGATGCCGAGTACATTCTTGATCATTCTTCCTCCCATGCATCTTGAACGATGCTTTATGTGTGCGCTCGCGTGACATTGTCTGACCGCCTGCGACCGCAACGCATGCTTGCACCCGGTTGGGTCCTTTTCAAGTAGAGAGACCGCTTGGACCTGTTTGAGCGCTGCGGACCTCGCGGTTCCACAGGCTTAAAACAGGGAGGCATTGATCGCGGAGGTGCCGTCTAGGTTTCGGCTCCACAGACATCAGAAACAAATGCTGCGATGGACCGCCCTTCGGGGGCTGGGGTTAGCCAGTCCAAGACCTGCCGACTCGTTGGAACCTGCATTCGGGTTCTTGGGTCAAATCCGACGTGGGGATCAGACCTCCACCGCAAGAAAGAGCCAACCCGCATCCATTGTGGCTGCGTCCTGAAGTCGATGCCATACTCCAACAGCAATTCCAGTTTCTGGTCCTTGGAAAGGCCAGACATCCGTGCATCGGCCTTCGCAGGTTCGAGCCCGGTTGCCCGCAGCGTCCAGTAGCAGAAAGCCCACAAGCCGTTGCGCTCAGCATCTTCGGCTCTCCACCGGAAATAATCGATGACATCGGCGGTTCGAGGCAAAGGAATTGTGCGACAATCGAATGCAACGGGGCGTTCCACTTGCAGCGAAAAAACCCCGCTGGCTTCTCCGGCAAAGACCGAGTTCAACTTTCGTGTTTTGCCACTGAATGGAATGTTCACTTTCCTCAAAAGGAAAGAAATTTCATCACTTTGCGTGTAACATAGAGAAATCTTCGTGCCGCCTTGCAGCAGATGCTCACAGGTTCTTTGCATCGCGACATGAAAGCGCTCGTCAAATGGGCGTGCCAGATCAAGTGCTTCCTTTGTGAGTTTCGTGAACCCGCGACCATCTAGGCGCAGGGCAACCCAATCACATTCAGGAATGGTCTCGTTCAGGCTCAACTCGTGTTGACGCATCATCCGGTCAAAGTCTTCAAACTTCATGTTTTGACCATCGCAGTTCAGACGTTCCGTCGGCATCCACATAGAAGATTTTGCAGAAGCCTTCGAACTCAGTGGGCGCGACCAGCTTCTTTGCAGTGGCCTTCAAACCTTTTTCCGGAATGCACTTCTTGCCGGGCCGCGCATAATTTCGGGCTGCGCAAGTTTCGAAAGGAACATCGAAGAAGTATGCGACCGCCTGAAAATGATGTTCTTCTGCGGCGCGCAGATAGACGGCACGATCAGCTGTTGTGGGGTTCGTGTTGTCGATGACAACCCGTTGGCCAACCTCGAGACTCGCGGAAAGAATAGCATTTTCCCGCCGGCGGGTTCGCAGCATGTCGCGGTTTACCCGGAGATGCGAATCCGCAAACCGGGTCGCGTAGAATTCGGATTTTCCACTGCCTTGAAGCCCTATGAAGACAACGAGCTCCACTTTTTTATACCCCGACACATAGCAGCGGCCTTTCTGAACAACCTCGTAACGCGATCGTTCAGCAAAGTCGACACGCGGGGCGAAACATGTGCCGTGATGACAGGTCGCCAACACTCCGGGAAGCTGGTTTCAGTGCGCTTGGAGGAGTTGGCCCCGAGGTGTGAAAAAATCTATCAGCAGGTGCCGAGAAAAAACGTGGCATTGGGTTTGTCTTGTTTGGGCGTAGCCGAACGGGTTAAAGGCTTGGTCCGGGTCAAGTCTGTTTTGCAAGCTCGGTGCTGAGAAAGAGCCTTTCGGGCGCGCCGCCCCTGTACGCATCGGTGGTTGAGAGAGGGTTTGCAGCCGCAAACTGCGCCTGCAATGCGTTCTTCATCAACCCCTTGATCAGCTTTTTATAGTCTCTGCCCCACACAAGACGATCCGCGAAACGTCCTTCGTGTCGCGTTAGCTAAACGGCCTTGCTTGGGGAAAGCGTTGTAGTCATTGTCGATGCAAACGGCTCTCCTGCTTGGCGCGTATTTAGGTGGCGCGCGATGCAGGATCGGGATTGCGGAGACCGGTAGGGACGCCAGATTACGCATTTTGCGCATTGAAATGGTCAGCGTCTCTCTTTGTTCGTTTTAACGAGGTGCAAGTGGCTTTGCAGTCGCCATCATGCTCTTTGTAAGACCCGCCACGCGCGCGGTGGCTGAGTGCGGTCTCTAGAGCTTCGTGGGTATTTCCAGGGGCTCAACAGAGCGGGTGGCGGTCCCGTGGCGGTTTTTTTTGGCGCGGCATTCGATAATCACGCCGCTTACCATGACGCTTTGCGGGCGGTCAAAGACCAGCCGGTACCAGACCAGCGGCGCGTCGAGATCAAAGAGCGTTGCCGCACTTACCCCATCCACTTGATTTACCAGATCCTGCGCGCGCAGGCGCAGGGTCGGATGTTCAGATCCCGCATCGATCAGGTGCGCCGGCACGCGGACGGGTTGGTCCGGGGCGAGCAGCAGCGCACGTTGTGGCATCATTGGGCCGAAGGCCCGCGCTTCGATCCGAATGGGCGGGGCAAGGGTGGTGTCCACCCGGCTGCGCGGCTCGATCACCAGATCCTTGAGCGGTTGCAATCCTTCGGTCCGTGTCACCACCAGATCGCCGGGGTTCAGGTTTTCGATCCAGCGATCACCGTAGGGGCTGCGGATGCTGGCCCCGGCTCCTATCCCGCCTGGGCCCCCCTTGGGCTCCTGCGGCGCGAGGGCCGTGTCGTCTCTGGACATAAGGCTCATGGCAGGCTCCTGTCTCGGGCAGCACGCACCCCGGCGGTGGTAAACCGCCCGGGCGTCTTTATCAGCCTAGAGCAGAGGCCTTAACAGCCCGTAAGCCCGCGCCAAGGTCGTCAGCCGTCCTTGCGGATCGCCAAATTGCCCGGGTCATATGGGCTGTCTTCCGTGATCTCGGCGTCCCAGAGCTCATTGAACATCCGCACCTTGAGTTTCGTGCCCGGCACGGCGAGCTCCGGGCGGACATAGCCCATGCCGATGCTTTGGCCGAATGCCACTGAATAGCCCCCCGAGGTCAGACGTCCGACCTTGGTGTCCGGCCCGGCAGGCGCATCCGCCAAATAGAGCGCCTCTCGACCCCAGGGATCTGCATCCTCAGGCCCGTCGATCCGCAGGGTCAAACATTTGGAGCGGATGCCGAGCGCTTCCATGGCCGCCTTGCCATGGAAATCCTTGGAGAGGTCCACGAACCGGTCGAGCCCGGCCTCGAGTGGGGTCGCGTCGCGGCCAAGTTCGGTCCCGAAGGCGCGATAGGATTTCTCCTGCCGCAGCCAGTTCTGCGCCCGTGCGCCCACGGGGATCAGGCCTAGATCCGCCCCCGCCTCCATAAGCTGGTCGAAGAGGTAGTTCTGCATCTCGATCGGGTGGTGCAGCTCCCATCCCAGCTCGCCGGTATAGGCGACGCGGATCGCCATGGTCGGGCACATCTTGAGCTCGATGTCTTTCGCGCTCAGCCAGGGGAAGCGCTTGTTCGAGAGCGCCGTACCGGGTTCAGGATCGCGGATGAGTTTGGCGAGGATGGCGCGGGCATTGGGCCCGGCCAGGGCGAAGACGCCATATTGCGAGGTGACATCCTGAAGAACCATGGGCCCGAACTCGGGCATCTTGTCTTCGATGGCTTTCTGCAGGAAATCCGCGTCATAGGCCTGCCACGCCCCGGCGGAGACGAGGTAATACTGATCCTCGGCCTGCCGGACGATGGTGTATTCGGTGCGCGTGGTTCCAGCAGAGGTCAGGGCATAGGTCAGGTTGATCCGACCCACACGAGGCAGCTTGTTGGTGGTGAACCAGTCGAGGAACTTAGTCGCCCCCGGGCCGGTCAACACGTGTTTGGTGAAGGCGGTGGCGTCGATCAGACCTGCGGTCTCGCGGATCGCCTTGGCCTCGGCGACGCTGTGTTCCCACCAGCCACCGCGCCGGAAGCTGCGCGCGGCGTGGTCATCGAAGCCTTCGGGTGCGAAATAGTTCGGACGCTCCCACCCGTTGACCTGCCCGAATTGCGCGCCGAGCGCTTTCATCCGGTCATAGCAGGGCGCGGTTTTCAGGGGGCGGCAGGCTTCGCGCTCTTCATCCGGGTGATGCAGGATGAAGACGTGGGAATAGCATTCCTCATTCTTGCGCATGGCGTATTCGGTGGTCATCCAGCTGCCGTAGCGCTTGGGGTCGAGGCTCGCCATGTCGATCTCGGCCTCGCCCTCGATCATCTGCTGGGCGAGGTAATAGCCCGTGCCACCCGCCGCAGTGATGCCGAAGCTGAAGCCCTCGGCCAGCCACATATTGCGCAGGCCTGGGGCGGGTCCGAGCAGGGGGTTGCCGTCGGGCGTGTAGCAGATCGGGCCGTTATAGTCGTCCTTGAGGCCCACGGTTTCCGAAGTCGGGATCCTGTGGATCATGGACATGTATTCCTCCTCGATCCGCTCGAGATCCAGCGGGAAGAGATCCGCGCGGAAGCTGTCGGGCACGGCATATTCAAACCGCGCCGGGGCGTTTTGCTCGTAGGGGCCGAGGATCCAGCCGCCGCGTTCCTCACGCACATACCATTTGGCATCCGCGTCCCGCAGGACCGGGTGCTCGGGGTTGGACTTGCGCCACTCCACAAGCGCCGGGTCGGGCTCGGTGACGATATACTGGTGTTCCACCGGGATGGCGGGGATCTTGATCCCCAAAAGCTGCGCCGTGCGTTGGGAGTGGTTGCCAGTGGCGGTCACCACGTGTTCCGCGTGGATCGTGATCTGTTCGTCCGACGGCACAAGATTGCCACCCTTTTCCACCATCTTGGTGCAGGTGACATCCCAGTGATCTCCGGTCCAGTGATAGGCGTCTACCTGCCAGCGCCGCTCGATCATCACGCCGTGCTGGCGGGCGCCCTTGGCCATGGCCTGGGTCACGTCGGCGGGGTTGATGTAGCCGTCGGTGGGATGCAGGATCGCGCCCTTCAGGTCTTCGGTCCGTACCAGTGGATAGCGGTCCTTGATGTCGCTGGGCGAGAGCCATTCATAGGGCACGCCCACGGTCTCGGCAGTGGAGGCGTAGAGCATATACTCGTCCATCCGCGCCTGGGTCTGGGCCATGCGCAGGTTGCCGACGACCGCAAAGCCCGGGTTCAGGCCGGTTTCTTCTTCGAGCGTCTTATAGAACTTGATCGAATAGTCGTGGATATGGCTCGTGGCGTAGCTCATGTTGAAATAGGGCAGAAGGCCCGCCGCATGCCAGGTGGAGCCGGAGGTCAGTTCGTCGCGCTCCAGCAGCATCACATCAGACCAGCCGCCGCGCGCCAGATGATAGGCGATGGCGGTGCCAACCGCACCACCGCCGACAATCAAAGCTTTGACATGGGTTTTCATCGGGAGCCTCCTTCGCGCAACGGGATCAGCATAGCAAAGCGGCGAAGCCACGCGCCGTGGTGCCGACCAATGACGGCGCGAATGCGACCTGTCTCGCACTGACCGAAGCGTGCTCGATCAGGCGGGCGTGCCCGTGGCGGGGCGAGGAGTCTCGGGCGGGATGTTTGTAGACTTTAGACCGGGGGCGCGTTTTTGCCCGAGCAAAGGCGATTTGGGGGCAAGGGAATGCGGGGTTTGCCCTGGGATTGAGAGGTGCGTGGCACCGTCGCAACGTCTTGAGAGAGATGGCGCCGCGCCGCTGCGACCTCGCGGCTTTGATCCAGATAGGTTGTGCTTTCCACTGCTGTGTCCGGTTTTGCCTGCGTGTAAGCTCAGTGCGCCAAACGAGCGTTTTCCAAGCGTTGGGGCTGCGCGGATTGGCCCTGTTGAGCGGATGCAAGGCTTGCCGCACATCTGCGGCAGCTTTGGAGGTGTTCCCATGTCCGCTCAATCCCAGCCCGAAACCCCGTCCGCCCCGATCCGCCGGATCACCGTGCCGCAGATCGCCGCGCGCAAGGGAGGGGCTCCGATCGTCGCCCTGACGGCGAGCCATGTGCAGTTCGCGCAGATTCTTGATGCTCACTGCGATGTTTTGCTGGTCGGCGACAGTCTCGGGATGGTGACTCACGGATATGACACCACCCTGCCAGTGAGCCTGGAGTTGATGATCGCCCACGGAGCAGCCGTGGTGCGGGGGACGCAGCGGGCGCTGGTGGTGGTCGATATGCCGTTCGGTTCTTACGAAGAAAGCCCACAGGTCGCCTTTCGCAGTGCCGCGCGGATCATGGCGGAGACGGGCTGTCAGGCGGTCAAGCTCGAAGGGGGCGCGCGCATGGCCGAGACGATTGCCTTCCTCACGGCGCGGGGCATTCCCGTGATGGCTCATATCGGCCTGACACCGCAAAGCTCGAACACCATGGGCGGGTTCAAGACACAGGGCCGCGATGCCGAGAGCTGGCCACTCCACCATGCGGATGCCAAGGCCGTGGCCGAGGCCGGCGCGTTCTCTGTCGTGCTGGAGGGGATGGTCGAGCCGCTGGCCGCTGAGGTGTCCGCGACCTGCACAATCCCGACCATCGGGATCGGGGCGTCGAAGCTCTGCGATGGCCAGATACTCGTGATGGAGGACATGCTGGGCCTCGGCGGGTGGGCCCCGAAATTCGTGCGCAAGTTCGCGGATCTGCGCAGCGAGGTTGACCGGGCCGCGGGCGCCTATGCGGCGGCTGTGCGGGATCGGAGTTTTCCCGGAGATGACGAAACCTACGGCTAAAGGCGTGTTTGACGCAGGGCTTTGGTGACAGTGTCACCGACGCGGCCCCGTTCACAGGCGATGCTCCGGTCAGGATCTGACACAAAGGAGTCGTCTCATGACCCGCAACGAAGGCACGCTCGACCGCGCGCTCCGCATCTTAGCAGGGCTTGTCCTGCTCTCTCTGGTTTTCATCGGCCCGCAAACCCCTTGGGGATGGGTTGGTATTGTGCCGCTCCTGACCGGAATTGTCGGCTATTGCCCGGCCTATTCGATTTTTGGGATCAACACCTGCGGGTTGAAGAAAAGCTGATTGTCCGGCGCTCCCGGGCCTCGGGCTCCTCCAGCAGCTTCCCCCGCGTGGTCCGCGTCGCACGTAACAAGGGGCAGCGCCGTTCCGCGCTGCCCCTATCTTAAGTCTTTAAATATCCCCGCCGGAGGCCCGCGCCGTCAGGCGCGCACCACACGGGACCGCATCAGTTTGGAATGTCGCCGGTGATGCCCTGGACGTAGAAATCCATGGTCACAAGCTGTTCATCCGTGGCGACTTCGCCTTCGGCCAGAAACACGCTGCCATCCTGCTTCATGATGGGACCGGTGAAGGGGTGGTACTCTCCAGCGGTAATCGCAGCGATCATGGCCTCCGCCTCAGCCTTGACCTCGGCAGGTACCGGTGCAGTGATCTCACCAATCACAACTTCGCCTTCCGGCATGCCACCCCAGCTGTCGATCTGCTCCCATGTGCCGTCCATCACAGCCTGAACGCGTTTGATGTAGTAGGGACCCCACTCATCAATGATAGAGGCGATGCGGGGCGACGGCTTGTACGCGGCCATGTCATTGGCCTGACCGAAGCCGTAGACGCCCTCTGTCTTGGCCATCTCGGCCAGCGGAGCGGTCGAGTCTGTATGCTGCATGATGATGTCAACGCCCTGCTCTAGCAGGGCTTTCGCAGCATCGGCCTCTTTCGCGGGATCATACCATGTATACGCCCAGACGACGCTGATCTCGACATCGGGGTTCACTTTTTGCGCATGAAGAAAAGCCGAGTTGATGCCTTGGATCACTTCGGGGATCGGGAAAGAGGCAATATAGCCGATCTTGTTGGTTTGCGTCATGCTGCCGGCGATATGCCCGAGCACAGCCCGGCCCTCGTAGAACCGGGCGTTATAGCTGGAGACATTCGGGTGCAGCCGCTTGTAGCCCGTGGCGTGCTCGAACTTCACATTGGGAAACTTGGCGGCGATTGTGTTCACGGGATCCATGTAGCCAAAGGACGTCGCGAAGATGATGTCGGCTCCGGACAGAGCCATCTGCGTCATGACGCGTTCGGCATCCGCCCCTTCGGGCACGATTTCCTGGAACACGGTTTCGACAGCATCGCCAAAATGCTCTTCGACCGCCAGACGGCCCTCGTTGTGCTGGGTGTTCCAGCCGCCATCGTTGATCGGCCCAACCATGATGAAGCCAACCTTGGTCTTGTCTTCGGCGAACGCGCCACTGCTGACCCCAGTTGCCAGTGCCGCCGCGAGCGCGGCGCTTTTTAGTGCAAAGCGGAATTTCATACGTTGTGTTCCCTGTGAAACCGGTTGTTGTTGAGCCCTTCCCGGGGCGGCGTCGCGTGGCCATATCCTACAGACCGCCGCCCGGTCGGCAAGAGCGCGCGGGTCGAGGGTTGCTTGCGCGTTGGGCGCGTGCCTGAAAAATGAGCGGCCAGCAGAGCCCATTGCCCCTGTAACGGGTCTCAGAGGGGATCTGGATGGGTCAGATCTGGGGCTGCCAACCCTGCCTTTTGGTAAACTCTAGTTCGATGCGTGGAAGCTGCGCCCAAGGGCGGCCGGGGCGTTTAGGGCGGAGCGGGTCTTGTCCATGGACATCAGGACCAGCACAAGGATCGTGATCAGGTAGGGGCTCATGGATAGCAGCTCTACCGGAACCTTCACGCCCGCCGCCTGCAAGTTAAGCTGCAGCACTGTGATCCCTCCGAAGAGATACGCGCCCAGCACGATGCGCCAAGGTCGCCAGCTGGCAAAAACCACGATGGCGAGGGCGATCCAGCCTGCACCTGCCGTCATACCCTCGGTCCATTGGGGCACCCGGATCAGACTCAGATACGCGCCACCCAGCCCGGCCAGCGCGCCGCCAAAGGCAATGGCCATCAGGCGGATTCGCACAACTTTGTAGCCGAGCGCATGGGCGGCATCATGGCTCTCGCCCACGGCGCGCAGGATCAGCCCCGCGCGGGTAAAGTTCAGCATGGCCCAGACACCCGCCACCAGCGCAATCGAGATATAGACCATCAGGTCATGGGAAAAGAGGATTCGCCCGAGGACCGGGATATCCGAGAGAGGGCCGAAATTCAGCGGCTCCGTGACCGGGGCCTTGATCCCCACGTAGCCTTGTCCGACCAGCGCCGAGAATCCGAGGCCAAACAGTGTCAGTGCAAGCCCTGTCGCCACCTGGTTTGACAACAGGAACTGCGTCAGCAGACCAAAGATCATTGAGAGCGCCGCGCCCCCCAGAGCCGCGCAGACAAAGCCGAGTGCCGGGCTTTCGGTCTCGACCGCGATGGCAAACCCGCAGATCGCACCGAAGATCATCATCCCCTCAACCCCGAGGTTCAGAACCCCCGCTTTCTCGCAGACCAGCTCGCCCAGAGCGGCCAGCAGGATCGGGGTGGAGGCCACGATCAACGAGGCAATCAGGATCACAGGGTTGATCGAGGAAATATCCATCAGGCGAGCCTCGCATAGGTTTGAACGAAGAGGTGGCCGATTGTGAGCAGAACGCCGATCGGAGCGGTCCAAGAGACATATCCGGGATGGGGTTCGAGCTTGTCGACCTGCCAAACCCGGAACCCG
The DNA here is from genome assembly GCA_038746545.1 of Pseudomonadota bacterium. GTDB lineage: Bacteria > Pseudomonadota > Alphaproteobacteria > Rhodobacterales > Rhodobacteraceae > Dinoroseobacter. The sequence continues at coordinate 113,813 of JBCDKN010000009.1, forward strand.
CGTGCCCAGCGGTGCATCCATGCAACCCTGATCGGACGTCCGAGAACTTCCGCCAGTCCGAGAGGCAACGAGATCAGTAGAAAGGCAACAACACAGATGCGCCAGTCGTACCAAAGAAGTGCTCCAAGACAGCATCCGAACAGAATAACCAGTGCCGTCACAGCCATTGTGGCGATCAGAGGCACCTTCTCGGGAAACTCGGCAGTCATGATCTTGTTGCCTCGCGCCGCGCCCACCGGATGCGGTAGTTCGACAGCACATCGACGCCCAGTAGGAAGAACAAGAGCATTCCCTGGAAGGCCTGGATCGCGGCGGAGGGCAGGCCGAGCATGAACTGCGCCAGCTCGCCGCCGATATAGGTCAGCGCCATCAGGAGACCTGCAAGCAGGATGCCGATGGGGTTCAGGCGTCCCAGAAAGGCCACGATGATCGCGGTGAAGCCATAACCTGAGTTGAAGTCGATGCTGATCTGACCTGCAGGTCCTGTGACTTCGAAAAGCCCTGCGAGCCCGGCGAGCCCGCCTGAAACCCCGAGGCAGACCGCTACGAGCAGCGACGGGTTCACCCCGGCAAAGCGGGCGGCACGCGGGGCCTGCCCGGTGAGTTTGATCTGGTAGCCGAGCAGGTGCCGGTTGAGCATGACATAGGCAGCGATCACAGCGATGAAGGCGGTGACCACGCCCCAATGCATACCTGTGCCCGCGATGAGCTCGGTGTTCGACATGGCATCGATCTGCGACAGGTTGCGGGACCCGGGAAAGCCGCCGCCCTCGGGGTTGCGCAGGGCGCCGAGTGCCATGGAGGCCAGGATTGCCTCAGCGACATAGACCAGCATAAGCGAGACGAGGATCTCGTTCGTACCGAACTTGATCTTGAGCAGGGCCGGGATCATCGACCAGGCCCAGCCCCCCAGCGCTCCGGCGAGAACCATGGCGGGAAAGATCAGCGCGCTTTCGGTAGGATAAGCTGCGAGCCCCACCGCTGCGCCGCAGATCGCGCCCATGATGTATTGCCCCTCAGCACCGATATTCCAGATCCCGGCGCGGAACCCGAGGCTGAGGCCGATGGCGATCAGGATCAGCGGACCGGCCTTGATCAGGAGCTGCGGACGGGAGAAGGCGGCGAATTGCTCGGAAAAGAGCGGATCCCAAAAAATCGTGCGCAATGCCTCGAACGGATCCTTGCCGAGCGCGGCAAAGAGGATGCCGCCCGCGATCATCGTCAGGATCACCGCGACTACCGGGGTCAGCGCGGTCCAGAGGCGCGACGGGTTGGGGCGTTTTTCGAGACGGATCATGGCAAGGGCCTTGGGGGCAGGGGGCGCGTTGTTGCGAACCGTGGGGCGGGGTTGCGCGGGCGGGAGCCTCCGGCGGGGATATTTTGAGACTTAAGAGGGCGAGGCGCCGCGCGGAGGCCGGCGCGTAGGCGCGCGTGGCAGGTTTGGTCAGCCATGAAGCACCGCCTCGGCCTCGGCGCTGGGCGTGTCCATGTCATGGGCGCCGCCGAGCATGAGCCCGATCTGGTCCACGGTCAGGCCTGCGGCTGGGACCTTCGCGCTGAGCCGACCGCCATTCAGGGCGGCAAAGGTGTCGGAGATCTCCATCAACTCGTCCAGATCCTGGCTGATCACGACCAGCGCCGTGCCGCCCGCCGCGAGATCCAGCAGGGCCTGTCGGATCGCGGCCGCGGCGGAGGCGTCGACCCCCCAGGTGGGTTGGTTGACCACGAGCACTTCGGGACGTTGAAGCACCTCGCGCCCGATTACGAATTTCTGCAGATTTCCACCCGACAGCGCCCGGGCCGCCGCTCCGGGGCCGGGGGTGCGCACATCAAATTCCGCGATGATCCGTTCCGCGAAGGCGCGGGTCTTGCCCCAGTCGAGAAACCCCTTGCGGGTCAGCTCTTCGCGCACGGATCCGGTGAGCAGCGCGTTCTCCGTCAGGCTCATATCCGGGGCGGCGGCGTGGCCGAGCCGCTCTTCGGGACCGCTCAGCACGCCGAGATGCCGACGCGCCGTAGGCCCCGCAGCGCTGATCGCTTCGCCATGCAGGAAGATCGCGTCTGCCGCGCGCCGCTCTCCCGAGATCGCCGAGAGCAGTTCATCCTGCCCGTTGCCCGCGACGCCGCCAATGCCCAGCACCTCGCCCGCGCAGACGCTCAGGTCTATGTCGCGCAGGGGCGTGCCGAATTGCGTGGCTGCGGGCAGGGAAAGGTTGCGCAGTTCCAGCACCGGCGCGCCATGGGCGTGACCAGCGGACTTCGTCTGCTGCAGGGTTTTGCCCACCATCATCTCGGCCAGTTCGCGCGCGGATTTGGCGCGTGGATCGCAGGTGCCGACCACCTTGCCCAACCGCAGGATCGTCGCACTGTCGCAGAGGCTCCGGATCTCCTCGAGTTTGTGGGAAATATAGAGGATTGCCGTGCCTTCATCCCGGAGCTTGCGCAGGGTGCCGAAGAGGATCTCGACCTCTTGCGGGGTCAGGACCGATGTCGGCTCATCCATGATCAGCAGTTTCGGGTCCTGCAGAAGACAGCGGATGATCTCCACCCGTTGCCGCTCCCCGGCGCTGAGCGTGCCCACGAGGCGGGCCGGATCCAGCGGAAGGCCATAGGCATGGCTCACCTCGGTGATCCGGGTCGCCAGATCGCGCATCTTGGGCGGATCCTCCATCCCAAGGGCGATATTCTCGGCCACGGTTAACGCTTCGAACAGGCTGAAATGCTGGAACACCATGGCGACGCCCGAGGCGCGTGCGATCCGGGGCTCGGGGGGCGCAAAGGGCGCGCCACGCAGGGTCATACTGCCGCTATCAGGGCGCACGAGCCCGTAGATCATCTTGACCAATGTGGATTTCCCGGCCCCGTTTTCCCCAAGCAGGGCATGGACCTCACCCGGTGCGATCTCAAACGACACAGTGTCATTGGCGACGACCCCCGGATAGGCCTTGGTCAGGCTCTCTACTGTCAGCAGCGCGGTCACGAGCGCGCCTCACGGGGCGGGAGTTCTGCGGGTCTTTTGGTCATCTGCTCGGAAAGTAGGCTGGTTGCCACCCCGACGGCAATGGCCTGCGGGTGTTTGCCGAGGCTGGGATCTCCAATCGGGCAAGCGATGCGTGAAATTTGGGCAGGAGCGTTGCCCAGTTGCGCCAGCCGGGACCGGAAGCGCGCCCATTTCGTTTGCGAACCGATCAGCCCGATGGCCTCGCAGGGCTGTTGCAGTAGGGCATGACAGAGCGCGAGGTCGAGGCTGTGGGAATAGGTGAGGATCAGATGGCGTGCGTCCGGGGGCGCGATCCGTGCAGCGGCGACCGGATCCGCAGCAGGCAGGCAGGTCACGCCATCTGGCACCAGGTCAGGAAACCGCTCAGGCCCGGTATCGACCCAGGTGATCGCCAGATCCGGTAGCGGCGCAAGCGTGTGAACCAGCGCGCGGCCCACATGCCCCGCGCCATAGATCCAGAGCGGGCGGCGGGCGGTCGCTAAGGGCTCAACCACCCAGCCATCGACTATGCGCAGGCCCGGGATCTGCCCTTGTCCACGGGCATCGGCAAGGATCCGGCGCAACGCCAAAGGGCTCTCAGCAGCCATGCCGGGCAGGGGCCGCGCATGGAGCTCTCCAGTCAATTCCGTCAACCGGGCCGCGTCATAGATTTCCGTCAGCAGGGTCACCGCCCCGCCGCAGCACTGGCCCAGCCCGGGGCCGAGCGGCACCGGATCGAGGCGGTCGGTCCAGCTCTCGCGCGCGCGTGCGGCGGCCTCGAACTCCAGAGCCCCTCCACCGATCGTGCCGGATTGTCCGTCTGCCCAGACCAGCATGGCCGCGCCAACCTCGCGCGGGACAGACCCCTTGACTTCGGCCACCACAACCCGCGCAACGGACCCGTGGCGCGCTACCGCTGCGCGCAAGATGTCGGGATCCAGGCTCATGCCCCTCTCCGCACATGTTCGATGGCCCAAAGCACCCGCTCCGGCGTGGCCGGGGCGTCCAGATCGGGATAGGTCTCGCCATTCCCGCAGGCCGCCACCGCATCCGAGAGCGCCATCAGCGCCGAAATTCCCAGCATAAGGGGCGGCTCGCCCACGGCCTTGGATCGGTAAACAGTCTCTTCCCGGTTCGATCCTTCCCACAACGCGACGTTGAACACAGGCGGTGTGTCCCCGACGGCCGGGATCTTGTAAGTCGATGGCGCATGGGTCCTCAGCCGCCCGGCCTTGTCCCAGACGAGCTCTTCCATGGTCAGCCAGCCGGCTCCTTGAACATAGCCGCCTTCGATCTGGCCGATATCGAGGGCGGGGTTCAGCGATGCGCCCGCATCATGGAGGATATCCGTGCGCAGGATCCGGTACTCGCCAGTGAGCGTGTCCACGGCCACTTCCGTCAGCGCGGCACCATAGGCAAAGTAGTAGAATGGCCTCCCTTCGCCTTTGATCCGGTCCCAGACGATCTTGGGTGTCTTGTAGAACCCGGTGGCCGAGAGGCTGACCCGGGACATGTAGGCCTTCTGCACGGCCTCCGCGAAGGAGATCTCCGCCCCGCCCGCGCGCAGCATGCCGCCCTCGAAAACGACCTCCTCGGGATGGGCCTGTAAATCCGGCGCGATGCACTCGGCGATCCGGTCGCGGATCGTGTCGCACGCCGTCTGTACCGCCATTCCGTTCAGATCCGACCCCGAAGAGGCCGCCGTGGCCGATGTGTTCGGGACTTTGCCGGTATCGGTCGCGGTGATCTTGACCGCGCCCACATCCACCCCGAACCGGGCCGCTGCCACTTGGGCGACCTTCTGGAACAGGCCCTGTCCCATCTCGGTCCCGCCATGGTTCATGTGGATCGAGCCGTCCTGATAGACATGCACCAGCGCGCCAGCCTGGTTGAGATGGGTCAGCGTGAAGGAGATCCCGAACTTCACCGGCGTCAGCGCGAGCCCGCGCTTTAGTAAGGGGCTCGTCTCGTTCCAGGCCCGGATCTGCGCCCGCCGCACGCCATACTCAGCCTGCTGCGCCAACTGGTCCGTCAGCCCATGCAGGACAAAATCCTCTACCGGCATATGATAAGGCGTGGTCTGCACCACCCCCCCTGACTTAAGTCTGGAAATATCCTCGGGGGGGCTGCCATCGGCAGCGGGGGGCAGATTGCCCCCCTCCGCATAATAATTCAGGCGCCGTACATCGAGCGGGTCACGCCCCACTGCGAAGGCAATGTGATCCAGCACACGCTCGATCCCCACCATGCCTTGCGGCCCGCCAAAGCCGCGAAACGCTGTGTTCGACTGGGTGTTTGTGCGCAACCGGTGGGAGCGGATCGATACATGCTCCAGGTGATAGGCATTGTCCGCATGGAGCATCGCCCGATCCGCCACGGGCAGGCTCAGGTCCATGGACCAGCCGCAGCGGCAGTACTGCTCGAAGGCGAGCCCGAGGATGCGCCCTTCGCCGTCGATCCCCACCCGGTAGTCGATGCGGAAGTCATGGCGCTTGCCGGTGATGACCATATCGTCATCCCTGTCGTAGCGCATCTTCGCCGGTCGCCCGGTCAAGGCCGCGACCACGGCACAGGAACAGGCTAGCGCGTTGCCCTGGCTCTCCTTACCACCGAAGCCACCGCCCATGCGTCGGATCTCGACCCGGACCGCATGCATCGGCACGCCCAGGGTTTCGGCCACCTTGTGCTGGATCTCTGTTGGGTGCTGTGTCGAGGAATGGACGACCATGTCGCCGCCTTCTTGGGGAAGGGCGAGGGCCGCTTGTCCCTCCAGATAAAAATGCTCCTGCCCGCCGATCTCGATACTGCCTTCGATCACCTGTGGGGCCGCCGAGAGGGCTTTGTCTGCATCGCCTTTGGTGTAGTGCCGGGGGGCCTCTTCGAAGATCGCACCAGCAGCGAGGGCCGCGTCGATGGTGAGCAGCGCCGGTTTTTCCGCATATGCCACCTGCGCCAACCGTACCGCCTTGCGCGCGTCCAGATGGCTGTCGGCGGCAACGATGAAGATCGGCTGGCCCACATAGTGCACTTCACCCGTGGCCAACATCGGCTCAGGCGAAGGGGAAGGTGAGACGTCATTGTGATGAGGCAGATCGTCCGCCGTCAATACGCACACGACACCGGGCGCGTCCCGCACTGCATTGAGGTCAAGGCGCGTGATCTCTCCATGAGCGATTTCGCTCAGGCCAAAGGCCAGGTGCAGGGCATTGGCCGGGGTCGGGATGTCATCCACATAGCGCGCGGACCCTGTGACATGGAGTTTGGCCGCATCATGGGGCAGGGGCTTTGCAACACTCACGGGCGCATCTCCGCGAGCGACGTCGGGACGCCCTCCAGATCGGCCTTGTAGCGGTAGAGCATGTTTTGCGCTGTGCGCAGGCGATAGGCGGCGGAGGCCCGCGTGTCGCTTAGGGGCGTGAAGTCTTTCGCCAGTGTTTCTGAGGCCCGCTCAAAGGAGGCGGCCGTCCACGGTGCGCCGGTCAGGGCCTGTTCGGCATTCGTCGCGCGTTTTGGTATCCCGGCCATCCCGCCAAAGGCGATGCGCGCCCGCGCGATCGTGTCACCATCGCGCTCCAGGTCGAAGGCGCCGCAGACTGCGGAAATGTCCTGATCAAACCGTTTCGAGAGCTTATAAACCCGCAAGCTCGTCTGGCCCCGGGGAATGGTGATCGCCTCGACGAATTCGCCCTCGGCGCGGTCCTGCTTGCCATAGTCGAGAAAGAACGCCTCCAGCGGTACCTCCCGGCGCGTCTCTCGGTGACGCAGATTGAGCGTGGCGCCAAGCGCGATCAGGGGCGGAGGGCTGTCCCCGATCGGGGATCCATTGGCGATGTTGCCGCCCAGCGTCGCAGCATTGCGGACTTGCACCGAACCGTAGCGGCGGAGCATCTCGGCAAGGCTCGGATAGTCGTCGCGGACCAGCTCCAGAAACTCCGAGATCGTCACCATGGCACCGACATGCCAGTGATCTTCAGTGGTGTTGACTGTCTTGAGGTCCTCGCAGCCGGAGAGATAGGCTATGGGCGCCAGTTCGCGCAGCTGCTTGGTCACCCAGAGCCCGACATCCGTGGCCCCTGCGATCAGGGTTGCCTCGGGATTGTCCGCGTACCATGTGGCAAGCGCGTCGGAGGAGCGTGGTTGCACCACGCCCGCCTCCCCGCTCGCTGTCGTGACCTCCCGCGTGTCTGGAGTAGCTGCAGGCAAGGTCGGCTCGGTCATCCAGTCGGGGATGGGTGCCTCACGCGCGGCCTCGGCCGCGCGCAGGATCGGGGCGTAGCCTGTGCAGCGACAGAGGTTCCCGGCGAGTTGGTTGGCATAGTCGGTCTGGCCCGAGCTGTGGACGCAAGCCAGCGTCGCTACGATCCCCGGCGTGCAGAACCCGCATTGGCTACCATGTTGGGTTACCATCGCTTCTTGCATCGGGTGAAGCGTTCCATCCGGCCCGGAGATCCCCTCGACCGTGCGCACGGCCTTGCCTTGCAGCTGGGGCAAGAAGAGAATGCAGGCATTCAACGTACGAGGCCCGCTCTCGTCGGTCACGATCACCGTGCAAGCGCCACAATCGCCTTCGTTGCAGCCCTCCTTTGTCCCGGTTAGCCCGCGTCTTTCGCGCAGCCAGTCCAAAAGGGTCCGCGTCGCAGGTTCATCCGCGACGCACACGGTCTCTCCATTCAGAAGAAACGTCGTCTCCATAGATATGTGCCCGCCGCGTTACTGAAGCGAGGGAGGGTTCTGCAGCCTTCGATGCGGCGTAGAAGGCGGCCCCTCGTATTCGGATCAACCCCGGACAGAAGACCGGGGATCAGAACGCATTGCAAGAGGTTTGGGGCGGGAGCGTCGCGGTTTTGCGCAGATGCTCAATTCATTGGCGTCTCGGCGTATGTGAGGGCGAAGCTCGGTCTGGCGAGGCTTGTTTCGTCCTGAGGGAGGGGCGCGGGTCAGTGCGATCTCGGGGCAAATTCTTTCGAAACCATTCAGACTTTGTCGGATGCTTGAGTCGAATTTTAGGGATCAGGCAAATCCAAAGGTGCGCTGGGCGGCTTTGGGTTCCAGGGCCGATAGGGCGTCGAGGAAGCGGGCCCGGGCCACAGCCGCGGCGCTGGTGTCGGGGCGGTTGCGCGTCGCGGACTGAGCGCGGGCAGCGGCTTCGGCCTTGGCGCGGGCAGCGGCCTCGGCTTTGGCGCGGGCAGCGGCTTCGGCCTTTGCGCGGGCAGCGGCCTTGGCTTTGGCGCGGGCAGCGGCCTCGGCCTTGGCACGAGCAGCCGCTTCGGCTTTGGCGCGGGCAGCGGCCTCGGCTTTGGCGCGGGCAGCGGCTTCGGACTTAGCACGAGCAGCCGCTTCGGTATCGGCGCGGGGCGCTTGTGCCGCCCGGGGGCCTTGCTCGGCCCAGACCCAGACAAGGTCAAATGCGGCGTTGATCTCGGCCAGACGGGCGTTGGCTTTGTCCTTGCAGCCCTCCGCCTGATCCGGGTGATGGATGCGAACCAGCTTGCGCCATGCTTTCCGCAGCACCGTGACATCGGAGGTCGGTGCGAGGCCGAGAAGAGCGAAGGCGTTCTTGGTGGCTGCGTCGATCATTGTGGGTCCATCCAGAATTCGTTGCGTTTGTTCGAAGCTTTGATGCAAGTTCGGGTCAAAAGCGTCTAAAAAGCACACTAAATGCTAGAGGCCTGCGCGGGCAGTCATTTCTTGCCCGACGGTTAATGCCTGACGCGCGCATTTACGGTTTGTTATCCACAAGATCGGGTGGTCTGGCGCTTTCCGTCCGCAACAAGTTGCGCTAACTTTTCGTTATGCTTGATCCCCGATTCATCCATCTGCGCGTTCACACCGAGTACTCGCTCCTCGAGGGGGCGATGCGGCTCAAGAAACTGCCGGATCTGACGGCCAAGGCGGGCATGCCTGCGATTGCCCTGACCGATACGAACAACATGTTCGCGGCGCTGGAATTCTCAGAAGGCATGGCCAAGGCGGGCATCCAACCGATCATCGGGTGCCAGGTGGATCTGGAGTTTGATCCCGCCGAGCCGGGGGAGCGCTCGCGGGCGCCAGCGCCGCTCGTCCTGCTGGCGCAGAGCGAGGCGGGTTACGAGAACCTGATGAAGCTCAACTCCTGCCTCTATGTGGACAAGGGCGGGCAGCTGCCACAGGTCACCTTGGCGGAACTGGATCAGTACAGTCGCGACCTGATTTGTCTGACCGGCGGGCCACGCGGCCCGGTCGGGCGGCTTCTCTCGACGGGGCAAACCCCCAAGTCCGAGGCGCTGATGGCACGGCTCAAGGCGGCTTTCGCGGATCGGCTCTATGTGGAGCTACAGCGCCATCCGGGCGATCCGGTCTGCGCCGAGACCGAGCCGGGGATGGTCGGGCTGGCCTATGCCATGGACCTGCCGCTGGTGGCGACCAACGATGTCTACTTCCCGAACGAAGGGATGTATGAGGCCCACGACGCGCTGATCTGCATCTCCGAGGGGGCTTATGTGGATCAGCAAGCTGATCGCCGTCGCCTAACCGACCAGCACTATTTCAAGACTCAGACCGAGATGGTCACGCTCTTTGCGGATCTGCCCGAGGCGATTGAGAACACGGTGGAGATTGCACAGCGCTGTGCCTTCAAGGCTTACAAGCGCGACCCGATCCTGCCGAAATTCGCCGATGACGAGGTGGCCGAATTGCGGCGCATGGCCAAGGATGGATTGGCCAAGCGTCTGGAGGTCATCCCCCACGCCACCAGTGTGGAGGAATACGAGAAGCGGCTCGATTTCGAACTCGGCATCATCGAGGGGATGGGCTTTCCCGGCTATTTCCTGATCGTTGCGGATTTCATCCAGTGGTCCAAGGATCACAACATTCCCGTGGGCCCGGGCCGGGGCTCGGGCGCGGGGTCCCTTGTGGCCTATGCGCTGACGATCACCGATCTCGATCCGCTGCGTTACTCACTGCTGTTCGAGCGGTTCCTGAACCCGGAACGGATCTCAATGCCCGATTTCGACATCGACTTCTGCATGGACCGACGGGAGGAGGTGATCCGCTACGTGCAAGAGAAATACGGGCGCGACAAGGTGGGCCAGATCATCACCTTCGGCGCGCTCTTGTCCAAGGCCGCCGTGCGCGATGTGGGTCGGGTGCTGCAGATGCCCTATGGACAGGTGGACCGGCTCAGCAAGATGATCCCGGTGGAGGGGGTGAAACCCGTTTCCATCGAGAAGGCGCTGGCCGATGAGCCGCGACTGCGCGAAGAGGCCAAGGCTGAGGAGGTCGTGGACCGGCTCCTGAAATACGGGATGCAGGTTGAGGGCCTATTGCGAAACGCCTCCACCCACGCCGCCGGTGTGGTGATCGGAGACCGTCCGCTCGACGCGCTCGTGCCGCTCTATCAGGATCCGCGCTCGGACATGCCGGCGACCCAGTTCAACATGAAATGGGTGGAGCAGGCCGGGCTTGTGAAGTTCGACTTCCTCGGGTTGAAGACCCTGACCGTGATCCAGAACGCGGTCGATCTGATCCTCGCCAGCGGGCGGGACCTGCATATAGCGGCCGACGGCACCGAACTCTATGCGCCCAAACCCGGCACCGAGAACGACATCAACGCGATCCCGCTGGATGATGAGGCCTCTTACAAGCTCTATGCCGCCGCCAAGACCGTCGCCGTGTTCCAGGTGGAAAGCACGGGTATGATGGACGCCCTGCGGCGGATGAAACCCGACTGCATCGAGGATATCATCGCGCTGGTGGCGCTCTATCGCCCGGGCCCGATGGAGAACATCCCGAAATTCTGCGAGGTGAAGAACAAGCTCAGCGAGCGGGAACTTCTGCATCCGACCGTGGATCATATTCTCGACGAGACCCAAGGCATCATTGTCTACCAGGAACAGGTGATGCAGATCGCCCAGGAGATGGCGGGCTATTCGCTCGGCGGGGCCGACATGCTGCGCCGCGCCATGGGCAAGAAGATCCAGGAAGCGATGGACGCCGAGCGCCCGAAATTCCTCGCGGGTGCGAAGGAAAACGGCGTTGACAAGGACAAGGCTCTGGAGGTTTGGAACCTCCTCGACAAGTTCGCCAATTACGGCTTCAACAAGTCCCACGCGGCGGCCTATGCGGTGGTGAGCTACCAGACGGCCTGGCTCAAGGCGAACCACCCGGTGGAGTTCATGGCCGGTGTCATGAACTGCGATATCCATCTGACCGACAAGCTCGCCGTCTATGCCGAGGAGGTGCGGCGCGGGCTCGACCTTGAGATTGTGCCTCCCTGCGTGAACCGCTCGCTGGCGACCTTCTCGGTGACCGAGGGCAAGTTGGTCTATGGCCTCGGCGCGCTGAAGAATGTGGGCGCCGACGCGATGGAACTGGTGGTGGCCGGGCGCGGCGACAAACCCTTCGTCACCCTCTTTGATCTCGCGCGACGTGTGGATCTGAAACGGGTCGGCAAGCGCCCGCTGGAGATGCTGGCCCGGGCAGGGGCCTTTGATCAACTCGACAGCAATCGGCGGCGGGTATTCCAGAGCCTTGACGGGCTTGTCGCCTACTCCGCCGCCATCTTTGAGCAACGCGCGTCGGCGCAGGTCTCTCTCTTTGGCGAGGCGGGCGAGGATCTGCCGGAACCGCGCATTCTGCCCTGCGATGACTGGCTACCCGCCGAGCGGCTCGCCGAAGAGCATAAAGCGGTAGGCTTCTACCTCTCTGGCCATCCCCTCGACGACTATATGGGCGCCTTGAAGCGCAAGGGAGTCGTAACGCTGGAGGCCCTGACCCAGCAGATGGATCGCGGCGCCGCCGTGGCCAAGATCGCAGGAACGGTCGCTGGACGGCAGGAGCGTAAATCCGCGCGGGGCAACCGGTTTGCCTTCGTCCAGGCTTCTGATCCCACGGGCCTCTACGAGGTGACAGTCTTCTCCGACACGCTGGAAACCGCGCGCCCGCATCTGGAAACGGGCAAGAACGTGGTGTTGACGGTCGAGGCGACGTTGGAGGCGGATCAGCTCAAACTGCTATGCCGCTCCGCCGCCCCAATCGATGATGCGGTGTCTGATGCGAAGGGCATGATGGGCCTGCGCATCTTCGTGGATGGGGATGAGGCGGTCCCGAACATCGCGGGCCTGCTCGGGCGCATGGCAGACGATCCGAGCATCCGGACGCGAGGCCCGATAACCCTCGCACTCGTCGATTCTGAACTGCCCGGAGAGGTCGATGTCCTGCTCGGCGAAGCGCTTCCCGTCAATCCACAGATCAAGGGCGCGCTCAAGAGCCTCTCCGGCGTTGCCATGGTCGAGGAGCTTTGATCAAATTGCCAATCTTAAGTCTCTAAATATCCCCGCCGGAAGCCCAGAATCCGCCCGAGCTCTGCTCGGGCCAACTGGCCTGCGGCCAGTGCCTCCGGCGGGGATATTTAGAGACTTAAGAAACCAGAATCGCGGCACCGTGCCCGCACGGCACAGGCGGGGACGCCGATGGCCGTGACTTAAGGGATACCTCGCCGATCCGGCGGGGTATTCTTGTTTCTGGGGTCAGTAATGGGGCGGGCGTTCGTCGCCGAGGATCACGCCGCCGGTGCCTTCGGCCTCGCGCGTGGCTTCGCGCTCCATCAGGCGGCGCAGGCGCACCTCGATCAGGTCGATCTGGCGGGCCTGCGCTGCCATCACCTCCGAAAGCTCGTCGATGGTCTTCTCCTGATAGGCCAGCTTCTCTTCCAACCGGTCGATTTCTGCCTGAGACATCTTTCCGCTCCACACGCTTGTCCGGGCCCCTTGTCTTGCTCCTGTGCCATTGCTCCGCTAAACGCGGGCGCATCAGACCCAATGGAGCCATTCGATGGCCAAGCCCAAGAAAACACCCCGCCCCAAGGCACAAACGCCGAAGGGCTTTCGCGACTATTTCGGCGCTGAGGTGACCGAACGCAAGGCCATGCTGGATCGCATTGCCGAGGTGTATCATCTCTATGGGTTCGATCCTTTGGAAACCTCCGCGGTCGAGACCGTTGAGGCGCTGGGCAAGTTCCTGCCAGATGTGGACCGACCGAATGAGGGCGTTTTTGCCTGGCAGGAGGAGGAGAGCGACTGGCTCGCGCTGCGGTATGATCTGACCGCGCCCCTGGCCCGGGTGGCCGCTCAGTATCGCAACGATCTGCCGAGCCCCTATCGGCGCTATGCAATGGGGCCGGTTTGGCGGAACGAGAAGCCCGGACCCGGGCGGTTCCGGCAGTTCTATCAATGCGATGCAGATACGGTTGGAGCACCGAGCGTCGCGGCCGATGCCGAGGTCTGCGCCATGCTTGCGACCGCGCTCGAGGCGGTGGGCATTCCGCGCGGCGACTACATCGTGCGGGTTAACAATCGCAAAGTGCTCAACGGCGTGATGGAGGCGGCGGGCGTGCTCGATCCGTCCGATCCCGAGAAGTTCGCCTCCGAGCGCGGCATCGTCCTGCGGGCCATCGACAAGCTCGACCGGCTGGGCACGGAGGGCGTGCGCGCGCTGCTCGGGGCTGGCCGCAAGGATGAGAGCGGAGATTTTACCGATGGGGCCGGGCTTAGCGATGAGCAGGCCGCGCGGGTCATGGCCTTCATGGACGCCAAGCGCGAGACCGGGGCGGCGACTTGTGCTGCACTGGGCGAGCTAGTCGGCGGGTCCAAGGCCGGGGCAGAGGGCGTGGCCGAGCTTGAGACCATCGCCGCTCTTATGGAGGCGCAGGGCTATGGCGCGGACCGGATCGAGATCGACCCGAGCGTCGTGCGCGGTCTGGGCTATTATACCGGCCCGGTCTTTGAGGCGGAATTGACCTTTGAGGTGCAGAACGAAAAGGGCCAGACCGTACAGTTCGGCTCCGTGGCTGGGGGCGGGCGCTATGACGATCTGGTCAAGCGCTTCACCGGGCAATCGGTGCCAGCCACCGGGATCTCCATCGGGGTTGACCGGCTGCTGGCGGCGCTCCGGGCCAAGGGGCAGGCGGGCGCCGAGGCGCCAGGTCCGGTGATCGTGACTGTGATGGATCGCGACCGGCTGGCGGAGTATCAGGCCATGGTCGGCACCCTGCGGAGCGCGGGGATTCGGGCCGAGCTCTATCTTGGCAACCCCAAGAACTTCGGCAACCAGCTGAAATACGCGGATAAGCGCGGTGCCCCTGTGGCGGTGATCCAGGGTTCGGACGAGGCCGCGCGCGGCGTGGTCCAGATCAAGGATCTGGTGCTAGGGGCGCAGATCGCCGCAAGCGCCAGCCTCGATGAATGGAAGTCCCAGCCAGCGCAGCGCGAGGTCGCGGTCACTGATCTGGTGGCCGAGGTGCGTGCCATCCTGGGGCGCGGGGCCTAACGCGATGACGATTTCCCAAGCGGACCGGGCGGTTGGCGCGCGCCTTTTCTCGGCGTTTCTGGATGCGGGCGCGGCCCCGGTGGACGCGGATATCCTGCAGCCTGCCGAAACCCTGCTCGATCTCTATGGCGAGACGATCCGTCACCGGGCCTATGTCACGGCCGATGCGGTGCGGGGTGAGCAGATGTTGCGGCCGGACTTCACGGTTCCCGTCGTGCAGATGCATATGAGCGAGGGGGCCGAGCCCGCGCGCTATGCCTATATGGGTGAGGTGTTTCGAAAGCAGGCCGCCGGGGTCGAGCGTCCGCGCGAGTTCCTGCAGGCCGGTTACGAGGTGTTCGACGGCAAGGATCCTGCCGCGGCCGATGCAGAGGTCTTTGCCCTGCTGCGCGCGCAGCTGGCGCATCTACCGACCCGCGCTGTGATCGGCGATATCGGTATCCTGCGTGCCGCGATTGCGGGTCTGACCACCACGCCCGAGCGTCGGGCCGCGCTGCTGCGTCATATCTGGCGACCGCGCCGGTTCCGCGCGCTTCTGAGCCGGTTTGGCGGGCAGCTGCCCGAGCCCGAGGGGCGCGCGGCACTGGTCGCGGAGGTCGCGGAGAAGGGCGTCGCGGCGGTGATCGCGGCCAATGGTCCGGATATGGGGCGGCGCAGCCCCGATGAGATCACGGCCCGGATCGCCCGTCTGCGCGCCGATCAAGAGGCGACGCCGATCCCGGCGACCGAGGTCTCCGTGCTCGAGGATATCTCGCGCCTGCGCGAGAGCGCGCCCAATGCGCTGGAGCGGTTGCGTGATCTGGCAGTGGATCTGTCGACCCTGACCCCGGCGCTCGACCAGATGGAGGCCCGGCTCGAGGCTCTGGCGGTTCGGGGCGAGGATCCGGCGATGCTGGAATTCGACGGAACCTATGGGCGCGCGTCGCTGGAGTACTATGATGGATTTGTCTTTGGCATCTTCGCGCGCGCGCGGCCGCATATGGCCCCGGTGGCATCGGGCGGGCGTTATGATGCTCTGACCACGGTTCTGGGGCAGGGCCGCGCGATCCCGGCGGTCGGCGGTGTGATCCGCCCGGGCCTTGTCGCCGCGCTTGAGGAGGCTCAGCGATGACCCTGAAGCTCGGCGTGCCGTCCAAGGGGCGGCTAATGGAAAAGACCTTTGACTGGTTCGGCAAGCATGGCGTCACCCTGCGCCGCACCGGGTCGGATCGGGAATATGCAGGTGCCGTAGAGGGGCTCGACCATGTTTCCCTTGTGCTGCTTTCGGCGGGAGAGATACCGCGCGAATTGGCGGCTGGGCGGATCCATCTGGGTGTCACGGGCACGGATCTCGTGCAGGAGAAACTGCCCGACTGGATGCGGCAGGTCCGCAGCCTTGAGGCTTTGGGCTTTGGCCATGCGGATCTGATCCTCGCTGTGCCGCGCTGCTGGGTGGACGTGGAGACACTTGATGACCTGGACGCAGTGGCCGCGCAGTTCCGCGCCAATCATGGGTTCCGCCTGCGTATCGCCACGAAGTATCACCGTCTCGTCCATGCGCATCTGAGTGGCCATGGCGTGGCCGACTACCAGCTGGTGGACAGTCAGGGCGCGACCGAAGGCACGGTGGCGAACCTGACCGCAGAGGCGATCGCCGACATCACCTCGACCGGCGAGACTTTGCGGGCCAATCACCTTAAGATCCTGAAAGGTGAGCCGGTGCTGCGCTCGCAGGCGACCCTCTTTGCGTCCCGCACCGCGCCTTGGGAGGCTGCGGAACGCACCGCCTTGCAGGCGCTGGGCCAGGCACTGGGCCGCGACGACCTGACGGAGGGAGTGTTCCATGACTGATGTGATCCGGGATGTTGCCTCGCTGCGGATGTTGCAGGGCATGTGGCGCCGCGCGGGCGAAAGCGTGGGGCTCGTGCCGACCATGGGCGCCCTCCATGCGGGGCATATGGCGCTGGTCGCAGCGGCGCGCGAGGAATGCGCCAAGGTGATCGTGACGATTTTTGTGAACCCGACCCAGTTTGGCGCGAATGAAGACCTCGACGCGTATCCCGACACGTTCGACGCGGATCTGCAGATGCTGCGTGAGGCCGGAGTGGATGTCGTCTTCTCCCCGACGCGCGATATCATGTATCCCGAGGGCTTCAGCACCACTGTGAAGGTTGGCGGATTGACGGATATGCTCTGCGGCCAGACGCGCCCTGGGCACTTCGACGGGGTGACGCAGGTCGTGACCAAGCTCTTCAATCTCGGCCAGGCGGATCGGGCCTATTTCGGCCAGAAAGATTGGCAGCAACTGGCCGTTGTCCGCCAGATGGCCCGGGATCTCAACTTCCCCACCGAGGTGATTGGCATTCCGACAGTGCGCGCCGAGGATGGGCTCGCACTCAGCTCGCGCAACGCATACCTCACCGAGGAGGAGCGTGAGATCGCGCCCGGCATGCACAAGATCCTGCGCAACGCGGCTGCGCGGATTGCCCATGGCCACGGGGCCTCGGGGGTCTGCTATACGGCGGCCAAGGATGTTCTGGCCCTAGGGTTCAAGACGGTGGACTACCTCGAATGCCGGGATGCCGCGACGCTGCAGATCGTCGAGGCGCCCAAGCCTGGCAGCGCCCGCGTGTTTGTCGCCGCCAAGCTTGGCGGTGCCCGTTTGATTGACAATGTAGCAGTGAGATAGACCAATGAGCGCTTGGGTGCATGAGGCCGTCCGCAAGATCGAGGCGGATTTCCAGCGCTCCGCCGATACCCACCTCTTCAAGCTGGAACTGCCCGGTTTGCGCGATGTGGACATCTACCTGAAAGACGAAAGCACCCACCCTACGGGCAGCCTGAAGCACCGACTGGCGCGGTCGCTCTTTCTTTATGCGCTCTGCAACGGCAAGCTTGCGCCCGACCGCCCGGTGATCGAGGCGTCTTCGGGGAGCACCGCTGTATCCGAGGCCTATTTCGCCAAGATGCTCGATTTGCCTTTCGTGGCGGTGATGCCGCGCAAGACCGCTCCCAGCAAGATCGCCGAGATCACCCGCTATGGCGGACAGTGCCACTTCGTCGAGAGCGCGCCCGAGATGCATGACGCGGCCACCGCGCTCGCCGCTGAAACCGGCGGGTACTTCATGGACCAGTTCCTCTATGCGGAGCGGGCCACCGACTGGCGGGGCAATAACAACATCGCAGAGAGTATCTTTCGCCAGATGGTACGGGAACGCTTCCCGGTGCCTTCCGTGCTGGTGATGAGCGCCGGGACCGGCGGCACCTCGGCCACGTTGGGGCGGTATATCCGCTATTGCGGGCATGCGACGCGGCTGGTGGTGGTCGATCCGGAGAACTCGGTCTTCTTCGACAGCTACGTGCAGCGCGACGCGTCTTTGACCCGCGCCTGCTCCAGCCGGATCGAGGGGATCGGACGGCCCAAGGTCGAGAAGTCGTTCCAGCCCGATGTGATCGACGCCATGCGGCAGGTGCCGGATGCAGCCTCGGTGGCCACAACGCTGTGGCTGTCTGAACAGATCGGGCGCAAGGTTGGCGGCTCCACCGGCACGAACCTGTGGGGCGCGTTGGAGATCGCGGCGGAGATGCAGGCTGCGGGCAAGCGCGGCTCCATCGTGACGGTCATGTGTGACGGGGGAGAGCGGTATCTTAACACCTATCACAACCCGGACTGGGTCTCGGCGGAGTTCGGAGATCTGACATCCTATCGCGCAGTGCTGGATCAGTGGATCTGATCCAGCGGGTCGGGTCTAGCGGACCCCGATTTCTGCGAGGGCCAGTTCGAGCTTGGGTGGCAGGGTTTCTTCGCGGCGTTTGGCGCTTGTCAGATCGGCGGGGGCGTCCTCGGGGGTCAGGTAGCGCCAGCCCTGGAAGGGACGTTTGGGCGCGGCCTCGGTGCGGTGGACGTCCGGGTCGAGTACGATCCCGCAACGCGTGATGCCATCGCCACCCAATACCTCGTCAAGCCGCAGGATCCTCTGGCGGGCCAGAACGATGCCTTTGAACACCCAGTAGATCGACCCGCCATTGAGAATCTCATCGCTGCGTTTCGGCCACATCCGGGTCACATGGCGCGGCAGGCCATCTGGTCCCTTGGCGCGCGCGGAGGCTTGCCAATTGGCCAGATCCTCGACTTTTTCGGCTCCGACGCAGAGTTTGATGAGATGGACGGTCTTTTCCACAGGCTTATCCCCAGATTCGTCCCCAGAATGGGTCATGGCACACCGTATATCGTAGAGCGCTCGGATTTCACTGCAACCTGTTGTGTCTTTCCCCGTACTTGCTGTAGACTGTAACGCTGCTGCACACAGGGAATCGCTGCCATGACTCGTTTTTCCGCGCCTATCTCCGAAACCATCTGGGACATGAAATACCGCTTCAAGGAAGCGGATGGCACGCCCATCGACGTCACCGTCGAAGATAGTTGGCGCCGGATCGCGCGGTCTTTGGCCGAGGTCGAAGCGGAGCCGGAGGCCTGGGAGCCGAGGTTTTACGCGGCCCTTGAGGATTTCAAATTCCTGCCCGCAGGCAGGATCACCGCTGGCGCGGGGACGGAGCGGTCCGTGACCCTCTTCAACTGCTTTGTCATGGGGACTGTGCCCGATGATATGGGCGGGATTTTCGAAGGGCTGAAAGAGGCCGCGCTCACCATGCAGCAGGGTGGCGGCATCGGCTATGATTTCTCGACCATCCGGCCCAAGGGCGCGGTGGTGAAGGGCGTGGCGGCGGATGCGTCGGGGCCGCTCTCGTTCATGGATGTCTGGGACGCCATGTGCCGCACGATCATGTCCGCGGGTTCGCGCCGCGGGGCGATGATGGCGACCATGCGCTGCGACCATCCGGATGTGGAGGATTTCATTGCCGCCAAGTCCGACCCAGCGCGGCTGCGGATGTTCAATGTCTCGGTACTGGTCACTGATCCCTTCATGGAGGCGGTTAAGACCGACGGGTCCTGGGATCTGGTCTTTGGCGGCAAGGTCTACAAGACCGTGCAGTCGCGCGATCTGTGGAATCGGATCATGCAGGCGACCTATGATTATGCCGAGCCCGGGGTGATCTTCATCGACCGGATCAATGCGGCAAACAACCTGAACTATTGCGAGACGATCGCGGCGACGAACCCCTGCGGGGAGCAGCCCTTGCCGCCCTATGGCGCCTGCCTGCTGGGCTCGATCAATCTCGCGCGGCTGGTCTCCGAGCCGTTCTCGGAAACGGCGGAACTGGATGGGACGGAGTTGGAGCAGCTGGTCGCGACGGCTGTGCGGATGATGGACAATGTGGTCGATGCGTCGCGCTTCCCGTTGGAGGCGCAAGCTGCTGAGGCCCGTGCCAAGCGACGGATCGGCCTCGGGGTGACGGGCTTGGCGGATGCGCTATTGATGCTTGGGCTGCGCTATGGTTCTGAGGAGGCGGCGCGTCAGACCGAGCGCTGGTTGCACGGTATCGCGCGCGCCGCGTACCGGGCGTCGGTGCAATTGGCCAAGGAGAAGGGCGCCTTTCCGCTCTTTGATGCGGAGGCTTACCTGCAGTCTGGGACGATGCAGGCGATGGATGAGGATGTTCGCGCCGAGATTGCCGAGCACGGAATCCGCAATGCGTTGCTGACCTCCATCGCGCCCACAGGTACGATCAGCCTCTACGCGGGGAATGTCAGTTCCGGGATCGAGCCGGTCTTTGCTTACTCCTACACGCGCAAGGTCCTGCAGAAAGACGGGTCGCGCACCGAGGAAGAGGTCGTCGACTATGCCGTTCAAATGTGGCGCGACCTCAAGGGCGACGCGCCGCTACCGGATTACTTCGTCAACGCCCAGACGCTTGCCCCGCAGGACCATGTGCGCATGCAGGCCGCCGCGCAGAAATGGGTCGACTCGTCGATCTCCAAGACGATCAACTGTCCTGAGGATATCAGCTTCGAGGCGTTCAAGGACGTTTACATGGCGGCTTGGGATCAGGGGTG
Organism: Pseudomonadota bacterium; assembly: GCA_038746545.1. Lineage (GTDB taxonomy): Bacteria > Pseudomonadota > Alphaproteobacteria > Rhodobacterales > Rhodobacteraceae > Dinoroseobacter. The sequence goes on from JBCDKN010000009.1 coordinate 134,032, forward strand.
CAAAGGGTGCACCACTTATCGGCCCAACGCGGTGACGGGGTCGGTTTTGAGTGTGTCGGAGAGCCCGAAAGCCGAAGAGGGCAGTGGCGAGGTCAAGCCCGTCTCCGACGCCCGGCTCGACGGCGATGTCGTCTATATTTCGGACCCGCTGGACCGCCCGCAAGCGCTTGAGGGACAGACCTATAAGGTGAAATGGCCTCTGACGGATCATGCGATCTACATCACGATCAATGACGTGGTGATCAACGGCCATCGGCGTCCCTTCGAGGTCTTCATCAACTCTAAGAACATGGAGCATTTCGCATGGACGGTCGCTCTGACCCGTATGGTTTCAGCCGTGTTCCGGCGCGGCGGAGATGTGTCCTTCGTGGTCGAAGAGCTCAAGGCGGTGTTCGATCCGCGCGGAGGCGCATGGATGGAGGGCAAGTATGTTCCCTCGATCCTTGCGGCCATCGGTGGGGTCATCGAACGCCACATGATCGCAACGGGCTTCATCGAAGGCGAGGGGATGGGCCTCAAGACCGATCCCCATGCGGAAGTCATGGCCGTGGGCGATGCGCCCCGCGGACCTTCTTGCCCGAATTGCGGCTCCTTCGCACTGCGCATGGTCGAGGGATGCAACACGTGCGCGGATTGCGGGTTTTCGAAATGCGGCTAGGTGCGCGGGGCGTGCTTGTGGATATTCCCAAAGTTCTGCCATTTTGACCTCTAGTCCTGCCATTTTAGGCCAATAGATTTGCCATCACGAATTTCCATTTTGGTTTGGTGAGGCTTAAGTTTGGAGTGTGGTTGGCGAATTTGGTCAACGTAGCATGCCGGGCTAACTTGCTCCACCTTTGGCGATCTGAGCTAACCGACAACATGACCCGAACTTTGGCACGGTATCTGGAAGATCACCTGTTTTTCATTGAGAATGTACATGTTGGAAATTTCAAGAATTCGTCCGTTGTCCGAAAGCCAGGATACAGATTTTGTCATCTCGCAAGCCGGCGGGAGGAGGGCATACGAGGATTCCGATAGCAAAACCACGAAGAATGCAGACTATGTTCTATGGTCAGGCGCCATTGATTTCTGTTCAGTGGCGTGGTTCACGACTCAAAAACGAGCGGTGAACATGTCTGATCTATTCTGGCTGACGGATGCGCAGATGGCGCGTCTTGAGCCCTTCTTTCCCAAGTCTCACGGC